>NZ_JH594522.1:150496-168333 GCF_000243035.1 Prevotella micans F0438
ACCTCGAATCGACTCATGCAGTCTGCAGAAATGAAAAACAAGACCTCGAATCGACTCGTGCAGTCTGCAGAAATGAAAAACAAGACCTCGAATCGACTCATGCAGTCTGCAGAAATGAATTCGAGGCCTCAAATTTGACTTATGCAGTATGCAGAAATAGAAAATAATACCTCGAATCGACTCATGCAGTCTACAGAAAGTTAATACAGTTAACAGAAACGACTCATGCAGTCTGCATATGTTAAATCTGATTCACATAATCCACTTATGCAGACAGCATGTGTTAAATCTAATTCACATAATCCACTTGTGCAGACTGCACAAGTGGATTTTTGTTATCATTTTCCACTTGTGTACACTGCATGAGTCATTTCTTGGCCAAATTTTCCACTTATGCACACTGCATGAATGGAATTTTATTCAAATTTTCCACTAGTGCATACTACATGACTGAAATTTGGCGAAAATTCTTCACTCATGTAATAAACATGAATATAATCCTGTCCAAATTTCCTTTATATAAAACTCCCACTCGGGCGGAACGACCGCATGTAGGGACAGACCCCGTGTCTGTCCGCCAAAATTTCATTTCATTTTACAGACCAAATAATATACCCTATATATTTTTATATATCGGACAGACACGGGGTCTGTCCCTATATGCGGGCTATAGCCCGAATTAGAATCATGCGCCTCTCATATCTTATTCATGAATTATTAAATACATTCTCAAGTAAAACACATCTATAATATTGACACAATTTTCTACTCATGCATACTACATGAATGTGATTTTATTCAAATTTTCCATTCATGCATACTGCATAAGTCATTTCTTGACTAAATTTTCCACTCGTGCAATAAACATGAATGGAATTTGGAGAAAATTTCCCACTCATGTAGGGATAAAAAAAGGGATTCGGCCAAATTGACCGAATCCCCAAATAAACATGATACTACAATAGGGGTGATTTCTGAATCTCACGCCAGTGAGAGTTATTCATAATGCATCGAACGGGCCGGATGAATGCGGCTCACCAGGTAACTGGGACCAATGAGAACGAAGATGCATATTAAGAGAGTGGAAATATTGAGAATTACAACAATCAACCAGTCAACATCAACCGGAACCGTGCTTACATAATAGGTTTGTGGATCAAGCTTGACTAGTCCTGTGTATTTTTGAAGGAGACATATACCCAGCCCGAGTAGATTTCCGATTACCAATCCCTTTCCAATTATAAACACAGAGAACCAAAGAAATATATGACGCACTTGTGCATTGCGCGCCCCCAATGCCTTGAGCAATCCAATGGTTTGTGTTCGCTCCAAGATTATAATCAACAATCCAGAAATCATAGTCACACCCGCCACAGCAAGCATCAGCGCCAAAATTATCCAAACGTTGAGGTCCATGAGTCCCAGCCACGAAAAAATTTGCGGGTATTGCTCGAAAATGGTTGCCGACGAATACGTTTCGCCATACTTGTCGGTTCTGTTCTTCACCTTTTTGAGAACATTTTTTGCAGTCATGTCGAGCGCATGAGTGCTTTCCACGGTAATTTCGGCACCCGTGTACTGGTCAGGCTTCCATCCATTTATTTTGTTAACGGTCGTGATGTCAGCAAAACACATTTGTTCATCGAATTGTTTCATGTTTGTTGCATACACGCCCGCAATCGTAAACCTCCGAATGCGCAGATGCTGTCCGTCCAAGAAGTAAGCGAATATTCGATTGCCAGTTGTGAGCTTCAACTTATCGGCAATGTGCTTAGAAATTAGCAGTTGTTGAGTGCTCGCCTCCGTTCCAAACTTCGGAATTTGGCCTTGTGCCATGCACTCATGTATAAAAGTAGAATCAAAATCGCGGTCAACCCCCTTGAGCGTCACCCCTAGAAAGTCGTTGTTTGTCTTCAACACACCTTGAGCATAGGCAAATCGCTGCACATGTCGCACTCCCGGAGTGTGCGCAAGTGCCTTCATCATCGAATCAGACAGTTGTATAGGGTACTGCTCACTACTTTGAAGCGTCACAAAGTTGGCAACCGTTATGTGACTGCCGAATCCAACAACTTTATTGCGGATGGAATGCTTGAATCCGAGCACAACTGCCACCGAAATTATCATCACGGCCAGTCCGATTGCCACTCCAGCGGTCGCAATTCTAACGGCGGGCTTCGAGACCTTCCGATTCTCTCCCCCGCCGTAGATTCTTGTTGCTGTAAAGAGTGCAAAATTCATTTCCTATTCCATTGTCTTTCCGGGATAGACTGCTAGCGCTTTCTCCAAAACCACTAGTGCGCGCTGCAGATCCTCTTTCTTGAGCACATATGCAATTCGTACTTGGTTCTTGCCAGCTCCCGGAGTTGCGTAGAAGCCGCTTGCAGGCGCCATCATCACTGTTTCGCCCTCATAATTGAAGTCGCTCAGGCACCATTTGCAGAAATCTTCGGCATTTTCAACCGGTAGCTTAGCCACCGTGTAGAAAGCTCCCATCGGCATCGGGGAGAACACACCGGGGATACGGTTCAATCCCTCAATGAGACAATTCCTGCGCTCAACATACTCGTTGTAAACTTCGCGCCCATAACTCTCGGGGGCGTCAAGACTGGCTTCTGCAATTATCTGACCCACAAGTGGAGGCGACAAACGTGCCTGACAGAACTTCATAACCGTGTCGTGCACCTCGCGGTTCTTGGTTATCAATGCTCCGATTCTAATTCCGCACTCGCTGTAACGCTTCGAAACCGAATCTATCAGAATCGTGTTCTGCTCAAGACCGGGAAGTGTCATCGCAGAAATGTATGGAACATCGGCATAGACATACTCCCGATACACCTCATCGGAGATAAGATATAAGTCGTACTTCTTTACGAGCTCACAAATCTGGTCAAGCTCTTCGCGAGAGTACAAAGTTCCTGTAGGATTGTTTGGGTTGCAGATGAGGAGAGCGCGTGTTCGCTCGTTGATTAAGGCTTCGAATTCCTCCACCTTCGGCAACGCGAACCCATTTTCGATAGATGTGGCAATCGTGCGAACCTTCGCGCCCGCCGTAATCGCAAACGACATGTAATTGGCATAAGCCGGCTCCGGAACAATCACTTCGTCTCCCGGATTGAGGCACGCCATGAACGCAAAAAGCACAGCCTCAGAGCCCCCGGTTGTAATAATTATCTCGTCGGGCGTGAGGTTGATACCGAACGAGTCGTAATACGAACACAATTTCTCACGGTAGGAGAGATAACCTTGCGAAGGCGAGTACTCGAGAACCTTTCGATCAATCTTCTTGAGTGCATCCAAACCACACTGCGGCGTAGGAAGATCAGGTTGTCCGATGTTTAAATGATAAACTTTTACTCCGCGACTCTTTGCAGCTGCGGCTAATGGAGCGAGTTTTCTGATTGGGGACTCCGACATTTCGAGTCCGCGCTTTGAAATTCTAGGCATGATAATATGGTTTTAAAGATTTATAGAATAAACATGACATATGTTTTCTGCGGCAGACAAAGTTAAACCATTTTTCATTCAGATGGCACTCTTTCAAGTGTTATCAAGGATTTTGATACCTTTGTCGCACTAACAAACCGCGCCTTTTTCAGCCCAGAAAACAATGCCGGGAAAAGCGCATAAACAAACACTGAAATTTATGAGAAGCAGAACAAGCATGTGGTTCGAAACCCGAGTGCGTTATGACAAAACAATGGAAGACGGAAGTAACAAAAAAGTCACAGAAACCTATACTGTAGACGCCCTGAGCTTTTCAGAAGCCGAAAATTTCATTACCGAAGAGATGTCACATTACATCACAGGCGACTTTGAGGTGAAAGGCATAACACCCGCGGCCTATGGAGAGATTTTTTTTAGCGACGCCGATACGGATGATAACTGGTTTAAGACAAGATTATCCTTCATCACCATCGACGAGAAAAGCGAACAAGAAAAACGCTCATACGTCACTTATCTTGTGCAAGCTCATTCGGTAAACGGCGCTATGAAACATATCGAAGAAGTAATGAACAGCACAATGATTGATTACGAGATAGTGGCCATCTCCGAAACGAAGATTATGGACGTGTTCGAACATAAGAACAAGAGCAAAGAAAATGAATGACGAGCTTGAACTTTGCGTCGAGAGGCTTCGCAAGGTGCGAGAAACCGTTCCTGCAGATGTAAAGCTCGTCGCTGTGAGCAAATTTCATCCAGCCGAGTTCATCGAGGTTGCCTATAGTGAGGGTCAACGTGTGTTCGGAGAAAGTCATGAACAGGAATTGTCGGCCAAAGCTAAGTCTCTACCCAAGGACATCGAATGGCATTTTATCGGACACCTCCAATCCAATAAGGTGAAATACCTTGCGCCTTACATTTCCATGATTGAGGCTGTCGACTCTCTCAAACTTTTGAAAGAAATCAATAAGCAGGCAGCTAAGTATGAGCGAACAATAGATGTTTTACTTGAGTTGCACATTGCAGAAGAGGAAACAAAATACGGTTTCACGCCCGATGCCTGTCGCCAACTTCTTGCTGAAGGTCAGTGGCGCGAGCTGCAGAATGTTCATATCTCGGGATTGATGATGATGGCTTCAAATGTTGACGACAAGAATCAAATTCGTCGCGAAATGCTTACTGCTGCCGACTTCTTTGACGAAATCAAAGAGAAGTATTTCGCTTCTGATGCCCGCTTCTGCGAGCGCTCGTGGGGAATGAGCAATGATTATCTAACGGCGATTGAATGCCGTTCAACTATGGTTCGTGTCGGCACAGCTATTTTTGGCCACCGAGTTTATTAAACTGTTTGTGACAAGTGTAGAAATGGAAAAAGAGAATGCCCTTGCATTCTCTTTTTTGTAATATATCATTTTACGTGCATAATCAGTAGCTAAGAATTAAGGGAAATAAAGGGAAACGCAAGGAATGTAATTACCAAGCATTGATTATTCACGATTTCCCCCAAACGATTATGAAACAGAACAATAAACAAGGAACGATACTGCTTTTTTCTCTGTAAGTTATAGTCTTTTTGGCACAACAATATTAGCTTCTTAGAAAAACGATAGTACTTCTCGATAAAAACGATAGTACTTTTTGGGCAAAACGATAGTACTTTTTGGGTAAAACGATAGTACTTTTTGGGCAAAACGATAGTACTTTTTTAAAATCACTTTGGCTCCTTTTGTAACTTAATTATTCTCAACAACTTACGAAGATAGTTCGAGAGGGTATAAACAGGTTAAGATCCGGTATGATATTTGTCAAATATTCGCTTCTTTTCTGCTCAAATTCAAAAGCAATGGTGCAGTGCTTCACGCACCCCAAAGCGGAGAGCAGGGCAAGCGATAAATCAAGGAAAAGAGTAGCAAAAAATATGGTGATATGCCCGACAAGTGGGACGACTGGCACGTCCGCCTGTCCGACCCGAAAGAGCAACTTCGGATGATAGACCTGCATCACGGCTCCGCACAACTCTGTAACTTGATTTCCTGCATACCGCCTATGAGTTGGTAGGTAACTTTAATATGCTTTCAGAAGTGCATTGTTGATAGACTTATCAATATTTATTTCGCCTTTATCTGTTTTTTTACCATAACCAATATTGTATGTCAATTTTAGATTTACACATCTTCCATTATTTTCGCTGTAACTCCAGCTATTTTGATCGTAGCAGCCATAATTCATTGAAGTATGTGATACATTATAACGTTTGAAAGGATTTCGTATCACCCCTTCGACAGAAAAAGCCTTATGCTTCCAACTTACAGAAAGTTCATACACGGACTTTCTATGTGTAAAACAAGGTTCACTCACAAACAGAGTAGTATATGGGGTCTTATAAGTAGCTTTAAGTAGTAGATTACCGATAAGATAAGTGGCAGACAAACGAGCTCTCAGGGTGTTTTTTGAAATATCATAATGCTTGCCTTTAAGAGCATTGTATTCCTCTATAGCCGTAAAATTCAGGCGCAACTTATCGTTAAAAGCATTATATGAGTAGGATGCCGTAAGCATATTTCCATAAAGGGTACCCTCATTAACTTTCGTGTCGGATACAGTCTGCTCATCAGCACCATACACATGACAAATATTATCGAAGTATATGAAGTTATTATAGGATACAGATATTCTCGATTTCCCGAATTGTCCATTATAAGATAAGGTATTATTAAGCACACGCAATGTCCCAAGATCAGGATTTCCTTTTACCACTTCAAAGAAAGATTTCCTTATCACCATTTTATTTTTGTTTGAAGGATCAAAGAGAGTGTGAGTGTAGAGTCCATTTAACGACAGTGAATTATGACTGTCTATTATGTAGTTTCCCCCATAAAAAGCTATAGGATGGCAATAGTCATAATGATTCGTATTCAGACTTACTGCAGTATTGGAAATTCCAGCAGATAGGTAGAAATAATATTTTTCTGAATTTTTGCTAACTTGAAGCATTCCCGTAGTGGCATCTGTTATAAGTGTTTGATTGCTACTCAAATTCCCATTGTAGGTGTCTTTATAATAGTTATGGTCGTGAGAGGCAACTGCTGTCAGAGTATAGTTGTTTCTTAATGTTTTGGAATATTGGATCCTTCCAATTATTACATGGTTATTTTCATGACTTTTTGTAGAAATAAAAGAATGTTCAGTCTCGTCATATAAACTTGAATATCTATTATGTCCATAAGAGAAAGAACCTGTAAAATCAAGCGTCTGCTCTTTAGGAAGCCACAGTGTATAGTTTGCATAAACAGAAGGAGAGATATTTCTGCTCTGGGTCGTAACACTCTTCAGGGTATTGCCCATAAACATCCCACTATATGTAACATCGCTAATTGAAACGGATTGCGGTTCCGCTTGGCGAACAAAAGAAGCATATATATTGAGTCGATGGTTGCTGCCGATAGATGTAAGTTTAAGCCTTCCTCCTTGATTGTTAGTCTTAGAGAATGACGATATTGGGGTATAGTTTCTTTCAAGCATATTACCATCAGAGAAAATATACTGATCCACACCCTCGCTATAGCTGTGGTCATGGTTCCAGTCAAACGAGGTTGTAAGCGAAAGTGTCAAGCCTTTATGAGTGTAGTCTATATAGCCGAGATAATTACCTTGTTTGTAAGCAAATCCTTCCTCTGCTGAGAAATATACATTTCCTCCATATTCGTATTGTATTGTAATAAAATTGAGAACACCTGCCTTCCCTGCATATTTTCCTCCAGGTGTACGAACATACTCAATAGATTGCACATTCTTTGCCCGGAGCATAGCTACTTCTTCATTTGACACTTCCATTCCGTTAACGCATATCACTACACTTCCGCCACTTTTTGTGGTAATGTTATAGATGTGGGTATCAATTTCTAATTCGGGAGAGTTCATCACATCCAGCAGTTCAAATCCATTAGTGGCGTGCTTCCTTTCCAATGATGTTGGGCGCAAAATGGTTTTTCTTGTAGTCTCTATCTGATTGGCACCATTAACGATTACTTCTGGTAAGCTTTTAGCCTGCAATGTATCCTGACTCTGAGCAAAGGATTCAAGACTACAAATCAAGATAATTATTGCTGGAAAAAAATATTTCATATATAATATTGCAATTCCATCTCTGGTGGTTACTATTTAATTGGATATGGCATACTAACGATGCCATATCCTTTAACTTCAAATTAATGTACCATACTTATGCCTTAAAGACACAGATAAGCTCTATAAAATAGAAGGCTTTGTAGGCTGTCCCGGATCTACAGGCTTAATTGGTTCTTCAGGTTTGGGTTTGGGATGTACAATGGGAAATTGGCAGTTGCACACAGCTATACCGAGACCTCTGCAAAACCTACTATTTCCCCCATATACTCTTAGAAGAAAGAATATTTTTGACCAAAAGATGCCGCTGGAGGTTATTTTTGAGTAGATAATAATCTTTTATCGGTGTATTTTCATATTATCCGATACAATTTGACACCATAATCCCTGGTGTTCGGTATAAGTTGTAGGCAATGAATTCCATAATATGCTGCGCATGTGTTTTTGAAAGTCCAACGTATCTTGCTATTCCAGCACCAAACCATCTATGCATAGAACCAAAGGTGTACGTTCTACTTTATAGCGTGTCTTACTTATCGTAACGTTGATACGCTGCTGCCTTTCAGTAATTTCATGTTCTCTTGTTCCTTTATGCTTAGTGTGTGTAGACCCAGTAGACCCAAAGACTGATTACGGTTGCCAACAGAATTGTCAGGAAGAGGAAGAATCGTGCCCACATTCGGCGACGCTTAGCTGCTGAACGATGCATTGACAGGTCGAAACCTGTGTGTTCGTTGTAGTGTCGTCTGCGGTGCGATTTTGACTTATGTGACATTTTGTTGTTTATTTATGGTTTAAAACCGGTATTTCTGTCGGCAAAGGTATCAAAAAATGCGTAGCAATGGCTTGTTGCTCCGCATTTTGTTTGTATGCACGAGTGAGATGAGCTATCTAGAATCTAAAGTTGAGCTGCACATCAACTATCGAATGATTCGGATTTGGAAGCGCTTTGTTGTGCACATAGGCATATTCAACTTCGAGGAGCAGGTTTTTGTTGAAATGATAGTTCGCTCCGATTTCGTAGATTGTTTTCTGCTGTTTATTTTCCTTACTTGGTTGATACATGTCGTAGCGAGCTTTGATATGAAGTTTCTCTTTCACAATTGGGGCTATAACGATGGCATAAACTCCTTGTGACTGATCGCCTGCAGTACTTAGGTTACAGTCTTTCGAGGCTTCGTCGTTTGTGTTGTTTAGCGGTTTGGAGAAGGCCCCGCCTGTAGAGTGAATATATTCCGAGCGGAATGTCCAGTCATTCAACAAATATTCGGCTGAGAAGGCATATCGGCGTTGCTGCAGGCTTCGTGTTCCAGTTTGTACGGTTCCATCTGGATTAGTCCAGGTTCCTTTTCGTGCATACGAACCAGTCCATCCGAAACATCCTAGACGCATTCCTTTAATAGGCATAACCCACAGACCACCGATAAGATTTTTTTGTTGATCGAGGTCTTTCACGTTTATTCCTTGTCCATTGAACACTCCGACTTGATAGTGCAGAATTGCCCGGTCATCCTGATTTTTGAAAAGGTCGCCTTGCAATTGCAAACCTATGTCGCGACCGTTTGAACTATGTTTTCCGCTTCGGTCGTTAAATCCAGCAAATGCTGTGACAGCTTGCGAATACGACATGAATCCTTGTTCTATTGGGTGTATTGGATTTTCGAAGGTGAAAGGATTCTTGAATTGTCCTACTTTGATTTTCAGGAAGTCGTATTGTTGCCATTCAACAAAGAGATCAACAACTCGCGGCGATACCCCAAGAGTCGATGTATTGCCGTTGAACTGAAGTTGCGCTTTCCAGTAGAAGTTATTGAGAATTTTCCCATCTACAGCTAGTCTCCCCATTCGCAGATTGAAAGAATTTGCTTTTGAATCTTTCTGACTGCTGTATTGATATTGCAGCATTCCAAATCCTGATACTTTAACGTTGTTAATCCATGCTGGCGTTTGTGCATTTGCTGCCAGACTGGTGATTGCCATAAGGGTGATAATAAGATTTTTTTTCATATGCTTTTATTTGATTTTAGTTTATGATTCTTGTTGTTGTAAGGCGATTGTTTGTTGTTTGCAAAGTTAATTGCTTACAGTGTGTTTCTGTTGTGATTTGACTTAAAAAGATGGAGTGAAACCTCTTGTAATGGATTTTCACAAGACGAAAGTATGATATAGAAAATATGATATAGAAAAAGAGATTTAGTAGCATTCTGCAGAGATGTTCTATTGTCAAATCAGAAATTAAAATCTCTGTCTACCGACTTCAATCAATGCTTATTCCAATATTTTGAAGCTATCCTATCTTTTTAGCTTTTTCTACAGTATAGCAAATAAAATAAACATCGGAAACTTTAGACGACTCATTGAATTTTAATACTGTGAACAACTTTATACAACCTCAACAAGCAGAGATAGACTATAGAAGCATGAATTATAACATAGATAAACCAAGCACGGTAATAAAACTTTTCGTTTACCTTTGCAAACTGGTTATCATGAACATAATCCAAGCAAAATAAACAACTTTAAATACAGACTTAATTGTGGCTGAAACAAAATATATCTTCGTTACTGGTGGTGTGGTTTCATCACTTGGAAAAGGCATAATATCGTCGTCACTCGGAAAACTTTTGCAAGCGAGAGGATATAATATAACAATACAAAAATTCGACCCCTATATAAACATAGACCCGGGAACGCTAAACCCATATGAACACGGTGAATGCTATGTAACGGTGGACGGAATGGAAACCGATCTCGACCTGGGACATTATGAACGCTTTACCGGAATTCAAACAACCAAGGCTAATTCGATGACAACCGGAAGAATCTACAAAAGCGTTATCGATAAAGAACGGCGGGGCGATTATCTTGGTAAAACCATTCAGGTTGTGCCGCATATAACCGACGAGATTAAGAGAAACATAAAACTACTTGGACAGAAATTTCACTATGACTTTGTTATAACCGAAATAGGCGGAACAATTGGCGACATTGAGTCGGCACCTTTTATTGAGGCCATCAGGCAACTGAAATGGGAACTCGGCAAGAGGGCTATAAATATGCATCTTACTTATGTTCCTTTCTTGAAAGCAGCGGGCGAACTAAAAACAAAGCCTACACAACACAGCGTTAAAGAGCTTCAAAGCATAGGAATACAGCCCGATATTTTGGTGCTGCGAACAGAGAAACATCTGGGCGATGGCATAAGAAAAAAGGTGGCAGCTTTTTGTAATGTAGATTTCGACTGCGTTGTGCAGAGCGAAGATTTGCCAAGCATCTACGAGGTTCCGGTGAATATGCAAAATCAGGGGCTCGACGCGGCTGTGCTTCGCAAATGCAATGAGCCTATTGAGCCTGCTCCGCAATTGGGGCCTTGGAAGGCTTTTCTTGAGCGTCGCGAAAAGGCAACCAAGACAGTTAACATCGGGCTGGTGGGCAAGTACGACCTTCAGGACGCTTACAAGAGCATACGCGAAAGTTTATCGCAAGCCGGAACATATAACGACCATAAGACGGTTATTTCGTTCATAAATTCTGAAAAGTTAACCGAAGAAAACGTGGCTGAAAAGCTGGCTGGATTGGACGGAATAGTTATTTGTCCTGGATTCGGGCAGCGCGGAATCGCGGGTAAGATTATCGCTGCGCATCATACTCGCACACACGATATTCCTACGTTCGGCATCTGCCTTGGCATGCAGATGATGGTTATTGAGTTTGCGCGCAACGTACTGGGATATGCCGATGCAAATTCGCGCGAAATGGACGAGAAGACGCCTCACAACGTGATTGATATCATGGAAGAGCAGAAAAACATAACGAACATGGGCGGAACAATGCGACTCGGGGCCTACGAATGCCTATTAAGACAGGGTTCTCGCGCGTTCGATATATATAGGAAGGAACACATACAAGAGCGTCATCGGCATCGTTATGAATTCAATAATAACTTCGAGAAAGAATACGAACGAAACGGAATGAAATGCGTTGGTAGGAATCCAGAGAGCGAGCTTGTTGAGATTGTAGAGATTCCCAGTTTGAAATGGTATATCGGCACGCAGTTCCATCCGGAATATCAATCAACGGTTCTGAATCCGCATCCTTTGTTCCTCGACTTCGTGAAAACAGCAATAGAACAACACAAAAACAAATAAATGGATAGAAACACCATCATAGGGTTTGCCTTAATAGCCCTTGTACTTATTGGCTTCGGTTGGTGGCAACAGCCCTCGGCCGAACAAGTTGAAAAGCAACGACAAGAATTTGTTAAAGACTCAATAGCTTCAGCTAAAAAAGCACAGGCCGAAAAAATTGCAAAGCAAAAACAAACAAAACAACGGGCAGTAATCGCTTCCGATACGTCGGCTTTGTTTCATTCGGCTCTGCAAGGGAAATCGCAAGAAATTGTACTCTCAAACAGTAAGGTTGCGCTAACAATCGACACAAAAGGCGGCGTTCTGCGAAAGGCCGTTATAAAGAATTATGTGGGGCACGATGTAAAGTCGGGCGATAGAACTAAAGCCCAGAAAGACGTTACGCTTTTTAGCGGCGACGAGCAGAGCTTGAACTTCTCTTTGGCAACAAAGGAGATGAATTTAGAGACGAAAGACCTTTATTTCGTTCCGTCAGCCGTTACAGATTCAACGCTCATTCTTACTGCAAAAGCAGGTGAAAAACAGCAATTAATAATCGATTACAAGCTCGGAAAGAACTACATTCTCTCAATGAATGTTCGCGCCGAAGGAATGAACGGCTTGTTTAATCCCGGATACAACCAGATTTATGTCGACTGGCAAGACAGGTGTAGGCAACAGGAATTGGGATATAATTTCGAGAATCGATATTCGACCCTTACTTACAAAGAAACTGTGGGCGGCACCGACAAACTGAGCGAAACATCAGAAAGCGAAGAAAAAACAGAGGAGGCTCTCGACTGGGTAGCATTCAAGAATCAATTCTTCTCGGCCGTTCTCATCTCGAAAGACGGATTCGCCAAAGGAGCCGAACTCAAAAGCACTCCGCTAAATAAAGAATCTCATTATTTAAAGAGCTATCAGGCCAAGATGAAAACGGCATTCGACCCCAGTGGTCGTAAAGCTTCTCAATTCGAGTTCTATATCGGGCCCAACGATTTCCAGCTTCTACAAGCTGTCGAAAAAGAAAGCGCTTTTGGTAAGAATCTCGACATGCAAAGCCTGGTTTACCTTGGCTGGCCCTTGTTCAGGATAATAAATCGCTGGTTTACACTCTACGTTTTCGATTGGCTTAGCAAGGTTTTCCCAATGGGCGTTGTACTTATTCTCATCACTTTGCTATTGAAGTTAATTACGTTCCCAATGGTAAAGAGGAGCTATATGAGTTCGGCCAAGATGCGCGTGCTTAAACCCAAGCTCGACGAGGCTACAAAGCAATACAACAAGCCCGAAGACCAAATGCAAAAGCAGCAGGCAATGATGCAGATGTATTCTGAATACGGCGTGAGTCCGCTGTCTGGATGCTTGCCTATGCTAATACAAATGCCCATCTGGATTGCAATGTTCAACTTCGTGCCGAACGCCATTCAGCTTCGCGGCGAAAGTTTCCTTTGGATGCACGATTTGAGCACCTACGATCCGATTATTACCTGGAGTCATGACCTATGGCTTATTGGCGACCACCTATCGCTTACTTGTATTCTGTTCTGCGGAGCCAACGTTCTTTATTCATGGTTCACAATGCAGCAACAGAAAGATCAGATGGTTGGACAACAGGCCGACCAGATGAAGATGATGCAATGGATGATGTATCTCATGCCGGTATTCTTCTTCTTCATGTTCAACGATTATTCGTCGGGCCTAAACTTCTACTACTTTATTTCGCTGTTTTTCTCGGCAGCAATTATGTGGACTCTTCGCAAAACGACAAACGAAGAAAAACTCCTGGCTATCTTAGAGAATCGCAGAGCTGAAAACAAAAAGAATCCGCAGAAAGCAAGCGGTCTTTTGGCTCGAATGCAGGCATTGCAACAAATGCAGCAGCAACAAAAAGATGAACTTAAACGAAAACAAGACGAACTTAATAGAAAGAAAAAATATTAAAGCCATGAACAGAAATATTTCTATCGCCATCGCAACAGCCTTACTGGTTAACGGTGGAACCTTAAATGCACAAAACGTGAACATTGGAAAGAACAACATTACGTTAAGCAGTGACCTTATGACTCCCGAAGCTCTTTGGGCAATGGGAAGAATTGGAAACGCACAAGCATCGCCCAATGGAAAGAAAATTGTCTACCAGGTTGGGTACTACAGTGTGGCCGAAAACAAAGGTCACCAGGTTATTTGCACGATGGATGCCGACGGAAAGAATGTGCGACAGTTAACAACCTCGGCCAAAAGCGAAACCGACGCAACCTGGTTCGACGATAATACTATTGCCTATCTATCCGAAGGGCAACTATGGACAATGAGCGCCGACGGGACAAATCGCAAAAAGCTCACAAACTCGAAAATCGATATCGAAGGATTCCTTTTCTCGCCCGATAAGGCGCGTGTAATCCTTATTAAGAGCCTGCCCTATCACGGCACTATAAAAAAGAATCCCGCCGACCTGCCGAAAACAACCGGCATGGTTATAACTGACATGAACTACAGGCACTGGGATCATTACGTACAAAGCATTGCCCACCCATTTGTTGCCGATGTAACCGCATCGGGCGTTAACGACGGGAAGGATATTCTAGAAGGCGAACCGTTTGAAAGTCCGCTGGCTCCGTTCGGTGGAATCGAGCAGTTCGATTGGAGTCAAGACTCGAAAACCATAGCCTACACATGTCGTAAAAAAGAAGGTGTGAACTATGCAATCTCAACCGATGCCGACATTTACTTATACAACATCGACACCCGTAAAACAATAAACCTATGCAAGCCCGAGGGTTATGTAGAGCCGAAGATTGACGCAACCAAAACAATGCGCAACCAAAAAGTGAACCATCAAGACGGCGACTTCAATGTGGGTTACGATGTGAATCCGCAGTTCTCACCCGACGGAAAATACATAGCCTGGCAAAGCATGAAGAACAACGGATATGAAAGCGACAGAAATCGTCTTTGCGTATACGAACTTGCAACAGGTAAGAAAACCTATGTAGCTGAACGTTTCGACTCTAATGTAGATGCATTCGTTTGGGCTCCTAACTCAAAGGATATTTATTTCACTGGCTGTTGGCATGCAACGGTGAATATCTATCAAACTAATTTGAAGGGCGAAGTGAAACAGCTCACCGACGGACAGCACGACTATGCTTCGGTTGCCCTCCTAGGCAACGACGGCAAGAAACTCCTGGCTCTGCGCCACAGCATGTCGCAAGCAAACGAAATCTATGCAGTAATTCTTTCAAAGAAAGAAAAGGCCAGCCAGCAAATTCAACTAAGCTTCGAGAATAAACATATTTACGACCAGTTGGCTCTGGGTGAAGTTAAAGACCGTTGGGTTAAAACCACCGACGGCAAAGACATGCAAGTATGGGTAATTACCCCGCCGCATTTCGACCCCACAAAGAAATATCCCACCCTACTCTATTGCGAAGGCGGCCCACAAAGCCCCGTATCGCAATTCTGGAGCTTCCGTTGGAACTTCCAAATAATGGCCGCCCACGGTTATGTAATCATTGCCCCCAACCGCCGTGGACTTCCTGGCTACGGTAGTGAATGGAACGAAGAAATAAGTAGCGATTGGACTGGTCAGTGCATGAAAGATTATCTCTCGGCCATCGACGACGCCTGCCAAAACCTGCCCTATGTGGACAAAAACAAACTCGGAGCCGTAGGCGCATCCTTCGGCGGATTCTCGGTTTACTATTTGGCAGGCCACCACAACAAACGCTTCAAATGCTTCATTGCTCACGACGGCGCATTCAATCTTCAAAGCATGTATACCGACACCGAAGAAGCATGGTTCAGCAATTGGGAATACGACGACGCATATTGGAACAAAGACCAAACCGAAGCCGCAAAACGAACCTATGCAAACAGTCCACACTTAGATGTAGACAAATGGGACACGCCAATTCTATGCATACACGGCGAAAAAGACTATCGCATAAACGCAAACCAAGGTATGGGAGCTTTCAATGCAGCTCGCCTTCGTGGTATTCCGGCAGAGTTACTGCTCTTCCCCGACGAAAACCACTGGGTTCTTAAACCGCAAAACGGAATCCTATGGCAAAGAACATTCTTCAACTGGCTCGACCGCTGGCTGAAGAAATAAAACACACGGAACTTATAAAAATCAAAATAACATGACAGACAAGATTAAAGCAACTCTCAGAGACTCCGCTGCAATGCGCTGGACGGCTCTACTCCTTTTGGCACTCGCAATGTTCTGCGCCTATATCTTCGTAGACATTCTTTCGCCAATCAAAGATTTGATGCTCTCCGAAAGAGGATGGGATTCCACCTCTTTTGGAACTATGCAAGGTTCTGAAACCTTCCTGAACGTATTCGTGTTCTTCCTCATCTTCGCCGGAATAATTCTCGACAAGATGGGAGTGCGATTCACAGCGGTACTCTCAGGAACGGTTATGCTCATAGGAGCCTTAATTAAATACTACGCCATCAGCGAGGCGTTCAAAGGAAGCGCTCTTGATGTTTGGTTCACAAACAACCTGAACCATATTCCAGTGTTCGAACAGCTTGGTGTATCGCCCTTCTACGAGGGAATGCCAGCCTCGGCCAAAGTAGCAGCCATAGGCTTCATGCTATTCGGTTGCGGAACCGAGATGGCCGGTATCACAGTTTCTCGCGGTATAGTTAAATGGTTCAAAGGTCGCGAAATGGCCCTTGCGATGGGTTCTGAAATGGCTCTTGCACGTTTAGGTGTGGCAACATGTATGATTTTCTCACCGTTTTTCGCCAAGCTAGGCGGTAACATCGACGTTTCGCGCTCGGTAGCTTTCGGAGTCGTACTCATCTGCATAGCCTTGATGATGTTCGTTGTTTATTTCTTCATGGACAAGAAACTCGACTCACAAACAGGTGAAGCCGAAGAGAAAGAAGACCCATTCAAGATTAGTGACCTCGGAAAGATTCTAACTAGCATGGGATTCTGGCTTGTTGCTCTACTATGTGTGCTCTATTATTCTGCTATATTCCCATTCCAGAAATATGCCGTGAATATGCTCCAGTGTAATCTCACGTTTACTGATATTCCCGCCGACTCATTCTGGGCATCTTCTAGTGTAACCATCGTTCAATATATTATAATGCTACTGGTTGCAGCTACGGCTTTCATGTTCAATTTCATGAAGAAAAAGGTAATGAAGAACTCCATGCTCATTCTCTCAGTAGCCAGCCTTGTGCTTTACTGTTATATGGGTTATATGCGTCAGTCGGCCGAATCTATTTTCGCAGTATTCCCACTTTTGGCAGTTGGTATTACCCCGATTCTTGGTAGCTATGTCGACCATAAAGGAAAGGCTGCTTCGATGCTAGTCCTGGGGTCGATGTTGCTTATTCTTTGCCATCTCACGTTTGCCTTTGTTCTGCCGATGTTCAAAGACAGTCAGGTAGGCGGAGTCATCGTAGCCTATGTAACCATACTTGTTCTCGGAGCATCATTCTCCCTTGTTCCAGCCTCCTTGTGGCCCAGCGTTCCGAAGTTGGTCGATGCAAAAATCATTGGTTCGGCCTATGCTTTGATTTTCTGGATTCAGAACATCGGCCTGTGGCTATTCCCATTGCTTATCGGTAAGGTACTCGACAAAACAAATGTTGGCATAACCGATCCTACCCAGCTCAACTACACCGCTCCCCTAATCATGCTCGCCGGTTTGGGTGGTATAGCGTTGTTCATCGGTCTAACCTTAAAGGTTGTCGACAAGAAAAAGCATCTTGGACTCGAAGAGCCGAACATAAAGCAATAAAAAACTAGTCGACACGCGCTTTACAAGAATTCTAACAGTCTTGATAAAGTAATTCACACAGCAAAGGGTAGATGCTCATTTGGAAGCATCTACCCTTTGCTATGTGGTTACATCGTGCGTTTGCATCCCTGCTATCATTGATTATTTCAGTTTACCAGACACCAATAAAATCAAAAAGATAGCTCCTTTCTTGCTCGAAAAGATTGATTAGTATACCTTTGCCGCCGTGAGTTACATAGCAACATATTCCATCGCCCCGATGACGCAGAGAAATTTCGATTTCTCTGTGATTTTTTCGTCTGAATATTTGGTGGGTTCGAAAAAAGTGCTAACACACACACACACACACACACACACACACACACACACACAC
>NZ_JH594522.1:169985-186878 GCF_000243035.1 Prevotella micans F0438
AAGTTGTAGGCTATGATGCCGATGGCGACGGCAATTTCACCATGGGTGAAAAGCCAGCCTGGGTAACCTCTCTAAGCAAAGAAAATGGCGATGGCGGCACGGTTGCCGAAACAGGTACTGCAACGGTGACTAAAGACGTAACCGACCTCCTGGCCAAGCGTAATAAAGACATGAAAGAAGCCACTCCACGCGGCACTTCAAGTAATTATTACGACCTGTCGACCCACAAGCTCGACGGTACAGTTATTCCCCGCAGCACCGCCAACTGTTACGTAATCTCTGCCCCCGGATTCTACAAAATTCCTCTCGTTTACGGTAATGCCATAAAGAACGGAAACAAGAACGAGAGTTCTTATAAGACCTCCAACACCGGCGCATATATCTTGCAGAACTTCAAAGACCATCTAGGCAACGATATTAATGACCCATGGATTGAAAAGACCAACAGCGGGGCAAACAGCGGAGTAGACGGAGCTAAAATCGTATGGGCCGACGAAGCCGACCTCGTCACTGCTTACAGCATAGAGCACGATGGCAACGAGGCTTACCTCCAGTTCGAAGTAGATAAAGACGATATAAAAACAGGCAACGTCGTCTTGGCCGCCACGAAGAACGACATTGTAGTATGGTCATGGCACCTGTGGTTCACAGCCCCTGATGTGCTAAACACTATATCCTGCACCAATCGCCAGAATAAGATTTATAATTTCACTAAAGAAACCACAGGATGGAAATATACAACTTGGAAAAGAACTTCTTACGACCAACCAAGAACAGTTAAGATGAAAGTAAGACAAACGATACCTAATGGAGGAAACTATCAAGAAGCTGTTATCATCATAAAGCAGAACTCAGGAGGGGTTAGACAAGGATATGGAGTATTGTATCAATGGGGCCGTAAAGATCCTTTTGCGGGTACAGACGTTTTTGCTGAAGGCAGTTTTCAAATTGATGCTAGTCAGTTTTCCTTTGCTAAAGGAATTCAGCATCCTGAAAAATTCTATCATTGGAATTGGTTTGGCATAATGCATTACAACCTTTGGTCAATAAATAATACGGTAACAGGTTTCAATGATAATGAAGTAATAAAAACCGTTTATGATCCCAGTCCTGCTGGTTTCCATGTGCCAGCCTCTAATGCTTTTACAGGTTTTACAACAACAGGCGAGAATACTAACACGCTAAGTGAATTTAATGTTAGTGGTAGTTTTGATTGGGGATGGGATTTCAACAACAAAATAATCTCTCCTGATGCAACTATCTATTTCCCTGCTATAGGTTTTCGCTATGCTAGTAATAATGGAGCCTTACTTACCGTTGGCACTCGTGCCGACTACTGGTCGGCAGTCACTAGCCATCCAGAGAATGCTTGTCGTTTATTCTTCGTTCCAAACTCCGTAATTCCCAAACATAATGGAACCGGCGAATATCAGAATGGATGCGCCGTGCGCCCTGTGGCCGACAATTAAAAATCTTCTGCCCAAGACTGATATATGCACACATTGATGAATGCCAATTCGGACTTCGCTCGGAATGCACGACAGATTAATTTTCGTGATGCCGGCGTAGGGTTCGCAGAGGCGGCGGAGCGGAAATTGGTTAAAGCGTAGGGTTCAACGACGTTGAAAAATAAAAATCGGTTAAGGCGAAGGGTACGCCAGGGCCAAAAATCGGTTTTTAGTCGCGGCGAACCCTACGACTGCACCAAAAAGCAATTTTTACCGTCGGCGAACCCTTCACCGACAATAAAAAGCAAAATCTACTCATGCCGAACTCTACGCTCTCTCCAAAAATGGATTCGCCCATCAGTCGAAGTCTACGTCGAGATAAAAAATGGATTCTCTTCGGAATCGACAATTACATAAACTTTAAAATTTTAGTAACATGGCAACAAAATCAAATCATCCCTTGAAAATCGAGACGGGGAAATGCAGCCGATTCGAGAATTCGCTGCACGCTCAATTCCACAAAAAGCAGTACGAACTCGTGTCGGCTGTACCCGCAGCAAAGCTGAATATGCCGGCCGAACTTCTCATTGAATGGAAGAAGAACATCGACCTCGAGGTGGAAATCAACAAAGAGGCCGAGGCGTCGGTTCACACCGCCCGACTGCTGGCAAAAGACCGCGAGCGCGACAAACTGCTCAGTAATCTTTTCAACGTGATTCGGGCGCAAAGAACATCGCCCGTGAACGCAATAAGCGATGCCGCCGAGACTCTCCATATTGCTTTCAAGCCATATTATGGGATGCAGAACGGCTCGTTCGAGGCCGAAAGTTTGCATATTTCCGGACTTCGTGTCGACGCCGAAAAACACCCCGGCGAGGTGGCAACTCTGGGTTTAATGCCCGTTCTGGCCGAGCTCTACACGGTTAACGATGCGTTTGAAAAGCTGCGCACCGACCGTCGGATGGAAACGGCCGACAGCAAACTGCCCAACGCTCGCGAAATTCGTCCGAAAACCGACGAGCTGTTCGCCAGGATTTGCCTCTACGTTCTCTCGGCCAATCTTCACGCGTTGACCGACGACGATAAGGCCCTCCTCTCGAATCTCATCGCCCGTATGAACCAAATATCTTCCGATTTTCGTACCACGTTCAAGGAAGGTCAGGCGCAGAAGAAAGCCGCTGAAAAGAAAAGGAAAGAGGGCGGCGGCAAGAAACCCGGTGATAAGGATAAGAAACCTTCCGATGACGGAAAGAAACCGGACGATGGCAAAAAGCCCGGAGGCGGAGGAGATACTCCTAAACCCGGGCGTGAGGAAGACCCCGGAGAAGATAAGGTATAGGGGTTCGATTTCCTCTCTCTCCGCAAAAAAAGGTGTAAATCAACGAGTTATGCGATTTACATCCTTTATTACGCCCCAAAATGTAAGATTGAGTGTTTCCTATTTGGCTAGTCACAAGTATAGCTTAATTGTAAAAAGGAGTGGTGGATCATATTCTTCTTTGAGCGAGTCTCACTGATCATAGTCCTTTCCTATCCATTATCTTTAAATTATCAAAGACTTCATCAAACCAACGCATTTTTTTCAACTCATATCCAATCTTTCTTGCTTCCTGAAATATGTATTTATTGAAAGGAAACACTTGATTTAACTCAAACTCCTCCTTATACTCAATATAGCAATTTATTAGATAAGCCAAATCCAACTTCTCGGTAGCAAAGAAATTTTCCAGTCTCATCAACTGCTCAATATTCACCATCACTACATCCTTCACTTCGTAATCTGCTGTAACTTTCTTTTTACCAATGATTCGTTGAAACTCCTTATTCAGTAAATAGTTCGGACCTTCCACATTAAAACAATCATCGAAGTACACTATCACGGGGTAGATAAATATCACACTATTGGGAGCCGACTTATCAAATTCGTTCAATATACTTGGCATCTTATCGATTATCACATTTGCCAACTGCCCAATCCCTTTTGCATATCCCTTGGAATTTACGACATACTTCTCAAAAATTGCCTTTTTAATCGTCTCATAATCACCACTTAATTTCTTCTTTGCAGCCATCTGAACATCCTTACATTCAAACACGAAAATCCTATTTCGACGTCTCAGATAATAGTCTGGCATTCCCTTCCCCAGAGCCTTTTCCAGTTCTTCTCCACTATAATTCACATAATTCGAACCAAAACATCTTTTCATCAATGCATAAAAGAAGAACCGTTCCGAGAACTCCTCACCTAAAAACGACCGAAGATTAGCATAATCCATTGTGCGATCTACCCCTCCTCTTAACTAAAGAGTCCTTCATATCAAAAAGAAGTCCAGTATATGCTTTGTCCAGAAACATCTTCATAAACATAAAGTTGTAGATATTGGGCCCTGTCTTAATCAGAGGCTTTTCCTTCATCATCAGGAAATCCATATCATGTTGATAATTCGATGGATTTAATGTCAACGAATCATAGAAACGACAAGCATCCTTCTGATTCTTACCAATGGCCATTCTGCAATTGGAGAAGTCCTCTTTTCCCATTTCCAGAAAAGTCAGGAAGATCTCATATAAGTAATACTCGGCGCTGGGTATATCCCTTTCCTTGCAAAATTCATCAATATATTGTGCAAACCGAGTGTTAACCTTTGGGAATTCTATCAAGAGCATATAGCACTTTATCATCAACAACCTATAATCTCTTGATGCTTCAATGTTATGACTCTTCAAGCAATCTGGCATATAAGACTTGATAAACTCTTCTGCCTTCATATTATTTTTAGGCAGCTTCTGATTCATTGCCAGAAGCTCATCGCAACAGAGCATATATGCCAAGAATAGGTTCGACAAGTCATCCTCTGTCAATTCTTCATTTCTCCCATTATAACAAGTCAACAGTCTGCTAATAAGCAGAAGCATAGCATATTTATCTATAAGCGCAAGTTCTCAAGGTTATACTGTTGAGCATACTGACCAACAGGATTCTTTACATCATCTCGCGTTTTCATTATCCATGGTGCCCAAATGTCAAAATCATGTTCACCAATAAACTGATTCACCTTCTTAGAGAGACTATATGAAATAAGTTCTATGGCAGTGTTTGATGGAACATTAGCCAACAAGTCTTCTATCTTATCGTGTCGGTCTGGATAGACCACACTATAAGACAACAATACCTGCTTCTGTAATTCCATCTTCTTCATAATGTTACCCTTTATTACCATTCATCATTTTTACCATTCTGCGTTCTCTATAGAAATTATATGACCCCATGGTTACATTCTTTGTCTCTCTCAGTCGCGCCAGGAGTTCATCGTTTGAATTTGATTCCTGCGCAATTAGCATCAATTACTCCAAATCCAAGAACCAACTATTGAAGAAAGGATTCGTTTTAGAATCACCATTGTTTCTCTCCTCGTTTAAGAACAGCCCAACGAGAGCGACATCAAGTATCTTGAAACGCCCTTGAAGAAAGCCGACCTCCCACAAGGGACACCCGTCTATGCCGATAAAGGCTACGATTCGGTAGAAAACAGGAAGACGCTCGGAAAGATGAAGCTCAAAAGTCGCATCATGCACAAAGGAATCAGGGGTAATAAGATTACCGAAAGGCAGCAGCGTGTCAATGTTGTCATCAGCAATATTATATACAGGGTCGAGCGCACCTTCGATTCCATACGCAGATGGTTTCTTGGAGGGGTAGCAAGATATGTGGGACTGGCAAATACGCATGCGCAGCACACGATGGAGACCATAGCATGTAACCTTTATCGAGCCTCCGGGATAATTGTGTCCAATTCTCTCAAATAAGGGAGAAATACCAGGTAAAACAAGGCTTTATTAGGCGTTTTTACCTAATATCACGCATGTTTATCACTTCTAATGTATTGATAGGTAAAAATGAAGAAGCTCTAGGATGGTCTTGCAGAGGTCCCACTTTATTAATCGTCATCTCCATCGGAGAGATTTGCACATAAATAGTCATCCCCACATCATCGAGAACATCGAAAGTTTCTTTGTAGGCTACTATAAAAGCCTTGCTGAACTCAATACGCCGTACAGAGATAGGTCACTCGTCCCCTCTCGTACACTTCCAGACCTATCCCATGCTTGCACATGAAAGCAGAAAACAAGCAATAATGTTAATAAAGGTAAAAGCTGTTTCATCATATTCATTTGTTTAAATTGTTTCAATAAATCGTCGTTATTTTCCTCTTGCGCGACTTGGCAAAGGGGCATGAAAATGTGAACAAAAGGAACTTCGAGAAGCCCTTTGTTTATAAAAGAGGTACGCGTGCTTAGCACGCGTACGCTAAAGCGTTTAGACGCCAGGTATTTTAAGTGTGTATCCGCACATTATTTGGATTAACCAAATAATCTATGCAAAAAAAAATGCAAATAATTGCAAAATTCTTTGCATATTAGTAGCATGGAATGTCAGTTACTAACTGATTCACGGCGCCAAAGTTATAACAAAGTTTTGGAACTGACAAATAATTGGAAAAGGAATATTAGAATATGTGTATTGGCGAAGTGTTCTTTTGCATTTATACTCATTTTAAAAGAAATAATTCATATCTTTGTTGTATCAACTCGAAATTAAGACCCTGGCTAATGGACCAGAGAGTTGACAATCTTTATTATGAGTAATTCTTACTACGTAAACGAAATTGCCCAATCTACGGGTGAACATGAAGTTCATGCATCAAGCTGTAGGTATTTACCATTGGTAGAAATCGAATTTATTTAGGTTCCTTTGCAAATGGCATAGAGGCTGTAAGGGAGGCAAAGAAATACTATAGCAATGTTGACGGATGCTTCTTTTGTTGTCCTGAATCACATACAAAGTAAGCACCGGATGAAATGAACAGTGAATGGCATACAACGCTTAAGTGTACCGTAGCGGAAACGCTAAGTCACCGCATAGTGTTAGTCTTTAAATTCAAAAGTATGGCAAGAACTGTAAAAAAAGGCAAAAGTGCTAAAACAGGGCAATTTGTATCTATCGAATATGCACAAAAGCACAACTGTAGTAGAAAAGGTCAAAGTTGGCCCAACAAAACGCAGAAAGTAATTTTAAAACTTTAGAATGTGCCTAGGCGATGTGAATCGTCTAGGCTTTATTACCTCTATCCTCCGTTAAATCAATTGTCATTTAAATCAGTACATTCCTTTATGTGTTGTTGATTCTTATCAATTATACCGAAGAATGTATAAAGTTGGGCATTCACATCGCCACTGTAATCAATAATACCATTGTCGTCAGGGTAGTCCAATAGATATAAATTTTCTTTGCCAGAGAAGTCAAGGATTCGTCACTAAGCAAAAAAGCGAAACGAATAATTTCAATTGTGGGCGTTTCACGAATGATAAGCCCTGCCCTTTATTGGGTAATGACGGGCGATGACTTCTCTCTCAACATCAACAACCCTAACGAACCGGATTACCTTCTTGAAACTTATAACGATTGAGATAATAGCTATATCCACCGATAAATCCGAGAGGTGGCCGTTGCATATCATACTTAAAACTTATTTGGTGAGAGATGTTGCCTAATGAAAATGACAAGGATGCATATGGCAAAAACTGGCTGCTGTTTTGCTCCGTTTTTTGTGTGTCCTGCTGAAAGGAGTTACGAGTGTTCTCGTATCTTATACCGATTTGTGCCTGATAGTGATTGCCCTGATAAGTAAGTCCCATATTATAAAATGTGCAATAAGGAGATATCTTCCCTCCAGTAAAAACCATTCCTATTTCAAGGCCTATAGTTGTTCCAACAAACGTGATATTTCCTCCTACTCCAAAACTCACAGCATCAGGATCCCATGGTCCTAATCCACCATCTGAATTCCTGAAATCACCGAAGATCTTATAACCGAAAGTTTGGTAGAACTTATATTCCTTGTCGCCAGTAACAATTACATTCTCCAGTGGATGAGCAGAAAGGATGTTCCCCTGGTCATCATCAAATTTATATTCTCCATGCTCATCAAACAAATCTGCTGTACTTCCTAAGAATCTGCCACCCTTAGGAATAAATTTCGTGTCCTCAGCAGAATTAACCCTTTCATCCCAATAAGCTTTCTTGTCTTCGGTTTCAACCCATCCCATTCCATTTGGGTCAATTATTCTAATAGGATTTCCACCACCATATATATAAGCACTGGTCTGAATATATTTCTCTGCCAATGGGTCTACTCCATACCAAATACTCGTAATAGGATTCATATACCTTGCACCATAATAATCCAATCCCGTCTCTTGATCGAGTTCCTTGCCATTGAACTTATACGGCATGTCCTCTGAAGATGTATGTTCATCCACAAGTAGTTCGCCATAAGGCAAGTACGCATCAAACCGGGTGATGTTTGCCTTGGCGTCGGTGATATATGATGTTGAGCCGAGATGGTCACTATGGTAGAAGAAGATGTCCTCGATATTAGTCGTATCTGTGGGTATATAGCCATAACCCGGCTGGGCATTATCCGGGTCTTTAGGCTTCTGCCATTGGACAGGTGGGCCGGGAACATCTCCTTTTTCGTTGAACTTCGGTCGTTGCACCCAACCTTCAGATACAGAGTGGTCGCCCAAATCTCCGATAATGTCGTTATAACCACGGTGCGTGTTGTCAGGATCTGCCGTTGCACCCTTCATCGTGAGCACGCCCGGAGGCGTACCAAGCGATTTATAATACTCCTCGCGTTGCTTCTCTATCTGCATCATGCGGGCGGCATAGTCTTTCTGACCGGCCGTGACATTATTGCCACTGATGCCATAGACATTGCTGAACTTGCCCACACCGAACTTACTTGCTATGCGTTTATCACTGATAAGTGAGTGATTTGTCAAATACTGGCATCCGTAGAGTTTCAGGCATTGAAACTGTGCGTTCCAATGCTTGAAATTTTTCTGAGACTCTAATCTATTCATATGCGTAACAGTCGATGTAGTTATCGAAGTCCAATTCTTCGGTATAGCCATATGAGCGGAAGATATTTATAATACCCTTTTGCTGCTCGGGTGTTAGGGTGAGTTGTCCGTTCATATAACGGTAGTAGGTGAGGCGACTACCGAGGTATTGCTGGATTTTTCTGCGTATCGGTGTGTCGTCCACGTGCTTTACGTTGAGAAACAGTTTGCGAAATCCCCAGGCGGCGCGTATCACTCGCTTTTCTATGTAGAACCGGCACTTGCCGTTCTGCAGGGCATTGGGGTAGATGGCAAAGCCCATCATCTTGTCGGCAGGCAGATGCTGACCGGCAAAATAGTGCATGCAAGTGTCGTTGTGCGTGCAATCTTTGTTGAAACAGAGTTCCCATGTTGATGGGACAGAAGTGAAGTTGAATGGCAGTTTATTCATGTTTATTGTTATCTTCTTTGAGATATAATTATGATCTGTATAACATATTCCTTACCAATTTATTACTCGTAAGGTTCCTCACCCGTCCTGTGACGAGGTATCAAGCCCGTTCCTGTGTTTTTTGATTTTTTTTCTTTCTTATTATTCTATTGGGAATTCTATGCCAAACCACCTCTTCTGAATTATTATTTTTTACAACTATAGTATCTCTAGCATATGATATAATATGTAAGGTATCATACATTGTTATAAATCCTCTTTTAGTTCTTACATAATGAAATATCGTATCATTAGAGAATTTAAATCTAACACTATAAATGTCACCCAAAGATCCTGTAAAACTATAATTTAAATCTTCATCAAGAAACTGTCGTATAGAGTCTTTTTTTGAGTACACTGCAATTACCCCATGAGGATTGCTCGGTGTCCAATAACGTGACCAATATGCAACATTATTATGTGTTATTACATCGAAGCATGACTGCCTGCAGGACACAAATGATATCCCTAAAACCACCAACGATATTATTTGTTTGATTTTCGTCCAACTACAATACATTCTTTCAAATTATTATTTACAGTAACCTGATTATTAACTATTTCAAATGTTGCATATCCAGTAAATGCAGTATTTAATTTTTGAAATATATCTTGAGGGATAATATTATTGTAGCTATATTGATTTAAAGATTTTGCCGCATAAGACGCTTGGCTTTGTATATAGTTATCACTAGCATAGTTCCATGCAGGACATTCTATTGCTGTACGTATTATCGCATTAACTTCACCTATAGTGCCTCCATGAGTGGATTTATCATATCTATGAGTTGACTCATGAAAAGTAACACACTCGAAGTCATAACAATTTCCCAACGAATGATTTACATAACCATTGGTAAGATATATATCATAATTCGAGGTGCCAGCATCATTTGAAAAAACGGCATCTTGTGGAATATTACCCCCAGTATTGGATACGGTTAAATTAAATTGAGACTTATCTGATTTAGCAAGATAATGAATGCCAACATTTTGAATATAACCAGTTTTGTCAGGGTCGGCCGTTGCACCCTTCATCGTGGGAACACCCGGAGGTGTACCAAGCGATTTATAATACTCTTCGCGCTGTTTTTCTATCTGCATCATGCGGGCAGCATAGTCTTTCTGACCGGCCGTGACATTATTGCCACTGATGCCATAGACGTTGTTGAACTTGCCCACACCGAACTTACTTGCTATGCGTTTATCACTGATAAGTGAGTGATTTGTCAAATACTGGCATCCGTAGAGTTTCAAGCATTGAAACTGTGCGTTCCATAGGATGAAACTATGGGTTTCATAGGATGGAATCGTGCGTTTCATAGGATGAAACTGTACGTTCCAATGCCTGGAATTTTTCTGAGACTCTAATCTATTCATATGCGTAACAGTCGATGTAGTTATCGAAATCCAATTCTTCGGTATAGCCATATGAGCGGAAGATATTTATAATACCCTTTTGCTAATCAAGTGTGAGAGTAGGTCGCTTATTTCCCAAATTATAGACGATATTAATAAACTTATTTGATTTTGTCTATATAAAGCAATAACAGTATAAAAACTTTTTATTAAGAGTATCTATAACAACCGTTTCTATATTGTCACCTTTCCATATTGTCTTATAGAAACCTGCACCGTTATTAATAAATTTACCAAACTCACTATTTCTAATTGTGTCGTACTTTTTATTGCAATTAAAAGATTTAAGATGCGATTTCTCAGATATATTCCTTATATAGTTCATATCTAAAATATTATAAACTTCTATCCTGAAGCCATTACCATTAAAGTCATTCCAATATTCATGTTTTTGTAGAAAGCACACACTATTATTGAGAGAAAAATTAAGAAGATTCTCGGCTCTTTTTAGAGATGGTCTCTCACAGGCGATGAAAATAAAACATAAAATAAATAAGGTAAGATTTCTCATAAATCTATCTTTTTGAATATCCATATATAGTTTTAATATAAGTTCGACCGGTTTACAGTATCTACATCACGCGACGTTATCATAAAGTTTACTGTCTTACTTTTCTGCTGATGAGGTCTTCTACTATCGTTTAAACATTAGGTGGAATGAATTTTACCCTTTTTCTTAATATTAAAGAATCCGCCTTGTCTGTTAAATATATAAACGAGCCTTTCCCTATAGCCTTTACTACCAAGGCTAATTTAAGATATGAAATAATATCTTCCTCCTTTTTCTTATTTTTTACGCTGTATCGATGGTATGTACGTTCTATGTTTTTTTGTCTATATAAATAATCTGATGAAGATTGTATGAATATCATTCTTTTTCTATATTCAAAAGCATATGACGGATATATTTTCTCCTTCTCAAATAATCCATCAAATGATGGCCCAATCAACAAGATACAGTTCTCTTTGTATTCTTCACGCCAATTATATTCAAGCTCTGTTAGAATAGTTAATGACCTATATTGAGGGTATCTTTTAATATACTTATCTACGTAAAGTAGAAGTTCTTTATTTACACTTAAAGTTGTATCATTAAGAACCCTCTTATATCTCCTCTTATCATATTTACAAGAAGTAGAGATACTTAATATACAAAGCATGATGAAACATATAAAAACACACTTTCTCTTCTTTATTATCTTAGTTTCCATTTATTCTTATTTTGTTTTACATAAAAGGAGAATTTTTTATTAGTTCTTAAAAAGCTACTTACGGTCGAAAAGGGACTAGGTAAAGAAAATATTGAATTAGATTTCTTATTTTGAAGTATTCCATAAACGTTATTATCATGCCCTAAAACAAAAACAGGTATTTTCATCCTTTCAGCGATTTTGCCATCATATAAACCGTCTAAAGAATAAAAAGATGGAGTTGGATCGCCTGTTTTATCTTGATGTGTATGAATCTGTGCGACTACATGATACACTTCATTTCCTTTCGTAACTCTTCCTTCTCCTATCATGTATCCATAGTCGCTGATTCCAGAGGTTCTTCTGTCATTATTATAGTCGGGCAACACTAATACACTTCCATTGGATAATATAAAACCACCAACCTCTTTTCCCTGACAATGTTTTGGTGATCTGTATAAATTATTTGCATTATTCCACATATGCTTATATGCATCAGTTTCATTTTTAAACAATATACTTCCATCTTTTCTGTAAGAAATACCTCTCTTTTGATCAGACCAAACATCTCCCAGAAATTTAAATCCCCTTTGGGCATCATGTTTACTTATATCTTTCTGTGAATGTACCCGTGGATCATAATAAATTCCTACTTTTGTTTGAATCCATCCTTTACCATCTGGATCAATTAATCTTATCGGATTGCCTGCACAATATACATATGCCCCTATAGTTATGTATTTCTCTGTCAAAGGATCTACACCATACCAGATACTTGCTACCGGATTCATATACCTCGCCCCGTAATAATACAATCCTGTTTCAGAATCGAGTTCCTTACCATTGAACTTATACGGTATATCCTCACTACTACTATGTTCATCCACGAGGAGTTCGCCATACGGCAGGTACGCATCGAACTGGGTGATGTTGGCTTTGGCGTCGGTAATATAAGATGTTGAGCCAAGGTGGTCGGAGTGATAGAAGAAGATGTCCTCGATGTTGGTAGTGTCCGTGGGGATATAGCCATAACCCGGCTGGGCATTGTCGGGGTCTTCGGGCTTGCTCCATTGAATGGGCGGGCCGGGGACATCTCCTTTGTCGTTGAACTCCGGCCGTTGCACCCAACCTTCAGGCACGGAGTGGTCGCCCAAATCTCCGATAATGTCGTTATAACCACGGTGCGTGTTGTCAGGGTCTGCCGTTGCACCCTTCATCGTGGGAACACCCGGAGGTGTACCAAGCGACTTGTAATACTCCTCGCGCTGTTTTTCTATCTGCATCATACGGGCGGCATAGTCTTTCTGTCCTGCCGTAACGTTGTTGCCGCTGATGCCATAAACGTTGCTGAACTTGCCTGTTCCTAATTTGGAGGCAATTCGTTTGTCACCGATGAAGTAATGCTTGGTGAAGCGGTTCTTCGTCACAGTGATAATCGGAGCGGGATAAATGGTGTAATCCTCCGTTTCATGGAACGTGATTCCCTGTGGGGCACCATTGATATATACGCCCTCAAGGTCGCCGTGGCTCTTGATGATACGCTCGCCGCCGGCATTGTAGGTGTATCGGCTTGTCTTGCCATTATCCGACAATACCATCAGGCGGTTGTCCTCGTCCCAATACATTTTCCGCTCGGTGTTGAGACTGTCGTTTTCTACTAACGTAGGATTGCCGTTGGCGTCGTAGGTATAATGCTCATGTCCTATCTGTGTAGGAGCGGTGGGATGGTTGCTGTCCTCGTACTTATACGTGAAGTCGTAAGACTGTGCAGTCTTTGTAGAGTCCACTTTCTGCACCTTGGTGAGCGGTTCGCTCATTCGTCCGAAGGTCATGGTCATTTCATACGATGCGCTCTTCGCCTTACCGTTTGCTTTTATCAGACGGTTAAGGTCGTCGTAGGCATAGGTATGATTGAAAGCACCACCAAGTTTTGCTTTGTTGTTATTGCTATTGTTTTTATTGGTTTGCGTCGGGTCTACGGCATTGGTAATACCTAAGATATTATCCACGGCATCATATTGGTATTTGTTGGTCATAATTGCCGTACCTGCTGCCGTGAGATTCATCTCCTGCAAACGTTCACGTTGTTTGTCGTAGGTGTAGGTGGTTTCTGTTCCGTTGCCGAGCTTGGTATAGACGGTATGGCCGTCCTTGTCATAACCTATCCTGTCAACAGGAACGCTTTCACGCCCCTGTTTATTGCCCGAAAGGCGAACTATTTGCCCTGCCGCATTGTAATGATAGATCACGACTTCTCCGTCGGGATAGGTCATGGTGCGCACGCGGTTCCAACTGCCGTAGGTGGCACCATAGATGTAGGTGTGCACATCGGTGGTGCTCACCATCACCGAGCGGACGGTTTTTACTACCTCGCCTTGGTTGCCGTAATAATACGCCTCGCCGCCCGATGCATCTTCCACGAGCACCAATCTGCCAGCACGGTTGTATTTCTCGCCCGGCTTGCCATAGGTATAGGTAACGCGGTTGAAGAGATTCTTGGGATAGAGTACTTCACTTAATCGTTCGTAGTCGTAGGTATTGTGCACGGTGGTACTCATGCTGCCCGAGCCGGTATCGGCGAAAATATGGCATTCACCATCAATGAATGCCATAATTGCATTATTTATACCGACCGGATGCTTCATGTTTTTGATATCTGAAAGAGAAGTTGTTGCAAACATAATAAATATATCTTATTGAGACGTCAATTTAATGTATAAGATATGGGTATAACTAAAAATCCACTGCAAGTACTACCTATAGCTTGCAGTGGATTCTTCAATGTTCAATTAAGAGGAACAATATTCTACGGCTTCGGTGGCTTGGGCTTAGCGTTTTTTTTCTCCTCACCTTTCCATTCCTCCCATTCTATTTCCACGTCGGAGAGGCCACGAGTGGCATGCTTGGCACTACCGCCGCCATTCTTGCTGAACCGAGTTTCGGGGATAAAGCGCACGCGAACACCGGTAATTTGATTGGCCGTCACTTCCTTCTCCGTTGCCACGCCACCTTTAGCGGCCACAGCGGTGAAATAGAACGTGCCGATGCCGTCGAGTTTCACCGAACGGCCTTGCGCCATATAGTCGGCCATAATCGGAGCCAGCGCGGTGAGCACGGCGCGCACGTCGGCCGGACTGGCCGTCGATTCTGCGGCGATGCGCTTACACAGTTGTTCGGTACTCACGGGGCTACCCACAAGAACTGATTTGGGGTACCACCGGTTGTTGATTTTCATCAGAATTTTCTTCCAAAAAGCCATAATTTAATGTGTTTTGTGCTTACGGTTGAATTCGACACGCAGGCGGAGGTTTGTCTGAAGTAGGACTACATCGTGTCTAAAGTAGGAGTAGATGCCATCTAAAGTAGGACTACATCTCATCTGTAGTAGGAGTAGACATCACCCTCTTTGCGACCGCATATCAATCCTATTCTGAAAACCGTCTGTCTTTGCTCCTTTTTCAGCCATAAGCGGGTTAATAAATATGTTAACTAAAAATAATCTTTCTTTGTCCTCTCGGCCAGTTCTCGCATACCTGTAGGCCTTTCAATCCTCCCAAGGCGAGTAATCCGCCATCGTTTGTTCGCCTGCCGCGTCCTCCTCGTCTTCGTCGAAGATGCCGGGCTTGGCCAGTCCTTCGTTCTCGCCAACGGAGTGCGAACTCACAACAAACTGTGCGATATTGTCGTCGGTCAAGAGTTGGATAACCTTAATCTGCGGGGTGATATATCTTTGTTTCATTGTTTACTACTTATTACTTAATACTTTTTTCCTTATTCCCTCACTACTTTCTTGCCGTTGACGATGTAGATGCCGCGGCCGGGATTCGTTACGCGACGGCCCTGGAGGTCGTAGATGACGTTTTCACGTGGCTGCATTGTCGGGCGAACGTCGCGTATGCCGGTCGTTTCGGCCTCCTTGCGAGCGGATTCGAAGTCGATTGTAAATCCTTTGGCGGGCGCAATGGCTAGTGGCAGACGCAGACCCGCGCGATGTGCCGCCAGCTTGATGGAAGCACCATTCCGAGTGCCCTGCTTGTAAAAGCCGATGCCCTCGTCGCCGTTGGCTAACACGTAATATTTATCGCTGGCCGAAGAGAACTCCCTTTCGGTAGCAGTGCCCACAAGCAGATTGCCTGTCACACTCTCCTCCGTTCCCGTCACGTTGGCTTGATATTCTATCGTGCTACTGGGCGTGCCTTGCAGAATAAATCCCGTCTGCTTGGGGATTATCTTGCCTGTGGTGAATGCTGTTACTTGGGCTTGGTCGGGAGTGGTTGGGTTGCCGCTGGGTGTAATACCCGTGATGATATACGCCGTACAGCCGGCAGGAACCTCGAAGTTCTCGTTTTCCAAGTAGTAAGAAGTGTAGCCCGTGGTGCCAAAGCTTACTTTTTCGCGGTAGAGATTACTGCGGTTTGACCATCTTGGAGTTGTTTGATAGGCTTTCGTTGCATCGGCAGGTACATATACGGTTTGTAATTGAGATAGAAAGATTGCATCAAGAGGCCCTTGGGTATTGGAGTTGGGCAACGGGTTATTGATATGATACAAAAGAGCAGGATTAGGATTCTCGAAAGTGATTTCCTCAAGACTTAAACCTGCAAACGCCGTAAAATCAATAGTGTCCAGCTTTTCAGGCAAGACAAGCTCTTTTAGAGTAGGACTAAAAGGACTATTAAATATTGTTTGACTGATTCTGCGCAAGGTTTGAGGAAACTTCACATAAGAGACTTTATCAATATTGGGAAAAGCAGCCGAACCTATAAACCTCACCTTTGTATTGGATAGATCGATATACTTTAAAGAAACTAAGGTAGGGAATGTAAAGTTGCCTATTATCTCTAATGTTGAAGGGAAAACTATTTCTTCCAAATTAGGCGCATAACCAACAACAGAATTACGACCAGCCTTAATATTCTCTGATAAGATTACTTTTTTCATGTCACCATCATAACCTCCAACAACAAGTCCTGTAACCTCTGTCACGGTATAGGTGTCTCCATTATAAGGCACTATTCCTGGAACAGTAAGTAGCGTGGCTCCGGTTGGAGCTGTGGCATGTGTTATATGAGCGTATTTGTTTGCGGCGTCTACAATAATAAAGTCAAACTGTACGCCGGTAGCGTCTGTCCAACTTGAAGTTTGTGCTCGCCCTGTGAGGGCAATGAGTATGGCACAACATACTATGAATACTCTTTTCATTGTTTAGCTATTTTTGTTATTGAATACTCACGAGAAAATCGTCGTTATTTTCCTCTTGCGCGGCTTGGCAAAAGGGCACGAAAAAGCGAACAAAGGGAACTCCTTGGAGCCCTTTGTTTATGGGAGTTACGACACGCTTCGCGCGCGTAAGCGAAAGTAAAAAATGTGTAGTTAGACGCTAGGTGCGAATGTGTGTGTGTGTGTGTGTGTGTGTGTGTGTGTGTGTGTGTGTGTGTGT
>NZ_JH594522.1:187005-242751 GCF_000243035.1 Prevotella micans F0438
TGTGTGTGTGTGTGTGTGTGTGTGTGTGTGTGTGTGTGTGTGTGTGTGTTAGCAAATTATTTGGAACTACCAAATAATCGGGCACAAAAATAACAGAAAAGTTCTCGCCTTTCTGCCTCGGCATTGCGCCTCGTCTATTGTTCATTGTGCCTTGTATCATCTTGCTATTTATAACACCCTTATGTTTCACAGCAGCAAAGATATAACAGAGTATTGAAACTGCCAAATATTGTGAATAGGAATATTAAGAAAATGAATGAAAATGTATCTATAAATTAATGACTTTTGGGCTATGTGAGAAAGTGGAATATTATTAAGGTTGATGCCCGCACCGGCACGGATACTAATACGGGGTTGGTTGAGGTGTCGGCACTTCTTCCTTGTCATGTTTGCAAAGCCGTATTATCCAAAAAAATATTTCGTAAAGTAGGACTACTTCACATTTATACCTTATTCTAAGGCAAAAAGCGGGAGAATATGACTTCTCACTGCTTCATTATGCCATCTATTTATACCTTATTGTATTGCCAAATGCAGGAATGTGTTATGCCCGATAAAGAGACTCACGAAGAGAGAGCATAACTTGTTTATGACGAATATGGGGAGGATTTCAGCAAAATAATTAAACTACTGATGCAACATCTAAAAAACATCTCTACCGATAAAAAACAAGTATTTTCTTTAGCTGAACGGCACATTTTTTATCTTTGCATTGACAACAATTCTTGTTTAAAAGGACAGCAGATCAAGGAAGTTCAGGGAATTTGAGTAGTAACAAAATCGTAACCCTTTTCCTTTCTTCAATTTTATAAGTGTCTATAATAAAAAGTCACAAAGAACCGACTCTTTTGAGTTGCTAAAATGTAGAAGACAATAACTGATATATAAAATGTATAAGGTTGATATAACCTTGAAGACTTTTCATTTCAAACGACCGGCAATAACGTCGCGCGGCGTATATAAAACTAGGCAGAGCTTTTTTGTGACTCTACGAGATACTGATAACCCACTCGTTGTGGGGATGGGCGAATGTGCGACATTGCCTGATTTATCATGCGATGCTATGCCGGCGGCCGATTATGAGCGTAAGTTGCACGAGTTCTGTAACCGACTGGAAGAGACTGGGCAAATCGATAGAGATTCGATGAGAGATTTTCCTTCTATGCTATTCGGATTAGAGTCGGCCATGGCTCAACTGAAGGCGGGAGGAAATATAGACTTCTTCAACACTCCATTTGGAAAAGGACAGGTGGGAATCCCAATTAACGGACTTGTATGGATGGGGACATTCGACGAAATGTTGCAGCGGTTAGACGAGAAAATCAAACAAGGCTTCAAGTGCATAAAATTGAAAATTGGAGCTATTGATTTCGAGCGTGAGTTAGAGCTAATTCATTGTGTTCGCAGTTCGTTCTCGAAGGATAAAATAGAACTAAGAGTAGATGCTAACGGAGCATTTACCCCTAAAGAAGCCATGGCACGACTGGAATACTTGGCAATGCAGAATGTTCATTCCATAGAACAACCAATAGCAAAAGGACAATGGAAAGAGTTATCCGAATTATGCACCAAATCACCCGTGCCTATTGCTCTCGACGAGGAATTAATCGGATTGAATCATAGCGACGAAAAAAAAAGACTGCTTGATACTGTGAGACCACGGTTCGTTGTTTTGAAACCTAGTTTGCACGGAGGAATGAGTGGCACAACAGAATGGGTACAACTAGCTGAGGAGCGCGGAATCCGGTCGTGGATAACTTCGGCCCTTGAGAGCAATATAGGACTCAATGCTGTATCTCAACTGGCGGCTCGGTTATATCCCAATACCTCGATGGCGCAAGGATTAGGAACAGGTCAACTATTCGAGGATAATATTTCCTTTCCAATCGAAATACGAGAAGAAAAACTTTGGGTCAAACTATGAATCTTGAAGAATTTTTTGAAGAATGGTACAGCGAGGATGCAGAACTGTTGGTTCGGACAAGTGGTTCAACTGGGAAACCACGCCCAATATGGATTGAGAAAAAACGTATGCTATCATCGGCGCGAACAACGTGCAACTTCCTGGGGTTACATCCTGGTAACACGGCTTTATTGTGTATGCCTCTTGACTATATAGCAGGCAAAATGATGGTTGTTCGAAGCATTGAACGTGGATTGAAGCTAATTGATGTTCGGCCTTCGGGACATCCACTAGCCGATGACTCCCTACCTCGCGAAATTGACTTTGCGGCTATGGTTCCGATACAGGTTCTAAATTCGCTAGAGAACCGAGAAGAACGCAATAGACTACGAAATATTCGACACTTAATCATAGGTGGTGGTGTGATAGACAATCAATTGGCCGAGGACTTAAAAGATTTTCCGAACGCCATCTGGAGTACGTATGGAATGACTGAAACATTGTCACACATAGCCTTTCAAAGATTGAACGGCCCGCAAGCAAGTCAGTGGTATGAACCTTTAGACGGAGTCGATATTTCGTTCGCCAGAGACGGATGTCTAACCATCTATGCTCCAGAAGTAAATCCAAATATCTTGAAAACAAATGACCTAGTCGAGATTAAAATCAATCCATCCGGCAAAACTCTCTTCAAAATAAAAGGTCGTAAAGACAACGTCATCAATTCTGGTGGTCTTAAAATCCAGATTGAAGAAATAGAGTGTCTTCTACGTCCCTACATCTCGCTTCCATTCATGATAACCAAATGTTACGACCAGAAGCTCGGCGAAGCTGTGGTTTTACTAACCGAACACGACAAACCAGAAGAACTTGCAGAAACAGCTCACTATATTCTACCGAAATATCAATGCCCACGCCACTATCTCCACATAGACCATCTTCCCACAACAGTCACTGGCAAGCCGGCCCGTCACCAAGCTGAAGAAATTGCCTCACGGTTGAAAAAATAGCTCTTTCCAAATCCATTTTTATCTCTTGGATATAAAGATAAGGTGTCATTCAATTGTAAAAAAACATCATCAAAATAGCCTCTTAAAGCCATAAAACAAACTCGAAAAATCAAAGAGAACACTTGAGAGTACAGAAGAAAAGATATACATTTGCAACAAATAGGAGAATTGGTATTAATTTTTTAATCTCACTGTCTTATGGCAAAATATAATATCATAGAGAAAAAAGACAAGGTAGCAGCTTATCGTAGTCTTATCAGTCCTGAATTAATGGACGAATTGAAAGAGCGAATCCTAGAGATTATTCTTATACAACAGAAATACAAAGACAAGAAATATTCTGCAAAAAAATTGGCTGAGGAATTAGGAACCAACACGCGATATATTTCTGCAGTGGTGAATGTGAGGTTCCACATGAACTACACCTCTTTTGTTAATAAATTTCGTATCGAAGAGGCCATGACACTTCTTGTTGACAAACGGTATAAAGACCTAAATATGGAGGATGTTAGCGATATGGTTGGCTTTGCAAACAGACAATCGTTCTATGCCTCTTTCTACAAAATCAACGGGTTAACTCCAAGAGACTACAGACGTCGCCATATGGCAAAATATCCTGCAGTGAATCCTAGCACAAAGAAGTCTGCTAACAAAAAGTGAGATAAGCTAGTACTTGTTCCTAAAGCAACAAATTTATCGATAGGAACTATTAAACTTATGAGTGAACATCTTTTTAATTTCTCAGACGAACAGTTTGCTGATATTCAGATGCTCCGCTATCGTCTGGAAAATTTTGATTCCCTTCCCTTAAGACAAAAGAAGTTTATTTTTTGTTTGTCACAAGCAACGCTTTTCGGGAGAGATATAACTTTCGATCAGTTCGGAAAATATAATCTTCAAATCAGACGAATATTAGAAGCAATCCACGAACACTACAAAGGAAATCGAAATAGCGACGATTTCCGTGCCCTAGAGGTTTATTTGAAGCGTGTATGGTTCTCGAACGGAATATATCATCACTACGGATATGACAAGCTAGAGCCCGGATTTTCTAAAGAGTTCTTTCGTGAAGCGTTGTACAAACTAGAAAACACGTCACATCTACAACTACGAGAAGGGCTAAGTCTTGAAAGTTTAATAAAAGAAATAATTCCTGTCATTTTCAACCCAAACATTCTTCCCAAACGAGTTAATAAAAAAGATGGCGACGATCTCATCACAACCTCAGCTTGCAACTATTATGAAGGGGTTACACAGGCTGAAGTCGAAGATTTTTATAATTCAAAGAAAAACAATTGTGACAAACAACATCCGGTTTCCCACGGTCTGAATTCTACGCTTGCAAAAAAGGACAGAGAAATAAAAGAAATAATCTGGAAAATCGGCGGTCGCTACAGTAAAGCCATTGAAAAAATAGTTCACTGGCTGAATGAAGCGGGCAAATATGTAGAGAATAAACGCCAAGAAGAAATTATAAATCTTCTCGTTGAATACTATAAAACTGGCGACCTCGCAACTTTCGATAGATATTCCATCGCATGGCTCAACGAAAAAGAAGGACTAGTTGACTTCATTAACGGATTCATCGAGGTCTATAGTGACCCCATGGGCTTAAAAGCCTCCTGGGAGGGTATCGTCCAATATAAAGATACCAAAGCTACAGGGCGAACACAGCTAATTTCACAAAATGCCCAATGGTTTGAAGACCACTCACCCATCAATCCACAATTCCGTAAGCCGATTGTTAAAGGTATAACTGCTAGTGTTGTTTGTGCTGCTATGCTGGGTGGTGACGAATATCCTTCATCAGCTATCGGAATAAATCTTCCTAATTCTAATTGGATAAGGGCCGAATATGGTTCAAAGAGTGTCACAATCTCCAATCTAACCCATGCCTATAATATGGCAGCTAAGGGCAACGGGCTCAAAGAAGAGTTCGTGATAAACAAGCAAACTATAAACATCATCAACCAATACAGCGATAAAACCGACGCTCTGCACACCGATTTGCACGAATGTCTCGGACACGGTAGTGGACGACTCATGCCAGGTATAGATTCAGACGCCCTAAAGAACTACGGTAACACCATCGAAGAAGCCAGAGCCGACCTCTTCGGACTTTATTACATTGCCGACCCTAAACTACTAGAACTCGGATTACTCGATAATCCCGAAGCCTACAAAGCACAATATTATTGCTACATGATGAATGGTCTCCTAACCCAGCTAGCCCGCATAGAACAAGGAAAACAAATCGAAGAATCGCACATGCAGAATCGAGCACTAATTACTAGATGGGCGCTCGAACTCGGACAACCGAAAAATGTCGCTGAAATGATCAGACTCAACGGTAAAACCTATCTGCAAATAAATAACTATGAAGAACTTCGTAATATCTTTGCCCATGAACTTTCCGAAATACAACGTATCAAAAGCCAAGGCGATTTCTACGCAGCACGTAGCCTAGTGGAGAAATACGCTATAAAAATAGACCCTGAGCTCCACCAGGAAATCATCACTCGATACACAAAGCTCAACATTGCTCCCTACAAAGGATTTATCAACCCAATCCTATGCCCCATCTATAATAAGGAAGGTGATATTATCGACATATGTCCTGACTACACTGAAAGCTATTCAGAACAGATGATGCGATACTCTAAAGAATACGCAACTCTATGAATACCGAAACTCACGAGAAACTCAAGACTATCAAACAATCGTTTCATCTCAGCATGAACGGAACAATATCACACTCTATGCGTACCAAGGGACTCAACTACAAAATAAACTGGGGTATTCCTTTGCACGAATTAAAAGTCATGGCTCAGTCCTATGGCAAAGACCCTATATTAGCTGCTGAGCTATGGAAAGAAGACATTCGCGAATGCAAAATCCTCGCTACCTATATCATGCCACCGGAAATAATGACTCCCGAAATCACCCGTAACTGGATGCAACAAACGTCCACACAAGAGATAGCCGAACTTCTAGCTTTCAATCTTTTTCGTTATCTACCATTCGCCAACAAGATAGCTCACGAGTTCATAGCCTCCCCCCAGTCTATAACCCAGATATGTGGATATCAAATCCTCTCGAGCCTTTTCGCAGATGGTCAAACACCTTCACCGCAAAACATTGATTCTTTCCTGAACCAGGCGAAAGTAACAATGGAAGACACAGAGATTAAGACAAAGCACGCTGCCTATAACTGTATACTACGTTTTTGTGGATTAGGAGAATCCTACACGAAAGCTGCCCGCAAAAACCTTTCTCATCTTGACATTTTTCAAACGTAAACGATGTTTCTACACTCGTAGAAACATGGAAGATAGGTTTGAATGATTATGGGGAAGTATTTTCGCAGGTGCTTGACTTATATCAACAAACACTTGATAATAGGAAAACTAGCTGCTTTAGGCTTGCAACATATTAACTTGGGATTTATCTTTGCAACGTGTTTTTCATAGTATTAGATTTAAGGTTAACAAAGATTGGACTACAGCGGTAGTCCTTTTTTTATACCCTTAAATTTCTTCAAGCTTAAACTTTGATATAATCGATAAAGGCGTATCCGGGTATATTTTCGGATGGCGCATAGCGTTCCTCATGCACTTTCTTCCACTCATCTGCAGGGATTAGAGGAAAGAAAGCATCGGCCTGAGCAGGCATATCATCTATCTGCGTTATGTAGAGGCGGTGGGCTTGCGGTAGAGTTTCTGCGTAGAGGGTTGCACCACCAATGATAAACACATCCTCTTCATGACTACAACCTTCGAGAGCATGCTCCAGCGAGGGGAATATCTCGCAGTCAGAAAGACTTGGCTGGGTTCTACTGAGCACGATATTACGACGGTTAGGCAAGGCGCCGCCAGGCAGAGATTCGAATGTACGTCGGCCCATGATTATAGTGTGGCCGGTTGTGAGTTTTTTGAAGCGTTTCAGGTCGGTGCTGATGTGATAGATGAGTTTATTTTCGAAGCCTATGGCTCTGTTTGCGGCTATTGCCACGATGATATTTATTTTCATATCAACGGATTTGTGAGGGTTATACAGACACTGGGGCCGGAATGTGCGGATGAGGATTATAGTTCTCAAGTGTGAAATCGGAGTAATGGAAGTCGAAAATCTTTTTTATGTCCGGATTAAGTTTCATTATGGGCAATTGACGAGGCGTTCTTTCCAATTGCGTTTTGGCCTGCTCGAGATGGTTGGTGTAGAGGTGGGTGTCGCCTGTTGTATGGATGAACTCGCCGGCTTTCAGTCCGCTAACCTGTGCCATCATCAGCAGCAACAGGGCATAGGAAGCGATGTTGAACGGAACTCCCAAGAAAGTGTCGGCCGAACGTTGATATAGTTGCAGCGACAGTCGTCCATCGGCTACATAGAACTGGAACAGACAATGACATGGTGGAAGAGCCATGCGTTCTATTTCGGCCGGATTCCACGCCGTGACAATCATCCTGCGAGAGTCGGGATGATTACGAATCAGTTCAATCACGTTACTAATCTGGTCTATCGTTCCGCCGTTTTCATCCGGCCATGAGCGCCATTGATGCCCATAAACCGGCCCGAGATTACCGTTTTCATCGGCCCATTCATTCCATATCGTCACGTTGTGGCGTTGTAGATATTTCACGTTCGTATCGCCTTTGAGAAACCACAGCAGTTCGTAGATGATACTTTTGAGATGCAGTTTCTTAGTTGTGAGCAGCGGGAAGCCGTCTTCGAGATTGAACCGCATTTGATGTCCGAAAACCGAAAGAGTTCCGGTTCCGGTGCGGTCGGTTTTCCGCGTTCCTTCGGTGAGGATTTTCCTAAGCAGATCTTGATATTGTTTCATTACTAATATGTTTTATACGTTGACTATCGGATTATATGGCGGAACGTGCGTGCTTTTTATGCGCCATTCTGCAGGATAGAGATTGTTAGCTCGACTTCCGAGATTCTTTACGAAGCCAATCGGGACACCCTTAAATGTGAGCACGAGTATGCCCGTTGGCGTTTCAGCATGGAGGACAATGGCTTCGTGTCGGAGATAGTTTATAGCCATACCGTAGTCGATTTCTACAGCTGGATACGCCTCCCTATCCCGCGGGTCTATGGATAGGGCCATGCTGTGATGTTGCAACTTGTCGTCGCCAAGTATTTTCAACTTCCGCAATCCGGCAGGAAGTTTCTTCCTAAAGTCAGTCGATCTGTGCTCGCCATCCTTTCTTAGAACAGCAACGAAGAGCCCCTCGCTCTGAGTTTTTCCCGGGATGAAACGATAAACCGGCAAAGAATTCTCGCCGTTCAGCGAACCGGTGATATTCCATTCGGGCCGAACATCAACAGGCATAACCTTCGCTCCCAGTTCGCCGACTATCCACTCAATATTCTCCTCGTTCTCGTGAACATTCAGCGTGCACGTTGAATAAATGAGCAGTCCGCCGGGTTTCAAACAGCCCCATATCTCCTCGATTATCGACCGTTGCAGGTCGCGACATTTCCTCACGTTCAGCGCGCTCCATTCGTCAATAGCCTTGGCGTCTTTCCTGAACATTCCCTCGCCCGAACATGGCACATCGGCCAGAATGAGGTCGAATTGCAGAGCGGTTTGCCGATAGTCCTTGGGGTAGTTGTTGGTTACGACAACATCCTGACAGCCGAACTTTATGATGTTTTCGTTTAGGATTTGCGCTCGCTTGCTTATCGGCTCATTGGCCACAAGCATGCTTCCCGAGGGCAGGGCGCCAAGTGCGCAGGTTGATTTCCCTCCGGGTGCGGCGCACAGGTCGAGCACAGCTACGGGTTCGTTTATATATTGCTTCAGAATATGGTGAACGAACATCGAGGCAGCTTCCTGAACGTAATATACTCCGGCATGAAAAAGTGGGTCGAACGTAAAGTTGGGGCGTTCGGTGAGATACACCCCATCGTTGCACCACGGCACGTTACTTTTCTTCATCCCATCTGCAACCGCCGACGGTTTGAATCTATTGAGTCGCAGGCTCACAGGCGGTTCATCGTCCAATGCCTCAATGAACATGCTGAACAGCTCGTCGCCCATAAGCGTGCGTGTGCTGGATTTGAATTCTTCGGAAAGTTGCATTTGTTTTGTTTTCTGGCGCGAGTGGTATATTAGCCCATGCTCGCGATTATTTCATTTTATCGTTAGGGGCGATCTGGCAGATTTATCCAAATAGAACAAATAGACTGATGGGGGAACTTTACGAAGTCCGTCACCCCTTCGGGGTTCTCTTCCATGGATAATGCGCATTACAGGGGTTTTGCTATCGCCTCACCCCTGCCTGTAGTCTTCTCACCCCTACAGGGTTCTTGTCGGTTCGACGGGAGGGCAAATGTCATTCCTAGCGGAGGACAATAGTCGTTCCTAGCGGAGGGCAAATGTTCGCTCCTAAGGGAGGACAATCGTCATTCCTTAGGGTGGGCAAATGTCGCTCCTAAGGGAGAATAATCGTCATTCCTAGGGATGGACAAATGTCATTCCTAAGGGTGGACTATCGTCGTTCCTAGGGGTGGGCAATCGTCGTTCCTAGGGGAGGGCAATTATCAATTCCCGGGGGAGCAGTTGTCGTTCCTAAGGACGGGTAATTGCCGTTTCTAGCGGATGGTAACCCTAGAGTCAGAGGAGCCCCGGAGGGGCGGCAGACCACAGGCAGGCGGTAGAGCCCGGCAGGGCGGAACCCCTGCGCAATAGTCGACCTCAAGTGGGGAGCCCCGAAGGGGCGACGGAATACTATTCAAAGATAATTTCGTCATCGCGGGCTGTCTGGACTTTCGGCGTGGGTTTGGGAACATTCTTGAGATTGCCCTTTTCGTCGAACATTCCGTAGGTGGTGCGGAGTACGATGAACTCGGTACGACGGTTTATTTGATTGGCTGTTTCCTGCTTGTCCTTGTCGAGCTTCTTAATGAAATCCTCGGTTAGCACGTCGCCTTCCTTGAGCCAGGGATATTTCTCGGTGAGCTTCCGACGAACGATTTTCGGCTTATCCTTTCCATATCCTACGGGCGTAAGACGGTCGGACGCGATGCCGTGCGAAATGAGATAGGCCACTACCGACTTAGCGCGGTTTTCCGACAGGCGTTTGTTGTAGTTGGCCGAACCTTTATAGTCGGTGTGGGCCGATAGCTCGATGGTTACGTTGGGGTTTTCGTTGAGTAGCTTGACCAATCCGTTGAGTGCCTCCTGCGATTCGGGGCGGAGGGTGGCCTTGTCGAAGTCGTAGAAGATATTGTCAATCATCACCGGGATGCTGATGCCGGCCAGTGGAAATTGGAGTGTGTATTCGCGGGACTCGCTAACGGGTTCGACACGCAATTCTTCCTTGTGATTAAGGAATCCTTTGCAGGTTGCCAAGAGAATGTAGTTTGTGTTGGGCTTGATTTCATATTCGAATGAGCCGTCGCCCTTCACGGCAACCTTTCGGTTCGTGCCATCGTCGCCCACAATGAATACTTGTGCCGCCGGAAGTTCGTAGCCCTCCATCTCATAGACCCATCCCTTGACGGTTTGAACTATTTCGGGGAGTTCGAAGCTGTAGATGTGATCCCAACCGCGCCCGTCGCCACGGTTCGATGAGAAGAATCCGCGATTGTGAATGCCTTCGAAGGTCATTCCGAAGTCGTCACCTTGTGAATTGAGCGGGTAGCCTGGATATTCGAGATGATAGTGATGGTCGGCACCAACTTTGGCGATAATGATGTCTAGACCTCCCAAACCTCCGTGCCCATTCGACGAGAAATATAGGTCGCCGTTAGGTCTGAAAGTTGGGAATTGCTCGTCGCCTGGAGTGTTTATCGGTTCGCCGAGATTCTCGACTCCACCCGTGACGTTGTTTCCGTAGATTCGTACACGCCAGATGTCGAATCCGCCACGCCCACCCGGTATGTCGCTCGTGAAATAGAGCCAATTTCCATCGGGCGAAATGGCCGGATGCGCAAAGTTCGAAAGAGTATCCTTGCTTATCTCGAGCTTGGAAGGCTTACCCCATGCCGCATCCGAACGACTGCTCACAACAATCTGTGCATAACGCGGATAGGATGCATCGATGAGACATTGGGTTATGTACATCTCGCGACCGTCGGCCGAGAACGCCGGAGTTCCCTCGTCGGCAGCCGAGTTAAGACCCGACTCGATAGCCCTCGGTGCGCCCCATTTGCCTTTGACATCCTTTTCGCTGACGAAGATGTCGCCAGGTTTTACGCCAGTGATTCCGCTGAGCTCGTCGCCCGCAGCTTCGTTGCGTGTCGATGTGAAATAGAGTTGCTCGAAATGATCGCCAAAGAGCATCGGAGAATAATCCTGCCGGCGAGAGTTGAACACGTCCATCTTCTTCACGATATATCTTGACTTCGTCGCCTTAACGGCCGATGCTTTCTTGGCCGCCGTGAGTCCGGTGGAAGCCATCTTGTCGCCGGGCATGGAGTCGAGTGCAATCTGATATTCCTTGGCGGCGTCGGTATAACTTCCGTTGCGCATGAGGTTGTCGGCCAACAAACGATGAGTCTCTCCGTCGTCGAGCTTATATCTCACCACGTTGCGATAGGCCGCAATAGCACGCTGCGAAGCTGACAAACGATTGTAGCATAGCGCCATCTTTGCGGCAATCTCTCCACGGCGTGTGCGTTCTTTCGGAGACGTATTCTGATAGGCTTTCTTGAACTGAACCGAAGCGTCGTGATACTCGCCCAGCGCTAGGAACTTCTCGCCTTTTCTTATGTTTCTCTCAGCTCCGCATCCGAACATGGCGAACACGGTGCATAGAAAAGCGAAAACAAGCCCCGCCTTGGGGAGCTTGTTCTTTAACAATGAGTAGGAAAAAGATGTGCAAGTCGTCATGACTCCGTCCTTTCAAAACAAGTAGAGGCGGGGGATAGCTCTAGGCTAATTGCAGAGATACTTTATGCTCTCTCACCATCTTTCTTAGATTCAGCAAAGCATAACGCATTCGCCCAAGACTAGTGTTGATGCTTACTCCTGTTGTTTGGGCAATCTCCTTGAACGACATCTCCTGATAGAATCGCATGAAAACGACCTCGCGCTGCGACGGCGGCAAAAGATTCATCATTCGCTTGATGTCTGAAAGAGTTTGGGAAGTGATGAACTGATTCTCGATATTTCCAATCTGCATATCGTCACCTCCAATGTTCGATAGGTCGTTATTTCTGGTAGCCTCGACTATCTTGTCGGCCTTCTGCGAACGATACCAATCCATAATCACATTGTGAGCGATACGCATAATCCATGCTCCAAACTTTCCGCTCGGGACATATTTTCCCTCTTGTAATCGAGTAATAATCTTCACAAACGTTTCTTGGAAGATATCGTTAGCCACATCCTCGTTTCGTACCACGAAGAGAATATAAGAAAAGAGTTTGGACTGATTACGAGCCAACAACAGATCGAAAGCCCTATTGTTTCCATTAATATAAAATATGGCCAATTCTTCATCGGTCATCTCTCTAAACTGCTTCATTCTTTAAAATAATTTTTATTCTTAAAGTAATGCTGTTTCTATAGGCTTTTCGGTTTGTATTGGTTTGTATATTAAGTTATGTGATGCAAATGTAATTACTTTTCATTTCTTACCCAAACTTTTATATAGGCGAGGTGAGGGTTACGGGATAAGATAACCGGGTTGAGAACAGTGCAAAATGGTTTCTCAACGATGCTTTATTTGTTATTATGATTCACTTCAATCTGAGCTCACTTTCCAGTCTGATAAGTTCGTCGCGATATTGTGAAGCTTGTAGGAAATCCATTCTTACGGCTGCCTCTCGCATCAGTTCTTTAGTTGCTTCGATACTGCGCTCGAGCTGACTGCGTGTCATACTGCGAATAATCGGATCGGCAGCAAACGACACCCTGTCTTCGAAATAAGGATATTCGAAGAGGGTATTATTATCGACTTTGGGGATGGTTGAGAGAGGCATATCGCTATCGGCAGTGCGTTTGCGTGGGCATTTACGACTAGGAATAAAGCCTCCGCTTGATAGAGTGCCCTTAATCTTAGTGGACAGCGGCATAGGCTTGATGTTATGCTCAGCATTATATTTCAATTGCTTTGCGCGTCGGCGGGCTGTTTCGTTTATGGTCTGCTCCATGCTTTCTGTGATTGTGTCGGCATACATAATGACCTTCCCGTTGATATTTCGAGCTGCGCGCCCAGCTGTTTGAGTCAGACTGCGATGACTACGAAGAAACCCCTCTTTATCAGCATCGAGAATCGCAACGAGTGAGACTTCGGGCAGGTCGAGTCCCTCACGAAGAAGGTTAACTCCAACTAGAACATCATAGATTCCGGAGCGTAAATTATTTATAATCTTAACGCGGTCAAGATTAGCCACATCGCTATGAATATAAGCCGTGCTGATGTTTCTCTCGGTAAGGAACTTAGTTATTTCTTCGGCCATTCGCTTAGTGAGTGTTGTTACAAGCGTACGTTCTTTACACTTAACTCGCTTGACGATCTCGATTAACAGATCGTCTATTTGATTCTCCGACGGGCGCACTTCTATCTCCGGTTCGAGCAATCCGGTGGGTCTAACCACCTGTTCAACTACAATTCCACCGGATTCCTCAAGCTCGAAGTTAGCTGGGGTGGCCGAAACGTAAATCACCTGATTGAGCATACTATAGAATTCGTCGAACTTGAGCGGGCGATTATCAGCAGCAGCTGGTAATCGAAATCCGAACTCTATGAGATTATGTTTACGGGCATGGTCGCCGCCATACATTGCCGAAATCTGCGGTACGCTTACATGACTCTCGTCAACAATCATAAGGAAGTCTTTAGGGAAGAAGTCCAACAAACAATACGGTCGGTCACCTTCTACACGCCCATCAAAATATCTCGAATAGTTCTCGATTCCTCCACAATAACCCAGCTCCTCAAGCATTTCGGCGTCATATTCCACCCTATTCCTAAGTCGTGTTGCATATTCATGCTGTCCTTTTTGTTCAAAATAGTCCAATCGTTGGGCTAGGTCTTCGCGAATCTGTCGTATGGCAATTTGTGTTTGTTCTTTGGAGGTAACAAAGATGTTGGCAGGATATATGGCATATTCTTCGAACTGCGCTAGTCGATGCAAGGTGACTGCATTGAGTTCCTCGATTGATTCGATTTCATCGTCCCACCAAGTGATACGTAACACGTCGTCGCTATAGGCCATAGCCACATCCACTGTGTCGCCTTTCACTCTGAAGCATCCTCTCTTAAATTCCAGGTCGTTACGAACGTAGAGTGCGCCTACAAGACGACGTAAGAATTCGTTTCGATTCATTGTTTGTCCTTTGGCAAGTTTAATCACGTTCGACTGTATCGCCATCGGTCCCCCCATGCCATATATGCACGAAACAGATGAAACAACCACAACATCATTCCTTCCAGAGAGAAGCGCCGACACAGTTGAGAGCCGCAGCTTATCAATTTCATCATTTATATCGAGCTCTTTTTCGATATAGGTATCTGTTGCCGGAAGATAGGCTTCAGGCTGATAATAGTCGTAATACGACACATAATATTCCACTGCATTATTCGGAAAGAAGGATTTCATCTCCTCATAGAGCTGTGCTGCCAGTGTTTTGTTGTGTGACAGAATCAGCGTGGGCTTATTCACATTAGCGACGACATTGGCCACGGTGAATGTTTTTCCGGAGCCGGTTACGCCTAGGAGTACCTGACTTTTCTCGCCCCTTCTCAGTCCGTCGGTAAGCTCTTTGATGGCTTCCGGCTGGTCGCCCATAGGCTTATATTCCGATGTTAGTTGAAATTTTCTCATTGCGCGCAAAGATAGTGCAAGTTGAATGCAATAAAGACAAGTATCTCGCGGATTATCCCTCTATCTCAATGACGGATTAACCCCAAATCGGTCATTAGGAAATCAAAGGGAATAATAGTCTTTAGACCTAATGACCAATTTGGGGTTAATAAATCGAGTACAACACCCTTTATCAAAGGTGTAGTACACCTTTGGTTAAAGGTACAGTACACCTTTGGTTGAGGGTGTAGTACACCTTTGATTAAGGGTATAGTACACCTTTAGTGAAGAGTGTTTAATACCCTTGGCGAAAAGTATTCATTCGTAACACTTCGCTTGCAAAATCTCTAATGATCGATTGGAGATTAAGCATCTCTCTTTTTCTAGGGCAGTGTTTCAGCTGTGGATGAAGAGTCGATTCTTTTTCGGGCTACGTTTCAGAGGTCTCAGAAGAGGGAGATAAGGCTCATGGAAAACGAAAGCATCCGGCGTAAGGACCTAGCCTCGCCGGATGCTTATCAAAGTAATCTTTGGTGCGAAAGGAGCTATTATTACATGCTCAAACCGCGATTATTTAAAGTGACATTAAGTAGCTTAACATACTCGCGATATTGGTCCTGATTCAGAACATAGAACATATATGACAAGTCGCGCTTGATAGCCTTCTTAATCTTTTCGTCGCGCTCCGACTTGTCACTTGTTGCAGCATTCATCATCTCGGCCGCGAAAGTTTTGTTGATATCCTCAACAACAGCTATTTGGTCCTGACTGAGGTTCAGTGCACGGCTCAGAGCGTAGGTGCTCATATTGAATCTGTACTTTTCAATGCTAGCTGCATTCTCGTCTTTCTCGTTTGCAGCAAAAGTCATTGTCATGCTTATTAATGCTATCAGTGTAAAAACAATCTTCTTCATAATTATCTTTTCTAATTTTATTTTTCCTGTTGTGTTGTTTATTTCTTTTTGCGATGCAAAGGTAGACTTGTAACTGCCATGAAATGAACTTCTACAAGAATAAGGTCCGAATCAAGGCCTATTTTTGACAGCGGTCAAACGGTTTGATTTATGTCAGTCGATAGATTTACCTTTGCACACATCACCACCTTTTATATATAGATATGCGCAACACTTTCGGAACCCTTTTCACCCTCACAACCTTCGGCGAAAGCCATGGGGCGGCCGTAGGCGGAATAGTTGATGGAATGCCTTCGGGCGTAACCGTGAACATAGACGATATTCAGCACGAACTCAACAGACGAAAACCCGGACAAAGTAATCTCACAACATCGCGGTGTGAAGCTGACCAGGTAGAACTGCTAAGCGGAGTCTTCGACGGTCGGACAACAGGCACACCTATAGGCTTCCTAGTCAGAAATACCGACCAAAATTCGGCCGACTACGAAAGCATTCGCGAAGTATTCCGTCCATCACATGCCGACTATACATATCAAATAAAATATGGCGTGCGCGACTATCGTGGCGGCGGAAGAGCGTCGGCCCGTATAACCTTATCGCGAATCGTAGCCGGCGCGCTCGCAAAATGTGTACTACGCAGCGAGGGAATAAGCATAAAAGCCTACACATCGCAAGTTGGCGAGATAAAAGTCGACGAAGACTATCGGAAGTTCAATCTCGCATCCGCCGAACTCAACGCCGTTAGATGTCCCGACGAATTGAAAGCCCAAGAAATGGAACAACTCATCAAACGAGTGAAAGCCGAGGGCGACACTGTAGGTGGCGTAATAACCTGTGTCATTAAAGGATGTCCGATAGGTTTAGGCGAACCCGAGTTCGGCAAACTCCATGCACAACTCGGACACGCAATGCTGAGCATAAACGCCGCCAAAGGATTCGAATATGGTACCGGATTCGAAGGCTGTATCAAACGAGGCAGCCAACAAAACGACTCCTTCGTCCCTGGTGTAGCAAATAACATATCCACTCTAACCAACCGAAGCGGAGGAATACAAGGAGGCATAAGCAACGGCGAAGACATCTACTTTCGCGTAGCATTCAAACCCGTAGCAACCATACTCACAACACAAAACACAGTGAACAAAGACGGCCGGCCGGTAAGTGTCAACCCGAAAGGCCGACACGACCCCTGCGTGCTTCCCAGAGCCGTGCCTATTGTCGAGGCAATGGCCGCAATGACACTTCTGGACGCACTACTAGCACTGAAATCCGAACAGTTTTAGCGAATTTATTGGGAGTTTTAAAAAAGCAGTACTTTTGCCACTGCTGATTTCGAAACACTGAAATTATATAAACAACACATTTTTTATATATACACTTATGAGTTTAAAAATAGTAGTACTCGCAAAGCAAGTGCCCGACACTCGAAATGTCGGGAAAGATGCCATGACAGCCGAAGGAACGGTGAACCGTGCCGCGCTGCCCGCTATCTTCAATCCTGAAGATCTGAACGCTCTCGAGCAAGCCCTCCGACTGAAAGACCAACACAAAGGCTCTACCGTGGGAGTTTTGACAATGGGTCCACCACGTGCAGGTGAAATAATTCGTCAAGGACTCTATCGAGGGGCTGACACCGGATGGTTGCTAACCGACCGTAAATTTGCCGGCGCCGATACACTTGCAACATCCTATGCACTTGCAACGGCCATAAAGAAAATTGGCAATGTCGATATTATAATAGGCGGGCGCCAAGCTATCGATGGTGACACAGCACAAGTTGGTCCGCAAGTAGCTCAGAAGCTCGGGCTCAACCAAGTAACCTATGCCGAAGAGATTCTCAAAGTTGAGAATGGCAAAGCAACCATACGCCGTCATATCGACGGAGGAGTCGAAACAGTCGAAGCTCCATTACCTGTGGTAATAACCGTCAATGGAAGTGCAGCCCCCGCTCGCCCATGCAATGCCAAACTGGTTATGAAATATAAATATGCCAGCTGCCACATGGAACGTAAAGGCGACGAACCATGGGCCGAACTATATAACGAGCGTCCTTACCTTACACTCAACCAATGGTCGGTGGCCGATGTCGATGGCGACGATGCACAGTGCGGTTTATCAGGCTCTCCCACCAAAGTGAAAACCGTTCAGAACATTGTTTTCCAAGCCAAAGAAAGTAAAACGCTCACCGGCTCCGACGAAGATATGCAAAGCTTGATTAAGGAACTCATCGAAGAGAAAATAATAGGATAAATACTCATGAATAACGTATTTGTATATTGCGAAATAGAACAGACAACCGTTCAGGAAGTCTCGCAAGAATTGCTTACCAAAGGGCGTAAGCTGGCAAACCAATTAGGTGTAGAGCTGCACGCAGTTATTGCAGGAACTGGAATAAAAGGTAAAGTCGAAGAACAGATTCTTCCCTACGGAGTAGACAAGCTCTTTGTGTTCGATGATGATGGGCTTTTCCCCTATACATCGGCACCTCATACCGATATCCTCGTTAATCTCTTCAAGGAAGAAAAACCGCAAATAACACTCATGGGAGCAACGGTAATCGGCCGCGACCTAGGTCCGCGTGTATCGTCGTCTCTAACTTCGGGTCTCACAGCTGACTGTACTCAGCTCGAAATCGGTGACTACGAAGACAAAAAAGCCGGCAAGCACTACGACAACCTACTCTATCAGATTCGCCCCGCGTTCGGTGGAAATATCGTTGCAACAATCGTGAACCCCGACCATCGCCCGCAGATGGCAACCGTTCGCTCGGGTGTTATGCAGAAAGCCCTCTACGAAGGTAATGCCAAAGGCGAGGTGGTTTATCCAGACGTCAAGAAATATGTTTCACCCGAAGCTTTCGTTGTGAAAGTGCTTGAGCGTCATGTGGAGGCCGCCAAAAATAACCTCAAAGGAGCCCCGATAGTTGTGGCCGGCGGATATGGTGTAGGTTCCAAGGAAGGATTCGACCAGCTATTCCAACTTGCTAAGGAGCTCCATGGCGAAGTAGGCGCGTCGCGTGCAGCAGTCGACGCAGGATGGGTTGAACACGACCGCCAAGTTGGACAAACGGGTGTCACCGTTCATCCGAAAGTTTACATTGCCTGTGGAATCTCCGGACAGATTCAGCACATCGCTGGAATGCAAGATGCTGGCATAATCATCTCGGTAAACAACGACCCCGACGCACCCATAAATCAGATTGCCGACTACATCATCACCGGCACCGTTGAAGAGGTCGTGCCCAAATTGATAAAGTATTACAAACAGAACGATAAGTAAGCAAACATCATGGCCAATTACTATACAGACCAACCCGAGATTCAATTCCATCTCAACCACCCCCTAATGAAGCGCATAGTCGACCTCAAGGAGCGAAACTATGCTGACAAAGACAAGTTCGACGAAGCCCCTGTAAACTATCAAGATGCTATCGAGAACTATAAAAGAGTGCTCGATATTGCAGGCGACATTGCCGCAAACATCATCGAACCGAACTCTGAAGCAGTAGACCAGGAAGGCCCGCATCTCATCGACGGCCGAATGCACTACGCTAGTAAAACTCTCGAAAATATTGAAGCTACACGACAGGCTGGACTATGGGGAATAAGCATGCCTCGCCAGTATGGCGGTCTCAACCTGCCGAACGTCGTGTTCTCCATGCTATCGGAAATGATTTCGTCGGCCGACGCCGGATTCCAAAACATCTGGTCGCTACAATCATGTATTGACACCCTCTACGAATTCGGAAACGACGAGCAACGCGCCAAATATATCCCCCGCATCTGCCAAGGCGAAACTATGTCTATGGACCTCACCGAACCTGATGCCGGCTCCGACCTCCAACGGGTAATGCTAAAAGCAACCTTCGACGAAAAAGAAAACTGCTGGCGGCTCAACGGCGTGAAGAGATTCATAACCAACGGCGACTCCGACATACACCTAGTGCTCGCACGCTCGGAAGAAGGAACACGCGACGGGCGAGGCCTCTCCATGTTCATCTACGATAAGCGAAATGGCGGAGTCGACGTGCGCCACATCGAAAACAAACTCGGTATACACGGCTCACCAACCTGCGAGCTGGTCTACAAGAACGCTAAGGCTGAACTTTGTGGAAGTACCCGAATGGGGCTCATAAAATATGTCATGGCCCTAATGAATGGCGCTCGGCTCGGAATAGCCGCACAAAGCGTAGGCCTCTCGCGCGAAGCCTACACCGAAGCACTCAACTATGCACGCGACCGCGCACAATTCGGAAAGAAAATCATAACCTTCCCTGCCGTCTACGACATGCTCTCACGCATGAAAGCCAAACTCGACGCAGGCCGAACCCTACTCTATCAAACAGCAAGATATGTAGATATCTACAAAGCTCTTGAAGACATATCGCGCGACCGCAAACTCACACCCGAAGAGCGACAGGAGATGAAACAATACACCCGTCTTGCAGACGCTTTCACACCTCTAGCAAAAGGAATAAACTCCGAATACGCCAATCAAAACGCCTACGACGCTATATCCGTACACGGCGGCTCGGGCTTCATCATGGAATACAAAAGTCAGAGACTCTATCGCGATGCACGTATCTTCTCCATCTACGAAGGCACCACCCAGCTTCAGGTTGTAGCCGCAATACGCTACATCACCAACGGAACCTACCTCTCGATAATGAAGGAAATGATACAAGCCGAACTCGAATGCGATTGCATGAAAGCCCTCCGCGAACGCGTTGCCAAGCTAGTTGAACTCTACGAAGAATCCATTGAACGCATCAATGCAGAGAACAACCAAGACTTGCACGACTTCCTTGGCCGTCGACTTTACAACATGACAGCCTCAATTGTAGAATCGCTTCTCCTCATCGAAGATGCCTCCAAAGCTCCCGAGCTATTCGCAAAGTCGGCCAACGTGTTCGTTCGTCACGCCGAGGAAGAAGTCATCTCGCACGCAGCCTACATAAAAGCCTTCCGTGCCGACGACCTCAAAAACTTCCAAGCAGAGTAAAACCCTCTCCATCGTAATTTAAAAAACAGGGATTTAAGCAGATGTGGCTTAAATCCCTGTTCTATTTTCATCACCTGCAAATAATTCAAGACCTCTGCAAAAGACGAGCACCATAGTTTTTACTATTCGTTGACGCTTTTGACCAAATCTTCATCCCTATCCTATCTTCAACAATATCATAATCCTTACTACTATGAGGGCGACGGAGACTGTCTAAGTTAGTCAACATTTACCCTCCGCTAGGAACGACATTTGCCTTCCGCTAGGGACGGCACTTGTCCTCCGATAGGAACGACACTTGTCCTCCGCTAGGAACGACACTTGTCTTCCGCTAGGAACGGCACTTGTCCTCCGCTAGGAACGACACTTGTCCTCCGCTAGGAACGACACTTGTCCTCCGCTAGGGGCGACATTTGCCATCCGCTAGGGGCGACATTTGCCATCCGCTAGGAACGACTATTGTCGATTAAAAATCCTGCCGAGAGACAGCTTCACCAGACATCTTTACACCCATAACATTACCAGCGAATAGATTTTCATCTACCCCCATTAGTCTTTGCCTCCATCTACTTACCTTTGCACACATAACAATTAAGAGACAGGCAGATTGATCGAAAAACATATAGTTCTCGAAGACATAGATCCAGTTATTTTCTATGGGGTGAACAACGTGCATATGCAAATGATTAAAGCCCTTTTTCCAAAGCTCCGTATCGTGGCGCGCGACAATGTTATTCGCGTCCTCGGAGATGAAGAAGAGATGGCCAAGTTCGAAGAATGCACAGAACGAATCAGAAAACACGTCGAGAAATATAACACACTTGGCGAGGAAGACATCATCGACATAGTGAACGGACGAAGAACAAAAGCCGACGCGGTGAAAGATGTACTTGTTTATTCAACCTCAGGAAAACCCATCAAGGGCCGCTCCGAAAATCAACAAAAGCTCATCGACGCCTTCGAAAAGAACGATATGATTTTTGCCGTGGGGCCCGCTGGAACAGGTAAGACCTACCTCAGTATTGCCCTCGCAGTAAAAGCTCTGAAAGACAAAACGGCAAAGAAAATAATCCTATCACGGCCGGCCGTCGAAGCTGGAGAGAAATTGGGATTCCTGCCCGGCGACATGAAAGAGAAAATCGACCCCTATCTGCAACCGCTCTACGACGCACTCGAGGATATGATTCCGGTCGTAAAGCTGCAAGACATGATGGATAAGAACATCATTCAAATTGCACCACTGGCCTTTATGCGCGGTCGAACACTAAACGACGCTATCGTGATTCTCGACGAAGCACAGAACACAACACCCGCACAAATCAGAATGTTTCTCACCCGAATGGGCTGGAACTCGAAGATGATTATAACAGGCGACATGACACAGATAGACCTTCCAGGCAACCAGCTTAGCGGACTGCGCGAAGCACTCGGAATACTGTCCGGAATACAAGGAATAGCAATGATTAATCTCGACGGAAAAGATATCGTCCGGCATAAACTGGTAACACGAATAGTGAAAGCCTACGAAACATACGACAAAACAAAACTGAAAGAAAAATGAAAGCACTCACAACAACAAACTTCAACTTCAACAAACAGCGAAACGTTTATCATGGAAAGGTGCGCGACGTCTACGACATCAACAACGACCTTATCGTCATGGTAGCAACCGACCGCATATCAGCTTTCGACGTGGTTCTGCCAAAAGGTATACCATTCAAAGGACAGGTGCTGAACCAAATTGCAGCCAAGTTCCTCGACCAGACAGCCGATATATGTCCGAACTGGAAACTTGCAACGCCGGACCCAATGGTCACCGTAGGTCTGAAATGCGAAGGATTCAAAGTAGAAATGATAATCCGTTCCATTCTCACCGGTTCGGCATGGCGGGCTTATAAAGAAGGATGTCGCGAACTTTGCGGCGTTAAGCTGCCTGATGGAATGCACGAAAATGAACGCTTTCCCGAACCAATCATAACTCCAACAACCAAGGCCGACGAAGGACACGACATGAATATATCGAAAGAGGAAATAATCAGTCAGAACATTGTATCGGCCGAAGATTATGCCATAATCGAAGACTGGACTCGCAAGCTCTTTGCCCGCGGACAAGAAATCGCCTCCAGACAAGGATTGATTCTCGTCGACACAAAATACGAGTTCGGTAAACGCGACGGCAAATGCTATCTCATCGACGAAATTCATACTCCCGACTCTAGCCGATACTTCTATGCCGAAGGCTACGAAGAACGACTCGCCAAAGGCGAACCGCAACGCCAACTGTCAAAAGAGTTCGTTCGGCAATGGCTCATAGAACACAACTTCATGAACGAACCAGGACAAACAATGCCCGAAATTACAGATGAATATGCCGAAAGCGTGAGCAACCGTTATATAGAACTCTACGAGCACATAACCGGCGAATCTTTCGACCGAACCATTGAGCAAGGCGATATCGCAGCACGGATTGAACAGAACGTGAACCGCTATCTGGCAGAAAGAACCAAAGAATAAACCTACGTGTACGGACAAGAGAAAATAAAACCCTACGACACTGCAGGCGAAAAAGGTGAGCAGGTGGAGCTGATGTTCGATAACATCGCACCAAGTTACGACATCCTGAATCATCGGTTGTCGTGGGATATCGACCGTTCATGGCGTCGAAAAGCTATCGACGCTCTTGCTCCGTTCAAACCGCAACATATACTCGACGTGGCTACCGGAACCGGCGACTTTGCCATCCTAGCAGCTCGGATGCTACATCCGCGAAGCCTCATTGGTATCGATATTTCAGAGGGAATGATGAACATCGGCAGAAACAAGGTTGAGCACGAACAATTGGCCGACGTAATCTCTTTCAAAAAAGACGACTGCCTGAATCTTTCGTTCGACGACAACAGTTTCGACGCTGTCACAGCCGCTTTCGGCATACGCAACTTTCAAAATCTCGACCGCGGACTGAGCGAAATGCACCGCGTTCTCAAACCGGGTGCTCACCTAAGTATTGTTGAACTTACAACGCCCATTTCTTTTCCGATGAAGCAGCTCTTCGCCATTTATTCACGTATAGTGCTTCCACTCTACGGACGACTAGTTTCAAACGACCGCAGCGCCTACGACTATCTCAACCGAACGATTGCCGCCTTCCCGCAAGGTGAGGAAATGATGACGATTCTCGCTAAGGCCGGCTTCAAACGAACATCATTCAAACGACTAACTTTCGGTATCTGCACTATGTATTTCGCCGAAAAATAAACAGACACGATTATGGACAAATACGGACTCATAGGCTACCCGCTCGGTCATTCGTTCTCGATTGGATATTTCAATGAGAAATTCGCAAACGAAAACATCGATGCGCAATACATCAACTTCGAGATTCCTTCGATCGACAATCTCGTGGAGGTGCTAAGTTCCAACCCTCAACTGCGCGGACTCAACGTAACCATTCCTTACAAGGAACAGGTGATTCGTTATCTCGATTCTATTAGTCCGGAAGCCCAGGCCATCGGTGCCGTGAACGTTATTCGTGTGAGTCAGAAAGGCAATCAAACCTTCCTCCGAGGTTTCAATAGCGATGTGATTGGTTTCACTAAAAGCATCGAACCTCTGCTCGAGCGCTATCACCGTAAAGCCTTGATTCTCGGAACCGGCGGAGCTGCCAAAGCCGTGGACTATGGGTTAAAATCGCTCGGACTGGAAACGCAAATGGTTTCGCGAAGTAGGAAAACAGGCGCCATAACATACGATGACGTAAAAGCCGAGACAATCGAGGAATATAATGTTCTGGTGAACTGCACTCCGCTCGGACTGTATCCAAATGTGGATCTCTGCCCCGCCCTACCCTACAATGCCATGAACTCGCGCACGCTGCTCTACGACCTACTTTACAATCCCGACGAAACGCTTTTCATGCGGAAAGGTCGTGAGCAAGGAGCTACCGTGAAAAACGGACTCGAAATGCTGCTTCTCCAAGCGTTTGCCAGCTGGGAATTTTGGAACGGAAAAGAATAACTACAAACAAAACATGGACAACAGATACATGATGCGCGGCGTGAGTGCTGCAAAAGAAGATGTGCACAACGCCATTAAACACATCGACAAGGGAATATTTCCGCAGGCCTTCTGTAAGATTATTCCCGATATTCTAGGCGGCGACCCTGATTATTGTAACATCATGCACGCCGACGGGGCCGGAACTAAATCGTCGTTGGCCTATATGTATTGGCGCGAAACCGGCGACCTCAACGTATGGCGAGGCATTGCACAAGACGCCATCGTGATGAATACCGACGATCTGCTATGCGTTGGCGCTGTAGATAATATTCTCGTGTCGTCAACCATCGGCAGAAACAAAATGCTCATCCCGGGCGAAGTAATTTCGGCCATTATCAACGGCACCGACGAACTGCTTGCCGAACTGCGCGAAATGGGCATCGGAATATATCCCACCGGAGGAGAAACCGCCGACGTGGGCGACTTGGTTCGCACGATTATCGTAGACTCTACAGTTACCTGCCGAATGAAACGCGCAGATGTAATTAACAATGCCAACATACGCCCAGGAGACGTCATTGTGGGACTAAGCTCAACCGGACAAGCAACCTACGAAAAAAACTATAACGGTGGAATGGGCAGCAACGGATTAACCAGTGCGCGACATGATGTTTTCGCCAAATATCTGGCAGAGCAATACCCCGAAAGCTACGACCACGCCGTGCCAGAAGAGCTTGTCTATAGCGGTAGATATCGTCTTACCGACACCATTGACGGTTCGCCCATTGATGCTGGGCGGCTTGTGCTTTCGCCCACCCGAACCTATGCTCCCGTCATCAAGAAAATGCTCGACAGTCATCGCCGCGATATTCACGGTATGGTGCATTGCACGGGTGGAGCACAAACCAAGGTGCTACATTTTGTCAGTAACGATTGTCACGTAGTTAAAGACAATCTTTTCCCACTGCCACCCCTGTTCAAAGCCATCAAAGAATGCAGCGGGGCCGACTGGCGCGAAATGTATCAGGTGTTCAACATGGGCCATCGAATGGAAATATATGTCGGCCCCGAAATCGCCCCACGGATAATCGAAATCAGTCGTTCGTTCGGTATCGACGCACAGATAATCGGCCGAATCGAAGAGGGTGAACACAGTCTAACCATCCAATCAGAATACGGAACATTCAATTATGATAGAAAATAACAGCATATTATCGAAGCTCGACGGACTCGAAGCACGCTACGAAGAGGTGTCGACGCTCATCACAGACCCAAACGTGATTGCCGATCAATCACGCTACGTTAAGCTCACAAAAGAATATAAAGACCTCGGCGATATCATGGATGCTCGCAAACGCTACATTGCATGCCTCACCACAATCGCCGAGGCAAAAGATATAATTGCAAACGAAAGCGACGCCGATATGCGCGATATGGCACGCGAGGAACTCTCCGAAAACGAAACTATACAGCCTCGGCTCGAGGAAGAAATCAAACTGCTCCTCGTGCCCAAAGACCCCGAAGATGCCAAAAACGTGCAGATGGAAATCAGAGCCGGAACCGGAGGTGACGAGGCTGCACTCTTTGCGGGAGACCTCTTCAGCATGTACAAAAAATACTGCGATAAAAAAGGCTGGACGCTCTCCATAACCGCCGTTTCGGAAGGCGCCGTGGGCGGATTCAAGGAGATTGATTTTGCCGTTTCGGGCGACAGCGTTTACGGCACACTCAAATACGAGTCGGGCGTGCATCGCGTTCAGCGCGTACCGGCGACCGAGACACAAGGTCGAATGCACACATCGGCAGCAACTGTGGCCGTTCTGCCCGAAGCCGACCGCTTCGAGGTGAACATCAACGAAGGCGATATAAAATGGGATACGTTCCGCTCAAGCGGTGCCGGCGGACAGAATGTAAACAAAGTGGAATCGGGCGTGCGGTTGCGCTATCCGTGGCGAAATCCGAACACTGGCGAGGTTGAAGAGATACTCATAGAATGTACCGAAACACGCGACCAGCCGAAGAACAAAGAGCGCGCCCTGTCACGTCTGCGTACTTTCATATACGACCGCGAGCATCAGAAATACATCGACGACATCGCTAATCGCCGTAAAAGTTTGGTATCAACGGGCGACCGCTCGGCTAAAATTCGAACCTACAACTTTCCGCAGGGCCGCGTAACCGACCATCGCATCGGATTCACCACCCACGATCTCCAGGGGTTCATGAACGGCGAGATTCAGGAGATGATCGACGCCCTCACCGTTGCCGAAAACGCCGAAAAACTCAAAGAAACAGAACTCTGATGCACAATCATCACCCCTCCACAAAAAATTTAGGCCACCAACGTCAATAGCGTTGATGGCCTAAATATTAATCCGGATTTGATTGCGCCATATGTATGCGAACCCACGTAGTTGTTACAACGCCGAAATCATCGATTTTGAGTGTCGCATCAGGTGTAAATCGGAAAAATAGTCTCTGCCAGCACTTACAAGCAGTGTAAAACGAAAAAATAGTCTCTGCCGAGCACTTACAAGCAGTGCAAAACGAAAAAATAGTCTCTGCCGAGCACTTACAAGCAGTGCAAAACGAAAAAATAGTCTCTGCCGGCACTTACAAGCAGTGCAAAACGAAAAAATAGTCTCTGCCGGCACTTACAAGTAGTGCAAAACGAAAAAATAGTCTCTGCCGGCACTTACAAGCAGTGCAAGACTCTAATAATATCAAAAATGAACAATTTCAAATAAGAATACAATCATGAATCGCAAACAACTCATCGAAGAAATCTTCAGTAAGAAGTCGTTTCTCTGTGTAGGTCTCGACACCGACACAAAAAAAATCCCGGAACATCTGCTGAATACCGACGACCCCATTTTTGAATTCAATCGCGCAATAATCGACGCCACCGCGCCCTATTGCGTGGCCTACAAACCCAACCTGGCCTTCTATGAAAGCGCCGGATTGAAAGGTATGGCTGCATTCGAAAGGACAATTACTTATCTCACCGAAGCCTATCCGAACCACTTCGTCATTGCCGACGCCAAACGCGGCGACATCGGCAACACCTCGTCGATGTATGCCCGCACATTTTTTGAGGAATATCGCCTCGACGCCGTAACTGTGGCGCCTTACATGGGCGAAGACAGCGTTATGCCGTTCCTCGAATATGCCGGGAAATGGGTGATTCTGCTTGCACTCACAAGCAACAAAGGCAGTCGAGACTTCCAACTCACAGCCGATGCAAAGGGCGAACGGCTGTTCGAAAAAGTACTCCAAACATCGCAGCATTGGGGCAACGACGAAAATATGATGTATGTTGTCGGAGCCACCCAAGGCAAAATGTTTGAAGACATTCGTCGCATTGTTCCCAATCATTTCTTGCTCGTACCCGGCGTCGGCGCACAAGGAGGCAGTTTGCACGAGGTGTGCCGGTTCGGACTGAACAAGGATTGCGGATTACTGGTCAATTCCTCTCGCGGAATAATCTATGCCGACAACACTCCGGCCTTCGCCTCCGCGGCCGCCGAAAAAGCCCGCGAGTTGCAACAGGAAATGGCCGAAGAATTAGCCGGGATAAGATGATTTCAGAGAGAATCAATTTAAATCGAACAAATCACAACTGCGTAACAAAGGTTGGCAAGCCGGGATATAGCTCGGTAATTGAGGACGGTTCGCTGGCAAAAAGAGCGAACATGGCGCTCCCGCTTCCCGACATCTGCGAATAAACGGCGCCGGCCGAATAAAAACGCTTCTTTATTTCGGCAAGAATAGGATGGCGCGCAAAAGCGAACTCTTCAAAATCGTTGGAGAGTTCGCTTTTCCATGTCTCAAGGGGCTGATTAACGATTTCGCGACACGATTTAGCCGGTTTGCGCGATGCGATATGCGAATAAGCCTCGGCGGTAGAAATGGCTACATCGGGCTTCACGATTGCAAGATAATACCCTTTTATTGCTGGCAGATTCAAAGGCTCTAAACGCTCGCCAACACCAGTAGCATAGCAAGGTTGCGAGTCGATGAAAAACGCACAATCGGCGCCTATGCGAGCTGCAATTCGGCGCATCTCATCGTTACCCATTCCGAGGGCGAACTGCTTGTTAAGCAGCTTTATCATAAACGCTGCGTCGGCCGATCCGCCGCCCAATCCGGCTTGCGACGGAATGTTTTTATGCAGTTCAACCTTAACAGGCGGAAGCTTATGCTGGCTCGCCACCAATCTATAGGCTTTCACAACCGAATTATCATCGGCGTTACCAATGGGAATGTTTCCGCTCACGGTTAACGCGCAAACAGTTTGCAGTTCGTTTGATTGAGGCTCGACGGAGAGCGTATCGCAAAGCCGAACCGGATAAAAAACCGTTTCAATATCGTGGTATCCGTCTTCGCGCTCGGCCACCACATTAAGGCCGAGATTAATCTTGCAACAAGGTGAAATAATCATAGTTAAATACATTGTTTTGATAGTCTGCAAAGGTATGGAAAGGGCAAAAACACCCGGTCGGAGAGCTCGGAATTATTTTCTACTTTTGCCACCACTATGTCAGAAACAAAATCTAACAATAAGCCCACACGACGCCGCCAACAGGCACCAATCGACACCTCATACGGACACCTCCAACCCCAAGCACCCGAGATTGAAAGAGTAGTGCTCGGCGCACTCATGATCGATAAAGATGCCTTCACAGTGGTGTCTGAAATCATCCGCCCTGAAACATTCTACGAGAACCGGCATCAAAAAATCTACGACGCCATTCAGGGCCTAAACCTACACGAAAAACCCGTAGACATTGTAACCGTAACCGAAGAACTCCGACACAACGGCGCACTCGAAGATGTTGGCGGGCCAGCCTACATCGTCGAACTCAGTTCACACGTTGCATCGTCGGCCCACATCGAATATCACGCCCATATTCTGGCACAAAAGTTTCTTGCCAGGCAACTCATTCAGTTCGCATCGATGATTGAAACCGATGCATTCGACGAAACAGTCGATGTCGACGAACTAATGCAGAAAGCCGAAGGTAATCTGTTTGAGCTTTCGCAAAAAAATATGGTGCAAGACTATACGCAAATCGACCCCATCGTAGCCAAAGCCCATCAACTGCTTCTGCAAGCAGCTAATAACAAAGGCGGACTCACCGGCGTACCGAGCGGATTCCATAAACTCGACGAGATAACCGCTGGATGGCAGCCATCAGACCTCATCATCATTGCCGGACGTCCTGCGATGGGCAAAACATCGTTCGCCCTCAGTTTAGCAAAAAACATCGCCGTGGATTTTCGCAGACCAATAGCTCTGTTTTCACTTGAAATGAACAATGTCCAACTCGTGAACCGACTAATATCAAACGTATGCTCCGTGCCCGGAAACAAAATACTTAGCGGACAACTTTCACCCGACGAATGGGAACGATTCGACACCAATATTCGCAAACTCGACGGCGCCCCCGTCTTCGTTGACGATACACCAGGCCTTTCAATCTTCGAACTGAGAACTAAAGCCCGCCGACTAGTACGTGAACACGACATAAAAGTGCTCATGATTGACTATCTACAACTCATGAATGCCAATGGAACACGCTTCAGCAACCGTCAGGAAGAGGTATCAACCATCAGTCGCTCACTCAAAGGTCTGGCCAAAGAACTCGACATCCCAGTAATAGCCCTCTCACAGCTCAATCGAACCGTAGAACAACGCGAAGGAATAGAAGGTAAACGTCCACAACTGAGCGACCTCCGCGAATCAGGAGCCATCGAACAGGATGCCGATATGGTGCTCTTCGTTCATCGCCCCGAATACTACCACATCTACCAGGACGAAAAAGGCAACGACCTTCACGGTATGGCACAAATCATAATCGCAAAACACCGAAAAGGTGCAACAGGCGAAGTTCTCCTCAATTTCCGCGGAGAATATACCCGTTTCGCCAATCCTGAAGACGTTTCAGCCCCATTCCCAACCGACGAAATAGGCGGTGAAATCATGGGCAGCCGTATGAACTTATCTACTCCCGAATCACCCCATGGTTCACCACTAGACGGCCCCCTGCCAGAACCTTCACCCGACCTTACCGTTCCTTTCTAATTAGGGTTCAGACCAGATAAATGAACAAAAAGTTTGTAAGGATTTTTCAAATCATATATCTTTGCAACAGTTATCCTGAATACAATCTTTCTTACCTTAAGAAACTAATACCTATTTAATGCTTGAATGCCCATCGCTGAGAAGCGTCGGGCATTTTTCAATTATAGAAATATAGCGAACAAGCTAATCTAATTTTCTTTAGTACATTTGCACATGCAACCTAGATAAACACAGGTGAAACGCAGCCGAAACAAACATTTTTCTTTAATCAATAAACATTTTCAAACACATCGATTCTTATGAAAATACCATTCGCAGAATCTTGGAAAATCAAGATGATCGAGCCTATTAAAAAAAGTACTCGAGAGCAAAGAGAGCAATGGCTGAAAGAAGCTCATTACAACGTTTTTCAACTAAAAGCCGAACAGGTTTACATCGACTTGCTCACCGACAGTGGAACTGGTGCTATGTCGGATCGCCAGTGGGCCGAACTGATGTTGGGCGATGAAAGCTATGCAGGCGCAACTTCTTTTTATAAGTTCGAAGCCACTGTCCAGAAAATTTTAGGTCTGAAATACATCATCCCTACTCACCAAGGACGCGCTGCCGAGAATGTTCTTTTCTCCTATCTTGTAAAAGCAGGCAATGTGATTCCAGGCAATGCGCATTTCGATACAACCAAAGGACACATTGAAAGTCGCAAAGCACATGCTATAGACGTAACAACCGACGACGCCAAGGACACACAGAAAGAAGTTCCATTCAAAGGAAACGTATCACTCGAAAAACTCGAAAAAGTACTCAAGGAAAATCCCAACAACGTACCTTTCATGGTTCTCACCGTGACAAATAATACCGTCGGAGGTCAGCCTGTAAGCATGAAGAATATCAAAGAAACATGTACACTCTGTCACAAATACAACGTGCCGGTGATTATGGACTCAGCTCGCTTCGCCGAGAATGCCTACTTCATAAAGGTTAGAGAAGAAGGTTATGCCAATAAGAGCATAAAAGAAATTGTTCGTGAAATGTATGCCGATGTTGATGCAGCAACCATGTCAGCCAAGAAAGACGGCATTGTGAACATGGGCGGATTCATCGCAACAAACAGAGAGGATTGGTTCGAAGGCGCAAAGCTGTTCTGTATTCCAATCGAAGGCTATGTGACTTACGGAGGAATGAGCGGTCGTGACCTGAACGCACTTGCTCAGGGACTCAACGAAAATACGGAATTCGACATGCTCGAAACACGTATACACCAGGTAAAATATCTTGCCGAAAAGCTTGATGAATATGGTATTCCTTATCAGCGGCCAGCCGGCGGACACGCCATTTTCGTTGACGCCGACAAGGTTCTAACCCACGTTCCTAAAGAAGAGTTCCCGGCCCAAACGCTTACTTGCGAACTTTATCTTGAAGCTGGAATACGAGGCGTTGAGGTTGGATTTATGTTGGCCGACCGCGACCCCGAAACAAAAGAGAACCGTTTCAACGGTCTCGACCTGCTTCGTTTAGCTATTCCACGTCGTGTCTATACCGATAATCATATGGATGTGATTGCCGCTGCGCTTAAGAATGTGTACGACCGTCGCGAACAAATTACAAGAGGTGTCGCCATTGAATGGGAAGCACCCCTGATGCGTCACTTCACAGTTAAACTCAAACGACTCGGATAATCTTCAAGTTTTTTTAAATATATCAAGGATTCCCTTTCCTAGCTTTATTGTAGCAGGAAGGGGATATCTTTTTTATTATCTCATCCATTCAGAAACAAACTATAAAAAAGACTGCCCGAAAATCGAACAGCCTTGGGGAATAAAAGAATACAAACAATTCTTTATTTTATCACTCCTTGCTCTTTGAAAATTTTCTTTAAGGCTTGAACTCCACGCTCAACTTGCTCTTCAGTGTGGGTAGCCATAAGGGCGAAACGAACCAAAGTGTCTTGAGGAGCACAAGCAGGCGGAATCACTGGGTTGATAAAAACGCCAGCCTCATAAGCCATCTTAGTTACGAGAAAAGTTTTATCAATGTCGCGTACATAGAGCGGAATAATCGGACTTTCAGTTTCACCAATCTCAAATCTTTCTTCGCGAAAGCGCTTCAAAGCATAGTTTGTAACAGTCCATAGACGTTCCTGTCGTTCAGGTTCAGCCTGAATTATATGCAACGCTTCAAGAGCTGCAGCTGTGGCCGATGGTGTGTTACTAGCCGAGAAGATATAAGTACGACATGTGTGACGAAGGAAGTTTATAGTATCACTATCACCGGCTATGAATCCGCCTATAGAAGCCATGCTCTTCGAGAATGTCCCCATGATAAGGTCAACGTCGTCAGTCACTCCAAAGTGATCGCACACTCCGCGTCCTTGTCTACCGAACACTCCTAATCCGTGAGCTTCGTCAACCATCACGGAGCAATTATATTTTTTCTTGAGTTCTATGATTTCGGGCAGCTTTGCCAAATCACCCTCCATCGAAAACACTCCATCCACAATGATGAGTTTGATAGCTTCTTGAGGCAATTTCTGCAATACTCTTTCGAGGTCTTGCATATCGTTGTGCTTGTAATGTAACTGAGTTGCAAAACTTAGCCTACGTCCGTCTACTATACTGGCATGGTCACGATCGTCACAAATGATATAATCTCCACGTCCAACAACCATAGCAATCACTCCAGCATTTACGGCAAATCCGGTAGAGAAGCAAAGTACCTCATCCTTATTTTCGAATTCTGCCAATTCTTTTTCAAGCTGAACATGTAAGTCGAGTGTTCCGTTGAGGAATCTGCTTCCTGCGCATCCCGTACCATATTTTTCCAGAGCTCTCTGTGCTGCTGCTATAACCCGCTCGTCGTTTGTGAGTCCTGTATAAGCATTCGAACCGAACATAAGAATCTTATGTCCGTCTATATCTGTCACTTCTGTTCCTTGCTTGCTTGTTATTTCGCGGAAATACGGATAAACTCCTGCTTGAATATATTTCTGCGGATCACGGTAGTTCTTGTATTTGTCTTGTAATTGTCCCATTATAAATTATAAAGGTGTTTAGAGCTTATGCCCTTATATTTAGGCTGCAAAGATATATATTTTGGTTAGAAAACGATGTGGAGTCTTTTGAAATTAGCCTCTCTGGATCATTGTTATAAAGGGGCTGTGCGAGAGGTGGAATTTAGTTAGTATTTTTGTTTCTGAATTTTCAATAGATTGATAATTAAGGTATGAAGAAGAACATCGTTTTTATCATGAATCCTATTTCGGGTACGGTGAGCAAGGTGGGAATCCCAGGTTTAATCGAGAAACGACTCGATAAAAACAAGTTCGATTTCTGTGTTGCGCCAACCGAATATCCCGGTCATGCCACAGAACTCGCCAAAAAAGCTGTGGACGAAGGAGCCGAAGTGGTTGTAGCTGTAGGAGGCGACGGGACCGTAAATGAAGTTGGACGAGCACTAGTGAACACCGATACAGCGTTGGGAATTATTCCGTGTGGATCAGGCAACGGATTAGCACGTCATTTGGTTCTGCCGATAAACATCAAGAAAAGTATCGACATCATCAACGAATACAAAGTGCATCGCCTCGACTACGGAACAATCAATAATATTCCTTTTTTTTGCACCTGTGGAATGGGATTCGATGCCTTCATTTCAATGAAGTTTGCTGAAGCCGGAAAACGCGGTCCGATAACCTACGTGCAAAAGGTTTTGGAAGAAGGATTGAAGTATGAACCGCAGACATATGAAATCGAGGCTGATGACGGAACCTATAAATACAAAGCATTTCTAATCTCGATTGCAAACGCATCGCAATACGGAAATAACGCCTACATAGCACCGCAAGCATCGATGAGCGACGGATTGCTGGACATTATAATAATGGAACCGTTCGATGTGCTAGAAGCCCCGCAGGTTGCCATCGAACTGTTCAACAAGACTCTCGACAAGAATCTCAAAATAAAAACTTTCAAAGCTCGCCACATTCACATTCATCGCTCTGAACCCGGCGTAATTCACTATGATGGCGACCCTATAATGACTGACGCCGACGTTGACATTTCCCTTGTCCCGAAAGGAATAAACATCATCGTGAACGCACACGGCGATAAAGAACAACGTCAACCCAACGCCGTACAAAATGCTTTCTCCGAATTGTTCTTCAACATCGACCTCATTAGGCGTGACATCACTCGCCAGAGCCGAAAGTTTCAGGCTCTGAACAAAATAATCCTTAGGAAACTCAACATTTAATGGCATTTGCTTTCAAGCTATTCACCATCGAGCAAAATCGATGCGCAATGAAAGTAGGAACGGATGGCGTTCTGCTTGGGGCATGGGCGGAAGGCGGTGAGCAGATACTCGATGTGGGTACGGGAACGGGAGTGATTGCTATGATGATGGCCCAAAGATATCCGGGAGCTCACGTCGACGCTATCGACATCGATCAAGACTCTGCAGAGCAAGCTCGCGAAAACGCAGATGGTTCTCCATTTGGCAGCAGGATTGATGTCTACGCTTCATCCTTTCAGGAATTTGAAAGCTCAAAGACTTACGACGCCATTGTTAGCAATCCACCATTCTTTATGAACTCAATGAGAAGCGAAAACCATAAGAGAAACATAGCTAGGCATGCTGACACACTAGAATTTAGTGAGCTGATTGAAAGAGCAAGGCATTTTTTAAAACCAAACGGTTACTTTTCAGTCATATTGCCTACCGAAACTAAGAACGCCGTTGAGCAAGAGGCTATTTTGCAAGGTTTCTCACTCTCGCGCAGTCTTGCATTAAGGTCGAAGATTGGAAAATCACCTTTCCGCTATCTTCTGGAGTTCCGATTGATTCCAACTTTCATCAAATATGAAAGTCAGACACTACTTACAGATAGCGGCGAACGTTCGGAATGGTATGCAAATCTAACTGCCGACTTCTATCTATAGGTCATTTTGATAATCGGACATATTGCAGAAATGCCTGACGCAGGTATGTTTTACAGTCAAACACACTGCATAAACAGGAAACACAGGTGTGTTTTATACTTATGCATGATGCGGAAATAGCGGATGCAGGTGAAATTCTATTCAAACATACTGCTGAAATGGAAAACGCAGGTGTGTTTTCTATTCATGCAGACTGCAGAAATGCCAACCTTATCTAAGTTTCAACTTACACATATTTCTTAAATAGAAAACACACCTGCGTTTTAATATTCAACATATTGATTGAATCAAAAACACACCTGCGTTTTAACATTGCACATACTGCATAAGGCTAAACGCACCTGTATTTAGTATTTAAACATATTGCGGGATAACAAACACGGGTAATTTTTCATCATAACAGTTTGCTTAAGTTAAAAATATACATGAGTTTATTGTTCACTCAATAAAATTGAATAACAAACATAGGTGTATCCATCGGTTAGAATGGTCAATCAATCGGTAATGACAAATAAAACTTTCTTCAAGCATTTTGCCTGGTTATAGATTTCATATCGATTAGCAATACTAACAGACTGTACGAAGAACTAAAAAGTATGTATAGTGAATTAAATGTATTAATTAATAGGTTTAGTACTGTTAGTCTCAGATTTAATTAGTATATTTGCAAGCAATCAATATGTTAGGTAAATAAGTAACAGTTATATTTAAATGAAACAACATTCTATTCTTGTACTTGCACTTGCAGTTTCGTTAGTATCGGGATGCAAGCAAGAAACCAAACAGCCAAAAGAGATTAAAGACTCTGTTAAAGCTATGATTCAAACAGACAACAGAGTTATTGAAACTAAAGTTGCCGATATTGACACAGAGGTAAAGGAGCCTGTCAGGACATCAAGCGATGAGTTAGCAGAACAGCTTGATAAGTCGACTACGGTACGGACATCATCTGGATTTATGGTTCCAAAGTTCATGAAGTTTGAGGAGAAATACGGCGATGATGGTTTAGGGACGTATGACACGTATTCGTGGAACGATGTTATGATTTGCTACAGATTTTATGGTGCGTGGGCTACCATGGATGATTGTTTCCCAAAGCCCAATGTAGAGATAGCACCCTTTGTGAATATTCAAAGCATAACTTATCATTCGCCGTCAAAGCAAATATGGTCTGGATACGTATCAGATGGTAGGATTTTCTATCTAAAACGTAAAATAACCGTTGGCGAAAATGTTGACCATGCTTTAGTGCTTGTTGCGATATATCCAAAGAAGTATAAAAAGTCGGCAACACGATTGGTCAATATGGTTAGTAAATGGTAATTACTTATGAAAAAGAAAATTTGGTTAATAATTTTCTTTATTCTGTCAATTGTTCAGGTATTTGGACAAAATAAAACAATTACCGGCGAGCTTCTAGATGGTCAATCGAATGAAAAAGTTCAGTATGCCGTAGTTCAATTACTAAGAAAGGATAGCACTTACGCCACAGGAACGACATCGGATGATAATGGCAAATTCAGTTTGCAGGCACCAGAGGCAGGCGAATATATTGTTCAGGCATCATTCATAGGTTATAAAAACATTTCTAGGAATGTTAGGATTGTCGATAATCAGGACGTAAACCTAGGTCAACTAGTATTTAAAACTGATTCGCACCTCCTGAAAGAAGTCACTGTTACAGGTAGTGCATCGAAAGTGGTTCTGAAGGAAGACACATTTCAATATAATGTATCGGCCTATCGAGTTCCAGAAGGCTCAACGGTAGAGGCGCTGGTAAAACTACTTCCTGGCGCAGAAGTTAGCTCGGATGGAACTATAAAAATTAATGGTAAAGAGGTAAAGAAAATACTAATCGACGGGAAGGAATTCATGACCGGCGATACGAAGACTGCGCTTAAGAACCTTCCCACCTCAATCGTTGATAAGGTAAAGTCATACGATCAGCAGAGTGACCTTGCGCGAGTAACCGGAATAGATGATGGAGAGGAGACAACGGTTCTGGATTTCGGTGTAAAGAAAGGAATGAATCGTGGCATACTCACAAACATCGACTTAAGCATAGGTTCCAAGGGACGATATTCGGAGCGAGCGATGGGCGGATACTTTAATGATAAGATAAAATCAATGCTGTTCGGTTCGGCAAATAACGTAAATGATATGGGATTCGGCGGTGGCGGCCCTCGCGGAGGCGGTCCGTTCGGTGGACGACGTGATGGACTGAATGCAACGAAGATGGTTGGATTGAATATCAACTACGATAATGGCTCAACCTTGCAGTGGGATGGCAGTTTACGGTGGAATCATTCTAACAGCGACCTTAATGCACGAGTGTCGTCAGAGAATTTTGTAGCTCAAAATGGCTCTTTCTCTAATAAACTCATGCAAGAATACACTCGAACAGACAGTTGGGATGGTAGATTCAGGTTAGAATGGTCACCAGATTCGGCATGGAATATCATGTTTCGTCCACGATTACAGTTAAGCAAGAGCGATGGAATCAATCGAAGCTCGTCGGCAGCATTCACATCAGATCCTTATGAGCATGTAACAGATCCGCTGGGAACCTCATCCATTGCGCAAATCAAAACTTTAGGGTTGGTGGTAAACAATCAACGTAATAACACCATAACCTTTGGTGACAACAAGATACTCGGAACCATGTTGCAAATCAACCGTAAGATAGGCAGGAATGGACGGAATATAACGCTACGCTTCGATGGTAACTACGGCGATTCGGACTCACAAACCTTCTCAACGCAGGACATAGAATACTATCTTCTGAAGAATGCACAAGGGCTAGATTCAACTTATCAAGCATATCGATACAATCTTATGCCCATTAAAAACATCGGATATGCCATTCAAGGAACCTACAGCGAACCTGTCGCCAAGAAAACTTATCTTCAATTTAGCTATCAGTATAAGTACGACTTCTCAAAAAGCGATCGAAATACATACGACTTCTCAAATCTAGGTACCGGTTTCTTTAACAGCGTAACGCCCGAATACCGTTCGTGGCCGTCGTATCTAACCCTTTTGCCTCGTCGACTCGAAGATTATCTAGATAAAGGACTTAGCAGATACTCGGAATATAGAACATATGCTCACGACATGCAGCTAACACTGCGAATGGTTCGCGACAAATGGAATCTTAATACCGGAGTGATGGTTCAGCCACTTAAATCAGATTACACACAGGATTATCTTGGCGTTCACATCGATACCACGAGGAGAGTTGTGAACTGGAGCCCAACGTTGGATTTCCGCTACAAATTCAACACACAAAGCAAACTGCGAATAAACTATCGCGGCATCGTAACCCAGCCTTCAATGAGCCAATTGCTCGATATCACAGATAATACCGACCCTCAAAACATATCGGTGGGTAATCCCGGACTTAAACCCGCCTTTACAAATCGCTTTAGACTCTTCTACAACACATTCAGACAGAGTCATTCACAGTCGTTGATGACCTTTGCGCACTTCTCCACCACAAAAAATGCTATCGGCAACAGCGTTACGTATGAAACATCATCTGGCGCTCGGACTGTTCGACCGGTAAACGTAAATGGAAACTGGGATGCAAATGCTGCTTTTATGTTCAACACAAGTGTAGACTCGGCTGGAGTATGGAACATAAATACATTCACAATCGCAGACTTTAATCGATATGCCGGATTGCTTCAGCAAAATATGTCAAGCGCAGTGTCGAAAAATATAACCAAGTCATTAAATATCGGCGAACGGCTGTCGAGCAGCTATCGCAGTGGATGGTTTGATATAGAACTCGATGGCTCACTGAATTATACCAATACGCGCAATAATCTCCAGCCTTCGGGTAACCTAAATACATGGCAGTTCTCGTATGGAACAACTATCTCGCTTAGTCTTCCATGGGGAATGAGTCTTTCAACCGATATTCATAGACAAAGTAGAAGAGGCTACAACGATGCATCTCTCAACTCAAACGAGCTTTTGTGGAACGCACAGCTATCACAAAGCATGTTGCGAGGTAATGCGCTTACGATTTCACTCCAATTCTATGATATCCTACGTCAGCAGAGTAATCTTTCTCGAGTGATAAACTCCTTGAGCCGTACCGATACAGAGTATAATAGCATAAACAGCTATGCAATGCTCAAAGCAACCTTCAATCTCAACATTTTCGGCGGTCGAAGCACATTGCGGAAGGGCGACGACAATAACGACTTCGGTCCTGGAGGCGATGGACCAGGCGGACCACCTCCAGGTGGCCCACCTCCTGGAGGAAATAAACGGTTCGGTGGCCCTCCGCCAGGAGGTAGATTTGGTGGGCGATGACAAATCACACATACAATTAATATTCAAACATATTGCATGAAAAGAGGATATACCGAAATTGGCATATCCTCTTTCCATTTAGTTCAAATTATATATAAAAATTATACTAGAGCATATAATAAAAGTAACAAACACACTTATTTTTTCTTCCAAAAACTCAAATTGATTCATAAAATTATGTCATTCCATATTGTGCCAACTAGAGTTGCATCTATATTGAACCAACAGATGGTATGCCCATCAAGAAAAAAGTCTTGGAATGTCACCATCCAGCATTTCAGAGCAATCTAGCATGTACGGCTCGAGGGAATCATGATGTAAAAATCATGTGACAGGTTGCGGATGGCCACCAGCCAGTCGTCATAGACTTTCTGCCACATGAAGTTGTCGACATCCTGCCATTGGCAAGCAATCGGCAACTGCCAGCCGGCGCAATTCTATTATTGAATGTGTTACTAAGTATTTCACGGAGGCCAATGAATATGAATCAAATTGTTTCGGCTAAAGGCAGCGTATCTTCTTGATTTAGAACAATGGAATGTGATGACTTCGAGCGGGCCTCGGTTATCCGAACCTTTTCCATATCTTTGCACGACATTAAACGAAAATGAATAAGCTTATGGCTAAGAAATTCGCCGAATACAACGGATTGAATTTGGTTGAAACCAATAAAGAAATATTGTCGGAATGGCAACAGAACGATATATTCCGCAAAAGCGTGGACGAACGTGAAGGAATGCCTCAATTCATCTTCTTCGAGGGCCCCCCGTCAGCTAACGGTCATCCGGGCATACATCATGTTCTGGCTCGCTCGATTAAAGATGCCTTCAACCGATATAAAACCATGCAAGGCTTCCAGGTGCATCGCAAAGCCGGATGGGATACACACGGGCTTCCCGTTGAACTAGGCGTTGAGAAAGAACTCGGAATAACCAAGAAAGACATCGACAATCACGAATCACCGAAGTATATCTCGACCGAAGAGTATAATCTCCGGTGTCGCGAGAATGTAATGAAATTCACTGCACAGTGGCGTCAACTCACGGAGGAAATGGGATATTTCGTAGATCTCGACAATCCATATATTACATACGACAACAAATACATCGAAACCCTATGGTGGCTTCTCAAACAGCTTCACAACAAAGGACTGCTTTATAAAGGTTACACAATTCAGCCTTATTCGCCCGCGGCCGGAACCGGATTGTCGAGTCACGAGCTAAATCTTCCCGGATGCTATCGTGACGTTAAGGACACAACCGTGACGGCGCAGTTTGCCGTACGGGATGACGACTGGAAAGACCTGCTCAAGCGAACGGGTATTTCGGTTGGCAATTGGGGCGCCCCACACTTTGTTGCATGGACAACCACGCCGTGGACTCTGCCGTCGAATACAGCATTGTGTGTAGGGCCGAAGATAGACTATGTAATAGTTGAAACTTATAATCCCTACGACGCAAAAAAAATAACACTGATTATGGCCGAAAGTCGTGTAGCCGCATATCTTTCCGCTGAAGGAGAGATAACCGACAAAGGCGAATTACCAAACTTTGAACGTGGCAATAAGTTAATACCTTATAGAATAGTTGGCCGTATAAAAGGTATCGATCTTGAGGGCATGCACTATGCACAACTGATGCCATGGATTAAACCGGTTGAGAAAGTAGGCGATGTCGCTCCCGAATTCGTAAACAAATATGCCGCTGATCATCCTGAAAAGGTATTCATGTGTGAAACCGGTCGCGACCGGTTTGTTGAAATGGCCGATGAAGCCTTCCGAGTTATATTAGGCGACTATGTGACAACCGACGATGGAACCGGAATAGTTCACACCGCCCCAACTTTTGGAGCTGACGATGCTAAGGTTTGTCGCGACGCTAATGTGCCGGCGCTATATCTCATTTCGAAGAAAGGCGAAACCCGTCCGATGGTTGATTTGCAGGGAAAATATTATTTGATAGACGAGCTCGACCACAACTTCGTAGACAAATGCGTTGATGTGGAAGCCTATGGCCATCATGCAGGCGACTATGTTAAGAACGCCTACGACCCACAGTTCAATCCGGGCGGCGTTTGGGATAAAAAAGCATCTGACAAAGCTGAAGATTTGAATATTGTTCTCTGTATGGAAATGAAACAAGAGGGAACGGCTTTCATGATTCAGAAGCATGTACACAACTATCCGCATTGCTGGCGCACAGATAAACCGATACTCTACTATCCGCTCGACAGCTGGTTCATCAAAGACACAGCTAAGAAAGAGCGCATGGTTGAACTGAACAAAACAATTCGTTGGCAACCAGAATCTACCGGTACTGGACGCTTCGGCAACTGGCTAGAGAACCTGAACGATTGGAATCTCAGTCGGTCACGCTTCTGGGGAACTCCACTACCCATCTGGCGCGACGAAAACCGCAACGAGAAGTGTATCGGTTCGGTTGAAGAACTCTATAAAGAAATCGACAAAGCCGTGGAAGCTGGCGTGATGAAATCGAATCCTCTGAAAGAACGTGGTTTCATTGTTGGCGATTATAGTCAAGCTAACTACGATAAGATAGACCTTCACCGCCCGTATGTCGACGAAATTGTGCTCGTGAACGACGAAGGCAAACCAATGCGTCGTGAGGACGACCTAATAGACGTTTGGTTCGACAGTGGTTCAATGCCCTATGCACAGCTACACTATCCTTTCGAAGGTGAATTGAATGCCAAGGCTCTGGCTATAACCGGAAAGAATGAAGCCGAATACCGTAACGAACTCATTCATTCAATATACGAAGGTACACCCATCCCACCGGCATTCTATCCGGCCGATTTCATAAATGAGGGAGTTGACCAAACACGCGGTTGGTTCTTCACACTACATGCCCTGGCTGTGATGATATTCGATTCGGTCGCCTTTAAGAACGTAATATCAACAGGTCTTGTTCTTGATGCAAAGGGCAATAAAATGAGCAAGCATGTCGGCAATGTTGTCGACCCGTTCGAAATGCTTCATAAATATGGTGCCGACCCTGTTCGTTTCTACATGATGACCAATAGCGAGCCGTGGGACAATCTGAAATTCGACGCCAATAGCGTGGACGAATGTAGAAGAAAGTTCTTCGGCACACTCTACAACACATACAGTTTCTTTGCTCTTTATGCCAATGTCGATGGTTATGAACCAACCGAAACTATACAATTAGATATCGATGCGCCCGAAATAGACCGCTGGATAATCTCGAAGTTGAACAGCTTAGTGAACGCTGTCACTAAAGAGTTAGACGATTTCGATCCGACACGCGCTGGTAGGTTGATTGACGGTTTTGTGAACTACGATCTCAGCAACTGGTATGTTCGTTTGAACAGGAAACGCTTCTGGGGCAAGGAAATGAGCACTGATAAAAAAAGTGCTTACAACACATTATATATATGCTTGATGACTGTAGCCAAACTCATAGCTCCGTTTGCTCCTTTCTATTCTGATCGCCTCTATCGCGACCTGGGCGGCAAGCTAGAAAGCGTTCATCTGGACAGATGGCCCATTGTAAATACTGCCGTAATAGACAAAGACCTGGAAACTCGCATGGATATGGCGCAGAAAATAACATCTATGGTATTAGCACTCCGTCGGAAAGTTAATATCAAAGTTCGTCAGCCATTGTCGCAGATAATGATTCCTGCCGTCGACACCGAGCAAAAGAGACACATATCTGCTGTTGCTGACCTCATTTGTCATGAGGTAAATGTCAAGACGCTCAATTTCGTTGAAGGACAAGGAATGTTAGTAAAGAAAGTAAAGTGCAACTTCCGCGTGATGGGCAAGAAATACGGTAAACTGATGAAAGAAGTTGCCGCCAAAATAAACGCCCTCTCACAAGAAGAGATTTTACAGTTCGAAACATCCGGTAAATTCAGCTTAGAACTCGGCGGACAATCAATAAACGTCGAAGCTTCAGAAGTTGAAATAATATCTGAAGATATACCCGGCTGGCTGGTTAGCAATGAGGGGAATCTAACCGTAGCTCTAGAAGTTGAATTAACCGATGAACTTCGTCGTGAAGGAATGGCTCGCGAACTGATTAATCGCCTACAGAACATCAGAAAAGAAAGTGGCTTCGAAATAACCGACCGCATCATTGTCACAGTGGGCAAAAACGAAGAAATCGAAAAGGCTATCGAATCGTTCGGCGACTTCATCAAGACACAAGTCCTAGCTAACGAGCTTGTTGTTGCTGAGAACACAGGCATTGAAGCTGACTTCGATACGTTCAAAATAAACATTAAAGTTGAAAAAGCTTAGTCATAATTGAATAATCTATTAAATCATATTTTATGGAAATAAAAAAGCGCTATAACGATGAGGAGCTCGAAGAGTTCCGCGGTATAATAAACGACAGGCTAAAGATTGCCAAGTCGGATTATGATGAAACGATGAAAGTGTTGATGAATAAAAACACTAACGACATCGACGACACATCGCCAACCTACAAAGCTTTGGAGGAAGGCAGTACAAACCAATCGAAAGAAGAACTTGTGCAGATGGCCCAGCGGCAGCAAAAGTTTATTCAGGCTCTGCAAGCTGCATTGTTGCGTATCGACAACAAAACATACGGCATAGACCGTATAACGGGCGAACTCATTCCGAAAGAACGCCTCAGAATCGTTCCTCATGCAACCTTAAGCGTGGCTTCAAAAGAGGCTAACAAAAATCATTGACCCCGCAAAACCCTGCCCCGAATGAACAATAAAAAGAAAGCCATCATTGCTTGTTTAGTCGTTGTTGCGCTGCTCGTAATCGACCAAACAATCAAGGTTATCGTAAAACTCAATATGAGCCTTGGCGAATCCATCCGGATTTTCGATTGGTTTCATATTGAGTTTATCGAAAACAACGGCATGGCATGGGGAATGGAATTAGGAAGCAAGCTCGCTCTGAGTCTCTTCCGAATTCTGGCCGTAGGCTTCCTCGTTTGGTATATCGCAAAAAAGATTCGCAGCGGCGCAAAAACCGGCTTCGTTGTAGTGATGTCTATGATATGTGCCGGGGCAGCCGGAAACATATTCGACTCGCTTTTTTATGGCGAAATCTTCACCGAATCGCAACCGTATTATATGGGCGCTCCGCCGGCCGAACTTGTTTCGTGGGGCAACGGCTATGCCTCGATTCTCATGGGAAGAGTGGTGGATATGTTCTATTTTCCGATATTCAGCGGAACATTTCCCAGCTGGTTCCCCGTGTGGGGAGGCGAGCGATTTACGTTTTTCTCACCAGTATTCAACTTCGCCGACTCATGCATAACCGTAGGATTGTCTCTTATGTTCATTTTTTATAGAAACGATTTGAACGGCGACGTATTCAAGAAAGAAAAACCCGTTCAAAACGATTCCCTCGAATAACATCAATGATTGTGAATGCGTCAATTAGTCGCGTGATTTGGCATTCAACCACATTGAATGCATCGTCCCAGAATGGGATCCGGTTACCATCGGTTACTCCCTCACACACACATAAAATCAGACGAAACTACATCGTCAAGATCCTCATCGTTTTCCTTCTTGGCCTGTTGGCATCGTGCAAACCCGCCGTGCCTTCTGAATACATTCAAGAGGGAAAGATGGAAGATATTCTATACGACTATCATATAGCTTTGGCGATGGCCGCGCAGAAAGGTGCCGACCCGACTAAGACCGAAGCCTATAAACTGGCGGCACTGAAAAAACATGAGGTTACGGAGTCACAATTCAATGCTTCGTTGGAATATTACGTCCGGCATACCGAACGATTGCGCAAGATTTACGAACGCATTTCCGAACGGCTCGGAAATGAGGCCAAATCTATGGGAGCTTCGGAGAGCGAACTAGCCCAATACAGCTCAATAACGTCGAAAGGCGACACGGCCGACGTGTGGAACGGACTACGAACTATGATGCTGTCGCCCTACGCACCGGCAAACAAATATTCGTTCACGATAAAAGTAGACACGGCCTTCCATAAAGGCGACCGCCTAATGATGAGTTTCAATTCGCAGTTCATCGTTCAAGAAGGAATGCGAGATGCGGTGGTTATGCTCGCAATAACCTACCGAAACGACAGTATTGCAACACAAATGCTGCGGATAAACAACGACTCGCGACAATCGATTATGATGTTCAACGACGATTCGCTTGCCATAAAATCAGTACGCGGATATTTCCTTATGCTTCCTGACGAACAACCGGTTTCCACTTTCAAGATGCTAATACTAACCGACATCCGCCTCATCAGAATGCATGTGCATCCAGGCAAACCGGAGGCTGCAACCGATTCCATTAACAAGAAAGACCCCATTCGGACAATCGGCGGAGAACCCGTGGCTATTCCGGCCCCCGAACCTCCTGAACCGCAAAAAACCGAGGAAACAAGAACTCCGCAAGAGGCCATGCGCGAACGTAACATCCCCCCAGAATAGAATAATGAGAAGAATCAGTGCCAACATAGTGATTGCCGGAGCAAGGATATTCGAACCGGGTGTTATAGAACTCGAGTCGGGCGTAGTGAAAACATACTATCGCTTGGAGCATGAATTGCCAATGACCGAATGGATGCCGGGAACTATCGAAGTGAAAAACGACGAAAAGGGAATCCTCAGAGCCTATCAAGGCAGGATTCCATTAAGATGACACACACCAAAATCCAGAACGAATGCAATTCATTTTAAGTCTTTTTCTCAGCGCACTATCTTTCAGTTCGCCCGTTCACATTCCGGTAAAGTTGGCCGGAAATTTCGGTGAGCCTCGCCCTAATCATTTCCATGGCGGAATAGATGTCAAAACAAATCACACCGTAAATCTTGGCGTTTATTCCATTGCCGACGGATATGTTTCGGCTGCCATCGTGGAGTTACATGGCGACGGATTGGCCCTCATCGTGGCTCATCCCAACGGACATTCTAGCTACTATCTTCATCTTAATCGCTATGCCCCACAAATATCCGCTTCAGTTCAGCGATGGCAATATAAACATCACAAATTTACGGCCGATATTCGCTTCCAACCCGGCGAACTGCCAGTAAAGAGAGGTCAGCTCATAGGACTCAGCGGAAACACGGGTGCATCGCAAGGCCCGCATCTTCATTTGGAGATACGCAAAACAGCAACGAGCACGATGATTGACCCGCTCATCTTCCTAAATAAAACAATCGATGACCACCGTCCGCCCATCATTCACTCCTTCAAAACCTATCCGCAACCCAGTAAAGGAATCTTCGAGCGCTCTGCCGAATCCAGAATATTCTCATTCAATCGCGAAACCTTCACAGCCTGGGGAAAGGTGGGATTCGCCGTGCGGGCCGACGATTATATGGACGATGTCAGCAACACATTCGGTGTACGATTCATGAAACTTTATTGCGATGGCAAGCTAGTCTTTGCAAGCGACGCCAACGGTATTCCGCCAGCCGACAACCGAATGGTTAACTCGTGGGGCGACTTCCAACACTATCTCAACAGTAAAGTTTGGTTCCTAAAATCGTTCCGCGAGCCTGGGAACCGACTGCCGATAATAAAAACCGGAACCAATCAAGGTATAATCGACTTCAACCAACGCCGCAACTATCGTCTTCGTTATGTAATGAGCGACATATACGGTAACCAAACCGAAAAAGAAATAATCGTTAGGGCCGAACCAACGCCTATTCCATCTGCCCCTAAGCTGAAAGGCGCGATGCTCATCAGTCCGAAAAAGGACAACAACCTGGTACAATTGCAAGATGTTCGCCTCGAAATCCCAGGCTCGAAGCTAGCCACCGAGACTCTACTGCATCCGCGCAGCATGACGATAAACGGCGCTCTGTCTGCGGCCTACAGCTTCAGCGCAACCCGCTCTCCACTGCTCGGCTACGGTAAAATAAGCCTCCGAGTCAATGCTGCAAATCTCGACACACGCAAACTCTACATCGCTGCCACCGGATTCCCCGGAATATACGGGGCCGCAGGATGGTTCTGCGGAGGAACATACAAGCAAGGCTGGCTCACAACCAGGATTCGCGAACTGGGCGACATTTACTATGCCTACTACGACACCCGTCCGCCCCTCATTACAAAACTGCACCTCGACCCACGTAATCTCCTTCTAAAAATAACTGACGATGCAAGCGGAATGCAAGCCTACGAAGCCTATATCGACGGCCGATTCGTACTCTTCCAACAGGGAAAAGACAAAACCATCATCGCATGCAACCTCGAGAATACCCCCATCACACCCCGTAACACATGGCGAACGCTAACAGTTATTGCAACCGACAACTGCAACAACCGAAGCATGTTCAAAGCCAAAGTCAGATATTGAATCTTTAACTTTAAACTTAGAATATCAAATGAAGAAATTATTCATGATTATGCTTCTTGCCTCCGCAATATCCGGAGCAAAAGCCTGCACTAACCTCATTGCAACGAAAGGAGCAACGAAAGACGGTTCAATCCTCGTTACTTACGACGCCGACAGCTACGGAATGTTTGCCGGACTGCGTCACCACCCTGGAGGAATACACCAGAAAGCCGACCGCTGCGAAATCGTAGACTACGATTCGCACGTAAGTCACGGATTCATTCCCGAAGCGCCCGTAACCTATAATGTCATCGGAAACATCAACGAATTCCAGGTGAGCATAGGCGAAACAACCTACGGCGGACGCGATGAGATGATAGACAAAAACGGAACTATCGACTACGGCTCGCTAATGTATCTCGGTTTGCAACGCAGCAAAACGGCCCGCGAAGCAATCAAAGTAATGACATCGCTGGTTGAAACCTACGGCTACTGCTCAAGCGGAGAAACATTTACCATAGCCGACAAAAACGAAGTGTGGCTCCTCGAAATGCAAGGATGCGGAGGCGACGATAAACAGAAAGTAGTATGGGTTGCTGTCAAAATCCCCGACGGAATGATAACCGCACACGCAAACCAAAGCCGAATCGGACAGTTCTCAACCTACGGAACAGAAGTCATCAAATCCAAAAACTGTATCAGCTACGCACGCTCAAAAGGATGGTTCACCGGAAAAGACAAAGACTTCAACTGGAAGATGGCCTATGCCAAACCAACCTTCACGGGCCGGCGCTGGTGCGAAGCACGCGTGTGGAGCTACTTCAATCATTTCAAAGACATGAGCCGCTGGCTCCCATGGGCGCTCGGAAAAGACCCCAATGCCGAAGACATGCCGCTTTGGATTGAGCCCAACAAAAAGCTCGACGTCGCTATCATGGCCGAGTGCATGCGCGACCATTTCGAAGGAACGCCCCTCAGCCTCGATCAGGACCAGGGACAAGGCATATGGTCGATGCCTTATCGCCCAACACCACTTGAATTCGAAGTAGACGGAAAGAAGTATTTCAACGAACGTCCAATCTCTACACAGCAAACCGGATTCTCTTATATCTGCCAGATGCGCTCATGGCTACCCGACGTTATCGGCGGAATAATATGGTTCGGAAACGACGATGCAAACATGGTGGCCTACGTGCCAATCTACTGCGGAAGCACCGTTCAGCCCGAATGCTTCAACACACCAGGAGCCGACGACGTTACCTTCTCCGACAAAAACGCATTCTGGGTTTGTAACTGGGTAAGCAACATGGTTTATCCGCGCTACAACATGATGTTCCCGTCGCTCAAACAAGTACGCGACTCGCTCGAAAACTCCTACTACGCCAACCAGAAAGCCGTAGAAGACAGGGCGCAGGAGCTTTATGCCGTAGACCGCGCAGCAGCCGTAGAATACCTCAACGCCTACTCCATCACCCTTTCCGACCAGATGATTGACCGCTGGCGCAAACTGGCCATCTATCTCATCGTGAAGTACAACGATATGGCCGTTAAGCCTGAGAAAGACGGTAAATTCCTCCGCACCGAAGCCGGAATCGGCGCCCCAGTCAGTCGCCCCGGCTATGGAGAATACACCCGAAAAGCGCTCATAAAAGAAACTGGCGACAAGTTCCTCGTTCCCGAAGAGAAATAACCCGTCACCCCCATATAACACAACCGCCCCTCCGAGCATCCAAGCACGGAGGGGCGGTTTTTTGTTCACCCCCGAATATAAACGGTCGACCTGCACGCGTCGTCGCGACGGATGCAGGTCTTAATGATTATATAAACGATTTTCTCTTTTGTTCTTTAGTGGGAGGAAGAAGAGAGAGACAAGAGTCCTCTTAGAGGGAAGCGGGGGGATTTCCTAGCGTAGAAAATCCCCCCACTTTCTTATATCTGGCTTCGCCCGGGTCTTCCTCTCGTCCGGGTTTCTTGCCATCATCCGGTTTCTTCGGGTCGCCGGGCTTTTTCGGGTCGGAGGGTTTCTTGGAATTATCATCCCCGTTATCCTTCCTCTTTTTGGCCGCTGACTTCTGCACCTGACTTTGAGCGTGAGTGTAACGGAAATCGGACGAAACATGGTTCAGTGACGTTACCAGGTCGGCAAACCGGTTGTCGCCATGCCTCCTGCGATGTCAGAATGAGCCTCACACTCGGTTCTCCCGATTTCTACAGCGTCAGAATGAGCCTCACTCTCGGTTCTCCCGATTTCTACAGCGTCGGAATGAGCATCACTTTCGGTTCCCCAGCTTTCTGCGGCGTCAGAATGAGCCTCACACTCGGTTCTCCCGATTTCTACGGCGTCAGAATGAGCATCACTCTCGGTTCCCCTGCTTTCTACGACGTCAGAATGAGCATCACTCTCGGTTCTCCCGATTTCTACGACGTCAGAATGAGCATCACTCTCGGTTCTCCCGATTTCTACGACGTCGGAATGACCATCACTTTCGGTCATGCTGGAATCTACAGCGTAGAAACGACCGGCACCTTTGGTCATGGTGAAATCTACAGCGTAGGAAAGGGTATTATTGATGTAGGGATGGTTTTGCATATCGACAAAACCGATATTACCATCGTCACGACCGTTTTGCACCTTGCGAAAAGGGATTTCATCGGTGTCGCGCCCTACCCCATGCCAACTCGGGCGTTCCGCCCGCATGTAGGGACAGACCCCGTGTCTGTCCGAATCAATGCCAATTCGGTCTACCGACCGCATGATATATTCGGATCTATCGGCCCATATATTCATCCCGACCTGCCGAATAGGGCGGACAGACACGGGGTCTGTCCCTACCTACGTGCAACCGGCCGGGAGAATATTATGCTACAAATCCATATCGGTGTCGCCGTCGATATCTTCATCGTTATCCCAGTCGTCTTCGGTGGAACTACCTTGACCGGGAAGGACGGAGGTACAGAAGAAATTTTCTTCTTCAACTTCGACTACCTCGCTCCAAGGGGAAACATAAGTTCCCTTTTCGCAGAGAAGCTGCTTAACAGACTTATTGTTTTCTTTATTCATACTCTCTGATATTGGGAATTAAGCAGGTTTATTTAAAATGACACGAATGCACGCACACGCAGTTTGGAGGCTATAAACGAAACATCCTCTTCTCTCCTCTGCTTATTTTCTGCATAGATAAATACATGGTTGTCTGCATTGGGGGTAATGGTAAATGCTTCGAAACTCCACAAGGGATTATTAGGAAAGACATCAAATTCCGAGCTTGTCCAATAATAATACCCTGCACCGGCATTGTTCCAAAGAGGTGTTCCGCCGGCTTTTTTGAGCGCATAATTAATAATGGCAGCATTGTAGGTTGCAACGCCATGTCTTTTTACTGTTGATGGAGTGACCTGGCCAAAAGGACCGCAAGAACCTATGGCCTGCAGGAACTTATACCATTCGTTGGCGCTGGGCAGGAACCAAAGCTCTTGCGCCAAGCCGGAAAGGTCGCTAAGCCCGGCTGCCTGGGCTTCCTGCCGTTTCACCAAAGGATATTGCCCTGCCCAATAAAAGGCGGGGAAGAGTATCTGAAAGTAGGTTGGAGTAACCTGCTGTCCATTGCCTTTTACTTTTTCTGCCGGAGTCAGGTAAGTAGTAGATGACGATCCTGAGAACTTTAAGTCACCGGTGCAGTTCGGATCCCAAGTCCAATCCCTGCCGCTGCGACCATTGCTAAGCGCTTCGCTCCATGAATTGAAAGGAAATTCGGGTTTATTGTTTCTGAACGGTGACTGGGCATACCCTGTTTCGGTTACGTTACGCGATCCCATTGTTGCCGTCCAGCTTAAAATAGCTGTAGTAGGACTTATCTCTAGAGGTATTCTGGATGCTGGGCATAGCTCGTTGGGATAGCCTACGGGGTGGGCATCTTTTAGGGCAATGCCGAGGTGGTCGCTAAAGGCCAGAGCTACGGGGATATGGTTGCCCTTATCGCGCAGGTAACGACGGTAGCCGTCTTCGAAGACATACTTGAAGTTGGGTACGAGTTTGATGTAAAGCATGTACGACTTGTTCACCTCTATTATGCCTGTTCCCGAAGAGAGTTTCCTTGCTGCAAAGGTGTTCATGGGCTTATTGTAGAGTCGCGAACCGTTGAGGAAGCGGATAACAATATCTTTAAGCGGTGTGTTCGAAACGAAATAGGTGTAATCGTTGCACAATGCGGCGCTAAGGTTCATGTTGAGCGAAGCATCGTGCACACTTGCCGCAGGCGTATAGCCGAGTTGAGGGAATGGAAGGGGCGTAGGAGATGCATTGGCATATTGATACTGGTCAGTGGCAAGGTTGTAGGTCATGTCGTGCGACTGCGCCGACGGAGCAATTCCGAGCTGCGACTGCATATCGCCCGGCATAGGTAGTAGTGCGTACACCATCGTACGGATACGTCCACCCACATGTGTCATCGCAAAAGAAACATGCTGGTTATCGGTGCCACCTACATAAATATTCTTGGCAAAACCAATGAGGGCTCCGCCAACGTTGGAGTGCGGAACGATAAACTTGTTATCCCTGAAGCTTACGTGCTCGTTACAACAGTAGAAACTGTAGACACCGGGAGGCAGGGTGAGATGGCCGGCAAAGGTTACGTTGCCGCCCGAAACGATGAAATTGAACATTCCTTTATTCACACCGTTCTGATAGGCGAAGACGCGATAGTTACCGTCGCTCATACCATGCTTCACCGCACGTGTAGCCGGCAGGCGGTCGCGCTCGAGGGTTATTTCCGCCTCTACGCCTTCGCACAGTTCTACGGTGTCGGTTAAAGCAGGTTCCTGGGCGGCGCGAGTTTCGTCTTCGGTATCGGCGCCAAAAGGCAGCTCACTTATATTGAACGTAATGTTGCCCGTCTTTACCAGCGTGCTGCCATCTTTCGGCTTCTCGGGCTCAACAGAGGGGTTCAACGGTTCGTTTTCGCTACTGCAAGATGCAAACATGGCGGCGCCTGTTATAATGCAAATCGCAAGGAGCAGTTTTGTTACGGTTGTTCTTGTCATAATCGTTGTATTTATTATGGGTGAAACTATTTCTTTTGCCCGCCCTTCAGCAAATAGTCTAAGGGCAGGCTTTATGTGTTTATAAATCGATTTCAAAATCGTCTCCACTTATATTCTGATCCGGGTCGCCTGCCCATCCGTCTTCGGTTGAACCACCGCTGTGGGGATGTATGGCAGTGTTAGAGAATGTAACGAATGCACGCACCCTGAATGCTTTTGTGTAGGTAATCGGGAATCCGGTGAGATTCTTCTTTTGGTCGGAGAGGAAGAAGTTCCAGTCGGGACGTACAGTGATGATGTAGGCCTTGTTGGTTAATGAGCCTTCGGTACTTGTCCAGTAGTATCGTCCCTGCGGGTCGGTGTCGTCCCAAAGGGGAGCCCCGCCGGCAACCATAAATGCCTGTCTAACTATTAGGATGTTATACCACACGCTGATAGGATGTCCCGTGGCTACGCCTCCTGGGGCAAATAGAGAATTGGGATTGCTGAAGCCTACGTTTTTGAGCAGATACATCCATTCATTCACACTTGGCAAGAACCACCGACCTTTTTGTGTAAGGAGGTTACTGTCGAAAAGTTTACCCTCGCTTACGCATTTGTTTTTCATCTCTTCGCGATAAGCGTCGGCCCAGTAGAAAGCAGGATAAACTTCGCGCTTATCGCCCTTAGAGCCGTTGTGGGCCGCGTTTGCGTGATTATAGGTTCCGCCCGCCGCCCATGTCCAGTGCGCACCGCTGGTTGTTGTTGTGATGGCATCGTTCCATTGAGTGAGCTGAAATAAGCGGTCGTTATCCCGCTGCCCGGTGACCGACCAGTTTCCTTGCAGCACTCCACCTGAAGAGTAAGAGGGCACATAGTCGTTGCCTACGTGAGAATCGGTAAGAGCAATGCCCAAATTATTATTGAGCACGAGAGCTACTGGCATACGGTTGCCCTTGTCGCGCAGATAGCCTACTGTTCCGTCTTGAAAGAGGTAACGGAAAGTGGGTTTCAACTTCACACGCAACACATAGGAATGTCCGGCAAGCATGTACTGTGTGCTGCTGTTTATTCTCAGCGCACCATAGGAATTCATTGCCTTACGATAGAGCTGTCCGGTATTTGTGAACTGAAGCATAAGGTTGGTGAGGGTGTTGTTTAGCAACACATAGCGATATTCGCTGCTTTCCATAGCATAGATGTTTGCCTTTAATGAGGGGTCGTACACATCGGCCACCTTCGTGTAGTTGCTTGCAGGGAAATCGAGTGTACGCAGTTTCGAGGAAGAATATACTCCGGTAGGAATGTCGTAAATCATATCGCCCAATGCACCGTTGGGAACAGATACGAGCTTTGCCTGCACACCTTCGTTGGGAAAAGGCATTAGGGCCGTTAACCTTGTCTTGATGCGCGTGCCCACATGCTTCATCGGGAAACTGATTGTTTGCCTAACTCCGCTTACATGTACATTCTTGATACTTCCGATAAGAGCCGTAGCGGCGTTGTCGAATTCAACCTTGAACTTGTTTTCTCCCTGCTTGAACTCAACCTTGTCGTTGCAACAATAGAAGTCGTAGTTACCGTCGTTCAGGATGAGTTTTTCGAGATAGGCAATTTTTCCTCCTGCAACAGTAAAGCCAACCTGTGTTTTGAAAACGTTGGCCTGATAAACTACAAGCCGATAAGCTCCGTCGCTGAGTCCATGCTTTACCCCTCGAGTTACGGGCGTTCTCTCCCGCTCGAGTGTCACTTCGGCCTCAACACTCTTGCTAAGCACAACGGTGTCGGCCATTAGTGGTTGTTCGGCGGTGCGAGTTTTATCTTCGGTGTCTTCTCCGAATGGCATTTCGCTAATGTCGAACTTCACATTACCCAAATCCACAATGGTGCTATTTTCGTCTTGCGGATTTTGAGGAATCACTTGTTCGTTGCTACTGCATGCCGAGAATAATGCAAGGCATAGCATAGCAAATGGAACAAGGAATAGTTGTCTACTTATTTTCTCCATATTCTATACTTTAATTTTTAGGATAAAATCCATGCTTATATCTATTGTTTGATTAATAATCGAGTGGGAGCTTTTACTTGTGGATACGGGGTAATTTACCGCAGGAAAATCGTGCGGATTTTGTCGAGAAAATAATTCCTTATTTTCTCTTATATCGGTTCCGAAAGGGGTACAAAAAACATAACACAAAAGATAACTATATCCCTTGTGTTTCCTTATGTTTGCGTAACTTCTACGCGCGCGTAAAAATAAGTTAGGTGAGGCTAGGTGTGTGTGTGTGTGTGTGTGTGTGTGTGTGTGTGTGTGTGTGTGTGTGTTAGCAAATTACTTGGATTGGCCAAGTAATTGACGAAAAAAGATGCAAAGAATTTCAAGAATCTTCGCATGCTGTTATTGCTCTGGTATGATATTGCTAATTCACTCACGGCGGCAAAGATATAACATCCTTTCGGAACAGCCAAATAATGTAAAAAGGAATGTTAGAACATACCAAA
>NZ_JH594522.1:242896-249227 GCF_000243035.1 Prevotella micans F0438
GTGTGTGTGTGTGTGTGTGTGTGTGTGTGTGTGTGTGTGTGTGTGTGTGTGTGTGTGTGTGTTAGCACTTTTTTCGAACCCACCAAATTTTCAGACGAAAAAATCACAGAGAAATCGAAATTTCTCTGTGTAGTTTCTTTGCCTTGATATGTTAATGCTAACTGTTGCATGTGTTAAGAAGGGTGGGAAGGGGTGAGATTTGGATGATGAATATAATAAGGTCTTACTTTCAGTCTAGGACAGTCTAGCTGTATCTGATAATCTGCCCTTTCACGACTTTCGAATATTTGCCGAGATGGTTGAGTTTGCATAGTTGCTCAACGGTTATACCGTATTGTTGGGCGATTGATTCAAGAGTGTCGTCGGCAACCACCTTATGGTAGAGTATTTGTGCACTGGTGTTGCTTGGTGTTGTACGCGATTCACGATTAGAATAATCGGCGGCAGCTGGTGCTTGTTTCACTTCAGCGGATTTTTGTGCTGGGGCAGTAGTGCGTTTACCTTGAATGTTTTCGCGCGAATAGCCAAGGCTTGCTGCTGTACCACGAAGGGCTGTAGCACGGGCCGATTCGCTGTCGATGTTATTCTTACGGTATACATAGTAGTCGCCGGTTACGTCTTGATTGGGGAAATCAAAGAACAATGCTGGGTTGAGGGCTACTCCACAAAGACGTGTCTCAAAATGAAGGTGTGAACCGGTTGAGCGTCCTGTGTTTCCTCCGAGCCCGATGGCCTGTCCGGAGCGCACAATTTGATTTTCGTGTATGAGTTGCTTAGACAGGTGGCCATATATAGTTTCTAAACCATTGTTGTGACGAATGACTATATATTTTCCATAACCATTGGCGTCATACTTCACCATACGAACTTTTCCAGAGAAAGCTGCACGGATGGTGTCGCCTATATATACTTTGATGTCGAGTCCTTGATGGCGGCGTCCCCATCGGCGTCCGAAATTACTTGTTATAACTCGGCTCGGTGTGGGCATACTGAATCCTCGAAGGTCAATCTTGTAAACATCTGGCACTACTCCGGGGCGATGTGCGTAGCGATTATTCCAATCATTATAGAGCTCGGCTGCCGGTTCTTTAATATCTTCTACTTCGCGTAGGCGATTGATTGCAATTGTGTCGAGGCTACTTGTTCGACGGTCTACGGGTGCTTGTCGTGCTAACAAATCTTGTGCTGATGCGGGTGTCAGTGCGCAAAACAGGAGTGAAGAGACCGTAAAAGTTCTAACTATGTTTTTTAAATTCATGTTCAATTATTTTTGTTTCGGCTTCGAAAACAGACTGAAAATAAATAGTCAGTCATTGTCTCTAGGGTAGTGAGTTGAACGATACAAATGGCCAACCTTTTTCTTAGGGACGTGGCAAAGGTAAAAAGTTCGACATGAAGAGGCGAAGTGGTTAACAGTTTTTATTTACTGTTGAGAATGTGGTAATTAGTGCTGGTATTTAGTTTATTATTGTTTGTGTCTCCTTTTGTTGTAGTGGGCTTGTGGAGAATATGAAGGGGATGGATTAGGAGATGGCCGCCCAGTTTATATTTGTATTTCTTAACTCTTTTAGTCTTCTCCATAGTATTTCATTCTCGGTTTTATTGCAATCGGGGTCGGCGTCGATTATTTTCTGTGCTTCATTGCGTGCCATCTGCACTATTTGTCCGTCGCGAGCTATGTCGGCAATCTTCAAGTCGAAAGCTATTCCGCTTTGCTGTGTTCCTTCGAGGTCGCCCGGGCCTCGGAGTTTCAAATCAGCTTCAGCAATTTCGAATCCGTCGTTGGTGTAGCACATTATATCTATGCGTTTACGGGTTTCATTGGTTAGCTTATGGCTTGTCACAAGTATGCAATAGCTCTGCTCGGCTCCGCGCCCTACTCGACCTCGCAATTGATGTAGCTGCGAGAGGCCGAAGCGCTGCGCATCGAGAATGACCATTACGCTTGCATTGGGAACATTCACTCCGACTTCAATCACCGTTGTTGCTACGAGGATTTGCGTTTGTCCGGATACGAAATTTTTCATTTCGGCTTCCTTTTCTTTGTCTTTCATCTGCCCATGAATCTTGCTGAGCCGGAATTCCGGGAATGCTTCACACAGGGTTTCGTAGCCGGTTTCGAGATTCTTTAGGTCGGATTTCTCACTTTCCTTTATGAGAGGAAAGACGATGTAGACTTGCCGACCAAGGAGTATTTGCTGCCTGATTCCGTTATATAGACTCGTAGTTTGATTATCATATTTATGAATGGTTTCAATTGGTTTGCGCCCTGGCGGAAGTTCATCAATTATACTAACATCAAGGTCGCCGTAGATGGTCATCGCGAGCGTTCGCGGAATGGGTGTTGCGGTCATAATAAGAACGTGAGGCGGATTATCATTTTTGTTCCAGAGCTTGGCTCGTTGTGCAACTCCGAAACGATGTTGCTCGTCGACGACGGCTAATCCGAGATTATGAAATCGCACATTGTCTTCGATTATAGCATGGGTTCCGATGAGGATATTCACAGTGCCATTTGCCAATGAATCTAGAACATCGCGACGTTTTTTTCCTTTGACTATTCCGGTGAGAAGCTCGATTCGCACATTCATTCCCTGAAGGAACTCCTTTACCGTCTGTAGATGTTGTTCGGCCAGTATTTCGGTGGGTGCCATGAGACATGCCTGGAATCCGTTGTCGATTGCGATGAGCATTGCCATAAGCGCCACGAGAGTTTTTCCGGAACCTACATCGCCTTGAAGGAGCCGGTTCATTTGTCTACCGCTGGCCATGTCTTTTCGTATTTCGTGCATCACTCGCTTTTGCGCTCCGGTGAGTTCGAATGACAGATTATGTGAATAGAACCAATTGAATTGTGCACCGATGCGTTTGAGATTATATCCCCGATATTTTCGCCGATTGTCGTTTGCATATCTAAGAATATTCAGTTGGACATAGAATAGTTCCTCGAACTTCAATCGCAGTCGAGCGCGCTGAGTATCTTCGGCCGATTTGGGATAATGAATCTTTCGCATGGCCTCGTCGCGACTCACAAGACGTAGTGGACGGATAATGAATTCCGGAATAGTTTCCGAAAGAGGTTCTGCGAGTTTTGCGATGAGTGTTTTAGTCATTTTCTCGATGGCTCGCGAAGTTATTCCTGCTTTCTTCATTTTCTCCGTAGTTACGTAGAATGGTTGCATGCCCATGTTGTCGAGCTGGATTTGTGATGCGTCGTCGATGTCGGGATGCGTAAATTGAATACGACCGCCGTAGACACTCGGTTTTCCGAACACAATGTATTCTTTCCCGATGATGTAGTTTTTATAAATGTATTGCGCGCCGTTGAACCAAACTAGATCGCACATTCCATGGCCGTCGGAGAAATGAGCCACGATGCGTTTCTTTCGTTTGCCCATTTCGAATTCCTCGAAACTAAGAATCCGACCTTTTATTTGTACGAAGGGCATGTCGTGGCTAATCTCTGAAAGAAGATAAATCTTCGAACGGTCGACGTATTTATAAGGATAGTATTCCAGCAGGTCGCGATAGGTTCGGATGCCGAGTTCTTTATCCAGCAATTCCTTCCGACGGGGGCCTACGCCGGTAAGATACATTATGTTCTGGTCCAGAATACTTGCCAAGGTTATTAGATTATAGTTTGGGCCACCGATAAATCGTAGGGCGTGGTTAGTTTAATGTTTTCGCGATTCCCATCGACCATCGCAATCGAATGCCCGAAGCTCTCGATAACCGAAGCATCGTCGGTAAACGCCTCGTTATATTCTTGCGCGAACGCTTGTTTAGCCAGACCGATTTGGAATACCTGCGGAGTTTGAACCATTCGATAATTACTTCGGAGAACATTTTTGCTCTCGCCGTTCGGTTCAACTACGCGAAGCGATTCTACAACCGGCAGAACCGGAATCGCAGCGCCATGCGCACTTGCTGCATTGAAGCATCGAGATATTGTTTCGATGGAAACGAATGGCCGCACTCCATCGTGAATGGCCACCAATCCGCTTTCGTCTGAAGGAATCGCATCCAGTCCGTTTTTCGATGATTCGAAGCGCGTTTCGCCGCCGTTTGCGATACGAATCTCTGCCCGGAAGGAGTATTCCAGGCAGAGGTTATTCCAATATTCCTGTTGCTGGACAGGCAAAACCAGGATTATGTTAAGCTTTTCATCGTATTCGCGGAATCTTTCGATGGTACGCATCAGTACAGGTTTCCCGCCGACAGGCAGAAACTGTTTTGGAACATCTCCGCCCATACGAAGGCCTTTTCCGCCGGCTACGATAATAGCGTAGTTGCTCATCCGAATCTATTTATTCATCAGGTGAGTGTAGCGCATGCCGTCTTCGATGCTCGAAACTGTGTTTTCGTCTTTGAAGAACGACAAGATTCTGTAGGCATAAGGAAGTGTGGCTGCGGGGCCTTCGCCGGTGATGATGTTTCCATCGACGGTGAACAGTTCGCCGGTGTATTCGGCTCCGTCAAGATATTCCTCGAAGCCGGGATAGCATGTGGCTCGTTTACCTTTCAATATTCCGGCTGCACCGAGCACCATCGGACCGGCACAGATGGCTCCAACTCGTCGGCCGCCTTCAACTTGTTCGCGCACGACGCGTCTCACGCCTTCGTGCTCTTTCAAGTTTTGTGCGCCGGGCATTCCGCCGGGAATGAGGAGCATGTCGACACTCGCCCAATCCGAAACTTCCTCGAAAAGCATATCGGCTTTAACTGTAACTCCGTGGGCCGACTCGACAAGTTGGTTGCCGGTGATGCTCACGGTTTTGATTTCAACTTCTCCACGACGAAGAATGTCTACCGGGGCCAAGGCTTCTATCTCTTCGAAACCGGTGGCCAAGAACTCATAAACTTTTACCATAGGATATAAAACGTTAGTGATAAAAACTCTATTTTTGCAACCCAAAGTGCTTGCAAATGTAGTTATTATGGACGATTCAGGATGTTACAAGACTAAAAGAATTCAAAACCAAAACGAATGACTGAAAAGAGATTGAGCTTTGCCATCTTCGGAAGCAAATACAAGGCTCTCGAAGCAAAATATGTTCAAGCGGCAGCCGACTTCCTGGTTGCTAGCGGAGCTGAAGTGTATTTTGAGCAGAGTTTCTTAGACGGACTACCGCGCGCGGTTCGCGAGAGCATGAATTTCACGGACGCGTTTGGGAAATATGACTTTACGACCGATTATGCCATTTCGATGGGCGGCGACGGAACATTTCTCAAAACTGCAAGCGAGGTGGGCACGAAAGGCACGCCCATAATCGGAGTAAACATGGGCAGGCTGGGCTTTCTGGCCAACGTTCTTCCGGGCGATATTTGCAACGTGCTCGGCGATGTAATCTCTTCCAGGCTTGAAATAGATGAGCGGTCGGTTATGATGCTTTGTCTGGACAACAAACCCGTGGATTTCAACCCATACGCCTTGAACGACATCGCTATTCTGAAACGCGACACGGCGTCGATGATTTCTATCCGAGCCAGTTTGAACGGCGAATTTCTAGTTACTTATCTTGCCGACGGGCTCGTGGTGAGCACCCCCTCCGGTTCGACGGCCTATTCGCTCTCCAACGGCGGGCCGATTCTTATTCCTCAAACCGGCACGTTCAGTTTAACGCCCGTTGCGCCGCACAGTTTAAACATTCGTCCGATTGTAATGAGCGAGGATGTCGAAATAAGGCTCGACGTTGAAAGTCGCAGTCATAATTTCCTCGTCGCCATCGACGGTCGGTCTGAAAAACTCAAAGAGGGCACAACGGTAATCATTCGCAAGGCGCCCCATAAAATAAGGATAGTGAAACAGCGCGGGCACGATTATTTTTCAACCCTGCGAGATAAACTTATGTGGGGAGCCGACGCCCGAAGCATATCCGGATGACATAAACAAGCGTATTTTTTCGGTCGCAGACACTCTGGGACGCAAAAACAAGTTTGATTTTCGACCGCAGACACTCTGGGACGCAAAAACAAGTTTGATATTTGGCCGCAGGCACTCTGGGACGCAAAAACAAGTTTGATTTTCGACCGCAGGCACTCTGTGATGCAAAACAGACTCTGTTTGGGACAAACTCCAGCCCGCTGACGCAAAACAGACTTTGTTTGGGGCAAACTCCAGCCCGCTGGCACAAAACAGACTCTGTTTGGGATAAACTCCAGTCCGCTGGCGCAAAACAGACTCTGTTTGGGACAAACTCCAGCCCGCTGACGCAAAACAGACTTTGTTTGGGGCAAACTCCAGCCCGCTGGCACAAAACAGACTCTGTTTGGGATAAACTCCAGCCCGCTGGCGCAAAACAGACTCTGTTTGGGACAAACTCCAGCCCGC
>NZ_JH594522.1:249309-289890 GCF_000243035.1 Prevotella micans F0438
AAACTCCAGCCCGCTGGCACAAAACAGACTCTGTTTGGGATAAACTCCAGTCCGCTGGCGCAAAAACAGACTCTGTTTGGGACAAACTCCAGCCCGCTGACGCAAAACAGACTTTGTTTGGGGCAAACTCCAGCCCGCTGGCACAAAACAGACTCTGTTTGGGATAAACTCCAGCCCGCTGGCGCAAAACAGACTCTGTTTGGGACAAACTCCAGCCCGCTGACGCAAAACAGACTCTGTTTGAGACAAACTCCAGTCCGCTGACGCAAAAACAAATAACATGAACATAAAATCAAAGCTGAAGCACATCTTTCGCATCCCCGAAACAAAATATTCATCGAACGTAATCTTCCGATGGCTGTGGCTGGCATGGCGAGGCAACAGACTGCAAGCCACACTCAACGCAGCCATCGGAATACTCTCGGTAGCCGTGTCGCTCTTCTCCGTGTGGGCCGTGAAGAATGCAATCGACGTAGCATCCGGCGTAACCGAAGGCAACATCTACGCCGCCGTGGCAATTATGGCCGGACTGATATTGATGGACTTCGCTCTGAACATATCCTCCGTGTGGATTAGAAATATCCTCGGAATAAAAGCCCAGAACCGAATGCAACAGCAACTGCTCGACCGCATTCTGCGCTCGGAATGGCACGGGCGAGAAAGCTTCCACTCGGGCGACGTGCTCAACCGATTGGAAATCGACGTGACGAACGTCGTCAACTTCCTCACCGAGGTTATTCCAAACTCCATCTCGACACTCGCCCTGTTCGTGGGCGCATTTCTCTATCTGCTGATGATGGATTGGCGACTGGCCGTGACGATTGTGATTATGGTTCCGGTGGTAGTGATTTTCAGTAAGATTTATGTGAGGAAGATGCGCAGCCTCACCCGCGAAGTGCGCGATTCCGATTCTAAAGTGCAGAGCGTTCTTCAGGAAACAATCCAGCACCGCATGCTAATCAAAACCCTCGAAAGCAACATCGCCGCCGTGGGTAAACTCGAAGACACACAAAGCGAACTGCGAAACAAAGTGGTGAGACGAACGAAATTCTCCGTATTCTCGAATCTGATTCTCAATCTCGGCTTTTCGCTGGGCTATCTCACCGCCTTCACCTGGGCAGCCATACGCATGTCGGCCGGCACACTCACCTTCGGCGGAATGACGGCCTTTCTCCAACTCGTCAATCGCATTCAGAGTCCGGCCCGCCAACTCACCAAACTCATCCCCTCGTTTGTGTCGGTGTTCACAGCCGCCGAACGACTCATGGAACTCGAAGAAAATCCGCTCGAAGAACAGGGCGAACCAATCGAACTCTCCGGCCCTTGCGGAATACGGCTCGAAAATGTTTCGTACGCCTATCAAGACGACGAGGGCAATGTAATTCGCAATCTAACATTCAATTTTCCACCAGGTTCGTGCACCGCCATACTCGGCGAAACCGGTTCGGGAAAAACCACCCTTGTACGAATAATTCTGGCCCTGCTGAAACCGCAAAACGGACGAGCCACCATTTACAACCGAAAGAAAAACTACGAACTTAGTCCGCGCCTGCGCACCAACTTCGTTTACGTTCCGCAAGGCAACACCCTCATGAGCGGCACCATTCGCGAAAACCTTCTGCTGGGCAAAATCAACGCCACCGACGACGAACTCCAACAAGCCCTCCAAACCAGCTGCGCCGACTTTGTGTTCGCTCTTCCGCTAGGACTCGACACCCCCTGCTCCGAACAAGGCGGCGGACTCAGCGAAGGTCAGGCACAACGCATAGCCATAGCTCGCTCCCTGCTTCGCAACCGAAACATAATGCTGCTCGACGAGGTAACCTCGGCTCTCGACCCCGATACCGAACGCCAGCTGCTTCGCAATCTGCTCGCCCAACAAAACAAAACCGTGATATTCATAACCCATCGGCCCGCAGTGATTGAATACTGCGACCAAACACTCACGATTGAAAAAATATGAACCGTTGGCATCTATCCATCCGTCGCGCCGTAAATTTGCAACCGGCCCGACAATCCCCCAACTCGGCCCAAAAATTCAGAACAACATAAAACGAAGAAACATGAAGAAATTAATTCTCACAACAACTCTTGCGCTCGCAATAGCACTAGGTGCAACGGCGCAAACGGCAACCAACACGACGCAAGACCTCGACGCACGATATGCCACAAACATGCTCAAACCGGGAACCAAAGCACCCGATTTCACACTCAAAACACACGACGGAAAAGACATCAAACTAAACTCATACGCCGGGAAATATGTCGTGCTCGACTTCTGGGCCTCATGGTGCCCGGATTGCCGAAAAGATATTCCAGCAATGAAGGCTCTGTACGATGAGTTCCGCGACCAAAACGTGGCTTTCATCGGCATATCCTTCGACACCGACAAAGACGCGTGGGTGCGCACCTTCTGGGACAAATATCAAATGAACTGGACACAGGTAAGCGAACTTAAAAAGTGGAAAAAAGAAACCTTCATCGACCGACTATACCACATCGACTGGATTCCGGCGATGTATCTCATCGATCCATCGGGAAAAATAATTCTCGGCACTGTTGAAATCGAAAAGCTCAAGGCAAAACTCGAAGAAATGGGCAATCGCATCAATCCTCCCGAACCATTCACAATGACAATGCCCGAATATCCCGGCGGACAGCAGGCCATGATGGAATATCTCGCCCGGACGCTCACCTTCACAACGAACCAAAAAAAATGCAGGTTGAAATGAAATTCAACATCAGTTTTAATGTCGAAGCCGACGGCAGCGTAACCGGCGCGCGAATAGTTAGGGTTAACCGGCTCGAAGCTCATTCGCCAAAGTTCGCGAAGCTAAAACCCGCCAGGCAAAAACAAATCCTCAATGCCTGCGCCGACGATTACAAGCGCAAAGCAATAGCACTAATCAACGAAATGCCCCACTGGAATCCCGGCACCGAAAACGGCCGACCCGTTCAAACCAAAATGGCAATGCCTCTAATTTTTAAAGCAGAATAAGTTATGAAAGTAATTAAAACACTCGCCCTCCTGCTCTTCATTCTCGGCACGACAGGAACATCAGCACAAGGCGTGTATATCTATAAAAATGGAAAGAAGCAAGTTTTCCATGCCTCTGAAGTAGACAGCCTAGTGTTCTTCCAAAACGACGACAAAACCGACCCCACCGTCACTCCAGCCGAAATGCCAATGCCGGCAACGCAATTCGGAGCAAGCATAAACGACCTGATGGCCGCCGAACAGGCACGCGGATTCACCGTCGGTAAAACCGATGACACCCACCTTTCAATCACAAAAACCGAAAACGGCAAAACATATAACTGGGTTTACACCTTCGACGAAACAAAGGCCTATAAATACGCCAAATGCAACATTCCCGCCGGCAAAGAAGACGCCTTCAAAGCCACCCTGCGCGCCAACGGATATGCCTTGCAACCCGAAGCCTCGCGCAACTCCGAAATCGAGGTCTATGCAAACAAAACATCGAAAACAGTCATATTCATCGACAACAATTCGGAATATTTCTTCGGCGAATACAACGAATCGCCAGAATCGTGGACTCGCATCGCCCTCCTCAACGACGACAAAACAGGCGCATGGATGCCCTTCAACGGATATCATGCACCGCTCGAATTGCTCCAACTCTTCTCCAGGCGCCTGGGGCATTTGCTGGATAACGAAAACTCCAAACCAACCAACGGAATATACATCTACAAAACGGGCAACGAACAATGGCCCTCGATAAAATATTGGTTCGACGTACAAACCAAATCGAAGCTCGAAGAGGCATCGCTCTACGTCAACCCACAGAATATACCAACGCCGGCCGACCTAACCGCATATCTCAAAACGCTGCAATATCGGTACACCGGCATGACCGATAACGAGGGCTACACCATTTATTACAACGACTCGTTGCGCTCGGCCTGCTATGTTTTGATGACCGACAAAACCGAAGGCAAAGGCACCTTCGAACCACAAATGCACTATGCTTACTCCGACCTAACCGGAAGCATCCCACCCGCAACAGTGAACCTGCCGATGCCAATCGTTGAGTTCGGCACCAAAACACTCAACGAAATCCTCGTTGAATACCGCAAACAGCCCTACTACGTGAGCGAAGAGACAAACGAAATGGGCATCATCGTGAACACCAACTCCACAGATTTCCCGAAAATTCTGCTGATGGAAGACGCCGGCAAATATTTCGCAGCCTTCGCCATAACATTCAACCGACTCATAATACGCGCCCCCTATCTTACGGAATATCTCACCGCCAATGGCTATGAATACAGACCCAAAGCCTCGGCCCTGCCCACCTTCGTGAATAAAGAAAAGAAAGTTATGGCGCAATTCGATATTGCCGACATCTACCAACTGGGCTATTACTCCATATCCTTCCAACCAAACGAAATAGAATAACGACCAACGCCAATTCGGCCGATAAAAAAGCGGGCGTGTCAGTATTTTGACACGCCCGCTTCCTTATAATATCTTCCCCCACTCTAGGGATTATCCACCACCAGCCTACCCTTCTTAATCAGAACCCATATTTGGCCCGAAGAAGAAACCAGCCGATAATGTCGCCGGCGAGCGCCGCCCACAACCTCGCGACCGAACACAAGCGAGCCCGACGATAATCCCAACTCGCTCTCCAGCTCCGGAATAAGCGGAGCAAGCATGGCCGCATAACCATCCAGCTTACGTTCGCGAGCCGCCCGGTTCGTGCCCCGACGACGTGCAAGAAGTATCAGCCAACCGTCTATCACCGCGTTATATTCGGTTATCAATCCAGTCAATCCCGGCGTATCGGGCTCCAAATCGTCGAGCGAATCCATACGCCGAACAATCGCCCGGAGAACATTGTCAACATCGGCACGGAGCAATTTCATGTTGAACGTGCCCGGCATAACATTCTTCTTATAACGCTCGAGATAGCACCTCCCGAACTCCTCATTAGCCTTGTCGAGCCGAATCACGGCCGGCATAATCCCCGTCAGCGCCACATCAGCCGCACGCTCGTCCGACCGGAAATTTTTCACCAAACCATGAATCATCCCGCTCTCCTGACTGTAGTTTTCCACCGCCGCCCGAGGATATTTCCTCAACACATCGTTCAATCTTTCGGCTGCCGACACCATATTTTTATCGGCGTCGAGCAATTTCACTTTCACCATCATCTTCAGCGCCTTATAGGCCTTATCGCGCTCCTTGTCGAGCCGCTGCACATCCTCCGTCCCCTCTAATTTCACAGGCGGAGCGAGCGCCTTCTGCTCTGCCGCGATAGCTCGCTCAAGTTCTGGCAGCAACGGATTAATTTTCTTGATATTCGCCTCCCTCGCCATGGTCAACACGTGCCCGGCAAACTCATAATGCTCCATGTTGTGGAGCAATCCTATTCTAATATTCTTTATTCTCATATTTCTATTTATAAGGTCGAAGAGCATCTATTTACAAACTATTCTACAGATACAAAAATAAGATTTTATGTCTTTATGCAAGTGAATATCGACATAAAACTTTTCTATATGCCTTTATGCAAGTGAATATCGACATAAAACTTCTCTATATGTCTTTATGCAAGTGAATATTGACATAAAACTTCTCTATATGTCTTTATGCAAGTGAATATTGACAAAAATCACGGCTGCCGACCTTTTTCCACGTATAATCAACCTTGTTTTTAATCGTGTTGACCCGAAAAACGTCGAGAAATGATAAGACTTGGAAACAGAAGATGATAGAAACCACATCCGAAGAGGAGCCCGACATCCCGATATCACAAACTCTTCTGCCACCCAAGCCAATTCGGCCGATAGGCCGCATGTAGGGACAGACCCCGTGTCTGTCCGATACACAATGCCAATTCGGTCCGGACCGACCGCATAGCAATATTTCATCCGGTCAGGGGCGGACAGACACGGGGTCTGTCCCTACATGCGGGCTAACGGCCGAGTGGGAGTTCTCCGTCAAACCGAACTCGCGTATAGAATGGTGTGATGAGGTTTTAGAGGATTTCTTTTAGCGGGCGCATAACGAAATCGCGCTTGTACATGAGTGGGTGGGGAATTTGGAGGTCGGGCTCGCTTATTTCCAGGTTGTCGTAGAGAAGGATGTCGATGTCGATTATTCGGTCTTCGTAGCGATTAAGACTGGTTTTGTGTACGCGTCCCAGTTCGTGTTCAATTTTTTGCGTGGTTTCCAGGAGGTCGTGAGGAGCGAGGGGGGAGTCGATGCGGATGCAGGCGTTGATGAATTTGTTTGGACTTTCGTAGCCCCAGGGGGCGGTTTCATAAAACGATGATTGGCGCACAACGGCGCCAACCTTTTCGTTTATTTTTTCGATGGCCTCTCGCATGATTGCTTTGCGGTTGCCGAGGTTCGACCCTAGACCGAGATAGACTTTGTGCTGTTCGGTTGTTGATTCTTTCTGCATGTGGGTCAATCGTCTAAGATGAGAATCGAGTCGCCGAAACATCCGAATCGGTAGCCGTCTTGGACTGCCTGGTTATAGGCTTCCATGACGAGGTCGTAGCCGGCAAAGGCTGCTGTTGCCATGAGTGCGGTTGAGAATGGCTGATAGAAGTTGACGAGCATGGTGTCGGCAAGACCAAATTCGTATTTGGGGAATATGAATTTGTTTGTCCATCCATCGTACTCCTTCAACATTTTGTCGGTTCCGACTGCTGTTTCGGTTGCTTTGAGCATGCTTGCTCCAACAACACAGATGTGTTTTCCGGCTCTTTTTGCTCGGTTTACCACTTCGCAGGCTTTTGCGTTGATGTGCATTTCTTCAGAGTCCATTTTGTGTTTTGTGAGGTCTTCGACTTCTATTTCGTGGAAGTTCCCGAGTCCGCAATGGAGTGTGACGAATGCTGTTCCCATTCCGCGCAGTTCCATGATTTTCATCATTTGTTCTGAGAAGTGCAGGTTTGTTCCGGGTGCTGTGACTGCTCCTTCGTTTGCTGCGAATACGGTTTGAAAGTTGATGATGTCGTCGGCATCGGCATGTGCGAATTGCTCGTCGTCGGCTTTGGGCCGTTTGTCGATGATGTATCTCGGTAGCGGTGCTTCGCCCAGTGTGAAGAGTTCGCGTTTGAATTCTTCGTGCGAGCAGTCGTATAGGAATCGGAGTGTTCGTCCGCGCGATGTTGTGTTGTCAATCACTTCGGCCACCATTGACCCTGTGTCGTCGAAGAAGAGTTTGTTTCCGATTCTGATTTTTCGTGCGGGTTCTACGAGCACATCCCAGAGCCGCATGTCGGCGTTTAGTTCTCTAAGAAGGAACACTTCGATTTTGGCATCGGTTTTTTCTTTTGTTCCGTAGAGCCTTGCTGGAAATACTTTTGTGTCGTTGAGTACGAAAGTGTCGCCTTCGGTGAAGTAGTCGAGTGCGTCTTTGAATCTGATGTACTCTCCTTTTTTAATTCTTCCTCTGGAGTCTCTTTTGAACTTGTCGATTTTCTGTGATTTGCGGTGCAGCACCATCAATCGTGCTTCGTCGCGTCGGGTCACTTTGAATGTTTTGGTGGTTCCGTCGGCGAGTTTGTGTATTCTTTCGGATACGTGTGGGTAAAGTGCCACTTGTTCTTCGGGCAGGGTGAAATTAAATTGCGATAGTTTCATGTATTCTTATATCTCCTTTTTTATTGTTTGTTGGTTTAGCCATTCTTCGAATCGCTCGTAGCTGATGCAGTTTTCAATGCTTATGTTTCCGGAGCGTGTGCGTCGGAGGGCTGTTAGATAGGCTCCGCTTTCGAGTGCTCGCCCGATGTCGCGTGCTAGTGCCCGGATGTAGGTGCCTTTTCCGCAGACAACGCGCAATGAGAGCTGCATTGTTGTTTCGTCGAACTGGATTATTTCTATTTCGTCTATGCGAATGTTCTTTGCGCTGAGCTGAACGTCTTTTCCTTTGCGGCGATAATCGAATGCGCGCTTTCCGTTCACTTTAACGGCGCTGTAGGTTGGGGGAATTTGTTGAATGTTACCCACGAACTGGGGGATGGTTTCTTCAATAAGCTGACGGGTGATGTGCTCGGTTGGAAATGTTTCGTTAACCTCGTGCTCCATGTCGTAACTGGGGGTGGTTGCTCCGAGTTGCAGAGTTGCGACATATTCCTTGGTGTGTGCCTGGAGAGTTTCTATTTGCTTGGTCATCTTGCCTGTAACAAGCACTAGCACTCCGGTTGCAAGAGGGTCGAGCGTTCCGGCGTGGCCCATCTTAACTTTTCCGTTGTTGGCCTGAGTGCAGAGGTACCTAATGTGGGCCAAGGCTTTGAAGCTGCTCACGCTATAGGGCTTATCGATTGGAATAAGGACTCCTTCCTTGAAGTTCATATAAGTGTGGTTATCCTATCATGTTTAAGGATGCTCCCGATAGCAGCATTATGAGGATTATGCCGCCCACGATGATTCGATACCATCCGAAAGCCTTGAAACCGTATTTTGTGAGGAAGGCAACAAACCATTTCATCGCAAAAAGGGCAACAACAAACGAAACGGCGCATCCCACAAGAAGCAAAAACACATTGTGGCCGGTTGCCCATGTAGCGTCGCCTTTGAGTAGGTCGAGCACGTCGAGCAATGTTGCACCTGCCATCGTGGGAACTGCGAGAAAAAATGAAAATTCGGCCGAACGTTTGCGACTCAATCCGCTTGCCATTCCACCTACAATGGTCGCCATCGAGCGACTCACTCCGGGAATAACCGACAGGCATTGAAACAAACCTATCTTAAAGGCTCTATGCTCGTCAACCTCATTCTTTTCGTTATCCTTACTGTTGAAAAGTTTATCGCAGAAAAGCATAAATACTCCACCCACAACAAGCATCACAGCCACTACCCAAACGGAATCGAGAAGCCAATCCAGTAGTCCGCTTTTCTTTGCTGCAAAGCCTATAATTACCGCCGGAATAACGCCCACAACGAGCAACCAATAAAAACGGAACTTGTGAAGCAGAATCTGCAGCGCATTACTTCCCTCTGGAGCCGGTGACGTGTTGAGTCTGAAAAAACGTTTCCAATAAAGGAGTACTACCGAAAGAATTGCCGCAAACTGGATAATGAACGTGAAAGAATGCACAAACATATCGTTTTGCGGAACACCCAGCAAATGCTGCGTGATAATCATATGCCCGGTCGACGAAATGGGTAGTGCCTCGGTAAGTCCCTCGACAATTGAAATGATTATAGTTTGAATAAGTGTCATTTATTCCTTTGTACCCTCTTCGTTTTTCGGGCGATAAATGATTGCTCCGATTATGGAAATGAATCCGATAAAGGTCACAACGGGAGCAACACTTATTCGGCGTGCGCTGAATATTTCTGGATTAAAAGTGGTTTCGTTGGAACTGGCTCCGCTCATTAGGATAAACCCAATGACCACTACAGCCATACCGATTGCCAACAATATATAGTTGGTCTTTCCGAATGCTAAGTTCTTTTTGTCCATAAGAAAATGATTAGCCGGGATTCGGAATCAAGATTCTCCGAGACCCGGCAGATATGTATGTGTTTAAACTTAAATCTTATAAAGATCGCCTGCCTTCATTCTCAAAAATCTGTTCACCGAAAGCCAAGCGCAGAAAACAGTGATAAGTATGCCGAAAGCCAACATAACTAAAGCTGTTATGAACATCACTTCCCAATTGAGTACAACGCTGATTTCTGAGTCATAGTCGTAGAGGAAATACATTCCGATGCCAAGCGAAACAATTGCAATCATAGCCGATATGAACCCTTCACTAACAGCTTGCTTGAGAAACGGCATTCGAATGAAACTCCATGACGCACCAACCAGCTTCATTGTGTGAATGGAGAAGCGGCGAGCATAAATGCTCAGCCGAATGGTATTGTTGATGAGCGAAAATGAAATAATAGTGAGTAAACCTGCAATGACTAGCAACACGAAACCGATTTTACGCAAGGTTTGGTTCACACTTTCAACCAAGTCTTGCCTATAGGTTACATCGCTCACACCTCGTAGTCCTTTCAATTCGAGTGCAATGCGTTTAATGGAATCATTATTGGCATAGTTGGCTTTCAACCGTATCTCAATTTCGGCTGTACAAGGATTTTCACCGACAAATTCAGTCGGGTCGGCTCCTAACTCTTTAGTCACTTCATTCTTTGCTTCTTCTTTGCTTACGAAATCCAAATGGTTGATGTATTGCAATCTCTTGACATATTCACACAGCTGTACTCCCTCCTCATCGGTCACGTCTGGTTGAAGATTCATCGTGAGAGTGAGGTTTTCCTTAACATAAGAACTGAGATTTCTGCTGGTGAAAACGGTCAGAACAACCATCCCTATAAGAATAAGCACCATAGCCGTGCTTATGCACAACGTGACTAATTGAAGACTATGACGATTGCGAGCTTTATTTCGATTTCTTGTCATTATGATATAAGGTGTATTTGCTTCGAAGCGTGGCAAAGGTAAGGCTATTTAAAAGACGTCACAAAGAATTTATATTTTATTTAGGACGCCTTGCTAATCGGGCTTTTGCGATATTTATTCATCGAAAAAAACTTATTCTTGTTCTCGCCGGAGACAAATAAAGGGGATGTGACAGAATACTGTCACATCCCCTTATAATTAGAAGAAACAATATGATTTTATTTGAAATCTTCGAGGACGGATTATTCTATGACAACCAACGGTTCGTCCTCCAATACTGCCTGACCAACTTTGACAACTATCGCGGTGACCTTACCATCTTTCTCGGCCTCAATGTTATTTTGCATTTTCATCGCTTCAAGCACCACAACAGTGTCGCCAGCTTTCACCTCTTGACCAACGCTCACTTCGATGGAGGTTATCGTGCCGGGCAAAGGAGCTTTTATGGCTGCGGATGAATTAATTTCTACTGATTTTGCTTCATCGGCGGCATTGTCGGTTGTTTCGGAAACAGGCTTGCCTAATTCAACTTTCTTTGGTTGCTCAGCAGGTTTGTCGAGCTGCACTTTGAAATCTTCTCCGTTGACATTTATCTTGGCGATGTTATCGTCGCCGATTTCGTTGATTTCAACCTTATATTCTTTTCCGTCGATTATGTATTTAAACTCTTTCATTTGCTTTATGGTTTCTGGGTCATTATTTCAAACTTGGCACTCCACATTGTTTGTTTCGGCTTGATGGTGATGAATCCTGGTTCGGTGTCGTGCACGTTGTTGCCTTCGAATTCGAATAGAGCGGCGGCAATAGCTGCATATATATTTTTGTCCATAGAATATTATTTTTTATTTATTACATGGGCATGCAGCCATGCTTCTTCGCTGGCAAACTTTGTTTTTTATTTGCCAGCTGAGCCAGTCCGCGACAAATACGGAATCGAGTATTACGCGGTTCGATTACATCGTCGATATAACCGAATTGTGCAGCTTGATAGGGATTGGCGAACTTTTCCGTGTATTCTTCTTCTTTCTCGGCGAGAAACTGACGAACGTCACCACCTTCTTCCTTAACCTTTCTGGCTTCGCGGTCACACAGAACAGCCACAGCACCCGATGCTCCCATGACGGCTATTTCAGAACTTGGCCATGCAAAATTCAAATCAGAACGGAGTTGTTTGCATCCCATAACGATGTGCGAACCACCGTAGCTCTTACGTAGAGTTATAGTTATCTTGGGAACAGTGGCTTCACCGTAAGCGTAGAGCAATTGAGCTCCGTGCTGAATGACTGCATTATATTCCTGACCTGTGCCAGGTAGAAAGCCTGGGACGTCGACAAGTGACACGATTGGAATATTGAATGCATCGCAGAATCTAACGAAACGTGCACCTTTTCGGCTGGCGTTCACATCAAGTACTCCGGCATAGGATGCCGGTTGATTGGCTACGATTCCTACACTTTGTCCGTTGAAATGGGCAAAGCCGACGATGATATTTTTAGCGAACTTGGGCTGAACTTCGAAAAATTTGCCGTTATCAGTTACTGCCGAAATCACCTTATACATATCATAGGCCTGGTTGGGGTCGTCAGGTATAATCTCATTCAGCAGTTCTTCCTTACGGTCGATTGGATCGGTGCATTCCACTCTCGGGGCTTCTTCACGATTGTTCGACGGAAGATAGACAAGAAGAGCCTTTATCATTTCCATAGCCTCTTCTTCCGTTTTAGCGGTGAAGCTCGTGACTCCACTCTTCGAAGCATGTACGCTAGCTCCACCAAGATGTTCGGCATCTATATCTTCACCCGTTACGGTTTTCACGACTTTTGGACCGGTTAGGAACATATAGCTCGTTTGCTCCTTCATGACGATAAAGTCGGTGAGCGCCGGTGAATAGACTGCACCACCCGCGCATGGACCAAAAATTCCAGATATTTGTGGGATAACACCTGATGCCAGGATGTTACGCTCGAAAATCTCTCCATATCCAGCCAGAGCCGATATTCCTTCCTGAATACGTGCTCCTCCAGAGTCATTCATACATATGATAGGTGCACCATTTGTCATGGCCATATCCATTATCTTACATATTTTTTCGGCCATAGTTTCTGACAACGAGCCACCGTTCACAGTGAAATCTTGAGCATATACATAAACAAGTCGACCATCGACCGTAGCTGAGCCCGCCACAACTCCGTCGCCGAAGAACTGCTTTTTCTCCATTCCGAAATTATGGCAACGGTGTATTTTAAACATATCATATTCCTCGAAACTTCCTTTATCAACAAGCATGTCTATGCGCTCACGGGCTGTATATTTTCCGCGTGCATGCTGTTTTTCGATGGCTTTCTCTCCGCCGCCTAGGCGTGCCTGTTCGCGTTTAGCCACAAGTGCCTTAATCTTTTCTGTTTGTTTACTCATAAGTTTGATTATTTGCTTTTAATTGTAATCAATATGTACAATTTCGAATCCTTTTATTGATGGAATTGTCGTATGCAAAAGTAATAAGAAATGCCGAATATATCTTCAAAATGATTTCTTACTCAGCTGAAAAGGATCTTACAACGACACGTTTCTAGCTCTTCTTGGCCACTTTTAAAACGGGTTATTTTGAGATTGTATTGATTCTCTTCATCTGTAGATGAAGTTCTGTAAAAACTAAGACTATCGCCTTGATGTGATTCGCTAGTATAAGCAATTTCGAAACGTTTTATTTGATGTTCTCTGTACCAATCTACATCCCACAAATTAAGCACATGCTCGATGTATTTGATTGAATTAATGTGCCCATTTATATCTACGTCGTTATAGTGGGTTTCAATGGTCCTAACCAACTCAGCATTATCATCAATCTTTACACGCGATGGTTTGACAATCGGACAAGGATAGTCCTTGTCGACATATTCGTTTATTAATCCTTCACGAACGGAAAGAATATCGCTCGGCTGTCTGGTTTCTGTGTCGATCATAGCCCAAATACTTTTCCCGTAACCAAAGATTCTTCCGTCGTTATTGGTTATCTTGAAATTCCGACTAGTGAAATAGCGCATAGCGCTATCAATCCATGTCTCGACAATAAACTTTTCATACGCTTTGGGAATTTGATTTAGTTCAATGACTAAACGACTTAATACCCATGTTCTGTGAATAGTATTCAAATATGCCATACCGTAACCTCTATCACTGCTATGGAAATCGGCTGCGTTCAGTAGATGATTACCAAGATGTCCAATGAAGAGGTTATTATTGAGGTCACAATGAAAAGGTTCTGCAAGGAAGTTGTATCTCCCAATTTTAGATAGCTTCTCCATTTATGCTATTGTTTCTTTCTAGTTGATTTTTTGTGTAACTATATGTTTCAAAAAGAGTAATTAAAAAATCCCCGGTGTTGTTAAAACACCGGGGACGTTCAATTATTCTTTTAAATTCTTATTTACTTTTTTCTGACTAACTTGATTTATCGAACGTAAACAACTGCAAGACGGTTCGAAGTATTACCTTGAACACCCTTACCTACAGCTTCGTCAACAATCACACCACGAGTCTTAAGGTAGTCGGCAACAACATTTGCACGATTCTCAGACAGTCTCTGGTTAATTTCAGCACCACCTTCAGGTGAAGCAGTACCAACGATCTGTACATGGCTACCTTCTTTAACACCGTTAAGAGCTGCTTTAGCTTCTTTGGTGAGATCGAATTTACCTTGAGCAAATGTTACGAATACTAGGTCTGAGACGTTGATTTGCTTAACTGGAGCTGCAACTTCCTTGACAACTTCCTTAGTAATAACTTCAGGCTTACGGTTACGAAGCTCATTAATCTGTGCATTCAAAGCATCGATTTCAGCTTGATCACGCGGAACAACGATTGTAAAGTTATGAGTACCATTAGAGTTCTTGAACTTGTAAATGATACCGGCGTTCAACTGAACAAAAGAATTGTGGATGTTGTAAGCAGGCTGATCATTGTTCGTGTAGGATTTGAAGCCATAACGTGCGCTGAAAATATAGTTACCATCATCAGCAGCAGCTTGTCCAAGGAAAGCATAGTTGATAGAAGGTTCAACATAAACCTGCCATTCTTTCTCCTTACCGAGATTGAACTGGAAGTCAATACCAACCTTAGAAGTCATGCGATTTGCAGGCTCATAAGCTTTATTCATAAAGTACCGGTCTGCATAACGAGAATTCATCGCATGTTTACCAGTAGCACGGAATGTATGAGCCCAACCTAAGCCGTAAACAGCGCTAACTTCGAACATACGAGGTTCTCCTTGGTAACCACCAAACCAATTACTGAAGTTTATAGTAGCCAACAATTGAGTGTTGACAGCACGAACAAAAGTACCGGTAGAAGCCCAAGGCTTGTTTGAGAAATAAGCATTTCCTTCAACTGCCAGACCGAATACAGGAGTGAAGTAACGACCAACACGAACACCAGCGTTCGGGTTAAGGTCGCTCATCCATTTATGACCGGTTGTTTTTGTTGCAACTCCGCCGTTTATACCAACGTAGAAGTTATCAAAAGTCTTGCTCTCTGAAACAGTCTGGGCTGAAACAGAAGCTGTCATAGAAGCGACAGCCAACATTAAAACTAACTTTTTCATGTCTCTCTGAATTAAGAATTAATATTTAAAAGATATAATTTTACAATCTATTTACGGCTGCAAAGTAAGGGAAAATAACTTGTACTGCCAAATTCTATCGACAAAATGTTTTTCTTCTGATATTCCATAATACTGATAGCGATATGCTTTTAATTTCCAGAATGATAGTCGTTTAATTTTATTCGTATATATAAGGTTATATTTTTTAGATGATCTCGGTAAACTCTATTCCCCACTGTCACAAAAGGCTCTACAAAACTATTAATGGGGAGCTTTGTTTGCATGTCGTAGAGAAGTCATTTTGTGGAAGGAGAATCGAGAATGGAATATTTACTATTATTGCTCACATACTCGGGGACAATATTTTTCATCATGCGAACGATGGCCATATCATCATATTGCTTACTAAGAAAGATGAGATCTTTGATTTGGCGATTCACAGTTTCATAGTCGTACTCGCGCACCTGGGCTATCCTTATTTTATCGTGAAAACTAGGTAGTGTATTTTCGGTTGTGCTTAGAACTTCTTCGTAGAGCTTTTCACCAGCTCGTAGTCCGGTATATTCTATCTTAACATGTTCGGCGCCCGAGAGTTTTATCATTCGTTTGGCGAGGTCGGCAATTTTGACCGGTTTTCCCATATCGAAAACGAATATTTCTCCGCCTTTGCCGTGTGTTCCTGCTTCAAGAACTAGTTTGCAGGCTTCGGGTATAAGCATGAAAAAGCGAATTATATGTGGATCGGTTACGGTGACTGGACCGCCAGCACGTATTTGCCGTTCAAAGAGAGGAATGACTGAGCCGTTCGAACCCAGAACGTTTCCGAATCGGGTGGTGACAAATTGGGTATAGTCTGGTGATTGAGTCTGGAGTTTTCGGTTGAGGCTCTGGCAATAGATTTCGCATATACGTTTGGAGCAACCCATAACATTAGTAGGATTGACAGCTTTATCGGTTGAAATCATGACGAATTTCTTGACACCATATTTCACACTCAAGTCAGCTATAATCTTTGTTCCGCCAATATTGTTCTGTATACTTTCTGATGGGTTATCTTCCATCATCGGCACGTGCTTGTAAGCTGCAGCGTGGAAGACGTATTCTGGCCTATAGTTTTTAAAAATTTTTTCCATTCGTTCCTGATTCGCTATATTGGCTACAATAGTTTCCACCTTGATATCGGGCCAGCGAAAGTGCATCATCAGGCGTATATCATGCTGTGGTGTTTCGGCTTGGTCTATAAGAATAAGTTGAGCCGGTTTGTAAATAGCTATTTGCCGAACCATTTCAGAACCTATGGAGCCGGCCGAGCCGGTTATCATGATTTGTCGGCCAGATAGAAGTCGGCCAATAGATTCGAGGTCTACCTTTATTTCGTCGCGCGGCAGGAGGTCTTCAATACTTATTTCTTTTAGTTGAACAAGCATATCGTCGTCGGCTTTCCATTCTTTTGTTTGGGCTGTCATGAATATGTGTATGCCAGCGTTAATTAGTATATCCTGCAAACGATTATCAGCACGGAATCGTTCGTTTTGCAATGGTGACACGAGTACAGCCTGTATGCCAAGATGTCGTAGATTTTCTTCGAACTTATCGTCGACGATATACACTCTTTCGCCCATAAGAATACGTCCTTGCAGTGAAGCGTCGTGGGCGATGAATCCTTTAAGGCGAAATCGGCTAGGCTTTTCGTTTCGTATATTCTTGGCCAGGCCTATTCCGCCCTCTTTGACGCCGTAAACGAGAGTCCGCATACCTTTGTTGACGTTGAACATCATGTCATAAATCGATTTCACTACTACTCTAAATGCAATCATTCCAATGGTTGCAATGAGATACATCAGAACAATTTGTCGGCCTTCAAGTCTAACGAATCTAAAGTCCCAGTCGTAGATGAGATAGTGCATCACTTCAGCTATGATAAGCGAGAGCAGCATTGCGAAGCTCACTCTCTGCAGATCGATAAACGATGAGTAACGGATTATGCCGGCATAAGTGTGGAAAACCTTAAAGCCGATAAAATTGAATATCATGTAAACCAATATGGTTTTCGAAAGGATGCCCAAGTTGCCCAACGTGACAGCTCCATGATAGTAGAGCCAAAACACGAATATTCCGGAGAGATAGCAAATTAAACAATCAACCGCTAGAACTGCCCAATATGGCAAAGCATTTCTTGAGAAATACCAATTGAAAATCTTTTCTAATGCTTTCATTCTTTAGTTATTCAATTAAGATTTCGTCTCTTGTCCGATAGAAATTTATGCAAATTTAAGGACAGTAGTCCGTATCTTTGCAGTAAAACAAGGATAAAATGAAAAAATATTTTTTGCTCGCCATCATCTTGCTATGCACCATGAACAGCCAGGCGCAGATTGTGAATGAGCGTAACAAAGAGCGTATAAAACAAACCATTAAAGAAGGATTCGAAGACGTCAAAGAAGCCATAAAACAAAACAACAGCTTGCCCGACGAGCACGAGCAGTGGGATACATATGTTGTACCTAAAGTAGGACTGAATGTTTCGAATATGCCAGGACTAAAAGGAGATCCGAAGCTAGGCCCAGTTCTCGGAGTATTGGTCGAGATGTTTATCACAAAGAATTTAGCCATGGGCGTGGAGGTAGAATACACCCAGCAAGGAACAAGTGGAGTTTATGGTGGTTCGGGTAAAGGCCCGTATTCCTACAGCCTGCAATATTTCAACACTAGCTATCTTGTGAGATGGTATCCCCGGCGGTTCAGCAGATGGAGTCTATACACCGGACTTAAAACCTCGCAACTACTCAGCTCGAACGTCCGACTGAAAGATGAAGCAAAAACTAACATGAAAGATAAAACCAGAAACGGCGACTTCTTCATTCCGCTCGGTATGAGCTATGAATGGCAGAAATGGCAGATTGACATGCGCTACTGCATCTCCATGCTGCGACTCCGAAAGGGCGATACTAACTCTGAACCGTCGCTCGGAGCAGCCAGAAACAACATGTTCCAAGTAACGATAGGATACAGATTTCAGGTACTGTGAAATAGCGCATAAATACGAACTATTCAATTTGAAAAAATACAATGAAGCACTCTATTCTAACCCTCTTACTTTGCCTAGCAACCATCGCATCTGCAGCACAAGAGAAGAAAACAATGAAACTTGTCAACAGCAACGGTATGGAAGCCGTAATAACCAACTACGGTGCGCGACTTATGCGCCTCACTGCCCACAATTGGAACGGGCGCCTCGAACCTATAGTAAAAGGCTATGCACAACCCGAAGACTACGAACAAAATCCTACTCTCGGAGCAACCATCTTTGGTTTTGGCGAAACGAAAAACCATGAACTGGCCCGAAAAATATGGGAAGTAACAGCAGCCGATAACCAAACAATTTCGATGAGATGCAGCATCGACAAAGGCGAAACAACCGTCACCGTGGTTTATACGCTAACCGACCAAAACGCCCTTGATATCGATTACCGGATAACATGCAAACACCCCACCGAACTCAGAATAACCAACGGAATCGTTTTCAACCTAACAGGCGACTGCAATCGTTCGATTCTTAAAGAACATCTCTGGCTCGACTCGCGACACATAAACACCTCCGACCCATCCGGCCGCCCTACCGGTAAGCTAGAAAGCGTCAAACACACCGCGATGAATTTCATCCACCCACACGAACTAGGCGAACGAATCGGATGGCTCGACAACGGATATCATCACGCCTTCCAGCTCAAACATCCCGACGACATACGTCGCCCCGCCGCAATCCTCTTCGACGCCCAGAGCGGCCGCGCCATGACCGTCTATACCAGTGAGCCCACATTGCGCATAAACTCTCACGGCCCAGCCAGCACCGGAATATCCTTTCAACCACTTTCCTGCGGCTATAAAGCCGGAGATACACCCGTCGAAACAACCCTCTTGCCCGGACTGGTTTTCCACAGTGCAACCGTATTCTTATTCACAACCGACCCACCCGTTATCATGAAGCCAGCGCAGGAGAACTCACAGCCAACTCAATAAACTCTAATTAGTTCTAATTTTTTCGCCGATGGAAATGTCGCAAACTAATTTTGCAACATTATGAAAAGAATACTTCCCTCCATATTATTCCTCGTTTTCAGCGCTTCGGTTTATTCGCAAAACACAACCGACACTGTAATAAAGCCCATCGAATCGCGAACCCTACAAGGACCACGCGAGGCCACCGAAGCTGAAAAAGAATATGCCAAACGATTGGCTGAAGACCGCGAGCAACAGGCACAAATTGCAAACAACTTGCCACCGGTCGACATCAACTCGCAAACCGTTACTCCCACCATTTCACGATTTGCCAATCCATATTATTATCCTTATTCATGGTGGTCTCTCCATCAGGGACTCAACGTAAATATATCGGCTTCGGTTTTTGCCAATCTAGGCGATAGCCCTGTTTCCGGAGCTGGATTCGCACAGGACGTATCCTTAATGTACGTAAGCAACCTTTCGTCCAAAGCAACCCTAGCTGTGGGCGGATATCTAAACAATACGACCTTCGGCGGCGAGAACTACACCGTAGCCGGAGTAAATGCCCTATTTGCCTACCGATTCAACGAAAACTGGAGCGCATATGCTTTCGTACAGAAAGCATTCAACTCAAATAATGTTGCCCCATGGTTCGGCGGCTACGGCATATACGCCTATACTCCTTACTCGCCATATAACGCTTACGGTTTAGGCAACCGAGTTGATACCCGTTTCATGGATCGCATCGGCGGCGGTGTAACCTATCAATGGGGAGAGGATAAGCAAAACGTAATATCACTCAATGTAGAGTTCGACCGCCTTCCCAACCGGCGCGACGACCCATGGCGTCGATAAGCATTGCCATCAAGACGATTCTTAATTCCAAATCTCTTGTTTTAAATTAATAATTAAAGACCTGCACGCTCAAAGAATAGATGCGCGCAGGTCTTTATCCATATGGACACATAGTTTTACGACTAAAAATACGTGAGTTCGATTTAAGAATCTGCTTCAGCCTACGAGGACCCACCAATGTATAGTAAACAGCGGAACGCTCGAGTGGGAGTCTCTACTAAACCGAACTCGCGTAAAAATAAAAAAGCCCGACACCGAGTATAGCGTCAGGCCTTTTTGATAGAAGAGTAAAATTATGTAAGTGGCCCTATGAACTTTCTTTATTTGTGTGTCATAGCGCTAGATTAAATACTGACTCGAGATGCTCTCGTTGCGAACAACTCGATTTATCGTTTCGGCGAACATGTCGGCTACCGAAATTTGTTTAACCTTAGAACATCTGTCGGTGTAGGGAATAGAATCGGTGAATACTATCTCTTCTAACGATGAGGCTTCAACGCGTTCGGTTGCTGGACCGCTCATCACGCAGTGCGATGCACAGGCGCGAATGCTTTTAGCTCCGGCGGCCTTCATGATGTCGGCAGCTTTGGTTATGGTTCCGGCGGTGTCGACCATGTCGTCTACTATCACGACGTTCTTGTCTTTCACATCACCAATGATTTGCATGCTGTCGACAACGTTGGCCCTTACGCGTGTTTTGTTGCAGAGAACTAGGGGACATCCGAGGTATTTCGCGTATGTGTTGGCGCGTTTCGAGCCGCCTACGTCAGGACTTGCAATTACCAAATCTTTCAGTCTAAGGCTTTGCAGATATGGCAGCAGCACTCCGCTTGCATAAAGATGGTCAACGGGCACGTCGAAGAATCCTTGAATCTGGTCGGCGTGTAAATCCATCGCCATAATTCGGTTCACTCCAGCCACGCTTAGCAGGTCGGCCACTAGTTTAGCTCCTATGCTAACGCGCGGTTTGTCTTTTCTGTCTTGTCTGGCCCATCCAAAATAAGGCATAACGGCTATTATGTTTCGTGCCGATGCTCTTTTAGCCGCGTCAATCATGAGTAGGAGTTCCATGAGATTGTCGGAATTTGGGAATGTGCTTTGAACAAGGAATACGTCTTTGCCTCGGATGCTTTGTTCGTAGGATACTACGAATTCGCCGTCTGAAAATCGTGTCACTGCAAGATTGCCAAGAGGGCATTCCAAACTGGCACAGATTTTCTCTGCAAGATATCTTGTTTTTGTGCCGGAAAACACTAGAAAGGAGTTGCTGTCGCTCATTTTTTCTTAAAAATTTTATGCTTGTTTTTGTGCCGGCAAAGGTATAGATTCTGTATTATATGTTGACAATTAAAGGTGGAATATACTTCATCTGCATAGAGTTATAATTACATTTGCAAACATGAAGATTAATCCCGAAACTTATTCAGAGCTAGCGTGTCCGACCTATATCTTGAACGAAACAAAACTGCGTCGGAATCTCGAAATAATTAGTCGCGTGAGCCGTTTGGCTGACGTTGAAATAATCCTCGCTTTCAAGGCTTATGCGCTTTGGAGAACCTTTCCGATTTTTCGCGAATATATCGGTGCAACTACAGCGTCGTCGTTGAACGAAGCGCGATTGGGCTTCGAGGAATTCGGGGCGCCCACGCATACGTTTTCGCCGGCCTACGAGGATAGCGAAATCGAGGAGATTGCGCGTTGCTCGTCGCACATAGTATTTAATTCGATGAGCCAATACGAGCGTTTTCGCGAACAGGTTCGGCAGGCAAACAGAGATATAAGCATCGGGCTACGGTTGAACCCGGAATATTCTGAAGTGGCCACGCTGCTGTATAATCCATGCGCTCCAGGAACGCGATTCGGAATTGCTTCCGATAAGCTTCCGAAAAAACTTCCCGACGATGTGAAAGGCTTCCACATTCATTGTCATTGCGAGAGCGGGAGCGACGTGTTTGCCAGAACTCTCAAGCATTTCGAGGCGCGATTCAGCCCGTGGCTCGAGCAAGTTGAATGGATGAACTTCGGCGGCGGGCATCTCATGACCCGAAAAGATTATGACATTCAGAATCTGATAGACATTCTGACAGGTTTCCGCCAACGATACCCGCACCTCAAAATAATAATGGAACCCGGGAGCGCTTTCGCCTGGCAAACTGGCGAGTTAGTGAGCCAGATTGTCGATATCGTGGAGCACGACGGAATAAAAACGGCAATTCTCAACGTGAGTTTCACCTGTCATATGCCCGACTGCCTTGAGATGCCTTATCAGCCCGAGGTTCGTCGTGCCAAAATCGTCGACGATACCAACGCTCGCTCTCCGCGGGTTTATCGACTCGGCGGAAACAGTTGTCTAAGCGGCGACTGGATGGGCTATTGGCAATTCGACCACGATTTACAGGTGGGCGAAAACATCATCTTCGAAGATATGCTGCACTACACCACCGTGAAAACAAATATGTTCAATGGCATACCACATCCCGACATAGCTCTGCTGCATGCCGACGGAGAACTCGAAACGCTACGGCGATTCACCTATGAAGATTATCGCTCGCGAATGGACTGATGGCATGTAGTTTGTAAAATGTTCTGAAAAGAAAAGGAGAATAAAACAATGGCATTCATAGATTATTACAAGATATTGGGTGTAGACAAAAACATACCCCAGAAAGATGTACGAGCCGCATATCGCAAGCGGGCAAAACAATTCCATCCCGACCTCAACCCGAGTGACCCCAAGGCAAAAGCCAAATTCCAGGCGCTCAACGAAGCCTATGAAGTGATTTCCGACCCGGCAAAGCGAGCCAAATACGATAAGTATGGTGAGAAATGGCAAAGCGCCGATGCTTTCGGGGGCGCGGCACAAGGATTTGGTTCAGGCGGAACATATCAATGGAACGGCGGAGGAGCCAATCCTTTCGAAGGATTCGACTTTAGCGGATTCGGCTCGGGAGGAGGCGGATTCAGCAGCTTCTTCCGCGACCTGTTCGGAGGCGGAACGAAACGGCACACAGCCCAGACCGACGACTACGGCGGTTTTAAACGGCAAAACACCGGACAAATGGAGGCGAACGTCGGTATAGACATCTACACCGCAATGCTAGGAGGAGAAGTGATTATCCAACTCGCAAGCGGACAGAAAGTGAAACTCAAAGTGAAACCCCTCACGCAGGGCGGCTCCAAAGTACGATTACGCGGAAAGGGTTACGACAGGGGCGACGGAACATTTGGCGACCTCATAATAACATACAACGTGAAACTGCCCACGCATCTTTCCGAACGACAAAAGGAACTGCTCTTGCAGATGCGCAACGCCGAATAAAAACACATCCCTAATTATAACGTATTATGAAAAGGTGTATAATCATCGGAGCATCTTCCGGATTGGGAAGAGGACTCGCAGAACTGTTGCTCAGCGACGGTTGGATGCTCGGAATTGCCGCCCGACGAACAGAACGGCTAGAAGAAATTCAAAACAAATCGCCACAGCAGGTTATCGCCCAGAAACTAGACGTTACAAAGCCCGAGGCGACACAACAACTCAGGCAACTCATCGAGAAATTAGGCGGTATGGACCTCTTCATCTACTCCGTCGGAATAGGTAAACGCAACCCCGACCTGGAAGAAGAAACCGAAATGGCAACCATGACTACAAACGTTATGGGATTCACACGCACCATCGGCGAGGCCTATCGCTATTTTGCCGCCCAAGGAAGCGGACACATTGTTAGCATCTCATCGGTTGCCGGAACGAAAGGCCTCGGCACCGTCCCGGCCTATTCGGCCAGTAAGGCTCTGCAAAAAACCTACATCGAAGCTCTTGAGCAACTGGCTAACAAACGCGGACTCCGAATTTCGTTCACCGACATTCGTCCCGGTTTCGTGAGTACCGAGATTTTGGTTGGCGACGACTATCCAATGCTGATGACCATTCCTCATGCCACCCGCTGCATTTGGAAAGCCATTCGCCGGAAGCGTCATGTTGCCATAATAGATTGGCGCTGGAATATATTCACCCGCCTTTGGGCCCTTATTCCGCGCTGCATATGGCGTCGTATCAAGCTTTAGAATCATCAGCCCGCTCCTTTGAAATCGAAACACACCCCCCTCCCCTAATTTTCCAATCCTCGGTGCCCATTTATTCAGCACCGAGGATTTTTTCTTATAAGTCCAAGTATCTTTTTAGCGATGGCACAACCGGATTAGTCTAAGTAAATGGCCATGGTATATATGAACAAAGCGGTTATATCCACCCGTTCGTTCACTTTTAGCATTACCTAGCTGAAAAGGATATATGTTATTCTGAACTGTCAAAACCATCTCTCGGAGGAAATTGATGCAGAGTGAGGGTCATGCAATGTTCTCCCGGATAAAATCGACGCAAAATGAGGGTCACGCAACGCTCCCCCGGAGAAAATTGATGCAGAGTGAGGGTCACACAACGCTCTCGCAGATAAAATCGATGCAGAGTGAGGGTCACACAACGCTCTCCCGGAGAAAATCGATGCAGAGTGAGGGTCATGCAATGCTCTCCCGGAGGAAATTGATGCAGAGTGAGGGTCACGCAATGCTCTCCCGGAGAAAATTGATGCAGAGTGAGGGTCACGCAACGCTCCCCCGGATAAAATCGACACAGAGTGAGGGTCATGCAATGCTCTCCCGGATAATATTATGCCGTCCTTGTCGGACGGGAGGGCGGACAGACACGGGGTCTGTCCCTACATGCGGCCTATCGGCCGAGTCCCATAACATTTCTCCTACCTATCCGTCTGTTTTTTACACCAATTCGGGCGGAACGTCCGCATGTAGGGACAGACCCCGTGTCTGTCCGCCTCTCTGCCAATTCGGTCTACCGACCGTATAACATATTTCGCACCTGCTATGTGGTCTGGTATTTGTCGGGCGGAGGGCGGAAAGCAAATCGCCCCTCGGGGTCTGTCCCTACATGCGGCCTGTCGGCCGAGTGGAAGATTCTTTTAAACCGAACTCACATATCCTTCAATATCGGGATGTGACCTAAACAAAGAAAGGGCCCGACAAAAATGCCGGACCCAGACTAACTAATGAAAAACAACTTGTACTTATTTACTTGGGATTTCTTCGAGAGTTTGAACAAGCAGGTTCCAGAAAGGTTCTGCAGAGGAAATTTCAAAACGCTCGGTGGTTGTGTGCGGACTGCGAATGGTGGGCCCTAGGCTAACAACGTCCATACCGGGATATTTGCCCAGGATTATGGAGCATTCCAAACCTGCGTGGTCTACCTGAACAATGGCGTCTTCGCCGTTTTGCTCTTTGTAGATTTTCTTAAGCAGATCCAGGATTTCGCTGTCGGGGTTCGGATCCCAACCGTTATAGCTTGCACTAAATTCGGTTTTCATTCCGGCCATGTTGAAGCAGCTTTCTATTTGTGTGCTGAGATATTCCTTCATATCCTCGCGCGACGAACGTGCAAGAATCTTTATCGAGGCTTTTCCGCCTTCGATGTCGATTATCGCTAGGTTCGACGATGTTTCGACTACGCTCGGATAAACGGGAATCATTCTCAACACACCATTGTGGCATGCATAGATAGCGTCGATGAGATTATCTTGTATTTCAACCGGAAGAAGAGTTTTTGGGTTCTCTACTTCTTCGGCGAAGAACTCGATGTTCTTTTCGACTTCAATGGTTTTAAATTCGTCGGCAACAGCCGCGCGTTGGTTTTCAACGAGTTTCTTTAGGGACTCCAGATTTGCTTTTGGCAAGGCCAGAGTTGTTTCAGCTTTGAAGGGGATGGCATTGCGCATGTTTCCGCCGTGCCATGCAACCAACCGGGCATCAAGCTCGGCGATTGCCTTACGAACCAATCGAACCATTTCTTTGTTGGCATTGGCTCGCCCTTCGTTAATCTCCAGGCCGGAGTGACCTCCGCGCAAACCTTTGAGGGTGATTTTAACGGCACATTCCTGGTCGTTTTCAACCTCTTTGTATTCGAGCGTCGAGGTAACATCTATTCCTCCTGCTGATCCAATCACGAATTTTCCCCATGTTTCTGAGTCGAGGTTCATTAGTATGTCGCCCCGGAGTTCACCTTTGGGCAAGTCGTTTGCCCCGAACATTCCGGTTTCTTCATCCTTGGTGATAAGGCCTTCGATAGGGCCGTGTTTAAGGGTGTTGCTTTCCATGACGGCCATGATGGCTGCCACGCCTATTCCGTTGTCGGCTCCGAGAGTTGTATTGTTTCCGTAAACCCATCCGTCGGTGATATGCGTTTCGATTGGGTCGGTCTCGAAGTTGTGTTTACTATCGGGACTTTTTTGCGGAACCATATCCATGTGTGCTTGCATGGTCACGGTTTTGCGGTTCTCGTAACCGGGTGTTGCTGCTTTGCGCATCAAAATGTTTCCGGCAGGGTCGAGGAATGCTTCTACACCTGCTTTTTGTGCGAAGTCGAGTAAGAACTTCTGCACCTTTTCCAAATGTCCTGACGGGCGAGGAACCTTTGTGAGGTCATCGAAATTGCGCCAAAGGCCTTCGGGTTTTAGATTTCTGATTTCACTCATAATTGTATCTTTTAAAAGGTTATATAAATAAATAGAGTTCTGTTTTGATTATTGCACCGCCACCCGACTTGTGAAGTTGAGCGACATCCATGCGTATATTCCAAGAAAAACAACGAGAAGGGTTTGAATCGTGTGCACTATCAGCACAAAATAGAGGGCTCGCACTTCTACCACTCCATAGAGCAACAACATTGTTTTCACTGCGAAATGCCACGAGCCGGCTCCATTGGGCGTAGGAACAATTACTGCCACCGAACCAACGACAAAGCAAACCAGTGCGCAGATTATTCCGAGGTTAGATGTAGCGTCGAAGCAAAAGAACGTGAGATAGAAGTGCAGAAAATAACTTCCCCAAATAGCCAAGCTATAGAATAGAAAGAGCGGAATGTTGTGAACTTCGCGCAAGGATATGATTCCTTGCCAGATAGATTTGAACGTTTCGCGCACCTTGTCGTAGACCGTCAGCTGGCGAAGAACAAAATAAAGTAATACTCCTACGGCCAGGGCGCAAATTCCTGTGATAAACCATCCCGTCGCAGAGAACATTCCTAGAACATCGTTTATTCTAGTTCCGGTTTTTGAGAAGAATGTTCCGAACACGCGAATCTGCATAATGAACGATATGGCGGTAATAAGTAGCACCAGAATAGTGTCGACAACTCTTTCGGTGACCACCGTTCCCAATGCTTTCGGAAACGAAACGTGGTCGTAGCGATGCAGAACGCCACAACGCGCAAACTCGCCGACACGAGGAATCACCAGACTCAAAGCATACGACAGAAACACAGCATTCACACAATTAGTCTTGCGGGCATGCTCGTTCATCGGCTCGAGCATTTGCTTCCATCGCCATCCGCGAAACGCCTGTGCCAAGATTCCGAAAGGCAACGAAAGCAGCATCCAAGTCCAATTCATCTGATGAAGCAAAACATCCATCATCTTCGAGAAATCGAACCCCCGATACATCCAATAAAGAATGCCACCGCCAAGTATGAGCGGTAGCATTATTCGTGTGAAATTATCGGCTATTTTTCTGGTTTTCATTGCACGGGCAAAGATATGGAATTTGAAAAAAAGGACAAAAAAAGAATACCTTTGCCCGTGTAAACACAGATTATTCATGAAGGCCGTAAAACCCAAGAAAAAACTCGGACAACACTTCCTCACAGATCTCGATATCGCACGCCGAATTGCCAATACCGTCGACACCTGCCCCGACCTACCCATTCTCGAAATCGGACCGGGCATGGGAGTGCTCACCCAGTTTCTTGTCGAAAAGCAACGACAACTCAAGGTTGTAGAAATCGATTCAGAAAGTGTCGCCTATCTAAACGAACGGTTTCCTCGGCTCAGCGATAACATCATCGGTGCCGACTTCCTCAAAATGAATCTCGCCAACGTTTTCCAAGGCCAACCATTCGTGCTCACGGGCAATTATCCCTACGACATTTCGTCGCAAATTTTCTTCAAGATGCTCGATAATAAAGAACTCATCCCCTGTTGCACCGGTATGATTCAGCGTGAAGTGGCCCAGCGCATGGCCGCACAACCGGGAAGCAAAGCCTACGGCATATTGTCTGTATTAATGCAAGCGTGGTATGAGGTTGAATATCTATTCACGGTAGGCGAGCACGTGTTCAACCCACCACCCAAGGTTAAAAGCGCTGTCATCAGGCTAACTCGAAACGCAACAATAAACTTAGGATGCGATTGGCTGCTATTTCGGCGGCTGGTGAAAACCGTTTTCGGTCAGCGAAGGAAAATGTTACGTGTAAGCCTACGTCAAATATTCCCCTCACCTCCCAACGACGATTTTTATCAGCATCCATTTATGATTCTACGACCAGAACAGCTCTCAATTCAACAATTTGTAGAGCTCACCAATATAGTTGAACAACAATTGAAAACACAATGAACAAAGCCGAAACCTATGAAATGCTTCTAAAGCAGATTGAATCGCTCATCGAGGGCGAACACAACGAAATCAGCGTACTCGCAAACGTCTCATCAGCCATCCACCATGCTTTCGACAACTTCTTTTGGACCGGATTCTATCTTGAGACAAATCAAGGCGAACTTTCTCTGGCTCCATTCCAAGGTACTCCGGCCTGCTACAGAATTCCTTCTGGCCGCGGAGTTTGCGGAACAGCTTTCGCTGAGAATCGCACTTTGGTTGTGCCCGACGTCGAGAAATTTGATGGGCATATTGCTTGCAGTTCTCTCTCGCGCTCGGAGATAGTTGTACCCATCATTAGTCCTAAAGGAACACCAATCGGAGTGCTTGACATCGACAGTCGCGACCTCAACACATTCGATGAAACCGATGCTCACTATCTTGAACGTATAATGGACATCGTTTCCCACAACCTCTACTCCTCACGATAAAAGAGTCGCATTCGTCTGCTCGCATTCGGGAAAGCTCATTATTTAACAACAATGATTATGAAAAAACTTTTTCTAGCAATTTGCGCAGCCTTAGGCTGTTCCATGGGCGCCACTGCCCAAAACGCATTCGACAATATGAATGTGAAAGATTTTGAAGCATTGATTACCTCCGATTCCATTCAGGTGCTCGATGTACGAACACCCGCCGAGTTCAGCGATGGTCATATCAAAGGTGCTATCAACATCAACGTGCTCGACTCTTCATTCATGAATGTGGCCCGGCAGAAACTAGATAAAGGCAGAATGATTGCCATTTATTGCCGCTCAGGTAAACGTTCGGCCATGGCTTGTTCACGCCTCGCCGGAGAGGGTTATCGTACAACCAATTTGCTCGGCGGAATAATCGCCTGGACAAAGGAGCAACGTCCCGTGGTTAAATAGGCTTACCACGGGAATCACCTAGCTACACTTAGGACAATCCCGGGCACAGGTAGGTGAGCACAGCCTTGGCTCGGAATACGCCAAAGATAATTTTGCAAGCAATCGAATAACAAAATGTATAACTCTTTAATGTAACTGAATCATGAGAAGTCAATTCATCCTTATGGCAACAGCCCTAGCGGGAGTGTTAGGACTGAGTTCATGCGGCGCTCTTTTAGCGCTCGACACAAGTGGCGGAGTGGCAGTTCGCACAACCGACTACAACCCTGGCTACGGCTACGGTTCATATCGTCTGGGCTACGATGAGGCCCGGAGGCAGGCTCTGTTTCTTTCAGACAAGATGGCATACGAGCTGGCTCTGAACGAGGCACAATTCGAGGCTGTATATGAAATCAATCTCGACTATCTGCTCAACATGCGCGGCGAACGAAGCATATACGGAGACTATTGGGTAAGAAGAAACAGTGACATGTTCTATGTGCTCAACCCGACGCAATACAACGTGTTTGTAAATTATGATTATTTCTATCGGCCGGTGTCGTGGACGAATAATTACTACTCGTACAACATCTACAATTACTACGACAACTCGGTTTATTATTATAATCAGCCGGTTTATTACGACTCCTATCGCGGCGGACGGAACCAGCTTTCCAACAGCTACTATGCCGGCCGATTCGGAGAGCGTACTGGAAGTCCTATTATAATAAATCCGTCTGACAACAACTATCAAGGCAGTCGCGGTTACAAAGACTACAGAGGCGGAGCCGTTGAACGAAGCGGTTCGACTCCTAGTCGTTCGTTCGGAAATGTACAGAATAACGATTACAGATCGCGCGACACTCGCTCTTTCTCTGGCAGCAACAATCAACGTTCGTTCGGAGGTGGTCAAACAGCCCCATCACGTAGCGTGACTTCAAATAGCTTCGGTGGTTCAAGACAGACTTATGACCAGCAACGGTCATCGTCATCATCGTCGACAACCACAACTCCCAGTCGTTCGTTCGGAAACAGTTCATCAACACCATCACGCAGCACCAATACAAACTCTGACAGCTTCGGCGGTTCACGTCAGAACTATGACCAGCAACGGTCATCATCATCGTCGACAACAACTCCCAGTCGTTCGTTCGGAAACAGTTCGTCGACAACAACAACTAGGTCCTACAGTAACAGTTCATCGACAACAACAGCTCCCACTAGGTCATTCGAAAGCAGTTCGTCAACACCATCACGCAGCACCAATACAAACTCTGGCAGCTTCGGCGGTTCGCGTCAGAACTATGACCAGCAACGGTCGTCATCATCGAGCTCTACATCGTCGTCGAGTTCATCAGCTCCCACTCGCTCATTCGGAAACAGCTCATCGGCACCCTCACGTAGCACCAGCTCCGGCAGTTTCGGCGGCTCTCGCCAGAATATCAACAGCAGTACGCAATCTCAGCCATCCAGCTCATCCGGTAGTACTACAGCCCCGAGCCGTTCGTTTAGCTCCACGCAGGTCTACAATTAATCATCAAGAGGAAATCCTGCCAGGCCGGTGTGTGTTGATGCAAATCAAGCTCGTTGATACCAGTCAAAAAGAATGCCTCGACTATATAAAAACCATCCGTTCAGGCATTCAACAAGATATTCGTCAGCCTATCTTTGCCACACGATTTTAACAGAAAGGATTGTTTAAATTATGGATAGATTAGTAACAATGAACAAAAAGTTCGATACAACGGCTGATATTCGCTACATGCAAATTCAGAATGCCCGTCGCAAAGCTTTAGACCCGAAAACAAAACGGATTTAAGTTTCCGAAAGGCAGAACAAGATTAAAACAAAAACTCAAAAGGAGGATGTTCCAGTGAATCGGAATATCCTCCTTTTATTTTCTCTGATTATACTATTTCTCTAACCATTCTACTGGTTATTATTAATTATAATTTCTCGCATTGACAATGCCTTGATTAGTATTTTATTTTTAGAATAGGCATTGATAATGCTCTTATTATAATTTTATTTCAACTACTCGCATTAATAATGCTCTAACTAGAATTTTATTTTAGCAATACGCATTATCAATGCCTTAACTAATATTTTATTTTAAGCACTCGCATTGATAATGCCTTAACTAATATTTTATTTTAAGCACTCGCATTGATAATGCCTTAACTAATATTTTATTTTAAGTACCCGCATTGATAATGCCTATAGTATAAATAATATTTTACATATACCGATAATATTTCTATATGGATAAAATGATTCATACTATCGGAGCTAAAATATCCGTCAACTAAACACTTTAATCTAGCCGGCCGATTAAGTTCACGTTCCGTGTCATATAAATATGTTCTATACCATTGCGTTCAGAACTCTAAAATATTAATAGAATACGCGAGTTCTGTTTAGGAGAAGTTCCCATTAAGCTATCGACCGCCTGTAGGGACAGACCCCGTGTCTGTCCGAGCCCCATTCCAATTCGGTCTACCGACCGTATAACATTGACGGACGGACGAACAGGCTGGCAGATGGGCGGACAGACACGGGGGCTGTCCCTACAGGCGGGCATTCCGCCCGAGTTAGCACCCATGTCTATCATTCATAAACACCTCTTCCGTCGGCGGAAGAGGTGTTTTGTTTTTTAAAGCTCCACAATAGTAATGCCGCTCCCGCCGAACTGCACGTGTTCGTCGTGGAAGGAACGAACGTTGGAGAGGGTTGAGAGATATTGACGAATCATTTGTCTAAGGATTCCATTGCCCTTGCCGTGGAGGATTCGAACCTGTGAAACGCCAACTAAAATGGCGTCGTCAATGAAATATTGTACCTGCGTGAGAGCCTCCTCCGTACGTTCGCCGCGAACATCGAGCTCGGATTTGAAGTGTTTGCGATGCTGGTCGATTGTTTCGCGCGTTTCGCGACTGTAGTTGAAGGCTTGGAATTGCTTCTTTTGTTTTTCAACGGTAGATGTATCGGCGTTTTCGAGTCGTGCAAGCTGCACTCTTGTTCGAACGCTGCCGAATATAACCGTGGCCTGATTGCCATCGATGTGTTCCACCCTTCCAATGGAGTCGAGCCCCTTCATCTTTACTGTCGCGCCGGGAACAATCGTCGATTTGGTAAGGTGACGAGAGGTTGCGGCGGCTTTGTGCTGTTCGGCCTTACGTTGTTTGTGCTGTTCGTGTCGGTCGCGACGGTTTTTAATTCTTTGAAGTTCCTTTTTGAAGTCATCGGGATTCATCAAACCGCTGTCGAGCGATGTTTGGGTGGCAGAATGTGGTTCGTTGACAGTGATAACTGCCGATTCATAATCGGTCAACTGCTGACGGATACGCTTAGTTTCTTCCTTCTCGGCCTGCTTTTCGCGAATCTCGCGTATGGCATTCTCGATTCGCTTATTGCTTTCGCGAAACATCTCCTGCACCTGTTCTTTAGTGCGGTTTAAAATCTCTTTCCTACTGTTTTCCAGCTGCGAAATCCGCTCTTCGTACTGTTGAATCTTCCTCTCAAGTTCCTTTTCACGACTGTGAATGGTTTGCCGCTTGGCTTCCCAATATCGTTTGTCACGCACGATGTCTTGCAGATACTTGTCACTTTGAATATAGTCGGTTCCGACGATTTCAGAAGCCTCGTCGATGACAGCTCTGGGCAGTCCGGTTTTGCGAGCAATTTCGATTGCGAACGAACTTCCGGGTCTGCCGATTGCCAACTGGAATAAAGGCCGCATTTCGTGGCGGTCGTAGAGCATGGCACCGTTGACAACGCCAGGATGCCCTTCAGCAAAGTGCTTCAAATTCTGATAGTGAGTAGTTATCACAGCCCAAGCTTGCCGCTGCCAGAACTGTCTGAGAACAGACTCGGCTATGGCTCCGCCAATCTGCGGTTCGGTGCCAGTACCGAACTCGTCGATAAGAATGAGCGTACTGTCGTTGGCCTGCCGAATCATTTGCTTCATGTTAGTGAGGTGCGATGAATATGTGCTGAGGTCATTCTCGATGCTCTGCTCGTCGCCGATATCAATCATTATGTTGTCGAAGATTCCCACCCTGGAACGGTCGGCCACGGGAATAGCCAGTCCGCATTGCAACATGTATTGAAGTAAGCCCACGGTTTTCAAACAAACCGACTTGCCACCTGCATTAGGACCGGAGATAATAAGGATTCTTTTCTCGGGAACTAGTTGAATGTCGAGCGGAATTATACCCGTCCCTTTCCGTTCGAGTGAGCGTTGCAGAAGCGGATGGACAGCACGAATCCAGTCGATAAACGGCTCGCTATGCACCTCCGGCTCAAAAGCCTTGAACAGTTTGGCGAGCTCGGCCTTGGCTCGGATGAAATCAATCTTCGCCAAGAAACGATAAGAGTCTAGGAGTTCGGCTGTATGCGGGCGAATCTTCTTAGTGAGTTCGCGAAGAATCCTTATAATCTCTCGCCGCTCCTCATTCTCGAGTTCGCGAATCCGGTTGTTGGCCTCTACCACTTCAGTGGGCTCAACATACACCGTGCGACCAGATGCGCTCTCGTCGTGAACAATGCCCGAAATCTTACGCTTCAGTCCTTGGGCAACAGGAATAACCAGACGCCCGTCACGTAACGTCGGAGCAACATCGTGCTCGACAACTCCATCACTCTGGGCCGACCGCAATATGGCGTGCAATGTGCGTGAAATACTGTGTTCTGTTCGGGAGAGCTCGTTACGAATCTGTAGCAGCTCGGGGGAGGCATTGTCACGCATATTGCCAAGTTTGTCGATTATCTGCGCTATTCGTTGCACCAATTCCGGGAAAGTAGCAATGCCATCTGCCAACGCGTAGAGCGCCGGATAAGCAGGCTTCACCTCGTCGTGAATTATTTCTTCGCCCCGACTCAAAAATGCAATGATGTTGATAATCGTTTCCATGGAACGCTTCAAATCGAACAACTCGTCAATCTCCAAATGCGTTCCCTCTAAACGAATACGTGTAATGCTCTGCCTCACGTCGAAGAAGTTATCCAGCGGAAAATCATCGGCTTCCTCCCCGATGCGTCGAAACTCGCGAAGCTCTTCCAATCTACTATTTATATAGTTGCAATCGGTTGTGAAACTCATTTCGTCCACTTCCTCCTTACCGAGCGTTGACAAACAACGCTCTTTTAAAAGCAACCTGATTTCGTTGAAACCAATCTTATCTTCAAAATTATCCGGATAAATCATTTCTTACCATTCTTTAATCCTCCTCCTGACCACATTTCAGCCCGAAGGTTTGCAAAATTAAACAGATACCCATAATTAATCGTGAACATCAACTCAACAAAACTCATAGCCCTATAGAACTACAAACTCGCAAGCTGGAAAACTACTAACCTTTTGACGTATGTCAACAATGATGACGATATAAAGCTTTTCATGCCATAATATTTTCAACTACAAGCATTGCTTACCTACCTTTGCATTGTTCAAACGGACACTATACTTGGTAGTTAAAGTTACGTTCAAAGAAAGTCTCAATAGGTATTAGTTCTGTAGGTAAGAGAATAGATTGTTTTTCAGGATTTCAAATAGGATTAATTTAGGTAATTAAGATTGTTCAGAGATAATAAAGCCACTTACATGATACGTTGTTTTTAAGGTTTAATTGATTAAAGTTTACAGGAGAGACACTTTCAGGCTGTCTGTTGACAGTCAAGAGTGCACAACAGAGGATAAAAGCCTCAAGTTGTGCACTTTTTTCGTATATAGGGAATAGTTGTCTTCAGACCTAATGACCGATTGGGAGTAATAAATAGAGTACAATACCCTTGTATAAGGGTGTAGTACACCTTTGGTGAAGGGTACAGTACACCTTTAGTGAAGGGTGTACTGTACCTTGGGCGAAACGTCGAGTTCTGGAGAATAACATACTGAAAAGCATTCACCTTCTTTTATATGGAACTCGCGTAGAATGATAGTGGGAGGAAAACGACGTAAGTTGTTTTCCTCCCACTTATTGAAGAGCTAGAAGAAAAGGGTTAGGCCGGTTGACTCCAATCTTCTTGCGTTTTTCGAACGTAGCTTTGATAGCGTAACTTGGCCATATCTTCGGCTGCTTTGAAAAGCTCGTCACCTTCGTTAGGATAGGCTTTCTTCACGGAGAGGAAACGAACTTCGCTCATGAGGAAGTCTTGGAACTTCGACCAATCGGGAGCTTTCGAATCGAGCGAGAAGGGATTCTTACCTTCATTGGCCAGCTGTGGATTGTAGCGCCACAGCTGCCAGTAGCCGCATTCAACAGCACGTGCCTCCTGAGCCTGACTGCGACCCATACCTCCCTTGACCTTCAGACCGTGATTGATACAAGGAGAATAGGCGATGACGAGCGATGGACCGGGATAGGCTTCAGCTTCGCGGATGGCTTTGAGAGTTTGGGCGTTGTCTGCACCCATGGCTATTTGGGCAACGTAGACATAGCCGTAAGTAGTTGCCATGAGACCGAGGTCTTTCTTGCGAACACGTTTTCCTTTTGCAGCAAACTGTGCGATGGCACCTAGCGGAGTAGATTTGGAACTCTGTCCGCCAGTATTGGAATAAACCTCAGTATCGAGTACGAGGATATTTACATCTTCGCCCGATGCGATGACGTGGTCAAGACCGCCGTAGCCAATATCGTAGGATGCACCGTCACCGCCGATTATCCACTGGCTACGTTTAACCAAATAATGATCGAGCGTTTGAAGTTCTTTGCAAACAGGGCAATTTGCAATGGTAGCGCCGTCGTTAATTACTTGTCTAAGCTTCGGAGCCAGCTCTTTTGTCTTATCGGCGTCGAACATGTTGTCAATCCATTCTTGCATCAATTCCTTGGCGTTAGCAGGCGTGTGCTCATTTTCGATTGCCTGATTGAAAAGATTCACGATACGTTCGCGCATCTTCTTATTTCCCAACTCCATACCTAGGCCGAACTCGCAGAAATCCTCAAATAGCGAGTTGTTGAATGCCGGGCCTTGTCCCTGTGCGTTTGTGGTGTAGGGAGTGGATGGCACGGAGGCCGAGTAGATAGATGAGCATCCGGTGGCATTGGAAATCATTTCGCGGTCGCCAAAGAGCTGAGAAATTAACTTGACATAGGGCGTTTCGCCGCATCCGGCACATGCGCCCGAAAACTCGAAGAGCGGTTGAGCGAACTGTGAGTTTTTAGCGTTTGCGCTGATGTCTACGAGGTACTGCTTGCTGGTAACGTTCTTTACAAGATAATTCCAGTTGGCTGCTCTATGTTCGGCTTCTTCCTCGCCGGCTACGAATGGCACCATTGCGAGGGCTTTATTGCCTTTCTTACCAGGGCAAACGTCGGCACAATTGCTGCATCCGGTACAGTCGAGTACTGAAACTTCGATTCGGAATTGCATTCCTTTGAGCTGTTTCGGCGCGAGAATGTCTAGCGTAGTTTCGTTGAAACCGGCCTTCTCGGTTTCGTCGAGTACGAATGGGCGTATGCAACCGTGTGGACAAACGTACGAGCATTTGTTGCACTGTATGCAGTTATCGGCTGTCCATTCAGGAACGAAGGCTGCTACACCTCGCTTGTCGAAAGCTGCCGTGCCTACGCTCCATGTTCCGTCGGCTGTGCCGTGGTTTACGAAGTCGGATACTTTTAGAAGATCGCCTGCCTGAGCGTTCATCGGTCGAACCAGTTCTTTTACGAATGCCGGAGCGTCGTCGGTCTTGGCGGCATCTTCAGGCAGATTAGCCCATGCCGGGTCAACGGCTAACCTTTTATATTCATTGCCGCGGTCGACGGCTGCATAGTTCTTATCGACTACATCTTGACCTTTCTTACTGTAGCTCTTCTCGATAAACTTCTTCATCTGGTCGACGGCAAGATCGAGCGGAATAACTTCCGTGATACGGAAGAAAGCCGACTGCAAGATGGTGTTGGTGCGATTACCAAGACCTATTTCCTGAGCAATCTTGGTTGCGTTGATATAGTAGACGGTGATATTATTCTGTGCAAAATACTTCTTCACCTTATTTGGTATGAAACTGATTAGTTCTTCACCGTCGAACACGGTGTTGAGCAGGAATGTTCCATTCTTACGAAGCCCGCGAGTCACATCATACATGTTGAGATATGCTTGAACATGACATGCAACGAAGTTAGGCGTGTTTACCTGATAGGTTGAGTGGATTGGCGAATCACCGAAACGTAAATGCGAACAGGTGAATCCGCCCGACTTCTTGGAGTCGTAGGAGAAATAGGCCTGACAATGCTTATCAGTGTTGTCGCCTATAATCTTAACGGAATTTTTGTTTGCTCCCACGGTTCCGTCGGCCCCGAGTCCATAAAATTTAGCCTCGAACATGCCTTCGCCACCAAGCGGAATTTCCTCGACCTCGGGCAGGGATGTGAAGGTTATGTCATCCACGATTCCTACAGTAAAGTGGTTCTTGGGTTCAGGAAGTTCAAGGTTATCATATACGGCGATTATCTTGGCCGGTGTGGTGTCGGCCGAACCTAATCCATATCGTCCGCCAACAATGAGGGGTTTGTTTTCAACATCGTAGAACGCACTCTTCACGTCAAGATAGAGCGGTTCACCTTCTGCTCCGGGTTCTTTGGTACGGTCGAGCACGGCTATACGCTTCACGCTTTTCGGAACGGCAGCAAGAAGATGCTTCACCGAGAACGGACGATAGAGATGCACGGCTACCATACCTACTTTCCGGCCTTGACTAGTTAGATAGTCGATGGCTTCGCGAGCAGCTTCAGTTGCCGAGCCCATAAGAATGATAATGTTTTCGGCATCAGCGGCACCGTAGTAGTCAAACAAATGGTACTCCCGACCGGTTATCTTCGAAAGCTCGCCCATGTAGTGCTCAACGATTTCGGGCACGTTTTCATAAGCCGAGTTACTGGCTTCGCGATGGGCAAAGAACGTTTCGGGATTCTCGGCTGTGCCTCGAACAACAGGACGTTCGGGAGTCATTGCGCGGTCGCGGAAGCGTTTGATATCAGTTTCATCAACTAGCGGACGAATATCGTCATCGCTCAGGCTTTCAATTTTATGATATTCATGCGACGTGCGGAATCCGTCGAAGAAATTGATGAACGGAATCGATGTTTTCAGCGATGCCAAATGGGGGACGGCTGAAAGGTCCATAACCTCCTGAACAGAACCCGAACAGAACATTGCAAAACCGGTTTGACGACAGGCCATCACATCCTGATGGTCGCCGAAAATGCAGAGTGCATGGCTTGCCAGTGTGCGGGCCGACACGTTGAAAACGCACGGTAGTTGTTCGCCCGCAATTTTATACATGTTCGGAATCATCAGCAACAGTCCCTGCGATGCGGTGAACGTTGTTGTGAGGGCGCCTGCCTGTAACGAACCGTGTACTGCTCCGGCTGCTCCGCCCTCTGATTGCATTTCTTGAACGCTAACGGTTTGTCCCCAAAGATTCTTCCTACCGCGGGCCGACCATTCGTCGACATGCTCGGCCATCGGTGACGACGGCGTGATAGGATAGATTGCTGCTACTTCGGAGAACATGTAACTCACGTGAGCGGCGGCCTCGTTGCCGTCGCAAGTGATAAACTTCTTTTCTTTAGCCATTTTCTTAACCTATTAAATGAATAATTATTTTATAATGTTTATGTGTATCGTTATCTTGGAATCGCTTTGTCATCGTCAGTAGAGAAATCCTAGAAGCCAGAGCGGAATTTTATTGCCTATCCCTACTTCGGTGTTGTATCGGAAGTAGAACATTCCTTCTTCGAATCGTATTTTATGCTTCTCGGCGTCGTACACTCTAAATCTCTTCTCGCCATCTATGAGATAGGTTCCTCGCTTCTTGTCCTGATTCACCTTATGGTCTTTCCAAAGAGCATTCACCATGAATGTTTCCATCACGTTCGACTGTTCGGCAAGGATAGGATAGATGGCGTAAATCAGGTTCGAGTTATTCATCATCACCCGGGCTGGCTTCTTTGGAAAATCCTCTCCTATAGGATAGAGGATATTTAGCAAACGGGCGTCGGAGAGGTATTTTATGTAGTTCATCACCGTTGCCCTACTCGTGTTTATTTCCTTCGCAAGATTACTGATGTTAGGTGTTTGTGGCATTTCAAGCGAGAGGTGATAGAAGAGCTTCTTGATTTTGGTAAGATATTTCAGCTCAATTTGTTTTATGAGCAAAATGTCGACCTCGGTCATCATATTCATTGTCTTCAGAAGATTCTCCGAGAAATTGCGATTTTCCAGAAAGAAGGGATAGAATCCGTGATGAATATAGTTTTGGAAATGCTCAATCGGTCTAACCTTCGGGAGAATCTTCTTCACAATCTGTTCGTGATTCATCAGAATATCATCAAGCGAATAAGGTTCAAACTGTTCGCCGGTTTCTAGATTCAAGAACTCCCTGAACGAAAAACCCGTGAGATTATATCCTTTCACTATTCCGTTGAGTTCCGGGTTCTCCTCTTTAAGTCGCATAACGCTCGACCCCGTGAAAACTATCTTCAGCTCCGGGAACAAGTCGTGACATCTTCTGAGTTCACTACTCCAATTGGGTTGTTTGAATACCTGGTCGATGAGCAACACTCTACCTCCGCCATGATAGAATTCTCCGGCAAAGTCGGCAATTCCTCGTCCATGAAAGTAGAAGTTGTTCATGTTCACATAGAGACATTGCCTGTCACGTGACCCAAATTTTTCCTTTGCATATTGCAACAGGAAAGTGGTTTTTCCTATTCCGCGAGTGCCTTTAATACCAATCATACGATGATTCCAGTCGATTTCGTCCATCAATCGTCGTCTAACCGGAGCGTCTATATGCTCTACGAGATAGTTGTGAGTGCGGAAAAATGCATCCATCTTGTTCATTTGTGTTGCCAGAGCCCTTTTCTCTTATAGCCATCCTGAATTCAACGAAAAGAGTCTGCTTTGTTGCTTGCAAAAGTAATGTATTTCAATAAGATTGCAAACCACGGATTACAACATCCTATTTTCACAGCTCGAATTAGCATTCGTAGAGTCGTACCCTATCGTTTGAATTAGCATACTCAAGATGGGGTTGGCGAGAAGCCTTTGTAACCTTACAAAATCGATATTACCATCGGCGGGAACGTTTTGTAAGATGCAGAAAGGAAAAAACCAACGGTGGGAAGACTTTGTAACATTACAAAATCGATATTACCATCGGCGGGAACGTTTTGTAAGCTGCAGAAAGGAAAAAACCGGCGGTGGGAAGACTTTGTAACATTACAAAATCGATATTACCATCGGCGGGAACGTTTTGTAAGCTGCAGAAAGGAAAAAACCGGCGGTGGGAAGACTTTGTAACATTACAAAATCGATATTAACCATCGGCGGGAACGTTTTGTAAGCTGCAGAAAGGAAAAAACCAACGGTGGGAAGG
>NZ_JH594522.1:290160-323561 GCF_000243035.1 Prevotella micans F0438
AAAAATCGATATTACCACTCGGCGGGAACGTTTTGTAAGCTGCAGAAGGAAAAAAACCGGCGGTGGGAAGACTTTGTAACATTACAAAATCGATATTACCATCGGCGGGAACGTTTTGTAAGCTGCAGAAAGGAAAAAACCGGCGGTGGGAAGACTTTGTAACATTACAAAATCGATATTACCATCGGCGGGAACGTTTTGTAAGCTGCAGAAAGGAAAAAACCAACGGTGGGAAGGCTTTGTAACATTGCAAAATCGATAAAACCTTCAACACCTCTCCCATTTGCACTTGTGGAAGGCAACCTACCTGTGATCTGTCGCCCCCCCCTCCTCACCCGGGGCTTGCCGGCCGACCGTTATCTTAAACCAGACTCATGTATTTCTACTCCGTAGGCGGCACTCCAGAACAAGATATAGAATAAAAACTCCCGGCGACATTTATATGTCGCCGGGAGAAATTAAGAAAATCAAAAGAATCAGGGATGTGAGGTCGGGGGAGAGTCCGCTTCACTACCTGAGTATTTCATTGTTTATCGAACAATCTCCTTTACAGATCTGCCGTCAGAGTATTTAACGATATTCACACCACGTTGTGGAGCATTGATTCTGCGACCGTCAACAGTGTATCGAGCCACTTCCTTGACTTCGGCTGCGTTATTGTTAACCTCTTCGATTCCGGTCGGGTCGAGTGTCACAGCGGCTTTACCGGCGTTGACAACTTTGCCTTTAGAGTCGAGAAGAATTACTACAACATTGAGTTTGTTGAGCTTTAGCACCTCCTTAACCGATTTCTTTGTCGGCATCTTCAAGGTGTACTCTTGAGTTACGGCAACATCTTTCTGCATGTTGAACGATGTAGCTTGGTTAATTCCTGCTGTATTATAAGAACTTGAAACTGCTACGTCGTCGAACACCGGTGAGCAATAGCTTTTACCGTATTTTCCACCCTTGCAGAAATCCTTCATGTCTTCCGGTGCTTGGGCTGGACTGAATTGTGCATAGTTATTACCCTGCTTCCATTTGGAGTTATACAAACTATCGGCAACCAAGACATAAGCTAAACTGTATTTTCCGGAAGTAAGCGGGTCGAGGTTTACTTTTACTTTCACTTCTGTGTTGTTGTTTGTCAGTTCGCCTTTCACCTCAACTCCAACAGCCGGTGGAGCGATAAGGAGTCTCTTTATATCGTTCAGAATCGTTTTCTTGTCAGAACCGTAGTAAGGGTCACATTTTACATCACGGTTTAATTGGCATTGAGGCGCACCATCAAAGCCCAGGCGAGCGTAGGCCGACATGCTCATCGGGTCGTCCGAATTGTAATTGTGCAAAGCTATACCCGCGAAGTTGTCCGGATAGGCTTCGTTCGCATTCTTCATTCCAACTATTCCGCGCGGACACCATGGGCAACCGGTTCCGGTAAATTCTTCCATAACAATCACACGTTTGAACAATTTATCAACAGTTGTCAAATTGCCTTTGCAGCTAGATGAGTTTGCCTGGTTTGGAACCCCATTCACTTTAGTGATAGTGATAGTCTTCTCTTTTGTTCCTGATTGTGCGTCGGCATCAAGAGTAACTTCTACGGTTGTAACTCCACCGAAAACTTTAAATGGAGTTGCGAGGTTTACATGCTTTTCAGCGCTAGCAACGCCGTCAGTTGTTACGGTGTAATCGAAGTTGGATATTCCTTCGGTACCACAGTTGGTTACGTTAAGTTCGAAAGTTGTTGTTTTGCCTAGACCAGCATAAGCCGTTGAGAAGTCTAGCGGAACTATAGCATTCTGATGGAAAGTGCCTTCAACCAGAACTTGTGCAGCCAATACTCCTAGGCCTTGGCCATACAAATCTTCCCACTGCTGGCCTGGAGCTCCTAGCAACAAAGCTTCTTTAACATCGGGAGTCGAGCCTAGAACTATAGGGTATTTTGCGGTTTCTGAAGAGGCGCTGGGTACCGTGAAGATTAGTCCAACATAAGCCCCTTCAGTACCTACATTGTAAGCGTTGTCCAAAAGAATATCGTTAACCTTCCCTGCATATCCGTTAGTTTCGTCGCCAGAAGCCAATGTAGAAAGGTCAAGAGCTTTGTAGTATTCTGCTTTGGTAACATCTCCGGGCAGAGTCTTCGAAATCCAAATCTTCAAGTCTTTTATTACTGATTTGTCGCGAAGATAGAAACGAATCGCTTTAATCTTATTGCCTATTGCAACCTCATTACCCGGTTTGATGTGGAAGGCCTGATTGAATGTTCCTGCCTTTTGTGTTCCAACTGCAATACGTTTCATGTCGGTGGTGAAATAGCCCCACCATTTTTGATTTGCGGCCGGGTCGATTTTTGCAACTGGTGCTTTTATTGCTACCGGTGCATCGTCAGCTCCCTCGAACTTAGGACTAATCTCCCAGGTTTGTGCCTGCGCAGAGAAAGCAAAAGAGGATAGGAGCATCGCAGCTATCGCCGCGAACTTTCTTGTAGTAAAACTCTTGTTGTTCATAATAAATTGATTTGTTTGTTGATGCCTCTCGAAAATATTTGTTTCGGCTCTCCCACCGAACCCAGAATGCTTTCGTGAAGCGATTGTTTATCATTGTGGTAGCAAAGTTAAGGAAAATTGATTTTAACGAAACAAGCTTCATTGGCTTTTTTGCGCATTGTTGAGATGATGCTGTTTTGTAAAAATAAAGGAGAGCGACTCTCACGAGTAACTCTCCTTGATTATGACATTTTTAAAATTGTATCCTATTTCAGTTTGGCATAGCCATATTTTGCAACTCCTCCCAGCTCTTCTTCTATGCGGATGAGCTGGTTGTATTTGGCCATACGGTCGGTGCGACTCATTGAACCGGTTTTGATTTGGCCGGAATTGGTTGCAACTGCTATATCTGCAATCGTTGTGTCTTCGGTTTCACCCGAACGATGAGATGTAACCGTAGTGTAACCATGACGATGAGCCATCTCGATAGCCTCGAGGGTTTCAGTTAGCGAGCCGATTTGGTTCACTTTGATGAGGATGGAGTTTGCAACGCCCATCTTGATACCTTTTTCGAGGAATTTCACATTGGTCACGAAGAGGTCATCACCAACAAGCTGACAGCGGTCACCGATGCGAGCGGTGAGTTTAGCCCAGTTTTCCCAGTCATTTTCGTCGAGACCATCTTCAATGGAGTCGATTGGGTATTTCGTTATGAGGTGCTCAAGATATTCAATTTGCTCGTCGGCAGTGAGTTTCTTTCCATTGGGATCTTTAGGCATTCCGCTTTTGAGCTGGCGATAGTCGTAGAACCAGTTACCGTTTTCGCACACTGCAAATTCACTGGCGGCACAGTCCATGGCTATTTTAACGTCTTTACCGGGTTCGTAGCCAGCATCTTTGATTGAAGCGATAATGGTGTCGAGAGCATCTTCGATTCCATCGAAGTTTGGGGCGAATCCGCCTTCGTCGCCTACAGCTGTAGACAAGCCACGCTTTTTGAGGTTCTTGGCTAGAGCATGGAATACTTCGGCCCCCATACGGATGGCTTCGCGTTCGCAGCATGCGCCAACAGGGCGAATCATGAACTCTTGGAAGGCGATTGGGGCATCGGAATGTGCGCCACCATTGATGATGTTCATCATTGGAACGGGAAGAACATAGGTGTTGGCCCCGCCAATGTAGCGATAAAGCGGCATGCCAAGCGCTTTGGCTGCTGTTTGAGCAACTGCCAGCGATACGCCTAGGATGGCGTTAGCACCTAGATTACTCTTCGTAGGAGTACCATCAATTTCGAGCATTCTATAATCTATTGCGCGTTGCTCACAAACGCAAAAGCCTTTAATGGCGGGTGCGATAATTTCGTTCACGTTTCTAACGGCTTTGAGAACCCCTTTTCCGAGGAAGCGGTCCTTGTCGCCATCACGAAGTTCGAGAGCTTCGTTCTCACCTGTCGATGCGCCTGATGGAACGCTTGCGCGGCCCTTTACGCCGTTGTCCAGTGTAATTTCTACTTCAACCGTGGGGTTGCCACGCGAATCGAGAATCTCGCGGGCATGTACTTTTTCAATCTTCATGTTGTTTATGATTTAAAAAATAAATGATTTTGTTTTTATCCTTACTTATAAGCTCCCTAGACAACTAGGGGATACAACCTTTATTCATGCGCCAAAATTATAAAAAAGTTATCGAACAGGGCAAGTATCTGTGCAGAATAACCTGCTATCGGGGGCAAATAACCATCTTATCACAATGCATAGCTTACAAAACGACAATCTAGAACACTGCCTGTTGTTTCTTTCCTAGGCTTATCATCTCCTTTGGAACAGATGCTTGAATGCGTTCTGTGATAAGATTGAGTAGCGTATTCCGAACGAAGTTCTTAGCCGTGAGCAAAACAACCTGGCGCGAAGGAATCGGGAAAGCGAATGGCTTAACCAATCGGCGTTGCTCGTCGGTGAGCTGCAACATGGACAGCTCGGGAATGAAGGTGACGCCTTTACCGCCTTCGACTATGCGCATGAATGTTTCGATGCTGCCCAAATTGTAGGCTTCCTTACTGCGTTTGGCCGATTTGAGCTGGCAGAATTTCACGAGTTGGTCGCGGAAACAATGTCCCTCATCGAGAAGCCATAGGAATTCGCCGTTCAAATCGACTGTGCGGATGGCTTTGTTGTTGAAAAGCGCGTCGTTTTCGGCAACATAAACAAAGAACTTTTCATAGAAGAGGTGCCTGCTTTCGAATTCTTCCAGTCCGTCGATTTGTGCCAATATGCCGGCATCAATGTCTCCCCGGGCGATGGCTAGTTTCATCTCATCGGTTTTAAGTTCGGAGATTCGAATGTCGAGTTTCGGGAATTCGTCCATGAGTTGCGGGAAGAATCTTGGTATAAGATAAGGTGCAATGGTCGGCAAAACGCCCATCCTGAATGAGCCTTCTAGGGAATGTTTATATTCTTCGACCATTTCACTTAGTTCCTTTGCGTCGGCGAGCACTTTCTCGGCCTGGTCGATTATGATTTTCCCTAGTGGAGTAGGTAAGATGGGCTGCCTACTACGGTCGAAAATCTTCACGTTCAGTTCTGATTCCAATTTCTGAATCATAGCGCTCAGCGTGGGCTGTGTAACATGGCACGAATCGGCCGCCTTAGCAAAATGCTGACAACGATAAACGGCCATCACATATTCTAATTGTTGTAGAGTCATGATTGATTGTACTTTATTGTTTTCAACGCGCAAAGTTAACGTGAACTAGAAATATGCCCGCATGTAATGTTCGATTTGCTTTATCCCAAATTGGTTATTAGAAAATCAAAGGGAATTGTAGTCTTTAAGACCTAATGAACAATCTGGGGGTTAACAAAGCGAGTATAATACCATTGTATAAGAGTGTAGTACACCTTTAGCGAAGGGTGTAGTACACCTTCAGTGAAGAGTGTAGTACACCCCTGGCGAAGAGTATTCATTTGTAACTCTTTGCTTGCAAAATATCTAATGACCAATTGGAGTTTATGTGGTTCGAATCAGGGAGAAATAAAAATCTGCTCGTCAGCCACGGATGGAACCATGCACAAGGGAAAGATATTCATCCCCACACAGAGAGGGAGAAGTCGAACTATGGTTCTTTTCTGTTGAACTTCGTGCAAAGGAGGAGGAGATGAGTTCCAAGAGCGTCGGTGGTAGCAAATATATAATGTGCGCCGCCGTCGGAGAGCTTTAGTTTTCTGCATAGTTCGACAGCAGTTTGTGGGAAGTTTCTCACGGCTATGTTTGCCGAGGCGATACCGCGGAGATTGTTACGGAGGTCTTTCTTGCCGAACGATGAGATTGATTGAATTATGAAATGTCGACCTGGGAAGTTGGGCAGCGAGGTGGACGACACGAACAGATGAGAGTTCGGCGCAATTGCTTCGAGGGGCATTTCGTGGGTGAGCTGGGCATAGCCTCCTGCTTTCATTATCGATGCGTTAGGTTCGTAAAGGTGCATGCCGGCCTGTAGAGGATGGGCAATTATGCGTTGTTTAAGTTGACTTGGTGTGTAGGCGAATTGTGTGGAGTTGTTGATGCAGACTATTCGCGTCGGAGCCGGCGAGGCCGACATGACAAGCAGAAGTTCCTTGCATTCGTTGTTGCGCGAAAGGATGTGCACTTCGTTCACATGGGTGTTCTCATCGGTTAGTTCTTCGAGGGCACGATGCCAGTCAAGCATGGGCGAAAGCTTGATTATGGTTGCATGGGATTTATCGATAAGTTGCGTTTTCAAGTCGAGCAGATTAGGTGTGCAGTCGGTTATCAATATGGTTTTTTGACCTTCCGAACTCCGGCGTGCCGGGTCGATGTATATTATCCCGACTGGAGGCATGGTGCGAAGATAATGTTCGGCTTTATCGTTTATAATTATCGCATTGGAGAGCTTCAGGAGTTCAAAATTCGTTCGGGCTATCGTGCAGAGATATTCTTGCTGCTCCACATACACTGCCTCGGCAAAATGTGGAGCCATGAAAGAGAAATCGACGCCGAATCCGCCAGTGAGGTCGACCATAGTCTTGAACTCGTTTGGCATGAGTCGGCATGCCAGTCGGGCTTTATACAACGCGGTGAACTCCGACGAACATTGCTCTAGGGAAAGATGCTGCGGATAGATTATGTTGGAAACGCCAGCCCATGTGGGCAGCTTTGTTCTGGCCTTTTGCCACCCGGCAATCTGATTGAGCGCGAAAGGCAGGTCGATGTCTGCAAACTTATGAGCTTGCAGGGCCAACTGCTGAACATTGTCGTTTTTATGCTGCGAAATGAACTGCCGGAGTTTCTCTTCCATCCCATTCTATTTAATCACCCGCAGATTGGCTTTCGCCCATGCACGTGTGCATAGGTTGAAGTGCCACCACTCGGTTCGGATGGGCATGAATCCGGCTGCTTGCATCACTTCGCGAAGTAGTAGGCGATTGGCTATTACGGCAGGTGTAAGGATAGTTTCTTCGCGGTCGATGTGACTTCGAGAGCCCATGTGGTCTACTTTCGTTCCCATCGGGATGGTATCAATCCTGCATGGTGCCGAGCCGGGGCGCCATAGGGCTTCGCTCCACGATGCTTTGCATAGGCTTATGTCAAGAGCCATTCCGTAGTTGTGCATTCCGCCACCTCGGGCCGGATTGGATACATAAAAATAGTGCGGGGTGTTTTTCACGACATCCCACATTGTTTGCTGGATGCTCATGGGGCGGGTGGCATCGAATATGCAAAGACTAAGGTCTGGTCGACGACGTTTCAATTCGGCTTGAGCTTTCTTGAGGGCTTTGGCACAGCGTGGAAGCATGTATGCATCGTGGAGGTCGGCGTATAGCGTTCGTCCACAGAAGTTGTCGCTTCTGGCATACATCAGGGCTACTTTTATACTTGGGTCTACGCTCTTTATGTTGACCAGTCCCTGACTTTCCATTTGCTTGTTTTGCGCCTGTAGCGAAGAACCAAGGAAGAGGACGGTGAGGAGGAGTAAAGTTGTTTTCATTATCCGATTTGTTTTAGAAGATATGCGCATTTCTCGGGATTACCGAGAGTCTTCCCGCTGTCGCACGATAGCTTTACGCAATCGTGCCACTCACGTTTTTCGGTTATTCGCATTCTGGTGAGTTTGATAACTATATTCATTGGTTGGCAGTTCTCGACGTCGCATGTGAGGAAGGTTCCCATTCCGTAGCTGTCATTCATTCTGCCTGCAACATATTTATGAATCTCTATCGCTCGGTCGATGTTAAGTCCGTTACTGTAGACAACCTGTTTAGTTGCAGGGTCGATTCCCAGACTTTGATATTTGGCTATGATTTTCTCTGTTTGGTCTTCCTCATTACCGCTGTCAACGCGTAACCCGGAGAACATCATCGCCATTCGTTTCGACAGGTTACTAAAAAACACCTTGTCGCCAAAACAATCGTATAGATATATTCCGTTATCGCCGTCGTAAACATCGCTGAACTTACGCATAACATTGAAATTGCATTCGAAAATTCCGCTGACGTTCTCCTCGAACTCAATCAGCTGATGACTCATTGTGCCGATAGCTATGAGATTATGTTTCATGGCAAAATAAACATTGCTCGTACCAGTGAATCGACCTGTCCAGGGACGAAACGCTCCCGATTCGTCCTCGCATCCCCCTTGCTCACTCACCTGTTTCATAGTTTCGATAACCATATTCTGGTGTTCGAACGACAACCGTCGGCGCGTTCCCATATCTCCCAGGACGATTCCGTTTTGCAATATACGACGCGTTTTCTCAGCAGCACGTTCGCGTTCACGTTCGGAATTATAACCAGCGATGTCGCCATTCAACATGTGCATCAACTCTGAGATGATACTCAAAATGGGCATCTCCCACATTATGGTTGAATACCATTTGCCGCGTATCTTAATGTCTAAATGCCCTTCCTCATCTTGCGACACCGACACCTCGCCCGGATTGAACCGATAACCGCGCAGAAAGGTGAAATACCATTCTGGCAAATAATACATACGCCGATGCATAAAAGCTATTTCTTCCTCGCTAATCGTCACACGCAGCATGTAGTTCAGTTGCTCAACAAGCAACTCGTCGAACCCCGGAGGATAAACCGTACGATTCCTGTCGAAGAAAGTATATTCCACTTCCGCACGAGGATAAGTTTGCAACACGTAGTACTGACAACTGAATGTGTAGGCATCGTTATCAGTTAAATGCTTTATAATCTGCTGATGCATAAAATTTGTATGTTTGTTTTGGTCTGTCTTCCCTTTGTCTTTACCTTTGCACGCACATCGCCGATATGGCTCAGTTGGTAGAGCAACGCATTCGTAATGCGTAGGTCCCCGGTTCGAGTCCGGGTATCGGCTCACCCCATAACAATGCTGTTAATATCGACCCTTTTTCTTTCACACATACTGTTGATATTGCAGAGTCTTCGCGGAATTAGCACATCGGTAGTGCACGGGCTTCCCAAGCCTGGGAGGCGGGTTCGACTCCCGTATTCCGCTCTTTTTAACCACAGTTCGATTCCCATTAGTTATATTCAGAAAGTGAAAAAATCTCTGACCCTATATTAAAGAAAGAAGCGCCGAATGATTACTCAAACGTGCTTCCTAACTCTAACATTTAATTATATAAAATGAAATCGAACTTTGATTATGCTAAGACAACATTTGTACACCCTTAGGGATTCGAACCCTAGACCCACTGATTAAGAGTCAGTTGCTCTACCAACTGAGCTAAGGGTGCTTGCTTAGACAAAGTTATGTGTATATGGGGATTTTTTAGTACACCCTTAGGGACTCGAACCCTAGACCCACTGATTAAGAGTCAGTTGCTCTACCAACTGAGCTAAGGGTGCTCATTTCTTCGTTTTGGCGAATGCAAAGATATTGAATTTAGGATTTTTACCAAAGTCTTTTCATCTCGTTTTTATTTTGTGGAAAGCAAAACGGTCATCGGGTTGCTCTCTCTTGAACTTGGGGAGTTAAAAACGGTCATCGGGAAAGTGTCCTGGGATTTCAGGGAGCAAAAAACGGTCATCGGGTTGCTCTCCCTTGAACTTGGGGAGTTAAAAACGGTCATCGGGAAAGCGTCCTGGGAATTCAGGGAACAAAAAACGGTCATCGGGAAAGCGTCCTGGGAATTCGGGGGGCAAAAACGGTCACCGAATTGCGTTGTCATCTTATAAATTATTAGAATACGATATACGTAAATGAAATTGCCCTTTGGGATGGTGAGTTATACGCATCTCAAAGGGCAATTTTCATGTAAGATTTGTTGCTAGAGGTTTATTTGGGTATCGGCGAGGCCAATGGAACGGGCGCGGAGAGTTATCGGATTGGGAGATTTAGATTTCAGAACAACGAGACAGCGACCGAAAAAGGCTTTACGATGATTGGCCTTGAAACGCTCGGTTGAGAACTGAGAACCGTTGTCAACACCGATTATCTCGGCATTGTCGGACGAGAAAACTATATCGTTTTCGGCGGTCGTACACAGGTTGCCTTCTTTATCGACCACCTCGGCATTAACGAAATAGGTGTCCTTGCCGATATAGTCGGTGGTGAGACGAATAGCGTAGGGCTGACCGGATGTTCGTATAATCTGTCGGCCGGTTTCTTTGCCATTCGTTCGGGCTACAACCATCACTTCACCGGGTTCATATTGCACGCGCCATGAGACATGATAGGTGTGCGAGTCGGGTTTACGACGAATGCCCTGACTTTTTCCGTTGACAAAGAGTTCAACCTCATCGGCCCGACTGTAATAGCACCACATGTCGATAGTTTGTCCCGGCAGCCAATCCCAATGCGGAAAGAGATGCAGCACGGGTTTGTTGGTCCATTCGCTTTGATACATATAATAGGCATCCTTTGGGAAACCGGCCAAGTCGATTATTCCAAAATAGCTGCTTCGTGCGGGGAAGCCATAAGGAGTTGGTTCGCCGATATAATCCCAGCCTGTCCAGATAAACTGCCCGGAGCAATATGGTTTATGCTTTACAACATCCCAGGTTGCCTCATGGGTCGAGCTCCATGGGGCATGCGAGTTGTCGTAAGCCGAACACATCATTGTCGGGTCGGTGTAAGGTCGGTCCCACCGTTCTGGCATAACGAAGATACTATCCGACGGCATCCTATAAAATCCGCGCGTCTGCAAAGCCGATACGCTTTCGGTCATGATGAACGGTTTACCGGGGAAGTTTTTCGGGACATCGTTTATCATTTCGTGATGATAGTTGAATCCTATCAGGTTGAGCGCACCTGATTTGAAGAGGTGGTTGTTGGGCGATGGCTCATTGCATCCCGCGGTTATGGGGCGCGATGTGTCGAGGCGGCGAATGATGTCGACCAGATGAATTGTGAGTAGCGAATTGGGCGATAGCTCAGAACCGTGGGCGAGTTTCGAAGCATCCTGCCCGGCATTCAATATAAGATTAGCCTGCTCGAGAGTCAGCGCGTCGGTGTCGGCCGACGACCATTGCTCGAGCACTTCGTTTCCGATGCTCCATATCATTATGCTGGGATGATTGCGGTCGCGCAGAACCATGTCGGTTAGGTCGCGTTCATGCCATTCGTCGAAAAAGCGGGCATAATCGTTCTTAGTTTTCTTACGACGCCACATGTCGAACGATTCGTCCATGACAATGAACCCCATCGTGTCGCAGAGATTCAGAAGTTCGGGCGCGGGCGGATTGTGCGAACAGCGGATGGCATTGACACCCATTTCCTTGAGCTTGAAGAGTTGACGATGTAGTGCATCTTCGTTTAGTGCGGCACCAAGGCATCCCAGGTCGTGATGGTTACAAACGCCGTTGATTTTCATATTCCGGCCATTAAGCCAGAAACCGCTACTGGCGTCGAAACGGAACTCGCGAAAGGCTGTGATTGTAGTTTCTTCATCGACAACCTTTCCATTGAGAATTATCTCTGTTTTGAGTTTATAAACGTTCGGAGTAGACACCGACCAAAGCATCGGCCGTCGCACCATGAGAGTTTGGCTAACCGACCTACTTTCCTGGCGGGCTACGATTCGACCGTTCTTATCGAGCAGCGTATTACGAATCATCGGTTGTCTGCCTTCACTGTTTTTCAGTACAACGTTCACGGGCACCTGCCAGTTGTCGCCTTTTATTTTCTTAGGCATCACGAAAACGCCCCATGTGTCGATGTGTAGCAGACTGGTTTCAACAAGCCACACGTGTCTGTAAATTCCGCATCCCGAATACCAGCGCGAGTTCGGTTGGTCGGAGTTGTCAACCTTCACGGCTATTACGTTTTCGCCGCCCCATATAATAAAAGGTGTCAAATCGTATTCGAAAGAGATGTAACCATAGGGGCGCGTACCGAGCTTGTGGCCGTTTATCCATACTGTTGAGTTCATATATACTCCGTCGAATCGTATGGCCATGTGTTTTTGTTCGGGCGACGCGCTCTCTACGCGGAAGCTCTTGCGATACCATCCCACTCCGCCAGGTAATGCCCCTCCGCCTGCTCCGCTTGGATTACCGGCCGAGAAATCGCCCTCGATGGCCCAGTCGTGCGGCAGGTCAAGCAGTCGCCATGATGAATCGTCGAAAGTTTTGTCGGACATACGTTTGTCGTCGGCCAACATAAATCGCCAACCTGAATCGAAGTTAGTTACTTTGCGAGCCGACATGGAAATAGGAAGAATGGTAATGAAAAGAAAAATGCTCGCCCACCCTATTCGGTGATTGCAGAGCCTTGAGAAAGTGTTCATATTGTTGTTAATTATGAATCTGTAGACATCGACAAACGAAGCAGTACAACCGGAAGTGGCATGAGAATGAGGTTCACGATGCTAAGAAAAGAGTTGAGCGTGTTTATATCATCCATCGTAAGACCGCCAATTTCCGTGTAGGCATAGAAATAGGCAAACGAACAGAGCATCATAAACAGCGGGACAATGAAAAGCGACAAACCGTAGAGTCTTATCCGTCCACCATAGCGCAACGCGAGTGCAATTCCGAGAAACAGTTTCACCAAGAGCATTGCATAATGATTATAAGTATAGAACCTGGTTTGGAAAAAACTCCACGCAGTTTCATGCAAACCATTTTCATCTATCGTTGTACCGTTGGGCAAGCAATGAATAATCATCCCGAGCGCCATCAGAACCATCAGAACTACAGCGGCAAGATGAACGAAATATTGATTCTCGCGATACAAGCAACGCCTGAAAATCTCTAGCATCAGCAGTTCGCCGCATCCGGTGAGCAATTGTTCAACAATGAGCATTATACGTTCGTTTTGCGCGGAAGCAAATACTTGCACGAGCGATTCAGCCGACTCGGCCGGCCGACCGAGCCAGTTATCCACAAATCCTAAAATAACCACCAGTAAATAAATTCCGAAAGCCCAATTCAACGTTTCGTTTTGGGCTGAGCTAACCTGAAATCTTTTTAACCTATCCATGAATGTTTGTTTTATGAGCCTCACTGCTCTTTTTTCATGGCAGCAAATATAGCCAAACTTTTCTGCGACTACAAGAACGCCCAATTACGTTAGGCGATGGAGCTTTCACCGACAGTAATTGTCGAATTTATAATGCAAGTAATTTAATATTTCTCTTAATACATCAGCCTACACCTGACAAGGGAGGGGGACAATTAATTGTGAACATCTCGTTACTTTTGCATCAAAATATTTAGATTCAGAATGGCAAAGAAAAAAACTGAACGCAAGGCTAAAACATTTAGCGAAGCGATCGGATTCAATAATATACTTAACGACAAAACAGGTTTCATTTTAGGACTTATATTGTTCCTTGTAGCAATCTTTCTACTCATAGCCTTCATTAGTTATTTCAGCACAGGGCAGGCCGACCAAAGCCTGGTCACCGAACTGCGTCCGGGCGAAGTTGAAAACACGGCACACGAATTTCATAACTATTGCGGCTCGGTAGGAGCCATTCTTTCCTATTTTCTCATTGCGAAATGTTTCGGTATTCCGGCCTTTTTAATCCCGTTGTTCATCATTGTTTGCGGATTGAAAATGATGCGGGCCTACGAGAAGGTCGACCTTTGGAAATGGTTCTTCGGAACGGCTCTAACAATGATTTGGAGTTCTATTATGTTCGCAAAGTTCCTCGCGCCGTTCATGGGCGACAAGGTGTTCAATCCCGGCGGCGGACACGGAGCATTCTGCGTTCAGTATATGGAAAACATCGTAGGCGAACCGGGATTGGTAGCCTTGCTTGTTATTACCATGCTGGCTTTCCTAACCTATGCCACATCAGAAACAATAACCTTCATTCGCAAGCTGCTCAACCCGGTAGACTATCTAAAAAGCAAGGTAAAATTCACCGTTTCGGAGCAGGGCGACCCCACCGCTCAATCTACAAACATTCCGGAACAGCAGGAAGTGGAATTCATTGCCGACAATATTCCCGAACCTGCTCGAAAGAAAGAATCTGCCACGAAAAACAAGCACGAGGATGAAATATCCATGAGTGTCGACATCGCTAAGGCGGCCGAACAAGCCGACAGTAAGACCGTGGCAAGCGAAAATATTCCATCGACACCCATCAACCCACGCGAACCGTTCACGATGTGGAAATTCCCCACGCTGAATCTACTTAAGGAATATGACTCCGACTCGCAAATAAACTACGTCGACAAGGAGGAACTCGAAGCCAATAAAAACAGAATCATAAAGGTGCTGAACGATTTCGGCGTACAAATTAAGAGTATCCGCGCAACCGTTGGGCCAACAATAACTCTATACGAAATAACCCCGGCACAAGGTGTGCGAATATCGAAGATTAAGAATCTTGAAGACGACATAGCCCTCAGTTTGGCTGCAATCGGAATTCGAATCATTGCCCCCATGCCGGGAAAGGGAACTATCGGAATAGAAGTGCCCAATGCCAAACCGTCTATCGTATCGATGTTTTCTATTCTCAACTCGCGCAAGTTCCAGGAATCGACCATGGAACTGCCCATCGCGCTCGGAAAAACTATCACGAACGACGTGTTCATGGTTGACCTCGCGAAAATTCCACACCTGCTCGTTGCCGGAGCCACCGGACAGGGTAAATCAGTAGGACTGAACGCCATCATTACATCGCTGCTCTACAAGAAGCACCCCAATGAAATGAAAATCGTCCTTGTCGACCCCAAAAAAGTTGAATTCAGCATCTACGCCCCAATAGCAAAACCATTCATGGCTGCCGTCGACGAGAACGTGGACGAACCCATAATAACCGACGTACAAAAGGTTGTGAAAACCCTCAAAGGACTATGCGTGCTCATGGACGAACGGTATGACATGCTCAAGACAGCCGGAGCCCGAAACCTGAAAGAATACAACCAGAAATACCTCAGTCACCAGCTTAACCCCGAGGAAGGACACGAATATATGCCCTATCTCGTCGTGATAATCGACGAGTTCGGCGACCTCATCCTCACCGCCGGAAAAGAAATCGAAATGCCTATAACACGAATCGCACAGCTGGCACGAGCCGTGGGCATACACATGATTATCGCCACCCAGCGACCCACAACGACCATAATCACCGGTAACATCAAAGCCAACTTCCCAGGCAGAATAGCATTCCGAGTGGGGGCCATGATGGACTCACGAATAATTCTCGACCGCCCCGGAGCACAACAACTAGTTGGTCGAGGCGACATGTTATATCTCAACGGCGGAGAACCCACCCGCGTACAATGCGCCTTCGTAGACACACCCGAAGTTGAAAACATAAGCGACTTTATAGCCGCACAGCCCGGCCCAGTGACACCACTCGAGATTCCCGAACCTCTATCCGAAGATAATGGCATAGGCGGCGGAGGAGGATTAGATAACCAAACAATCGACCCGCTCTTCGATGAAGCCGCTCGCGCAATCGTCCAAAGTCAACAAGGTTCAACAAGCATGATTCAGCGCCGATTCTCAATCGGCTACAACCGTGCCGGACGATTGATGGACCAGCTCGAAAAAGCCGGCGTCGTTGGCTCGGCACAAGGTTCCAAACCACGCGAAGTTCTCATCATAGACGAAAACAGTCTGGACTCGCTCATTGAAAGATTGAAAAGTAAGGGATAACGCTCCAACTCTGTATCCTACACCAGCGGGCGAGGGTAACTCAAAACAACAAGATTGCTCGCATCAGCGGGTGTGAGCAACTCAAAATTACCATGCCAATTCGGCCGACAGGCCGCATGTAGGGACAGACCCCGTGTCTGTCCGCCCCCTCGGAAAAGTAATCATAACATCAACACATAAAAATGAAAACAACAAAACTCATCATCATCGTGATGGCCTTGCTGCTCGGTGGCAAAGCCATCGCACAAAACGCGAAAAAAGCACGACAAATACTCGACAAAACCGCGGCCGTAATAGGAAATAAAGGTGGAGCTACGGCCAACTTCACCATATCCGGCGGAAAATATGGACGAGTTCCGGGAACCATATCCATCAAAGGACAAAAATTCACAGCCTCAACATCGGCAGTGAAAGTGTGGTTCGACGGACGGACACAGTGGACCTATATGAAATCTACCAACGAAGTAAACATCTCCACACCCAACGAAGCACAGCGCATGGCCATGAATCCCTACGGATTCGTAACCATGTATAAGTCGGGCTACAACCTATCGATGAAACCCTCCGGCAAAAACACCGTCGTCCACATGAAAGCCACTACGGCTGGACGGAGCGTTCGCGAAATGTTCATAACCATCAACCGCAACTATCAGCCCGTGGCAATAAAAATGCTGCAAAACACATCGTGGGTGAGCATATCCGTGTCGAACTTCCGCGCAAAAAACCTGCCCGACGCAATGTTTCGTTTCAACCGAAAAGATTTTCCGCGGACAGAGGTAATCGACCTGCGATGAAGTCTGTTTAACTTTGCCAACGATTTAAACAATAAGGATTCTATCATGAAAAAATTATTCATTCTAGCCGTTCTCGCAACGGTATCTTTCACAAATCTGCATTCTCAAAATGTTCAACTGCACTACGACCTCGGGCATTCGCTCTACAAGGATATGGGGTCGCGCACATCGGTCACCACAACCGTCGAGATGTTTAAACCCGATACCTGGGGGTCTACTTATCTTTTCACCGACATAGATTATAAAGGCGACGGTGCAATGGGAGCCTACTGGGAAATTGCACGCGAATTCAACGTTAGCCAAAACAAACAATGGGCGGCCCACGTGGAATATAACGGCGGACTCGTCTCGGGCGAAGCAGGCAATGCCTACTATGGCAACCGCTATCAGCACTCCGTTCTTGCAGGCGGAGCGTGGAACTGGGCATCGAAAGATTTCTCGAAAACTTTCAGCGTGCAATTGCTCTACAAATATTATTTCAAGAACTCGCACACGGGTCTCAAGCCATTCAGCGGCTTCCAAGTCACAGAAGTTTGGGGAACCACGTTCGGCGGCGGACGAATCACATTCAGCGGCTTTTGCGATTTGTGGTACGACCCGAACGTTAACGGAAAGCTTATCGTTGTTTCAGAACCGCAGCTATGGTATAATCTGAACACCATCCGCGGCTGGGAAAAAGTTAAACTTTCACTTGGTTCGGAAGTCGAAATCAGCAACAACTTCGTTTGGAACGATAAAGGACAAAACAATCGCTTCTATGCCATTCCGACAGTAGCGGCCAAGTGGACTTTCTAAATTAAAACTGGATAACAAAAACAGGGCGACTCTCATTATAGAGTCGCCCTGTTTGGGTTTATGAACCAGATGAATTTTATTTCTTTGTGTAAGTGTCTTTAACTAGATTCCCATTCATATCCTTATACGTCAAATAAAGGAAATTGCTTTTGTTGAGCGTGTAGGAATATGTTATTGAATTTTTCTTATTCTCAGGCTCGCTCCATTTGTCGGTCACGGGATTCTTTTTTCTCTCCGATGTCCATTTGAGTACAATGATGGCGTCTTCTTTCAGAACGTAGTCACCACGAGTTTCGGTGATAGCCTTACTGTCTTTGTCAACAACAGACCTAACGACAGTTAAGTCGTGATAGAATCTTATTTCTTCATAGTCGCCGTCTGTCATCTTTTCCCATGTTCCCAGGAGTGGGTTGTTTTCAATCTTTTCAGACGAGCATGAGGTGAACAACAGGGGCAGGGTGATTGCAATAAATAATAAAACTTTCTTCATTGATTTTTTGATTTAAAATTTCGCTTGCAAAGGTATTGAAAAGATACAGCAGACCTTTGCCAACCTATCTAAAAAACGTTTATACAGCGGGATTGTGCATCAGACGATGTGTTTGCAACGAAACTAAAAACCCATACCTTTGCCTCAAAATCATAAAAGACACTACAAAAATTTATGGAAAAGAAAATCGTTCTCGTAACCGGTGCAACAAGCGGTATCGGCGAGGGCTGCGCAAAGAGGTTCGCTTTGGGCGGCTACAAAGTGATTATCACGGGCCGCAATCACAACAAACTCGAACTGCTCGGACAGTTGCTTCGTGAAGAATATGGCGCCGAAGTATGCGCACTAAACTTCGACGTGCGCGACAGAGAAGGTGCGCGACGAGCCATTGAATCACTCGACGAAAACTGGTCACGGATAGATGTTCTGGTTAACAACGCCGGTCTGGCACTCGGTCTGGAGCCCGAATACGAAGGCAGCTGGGAAGATTGGGAAACTATGATTGACACAAACATAAAAGGCCTGCTCGCAATGACCCGCCTGATTGTACCTTCAATGATTGAGCGCAACAGCGGACACGTTGTCAACATCGGTTCTGTTGCCGGCGATGCAGCCTATCCCTCCGGCAATGTTTATTGTGCAACCAAAGCAGCCGTGAAAACCATTACCGACGGATTACGTCTCGACGTAGCACACACAGCCGTAAGAGTCACCAACATTAAACCCGGATTAGTTCAAACCAACTTCTCGAACACCCGATTCCACGGCGACGATGCACGAGCCGACAACGTATATAAAGGAATAAAACCACTAACCGGCGACGATATAGCCGACGTGGTGTTCTATGCAGCAAGCGCACCCGCTCATGTTCAGATTGCCGAGGTGCTCGTGCTCGCAACCCATCAAGGTAGCGGGTCGATGATTCATCGCGAACCATAGACTAACATACAACTCCGAAATAAAACAAGATATAATGAAGAAACTAGTAACTCTGCTCGCGCTGCTCGTCCTCGTAATCGCAACGCAAGCACAAGATTTCAACCAGTATTTCAAGAACGAAACCCTCCGACTCGACTACATCTTCTCGGGCAACCGCGACCGGCAACAAATAGCTGTCGACGAGCTCTGTCGCATTCCAGGATGGTTCGGCAAGCGCAACCGCCTCGACCAACTGCCTGTTGAGGGAAACGGACAAATAACAGTACGCCATCATCGCTCTGGAAAGGTGATTTATCGCAACTCTTTCTCGACGTTGTTTCAAGAATGGCTATCGTACGACATCTCCAAGAACAATACCAAGGCGTTCGAAAACGTGTTTCTAGTGCCCTACCCCAAAGATACTGTCGACATAACCGTAGACCTGCGCGACAACCGCCGGCAAATCATCGCATCGCTCACCCACACCGTGGCACCCGGCGACATCCTCATCCGCACAATCGGTGCAGAATCGCACACACCATATGAAACTATTCAGCCTGCAGCCGACCCCGAGCATTGCATTCACATTGCATACGTGGCCGAGGGATATACCGAAAGTCAAATGGACAGCTTCATTGAAGACTGCAAAACAGCTAATGAAGCGCTATTCGCACACGAACCGTTCAAAACCCTGCGCAGCAAGTTCAACATCATCGCTGTGAAATCGCCGTCGCACGACAGCGGAACATCCGAACCCAGCAAAGGAATATGGAAAAACACCGCTCTCCACTCAAACTTCGACACCTTCTACAGCGACCGATACCTCACCACCCTTCACCTCAAAGACCTACACAATTGGCTAGCCGGAACCCCCTACGAACACATCATAGTGCTCGTGAACACCGACAAATATGGCGGCGGCGGAATCCTCAACTCTTATAATCTTTCCATGACGAAGCACTCGCTCTTCAAGCCCGTCGTTGTACACGAATTCGGACACTCGTTCGCCGGACTGGGCGACGAATATGCCTACGGTTACGAACAGATTCCCATGTATCCTCACGACATCGAACCATGGGAACCCAACCTAACGACGCTCGTAAACTTCGACTCGAAATGGAAAGACATGGTCAAGAAAGGCACCAAGATTCCAACCACATTCAACGAAACCGAAAAGAAAATGGAGAAATGGAACATCGGAGCCTACGAGCCAGCCGGATACTCCATGCACGGAGTCTACCGCCCGTTCCCCGACTGTCGCATGCGGACAAACCAAAACCCGGAATTTTGCCCCGTATGCCGAAGAGCCATAACACGCCTCATCGACTTCTACACCGAAAAGAATTAACTTTGCCGACATAAAATCAGACCGAAAAATAATGAAGAAATGTATCGTAAACAGCTACGATGAACTCGCAGCTCATCTCGGAAAACAACTCGGCGAAAGCGATTGGCTAACCGTTGACCAGCAGCGAATCAACAAGTTTGCCGACGCAACGCTCGACCATCAGTGGATTCACACCGACATAGAAAAAGCCAAAGCCGAAAGCCCATACAAAAGCACCATCGCCCACGGCTACCTAACACTCTCGCTCCTACCCTATCTATGGAACGAAAGCGTTGAAGTGCACAACATACACATGATGGTGAACTACGGCATGGAAAAAATGCGATTCGGTCGCCCGGTGATAACCGGCTCTCGAATCCGCCTCGTGTCCGAACTCGAAAGCATCGACAACCTCCGAGGCGTATGCAAAGCAGGTATAAAGTTCAGAATTGAAATAGAGGGAGAAAAAAAGCCAGCGCTAGAGGGCATCGCAACCTTCCTATACTATTTTGATTGATTGAGAGACGTTCATAAAATTAATTGTCCCTGGATACCAGTTTATGTATATACAAAACTTTCTACTGGGTTAAAGAGATTACTTACTTGTAATCATTAACAGAGGGTAAGCTTATGTGTGAATAAGTTTACCCTTTTTCATTCCCCCCGCTCGCTAACCCAAAACTATTTCTCAACTACCGACGGCCTGCAATGCTCAATCTCCACCGGAATAGTTTCAACATCCGAACCCGAAGAATAAATCCTCAACTTAACCATACAAGCCCGCGTATTGATTGGTTTACGCTGGTCGAAAATAAAGTTTCCGATACTGTAGTAAATCCTCCGCCCACGATAGTTTTCCACCGTTTGCAAAGTGTGCGTATGATGGCACACCAGACAATCGGCCCCAGCATCGACGAGCCTCCGCGCCTTTTCGATTTGCGACGGCTGCGGAACGAGTCGATGCTCCACCCCCCAATGAAGACTCACAATGATATAACTCTCCGGCTCCTCCCGTCGCAACCTCTCGATACGCGACACAAGCGTATCCATCGACTCCTGACTCACGCAAGGTCTGTCGGTTAGATAAGCCATATTTTCGAGCGGAAGCCTCAACGACGCAAACAAATAAACCTTCCTCGGACTGGTTGTCAGAACAACCGGAACCGACGCCTCCGCCATATTCCTTCCCGCTCCGATGGGCGTCATTCCGGCCAATTCAATGTTCTTCCGAGTATCCATCAACCCCTCGCGCCCCTGGTCGATGCTATGATTATTAGCCATATTCAGATGCGTGAACCCATGCCTCCTGAGCGCCTCCAGCCATTCCGGCTCACCACGGAACACAAAACGCTTAAACACCGGCTCTTTGATTTTCGTAGCCGGACATTCCAAATTGCCCACCACAACATCGGCCAACCCAAACACGCTGTCAACACTCTCGCTGAAGAGCGCCTCCACGCCCGAAGTTGCGATACGCTGTCTCACCCCACGGTCGAGCAATATATCGCCCGTGAACACTATTGTTGCCGTGTCGCCCGCAAAGACTTTCACAAACAACATTAAAAACAAAACCATCGCAAAGGCCCGCAATGCAACAGCCCTAAAAACATTCGCAAGCATAAACATTATCCGGCTTCCAACGAAGGTTCATCTTCATCTACCGATTCGGCCACCTTTTCCACAGAATCCGCTTCCGATAAAGTCTCGGCCGATGAATCCGCTTCCGACGAATCAAAATCCTCGGCCGATGAATCCAGCGATACCAAAGAATCCGATTCATCATCAGCCGCCGCCTCATCGTCGACAACCGAATCATCCACCCGACTCCTATCCCTCCGCCTCTGAGCCATACTCTCATGATAACTCCGTCTGAAATCAGCAATAACCCTATTAAGAATAACCACCAACCTGATAATTTCCAACTTGTCGGCATCGCTCTTAGCCAGCACATAAGAAGCCGAAATACGATTCACAACGAGCGAAAAAATCCGATCCAGCTCCGGCCGAAGTTTATAAGCCGGCGTATGACCCACCTTCGTATTAGCCCGAAGAATAAACGTAGCACTCAACTCATTGTTCATCCTACCAAGCTCCGCCACCGACGCCGTCAGTCCAAGCCGCTTCACATCATCCGCCTTCTCATCCAACAACCCAAGCAAACTCTCAATCCTCGCACTCTTGCCCTCGCGCAACATCTTCTGCAATCCGCGATACGACCGGATAATATTATAAAGCCTCAACGCCGAACCCGACATATCCTTGTCGAACGAAAAACGCTGCGCACGAATCACTCCGAAGATATACGTAATCATCTCCGTCAGCCTCGCATTCAGTTCACCCATCTGCCTCGTGAGCTCCGCAATCCTCGCCCTGGGGCCCAACGTGAACGACTGCTCAATAAGACCTTCCCACTCGTCCATCAACTCCTTGTCGATGTGCAATTTCTTCAAATCCACCTTCGCCACAGCACCATGAAGCTGCCTGTGGAGCGCAAAATGATGGTTGTTTCTAAAATTTGAGAAATAACAACCCCTAATACTGATGCGCAACGGTAACTCGGTTATATTTTCCATCTTGATATTATTTTGAATCATTATTTACGTCGAAAATCCCTCCATGCAAGCCACTTTCCCACTCGTCGAACCTTACAACAGGGCTCAGAAAGCCATTTTGAACACTTTCGAAACCTGCAACATGAGTCATAAAACCCTCTCGATAGCTTTTTAATCTTACAACAGGACTTAAAGAAGCCTCTCGCCCCCTTTTGAATCTTACGATAGGACTTAAAGAATCCTCCCGATAGCTTTTTAATCTTACAATAGGACTTAGAGAAGCCTCTTGCCCCCTGTTGAATCTTACAACAGGACTTAAAGAATCCTCTCGATAGCTTTTTAATCTTACGATAGGACTTAGAGAAGCCTCTTGCCCCCTGTTGAATCTTACGATAGGACTCAAACCTCTATTTTGATCTCGTTTTATATCCATTTCAGAGTGCAATTTACAAATTATTTATTTCAATAATCAAGGAAAAAAATTAATCTATAATTATAGCTAATTCAATGTATAATTAAACTAATCAAATTATCAAACTATTTAACACAATAATACATTGAATATTTTATATTTAAAACACATTGCTCACAATAAATAATATAATATATTATTCCATATAAATTGATATTTACATAAACTATGGAAATAATTCAGCATACTAACTATCATTTTCCATAGCCTATGAAAATAACTTTCTATACTAACGTAAACTTTCCATAATCTATGGAAAAAACTTTCTATATAAACACAATCTATCCATATGCTATGGAAAATACATTCTATACAAACTAAAATATTCCATAGACTATGTAAAATACAATTCATACAAACACTAACTTTCCATAATCTATGGAATATACATTTTATAGCTATGATAATTCTCAATATTCTATTAAAATAATTAATCAATAGATTGATATATAAAATAACTCTACAACCAGGACAAAAAAAGAGTTCTGAATCCCATCGTAAGATTAAAAAGCGACCAAAAGGATTCTTTAAGTCCTGTTGTAAAATTAAAAAGCTATCAAGAGGATTATTTAAGTCCTGTTGTAAGATTAAAAAGGGAGCGAGAGACTTCTCTAAGGCCCATCGTAAGATTCAACAGGGGATAAGAAGACTCGCTAAGGCCTAGCGTAATATTAAAAAGCTATCAAGACGATTATTTAAGTCCTGTTGTAAGATAAAAAGGGAGCGAGAGACTTCTCTAAAGGCCTGTTGTAAGATTAAAAAGCTATCAAAAGGATTTTATGACTCATATTGTAAGGCTCGATGGTAATCAAAATGACCTTCTATCTCCCTACGTAAAATTCACTAGCTATCAAAACACCCTCAACCAACGGATACCAATCCGGTCTACCGACCGCATAACACATTCCACCCCAATCACCCCGAACTATAAAACCCGAATCTACAAACCCGACAGAACTTTCAACGCCACACCTTATTCTTTAATAAAGGCAGAAGCTTTTTATAATACAATTAATCATAGACACAATTAATCATAGACACAACGCATTTAGTTCTACCAGGAATGAAGCTTTCATCAACCGATTCAAACATTCCATATAGCTCCCCCTTATTCTCCTCCACTGAAGAAGTAATATAACTGTTCCGTAATTCATTCCCCATAACTAAACCTTTTGTGTCATTAATAATAAAAGGATGCGCCCCATTGAGTACATCCTCTTCATAACTAAAAACTTTCTTCCTCAAACTTATCCTATACTGATAATCAATGAATTGCATTCTTATGGTACAAAAATGTTTCCTCTATTTGAGTAGTATTGATTAGAAATCTTCTTGAATGTTATCGCCTATCTATCGTTACTATGTGAAGTGATTTCCCGCTGAGTATAAGTCTATTAGATATAAGTAAGTTTCTAATCAATTTCCTTCACTGCAGGCAATATTTTATAGTAGTACAGTGTATGATACTTTAGGAAGATAACTCAATATTCTGTATATTTTCTTTTGTCCTATTTATTGTTGTTCTGAGTTCTAAAATTTCCTCAGATAATTTTTGATATTTATTGTCGTGCTCTTTTAAATATTTATAGCGTTCTTCTTTATAGCTTTGCCTATAATGTTTAAAATCAAAGAGGATAGATTTGCAATGTGTTAGAAAAATCCCTAATATAGTGAGTACGACACCCAAACTTGAAATGAGCATGAGATTCTTAGTAAATAGAGTAAAGAGACAGGCAAAAAAAAGAACGAGTAAGAAGAAAGTAACTGCAATATTAAAATAGAATAACTTGTAGCTTATTAAACCTAAAAGTCTTTGATCTTCGTCTTGTTGCGTTTCTTCTTTTTGTTTTAAGGAGTTTTTATGTTCCTCTAACGTCTTATATAATGATAGAAGTTTCTTGTGTTTTTGATTTTCTTTATTTATAGTTTTAATTTCATTCTCATATTTTTCTTTTTGTTGTGTCTCGTGCTTATATAGATTTTCCTTTTCTATTTGGGTTTGCTCTAGCCTCTCTTGAAGTACGGAAATATTTTTTTGTTCTGCTCCTTTTCTGCCAAAGCCTCTTTCTCTGCTTGTTTAATCTTAGCATAAGCTTTTTCATAGTTTTGAGCTTTGATTTCTATTTCGGCCTCATCCATACACTTAAGAACTCCTTTTGACCTCTTGTACAAGGCTAGCATGATTTCTTTATATAATTCGGGTTCAAAGGCTTCAGATATTTCATTGTAAGTTTTGGAAACAATAGCAAGTTTTTGCCTTATGTTTTGATTATTAAGGACTAAGCATCGCGATAGAACCTCTGTTAATGCACTTGTCTTTAAAGTTGATCCCTTTGTGTTATTCATCCATTGTTCTATGATAATCTTGCCTGGGTGCATCAAATTTGAATCTCTATTATTAGAACGGCTCCGACAAAACGCAATTAACTCCTTATTAAGAGTTACAAAACTAATGTTTTTTTCCTTCTTTGTTTTCTTTCTACCACGGATATAGTCATCCATATATATGTCGTGAATATCCCGAAATTTATCCTCATTATTTTGGTTAAAAGGATCTCTTACTTTCTGGAGTTCTATAACATCTTTCTTGTTTTGATATTCTGATATAGCTTGTTTTAACTCATACTCAGTCATCATGGGGAGTTTTGATACACCACACCTGTCTAGAAGCTGTTCAGTTTGGGTTCGTATCTTAAGTAATTTTGTTTTTGTCAGATTATAACGTTCATAAGCAGAAGCTATTTCTGTGTTTGGTTTTGGGCATCCAGAGTTCTCTACAGACAAAATGATATTCGAAACCTCTCTAAGAGTCATAGGATGTACTCTTGCCACACCTCCTGATGATTTGATTATGGCAAGCAATTCTAAGGAATATTTCTCATGTTCTGATGTAGAGAGTTTTAATAGTGCCATGATTAGAGATGTATCTAAAAAATATTCATGTGGTTCAGCACTCTTTAATGGCCCCATTTCAGAAGGATTTCTTTTCAAAAAGCCTGCAATGATTGATCCCCAGAAAAGTTTATTAGCAATAGAAAATAATTCTTTATTGTTTTTAAAGAGATAGTCTAAGAAAAATGCCATTGTGGTATATTTCTCATCAACTTTGTTGCAATCATTTCCTTCAAAATATCCTAAGATGTCATCTGTGTTATCAGATATAAAATCTATAAATTTCTTATCATCTTCAAGATTTTCATTTTTTAGATATAGTAAATATTCATTTTCTAGTTTTTCTCTCTTATTTGTAAATTCACCATACAGCTTATCAACTTGAATATTCACTGAGCAATCCCATGCCTGTTTTATCTGGAATTGTTTTCCATTTTCATACAGAACAAAATTAAACTTATCTGATTCTTTTTGTTGTAATGATTTTACAGAGCTTTGTAAAACCAGTGATGGAATTTCAATGCCAAAGTGCTCCTTAATATAGTCTTGGATGTTTAAAAGTGTATAATAGTCTTTTTTTAGCTTTTCATCGTAAAAGAGACTTACGATAGTGTATTTGATAATAGGAAAGTAAACATCACTATATAGCCCTGCATTAGCATTATCATATAATGCTGAAATTAATGCGAAATTACTTTTTTGCATAATTGGATGATAATTATATTTATTTTTATTTTAAAAGATTAATTCTATGGTTCTGCTGCCATCTGTATTTCATCCTCATGAATTTCATACATCTTGACTGATTTTATTGAATAATTCTCTTGCTCATTATCCGTCCACTGCTCGCATTGTTTGATGACAGTTTCCAATGCATTGGCAGCTTCCTCTGGTGGGTAATGATATTTCTTAAGTAGATGTTTAATCATTCTGCGCATACCTGCACGGGCTGACTCTTTCTTTTGCCAATCAATAGTGCGGTTCTTTCGTAGAGAGTCAGTAAGTTCTTTTGTCATAGCTACCAATTCTTCATTACTATAGAAGTCGTGGATTGCTTGCGGTTTGGTCAAGGCATCATAGAAAGACTTTTCTTCAGGAGTAAGTCCGAGTTCATTAGCTGCTGAATCGGCCGAAGCAATCTCTTTTGCCAACTGCAAAAGTTCTTGGATAACTTCTTCATTGGTGAGTAATCCTTTCAAATAGTTGGATAAAGAACGATTGAGCAGGTCGGAGAACTTTTCTGATTGCACGATATTGGTCTTTTGATAGAGTGCCACTTTCTCTGCCAATAGTTTTTTAAGCAGTTCTACAGCTATATTCTTTTCTTTCATCTTAGAAATTTCATCTAAGAAGGCTGTGTCAAAGAGGGAGAACTCGGCTTTAACATCAGAGAAAAGATTGATTACACCTTCACTTTTTACACTTTGTTTCAGCAATTCACTGATACGAGCATTAATTTCTTTCTTCGTAACTTTTTCTTTTCCGGTCATTCGGGAAAGCAAAGTGCGCACAGTTTCAAAGAATGCAGCTAAGAAGCGTTGCTCTTCATTCAACAGGCTTCGGCAAAGAGTGATGGAATTGTGCAGCAATGCTGCTTCTTTCATATATAATGGCAGTTGTTCTTGTTTATCGGTTGCCAACATAAAGTTTACACCACCTTTGATTAATTTAGCACGGTCAGCATCTGTCCCTGTGTGGAACTTACTATAATTATAACCATGAAATAAATCTTGGCACACTTCCAACTTCTCTTTGAACTTTGTAAAAGCCATGCCTTTGATATCTGGATTTCCAAAGTTCTGTCTGTCGCGTCCTGTATAATCACGCATAGCTTCTTTCAAGGCCTTGGCAATACCGATATAGTCAACAACCAATCCACCCACTTTGCCATTGAATACACGGTTCACTCGTGCAATGGCTTGCATTAGGTTATGTCCGCTCATCGGTTTGTAAACATACATAGTTGCCAATGAGGGAACGTCGAAGCCTGTGAGCCACATGTCGACCACAATAGCAATCTTCATCGGGTCGTTGTCATCCTTAAATCGTCTGGCAAGTTCTTTCTTATACTGCTTGCTTCCGATAATGTCGTGCCATTCTTCTGGGTCTTGGTTGCTACCCGTCATAACGACTTTCACTTTATCTGTCCATTTTGGGTGAAGCTCCAGTAGTCGATGATAAATGCTCATGGCTATGGGACGCGAATATGCCACTATCATTGCCTTACCTGTCAATTCATATTGACGATTTTCCTCATAGTGTTTGAGAATGTCTTGGCAAAGAGAATCGATGGTAGCCGGTGCACCAAGTATCTCTTCCAAGTGTGACATCTCTTTCTTGCTTTTCTCTATCTGTTCTGTCGTTGCACCTTCTTCAGCCAACAGCTCGTATTCGTCATCAAGGGCTTGCAAGGTTACATCGTCAAGATTTAGATTGATAACTCTAGATTCATAATATACAGGACAAGTAGCACCGTCATTAACCGCCTGCGTCATGTCATAAATATCAATGTAATCGCCAAAAACCTCTACGGTATCTCGGTCTTTGGTAGAAATAGGTGTACCAGTAAAGCCAATATATGAAGCATTGGGTAGTGAATTGTGAATGATTCTTGCCGTGCCGATAGAGACCTTACCAGTAGTGGCGTCGACTTTTTCCTCAAAACCATATTGTCCTCTATGCGCCTCATCAGTCATCACGATAATATTTCTTCGCTCTGACAAAGGTTCGTCAGACTCCTCAAACTTCTGCATGGTTGTGAAGATAATGCCATTAGCTTCTCGTCCACTCAATAGCTCTTTTAGATTCTCACGACTATTGGCTTGCACTGGGGTTTGGCGTAAGAATTCCTTGCATTTAGAGAATTGGGTATAAAGTTGGTCGTCTAAATCGTTGCGGTCGGTAATCACAACAATAGTGGGCTGCGATAACTCTTGTTGCAGCAAGTGGGCATAGAAAACCATTGACAATGACTTACCACTGCCTTGCGTATGCCAGAATACACCAATCTTACCATTGCTAACTGTAGCATGTTTGGTACGTTCGATGGCTTTCTTCACAGCAAAATACTGATGATACCCTGCTAATATCTTGGCACTCCCTTTTTCTTCTTTGGAGAAACAGATAAAATTCTTGATTATGTCTAAGAGTCGATCCCTTTGAAATATTCCTTCAAAGAATGTATCATAATCGACAAATTCTGTACTTTCATAATTGCCATCTTTTGTTTTCCATTCCATATAGCGATCTTCCTTGCTAGTAATTGTCCCAGCTTTGGAAAGAGCCATGTCGCTCATTACACAGAACATGTTGAAAGAGAACAACGATGGTACATCTTTCATATAATTGCGGAGTTGAAGATATGCCTCTGAAGCGTCCGTCTCTTCACGGGAAGGTGATTTTAATTCTACAACCACCAATGGTAAACCATTCACAAACACAATAATATCGGCACGTTTCTCTGCATTTTCAATAAATGTCCATTGATTGATAACCTGAAAAGTGTTTTTGTCCGTATGCTCAAAGTCTATCAAATAAACCATTTCATTGCGCATTTCCTTGCCATTGAAATAAGAAACTTCTATGCCATGCTGCAAATAGTCTGTAAAAGTTTCATTACGCTGCGCCAAACTACCCATATCAATATTGCGTAGTTTGATAATCGCTTCGTGAATGGCTGCATGTGGCTTCTTTGGATTAACAGTTTGCAGACTTTCTTCTAATTGTGCCTCATAATATGGCACATAGTAGTCTCTTTCAATATTTGGACCGTACAAATATTGATAGCCCATTCCCTCAAAGAGGGATATCAGTGCTTTTTCGTAATTATCTTCTGTGAAAGGCATTGTATTTTATTTTATTGTTCATTCATTTCTAAAAGAAATTCTAAATAATCTATATAGTTAGCTTTATAAGCTTGATAATCTAAGTTGTAAAGAGCTTCTGATGCTGATAAGTGTACGCCTCCGACTTCTAATGGATTTTCTTCATCAAACCAATCATTAAAGCACTCACAATCTTGATAAATTAATCTTTGGTTAGCGTGGTGGGCATAACTGAAATAAAAATGTAAAATGAACCCACAGAGTACATCTGTTGTTTTGTATATCAGTAGGGATAGTGATTTTGTCTATCTGAGGATGTAAAACATCCAAACCATGTGAAGCAAATCCTGCATTATTTCGTATCTCTGCAATTGATTGGGCGACAGTAGAAATTCTACAGCATAGTTCAGATAGACCAACTATTTCCTTTCCAGTCTGTTCTATAAGATGTTCTAAGGTCTGTTTTACTAAACCATTAAATGAAATATCATCTTTGTACGTTGTATTTTGATTAATGAGAATTGTTTTGCAAAGTGCTTCAGTCAGACTTTTGCTTACTTCAACGCACAAAGAAGGATTAATCTCAACATTGTTTTCTATTGTTGAAATATGTGTTTCAAAAGTCCTAAGACTTGGTTCTTTTGCAATATATTCTCTTGTCTACTGCATAATTAATCTTAATTTAAATTATCATTTATTTGCCTATTTTTATAAAATGGCGTTTGATAGGCCCTATATGTATAATATGCTATTTGCATTTTGATTTAACTGATGAATTTACGGTGAGAGAGTTTCACATTTGTTTGATTGACCATCGCATAGTGCATGGTTGTATCAATTTTAACATGCCCAAGGAGTTTTTGTACTTGCTCCACGGGCATACCTTTATCTATAGCCATAGTCGCAAGTGTCCGACGGAACTTGTGTGGATGGACACGGACAATCTTTGAAAGCTTCCCAATCTTTCTTAATCTTGTCTCAACCCCTGATATTTGTAACCGATTGTGTGGCTTGGCAAGAGACACGAACAATGCTTTGTTTCTGTCTTTCCGCTCTGCGAGATATTGCTGCAAATGAATCTTTGCACGAGCATTGAAATACACGATACGTTCCTTGTTGCCTTTACCGAAAACGATACACTCACGCTCATTGAAGTTTATATCCTCACGATTGAGCTTTACAAGTTCTCCAACACGCATACCAGTAGAAGCCAAGATGTCTATCATGGCTAAATCTCGTACCCTTGTACAGTTATCGCGCAGTTGTTCCAAATTTTCGTCAGTAAGGACTTCCTTAATCTGTGTTCCTGTCTTAACCTTGTGTATTCTACGTACAGGACTTTTAATGATGTAATCCTCATCCTCTAACCATGAAAAGAAAGATGAAAAGATACGACGAATATTGTCTATTGTAACTTTACTAGACTTGTGTTTCTGTTGAAATACAGCCAAATAAGCACGAATATCTTCTGTGGTATAGTTCGTAACTTTTTTAGGCATTTTCTTGAAAAGCTGATTGATGGTCGAACCATAATATTTTATGGTAGGTGTGGTACAACCTTCAACTTGCTTAGCTGACAAGAATATCTCTAACAGACGTTCATTAGATGCATTGTTCTCTTGCATTAGCTCGTCGTCTGCCGTAATGGAGTAGCTACTGATTACTTGCAGTAATACTCCATTGAGTTGTGCCATTTGTTCTACACTTAATATACCTGCCATTGCATTGCTAATCTCTAAAATCAAATTTTCTTTCATATTCTTCTATATTAATGAATTGATAATATGGAAGAACATGCAGTCTTTTACTTGATAGTGAAACCTATGCTTGCCAACTGTTTTCGTATCTCATCCTCCAAATCATGAGATTGGGCAAATAAATCGGACAATTCGGTTGTGAGTTTGTCCATCTTCTCTTGAAAAGGAATACCATCGTCTTCCTGTTCTGCAATGCCGACATAACGTCCAGGGGTAAGAATATAGTCTTGTTTTGCCACATCGCCAAGAGCTACAACTACACAGAAGCCTTTTTCATTCTCAAGTGTACCATCATTATATTTATCAAAAGTGTCTGCAATCTTTTTAATATCTGCTTCTTGGAGCTCACGAAGTTTGCGGGTAACCATTGTTCCCATGTTTCTTGCATCTACAAACAGAATTTTATCTTTCTGTTTCTTCTCTCGATTGAGGAACCATAGAGAAACAGGAATACCTGTGGTATAAAACAGCTGTGAGGGTAGTGCAACGATACCTTCTATCAAATCGGACTTGATGATATTCTCACGAATCGTTCCTTCCCCTCCTGTCTGTGAAGATAAAGAACCATTTGCCAATACCATACCTATTTTCCCTTTGGGAGATAAATGATGAATCATGTGTTGCAACCATGCAAATTTGGCATTGCCCGATGGAGGAATGCCAAATTTCCAACGCACATCATCTTGCAACTTGTCTGCTCCCCAATCACTGAGATTGAATGGCGGATTAGCCATGATAAAATCAGCTTTTAATGTAGGATGTTGGTCATCAAAGAATGTATCTGCATTAAACTTACCCAGATCAGCCTCAATGCCTCGAATGGCAAGATTCATCTGTGCCATCTTCCATGTCGTAGGGTTACTGTCTTGCCCATATACAGAAATATCTTTGATATTACCTTGATGCCTCTCTATGAATTTGGCAGACTGTACGAACATTCCACCAGACCCGCAAGCAGGGTCATATACTCGTCCGTGATAAGGTTTCAGAACTTCAACAAGAGTTTGAACAATGCAAGCGGGTGTATAAAATTCTCCCGCTAATTTGCCTTCTGCTTCTGCAAATTTAGAAAGGCAATATTCGTATGTGCGTCCCAATATATCTTTAGAATCTCCATGTTCTTTCATTTGAATATTGGTAAATAAATCTACCACATCGCCCAAACGCCTTTTGTCCAGTTCTGGGCGAGCAAAGTTTTTGGGCAGAATACCTTTCAAACGGATGTTCTCTTTTTCAATGAGGCGCATAGCATTGTCAATAACTACACCAATTTCTGGCGTATGAGCAGCCTCTGCCACTACGTTCCACCGTGCTTCTTGTGGGACAAAGAAGATATTGTCCGCCATGTATTCATCGCGGTCTTCCTCGAATCCTTCACCATTATTGACTAATTCCTGATATTTGGTTTCAAACTTATCGGAGATGTATTTTAGAAAAATCAATCCCAATACTACCGATTTGTATTCGGAAGCATCAAGATTGCCACGAAGCAAATCTGCAGCTTTCCATATTTCCTTTTCAAATCCGATGTCTGCTGTATTTTGTTTTGCCATAATTACATTCTTCTTTTGTTCGAGATCTATTCTTGATTATATATACAAACACTTCTTATTTGTCGTCTTTAGTATTGATACATTCCTTGAATTATTCTGCAATGTCTTGACAACATCACTTTTTGTTCTTGTGGTCGAACGTTTCATAAATATTATATTTATATTATTGTATGCAAAGATAGTAAATATCATTGTGTTAGGAGGGGTGAATGAGAAGAAAAAGGAGATTTCTTTTCTGATTATTTGGCAGTTCGGAAAGATTGTGTTATCTTTGCCGCCGTGAAACGTAAGAGTGTTATCAATAGCAAGATGATACGAGGCACAATGAATAATAGACAAGGTGCAATGAGCAATAGACATGGTGCAATGCCGAGGCAGAAAGGCGAGAACTTTTCTGTTATTTTTGTGCCCGATTATTTGGTGGTTCCAAATAATTTGCTAACACACACACACACACACACACACACACACACACACACACACACACACTA
>NZ_JH594522.1:324072-466763 GCF_000243035.1 Prevotella micans F0438
ACACACACACACACACACACACACACACACACACACACACACACATTCGCACCTAGCGTCTAACTACACATTTTTCACTTTCGCTTACGCGCGCGCGAAGCGTGCCGTAACCCCTATAGGCAAAGGGCTCCAAGGAGTTCCCTTTGTTCGCTTTTTCGTGCCCTTTTGCCAAGCCGCGCAAGAGGCAAATAACGATGATTTAATGAAAGATATTCAGGTTAAACATTTACGATAAATAAAGAGAACATGAAGAAGAAAATTACAATTATCCTACTGTTAGGCATCGTATTTCTGCCCATATCCGTTTTGGGGCAGGACGTAGACTTCACTTATACAGCCAATGGCGTTACTTGGAAATGTACAGGATCGGATGGAGGAACCTCATATGCCAGTGCAATAATCAATGGTGAAATAAAAGGAAGTGCTACGTTCACAGGAGAATTACACTTTCCGTCAATAGTGAGTGATGGAACCTATTCATATCCTGTGAGAGGGATAAAGGGAAAAGCTTTTGAAAATTATACTGGCGCAACAAAGCTAATACTTCCTGATAATCTGGGATATTTATGGGAGGGTGCTTTTCGCAATTGCACAGGATTAAAAGGCGAATTAAAAATCCCCAATCATGTTGAGCATATATACTTTGGTGATGAGTTCGAAAACTGTACCGGTATAGAATATATCACATGGGGCGAGGGTTTTGGCATGCACTATTCTAATCCTGTTTCCGGATGTACGAATGCGCGGTATATAGATTTCACCAAGGCAACTGTCGGCGTTACTAGTTACTATGGCGAATGGAATCGAAATATTCTTTTCTGCCCTTACAGTGGTTTGATGAATCACACCCTTGTATATCTTCAAGATGCGGCAGAAGAAACCAAGTTTAAAGCCGAGGAAGAAAACATCATTCACAAAGGCAAGTGCAAAGTATTTAAGGTGTACGATGCCTACAGCTACCGCATTCCCTACGCTTTCACGACCGAGACTGCCCAGTGCGACCGTGTATTTTCCAACACCAGCGGCAAGAGCGTGAGCACCCTCTTCTTGCCCTATCCTACCAACCTGCCCAACGGCATGCAAGCCTACGAGCTGGTGAAGAAAGACCTATCGTGGGGTACTTCTAAAGCATTCTACTTCCGCGCTTTGCCTACTGGAACCCGTCTTGAAGCCAACAAGCCCTACCTTGTGCGCATCACCGACGGAGCCACCCACACCCTGCCTGTGATGACAAACGTAGAAGTGCCCGTAAGTCCAGCCGGCTACACCACCGAAACCCTTGCCACCGACGATGGCGACTGGGCCTTCTGCGGCACCACCGAGCGCATCGACAACGCCGCCGCCACTGCCAAGAAAGCCTACTATCTAAGTGGCAACAAGTGGTATCCCGTGCAGAACGGCATAGCCAACGATTACATCGCCCCTTTCCGTTGCTTCGTCTACAGCAAGTCGGGCACGGCACCCGCCAAAGGCTTTACAATGGTGTTTGACAATGAGAGCGGTACAACCGACATCCGCCAATTGGAGAATGATACCGAAACCGACCTGAAGAGCAACACGCATCGCATCTACACGCTCGACGGTCGATACGTGGGCACCGACTACAATGCCCTGCCCGGCGGCGAAATGTATATCATCAACGGCAAGAAGTTTTATAAATTCTAAAGGAGGAAAGAAATGAAAAAGCAAACATACATCTCACCCCGCATCGAGGTGATTCATATCAACGACATCGACGCTGTGATGCAAACCATCTCTCTGCCCATATCTCCGGGCGGAGGCCCTGGCGGTGGCGGCGATGCCAAAGGCGGCTTCTTCGATGAAGAAGACGAAGAGAATGAACAAGGCATGGCGGGTTACTCGCCGTGGGAGGACTAAGGGATAGATATTAGAGGTATCGGAGGACTGCTATTGGGGGTCGTGAGGGAGCCTCGGTATCACTCCTTGAGGATGTTAAGTATCACTCCTCATGGACTCTAAGTTAAAGTCCTCTGGGAGTCTAAGTTAAAGTCCTCGACGAGTTTAAGTATCAGTCCTCCGGTAGCTTAAGTATCCGTCCAAAAGGAGTTTAAGTATGAGTGCAAAACATGCGCAGAAACAGAACACGTTAACGGGGCAAAGCCCAACGGCAGAGCCCCACATTATTCATTTAATACATAAGAAAACATGATTAGTTTTAAAGTAGTTGAGAGTATTCTCAGAGTAGGCCCGCGCAAGGGGCAGAAGGGGTATGGAGCGGTGCAGAAGGCTCCGATGAAGTTCTCGCAGGAGTGGCTCATCGACCGCATCGTGCGCGAAACGTCGTTGAGCGAGGGCGATGTGAGGAACGTGTTTATCACGCTGCGCAATATCGTGGTAGAGGTGGTGACGATGGGCGGTTCGCTCGACTTGGGCGACATCTTTTCGCTTCGCACTACCAATTCCCTCGCGGATGCTGGAGAAGGAGGAGGACGTGACGGTTGCCTCTGCGCTGAAACGCCCTCGCATCATCGTGACGTGGAAAGATGCTATCCGTAAGGCGCTCGGTAAAATCGAGGTGGAGGTAGATAATCCGAAACGGAAGGACTTGAATAAAAAGCCGAAAACGCCGAAGCCGTAGAAAGGTGAAGAATTGAAAAGGTGAAAGGGTGAAAAGATGCTAAGCCACACGGGCGGGCATGCTTTTCACCCTTTCAGTTATTTAAAGAGTAGATATACTTAGCTAAGCATTGACCAAATAGCAGGATTGGTTATGATGTTTGCAAGAATATTCGAAGCCACATTCTCACCAAATGATTTGATTTTATCAATGAGTTTAGGCTTAGCTTTTTCTAAGTCACCCTTAGCTTCTTCTACGACTTGCTTTATTTCCTTTAACTGACTTACAGAAAGTTGGTCTTCAAGTGCTTTTATGAGTATCTCGATGGATTGTTGTTGAGACTGCTGCTGCGATTGGGTATTAGTGTTGCTTATATTGTTACTTATGTTGATACTCTTTGCAGACTTACCTGTTTTTGTTGTCCCAACTACCTCCGGAAATTCTAAGAAAGCTTCAAGAATAGCCAACAACTGTTGCTGCTGCTGAGGATTTGGACCATAAATAGGAGCAGCTATAGTTCCAAACTCCTCTATATTACTTATCATCTGGAAAGTTTACATCTAAAAAACGTTTAACTTTAGCAAGCCATCTTGTATATTCCTTCCCATCTTCACCTTCATAATAATATCGTATTCTACGCGAAGTACTATTAACAGAAATCTTTAGTCGATCCTTTCTTACTTGCTGCTCCTTTATAAGAATACTCAATATCTTCCTTACTTCTTCTTTCATAAATTTCTAAGATGAGATAGCGAACAATAATCGCAGTAGTCCTTTTCGGACTGCTGCGATTAATATGAATATTATTCTTACTTGACCTCTTCGAATCTAAATACTATTGTGTATCAGATAGTTGCGAACGCACGTGAACGATAAGAAGAAGTATTGGAGGCAGGATTGCCAAACAAAAATAGAAATCGATAACTCAGCTATTGGTGAGTCTTGTCGAATACCTTTTCTTCCAACTTTGGTAGATGCTCTATGATGTTCTCGTCTATTTCAATTGTATATCTGCCCGTCGTATTTCGCAGTGTCTTCTGAATACTTGAAGGCTCAGTGTTGCTGAACCAGGCATAGAACAGGTTGAGCGCAAATAGGGCTGTGGTCTTTGGATCTATCCCGTATTGGTATGCTATATTCCAACAGAAGTTCTTCAGGTCAGCCTGCTTCAGGTCTTTCTTCTTGCCAATGGAGAGAACTTCCATTCGGGTAACGCCATTGAGTTCAACAAGAAGTTTGACAGCCTCCTCAATCTGGTACAGCTCTTCATCCGTAAAACCATGAGGCATGAGTGTATAACGAGTGTATTTGAGGATAGCTTCTTGCTTCTTGGCCTCGCGAGCAACCTTTGCTTCATTCATTTGCTTGCGGTCAATCTGCACTTGGTTGATGAACACCTCCAACTCGTCATGTGCCTTCTGGATGTCACGCTTCAACTGCAACTTTGCCAATGCCTCAGGAGTAACTGATACTTATTCTGAACTATGCGATTCTACATTGCAATCAGGCTTGGGAGCGTCAACCACAACTGGTGCCGCATTCTTTTGATTGTTGACAGTTGCGCTCTTCTCTTGCACCTTCTTCTGGATCAGGCCAAGGTTCTGAGCGATGTGTTCCTCCATCTCCTCTCGGTCTGCTATGCTGTTCCATTCTTTGCGATGAGACTTGAAGTAAGCATAGAGACCTTTCTTGATACCATAACAGACAAGTACAAACAGGGCGTAATAGCCTATGAATATAGGTATTGTGAGCATGAAGCACACTAACTCCTTTTCTGCATTATTACCCACAATACACTGAGCTGTCTTAAAAGCAGCGATGATGTAGGTGATGATGAGAATGCCAAGGAAACCCTTGTCAAAGTTTCGAGCCATCCCATCCTTCCGATGTGGTATAGGAAAAATGTCAATCTCCATACTTTTACAGTTCTTTGATTTGTTCTTGGGCAACTTCAATAGCTTGCGAACTGAGTTCTTGCTCGCCATCTACCGCATCAAGCACTTTGTCTGCCAACCAGAGGGTCAGCATTCCGTTCTCATCCTGATGGAAGTACTCTGCAAGTTTGATAACCTGCTCACGTTTGGCCCGCCTGTCACCACGTTCAATCTTACTGAACATAGGGGTATCTATCTCCAATAGTGCAGCCAACTGGCGTTGCAGTACGCCATTCTCATCTCTTAGTTCTCTAATCTTTTTTCCGAATAACATATCTATGTCTATTTTTCTTTTGTGTCTATAATCTCCCAATAACCACCAAAGTCACCACCAATACGACGAATGGAACCTTCATCCTTCAATCGGTTAATATGCTTTTGAATAGTACTGGAGGCTACTCCAATAGCATCAGAAAGCATTTTTCTTGTTATTTTAGGATTCTCTTTTATCAGTCGAAGCACTTCTGCAATGGTTGTATCAATATCTGTCTGACCACCTGTCTGACCACCTGTCTGACCACCTGTCTGACCACTAAGTTCAGTAACGTCATCAGAACTAATATAAACACCTTCTACACCGTCAACATTAAACTTCGGCAGTGTAAGAACGAAGCAATCCCAAGGGGTAGAGAATGTGGGATCCATGCCTTCAGTGTAGCCATCATGCCCTTTGTAAGCAGAGACAATCTTTTTGAAACCAGAACCACGACGCTCCATATACTTCAGGCGGCTGAAGATGTCGGCAAGTACAGGATTGCGACGGCGAGATGCCATGTTCATCACGTCCATATCTTTGATAGAGCCTCCATCAAGGAGCCCGCCAGGAGAGAATATTTCAAGCCGGTCATCATACATGTCAATGTGTACCTCACTGCCCAACTCAAGATAATTGCGATGAATTAGCGCGTTTACCAATCCTTCTTCCACGGCACGTTCTGGGTACTCTGGATATTCAAGACGATTATCAGCGGTCTTGTGCCATGCTTTCTTAGAGTTACGACGCACAAAGTCAAGTCCTGATTGCAAGAGTGTAACCAAGCTGCCAGTATATTCCTCATCGTCCAAAGCATCCATCATGCCATTAGCCTTATCCAGGCCATTCCAACGTGTGCAGAACAGACGGGAATGACGCACCGGAGAGTAGTCAGCAAGCAGGGCACCAGCATTAGTCAGTTCGCCTTTCTCATTGACGATGCCAAAGGACTCATAGTCGCTATCTTCAAAAGAACGATTGGTACGTTTAAAATAAGTCGCGCGAAGTACGGTGAAGGCCATATCCTCAAATCTCCAACGAGACACAAGGCTGTCATACGACATGTTTGAACCCTTTAGTACAAGTTCTTTGTGTTTCGACATGCTTGCCACTACGCTTTCGTTGCCCACGCGAACGAACGCTTGCATTTGGCCATCACCAATATAGTAATAAGGAGTCTGTACTCCTGGTATGACATCCAATATCACAAACTCTTTCCCTTCCACCTGGGCAAACGAAAGATTAAAGTCTGGAATTGGATCAAGGTGTGTCTTGATGGCTTCGCTGATCTTCTCGGCATCGCCCTTTGCGTCTGCAAGTCCAACTAACGTGTCATCGTCGGCAATACCCCAAACAAGTTTACCGCCAATGCCATTGGCAAAGGCACTCACACTTTTGCACCAGCTCTTGGGTTTCTTCACCTCCAGAGCCTGTTTCTTGTCATATTCTGTAGCTTCGCCTATCAACCGGCGAATATCAAGATTTTTAATCATATTATTCTTGTTTCTTCTTTAATTCAATCCTGTAGGACTCGATCTTCTGTTTATTCAGCAGATCTTCTATATTTATTGCCAGTGTCATATTATCGTTTGAGAAATTCTTTAAGAGAGATAGTAGCAATTTTTAACCCTTTAGCTTTAACCTGTAATCCATTGTCAGAGGTGAGTAAAATAGGATTCTCATCTTTGAACTTAAGAGCTACAGAAAGAATATTATTATCTGGGGATTTCTTATTAAAGTCGTTAGGCAATAATGATAAATCAGATAGTTCCATGGATACGTTCGGACAATCTAAAGACTTATTGATATTGCGTAATGCTTTTTCCACATTACGTTTACCTTCACTATCAAGTGCAATCTTAAGTTTATCCAACTCATCAATTACTTTTGCCGATAACACAACAGAATATTTTGAATCTATCTTAGAAATGATATCCGGATAATTAACAAAGACATTTGTATCAATGATATATATATTCTTTTTACTATCAGAGCTGACAGATTTCTGTTTCGGTGTATCAAACTGCGATAAATCAATTTTTCCTTTTATCTTAAGATTGATATCCCCAGCTTCAATAGACTTTTCTGTATAATCACTATTTTGAGAAGGAACTGGAGTGAAATCACCCATAGATACTTTTTGTAAATATGTTGCTACAGTCCTGTCGCAGGTAGTGTTCAAAATAGATTTGTCAGAAACAATAATTGTCAGTTGTTTTGCTCGGCTAGTAGCTACATTAAATAGAGATTTCTCTAATGACATACTCATCATAGTATTGGGTATATAATATAGACATATATCACACGTCATACCCTGAACTCTTTCAACTGTATCTATAAGTACGTTGTTAAGCCCACCGAATCTACTCACAAAACAATTTTGTAACATTCTAACTGTTGCACGAAATTTCGATAGAACTGAAATATTGATTTTTGGATGACAACTTAGAATCTCAGCTATTATATCAATTGCATATGAACAACAAGAACGATCAGCCTTTTCCCCGATAGGCATTTCTGTAAGTATCAGAGAACAACCTCCATTCTGTGGGGCAAACGTTAACTTGTTGACATCAATCTGGTACTCAAAATCAGCAACGGACTTGATGGGGGTGTGGTAAAAGATGCTTGTTAATGATGCGGCGTTTGGTAATAAGCGATGTGACTCTGTGAGGATATATGACTTAAAGTCAAAGTTGTCACATAGAGTTTGAAAACCATTGGCCAACATTCCGTAATCATTCCTAACCAGAGTTTCCTCACTTAATAGGATAATTGGCTGCATCTGGTTTTGGTCACCAATCCAAATGATTCTTTTTCCTAGATTTTTGCAAGCGGCAATCATTCCAAATAATGCTTGGCTTGCTTCATCCATTATTACATAATCGAATGGTTGCTCTTCATAGCATATCTTTGCCCATCCACTTGCATTGTAGAAAGTTGATAGTGTTACACTTCCAGGCATACAAGTTATCTGTTTACTTTCTACTGGACATATGTTTTTGCAAGAAATGAGTTCGTCAGCAGATACGTTTGTTTTCTTTACTTTCTTCTGAATAAGAAACTCTTTTAGAGAATCTTTTTGAGCTAATTCAATCAAAGCACGATTTGTCAATGCTGTAACAAGAACACTCTTGTTCTCTGTTATTAGTCGCGCGACAATTGCAGCCATCAAGTGCGTTTTACCAGTACCTGGAGGTCCTTGAAAAACCAATTCGTTGTTTGAGTTGAGAGATGCAACAATTTTGTCAACCTGAGAACTATTAGAATTAATTCTCTCAGGATTCCATACTATATTTCTTTTGCAGAATAATCTGGTGAAGTATTGCTGATAACAGTTATTAGGTTCTGATAATATTCCATTGGTGGCTCTTGGGGCCCCAAAATGATAACACAACCTTCTAGTCGATTATCTATAAGATATTGGGACATCTCTAAGGAAATACCAGAAAATCCACACAACAGGAATCCGTTATCATCGGTTTTTCCTTGCCACACACAATGGACTTCAGAAAATTCTACTTGGTGTGAACGAAGTTTTCCCCATGTAGTGTCACCCCAATTTTTAGGAAGGCACATATCCTTCTCTAAGATAACGGCTGTAAAATATTCATTCTTTCGAGGAATTCCTTTGTCTTTTTTGAAGCGAAGCATTAATTGGCCAGAGCCCAAAACATTTCTGTCTGCTCCTATATCGTTCTTTTTCAAGTCAAGTTTTACATATTGAGTAACATACACGTCATTGCTTGCTAACAAAGATATGGCTTTTGTATTCAGCAATTTCAAGTATGATTCAGAAATTGCTGTTAACTCTTTGTTTAAGAAGCGCTTATGGTTTTCTCTTGTATAATACATAGCTATTCCAATTAAAAATTAAATATATCATCATCTGAAAAACCTAAATCAACGTACCCATCTTCCTTCTTCTCGTTTAAACCGAAAGACTGAATAGCATCTGACTGAGAGTATTTGGGATTTTCAATCACAAAGCAAGTATGTTTTGACCCCCTGAATTGATTAGAAAGATCAGCAATAAGCTTTGGACTTATAACATCTGTATCGAAAATGAGATTGACATCTGGATTATCCATAAAAATATCCTTGAATCTTAAGGAATGAATACATTTGTCAAATCCATAGTTAAGTAATAAGTTGTCAGGGTCTTCCATTATTTCTGTAAAGATCCAAGGGTGCAGATACAATTTTCGTCCACGAGAACTAGTTATTGCAACTGTAATAGGTTTACCTTTATATTTAATAACTCCTTCTACTATTTGACTACTATCTTCTGGATTCCATTCAGAGCAATCATAATCGTCCAAACAATCCAAATAATCTTTGGCCGCAAATCTAGCTTCAAGATTAATTTGTTTTCTGGTTTCTTGGTCAGTATTGTCTTTTTCAGTATACTTTCCGTGTCCTTCCACTTCGGGATCATCATAATTGTTTGAACTGTTATCTCTACGGGCTTCTTCAAGTAATCTTTCAAGTTCAGCAATGCGCTCATCCTTTTCTTGAACAATATCTGCCGAAACAAGAAATATCTTATTCCAGTCCTCTTTGGTGAAAGGACATCTTAACGTGGAATTGGAATAAACATCAGCTAAAGAAGAAGCAGGTTCTCTGTTTGCTGTTATATATATATATCTAGAGTTAGGGAAATACATATATTCGCCAGTGTAACCTTTAAATAAATAGATGTTATTATAAATACCTCTATATGGGAGTTCTCCTTCTATTATATATATCGATATTTTAGAATTCTGTTTCCAATCTAAATACAACTGATTTGACCATTCAGCTGCCTCACTGAAATCTTCTTCATTATATGAGCCAGTAAGTCGTAATGTTTTGTAGAGATTTGTCAGTATACTTACCTGATTTTCTGATTCTATTGGAAGCTGGAAAGAGTTCGCAACCCAATTAAAGAAGGATCTGATAATGTTAGTATCATTAAGATTCCATACATTCTCTAATTTGTCCTCCTTAAATGATTTTCGTCGTTGTATCTCTTTACTTTCGTTGTCATGCAATCCAAGTTGAATCAAAAATTGTTTCTTCTCTGGCGTATTTGCCCAACTTCCAATGAACGGAGGAACTTGTTCTATAGGTAAGGTAAATTCATTACTATCAAAATATGTTCCAATTAATCTAGTGAAAGGATATTGAACTCCTCCATTGGCAATAACAGGACTTAACATGTCTGCGATATCTAGTGACATACCCTTTTCAAGTATTTTAATGAAAAGATCCTGATTATTTGCACGAATGCATGATTTTAGCGTAATATCGAAATAATTGTAGCCATAACACCTTCTATACACAACAAGAAAACAGAATTGTTCTGCTGTGATTAGTTGAGTTGATGCACTCAGTTCCTTATACAACTGATTTCGGACATCGGTCGGATTAACTTCTCTTTGAGCAAAGATTTTTTCATATCCATCAATACTAGAAAATTTTGAACTTACATTGCTCAGTATGGAAGACGACGAATATGATGGTAGTATTTGGGAAAGCGAGAAAGTATATATATTTGCTCCTATTCTTATAGAGAAATCATCCTTTAGGTTATATTCAGACAAACTCTTACCATCAATTGTTACTATTGAGCGCGCATGACTAATAGCTGTATCGTTGGATAAAGCCATCCTCATCCATCTATATTCGAAAGATTCTTTGTTATACTCAGACGTGCTTAAGAGTGGCATGGCTTTTAAGCTCGATGCATATGCCGCCTGAGAATTCAGGTCAGATTGTTCGACAATGTGAAGTAGACTTGCCGTAGGTATATTACTTTTTGAAAACAGGGATGTTGTAAACCCTGGTCTCCAATATGACAGGAATGTTTTATGTATCTCTGAAATATCCGTGATATCTATCAAATCATCTATACATGGTTCGATAATACTAGAATAAATATCTGTCGATGCAACAAGATACTTAGTTATAAAATCATTACTCTCTTCTTGTTTTAGCATATGATCAAATAGCCAAACTGGGCAATTGGAATTATATGCAAACATTGAAGACAATGGACAGTAGCTGCCATTTTGATTCTTAAATATTTCCCATTTCTTAAGAGTTCCAGCTCCGATGTTTTCAAATTTTGAAACGTTGACAAACAATTGTAATCTCTCATTATATGTGAGTAGATCCAATGATTCTTCTTTTATCTTTTCAAAAATTGATTTCTCATCTTGACTATCAATAAACAATGATAAGGGATGATCTTCAATAGAATGATTAGAACATTTAAACCCAAGTTTTGATAATATTGGTTTGATTGTAGAAATTTTCTCCGTTGAAATCAAAAGTTTATCTTCTACATTAATCTCACTAATTGTTTTCCATTCTTCTCCAAACATAAATGTAGGAACGAGTGGAATTAGAGCCTGGGCCTTTTCTTCTTTTGCCAGCCATTCGTAGAAAGATGTACCTAATTCATCACTAGATTCAATTACCCATTTCTTAAGAATATCAAGATTATTCTCCAGTATAGAGATGATTGCCTCTGTGGTAATCTTTTCTATGCCAAAAATATCTTTAGACAATGAACTTGAATCAATGGACTCATGAGGTAAATGCTTTGTGGTGCCAATGAGTCTATAGAAAGAGGATGCACCGATTGCAGCAGATAGACCTGAAGCATCAAATATAATGTTATTTGGTCCTACGATTTCACTAATATCATTAAGGATAAATGGTATGCTTGTTAGAGCATCCTTATATCCACGGTTAAATGAATCTACCAAAGCAGCTGTATCCTGACTAGAGTAAGATAGTTCTTTCGTTGGCAGTAGATTAAGATAATTTGTATTGAGTTCAGAAGCATAGTTTGCGACCATGCTTACTATTTCCTTTCCTATTGAATAAAATAAGAAATAATTCCATGGATTGTCGCTCTGGATTCCTTCTCTGTCTGACTTGGGAATAAAATCAGCATTCAAATAAAAAGGGAATTTAAATCTATGCTCATTCATCGGAAGATAAGCATATAATGATAACTCATCTTTTCCAATAGGCATGACATGCCCCTCTTCATCAAGCCTGATGGCAAATGAGATAGAGGTTTCTGTAGCTGATGCAATACGGTCAGGAATACCAGCAACTTCTGTAAGCTCATTGCCGTCTTGATCAAGCTTGATAAAATAATTTTCGTTTTCTCCTCTATTGTTAATCCTTTCCTTTCTCCTGATTTGAATACCAGCTTTTCTGAATTCGTCGTCATTCACGAAAATATTGTCCGAAGAGAAAATACAGAAATCTTCAGATAGATGATCCTCATTGAAAGAATTTACTAGTGAAACTGTATTATTCTTTCTGTCTATGTTTTTTTGAATAGTCAAACATTTATCTTGATCTATTAATTGCACTCGATTAGTTTTCCTAAGGAATAACATAAATCTGGGCTCAGAAAACACCTCTTTAATTGCATCGTTATATTCAGAAAGAGTTTCTTCGTCCATTTTTAGGGCAATGGCAACATTCTCCTTTTGATTGAAAATGGAACCAGAGGGGTCAATTCTCAATGATTCATACCATATTGGTAATAATTGCCATGGAATATCTTTTACACCATTGAATTCTCTTTGATATTTGGCATATTTATGGAGAAATTCCTTTTGCTTCTCTACATCCTCCTCAATGTCGTTGACATGGAAGTAAAAGGCTTTGAAATCGTTATAGACTGGTAAACTCTTGTCGAATGAGAAATTGTAACCTGCACTTTTTATTAATACAGACTCAGAATTCGTAAATACCGACTTAAAACCAATACCTTTGTATCCTGTTTTCTTCTTATTTGCACTCTTAGTGCTTTTAGCTGCTGATGTAATTGATTCAAAATCATGTTTATTGAAAGCAAATCCGTCGTGGGTTAGTACGAAATAATTATCGCTCAGTTGTAACTTTACTTTAACGCCATTTTCAGGAGCAGCATCATCTGCATTTTGAAGAAGTTCAAAAAACATTCTTTTTTTGCTGGTATAGAGATTTTGGCCGACTTCTTCAAGCAAGTTGGCTACACTAGTGTTGGTATTAGGACTGGTATGTTGTTTAAAGGAAAGGGAAACAGACTCCTTATATGGGTTTTCAACTTCTTTGATTTTATTAGATAGCACACAGAACATATAAGGCGAGCCCTGCTCTAAACGGTATTCTTTGCTTGGCATGTCAATCTCAACCTCATAGTAATTGCCTGGAACAAAGAAGTTACGCAACCTGTTATCTACAACAACTATAAGACAATTTCCATTAATCGGGTCTAAGAGTAACTTACCATTGTTTTCTTCATTGGTTTCACCTGTGGACATTAAATCAGTGATAAAATATTTGGAATTAATCTCTATAACCTTACCAACAAATTGATTAGTAGTTAATCCCATTGTAGTCAACAGATCAGTAAGGCTAAGCTCATAGAGATTCTCGTCATATTTATCTTCGACAAAAAACTTTCTACTAAAGAGCAGTTCTCCGTTGTCTTCACCCATATATGCCACACGAATATGCTCTCCAGGAAACACTTCATCGCTAGCACGGACAACTTTATTAGGCGATAGCTCATCTCTATCTATATTGCTAAGTATACCTGTATTACCAATGTCTACAACAGCCATTTTGTTGTTAACGCTTTTTACTATAGCATCAACAATATCGCCTTTATTTAGTTGTGAACGCAGCCAATCAACTTTAGCTTTCTTTTCCTCGGCTTCGATGGGACGCATATCAAAAACAACTGCCCTTGATTTTTCATTGTATTTTAGATACACAAATTCAAGCTCCTCATCGATGGCTATTTCATTGTTTACCAACCTTGTTTTATAAGGTTCAACAAAACGTTTAGAAGGTACAACAACCCTTACCAATCCATCTGCTTCAACAACTGCAGATATAGAATTCTCGTTTTGTATAATACCTTTGAACAAACCTTTTATTCGCTCATTCTCATTATGCGTTCTTGCATAATAATCATGCAACGCCAATACACTCATAGATATTTTGTTACGATGCTTCTCAGCGTCGTAGTTGTTGTCTATTACAACACAAGTAATTTCTTCACCTTCTGTATACTCTATTTTGGGAAGTTCACTTATATGAACAAGCGCTGTGCTATCTCCTAAGTTTACTATAAGGCCAAAACTTTCAACGGACTTTATGGTAACCTTATAAATAGTACCTTTTTCTACTGTTCGTGGGTTAGGTAGAAGGTCTTTTCGACTAAGATTTAACTTTCCATCAGGTAATTCTCTGATGATTTTAACATCAAGATAGTCACCTACAGATAATTTAGAAAGAATAACAGACTGATTTGACCAAGCTATATCATGAAGCCTAATCAATCCGTCAACGCCATTGGGCATTCTTGCAAACGCTCCAAACTCTTGCTTGATGCTGGTAATTCTTACGCGAATAATATCGCCGACTATAGGATTATTATATGTTGTCATAAACAATATTCTCTTTTAGTATAATTCTTCAATTCTATTTATTTGTCGTATCAAAATCCTCTTCTATGGTTTCATAATATGCCCTCGTCTCCCTAAATGTAATCACTGGTGTAACCTTCTTCAAGGTTTCCTTGTCGACGATGGAATCATGAGGTAAACCATTCACAAATACAGCCTTTAACCAATCATTGTTCCATAAGGGGATTTCACTGTTCCCCATTACGAGTTGGCAGAGTCGTAGTGAATATGGTGATCTTCCTGTATTCTTGTCCTGAGTATAGGTCATGTTCTGAAGCCAAAGCTGGTTGTAGTCAGAATTGGGTTGATTGCAGAGCTTGTTGTACACCAAATCAATGATAGATTGCTTTTCCATCATGTCCTTAAGAGAGTTAATCATACGGCTAATTATCCGGAGAGCATAATGTACACAACCAACATTTTCAAGAGCAATCTGGACACAGATAGCAGACAAGGCTCGTACACTGCCACCAGGAATATATTTAGGTCGCTTGTGGTTTTTCAGTTCCGAAAATATACCTTCTAATTTAGCTAGTTTTGTATCTTCGCCAAGATCAACAGATTCCCAATTCTTTGCCTTTGAGTTGTTATTCTCTTTGAGCGATTTCAGATGCTCTTCGATTCTTTTGTCAATGTCCGAAAGCATTATCCTAATAGAACCACTGTCGGGATATTGGCGAGAAAACATGAGAATGTAGAGCAAATGTTTCTCGTAGCTGTCGAAGTCAACACCTTTCTTGTTAAAAATAGGAGTATTGTAGATGTAAGCAAGTTTGTCGGACTTAACTGCGTCTGTCACGATGCTGTCACTAATTTTTGTCTTTTGACTGTTCATACGGAAATTCAGTCTTTCCAAAACCTTCTGAAGGATGTAGGAGATTTCTTCAAGCGCATCTTTATTACTACAGAAAATACGATAGTCATCACGATAGCGGATAATCTCGTATGCAGGAAATGCTTTACCTTGCTCCTCGTATTCCTTGGCTTTGGCTTGCAATGCTTCGTGCAACAGAAGGTCGGAATAACCTAGGATTATCTCACCCACAAAGTCAAAGATCGCACTACCTTGCGGAATACCAATATTGCGACCTTGCTGTAAAGCACGAAGGAATTTCTGTATGTTTTGAGCAATTGGGCTTTGGATACCTGTTGCAATGGTTGTGTCTTTGAGAGAAAAAGCCCAATCGAATGCCTGAGGATTGACAGAACCATAGCAATTGGTAATATCAGCCACAAACATATAGCGATATTCCAGCGATAATTCAATAGAACGTTGTTCCATACTGTTCCACCAATTGTTGATAGTCGTTGCCTTATGGAACGGCTCTTTCTCGTTAGGGATGACTGGAATTGCACAAGATGTTATATGCGAGACCTTATACTTCTCAAACAAATTTTTTACTACCTGCCAGTTTGTTTCGCAACAAACTTCTCTAACAAGGAAATAGTAAAGGAAAGGATTTGCAAGAACAATAGGACGAACGGCATAGCGTCCATCCTTGTTGAGCAGTATGTCAAGATTCACATCAGAGAGAGACTCTATAGAAATGCCTTTTTGTAGACACTCCTCATAGGGAGTGGTTCCGACCTTCTCGCAGACATACTTCAGAACTTCATCAAACGTAAAGTACTCCGGTAGTTCAAATCCATGGTATTGCTCAGATTTCATGAAGAAGTCCATCGCTTCATCATGATTCAAAGTTAGTATATTATTAGCGGTTTTACTCATCTTTGTATCATTTGTGATTATCCTCGCGTAGAATTGTCAAATTTTAACCACAAAAATAATCACAATTTTTGAAATATAACCAAATTACGAGAAGATTCTTCGCTTTATAGCAACATTTTAACAGTTGAGAACGATTTGCAGACGCAATTTGCTGCAAATCGCTCTAACTTATTTGCTTTGATTGCTTCAATAAGACTGACCTTTCTTCTTTGTTGCAGATTTCAGTCCGAGTTTCTTCGTACCATCCCAATTCGTGAGTTGATCTGCACTGCCATTGGAGCCGCCAAGAGAAGTGTAGGTTTCTGCACTGCATGACATATAATCAACGAAAGAGATAAAGTTGTCTATAATAGATGGCTCGTAGGTCACATCCCGTTCCGCAAATAGATGTGCCCAGCTGGTGACGCACTCTACATTGAATTTTGAGCAATCAAGCCACGACACACCACTAAGAAAGTTGTTGACGGCCGAGGAAATACCTTCCTTTGTGCCAAGGTTCAATTCCGTCTTATGGGCAACAGCCATGATGCCGTAGTAGATGGATGCAGCCTCTTTGTCGTTGAAGTTAGTTCTGTTTGTAAATGCGAATGCTCTGAGGGCAGCACGTCCTTCTGCGATGAAACGGCTGAGGATGTTCTGGTATCGGTTCTGTTTCTCTGCAGCAAGTCGAGCCTTGCGCTCCTTGACCTTCCTTGCAGCCTCGTTGTGCTCCGGTTCACTCCATAGAGCATTCCACTTTCCCAATAGGCTCTCATAGACAGACCGAAGCAAGTGCAATTCACTTTCTGCTTTATCGGCACGAATAGTTTCTGCATTCTTGACATTGCGCAGCCGCTCAACAGCGTTCTCATCAATAAGCATAAGGCGATACTTTAGTCCATTCACCTCTTCTGTGAGTGTGATAACACCATCCTTCGCCTTCAACTCGTCGGATAAGTTCTTGTTTGTGTCACATGACATGCGGAATCGTTGCCCCAAGGTCTCAGCAGTAGGTTCGCCTTTCCATTTCAGTCCAGTAGCTTTGATGAAACTGCCAATGGTTTCCTTGACACCAGCGACATACGATTCCTTGAGCTTAGCTGCCTCTTCTTTCTTATACTTGCCAGGCTGAAAATCTTGGCAAGAAAACCTGATTGGGCTGTCTTCAAGTCCTTCTGGGCTTCCTCCTTCTGTTGAGCGACAACAGACGTTTCGGCTTCAATCTCCGCTTTCAGTTTCTCGGCCTCTGCGATCGCCTGTTTTGCCTGACGCTCGGCTTCCAACAAAACCTTGCTTTTGTGTCTACGCTCCCGTTTCTCCTCCTCTGTGAGTTCGTGGTACTGAATGCCCCGTTCCAGACCATACTTCTTACCGATTTCATTGTAGTACTTGGTGTGGAGGTCCGTCAGATACTCGGACTTGTCTTTAGCCGTCTCTCCCCATACCTTAGCATACGAGACGCACTCAACCACCCCCTTGGTCGTCTCATACTTTGTGTATTTGGAACGTTCTTCTTTGGACAAAGCCTTCCATTCTTTTGTCGTCAGCACAATGTTTGGATTGTCCTTGTTGATGTATTATTGACTACCAATGCGGCCACGTTTCTTGACCTGCTCCATAGGCACGGTCAAGGCATGAGCATGAACACCCGTCTCGTCACAATGCACGTCGAAGCCGATGATGTTGTCCTCACCCCACATACGACAGCAGAACTGATAGGTGTCTTTGGCCCATTCATAGACGGATGGCATAAGCTTGATGTGGCTGTTGTCTGCGTATGGGTCTGAGGTGTCAATCACTTGCTCGCCAAAGGCCAGTTTCTTCATCACTTCGTGGTCGCCGCCAAAGATGATGTTCACTAAACAGTTTGGACTGTTCTGAGCAACTTGGTTGGGATGCTTTGCATCCATATAAGGTTTGAAGCCCAGTTCATCGTGACGCTGTTGGAGGCGTTGATGAAGTGGAATAGGATTGGAACCAAGGGGCACAACCTTGCATCCTTTGGTGACTTCAAAGTTAAGGTGCTTGCGAGAGAAGTTGTAGTGATTATTCTTCTCCGTCTCTGCATTCTTGGACTGGTAACGTTTCTCGTCCCAACCTCTGCGCTCTGCCTCATTACCCATCTGGGCAGAGAACGATTTCTTGTCTGCGCCAACATGGATAGAGGCGCGTGGTATATTATTTTCCATAAGAATCTATTTGTTATGGGTTATACATTATTTATAATGGTTGTAGGTGGAGGATGCCAGGTCTCGGGCGATGCCTGAGCATAACAGATGGACTTTTTAAGTGAGCGGCGATAGCCAATGAATCTAAAAGTCCCTATTATGTTTTAGGACTTTTACAAAAGTCCGTCATGCCACTCGGGACGAGGCTCCTCCATTGTTACAATTTCCGATAGCAGTTTTGACTGGTATGTTCCAGACGACCTTGACGGATGTAGTCATTGATCCACTTGGCTATAGTACTCTCAAGATAGCCTTGCTTCTTGGACGTAGTCCGATAGGCCTCTCTGTCAAATGTGTCTGGCAGAGCTACCAACAGCTGCTCCATTTTACTCTTCTTCGTGACAATCTCACCCTGCCCATTGGTGGTGACCTTACTCTGTGGCAGATGTGCATAGCAATAGACTGTATGGTAGATGAGAAACATCACCCAATGCCATAGCAATGTCGAAATCATCCTTACTGCATCGTAATACAATTCTACTACCATCCTTTGGAGTCAGTGCAGAAGGATTAGGAATTTCGATAGAGGTCAGCACCATCATAATGCGAAACACAGTGAAGGCCAGACGGCGTACCACACTCTGCATGTCATGCGAGATGTCATCGACCACCTCTTGATTCATCTGCCTAAAATGCTCATTGAACTCCTTGCAGTATTCCTGAGGGATGACGATGCGATATTTTCCACCACGGAAGAATGCTTCGCGTCTTTGTTTGTATAGCTTACCCAACTGGAAGAATCTTTCTCGCAAGGTATAGCTATCTGAATTGGTGTTGGCACTCTCGACAAGGACATCACGGAACTCCGCTTTGAAAGGCATGTGATAGCAGGTAATACGTGAGAAAGTGCCATCCTCAGCCTGAGGTGTCAAAGTGTAGAGCTGTCCAGGCGTTCCTGAAAGACAGATAGCAAGCATCGGTCTCTCTATGACACGATATTCGTCATCCTTTCTGCGGCTCAGGTCAATAGGTTCATGATGATAGCTCTTGCGAATAATAGTGCTATAGTCACCATACTCCGATTTCAGTATAGCACTAAGCGTATCACATTCCGTATCGAATATTAGACCTATGCCATCATTGTTGTCCAACTGTTGTATAACGGATGCCGCACTACTGTTGGTAGGAATGAAGAGTGTGCAACGGTGTGGAGCTTCATTGACATCGGAAGTATCTTTCTCGCCAGACTTGGACTCGCTTTTACTCTCCTTGTATTCTTTCATCAGTCGCTCGGAAGCTTCGCGCAGTTCGTTGTGGATGGGAGCCACAATCTCGCGACAATATTTCAGCGAACCTTTGCCCATACCGGCATCGTCCATAACAAAGAAGTATAGCATAGGGTGCCAATCGTCGTGATTGTACTCACCGACAACATTGTGAAGTGTGACTGAGATGCAAGTCAACGCGCCCATCAGCATCATGTCTCGGTCATCTTCTGAGATGCAGTTGCCCAACACTTTTTTCAATAGCGGAGGAAGCATGTCGTATATCAAGGCAGGGAAATGAGGAAGGGATTCTTCATCTAAAATCCATCTGAAGTCCACTTCGATAGGTTGGATATTTGGTTTTTTGGATATTTGGTTGCCAGAACCAGAAGTCCAAATATCCAAAGTTCCAACGACAGGCTCTTGGATTTCTTTGGGATTGGAAATGTCAATACCAGTATCTTTCGCCATCTGAAAGAATGTGGCGATAGATATGCCATCCCCATGTGCAGACAGACATTTATTGTATTGCTTGTCTGTATCACTGGTGTTATACTCAGTATTCTGCCGACTGATACGATGGAAGAAGCCTCTGCCGCTCTCCTGAAACTCGCTTGTAAGAGCAAAACCGACTTTCAGCCAGTTGTAATAGCCATTCGTAATATCTATTCCCTTCTGTTCAATAAGAGAAACGAGACGCTCGATCTTGGCTCTGGTATCTTCGCTTATGTTGGAGTATGCAGACGTCATTCTACTAGTGTTATTGTTCTCTACCTGGAGTGTATTATTATTAGAAGGGACATTCTCCCATTCTTCGGGTGAAAAAGTTTTCATCTTTTACATTGTTGTATTTAGGGTTAATAAAAGCTTCTGGATCATGTGGAATGAAGCAGGAGCGTGAAACATCACTACCCGATTTGTCTGGCTTCGGATAGCCATTGGCTACGAGATAGTTGAACACTACATTGAAGAAACGGCTATGCTCCCATCCCATGCGGAATACTTGGATTATCCATTTCAGTCCATCACCAGAAGGAGAACGAAAAAGGAGTTCCGTCTCAAAGCAAGGGGCATTGAGCAGTTTCTCATGCAACGAAGGAATGTCGGCCACATGGTCGAAGTCGATACAAAGCAAGTCGGATTGCTGCAAGAGACCGTCCTTGTTTCGAGTATGGAAGATACCTGAGAATGTGCAGAAGTCGAAGTTCTCAGCTTTGTAGTTACGTGCCCGGTCTTTGCCCGTGATGGAGCGCAGCATCTCGGTTTGCTTCTTCGCATACGGGCCTACGATGTAGCGGTAGATGTCAGGAATGCCAATGCAGCGCAAAGGCTCCGTGTTGCGGATGGGTTTTCGGAAGAAGGAGAAAGACAGTAGTTCTCCTTCCTTGACTCCGAAAAATTCCTCATAGATAGAAAGGTGGTCATACATGGTTTCGTGTCACCTCCTTTCTACCTTTGGGGTTGTTTGCCACATACGCGCGTGCCTCATCGTAAATGTCATTGACTGACTTACAAGTGGTCTGCATGAGCCAGTTGTCGATTTCAGACTTACGGAAGAGGATGCTCTTGCCATTCTTGTGGAAGGGAATGGTTCGATTACTCGTCCAACCGTAAACAGTCTGCTCGGCTGGATGATTTGGGAGGTAATTGCAAAGGTCTTGCAGCGAGAACCAGGCATCTGCCTCTACGTTGTTGTTTGACTGCAGTGCGTCGAACTTCTGTTCAAGCGTCTCCAACTTTTCTAAAATGCTTACCATAAGCTGCGGCATTGCATCGAATGATGGTACTGTTGTACACATAAAAATGATGTTTTAAGTTGGCTGCAGCTTATGCTACAGTCACTCTCTTTGGGAAGAAAGCGACTGTAAAAGTATCGTGAAAAGCAATGGTGATTTGGGCATGATTCGAGGCATAAAAGGAACATACCTATCACGTCCTTTTTTTCTTTGTATCATGCTGACAATAAGCAATAATAGAAGCGGATGAGGAGAAAAATAATTTCGGTATGGCATCGTTATGATTGGTATCATATCCTTGTCATAATGGAAATCGGCAACAAAAGGCCAAATATGAAGAAAGCCACTCACACATGAATGTGAATGGCTATGGATGTGAACAACGTAAAAGTTACTGTATGCTTAGACCTATGGTAGCGGAATACGAACTATTCGTTTTTGGAGTCGTTTGGAGTTCCAATTATGTCGTCAGTGAGGGCAATTTGGATGGCATCAGCGGCAGCATCCTTCTTTGCGTCAACTATCTTGGCATAAATTTGAGTTGTTGTTATCTTCTTATGACCAAGCATCTTGCTGACAGTATAGATGTCCGTGCCCATTAGTCAACTGCAAGGTAGCAAGGTAGCATAGGTGTGGCGAAAGCAGTGAAAGGTGATGTGTTTGGTGATACCAGAGGCTTCAATCCATCTTTTGACTGGGCGATTTATCCATGAGGGATCCTGTAGCCTTTCAAAGACAAGGCGGTCGGCATCACCATGTTCGCCACAAAGCAGATAGGCTTGGTCTGAAATTGGCATGTACTCTACCCCCTTGGTCTTCTGTTGCGTAAAATGGAGTTGGTAATGCTCCTTATCTTTCACAACATCACGCCACTTCAGCTGTTTGATGTCACTATGGCGTAATCCTGTCAAGGCAGAAAACAAGGCTGCTCTTTTGAGAATATCGCTATCGCATGGTGTAGCCGCCAAGTTGGTTGAGTTCTTCCAGTGTCAGGTACTCACGCTGGCTTTCCTCGTAGTATATGTTCTTAACTTTGGCTGCAAGGTCGATAGTCAAGTAGCCATCAATGAAGGCTTGGTGAAGCCCAGCCTTGAATATCGAGAAATAGGTGGATGCGGTATTGGCAGATATGGTCCCTGTCTTACTGCCACCTTGGGGCGCGTTGATAAGGTAATCCTTGTAGTCTTCGATGAGATTCAAATCAATGCTACCAAACGGAAGTGGCTTTCCGTCTGTATATAACTTCAGAAGTGCAAGTTCACGATTCCAATTGACTTGAATGGACTTGGAGCTGTTCTTGTGTCGTTTCTCCTTCAGTTCTGCGAAATACTGAATGAAGTTGCACTTTGACCTTTCGTTTTGTGCAGCTTGCTCTGCCTCCGTATCTGTGTACAAAGCCTGATTGTCGTATTCGTGCTGACGAAGGTCACGAACTTTGTCAGCAAAGATGCAGGCTTCCTGATCTTTTTGTGAGCGGCACATGATAACTCCGTTTGTGTCACGCTTGGGTCGGTAGTATGCCTTGCCATCAGCCAAAGTCCTTCCCGAACTATTTTTGTCGAAGATTGGAGTGGCGATGAAACGACCAAGAGGCTCATGCTTACGCAACGGCTTATCCTTGCCTGGCTCAAAGACAGGAAAACTTTCAATGAGCAATGACCACTGCTCTTTGTATTCGGACTTGCGGAGTATTACTTTGAATATGGTCCGCTTCATTGGTGTCTTCATAACTTGATGGATTTGTATAGTTTGTCAATTTCTGATTTCGGAGCATAGACATAGTTGCCTATCTGTCGGGTAGGGATAGAGAACTTACGGATGTGTGTCTAGACGGATGTGTCATGAATCCTATACTTCTTGGAAATCTCTCCGATGATATAGCAATTCTCTGGTTCCATGTTGTAAGTCTTTGGGATGGGCTTTTGTGCAGCTTTCCTAACCTTCTTTCTTCTTGGGTAACGCTGTTCAAGGTCTGCACGATTCAACCTCAATTGCTTTGTACCAAGATTGACAGAAGGAATCTTGCCCTTGCGAATCTCTCGATACAAGGTGTCACGCTCTACACAATAAATGGCAACGGCTTCTCGAACAGAAAGGAACTCTCTGATGTCGGGAATCTCCTTAGCCAGCTGTTCATACTTTGCTTCTTTAGCCTCTCTGTCCTTCTTCCTCTTGTAGGCAACATCTGAGCAGTGTTTAGAACAATACACAGAGTCGATGGTGCGTACCTGGAACACTGCACCGCATATAGGACATTTCCTTCGAATTTCGTATTTTGCCTTTGGCATATACTATATATAATAAGGTGTATATCTGTTTTGTTAAACTTCACCGACTAAAGTGTCGCGTCAACGTTTTAGTGTAAATATACGATAAAAAGCCGAATGTAGGCATAAATTCGCAAAGTTTAACTAAAAGAAAAGTCCGTGTAACTCGTTGAGCTACACGGATTTCATATATTTATTTATTGTTTGTTTATCAAACTTACTTCAACCTCTTCAAATACATTCCGCATTGATTATCAATGAATTACATTCTTGTGGTACAAAAATGTTTCCTCAATTTGAGTAGTATTGATTAGCAAACATCTTGGATGTTATCATCTTTTCTATTTTGAATCAGATACTTTGTTTGTTCTTTTGGCATTTTATCTAAAATTTCCTTTGCCTGAGGGAAAGCATTGCAAAAATCTCGTACTATTACTTGTTGAAATTTACAGATGGAATTGAGTATCGTCAGTGCTCTTTCTTTATATTCATCAGAATTGTACATTTGGCCAAACTGCAAAATCCCTAAGAAAGAAGGATGGGATTGGGAAGATAAAAAGCCGTATAAAATAGTTAGATCTTCTTTGGGAAATATTTCTTTGGGAGACGCACTAAACGATAGTATCTTGAATTCTTTAATCTGTTGTGTTTGCGCATCCTTAATAAACTTATAGCCTTTAATAGATGTATCAGATTTACTAATTTCTTTATGAAAAGCTTGTTTCGCATTTTCTGTAATATCAAGTTTCTCTAAACGACTTATTGCTTTCTGCTTGAAATCTTTTATTTGCACTCTGCTTGAATTATATTTCTGGATATATTTCTTAGCCTCTTGGGAAGCTTGAGGCAATTTCATATTATGCAGTCCTCTTATTTTCCAGATGTATAAAACAATTTCTTTCTCTATACTATTTTCTTGTTCAACAAAAAGGTTATTAAATATAAAGACTTTTTCATATAGACTTCTTAATATGGAAGCCATAGAAGGAATATCTATTATTGTTCTATTTCTCAAATGTGGAATCATTGGAGTTCCATTGAATAGTATCAGTATAGAATTAATGTGAAGTATCTCCATTTGCAAAATACATTGAGCTATTTCTGCGAATTGATCTCTATTGCCTTCTGTTTCTGACCAATAGTTTTCCCAAAGATAAAATAATGTATCTACATTTATTGTTGCAGCATTTTTCATCATGGCAATCTTATGGCCAATACTTATTTGTGGAGTGTTATTTTGTGTCATTTTTATATTTTGGCTATTGGATTAAATATAGACATACATTATTTGGAATAGCTTTTTCTACTTCAATTCCATATCTACCATTTGATGTCTCGTCTAAAACTTGCCCGTTTTCTTCTATACTTACTATTCTTGTTTTATGCCATCTATCGTTTTGCCTATAAGCAAAATGATCCCCGACCTTAATGATTAGATTTTTAATTTCTATACAGATAACGGTATTCTTCTTATAATAATTATAAGGTTCTCCCAGTCTCCGCAAATTAGTTGGAGGGAAGTCAACAAGTCCATACGCATTAATCAGGCTTTCTCTTGCTTCCGCTTTGGAAATAAAACCATTTTCTATATCAAAAAAAAGATTAAATAATTGCCAAGTATAAGCTAATCCGCGCTTATCTTTTTGAGCATCTTTAATTTGCACGTCTTTGAATGGAGGACGCGTCCTTTTTAATGGTTCTATATTACGTTCGTTATTAACGATGTAAAGTGCATATACATCAAACGCCCCCCTTTCTTCACATCTTCTAAATTTAATTTTATGAATTTGAGAACATTGTGCATCGGTAGATGTTCCATTTATCCCTTTAACTTCTATAATAAGTAGTCCTGCGTCTCCTAAATCAACTTGTATATCTTCTTCGAAGATGTCTTCCTCCTTTTTGGTTGTATCTGCATCTACGATATTAGAAAAGCCTAGCCATTGCAAAAAATCAATTACTGCTTTTACAAGATTATCCCCTGTATCTGTTAGAAGAGAATGTAAGAAGGTATATTGCTTGCTATTTGCTTCTTTCTGCAATTCGATTTTAGATAGATCTTCTTGATATTTCTTCGTTAATTGCTTTTCCTTATCTAAAAGTTCTTGTTGATTTGGAAGAAAATATATTGATGTGTTTTTCCATGCAGCAGCCTCTACAGATGGAAAATATTCAGAAAAATAGATATATAGGAATTCATTAAGGACGCTTTTAAGTAGCTCTAATTTGTTTTTACTTTGCGGAAGCATAATTGTAATATCAGACTTATCTATATAAACATATGATATAATATCTCCTACTCCAGTTACGAGTAGAGGGATAAAATTATCATCTTTTTTGCGTATACTATTCTCCCATAATGTTGGGTGTCTGAAAGTCTGTTGATAAGAGTAACCATTGAGTATGTTCCTAAATATAGCTTGAGCTAATGTGTTTTTGCATAAAACCACATCTCTACCGTAAAGTGAAGTTTCACTACAATAATTCTGAATATGTTCATAATTTGTAAAACTGTCACCATCTTCTATACAAGATGTTCTTGCATCATATCTTTTGTAAGATATCCTATAAATCTCTCCTTGAAAGATAATCTTTATTAAAGGCCGCTCCCTATGCTTTTCTAATTCAATGCTTAAGAGTTTAGAACTATAAGGAATGGGGTTAAATAATGTCTCGGGATATGCACTATATAAGTAAACACTACGAGTACCAGTTACATATTGTCTTACATGTTCTTTCTCGGAATACGGAATAATTTTCTCGTATCCCATATCTTGTATTAGAATATCATACTCTTGAATATTGATTGGGAAATCATAATTTAGTAATAGATTTACCGAATCGCAACGGTTCTTGATTCTTTTAGACGTGTTTATTTTAGCTCCCATTGTTCCTCCAAAGACATCAAAATCTTTTTTCAGAAATGATAAAATGTCATCTTCTAAATCAATGGCACATATCTTTGTCTTCTTTATATCCATCATAACATCTTATTTAGAGAATTTTATAGTTACTTCTTTGTTGTTTGCAATATTATCAATTGCTGTGTTTAGAATTTCTTTTAGTATCTTTACGATCTTGTCCTATCAGCTTCTCCATTGTAGGCTTTGCTAATTATAAGAAATTTTACCCTTCAAAAATACCAGTATCATAATTAGTTTGTGGATTATGAACTTAAGTAGACGTAAGATTTTTCATGCATATCTTAAAATGTGTAAAGGCAATGAATGCAACTATGCCCTCCAAACTTAAATTCAACGATATATAATATTTTACCAGGCAATTGCTATTAAATGGTTACACATAGCAGAGCAATCTGTTTTACTGAAATTCTGTTGTTACATTTGATTTATTTTTCTTTTTACTATATTTTCTATTTCATTAAGTAAGTCCTTAAAAGGTTCTCCATCCTCGAAAACTTTTGCACCCATGTTGCTTCTGTATTCTGAAATTTTTATCTGCACATCGTCAGGTTGCTCATCCGCCTCAAGTATTGCTTTTACCATTGGATTGAGAGTTTTTCCAATAGCCATTTTCACTCGGGTACATTCTATGATGGTTTCTGGAGGCAAATTTTCAAGATCTTTAGTCTTGTGTCCACGAAGATCAACACAACACAATGCATACTTTTCTGGATGAAGAGCAGCCATTTTTATCTGATGAGTACTCATGTGTGCAGGTTCTGTAAAATCCCATTTACTCTTCACCTCAATATAATACACATCTACCCACTCTTCTCCATCCTTAATCTTGACGATGATATCTTGCCCATTTTGAACATCCTCTGCTACAGCATGTCCTTCTGTACGAGTAGGGATCTTCACTTTTACCAAGCCTGACTCTATCTTGTCACGCAAAATATCCTCGATATGTTTACCAATAGCATGTAAATGACTGAATCGAACTTCATTCTCATGTTCCAATTCCAGTTGCCGTTCCATCTTATCCAAAATGTATTCAATATTGCCCGTTTCGCTCAACTTAGCCAATCTATCAAGATCCTCATCTTTAATATCCATCAGTGAAAATAGGCTCTTCTGCGTTTTTCCACTTTTCATACTAAAAGTATAGGTTGCTTTTTTGTCATTAATCTGGCCAAACCATTCCTCCCAATCCTTCGATGTAGCAATTTTTAAGATAATACTTCGTACAATCTTTTCAAATTTTCGATCCTTGGATTCTTGCTTCATATCTGTAACAAGACGCCCCTCAATTTCAGTTGCAATATCCTTCGGCACATCTTTAGTCAACTCAAGAATATCTTTAAAGTCTTCATCAATCCATTTCTCGTGAAGATCTTTGTCAAAAATATCTTGGTATATTGTTGCCATCTCTGGTGGGACACCATTGTTCATACGAAGTTCTTTCATCAAACAAAGCTCGCCTTTTTGATTAGGAAGAACGCCATAATCGTCCAAACGTTTTTTGTGTTCAACGTTTGTTGATGGACTATATTCAGTAAGGAATGATTTCATCCATTCTTTATTCGTCTTAACCCACTCTACTTTTTTAAGATGCAGGATATAAAGGGTATAATCTAGTAAGAGGTTGAAAGCTGCGTTGTAAAAATCTTCCTCGTTCTCATCCTTGAATCTGATAGTATTTACTACATGGAACTCCTTCTCATGGAATTCGGCTATCAGAGGCATCATTCGTCCCCTAGCATTATTGAGTTCAGGCATGCAAGATGCAGAACAGAACGTAATTAATGCACTCAACTGCTCATCAGTGAGAGTCTTCTTCTCATTATTGTTTAAAGCTATTGTGCGCCAACTACTCATAGTCGAAGCTATTGCTCTTTGCAAATCTGTTTGAACGTATGGATTAACCTTGCATACATCATGGAAGGATCTATCATAGATTTTCTTAGAATCATCCCCCATCACAACCTTTACTAGATCATAAACCGTGGAATCCATAAAAGAAGCGTCATATAACTCGTTCTTTTTCTTCAAATCACCGGTTCTATTAGGCAAAAGAGGATAATTTTCCATTACCTCGGCATTACCACTATCTTTCATTAACATCAGGAAAGCATGTAAATCTTCTCTTTTTGACTGGATGGCTTTACATACATCTTCAACGGAAATGAAAAACTCATTATCTCTATTACAATTCCATCTATCCACAATTTCCGACCATACAATTATATCATTATCGGGCATAAGATAGGAGACACCGTCTGTTTTCTTTGGAAGTAAAGCGTAATTGATTAATGTAGTTTCGTATTGAGCCCTCTGTTCTGGATTAAGTTTAGAAAAGAAATCACGATGAAGAAGTCTAACATTTGGGTCTGATACAGCATAATAATTATCCCCGATTGGCAACATTTTCCAGTTTGGAATCCTTGTATTCCACAGAGACTGCATCTCCTCATAGAAATTCTGTGTTTCCTCATCATCACACGATTGTGGGAATGAGACCTCACACATTTTTGGAGATAGGCTCTTTGTATTTTCATCTTTTGCGTAATAATCAAACAAGGCCTCTGTTATTTCCCTTAACACCTTACTATTTACACTCCCTTTGTCCCGTTTCATGAAAGTAGAACCTGGTAACATAATATTGTTGCGTTTCTCTACGGGATGAAAACGTTTAGAATGAAAAATGAAATTTACGCCAAAAGCCTCAGTACCTAACAATGGAAACCATAAAAAGAGACTTGGGATTTCGCAAACATTGCCACATCTTTCAGGAAACGGTGGAATAATTACTACATCGCCCTTATCCGATTGCAGACTCTTGCAAGCATAAGACTTTGGGGCGGTATTGGCTTTATGATTAGTTAGCAAGATGTTTTCCGTTACTACTTTCCAACCGTTCTTATTTGAAGTCTCATCACTCCCCATCCTCTTTAATGTGAAATGCTCGTTTGTGTGCAGATTACAAATCTCAATCTCTTTGATACGTGTATTAATAGCCAACACGAACGGCATTAAACGAATAGCATTTGATATTTGGGCTGAAACTTCACCTATCTGCTCATCTGTCAAGTCATAACAAAAAGATGTAGTATCATCTGCAGGCTCTTTTAACAATTCATATGTTTTAAAAAACTGACTTACAGCATTAAGCTGATCTCTCATTTTGCTTGGTCCTTCTTCTTTATCAACAAGTGTGCGGTCTAACTTAAAGTCGTTTACTTGTACATAACCCTCTATTTTATTATTATCGGACTTCACGGTAAAGGGGGCACTTATTTTCACCGTGCGGTTAAATGCATGAGTGGTCATAAAACCTGTGCCATACTGGCCAACTTGATCTGTTCCATTTCTATCCTTAGAACTATTTTGCTTTACAAGCGCACTAAAGGACGTATAATCAAACGGTTGACCATGATGAGAGAAAATGACACTATGTTTTGTCAATTCTATTTTGATGCGAGATTCTTCGCTCATGTCACGTGCGTTCTGAACGAGTTCCCAAAGAGCACGTTCTCCACTCTTCTCGTCCAGGTCTTCAAGACCTTTCCTAATTTTATTACAATAGTTTTCGTATTCGAGGCGATCATTTTCTTCCTGTTGCCAGCGTTCAACGGCTGAAAGTTCCTTCATTTACAATATATTTTAATTACTATTTACATTTACCTTCATAGTATCCCCTAATTCATCAAAATGCTTAATCTGCCACACGTAGTTTTCTATCAGAGGGCTTCAAACTTGAAGCCGTGGCACTCACGAGTTCAACATTTTCTTGCTTCAACTTCCTTTTCAACCATCGCCAATAACCGCCCTCACCTCACGGTCATTGAAGAAGCGGATTGATTTCTTATGTTGTTCTTTATGCTCTGCCATAATAAAAGCATTACTCATCTGGGGTATTAATCAATTCTTTTGGATTGACTTGTAAGATCTCTGCTATCTGAAATAGCAATTCGAGGCTTGGCTGGCGACGATTACAAACATATGAGTTCACTATCGTAAAACTCTTGCCAATCTTCCCGGCAAGCCATGTCTGCTTAATCCCTTTTTCGGTAAGCACCTCTTTAATTCGATTGGTTGGACTTTCCATAAATACTATATGATTATTTGCAAATATAGTAAATTTTCTTGTATAAGAAATAAAAAAGAGGAGATATTTTCTCCTCTTTCAAAAGTTTTATATCCACAATCCTATTTGTTCTTCTTGTTTTGTAGATTATTCTGCATCAAACTATCCGCCTTTTGCTTCAATTCCATGTCATAATCATCGGCTCTTTTCTTGATTAGTTTGATAATCTTTTCATTGCGATGAATGTCAAACACATCGTTGAGCCATAGGATATCCTTTGAGCTGCAACCTCGCCACACTCTGATGATACGGAACTTCAAGGCATCGTCTTTGTATTGCCGTTTACTTTGCCACAAGAAATAATTGCCGACCAAAGAAACAAAACAGAGAACAGAACCTGCCACCACGGTAGTAAAGACTTTCGAGGACTTAATGTCAAAGCTGTGCCTATGGATATGCTCTTGTTGCTTTGGATGTTCTTTCTGTTCCTGCCACTCGTGTAACATAGTCAGGACGTTTGCCACCAATTTGTCAATGGACTTAGCTTCTTCATCCTTGATACGCATTTGCACATCAACATGCTTGTTAATTACATCTTTCATCCGTTGCTCATACTGGTTGAGCAATTCTTGTTCCTGTTGTTCGTCACGTTGTACGGTTGTAGATGGAATAGGGAGAGAAACAGGACTGTTCTCCTTTTCTTTCAGTTCCTTTAGTTCCCTGTAAATTGTCTCCAACTTGTTCTTGATTTCCTCAAAGAGGACGAATGTATTATTGTCTGCCATAATTATAAATGTATTTTACGTTTTTCTTTTTCTTCTTTTTATCGAGTGTGTTGTAAACTTCCGCAGGGACAGTGCCATGAGTCTGAAACAATCCCAATCCTCCTTCGATGAGGTCGTTTGCAAGTCCGCTCGTAACACTTGCAACATTAGATATGAGGTTTAGTGTTCCTTGCATCTGTTGTTCGTGTTCCCTGTTATTCTGGTACAAGGCAAAGTCTATTTTAGAATAGCTGAAATTCCTATCCACTTTAGAGCCATTGAAATGATAGCCATTCTTTTCAAAGATGATACCCTGCACTTCCTGTGAGTTGCCTTTGTACTTAAAGAGGACATCAATCCCTTCTCTCTCCAAATGAACAAGTAACGCTTTCCAATCCCTGCACCGAGCTATTTCTGTTTTCAACGCCTGATAGATTTCATACTTGGTTTTATCGGGTTCTTTCAAGCGGTGTTCCTTGACCTTCTCCTTGCCACCAGCAAAGTATAAACCGTATTTGGCAGTCAATTCTTTGCAAATCTTCTCACTTTTGAACCTGTCGTTACAGTCAGAGATAGTCTTGCCGTTGTTATCTATCCGATTGAAAGCGATATGTACATGAGGGTGTTCTTTGTCAAAGTGGCGCCCGATGATATACTGCGTATCTTTTATTCCCATCTTCTCCATATACTCACGAGCCGTCTGTACCATGAACTCGTTGCTTAATCTGGAAGAATCCTGCACAGAGAAACTCAGAGAGATATGTCCGACAACCTTTCCCACTCTTGGATTCAGTTCCGTTTGGTCAATAAAGCTCTGAACAATATGCTTGATACTGTCTGTTCTCACTCCAGAACTATCAATGAGTTCCGTTCCTTTCTTTGGGTCAAGGATGTAATTAATAACCCCCTTGAAGCCCGAACCTTTCATTATCTTGGCAATCATTTTCGTATCAAGTTTAAGATTTCGTCAATCTTGCCAATGATGATTTTGTGGAAAGGAGCAACGACATGAAACCCATCCGCATTGGCACGATGTGTCAACTGATTGAGATTATTTGCCATACCACACAGTTTGCGAATGAAGTCTGCTTGCTCTACGGTCAGTCGTTCAATGACATTTCCTTTATCAAGAACTTTTCTTGCAAACTCACTCATGGTTACTCCTGCGCTCTTGGCTTTACCTTTAAGCGTATAATAATCCTGCGTATTCAGTTTTACCGTGATACGGTATTTCTTCTTTTCGGCTGCGCCTTTCGTCGGGCGACCGCCATTGTTGTATTCTGATTTAGTCATATTTGTTCCTTTTTATTAGTTTGATGGAGACCAGCGGGATAATCCTCTGCAACGACTGTCAGGAGGTGGAGCAAGTGGTTTTGGTATGCCCAAAACATGAACTTGCTACTCTGAAAAACAGATCATACGGAGAATTCTTTTCTGATTATTTGGCAGTTCGGAAAGATTGTGTTATCTTTGCCGCCGTGAAACGTAAGAGTGTTATCAATAGCAAGATGATACGAGGCACAATGAACAATAGACAAGGTGCAACGAACAATAAACAAGGCACAATGAATAATAGACAAGGCATAATGAGCAATAGACATGGTGTAATGCCGAGGCAGAAAGGCGAGAACTTTTCTGTTATTTTTGTGCCCGATTATTTGGTTGTTCCAAATAATTTGCTAACACACACACACACACACACACACACATTCGCACCTAGCGTCTAACTACACATTTTTCACTTTCGCTTACGCGCGCGCGAAGCGTGTCGTAACCCCTATAGGCAAAGGGCTCCGAGGAGTTCCCTTTGTTCGCTTTTTTATGCCCTTTTGCCAACCTCGGCAAGAGGGAAATAACAACGAGTTTAATGTATGTATTCAGTAACAAAAACAACAAAAGAATGAAACGAATTTTGATAGTATGTTGTGCCGTTTTCATCGCGTTGGCTGCGCGGGCACAAAGTTTCAGTTGGACTGACGCTGCCGGTGCAACGTTCGACATCACAATAACAGATGCCGCAAACAAATATGCCAAGGTCACTCACGGCGAGGCTGCTACAGGTGCAACAGAAATCACAGTTCCAGGCAGTGTGCAATATAACGGTGACACCTACACCGTGACAGACGTGGCAGGACGAGTAACAAACATAAAAGGTCAATATTCTCCGGTTGGACTTAAAAAAGTTATCTTGTCAGAGGGAATAAAGATTGTCAGGTCCTATAGTACATATCTTGCCAAGGACGTAGAAGACATTGTTTTCCCCTCTACCTTAGAAGTGATAGAGCAGGAAGCTTGCACCTTTTTATCTTTAAAGAATATAGACCTTTCTCATACAAGACTTAGGTTTATTGGTGCTCAAGTATTTAATGCTGCCTGGGGACGTGGAACGATAGAAAGCATTAAGTTTCCACAAACATTACGACGAATAGATGGCGGTATAATGATGGATGGCAACCCTCCTTTAAAAGATATGGTATTGCCTGCACAACTTGACACAATTGCTTATTCAACATTTTTGGGTTTAGCGCAGTTGGAAACTTTAACTTTCGAGAAACCAACACCGGCACTGCTTTACATAGAGAATCCACTCAACCCTTCGGAAGGTCCTTACGACCTATTCCAAGAAAACACAAACTTGCAAAAAATATATGTACCCGTAGATGCCGCCAAAGCCTATATGGATGCCCCATGGTGGGCACTTCCTGCCAGCAAATATCGCGAGAAGTTAATCATTGGCTCAAACGGCTACTCCACGTATTACTTGGAGAACGAGAACTTTAAAGTTCCCGCGGGCTGCACCGCCTACATCATCACCGACGTTCAGCCGGGTGCAACTGCTGCCGCCCCCTACAAAGCCATGACGCAGAGCATTGCCGCAGGCAGCATCATTCCCAAGCAAACGGGATTTATATTGCAAGGAACGGCAGGCAGCACCGTGGAATACGAAGCCAATGTAACGGGCACCGAGGTGAGCGTGTCGAATAACCTGCTCGTGGGCACAGCCACCGAGGCGAAAGTGGGCGACGACGGCACGAACAAATACTACCTCTTCGGGCACAAAGGCACCAATCAGGGTTTCTATTGGCAGACGGGCACGGGCGGCGAATACGTCAACCTGAAAGCTCATAAGGCGGCGTTGAAAGTAGCGAAATCGCAGGTGGGATATGCCAAATCGTTCGTTATCGATTTTGAAGACACCACGACCGGCATCCGCAACATCGATAACACTACACCGCAGAAAAACGACATCATCTACGACCTGCAAGGCAGACGCGTAACCAATCCCACACGCGGCATCTACATCGTGAATGGGAAAAAGAGGGTGTTTAATTGAGAACCGCTGATTGAGAATTAAGAACATAAACACAGAGTGTGCAATGACAACAAAAAGAACATATATAGCCCCCGAAATTCGGGTAATTCCATTAGGCTTGGGCAACGAAGTGATGCAACACTTTAATGTTACATCCGACACCATTAACGAGGGTGACGCCAAGGGCGGATTTTTTGACGAAGAGGAGGACGATGCCGACGAACAGGGCTTTGTGAACTACTCGCCGTGGGAGGATTGAAAGGCTGTTTGCCAAACGGAGGACGGCTGAAAACGTAGAGAATCAATCATTTTTAATTCATATAATTTCATTAACCCGTTGGAATGAAGCAGAAGAGGAAAGCCCAAAAGGTGGACGGTAGAGTTAAGCTGTTGCAATGAAGATAAATATCGCCCTATAGGCATGTAAAATCAATAAGCAGGAAGAACTTAAATAGAAGTGGGAAATGAGGTATAATACAGGTAGCAGAGGAGAGATAGTAGGAGTCCTGTCCTACTCCTTATATACATCCTCCTCTACCCCTTATATACATCCTCCCCTACTCCTTATATACATACAGAGGCACTCCTTATATAACTCCAAAGCGGAGTGTAAAAGGGATATATTTCTAACTACAAACAACTAATTAAATTAAACAGTTATGGTAAAATTTAAAGTTATCGAGCGACTGATGAAGATTGGTCCGCTCAAGGGTAAAAAAGGCTATGGTGCTGCGCCTAAGGCACAAGAGAAGTTTTCGCAAAGCTGGCTTATACAGCGCATTGTGCGCGAAACGTCGCTAAGCGAGGGCGATGTGCGCAACGTGCTTATAACGCTGCGCAACATTATTATCGAGGTGGTTACGCTGGGCGGCGCGCTCGACCTTGGCGACATCTTCTCGCTGCGCGTCTCTATGCCCTCGACGTTTATCGAGAAAGAGGAAGACGTTACTTCAAAAGTGTTGAAAAAGCCGGGCATTATCGTAACGTGGAAAGACAACATCCGGCAAGCACTCAAAAACATAGAGGTTGAGGTGGATAATCCGAAACGGAAAGGAAAGAAAGAAGGCTAAGCCAAAGCCTTAGAAAGGTGAAAAATTGAAAAGGTGAAAAGGTGAAAAGATGCTAAGCCACACGGGCGGGCATGCTTTTCACCCTTTCAGTTATTTAAAGAGTAGATATACTTAGCTAAGCATTGACCAAATAGCAGGATTGGCTATGATGTTTGCAAGAATATTCGAAGCCACATTCTCGCCAAACGATTTGATTTTATCAATGAGTTTAGGCTTAGCTTTTTCTAAGTCACCCTTAGCTTCTTCTACGACTTGCTTTATTTCCTTTAACTGGCTTACAGAAAGTTGGTCTTCAAGTGCTTTTATGAGTATCTCAATGGATTGTTGTTGAGACTGCTGCTGCGATTGGGTATTAGTGTTGCTTATATTGTTACTTATGTTGATACTCTTTGTTACCTTACTTGTCTTTACCTTCTCTATGGCCTCAGGATATTCTAAGAAAGCTTCAAGAATTGCCAACAACTCCTGTTGTTGCTGAAGGGTCGTCGTCCTCTTACTAGTACTCTTAAATTCTTCTATATCTTTATCGTTTGGGAAATGAGTCCTTAAAAAGCGAGTCGTTCTTGCGACCCATTTAACATATTTCTCTTCATCAAGAGTGTTATAAAACGGAAACATACTGTGACTGTTTCTTAATCGAGTTGTTCTTTTGCTCTGCTCCTCGATAAGAGCTTCTAAAGCTGTTCTAACTTTTCCTTTCATTATGGTTTTAATAGAGAGTTTAGTAAAACAATAATCGCAACAATCCTTTCGGACTGCTGCGATTACTATAATGTTTATTCTTATTTGACTTCCTCAAAGTCGGCGTCTTGGACGGTGTCGTCAGGGTTGGTACCTTGCGATTGATTGTCGGCAGCACCGCCTTGGAAGCCTTGACCGGCGTTGGGATCGGGCTGTGCACCGCCTTGATACATCTGTTGGCTGGCGGCCTGCATCACCGTGTTGAGGTTGTTGATGGCAGCGTCGATGGCGGCAACGTCGGCAGCCTTGTGAGCATCTTTAAGCTGCTGAAGAGCACTTTCGATGCCTGGCTTTTGGTCGGCAGGAATCTTGTCGCCGTTATCTTTCAAGAAGTTCTCGGTGGTGAAAATCATCGAGTCGGCTTGGTTCAGCTTGTCAATCTTTTCACGCTCGGCCTTGTCGGAAGCAGCGTTTTGCTCGGCTTCGGCCTTCATGCGATCGATTTCCTCCTTGCTTAATCCGCTGCTGGCCTCAATGCGAATCTTCTGCTCTTTACCCGTTGCCTTGTCCTTGGCAGAGACGTTGAGAATACCGTTGGCATCGATGTCGAACGTTACTTCAATCTGCGGAACGCCACGGCGAGCCGGTGCGATACCTTCGAGGTTGAACTGCCCGATGCTCTTGTTTTGCGATGCCATGGGGCGCTCGCCCTGCAGCACGTGGATGGTAACGGCCGTTTGATTATCTACCGCGGTAGAGAATGTTTCGCTCTTCTTGGTAGGAATGGTGGTGTTGGCATCAATCAGCTTGGTCATCACGCCGCCCATGGTTTCGATACCGAGCGTCAACGGGGTTACGTCGAGCAACACAATGTCGCCCACACCGCTCTCTTTGTTGAGGATGGCACCTTGGATGGCTGCACCCACGGCTACCACTTCGTCAGGGTTAACACCCTTCGAGGGCTCTTTGCCAAAGTAATTTTTTACCAATGTCTGTACGGCGGGGATACGACTCGAACCACCTACGAGGATTACCTCATCGATGTCGGATGTCTGCAACTTAGCATCGCGCATGGCGTTCTGACAGGGAACGAGACAAGCTTGTATCAAGTCGTGTGCCAACTGCTCGAACTGTGCACGCGTCAAAGTCTTTACCAAGTGTTTGGGAACACCACCTTCTGCCGAGATATAGGGCAGGTTAATTTCGGTAGACGTAGTGCTTGACAACTCGATCTTCGCCTTTTCGGCAGCCTCTTTCAAGCGTTGCATGGCCATGGGGTCCTTTGTCAGGTCAATGCCTTCGTCAGCTTTAAAGCCATCGGCCAGCCATTTGATAATCACTTGGTCGAAATCGTCACCACCAAGGTGGGTGTCGCCGTTGGTAGAAAGCACTTCAAACACGCCGCCGCCGAACTCAAGGATAGAGATATCGAACGTTCCGCCACCAAGGTCGAACACGGCAATCTTCATATCTTTATTACCCTTATCTACACCGTATGCCAAAGCAGCCGCAGTAGGCTCGTTAACGATACGCTGCACGTTGAGACCTGCAATCTGACCGGCTTCTTTAGTTGCCTGTCGTTGCGAGTCGGAGAAGTAAGCCGGAACGGTAATCACAGCGTCGGTTACTTCTTGTCCGAGATAATCCTCGGCAGTTTTCTTCATCTTCTGAAGTATCATCGCTGAGATTTCTTGCGGTGTGTACTTGCGTCCTTCAATGTCAATACGCGGCTGTCCGTTCTCGTCTATCACGGTGTAAGGCATGCTTTCAGCCTCTTTACGGCATTGTTCGTAGGTTTCGCCCATGAAACGTTTAATCGAGTAAACCGTGTTCTTGGGGTTGGTGATGGCCTGACGTTTAGCAGGATCACCCACCTTACGTTCACCGTCTTTCACAAATCCTACCACCGATGGTGTGGTGCGTTTGCCTTCGCTGTTGGCGATTACCACCGGTTCGTTTCCTTCAAATACTGAGACACAACTGTTGGTTGTTCCCAAGTCTATTCCAATAATTTTTCCCATAGTTTATGATGTTTTGTTTGTTATTCGTTTGTTGTATTTATGAACAGCTTTGGCGAATGGTTAGGCCGTGCTGTTCGGCCTAGATAAAAACAAAGCATATGCCAGCGACAAGTGGTGTGACACGATGTCAGGCAGGGGAATTAGGGGAATTAGAGGAATTAATGAGTTCAAGAAGACGTTCAACAGCTTCGGATTCGGGAATATTTCGGACAACGCATTCCTTACGGTGGTAGAGATTGACCTTTCCCGGGCCGGCGCCAACATAACCGAAATCGGCATCGGCCATCTCTCCCGGTCCGTTCACGATGCAACCCATTATACCAATCTTGAGGCCTTTCATGTGCTTAGTGGCTTCCTTTATGCGGGCTATTGTGGTGCGGAGGTCGTAGAGAGTGCGACCGCATCCGGGACAGGAGATATATTCCGTTTTGACCATTCGTAGTCGAGCGGCCTGAAGGATTCCGAACGCAGTTTGTTCGATGTCGGACGGCGGCAGGTCACCTTGATTCATAAGCCAGATTCCATCGGCCAGTCCGTCAAGCATCAACGCGCCCATATCGGCTGCCGTTTCGAGTTGGAATGCGTCTTTCGGAGTTAGTCCGGGCGATGTTTTCTCGGTTAACGAGTGGTTATACATTCCGGCGAAGACGATAGGGTTAGCAAGTTTAGTTTCCATGATTTCGTGGGCTAACGCACGACAATCGCCTGTGGGATTCTGGTGTGTACTGGTGCAAACCACCACAACTTCGGGGTGATATTTGAGACAGGCCAGATATTCGTCTGCCGGAGTGCCGAAGCGCAGTACCAAGAACTTCATCGACGCCTTAACCGCTCCGATGAATGGAATTGCAGAGGCGGGGAAGATGGGATAGACGGCATTTTCTTCGGGCAGATTGCCGGCCGATGCGAGTTCGGCGTAGGCGTCGAAGTCGAGGATGTAGCTCGTATCGGGCTGTAGAACAGTTGGCAGAGAGCTACGGGCGTAGATGTAATCAGCATGCGGTAGCGAGGGGTCAGCTTTGTGCGAGTTTGCGGCGTTTGTTATCACGACGGGTGGATTATCGCCCCCGACATTGCCGACTGGTGTAGTTTTGCGCCGTTCTGGATTGAGATAATTGAATGTTTCGCACTGATGTCCGGGGATGATGATGTGTGCCTGTCTTCGTCGGATGTGCCGAACCAGATGTCGGGCCACGGGAATCTCGCATTCGGGTTCTTCGCTGAGCGACACGCGGATTGTATCGCCTATTCCGTCGGAAAGGAGGGCGCCGATGCCCAGTGCGCTCTTTATTCTTCCATCTTCGCCTTCTCCGGCTTCGGTTACTCCAAGGTGGAGGGGATAGCTCATTCCCGCCTTGTCCATCTCGGCAACAAGCAGGCGAACAGACTGTACCATGACCACCGTGTTCGATGCTTTTATGGAAATAACCACATTTGCGAAGTCGTGCTTCCTGAAAATGCGCAGAAATTCCATGCAACTTTCAACGATGCCCACCGGCGTATCGCCATAACGCGACATAATTCTGTCGGAAAGACTACCATGGTTCACGCCGATGCGCACTGCCGTACCGTTTTGCTTGCAGATGTCGATGAACTGCACGAGTCGAGCTTCGAGTTTCTGGAGTTCGCGAGAATATTCCTCGTCGGTATAGTCGATTTGCTTGAAAGTTCGTCCGGGGTCGACATAATTTCCCGGGTTGATTCTAACTTTTTCGGCATATAGCGCGGCTACGTCGGCCACATTCGCATTGAAATGCACATCGGCGCAGATGGGTGTGGTATAACCGTCGGCACGCAGTTGGGCGATTATGTTTCGCAGGTTTTCGGCCTCGCGCCGTCCTTGGGTTGTTAATCTAACGAGCTCGCCCCCAGCATCTACTATTCGTTCTGTTTGGGCTGTGCTGGCCTCGGTGTCGTCGGTCGATGTGGTTGTCATCGACTGGATGCGTACGGGGTTGTCGCCCCCGATGTCGAGGCATCCCACGTGGACAACGGAGGTTTTGCGGCGCGAAAAATTAAATAAGTCTATCATCATTATGTTGTTTTACTTTTTGTGCGTAGGTAGTTGCGACAATGGGCACAGAAACCAATAGTTTCTAATCGTCCCTACGAAAACCCCAAGGGATTTGGCGGTCCTTTCATCAGGAGAACAGAAACCTATAGGGGTTTTGCTTGTCCTTTTGCCGGGAGAACGAAAATACGATTGTATTCGGGCATTCTCTCACCGGGGACTAAAGGATTCTGAACTTGGCGAATTTCAACAGAAGGGTTTTCCTGCCAACATTCCGAAAATCGATGGTGGCACGGGCATTTTCGCCTATACCTTCGAGAGTTTCGACGATGCCGACGCCGAATCGCTGATGCTCGATTCTCTTCCCGACAGCCAGGCCATCGGTGCGCGGAATATTATTCTTGGATGAAGCTGCTGATTGATACGAAGAGCCGCCATCCGACGAGGATATTCTTCTAAACGAAGAGCTTCTTTCGGCGGCCAAACGGGCGCGAGTGCGTGGCGATAGCGGGTCGATGGGCGTTTCGGATTCGCTGGGGGAGGTTATCTTCGGCCTCGGGTCGGCTTTGAACTGTGAGCCCACGGGGTTGGCGTTCTGCCATCGACCGAAGCTGCGCGATTGGCCGTATCCGCCCCACTCTACTTGATCGGCAAACGAATTTACTTCTACTTCTCCATCAATAAATTCAGGGGCAATATCGCGTAGGAATCTGCTGGGAGTACAAAACTGCGGCTTACCATATTGATAGCGATTCTTCGCATTAGTTAGAAAACAATGGCGCTCGGCCCGGGTGATGGCAACGTAGAGCAAGCGACGCTCCTCTTCGAGCTGGTTCATGGAATGGGTGGCCATGATGCTGGGGAAAAGATTCTCTTCGAGCCCGACAACAAAAACGGTCGGAAATTCTAATCCCTTGGCGGCATGAATAGTCATGAGCGTCACTCGCGGTTCGTTATCATCTTTTTTGTCGAGGTCGGAATATAGCGCCACCTCCTGGAGATAATTCTCGAGATAGATTTGCGACGTCCGGCCCTCTTCTGTTGCCGTTTCAACAAACTCTTGGAGTGCGGCCATGAGAGCCTCGAGATTTTCCTGTCGGGCAATGTCTTCCTGCTCTCTACCTTGCTTTATATCGGCCTCCATTCCCGTGCCGAAAATGATTTTCCGTGCAAGAGTGAATGCGTCCTCCTCGTCCTTACAGGCAATGAACTCGTTTATCATGTCGCGGAAGGCTGTGAGTTTTGCAACGATTGCCCCACTCAGTCCGATGACTTCAGGATGGGCAATTGCATCCCAAAAACTGGTTTGATTCTCCATGGCCATGCTGGCGATTTTTGCGATGGTCGCGGCGCCAATTCCACGAGCAGGATAGTTTATTACTCTCCTGATGGCCTCCTCGTCGTGAGGGTTGATAATGAGTCGGAAGTAGGCAATTGCATCTTTGATTTCTTTACGTTGATAAAACGAAAGGCCGCCGTAGATTCTGTAGGGAATATCTCTACGTCGAAACTCCTCTTCAAACGTTCTACTTTGAGCGTTTGTTCGGTAGAGTATAGCAAAGTCAGCATAGGTTCCACCCTCTGTTTGTCTGATTCGTTCTATTTGGGATGTTACGACGGCCGCTTCTTCTTTATCGCTGTAGCAAGGTTTATAGACAACCCGTTCTCCATCGTCGTTTTCCGAATATACATCCTTCGGAATCTGTCGCCGGTTGTGTTTCATGAGCGAATTGGCGGCCTCGACGATTTTGCGGGTCGAACGATAGTTGCGCTCCAGCTTGAAAAGCTTTGCCTGGGAGTGTTGCTCGCGGAAGGAAAGGATGTTGTCGATATTTGCCCCGCGGAACGAGTAGATGCTTTGATAGTCGTCGCCCACGACGCATATCTTTCCCTGGTGCGATGAAATCTGATTGAGAATGGAAACCTGGGCGAAGTTGGTGTCTTGATATTCGTCGACGAGGATGTATTCAAAAGCCCGAGCATATTTATTTTTCACCTCCTCGTTATCGCGAAACAGCAGGAAAGTATTCAGCAAAAGGTCGTCGAAATCCATCGCATTAGCCTGTCTGCATCGTGCCTGATAGGTTTGAAATATTTGCCACAGCGCACCGATATTACTTTTCAAGTCGCGCTGAATTGCGTCGCGGTCGGCAGCATAAGCCTCGGCAGTTACGAGATTATTCTTCGCCATTGAAATGCGCGAGTAAATGGCGGCCGGCTTGTAAAGCTTATCATCGAGCGCCATTCCCTTTATAATATTCTTCAGCAGCGAGCGCGAATCGGCCTCATCGTATATCGTAAAGTCTCGCCCGAAGCCGATGTGCTCTGCCTCGATTCGCAATATTCTGGCAAACACGGAGTGGAATGTTCCCATGAATAACTGTCGAGCCGACTCATAGTTTATCAAATTAGCCACGCGGTCCTTCATTTCGCGTGCCGCCTTATTCGTAAACGTAAGCGCAAGAATATTCCAGGGTTTCATTCCCTGTTCGAGCAAATAGGCAATCTTATAGGTTAGCACACGGGTTTTTCCGGAACCGGCCCCGGCGATAACCAGCGACGGACCGTCGTTATACATCACCGCCTCGCGCTGCATGTCGTTTAGTTCATTGAGTAGGGATGAGTTGTGTTGTTTTTCCATTGTCTGTGATTTAATGTTCTTTCGGGAAGGCCGAAATGAATGTCATCTGATGTTCAATTTGTCGCAACCGTTTCCGCATATACGGGCCCGGCGATTTCGACGAAAATTTTCTGGGATTAGGGAGCGTGGCCGCAATCAACGCACAATCCGACCGGGTGAGATTCCACGCATCGATTCCGAAGTTGCGTTCGGCACACGCTTGTACGCCATATATTCCGTCGCCCATCTCGATGGAATTCAGGTAAACCTCCATAATCCGCTGCTTGCTCCACAGAATCTCAATCAGGAAAGTGAAATAGGCCTCCAGTCCCTTTCGCACCCACGACCGTCCTTGCCACAAGAACACATTCTTTGCCGTTTGCTGCGAGATGGTTGAACCGCCGCGCAGCTTTTTTCCTTTCTGCATATGCTCCTTCGCGGCGAGTTCGATAGCTTCGTAGTCGAATCCATGATGCGTAAGGAACCGCTGGTCTTCGCTGGCCATCACAGCCACGGGCATCGAGGCCGACATGCGACTCAAAGGAATCCATTCATGATATAGTTTAATTTTCCGCCCGTCTTCAATCTGTTCGAAGCACCTCGCAATCATTAGCGGAGTGAAATACACCGGCAGGAAACGATATGCAACAACTATCAATATGCTCGAAATAAATAATAGAGCCATGGTCCATCGAGCAATCTTCCATATTTTTTTTATAATCATGTCGGCAAAGTTCCCCAAAAACACGTTAATACTAGCATTCGCCCAAAAGAAGTAATCTGCCAAGCCGCCATTTCAACAAATCCGGCAACGGGCGCCGATTATTGTTTTCAGCTTTACTCATTATCATTTTCTTTGATGTTATTATCCTCCGAATCATCATCCGGCAGAACCGGCGAAACCACATCCTCATCCTCTTCAATCGGTTCCACATCTTCGTCGGGTTTTCTCACTCTTCGTTTCTGGGCCATACTTTCATTATAACTGCGTCTGAAATCGGCGATAATCCGGTTGAGAATAACCACCAACTTGATTATTTCCTGCTTGTCGGAATCGTTTTCAGCAAGCATATACGAAGCCGAGATATGTTTAACAACAAGCGAGTAAATACGGTCCATTTTCGGACGAAGTTTATAATTCGCCGTGTACCCCTTTTTAATTTTGATTCGTTCAGAGAGCGTTTCGTCCAGCTCCTTGTTAACCCGCTCGAGCTCCTTAATAGCGCTCGTAAGCGAGAGCTGTTTCACAGCCTCCGCCTTATCATCGAAATCCCGAAGCAGACATTCGATTTTCGCACTTTTCCCGTAGCGCAACATCTGCTGAAGCCCACGATAGGCCCGAACTACGGTGTACAAACTTTCTGCCGCCCTAGCCTTCTCCTCGTCGAACGATTTTCGCTGCACCCGAACCATTTCGAATATATACGTAATCAATTCCGTCAGCCTCTCATTCAACTCTGCAATCTGCTGCGTAAGCTCCCGCAGACTTGTCTTCGAATCGGTTTCATACCCCTGTTCTATAAGCTCCATCCATTCTTTCATGAGCCCCGCACCGATGTGCAATTTCTTCAAATCGACCTCTGTCATCGTCAAATACACCCGTCTGTGGAACGCAAGATGCAGTCCGGAACCAAAATTTGAACAATAACAGCCTCTCACATTGATATGCAACGGCAATTCAGTTATATTTTCCATCTCAATTATATTTTAAATCATTATCTGCATTGTTTTTTCCATCCGCCCCCCCTTTTCCTGCCATCATACAGTATTCCAAGAGCCATAAAGACCTTTTACATGCCGTCATACTGTATTACAAGAATCCCAAAGACCTCTTTCCTGCCATCATACAGTATTCCAAGAGTCTGAAAGCTTCCATGCCCGCCAGTCTACGGTAAGCCAAGACTTAAACCGTTTTTTATCTGCCAGCCTACAGTACGCCGAGACTCCGAAAGCCTTTCTGCCTGCCAGCCTACGATAAGCTATGACTTAGAAGACTTTCAAGGTCTTCATTTAGCGTAATTTTGGTTTGCAATTTACTAATTCTTTTTTTAATTAGCTTAACTAGAAAATCAATTTTCTCAATTAGCTAACCATTCTACCTATATAATATCTCATATTATCTCAATATCTTATACATTAACCTAATTAATATTTTAAATTTTAAAACAAGCTAATCAATTACATTAAACAATATATTAAAATTAAAAAACACAATCTCATTTATTTTAAACTAAAATTCACTTAAACAAAACACTACATCATTTAGACTAAACGAAGTTTCATTTATAAAAACTACTTCTTCATTTAATCTAAATAAATTATCATATATACTAAGTAAAATCTCATTTAATCTAAATAAAAAATCAATTGTAGAAATGATATATCCATTTATACTAAACGGACTATCAATTAAACCAATAGTAATTACATTTAGCCTAAATGAATTATGTTTTATATAAATCGAAAACTCATTTAGCTTAAGTGAATTACTTGTTATAGAAATACTAAATTCATTTAGTATAAATGAGTTGCTAGTTTTATTATTTATAATCTCATTTATTCTAAGTAAATTAGCCGTTAATATAATAACAATATTAAATAGCTTAATTGATAAATCAGTGAAGATTTACTCTCCTAGCGTATTTTTTTCTAGCAGCAAAATAATCTATTTAAGTCATGCCATAAAGTTAGACGGCAACATTACCCTCTTCAACACTCCAAGAATAAAGTTAGACAACACCCAAAACTACTTTTATACTACCAGAATAAAGTTAGACAACAGCATCAAGGCCTTCGACACTCCAAGAATAAAGTAAGATGGCACCACAAAGACCTCTATGCTCCCAGAATAAAATAAAAAGGCAACATAAAAGACTTGTACACCCCAAGAACAAAATAAAAAGGCACTCCCTAAACCTTATATTACTCATTTCTCAATATTAACTACCACCCTCTCGCTCAAATAATGCCAATTCGAGCGATAGCTCGCATGTAGGGAACACAGAATCGCCCCTCCCCGAGAGAGGGCGGGACAAAAAAAATGGGAATGTGCGTGAATGAACCCGTCATTCGTTGCACATTCCCCATCAGCTATCATTATGAAAAATCAAATCTTCAGTTTGAAAGAGTTTTCGATGCTCGAGAGTTCTGCATTGAATTTTTTGTCGACCTGCAGACGTTTCTCTATCTGCGAACAACTGTGGATAACGGTACTATGGTCGCGACCACCAACGAGCTTACCAATCCTGCTGGCGGGCATCTTGGTGAATTTGTGCGCCAAATACATGCTCACCTGACGGGCGATTACGATGTCGTGTTTCCGCGAACGGGAATTGATGGCGGTTGCGGTGACGTTGAAAAAGCTGCAAACCTTTTCGAGTATATCGTCGATGGTTAAGGGTCTGTCGTCGATTTTGACGGCTCGTTTGATGACTCTTTGGGCCAGGCGCATGTCGATATTGCTGTTATATACCACGCTGTAGGCCAGAAGTGAATTGATGACGCCCTGCAGGTCGCGCACGCTTCCGTTTGCCGTTTGGGCTATGAAGTGCACAACGTCTTCGGGAATGTGGAGACCGTCGTGTTTTATCTTGCTGTTGAGAATGTCTATGCATAATTGCATGTTAGGCTTCTCGAGTTCGGCAATGAGTCCGCATGCGAATCGTGTGAGTAGCCGCTCGTTCATGCCTTGGAGTTCAACGGGTGGACGGTCGCAGGCGAGGATAATTCTTTTTCCGTTTCGGAATAGGTGATTGAAGATGTGGAAAAATGTATCCTGTGTTTTGGATGCTGTAATCCATTCCTGTATGTCGTCGACGATAAGCACGTCGATTGTTTGATAGAAGTTTATGAAGTCGTTTGTTGTGTTGTGCAGCACGGAGCTGGTGTATTGCACCTGGAAGAGGCGTGCCGAGATGTAGAGTACGCGCTTCTTGGGGAAGAGTTGCTTGGTGCGGAGGCCGATGGCATTGAGGAGATGTGTTTTTCCGCAGCCTGAAGGTCCGTAGATAAACATCGGATTGAACTGCTGTGTATCGGGATGCTCGGCTATTGACAGTCCGATTGAGCGCGGTAGTTTGTTGCTGTCGCCTTCAATGAAGTTTCCGAACGATTTGTGTGGGTCGAGTTGCGGGTCGAGTTCCTTTGGGGTGGCGTCGAGTACGGTTGGGCTCTGATTTGCCCGTTGGGTTGCTTTCTGCGATTCAATATTTTCGGTTGGCTCGGCCTGTATGTCTTGTGTGATGTTGTGTGTTTTGTCGGTAACCACACGATATGTTAGTCGCACTCCCTGTCCGAACACGCGTGTGAGCACTTTGCTTAGCAGGTCAACATAGTTTTCTTCCAGATACTCGTAAACGAATGGGCTGGGCACTTGCACGAGCAGTGTCTTCGATGCCGGTTTATAGGATTCGAAGATGATTGGCTTGAACCATGTTTGGAATTGCTGCTCGGTGACGTTCTCTTTTATGAGTTTGAGACTGTCGTTCCAAAGTGCTTTAGGCTGCGCGTTCATGTTGAGTTATTACAATCTTTTCTTTGTCTCTTTAGTCGATAATTCGACTGAATAAATGTTGGGGGGAATACAGTTGCAAATTTACTAAAAAGCGACCTGGGTTTCGGGCTGGCTAATTGGCGTTACGATTCATTCGAATTGCTAATTCCCTATTAACCCGTCCTTTAGCATTGTGTGTTTGGGGCATACTGATTTTACGTGTTGCATATTTCCAAGGGGTTGGGAATCAACCGGTTTTTTGTATTGTCGGTTGTTGTTGCGAAGGTTATTTTCGGTTATCGAAACTGGGCGAGAAGCATTTGATTCTCAAAGTTGCGAAGGGGGTATAAGGGGTTCATCGGAATGATGATTTATATTTATATCGTTTTTAAATTTTCGATTCTGTCGAGGCAAAATATCACTTCTTCGCGACGAATTTCTACGGTTCCTCATCCGAGTTTATCGAGGCCTTTATTGCAAGCACGCTGCAAGGTCGGGAAGGTGACTTTGCAGCGTGCTTTTGAGGTATTCGTTTCCGGATTATTTATTTGTCTTTCCTACCGAATAGTGAGAAGTGCACGTAGCGTTTCGGGTGAGCCTTGATGTTTATAAGCAGACTGTCGGCGCTACGCATTGTTTTATTGAGATTGTTGTAGAACGTGGGGTCGTTGATGAGCATGCCCAGCGAACCTTCGTTGCTATTGAGTTTTGCGGTGAGGGCATTCACATGTTCGAGAGCGGTATTAACCTTATACATTGTTCCGGCCAGGTCGATGTCGGCCACTTTATTGTCGAGAGTTGTAATCATTCCGTTGGCGCTTTTGATTGTTCCGCGGGCGTCGGTGATTCCTCCGTTTATATTTTTCATTGCTCCACTGGCATTGTCAAGCAGGCGGTCAGCCTTTCCCATCATTCCCGGCACTGTGCCATTGAGTTGTGCCAATAGCATGTTGAGTTCACGAGTGGATGTTGTAAGGTCGGCCGAGATTTTATCGGCGTTATGAACTACATTTCTCAATGCTGGATCGGCCAGCAGCGAGTTTACGCTCATGAGAATGCTGTCGAGTTTGGGCATGAGTTGTTGCACTGATGGGATAAGGTCGCGTACTCCGCCTAGTGTTCCACCGTTCACACCACCTTCAATCACATCTCCGGGTTTCATGTAGTTCGATGAGCGTCCAAGAATAAGATTCATCTTCACGTTTCCCATCAGGTCGCTCAGGATTTCGGCTGTTGTTCCCTCGGGAATTTTCATGCTTTTGTCGATGTTCACGTCGACAGATATTTCTTTTTCGGGATGTTCGTAGTCGTAGTATATTCCTTTCACGGCGCCCACTTTAACACCGTTTGCATAGACGGGTGTGGTTACGCTCAGACCATCCACGCTGTCAAAGTGCATCTTGTAGGATGTAGTGGTAGCGAAGAGGTCGAGACCTTTCAGGAATTGTATTCCGAAGAAAAGGATTACGACGCCGGCAATTGCCACGAGCGCGATTTTAAGTTCCGGGGTGAAGTATTTTTTCTTCATATTCTTATTTCTTTTTATTGTTTCTGAACTCTGCCACAGCCACATTTAGAGCCATTCGTTTACCATTCTTGAAAGCAACAACAAAGGCCTGCGGGAATTCTTTCTGCAAGCTGTTGCGAAGTTTTGTTATTTCGTTATAGTCGGTTGTTTCACCGATGGTGTATTTGAAATAATTGTTTTCCTGGAAGAACGATACGTCCTTGTGTCCTTTGAGCTGTCCGCTTCCGGCCGCTAGCTGGTTTGCTACGGCGCAAATCTGCACTTTGAACACAGGTGCATCTGCGGTTGTTTCTTTCTTTACCGGAGCGGGCTTAGCTACGGATGTCGGTGTTTTTGCGGGAACATTCTCCACTTTGACTGGTGAATGCTGGGAGTCTTTCTTTACCGTGGCAGGAGTTTGAGCCGTAGCGGGAGTCTGAACAGTCTTCGCCGGTGTGGGTTTGGGAGTTGCAGCCTGAACCGGTTCTACTTTCTTTATCGGCTGTGCTTCGGGTTTCGAAGCAGGCTCTGATTTCGGTTTCGGAGCAGGTTTGGAAGCAGGCTTCGGCTTAGATGCAGGCTTCGGAGTTGGTTTCGGTTCAGGCCTCGGAGTAACAACCGGCGGAAGAACCCGGTCGACAGTTATTTTCTTATTTTCGGCCGCCCGATATGGAATGACGATATGGTCGTCATACATATTTTTATACTTCACGAACGCCTCGTAGATTCCTCTAGCCATAAGATCCAATCCCTCCGGCGTATTGAGAAATTGCTCTTCGTCTTCGGTTGAAATGAATCCCAATTCAATCAGGCAACTCGGCATCGATGTTTCGCGCAACACCAGGAATCCGGCCTGATGCACTCCCTTATCCAGCCTGCCTGCCTTGGCACACACTGAACGCTGAATGAGTTTTGCCAGCTCTACACTTTTCTCCATGTTTGCGGTTTGCACGAGTTCGAACATTATATAGCTCTCCGACGATTTCGGGTCGAATCCCTGATAGGTTTGCTGATAGCCTTGCTCCATCGAAATAACCGAGTTCTCGCGCATGGCCACGTCAAGATTATCTTTCGCGCGGTGCATTCCGAGTGTATAAACCTGGAAGCCACGGGCTATCCTACCAGCTGGAAGCGAGTTTGTGTGAATTGAGATAAACAAATCGGCTTTAGCCCGATTGGCTACGTCGGCACGTTCGTGAAGGGGAATGAATACGTCGGTTGTGCGGGTATAAATGACTCTAACATTAGGCAGATTCTTCTCTATGAGCTGCCCAAAGATGAGCGCAACGTTTAGGTTGATATTCTTTTCCTGCGAGAATGCTCCCACAGCGCCCGTATCGTGACCGCCATGACCGGCGTCTATCACAACAGTGAACTGTCCTTTCGCGTCGACAACAGTCGAGAGAATGGGCAGCAAAAAGATGAATAAGAGTAGGATTTTTGCTTTCATACGCGGCAAAGGTAAGCATTTCGCCGAATCTGTCCGACGCCCCGCATATCACTTGCGGCGTGTTCCGAGAGGTATCGACATGCCAACCATAGCATTCAAACAGCGGGTGTTGTTACCGAAGTAGAGATAGTCTGTTGCGATAACAATCGGACCGAGCTGTACGCCCAATCCGAGTCCTGCGCCACGACTCTGAATCATGGAATAAGACAATGAGAAGCTTATCATTGGGGTCAGTTTATAGGCTGTTCCGAGCGTGAGTTCAGCGATGGTGTTAGGCTGTGCGAAACGCGTTGTGGAAAGCAGACCGAGCGTGAGCTTATCGTCGAGCAATTTATATTCGCCGCCAAGAACTAACGACGTGTAGAGCGATGTTGTGCGTGCCTTCTTCTCTTTTCGTTTGATGATGTTGAGCATGGCCACATCGAGTACCTTTCCGTCGGCCAAACGTTCAGAAAATTCTATTGCGTCAGCATAGTCGTGGATATTGAAGCTGTATTCTCTGCTCGCATTGGACGACGCCCTGTGCGAATTATCTTTACTCCAGGAGATGAATCCCAGGTCGAGCACCGCACCCGAGACGGTGAACTGGTTAGTTATCTTATAAGTTTCTCCAAGATCGATACCCATTCCCATGCCTGCGATTCCGAGCGATCCGCTGCGCTTAATTTTATTCACATATCCACGGTTGCTTTCCACGAGTCCAAAACCTTTCATCGAAGCCTCGATGGATGCGTCGGTTTCGATAGATGCAACACCCTGGGCATTTTCGATTTCCTGACGGGTTATTTCGCGCCAGTCTTTATGCGGGTCTATACCGGTGAGTTTCGTTTTGATGCCGAGTTTATCGATGCGCATCCGCACGTTGCCGATACCGAAAAGCATTTTCACCTTTCCGCCCAGTGTTAGTCTATTGTTTATAGGGCGGGCATACCCCACACCGGTTTCCATGTAGGAGTTTATGTCGAGCTTCTCGCCATGGATTTCCGACGAATAATCGAACCAACTCTCGAGGTTCATACCTCTCGTGTCGCGCATGAATTCAAAGATGTTTCTCGGCACCGACACACCCAAATCTACTTTCAAACTCACGTTGGCATTCCAAAATCCTTCGCCGCTGAACCATCCAGCCGAAACGAAATCGGTATTCACGCTAGCATTGAATTTATTATTCATATTGAGTTTTCGGATGAACTTATCGTTCATAAAATAGTCGGCGTCGCTTCTGTTGGCAATGATGTCGCTGATGTCGCCCGTCCCGAAAGTGTTCGATGCCATGGTTGTCGACACGCCCCCAATCACGGGTACATTAATAAAACCTTGATTGGGAATCGCCGCCGGATTAAGTTGCAGTCTTGTCTGGTTGCCGTCGATGAAATAAGTCGACCGAATCTGCTGCGCACTCATTCTAGTGCATGCAAGTATGAGGAGCAACCCGATTACGGCGCTTTTCAAGATTATCATTTGTTTCATACAGTTGTTTGTTATGTTGTTGCATTCAGTTCTCCGCCGTTACCATTTCAACGTGCATCGAACCTTGTTCAGCCGCAAAACTACTCAAGTTTTAGGGTTATATCCCCAACTTGGCGCAACGCTTGATATGCAACCGGGTAAATCGTATTTCATAAAAATCAAACTCAAAACCTGTTTGAGGATTGCGGCAACGACGCAAATGCAATACAAAAGTGTATGGGCTTTGCGGCAACGACGCAAACGCAATACAAAAGTGTTTGGGCTTTGCGGCAACGACGCAAATGCAATACAAAAATGTTTGAGCTTTGCGGCAACGACGCAAACACAATACAAAAGTGTTTGAGCTTTGCAGCAACGACGCAAACGCAATACAAAAATGTATGGGCTTTGCGGCAACGACGCAAACGCAATACAAAAGTGTTTGAGCTTTGCGGCAACTACGCAAACGCAATACAAAAGTGTTTGAGCCTTGCACGCATCGTATAAATACAGTTCAGAAATTGTTTCATAACATCGTGTTTTCTCTACATTTGCAACCGACACTTTTAATCAATCATCTTTTAAACCAGAACAATCATGAAGAAATTGTTTTCTACACTATTAAGCGTGCTACTTGTCGGAACGGCGATAGCACAAAGTCAACCCCAAGTCATTTTCACAGGAACGCCCTATGGAGTAATGGGCATTTCAAGCAACAATCGCTATATCTGCGGCACAAAGAAAGGCGAGATGGCCTATCGGTTCGACATCGAAACCAAAGAACTTATCACCATTCAAGCCGCCAACGGATATTCGGACATGTGCGCTTCAGACATCATGAACGACGGTACACTCATCGGAATCAACGACGAAAAACATCCGTCAATCTACAAAGACGAAGAATGGCAAGAACTGCCCTATCCGGCCGGCGAATGGACAGAAGGATTGGCCAATCAATGCTCGGCCGACGGGAAGTATATCATCGGTCATATTCAAGGCAAAGGCAGCGCTTCGGCACCATACAGAATTATTCCTTCTATGTGGGAGAGGCAGGACGACGGCTCATATAAATATATCGAAATGCCCAATCCGCAAACCGACTTCCTGGGCGGCAAAACGCAGTTCATTTCGCTGCGCACCATTTCGGCCGACGGAAATATCGTAACGGGCGTGATGATGGAGCAGCGAGGATTCTATTCGCAAGCCATCATCTACAGAAAAGGAGCCGACGGGCAATGGACTTATGAGACTCCATTCGTTGAATATTCTTTCAACATGTCGGTTTATGACGAATGGAGAAATAAAGAACCAAAAACTTCCGATTTCATCATGTCCAAACCAGACGAGGCCGACTATAAAGAACAGGTGAACAACTATCTGGTGGCCTTCGCACGATGGCAATATCAGTTCTTCACAGCCTGGAAAAAAGGTCCGGAATTTACATCTGTGCCTCTCATCATGAGCGATAACGGAAAATACCTTGCACCGACAGTCGTTAAGAGCACCTACTCCTACGAGGATGGCGACAATAAAGTTGAAACCACGCATAAAGACATCTATCCATGCCTCTACAACATAGAAACTAAAGAACTCACGATGATTCCTGAAGTAAAGGATTTCGTGACACACAGCGTTTCGAACTATGGCGATATGCTCTATTCCGATAATGAGAACATCTTCCTCCTAATGCACGACACAAAAGAAAAGGTGAATCTCACCCAATGGCTCAACCAGAATTACAATGGATTCGAACTCACAGATTATCTGCCCGAGAACGTGAAGTACTTGTACTCACAATGCCTTGGTAGCGACATGAGTCTGATTGTGGGTTCGTATCTTGCAATGAACGAAGATGGTGGCAATGTTAATCAGGAAATTTTCTGCGTGAAAATACCCGTGCTGAATGCAATTATGCAAACGCTGAACACTCCGTCGACCAACGATATTTTCATCAGCGGCGACAAACTAGTACTAAAGAATACCACCGGACAAATGGATGTTTTCGACATGGCTGGACGAAAGGTTCTTTCATCCACAAATAACGTTTCCGAGATGAATGTAAGCTCGCTTCCGAAAGGAGTTTATGTTGTTTCGGCAAGTATTGGCGGCAGTAAGATGAAAGCCAAGGTTTACAAGAAATAGAATCCCCTCCCACTTTTTAAAATCATATTCACAATCAAAAAATAAAGAATAATGAGACGCATACTTTTAGCTATCGCACTTCTTTGTAGCCTAGGAAGCCTTGCACAAACAACTCCAGTGAAGAAAACCGCAATGATAAAAGCTTTGGGCGTGAGCTTTGTCGACATGGGTGAAGGTCAGCAACCAAAGAGAATCGAAGAAAACAAAAATCTGGACAAGTTTTTCTATGACGCAAATGGAAATATGGTTCAGACTAGCAAATACACCTTTATCAAAGGAACGATGGTTTTGAAGAAAGACACCATCTACACCTACGATGCCTCGAATAAACTCGTGTGCGACAGCTCGGACAAGATGAAAACCAACTATTATTACGACTCACAGGGCAAGCTGGAACGGGTTATTTCCTATAGCTATCGCTCGCTGAGTCCACAACGTCGCGACTCGGTTGTGTGCACCTACGACGCAAACAATCGGCTAATCGTCAAGACGCACTACAACGACAAATCATTGAAACGAAGCGAGGAAAAATACATCTACGACGTAGGCGGAAAGCTCTCGAACATCGAAACACACTCGTTCCAAGCATCCGGCAACTCAAAGAAAAGCATGCAAACAAACTATTTCTACAACTCGGCCAATTTGCTGGCAGAGGAGCAGGTCGTGAAATTCTCCGGAACGAAAGAAGACATGCAAAGCCGGAAGCTATACACCTACGATGCTAATGGCCGACTCGAATCCGACACCATATACGCAAAGGTGAAGTCGAACTTCCGACTGACAATGAAACACGTTTATCACTACGACGGTGCCGAACTTATTCCCACCTCGGTTGAAGAGTTCTCATACAATTCGCAAACAGAAAACTTCACAGAAACTGCCAAGATGGAGTACGTCAACGGCATTCACTCTGCTGACAGAGTACCACTGAACGTAAAAGTTTCCAAAGGAGACAAAATCACCGACGTGAAGATAGCTCTCAATCAACCCACCGATGCGCAGGGTTTGATGGGATACAATGTCATAGCAGACTACATCGTTCTGGATACCATTTTCAAAGGCAATGAATTTACGATACCCGGTCAGACCCGCGGCAAACACTGCTATCGCGTTGTGCCCGTATATGCCGACAACATAACAGCCAATTGCTCTGAACTCATTTCACACGAAATAAACATAACCCTCTCGGCCCCGAAGAATCCTGTTCTGGTTTCAAAGGAATACTACACTCGGTGGGTTGTGAAGTTCAAATGGGATGCGCCCGACAGTCAGGGAGCAACACTCAAAGGTTATCGTTGGAAAGCTCAAAATGGAACTAACATGAGCACCGGCAATACAAACGACCCCGAACAACTATTCGGAACGTTCGATTATTACGGTAAGGAAGTTGCCGAGGTGTCGTTATATGCCATATATGAAGAAGGCGAATCCGACCCAGTGATTTTCTCTCTGGACCTTTCAGATACGAAAGACCAAATAACCGAACACTGGCAGAACCAAGGATTCACCACGAAAAATGCCAACGGAACTACAACCCAGATAGGACGCTACTACTACAACAGCAGTTCTATCGGTGAAGAACTCGATTTCCAGGTGAATTGTCTACCCGACGGCACGCCGACCGAAAGAAGAAAATGCACCACGAAGTTATATTCAACCAAACTCCTCACTGACATAACCGAGGCCTACGATGCCGAATCTCTCGGCTGGAAAAACCACATCAAGATTGTATATGGCTACACTCCGGCGGGCACTCTCGAGAGTAAAACAACTTATCGCTTCGATACCGACGCCAAAGAATTCAGGAAAAAAGAGGCTGAATGGTATCACTTCGACTACTCTGTTTCGTACAGCACGCCGGCCCAAACCACGCGCTATGAGTTCAACTCGGAGGACGATTCCACACTCGTGGCCTTCATCAAAACGTCGCTTACCGACAAGGTTGCAGGCGTCTACACGCAAACCGACAAAATCTTCAACTCCGACGGCCCCCTGGCCGGATTGCTCGGACAAGTTGAAACTGTCTATGCCGACAAAAACAAGATGATCTCGCGCACCGTTTCAAACATCATAAACGGCAACCTCACGCTCGACACTCGCACCAGCAGAGAATACTCCAAAGAAACAAACCTCTGCACGCGTGAAGTCGAAGAAAAATATGAAGGGGGAACATGGAAACTCACGAGCGAAAAACTGTTCATCCCATCGAAGGAATACCACTTCACCCGCACGCCCAAATCGCTCCACTTCTCAGACAACACCCTCACATGGGCCGAGCCCGAACGTACCAAAGACCTCACCGGATACAAGATTCTCATCAACGGAGTAGAAAAAGCCACCGTTACCGAGCGTTCTTACAAGCCAACCGGTCTCAAGAACGGCAAATATATCTTCATCGTCATGCCCCTCTACAACGGTAGCGACGGCAGCCTGTCGAAAGCACTCAACGTGAAGATAAACAACCCGGCCGACGGAATATCGGCCGTTTCATCGGGTAACATCCAGATTTCCGACGACCGCGCAACAGTCTCAAGCGCCGTCCGCATTGAAGCCTATGATACAAACGGTCGTAAGCTAGCCTCATCGGTCGGCAGCACCATCGCCCTGCCCCGGCAATCGAAAGGCCTGCTACTGCTTAAGGCCGTTTATTCCGACGGCAGCAGACGCACCTTTAAACTGGCTCGATAAGTTTTCCTTTCATATATTTTTTTCGCCCGGCAGTTTCGATTGTCGGGCGTTTTTTTATCTACCGGCAATCCGAATCCAGATGTAAACTCCAGAAATAAAAAACAATGCCAATTCTGACTGGCAACCCCATATAGAGATGCGAGTTCGGTTTAATAGAGAGTCCCGCTCAGACGAAACGACCGTATGTAGGGACAGGCTCCGCGTCTGTCAGCAACCGGACGACAGGACGAAATATGTTATACGGTCGGTAGAGCGAATTGGCATCCGTTGTTTGGCACTCTGTGATGAAAAAACAAAAATGATTTCTGGCCGCAGACACTCTGTGATGGAAAAACAAAAATGATTTTCAGTCGCAGACACTCTGTGATGAAAAAACAAAAATGATTTTCGACCGCAGACACTCTGGGATGAAAAAACAAAAATGATTTTCGGCCGCAGACACTCTGCGACGGAAAAACAAAAATGATTTTCGACCGCAGACACTCTGCGATAGAAAAACAAAAATGATTTTCGGCCGCAGACACTCTGGGATGAAAAAACAAAAATGATTTCTGGCCGCAGACACTCTGGGACGGAAAAACAAAAATGATTTTCGACCGCAGACACTCTGCGACGGAAAAATCAGGTTTTCCTACGATTCTCAATTTTAATGAGAATCAACCCGAGAGCAGTCCAGATGAGTTCGCGAATACGAACTATAAGGGCCACGAATATACCAGCTCCGGATGTGAGACCAAGACCGGTTATCGACATGAGGAATCCGCCTTCACGCCCACCCAACTGTAGAGGAATAAAAAAAAGCATATTGGCAATCAGGGTGGTGAAAGCAATAATAAGAATACAGTCAATGTAGTTAACGCTCGAATAGAGCACCGAAAGAATAAAAAACACCTCAAGCGCACTGCAAAGGCGGCAAGTGAGTTCGAGTAGAACAACGGAGATGAATGTCCGGGTGTTCTGATTGTGAAGGGAAGCTATCTGGCGGTCGATGTTGTCGAGTTGCTCTTTATGACTTTCAACATAACCCTTGACGCGTCGGCGCACACCGGGAATCTTGCCAAGAAGAGTCATCATCCGCACAGCAAGCCCTTTCTTATACCCCGTCAGAAAAAACCATATCGCAGAAAGACTGAATACTGCTGTGAGGACGAGAATCGTAGCAGTGAAACTGTCGAGCGGTTTAGTGATGATGAAAAGAAGAATGGAAACAAGCCAGAACCAAAAATGACTGAAAATGTGAGTCATGGCATAAAGCAAAACCGACGAGGTGGCACGCTCAGGACCGAGTTTCGGCGTTAGTTCCATTATTCGATAGGGCTCACCACCCATGAGCCCAACAGGGGTAGTGTAGTTAAGCGCAAAACCTGAGACGGTGATTTTGTAGAGCCATCCGAAAGATATTCTTCGCCCGGCACGGTCGGCCGGCGTGTCTTGACTCCTAATAATTATCATCCAAGCCGAAGTGTTGAAGATGTAGAGAAATGCCCAGAGCACAATGACAGCCACAGCCCAATAACCTGCATGCTGAAGGGCTTGCCAGGTTTGGCGATAGTCGAGCCCGGCAAGCATAACACCAAGCAATGCAAGACCGAGAATGAAGAATATGTTCTGGTATTTTCTCTTCATTCGGAGCCGTTTTGTATTGACGATTCGTTTTGCTTCTTCGGAATATTGAATCGCACCTTGTCGTTTTCGTCGCGTTTTTCGTGATATAATTTCTGAAGCGGATTAGCCATCGGTTCGTCGTATTCTTTCCTGTGCCTGAATATGTCGATAGCAAGGAATATCGCATGACGCATGGCTGCCGGGTCGGCAATGCCTTTACCGGCAATATCGAATCCAGGTGTAAGTTCGGGGGCAGTTCTTACCAGAGGTAATCCGGCGAGATAGTTCTGCGCATCGTCGAAAGTCAGGGTCCTGAAAGGTATGAATCCCTGGTCGTAGTACATCGCAAGCACTGCGTCGAAATAAACCATTTGGTTTTCGGCGAAGAATCTGTCAGCAGCATATGGCCCGAAAACTTGTATACCTTCCTTAGCCAGTTCTTTGGTAGCAGGCACAATAATTTCTTGTTCTTCAGCCCCGAGAAGACCGTCCTCGCCAGCTTTGGGATTCAGTCCAAGCATTGCTATTCGCGGGTTTGAGAGTCTGAAATCACGTTTCAAACTACGGTGCAATAGTGTAATTTTCTCCTTTATGTTTGCTTTCGTGATTGACTCGGCCACCTGTTTTAGTGGCAAGTTTCGCGTAACGAGCGCCATTCTCATTTGCTGATTAAGAAGAATATTAAGGCCTTGTCCTTCAACTTCCAAATGGTCTTCAATGTATCTACTCTGTCCGCTGAACTGGAAGTTTTGGTTGTTCTCAAGCGGGGCCGTGACAAGCACATCAAAATACCCCTCATTGTAATCGACTAATGCTCTGTCTATAGCGTGCAATCCGGCAAGCCCAGAGTTTTCAGTAGGTATTCCGAACTCCACTTTGATTTCTTCGTCGAAAGCAGGCATGAAGTTCACGCGGCCGTCTTGAATTTCGTTCCCATCATTGATAATTGTGAAATTGGGCTGCATTTCAAGAACATTTCTATGATATGTTGCCACCTTCGGCGAACCATAAATGATGGGTGTACAAAGTTCTAGCATCTCGGGATCTTCGAATGTTTTGAAGATTAATTCGTATCCGATTCCGTTTGTGTCGCCGTGTGTTATTGCGACGCGTATCTTTCTATTTTCGTTCATTTCGTATCGTGTTTGGTTGATTGTTTCAATGTGTATATCGCTGCTTCGAGTCTTCTAACAATATTTCTTTTCTTGCTTTCGGGGGCAAACACAAAGGCTTCTGCCACGAGGATTGAGCGCGATCCGGGAGATGGAATATAGGCCACGAATGGACCACCCATTGCGTCGGAATTCATTTCCCAAAGTCCGCGAACGGTTTTTGCTCCGCGTTTGCTCACAACTACTTCATCTATCCGGGTAGTCTGCATAAATGAGCCTTTCCACTCACCTGGAATATTTCGTTGCATAATGCTGTCGCGCTGCTCTTTGAAGTCGGCTGTATTGATGGTGTAAAGACAGATACTAGCCATAGATGTATTTGCGTTATTCGACAGCCAAAGGAAGTTTCTGCCTTGTTTCGAAGCCAACATATCAGCAGGAACAAGCATTTGGGCACCGAACATCTGTTTTATTTTTTTTCGGCTTCGGTGTTGTGAGTTAGTTGCAACAGATGTTGCTCACGTCGGAGTTCAATTTTCGTGAAATAGTTTACAAGTCTCTGTCCAGTACTTCCCAAAAATCTGGCAAGCTGATTCTTCGAACGTGCCGTGATGTAGAGAATAACCTGATGCTGGGCATAAACGTTTTGTTCAGCTTTTATATCAATGTTTTTATATCGATTGTCAATCTTCAGAACAATTATGTTTCGTGCCAAACGCTCTATTCCGGAGAAGTTTGCAGAGTCAGTTTGCGAAATATCGAAGAGCGGTTCACTTTGAGGCAGACCATTCATCGGCTTTTCGAACTGCTGACACAAAATACCCTCTTTATCACCAACAATTAGCATCTCATAGGGTTTGTTGCTACTTGCAGGCAAAGTTCCAGTTGACTTTCCGCAACTTGCAAGGAGAATGGCCACATAGAACAAAATAGGTCTAAGAGCACGCATCTAATTGCTCCTCTTTGCAGTTGAAAGCAATCCGCAAGCGGCAAAGATATCTTCACCACGACTTGCTCTAATAGTCGTAAAAATACCATGTGAGGTTAGGAAATCGCGCATTCGTTCCATAGTTTGCAGACTGGCACCTTGCAGATCGACGTTCGGAATCTTATGAAATCTGATAAGATTTATCCGACAGTCAACACCGCGCAACAAATTAATTATCTCCTTAGCATGAGTTAGCGAATCGTTCACCCCATCAAAAACTATATATTCAAACGATAATCGGCGTTGGTGGGCGAAATCATAATTTCGAAGCAGCGCAACAATTTCACCGATACTCATAGCTTTCTCCGCCGGCATGAGCTTGGCGCGCTGATGGGTAAGAGGAGAATGTAAACTTATAGCTATATGACACTCACTCTCGTCAAGAAATCGTTTCAGTTTGTTTTTCACGCCCACGCTACTCACTGTGATTCGTTTCGGAGACCAAGCAAAACCATATTCAGCCGTCATGATTTGCGTGGCGCGAAGTACGCTGTCAAGATTATCCATCGGCTCACCCTGTCCCATGAAAACAATGTTTGTGAGTCGGTTTCTTTCGGGCAGTGAGTGAATTTGATTCAATATGTCAGCAGCCGAAAGATTTCCTTCAAATCCTTGTTTTCCCGTTTGGCAAAAAAGGCAGTTCATTTTACAACCAACTTGAGATGAGACACACAACGTTGCTCTGTCAGTATCAGGAATAAAAACCGTTTCAACCATCTTACCGTTCTCGACCGAGAAGAGATATTTCACCGTTCCATCCTTGGAATATTGTGCATCTACGGGTTTGCTGGCTCCAACGGAATAATTCTCAGCCAACCGAAGCCGATTAACCTTCGAAATGTTTGTCATTTCGTCTATCGTTGTCACATGATGCGAGTAGAGCCATTCGGTAATTTGCTTGCCGACAAATGCAGGTAAACCAAGGTCGACTACAACCGAACGTAGTTCGTCAAGTGTCATTCCCAATAGCTTTTTCTTCTCAGCTTTCATGCAACAGAAGGATTAATTTTTATTGGAAGCGGTCAGAATCTTGCGATATTCCTCGAGATTTCTGAGCAACTCCACGGTACGCTTCCATTGTTTATCGAACTGCAGACTGTTTTCAACCGTTCCGCGTTGATAATAATAAACAGCAACAAGGTCGGCCGTAAGAACCTGTTTCAATATTTCCTTATTGTAGTCTAGATCTTTCGCAAGATTGTGACTCAATTTCTTTTCGAGAGCATCGAATTCTTCTTTCGCATCATTATAATAACCCTCAAATTTGGCAAGCTTTACGAGATTTTCCATGTATCTTTTGCTTTCACGGTCGTATTTGAATCCGCTTTTGAGAACGGTTTTCTTGAAGTCTTCGTAGTCGGCATCCGAGATGAAGAAGTTACGAGCGGGTGCAATCGTGGGATGGTTCTTGATGTATTTGAGTTCCCAATTGAGCATTACTTCTGTTGAGTCACGTCCGGTTGATGCTAAATAGAAAGCTATATTCGGCAGCGAGTCGGGTGTCACCTCCACGTCAGGTTTGATACCTCCACCATCGCGCACTTCTCTACCATTAGCAGTATGGAATAGTCGGGTGAGCGAATCAGGAACATGCTCGATGTAACCTCCATTATTATGCTTGTAGTTGATGGCCTGAATACAGCGGCCGCTTGGAATATAGTATTTACTTGTTGTGAGTTTGAGATTTCCATTATAGGGTAAATCCACCGAGGCTTGCACCAATCCTTTGCCGTAGGTTCGCGTACCGAGCACAACAGCTCTGTCTAGGTCTTGCAAACTTCCGCAGGTTATTTCACTTGAGCTCGCGCTTTCGCCATTAACCATCACCACAATAGGAATAAGTGTATCGATGGGTTCAACAGTTGTTTTGTACTCCTTATTTGTACGTTCCAGTTTACCCACAGTTTTCACCAGCGTCAAATCTTTCGGCACAAACATATTCACAATATTTATTGCCTCCTGCAAGCTACCTCCGCCATTGTTTCGGAGATCGAGTACGAGCGATGTCATACCTTGTTTTTTCATTTCGAGGAATGCACGCCGAACATCTTTTGCACAGTTGGTTGTGAAAGAATTGAGATTGATATAGCCTATACCATCTTCCTGCAATCCATAATAGGGTACTGCTGGAAGTTGAATAGACCGACGAGTGAGTTTAAACTTCATTGTTTTTCCGGTTGTGGGACGTTGTATTTTCAAGATGAAGCTCGTGCCAGCATCTCCGCGAAGATGATTACTCACGAAAGGCACGTTTTTGTCAACCATCGACGAGTCATCTATAGCCAGAATTATGTCGCCTTTCTTTAGCCCTACTTCTGCTGCCGGCATATTTTCGTAGGGTTCGTCGATTACAACGCGTTTGAGCTCCATATTGTATCTGATGAGAGCTCCCACGCCAGCATATTTTCCTGAAATCATCATGTTCAGGTCTTTTACGTTCTCCTCGGGATAGTAAACAGTGTAGGGGTCAAGCGAACGCAGCATTGCATTAACTCCATAGCCCACAACATCGTTGGCATTGAGCGTGTCGACATACATTATGTCAAGATATTTATATATGGCCGAGAAAGTTTCTAGATTCTTGGCCACATTAAAATTATGTTCTTTTTCGTACTTATCTTGCGCCATGATATTCATTGCCGAGTTGAGCAAGCATAACACGATGAACAGAAGAGTTTTTTTCATTATTACTGTTGGTTTAAACGTTACACGAAGCTAATGATTCCTTGGTCGGGCGCACTGGTTTCGTCGTCGTTCTGCATTTTGTTTGGCGACCCGATACGTTTTATGTCACCTAGCATTTGTTTTGTACGAAGATATGTCGGCGTATTTTCAACTGCAAGGATAACATCCTCATTATCCAGTTCGTCGAAATTAAAGAGGAATATCTGTGGACGATGTTTGTATTGTGAACTGTTATTATCCTTATAATAATTGTTACGTCGGTCGCGACGTTCAGCTCGTTCTTCTTCTTCTCTTGCGCGTTGTTCCTCTTCTTCGAGAGAATGTTTTTTCATGTGCGAACCCATTCCTTCCACGTCATCGATACCGAATCCGGTTGCTAGTATGGTTACTTTCACTTTCTTATCGAGTGTTTGATCTATTGCTAAACCCCATTTCAACTCAAAATCGGTTCCAAATCTGCTCATAAATTCATGCACATCGTTCATTTCTTCCATCGTGAGATCATCATTTTCCTTATTGTCGCTTTTAAAATTGATGGAAAGTAGAATTTTTTTCGAGTTGTAGATGTCGTTATAGTTCAGCAGTGGTGAGTTCAGAGCATCTTCAATAGCCTTCCTCACGCGACCTTCACCTTCTCCGTAACCAGTACTCATTATCGCCACTCCGCCGTCTTTCAGTACGGTATTCACATCTTTGAAATCGAGGTTTATCACTCCTTCAACTGTGATTATCTCGGCTATACTTTTGGCTGCTACACTAAGTGTGTCATCGGCCTTTCCGAAAGCTTCAAGCACTCTCATTTCGGGGTATATTTCGCGCAGCCTTTCGTTGTTTATAACTAGCAGTGCATCTACATACTTTGCTATTTCTTCGACTCCGTCGAGCGCCTGGTCTATTTTTTTTTCGCCTTCGAAACGAAATGGAATAGTAACGATACCCACCGTTAATATGCCCATTTCTTTGCTCAACCGAGCTATCACGGGAGCAGCTCCGGTGCCGGTTCCACCTCCCATTCCAGCGGTTATGAATGCCATTTTGGTTCCGTCGTTGAGCATTTCGCGAATATCGTCAATTGTTTCTTCAGCAGCTTCGCGAGCCCGAGCCGGTCGATTTCCTGCGCCTAAACCTTCGCTGCCAAGTTGCAAGCGGAAAGGAACAGGTGAATTATTGAGTGCCTGCGCATCGGTGTTACAAACAACGAACGACACGTCGTAAATACCTTGGCGATACATGTGATTAACGGCATTTCCGCCACCACCGCCAACTCCTATCACTTTAATTATACTAGGTTTAATTTCGGGGGCCCCGAAGTCTAGGACATCTTTATTTTTATTATCGTCTGTCATAATGATTCGTTTCTTGGTCTGAATGTTTTGCAATTTGTCTATTTACGAACTATTGCTAGTCTTCGGGTTCGAGCATGGAGCCACTGAAGTCTTTTATTTTTCGCGATAGTTTTCCCCAGAAGCTATTTTTGCGTTTCTCGGCTTCTTCATGTTGCAGTTGTCCAGCTTCTTCATCCTCGCGTTTGCGTTCTTCTTCGCGTCGGCGTCGTTCGACTTCTTTTTCAGCTGCGGTTTGAACCACTCCTGGTTCTATTTCATTTGATTTACGAGTGTTTTGATGTAAAGTTGATGGGTTGGATGGTGTTGAACTATTCTCATCGAACAGGTTGGGTGAGAGCACAACCTCGTTACCGGCACAGTTAATATCGCCTTTAGCCATCAAACCCAGAAGAGTGTTCATTGTTCCATCCTTCGCGTTGATTTCAGGGTTTGTTGATGTTACGGTTTGGATAACGAACTTGGCATTTCTGATTTTTTCGATTCGGGTACGACTACGGAAAGCTTGTTCTATGTTTTTCAGATTTGCTCCGCCGCCGGTGATAATCAATCCGCCCAGGAGTTTTGAAACATATTCGGAGGGAATTTGATGCAATGCATTCTCGACTATTTCCTGCACGCGTGCTTCGACTACTTCTGCAAATTTGAGGCTTTCAACCGAGCGTTCGGAGTCGATTGAATAGTTTATCCTTATGTCTACATCGCTACCATCAGTGAATGCGCTAGCATATTTGAGTTTCATTTTCTCAGCATCGGCTTCTTCCATCTGTAAACTTGCGATATCCTTGGTTATATTGTTCCCACCAAGTGGTATCACGGCCAGATGCCTCAATACGTTTTTGTGATAAACGGCTACAGTTGTCGTGTCAGCTCCAAGGTCGATGAGTGCGCATCCGCCGCGTTTTTCGGCTTCGGTGAGTACACTATCAGCCAGGGCCAAGGGTGATAGATACATCTCTGCAATAGCTATGCCTGCTTTTTCGAAACAGTTATTGAGATTGTCATAGAATGATTTCCTTCCAAGGATGTTGAGGAAATTACCCTCTATATGACAGCCTTTCATACCGACGGGGTCGAGCGTGAGTTGTTTGTCGACTTTATATTCCTGCATGGCTGCATCGAGAATTTCTTGCTCTGGATATGTCATATTGCGATTGGCATCCATGAGTTCGTTTATCATATCGCTCGTTATGATTGTTTCAGCTGGGAGATTTTTCACAATCACATTCTTGACGCTACGAATCGACTGTCCGCCTACACCTACATACACGTGGGCTATTTCGTGTTTGAGTTGTTTTTTCAGTTTGCCGACGATAGTCGTGAGACTTTGTGCCGTTTTATCGATATTGTTAACTACTCCTTTCCTGATGCATTGGGATGCGTCTTCTACAACAAGGGCGAGCACCGTCATTGTACCGTCTAGATTTTTTCTGCCAGCTATTCCTGTAATCTTAGATGAGCCTAATTCAATGGCTACTATGAATTCTGCCATATGTATAAAAGTATTTTATTCTTGTATTTCTTATTTGTTTTACACCAGGAAACGTTGTTTCTAGATGATTCCAGTTTGGGATGCTTGAAGAAATATTGTTTCCGATTATTTCGCTCGCGGAATTATACTTCATTCGATCATCCCCCTTCAGACTGTCCGGTTTTGTTCGCTGTCTCCTCAAGTGTATTCTGTTTAGATACATCTTTCTCCTTATTGACTTCAATTGGATATCGTTTGCAGATTATCTGATTGTCGAACTCGACGCTGATGTAGATGTATTTTTTCCATCCAGCCTGCGAAAGCCCGTATCGATAGAACTTTTGCAGGCGCGAAAGCCTGTGTTCAACCGTTTGAGCTATCTCGTCGGCAGGCACGGGCCGCAAGTCTCTTACGGGCAAATATCCAATGAAAAGAATATGATTTCCTACGCGCGGCACGAGTTCTATTCCACGGTCGGGAAGCACATTTATTTGTTCAATCTGGTTGGTCCAGAAGTCCGATTTCGCAATGACTTTTGCAATCGGTGTGATATAGAATCGTGCGAACCATAGGTTTATAGAACCGGTTGCAATGATGAGGTCACTGGTGTATTTCGAGTTGGGCAGTATTCCGCCATTATCGTCGAGATAATAGTCATTACCGGCTATGTTTTTGATTCTCACAATGGGCATACGCTGCGAAATATTTATGCAGGCCTGGCCGTTCTGGGTTATGTAGCACTGGGCTGTTTTAACAAACGGGCCCACTTTGAGAGCCTCCTCGATGTCGCGCGGCTTAATGTTTTCGAGCGGTTGGTTGAGGGGGTATATTCCAGCCTTTACGAGAATATGTTTTATTTCCTCAGCGCTGAGAAAACCGGCATTGTTGGAATCAGAAATTTTGATATCGACCTTCGTACACACGGTTCGCGCTCCGCTTGGTGTATTCCACGAGATTACAGCCATGAGAATATAGAACCCTAGAACTATATCGAAAAATCGAATAATATTCTTTTTCCAATTTAAGCACATTATCTACTCCTTTTCCTTTATGAGCTTGGTAATTTGCGGAACGTAATCGTCGAGATTTCCAGCTCCTAGCACTAAGAGAACATCGAAATCGCGCTGACTGACGAACTCAAGTACGTCGTCCTTACGGATGATTTGCTTATCGATTCCCGGTGCAAGATTGTCGTATATCAGTTTCGAACTCACTCCTGGGATAGGCTCCTCGCGGGCGGGATAAATTTCGGTGAGAATAACCTCGTCGAAATTGCTCAAAGCCTGAGCAAATTCTTTATGGAAGTCGAGAGTGCGGGTGTAGAGGTGGGGTTGGAAAATAACGGTTATTTTCCTGTTCGGATAAATCTCTTTCAAACTCTTCGCGCTCTGAAGAACCTCCCTCGGATGATGCCCATAGTCGGAAAGAAACACGTGCCGACTGTTTTTAATCTTGAAATCGAACCGGCGGTCTACCCCACGATAGGTTTTCATTCCTGTTCGCAGTTCTTCGGCATTGCATCCGTTTAGCTGTGCAATGGCCATTGCGGCAATTCCGTTCTCGATATTTATAGGGATGGGTTGACCGAGTTCAATGTTCGGAACATTCTCAACAGGCGAAATGAAATCGAAAGTTATCATGCCGTCGGCAATCAGAATATTCTCTGCATGAAAATCGCCGGACGTTTTCCCGTAATCGTATATTTTCACTCCTGACCCAACATTCGGTTTCAATTCCAAATCACAATGAATAATTAGCGCACCACCCGGTTGAATTAATTCGGTATAGTGTCGGAACCCTTCGAGATAGGCCTCCTTCGTACCGTAAATATCAAGATGGTCGGGGTCTGTAGATGTTATTACGCTCATCCATGGACGCAACCAATGAAAGGAACGATCGAATTCGTCGGCCTCAATTACAACAAAATCGCTCTTGTCGGAAAAGATATAGTTTGTATTGTAATTCTTCGAAATTCCGCCGAGAAAAGCGTTGCAACCCACGCTGCTTCTATGCATGATGTGAGCGCACATCGTGGAGGTAGATGTTTTACCATGAGTGCCGGCGAAACACAGTCCTTTGTGAATACTAGTTAGGCGACCGAGGATTTGAGCGCGTTTTTCGATATTGAATCCGTTCTCGCGAAAGAAAGCCAGCTCCTTGTGGTCAGCAGATACAGCCGGCGTGAACACAACGAGGGTTGTCCGAGGGTTACGAAATGTTTGCGGAATGGCGTCGATGTTTTCCTCGTAGTGTATCGGCATTCCTTCCTTTTCGAGTTCGCGGGTAAGATTGGAGGGAGTTCTGTCGTAGCCTGCAACATCCAAGCCCTTATAAAGGAAATAACGGGCGATGGCACTCATACCAATACCACCTGCTCCGATGAAATAAACAGCTTTTATATCTTTAAAATCCATCTTGTTTTTATTTGCTATCCCTGTGTCTGTTGAATCCTACAATTACTTTCCGATGAGTTTTACAACCTCTTCGGCAATTACCTCGGCAGAGTTTTCGAGACCCATTTTCTTGATGTTTTCGCTCAACATAGTGAGTTTTGAATCGTTGACAATCGTGTTGAGAGAGAGTTCGAGGAGTGTTGCAGGGGCTTCAGAATCTTTTACGCAGAGAGCAGCATTTTTGTCAACCAGAGCCATTGCATTTTTCGTTTGATGATCTTCGGCAACATTCGGACTCGGAACAAGTATAACGGGCTTACCGATGAGCTGAAATTCGCTGATTGAACTTGCACCGGCACGACTTATAACCAGATCGGCTGCCTTATATGCGGCACCCATATCACTGATGAAATCAGTTACTTTGAGATTCGGAAGCGCTGATTCCAAATTGAGCTTATCTATGATGTTTTGATAATAATATTTCCCGGTTTGCCAAATAAATTGCACGTCGCTCTCGGCAACTAGTTTGAGATGTTCCATCACAGAACGGTTTATTGTACGCGCGCCTAGACTTCCACCCACCAACAGGATTGTTTTCTTGTCGGGATTCAAACCGAACGTTTTCCGCGCTTCTTCCTTGCTTAGAGGAGTGTTGAGAATATTCTGGCGAACAGGATTACCAGTCATTATTATCTTTTCGGCTGGAAAAAACCGCTCCATTCCATCATAGGCTACGCAGATTTTCGATACACGCTTTGCAAGCAGTTTGTTCGTGAGGCCAGCATAGGAATTTTGTTCTTGAATGAGACATGGAATGTTCATCTTTGAACATTCATAGAGTGTTGCACCACTTGCATATCCACCCACGCCTACGGCAACTTGCGGACGAAATTCGCGTATAATTTTCCGAGCCATACGCAAACTTTTCCATAGCTTCAGAATCACATCGAAGTTTCTCAACTTGTGGGCGCGGTCGAATCCTTTTATCGGAAGACCTTTTATTTCATATCCTGCAGCTGGAATGCGTTGCATCTCCATTCTACCTTCGGCACCTACAAAAAGAATCTTTGATTCGGGGAATTTAGTTCGTATGGCGTTTGCAATTGACACAGCCGGAAAGATATGTCCGCCCGTTCCGCCGCCGCTAATTATTATCCTTATTTCCTGATTCATATCGCTTTTTTATTGCCTTGCAAATGTAGCTAAATTTTTAGCGTTGGCTTTATTACCACTCTCATGTGTAGAATCTTTGCGCTGTCGGGCAGATCGACTTATACTTAGAATCACACCGATGTAAATACAGTTAATTATTGTCGAGGTACCTCCCTTACTTATGAGCGGCAGCGGCTGACCAGTCACAGGAGCCAGTCCCACGGATACGAGCATATTGAACAGCGCTTGTAGAACCAACAAAAGAGCTAATCCCATTGCCAAAAAAGCGGGGAATGAGTTTTCACATCGATTTGCGATGCGTCCTGTACGATAAAGTAGGATTATATAGAACAGGGCCACTAAAACTGCGCCTATTATTCCCAATTCCTCGATTATTATGGAGTAGATGAAATCGGAGAATGCCTGCGAAAGAAAATCGCGCTCGGTTGAATTACCGGGGCCTTTACCAATGATATCCGACGAGGCTATGGCGATGTTAGAATGCCCGATTTGTCCGTCTTTATCTAGGTCGAAATCTTTTGGTGCGACTTCCGTGTTATCGAAGAACTTTTTAATTCGTCCTTTCCACGTTCCTGCGCGATGGAACACTCCGCCCGATGTTTCTTCTTCTTGCTGGGGCATACTCATTTCGGTTAGGTTTTGTTTCTCGGGGATTTCTTTTTCTTCCTCTCCGAAAAGCATCACGAACGACACTCCAATAATGGCTATGAGCATTACGCCGCCAATGGTTGCGCCGATATATTTTTTCGGAACTCGGCCTATGAACATCATCAGTAAAACGGTTGTGAAAGCAAGTGCGGCTGTTGAGAAGTTCTCAAGAAAGATGAAGAATGTTATAACAAGAGTTACCAGTCCGATATATTTAAAGGATTTGGGATGTGCACCGTTTTCAGTTTGCATCGCGCTTAAAATTTGGGCAACGGCGAGCACTAGGGTTCCTTTCGCTATTTCGGAGGGTTGGAATTGGATTCCCAGTAGACTAATCCATCTGCTGGCGCCATTAGTAGATTCTCCGGCGAAATAAACCCACAATAATGTGAGAATGGAGAAGGCTATCAACGGTGCTGTGAAGAGTTTGAAGTATTTGCAGGGAATGTTTAGCACAATAACCATTGAGAAGATTCCCAGAGCAATCAGACCGACGTGTTTTAGAATCGGACTCCAATAGTCGCCTCCTTTATACGACAGTGAACTCGAGGCCGAGAACACTTCGATTATGCTTACCATGCATAGGAAGAAGAATACGACCCAAATGACTTTATCGCCTTTGAAAATGTTTCCGAACGATTTGTTTTTCATTTTTTCATAACGCCTTGACGAGTTGTTTGAACTGTTCGCCGCGGTCTTCCATGTTTTTGAAGAGATCGAAGCTGGCGCAGCAGGGGCTGAGCAGAACTGTGTCGCCGGGGCGAGCTAATTCATAACAGGCGTCGACGCATTCTTTCATTGAATGGGTGTCGCGAACGGGAAGTCCGAGTGAATCGAAATTTTCGTGAAGTTTTCGGTTATCGGCTCCGAGATAAACCAGGGCGGTGCACTTTTCTTTCACGAGTGGTTTGATTGGTTCGTAATCGTTGCCTTTATCTTTTCCGCCTATGATGAGAATAGTTGGTGTGCGCATGCTTTCGAGTGCATACCAGCATGCGTCGACATTTGTGGCTTTCGAGTCGTTGATGTATTGCACGCCGGCTACTTTGCAGACTTTTTCGAGTCGATGTTCTACTCCGGGGAAGTCGCTGAGGCTTTTGCGGATGTTTTCCTTGCGTATGCCGCTAATGTTCGAGGCTATTCCGGCTGCGAGTGAGTTGTAAATGTTGTGTTTGCCGGTGAGCGAGAGTGATTCTTGCTCTATATTGAATGGTGTGGGTTGTTCGATGGTGTACATGCCTTGTTCGATGTAGCCGATGCTTCCGTGTTCTTTCAGTTCGGAAAATGGGTAGCAAACGGCTTTTACGTTGAACTTGCGGAGTTCTTTTTGAATTACGGGGTCGTCGTTCCAATAGATGAAGCTATCGTCTGGGGTTTGATTTTGGATTATCCGCATTTTCGAGTCGGCGTAGTTTTCGAATTTGTTGTCGTATCGGTCCAGATGGTCGGGTGTGATGTTGAGCAGGATGGCTATGTTTGCGCGGAAGTCATACATATTGTCGAGCTGGAAGCTGCTTAGTTCTATCACGTAGTATTCGTGTGGTTCGAGGGCTACCTGGAGTGCTAGGCTGCGCCCGATGTTTCCGGCCAGACCTACGTCGTAGCCGGCGTCTCGGAAGATGTGATAAATCAAGCTTGTTGTTGTTGTTTTACCGTTGCTTCCGGTTATGCAAATCATTTTCGAGCTTGTGTAGCGCCCTGCGAATTCTATTTCGCTGATTATTCGGGTGCCTTGTTTTATTATTTTTTTGACGATGGGAGTTGTGTCCGGAATGCCCGGGCTTTTGATTATTTCGTCGGCTCGGAGTATTTTTTCTTCCGTGTGTTGTTTTTCTTCCCATTCAATTTGGTGTTCGTCGAGCAGTTTTTTGTATTTCGGGTTTATTTCTGCCATGTCTGAGACGAACACTTCGAAGCCTTTCACTTTTGCCAGAACGGCGGCGCCGCTTCCGCTTTCGCCTGCGCCTAGAATTACTATTTTTTTCATTTCTCGTTTGTTTTTTCTAATTCTTTTTTTGGGGGGGGTGATATTCAAAAAAATCCGGAGCGTATGCCCTCACGGGGTTGCTCCGGTTAGAGAAATATAAACATTAAATATTAATGCTATTATTACTTATTCTTTTTTTATAGAACCTTTTTCCTCGCTCGGAAAGGGTTTCCTTGGGCTGTGCTCTCACGAGTGAGTCCAAGTGAATATGAACTAATTAAAATTATATATTTCTTGGGGTGGGGATTTGTTCTTAAATAGATAAAACCGGGATATGCGCCTTCGCAGGTTTTTCCCGGAAATTACTCTAGATTTTCAATCTATTGAATTCTAATAAATAAATCGAATTTTACATTTTTATTCCTTTAGATTTGAAAGACGCTTGCCTTCTCAGGGTTACGTCTTTTGTTTTTTAACAACTTATCCAGCCGCTACTGGTGTGTAATACATTATTGCCATTAATTGACATTACATCTATCTATATTTTCATTCTGTTTCTTTATTTTCTTCTTTCTTTTTCTTGGCTGCTTTCTTCATCGCTATGCTTTCGCTGTGCGATTTTCGGATTGCGTCGCCGGAGGTGTTGAGTTCGTTAACTAGGATTATGACGATGTCCTTGTCGGCTTGATTTTCGGCCATTAGATAGGCTGCCGATATGCAGTGGCAGATTTCTTCGTAGACTTCGTCGGTGTGTTTTCGTGCTTCGCGTGCGGATGGCAGATGGTCGTCTATTTGATTGTCTTGCCGCTGCATTCTGAGTTCTTCGAAGGTGTCGTTGGCTGCTTTGAGGAGTTCGAACGACTTTTTGAGTCCTAGTTTATCGATTTCGGTTGGAAAGTTCACTGTGTCGACCATCATTCCGCGTATGTCGGCGCTTTCTTCGGGTAGGGGTTTGAATTGGGTACCGAAATAGGGTTTAAATGCTGCATAGAGTTTTTCGGCTGCTTCTTTCACTTCGTTTATGGGTGAGAAGCGTTGTGAGCGAATCACTCCGAAGATATTGTTCAGTGCATCGTCGCGTACTTTATCTTGTTCGGTGAGTTTTTTCGTTACTTCCGACATTGCCGACTTTTTATTGATATCGGTTTCGAGTTCGATGCACTCTTCCCATTCTTTCAGGAGTTTGTCGGACACCTTAATCTTCTCTTTGTTTGTTCGAGCAACAAGTTCGTGCTGCTGGAAATGGAACTGCACGTGAAGCGAGTTCGAGAAGCTTTTCAGATACTCGTTTTTAATCTTGGCAGTTCTTGGATAATTGAGTTTTCCCATTGTGTTTGTTTTTTAAAATTATTTTTTGATGCTGATGGGGTTGTTCTATCGCGTAATGGATTTTGGTGAGACATGAATCATTTTCCGAATGCAAAAAAAATAATTTTTTTCGGGTTATCGGTCTATTGGCCCTGTAAAAAAAACTTTTTTTTCGACCTAAAAGTTCCCGGGGGACGGAAAAAAATCTTTTTTTCAGACCAAAAGTTCTCTGGAGGTCGGAAAAAACTTTTTTTTCGGGCCAAAAGTTCCCGGGGGACGGAAAAAAATCTTTTTTTCGGACCAAAAGTTCTCTGGAGGTCGGAAAAAAACTTTTTTTTCGGGCCAAAAGTTCCCGGAGGACGAAAAAAAATCTTTTTTTCGGGCCAAAAGTTCTCTGGAGGTCGAAAAAAAATCTTTTTTTCGGGCTAAAAGTTCCCGGGGGACACAAAAAACTTTTTTTTCGGGCCAAAAGTTCTCCGAGGGTCGAAAAAAACTTTTTTCCGGACCTCGGAAACTCTGTCGACATCAAAAAAACTTTAAGATTCAGAAAAGCATTACTTTTGGCACTCGAAAAACAAACAGAACCCACAACGCACTAGCCTACGAGCGGATTCCATGTTTTTTGCGTGATAAATGAGATTCATAACCTTCAAAATAAATAAGAATAATGAAAGTACTACACTCAGAAAAGGCTCCTAAAGCAGTAGGACCCTACAGTCAGGCCATCGAAGCAGGCGGATTCGTTTTCGCCTCGGGCCAGTTGCCCATCGACCCCTCAACAAACCAATTTGCAGAGGGCGGTGTGAAAGAACAAACCCGCCAGTCGCTCACCAACGCCCGCAACGTTCTCGAGTCGGCCGGCCTCGGTTTATCCAACGTGGTTAAAACCACCGTATTCCTCTCCGACATGGAAAACTTCGCCGCCATGAACGAAGTTTATGCCGAATTCTTCAAAGAACCCTATCCCGCACGCTCGGCCTTCGCAGTGAAAACCCTTCCGAAAGGCGCACTGGTCGAGGTTGAATGCATCGCCGCCCGATAGAGAGAATTAAGAACCGGAACCCCGTTTCCACCGTCTTAAAACCCATCATCATGAAGAAGCGTATCAAAACATTCATCGAGGAGCTCGGAAAAAAGAACAACAGGCCCGCCGAAACATCAGGCAACCTAACCAACCTCTCGGCCAGCCTTGAAAAACAACACATCCACCTCCATTCAAAGTCCCTGCATAAGCTCCTGGGCTATCTTTCGGGAAGAGAAAAGCCGTCGCGCAAAACCCTCGACCGTTTAGCCCTGTTCGCAGGCTTCCAGAACTGGAAAGATTTAAAATCGGCGCTCCACGGCGAATGCGATGCGCAGGTCAACTATGAGGATTAAACTTGGAGAACCGGCCGGGTCGGAAATCCAACCTTTATAACTGAACCAAAAGCGGGCGAAGAAACTTTTTTAGTTTTCGCCCGCTCTTCTTTTCGCCCCACAACAAAAAGAAGTTCGAAACCCGAAGGCCCCGAACTCCAAATGCTGATTTTAAAACAGTAGAAAATTACTTTTCAGTGCCAGAAGCAAGCACTCTCTTTTCCTTGATTCGAGCAGCCTTACCAGTGAGCTTCCGCAAATAATAAAGCTTAGCACGACGCACTTTACCTCGTTTATTCACCTCGATTGAATCAATGTTCGGCGATTCGATTGGAAAAATACGCTCAACGCCAATCGTGCCCGACATCTTGCGAACCGTAAAGCGTTTCTTGTTACCCGCACCGCTGATTTTAATTACAACGCCGCGATAAAGCTGAACACGCTGCTTGTTACCTTCAACAATCCTGTAACCAACGGTAATCGTGTCACCAGCCTTGAACTCTGGAAAATTTTTGCCTGTTGCAAATGCTTCTTCAGCAACTTTAATTAAATCCATTTTTATTACTGATTTAAACTGTTATTTTTCGAGTGCAACTTGGCTCATGACTCTTCCACGGCCAGCGGTTACACCGATTTTCGCTTGCAAAGATACGCCTTTTGAATAACTTTGCAGAAATCAATAATTAAACGCATACTGATGAAACATCTTTCATCTCCAATCCTTTCGCTCATGCTGCTCTTATCGGCCTGCGCAAAAAATTATGTGCTCACCGACGTGTCAGGCAGCCGAATTCTAATCGACTCGAAATTCGACGCCCGAGAGGACAAACACGTAACCAATTTCATGAAACCATACAAACAAAGAGTAGATAGCGTGTCGAATCCCGTTGTCGGACAAAGTGCACGTCGAATGACTCGCGACAGACCCGAAAGCGAACTCTCAAACCTCATTTCCGACATCATGGTATGGGGCGCAAACGAACTGCTCAACCAACAAACAGATTTCGGAGTCTACAACATGGGCGGACTTCGCGCATCGCTCCCCGAAGGCAAAGTAACCTACGGCGACGTGGTCGAAATCGTTCCATTCGAAAACAAACTATGCGTCCTCACCCTATCGGGCGAAAAAGTACTACAGCTATTCGGCGAAATGGCCCATCGAGGAGGCGAATGCGTCAGCCACGGCGTCGAACTAGTCATAACCCGCGACGGAAAACTCAAAAATGCCCTCATCCACGGCAAACCAGTCGATATTTCAAAAAACTATCGCATAGCAACCGTAGACTATGTCGCACAAGGTAACGACGGAATGAACGCCTTCAAATCGAAAACCAATTACATAGCCCCACAAGAATTTGAACTCAACAGCAGATTTGTCGTCATGGCCTACTTCCGCAAACTCGCCGCACAAGGAAAAACCGTCGACGCCAAACTCGAAAAGCGAATAAAAATAGAATGAACCTCAAAAACCCAGTAACAATGAAACGAAACATAACTCTACTCGCACTCTGCACACTTGCAATCCTCGCACAAGCACAAACAAAACAACTAACCATATTGCACACTAACGACACACACAGTCAGATTTATCCTCTCACCCCGAACCTCACCGATACAATGCTTGCCGGAAGAGGCGGATTCATACGCCGCATCGAAATGCTAAAAGAAGAACGAAAAAAAGACCCCGAACTACTGCTCTTAGATAGCGGAGACTTCTCACAAGGCTCGCCATATTATACTCTATACAAAGGTGACGTAGAAACAAAGCTGATGAACATGATGCACTACGATGCCGTAACTATCGGAAATCATGAGTTCGATTTCGGACTACAAAATATGGCGCGAATCTTCCGGCTCGCAAAATTTCCGATAGTTTGCGCAAACTACGACTTCACAGGCACAGAACTGGCCTCAATCGTGAAGCCCTACGTGATTCTTAAAAGAAAAGGATTAAAAATCGGAGTCTTCGGTCTTGCCCCTAAACTCGACGGACTAGTTATGAAACAAAACTATCTTTCAGTAGTCTATAAAGACCCCGTCGCCGTAGCACAGAAAATGGTAAACGAACTAAAAACTCAAAAATGCGACCTCATAATCTGCCTCTCTCATCTCGGATGGAAAGCCGAAGGCGTGAGCGACGAAGAGGTGATTGCAAACACTCGAGGAATAGACCTGGTCCTCGGAGGGCATTCGCATTCCTATTTCAAGAAACTCGAATATGAAAAAAATCTCGACGGCAAACCAATTCCCGTAGACCAGAATGGAAAACACGCCGTATTTGTAGGTAAAATGATTCTGACCTTCGCACCCCTTACTCGAAATAGAAAGTCAGAGCAATAATCTTCGACCGCGCGTCGCTAACCGAATTTGTGTACATCAGCATTCTCTTATCACGCAGATTTTTCCCGTGATTCATGTCCAAGCAATTGCTAAGTCCAAACATAAACTTCAATTCGGGACGCAGCTTGAAGTAGGGCAAGTAAAAATCGCAACCCAAACCTAACTCCACAAAAACATCGCTTCTTTTCAACTTTAAATAATCATCATCCTTGCTTGAAAGGTTCAACATCGGATTAATTCCAAGCAAAACATACGGCCTATGATTATTAAATCTTGGCGCGGCGGCAATCAAATCCAACGCACAAGAAATATAAGCCGATTTCAACCCCTGAACCTGTTCCGTTGGCTCGCCATTGGGCAAACGGTCGCTCAAATTCCTGAACGTAATGTGTCGCGTTCCGAAATACAAAGCCGGAGCAACCCGAAACTGGAAAGTACTGTTCAATCGCAGCTCTCCCAACACGCCCACCGTAAATCCGGCATCCCATCTATCCTGGTCGGCCGAGATAATCTTCTCCACCGGCCCGTTTCCATCTTCCAAATCAATAAACTTCGGTCCTGCATTTAGCAATTCCATATCCTGAAGATGCGTGCCCACCAAAACCCCGAAATGAAACTGTCGCAAATCGGTATAAGGCCTGTTCTGAACTGTTCGCTCTTGCGCACCGGCCGCCAATACACAAAAAAAGAATAGTATAGTGTAGATATTTCTTTTCATACGCCATCCTAAACGCTTTCCGCAGTCCTTTTATTGTTTCACTCCGAGAGAGGAGAATATTTTTTATCGCGTCTAAATTCTTATCCTTTTTATCATCACAATTAGGTATTGCACATAAACCATCTACCTTTGCATCGCACACAAGTAGGTATTCGCTACGCGTTCTGTGCACGAAAACATTATCAAATAATTAAAAAATAAAAACATTATGGCTTACGTAATCAGTGATGATTGTATCGCTTGCGGTACGTGTATTGACGAATGTCCGGTTGGAGCAATTTCCGAGGGCGACAAATATGTAATCAACGCAGACGCCTGCACAGAATGTGGCACCTGCGCCTCTGTTTGCCCGAGCGAAGCAATTAGTCTTCCCGAATAACGAGACCGTTAGTTAGTTTATTGATTTAGTTTATCCGCGAGTTCCGTTTGGAGCTCGCTTTTTTGTGCCATCACATTAGACCCTCAATTCACTTGCGCATTTTCCCTACATTTGCAAACAATTTATGGCACGAAGCACACAATGCCCCTATCTGCTTCCCCCAAAGCCATCCGAAAAGGGAAACAAAACAACATAACTCATGCAAAAACCAATAACATTCGACAAGTTCATTCGCTGGACACTCATCGCACTGGCAATTCTCGCCACATACTTCATCGTCAACAGTCTCTCGGGCGTGCTTCTGCCCTTCTTCGTCGCCTGGTTTATGGCCTATCTGCTCTACCCCATCGTAAAGTTCGTGCAATACAAGCTCCACGTGCCCACCCGAGCCCTGAGCATAATCGTTGCCCTGCTATTTGTTGGAATCATCATGGCCGCGATATTCTATTTCATAGTGCCGCCAATGATTGACCAATTCAACCGCCTGAGCGTCATCGCATCGAAATATTTCCACGAAACAACCCACGTCAACAGTCTTTCGTCGATTGCTAAACAATGGGTGCTCGAACATCAAGACGAAATCGAGAAGTTTCTCCGAAGTCCCGACTTCCGCAAGACTCTGCAATCAACCATGCCGAAGATATTCTCTGTCATCGGTCAAACGGCAAGTATAGTAATTTCCATAATTGCCTCCTTCATAACGTTGCTCTACATGTTCTTCATCCTCCTCGACTACGAAACCTTATCCACTAAATGGGTTAAGATTTTCCCCAAAAACGTTCGCCCTTTCTGGCAAGGATTGGCACAAGATGTTGAGCGCGAACTCAACAACTACATCCGCGGCCAAGGCATGGTTGCTCTTTCGATGGGTATTCTTTTCTGCATCGGCTTCACAATTATCGACTTCCCGATGGCCATCGGTTTGGGCATTCTCATTGGTATCCTTGACCTCGTGCCCTATCTTCACACTTTCGCCCTCGTGCCCACTGCCTTTTTATCGTTGTTGAAAGCAGCCGACACGGGGCAGAATTTTTGGATAATATTTCTTTCGGCCGTCGCTGTGTTTATAATCGTGCAGATAATCATCGATATGATCATAACCCCGAAGATAATGGGCAAAGCAATGGGATTGAACCCTGCCATTCTTCTCCTCTCTCTATCGGTTTGGGGCGCCCTTCTCGGCTTCATCGGTTTGATAATAGCCCTTCCGCTAACCACCCTAATCATAGCCTACTGGCAGCGTTATGTTACGAAAGATGTCAAGCTCCCCCGAGCTTCCGAAACACCGCCTGCCAGCACTTGAACATGAATCTTCCTTTACACAACTTAAACAGGGCTATCCCAACTGCGGGATAGCCCTGTTTTTTATGATTAGTTGAAATCATATATAATGCTATCTTATAAAATAAAATAGTAGTATCAGCATTATTAATGCTAACTATTAAAAGTAAATATTCCATAGCGCATTATTAATGCGCTATGGAAAAAACAAATATAACTCTAGGCATCATCAATGCCTAAACTACAAATAAAATAATGGTTAAAGAATTATCGATGCGCATACTTAAAATAAAATATTAGTTAAGGCATTATCAATGCGTGATTGATAAATATTTTTCTACTATAAGCATTATAAATGCCGATAGTCAAAATAAATTTTTAGTCTAAGAATTAATTATTCCGGAAATTGAATTACTCCCCGATTATAATCGAACGCTACATTACAGCAAATACGCTCGGATATCTCATGAAACCAACGGCATAACAAGGCGTGCCACAGGTCTCTCGCCTTTATTTCTTAACTTTGTCGGCGAAAGATATTTTTAAATAAAATTCCAACTTCCCCAAAACATACAATGGAGTTTTCTGACGTAATCGGACAGGAAGAAACTAAACGTCGACTTCAACAAATGATGAATGACGAACGCATACCGCACGCTTTGATGTTCTGCGGACCGCAAGGATGCGGAAAAATGCCGCTCGCCATGGCTCTCGCTACACAATTGCTAGTCGACAGCGCCGAAAATAAGGAAAACGCCAAAGCTATGCTTCGAAAATGGGAGCATCCCGACCTGCACTTCGTCTACCCCACCATAAAACTGCCCGGCATGAGCTCCGACCATCAGCCCGTGAGCAGCGATTTCATCAAAGAATGGCGACAGCTCATCGCCGAAAACGTCTACATAACCATAAACCAATGGATGAAGCAAATAGGAGCAACCACACAGCAGGCCGTTATAACCGGAGCCGAAAGCGACGAGCTAGCTCGCCATCTGTCGCTTAAAGCCAGCCAAGGCGGAAAGAAAGTGGCCATAGTGTGGTTGCCCGAACGAATGAATCTCACATCAGCCAACAAACTACTTAAACTGCTCGAAGAACCACCGAAAGACACGATATTCATAATGGTGAGCGAAGAACCCGAAAAACTGCTCGAAACAATCAGAAGTAGAACGCAGCGGATAAATATAAAAAGTATAGAAACGCAAGCCATTGAGCAAGCCCTCAAAGAGAAACGAGGAGTAGACAACGAAACCGCCCACCGAACAGCCCGAACGGTAAACGGTAACTGGAACAAAGCCCTTGAGATACTTCAGGCCGGAAACGAAAATCAAGAATTCTTCGCAATGTTTCAGATGCTTATGCGACTGTGTTACATGCGCAACGTAAAAGATCTCAAACGATGGAGCGAAGCCGTGACAGCCTACGGACGAGAAAAAGACCGCCGGATGCTGGAATATTTCATCAAACAGGTGCGAGAGAATTTCATCTACAACTTCCATAATCCAGAACTCACCTATATGACCGGCGAAGAAGAAGCATTCGCCCAAAAATTCTCACGATTCATAAACGAAGCTAATGTAGTCGAGATTGCACAACTGCTGCAAAGGGCGCATCGCGACATCGGACAGAACGCCAATCCTAAGGTAGTTTTCTACGATATGGCACTCAACTTGATTGTGCTCCTACTTCGAAAATAAAGCCTACACACAATTCAAAACACTCACATGGACTATAAAGATTTGAAATTCAAAATATGCAATGAATGCGACCGCGGACTGGCATGCTCGGCGTGCGGACGACAAAACAGCCAACTCAACACCTACAACTGGCTTGAAGATGTGCCGGGAATTAACGAAACAACCGACCTCGTGGAGGTGCAATTCAAAAATACAAGGAAAGGATATTATAAAAACGTTGGCCAACTCAACCTCAAAAAAGGCGATATCGTGGCTGTAGAATCAACTCCGGGACATGACATCGGAACCGTGACACTCACCGGTCGACTCGTAATTCTGCAAATGAAAAAGTGCAACGCACTCAAATCGCTCGACGATATTAAAAAAATATATCGTATCGCAAAAGACACCGACATGCAAAAATATCGCGAAGCAAAAGCGCGTGAACACTCAACAATGATTGAAAGTAGGCAAATCGCAAAAAACCTCGGGCTCAAAATGAAAATCGGAGACGTGGAATATCAAGGCGACGGAAATAAAGCCATCTTCTACTACATAGCCGACGAACGCGTTGACTTCAGGCAGCTCATCAAACAACTTGCAGCAGCATTCCACGTCAGAATAGAAATGAAACAAATCGGAGCCCGACAAGAAGCCGGTCGTATAGGCGGAACAGGCCCGTGCGGACGCGAACTTTGCTGCGCAACATGGATGAAAAGCTTCTCGAGTGTGTCGACCAACGCCGCCCGAATACAAGACGTACCACTCAACCCAACCAAACTCGCCGGTATGTGTGCCAAATTGAAATGCTGCCTCAACTATGAAGCCGACGAATATGTCGAAGCAAGAAAACAATTCCCCAGTAAAGATGTGAAACTACAAACATCCGACGCCGAATACTTCCTATTCAAAAACGACTTCTTGCAAGGACTCTGCTCCTATTCAACCGACAAGAACCTCGCAATAAACCTCGAAACCATAACCGCCGAACGGGCAAAAGAAATAATCGAAATGAACCGCCAGGGCGAGAAACCACTATCGCTCCAAAATAACGGTAGAATAAAAGCTTCCAGAAAGCCTGCCGATCTGCTCGATGGAGCTGACATAAGTCGCTTCGACAAAACCAAGAAGAAAAAAAGAAAAAGAAATCCACACGGAACACACATCAAAACAAAACCGAACAAGCAAAGAAAGAATAACCCGATGCACCCACGAATAGCCCAACTACTCATCGGTATCCTACTCCTATTCCTTCCGGTTGCCTGCCAAGACAACCGGACATTCAACAGCTACAAACACATCAAAATCGGAGGATGGGCACGAAATGACACCGTTATGTTTAACATTCCACGCCAATGGGAAGGACACTACTCAATGGAACTGGACGTAAGGGCGACATATAAATTCCCCTATCGAAGCATTAGCATGATTGTGGAACAGCAAATCATTCCCGCTAATAAACACCACATACCCGTGAAATCGACCACCGACACGATTAACTGCCGAATCTTCGACAACAACGGCAACATGCTCGCCCGTAACGGCATCTTTACCTCCGAAAACACGAATCACCTTTCATCATTCCATCTCAACCGCGGCGATTCACTCCGCCTCACGATAACCCACATCATGAGCCGCGATGAACTGCCAGGCATAAGCGAAATAGGCCTCTGCCTCTCGCGTATTATGCGATAAAACTTACTACATACAAATTATGAGAGAAATTCTATCCATATTCATTGTAGCACTGACTATACTCAGCATGTCGTGCAAAAACGAAACAGAGACAACCGGCAAGTACGACGACACAAACAAGAACATGAACGAAAAAAAAGCCTTTGTACGCCGCCTGGAATTTCCACGGCTTAAAGGTGGAAAGAGCGTAGTTGTGACTCATATTCTCGAAAACGGCGAAGTGAACTATTCTCTGGAATGGGACGGCGATAAACGGTCTAACCGCTGGACATGCTATCAGCTCTACTCGTCAAACTGCCAGCAAAACGTAAAAAGGTGGCGGCCCGAAAACGGAGAAAATCAATATCCCGACGACCCCAAACTGCCCGCCGGGTATGCTTTCAGCTACGACCACTATGTTCGGTCGGGCTACGATCATGGGCATCTCTGTCCGTCGGCCGACCGACTGGCGTCACTTCAGGCTAATAAACAAACTTTCTTCATCAGCAACATGCAGCCGCAAGTGCACAATTTCAACGACGGCATCTGGGAAACTATGGAACGATGGGTGCGAAATCAAATCACATTCGGGTCACCTGACACGCTGTTTGTTTGCCGTGGTGGAACTATCGACAAACCCGAACAAATAAGCAAAAAACTGAAAGACGAATTCATAGTGCCGGGATATTTCTTTAGCGCGGTTTTACTGAAATACCGCGACCCTAACGGCGCATGGCAATACAAAGCCTTAGGGTTTTGGTTCGAGCACAAAGCGAATAAAGATGCCGACCTAAGGAAGTATGTTGTAAACATCGATAGATTGGAATCGCTCACCGGATTGGATTTCTTCTGTAATCTGCCCGACAATATCGAAACGCGCGTAGAATCTTTGCCTATTGAAAGCATTCTATCTATTTGGAACTTCGCTTCGTCAGCAAAGAAACAACGCTAAAAGAAGCATCATTCGGTGCGCAGAATCTTCTTGTAAACAAATTCGTTGAAGTGCGAAAAGCCCATACCCTCAAGCATACGCCGACTGGCAATTATGTCGGTCGGCGTATTGTATTCGGGAATAAGTGGCAGTCGCACAATAACTTTTTCGGCCAGACCTTGCGAGGCCAGCCAATCGAGGCTCTGAATGGTTTGCTTGTTGTTTTTCTTAGTGTAGGTCGAATAAATTTTACCATTCATATCCTTAACATCCACGAAAAAACGAGACACTAACGGGGCGACTTCTATTAGTTTTTCAAGCGGAACGTTGAGTGCCGTTTCGAGGGTTATTTTCCATTCGGGATTCATAATTGTAGTGAACTCCCGAATAAAACTGCTCCATAAAAGCGGTTCGCCGCCTCCGAAACAAATACCTCCGCCCGTAGCAACAAAATAGAGGTCGTCTATTTCAACCTCCGAATATAAATCGCCCGGTGTTAAATTCCTCCAAATTCCGTCGGGGCGCAGACATTGCGGATTCAAACAATATTGGCAGTTGAGCGGGCATCCGTGAAAGGCTACAAGCGTGGTTACACCATCGCCATCGGTACCCATTCTGTGCCTGTTGATGGCAATGAGCGGTGCCTCGGTCATCGCCGTTTTGCTTTGTGCGACCGCGGTCTGCTGCTCGACTTTCGCCGATACATGTCGTCGGGCCTCGAAAATCCAGTTATTATTATTTCGCCCTGCAGCAAATCATTACTGGGAGTAAGAGAAATGTTCACATTCTGCAGGTTGCTAAGTTCTCCAACCTTGACGAGTTTATTTTGAAAGCCAACGAAGCTGAACTGGAGTACTGCGTCGGGAGCAACGCGAACAGCAAACATCCCGTCGAGATCGGTTGCCATGCCCATTTGTGTTCCTTGCAAAAGAATCGTAGCCCCTATTAAAGGTTCGTTGGTTTCATCGCGTACGGTCCCGCGCACCACTACCGAGCCTATTTTGGTGGTTGTTAGGTCGTAAATATTTATCGAGTCGGCCTTGTTCTGCGTTATGCGAACCTTTCCGAGCATTGGAGTTTTTGTTTGTGCCTCTACGGCCTGCGGCATGGCTACGGCGCATATTCCGGCAGCCACCGCAGCCACCTTTGCACGAGTGCCTTTGCGCTTTTTCTCGGCGAGCTTGTCTTCAAGAAAGCGAATCTCTTGTTCGCACGCGGGGCATGTGCCCAAACATTCGCCTTTGAAACTGCACTCTGTAGGCGAATAATCAATTCCATTGGCCTCGGCAATGCGACGCCTAATCTCTTTGAGAGTCTTACAAGTGTCTTTTCCTTTGTTCATAATTAATCTTCTCTTGGCAGGTCTTTCCAGCCATATTTATCGATATCTTTTTTCATTCCGGGCACGCCCAGATATTTCTGCTTAGTGCCGTGAAAAGCTGCGCGCCTGTGTAAATTTTCGGGATGAAGTGGAAGAGCGAAAGTGTTTTTGAGTTCGTTGTTGCGCAACTGTATGGCAACAACCCGTTCGATATTTCTTTCGCTCGGCGCATCAGCAATTAACACGGCTGTTTTATGAGAAAAAGGCTGCTCCCATTCGGCATTATTTATACTTCGAGAGCAAGCCCCCACAATGTAGCCTGCAACCCACACTTTCTGTTTCCCAAAATCGGAGTTGATGAATTCTTCAACGCTGTAGATTTCTTCATCATCGGGAAGAACGGTTGAATCTTTCTTATGACGTCCGGGGGTATGCTCGTCGAGAACTTCCTTTCCACAGCTTGATAAGAACAGAAGCAGAGCGAGGGCGCAGGTCAATGTTTTCACAAGCGATGACTTTTTTATAGATTATCGAAGAACCATTGCGAAATCTGTCGGAGCAGATGATTGCGAGTATTACCACCATAGATCCCATGATTCCGATTAGTATAGAAGAGTTCTTTGAAATCCTTATCAGCTTGCACAAGTGCTTCGGAATATTCGAAGGTATTTTGCGGTTGTACGTTATCGTCGGCCATTCCGTGGCAAATAAGGAGTTTGCTGTTCATTTCGGACACTCGTGCTATCGGGTTCATGGCATATCCGTCGGCATTTTCCTGCGGTGTACGCATGTAACGCTCAGTGTAGACGGTATCGTAGTATCGCCAGTTTGTGGGTGGGGCTACTGCAACCCCGACCTTAAATGCTTTCCGGCCTTCGCTTATGCTCATCAAAGTATTGAATCCGCCGAAGCTCCAGCCCCAGATACCGATTCGCTCAGCGTCGACGAATGATTGTTTACCTAGCCAAAGGGCAGCCTCTACCTGGTCGCGCGATTCCAGTTCGCCGAGTTTCAGATAGGTGCTTTTCTCGAATTCAGAGCCGCGTGCGCCTGTGCCGCGTCCATCCACACAGGCAACGATATAGTTTTTCTGCGTGAGATAATAATCGAATATTCCGCCGTTACCCATAGAGCCGATATTCCAGCTGTCGACAACTTGCTGACTTCCTGGACCGCTATACTGAAAGAGTATCACGGGATATTTCTTTCGCGCATCGAAATCAGATGGTTTAATCAACCAACCGTTCAGTTCCACGCCTTCCGAGGTTGTGAACTTGAAGAACTGTTTGCGAAGCATATTGAACTTTGCCAGTTTTGCGATGAGTTCTTTATTGTCGAGCACCTGCCGAATGGTTCGTCCCAGGTTATCGTGTATGGTATATATAAAAGGAGTATTGCTATCGCTCCAGGAGTTAAGGAAATATTTGTAGTCGCTTGAGAACGATGCAGAATTCCATCCGTCGGCAGCTGCGAGCGGTTGCACATGTCCATTTTTATCGGCCACGTAGATTTCACGCTGCATGGGAGTCTTGGCTGCTGCTTGGAAATAAGTTCGACCTGTTTTCTCATCGAAACCGTAGATGGCCGTAACGTCATAGTTTCCGTTTGTGATTTGTCGTAGCAGTTTGCCATCCTTGTTGTAAAGGTAGAGTTTGGTATAGCCATCCCTATCCGAGGGGAAAAGAATATAATCCTTCAGAATTGTTATGCCTTCCATGGCCTCTTCCTTCACATATTTAGGCACGCGCTCTTCGATGAGTAAAGAGCAGCGACCGTCTGTGGGATTAGCAGCGTAGAGTTTCAATTCATTTTGATGGCGATTCATTGTGTAGAGAATAATCCTGTTAGCCTGTGCGGTAGTCTTGATTCGCGGAACATACATGTCGTTGGTCAGAGGCAAATCGTATTTCAGGCTTTTTCCGCTAGAAAGTGAATAGCTCCACACCGAGACAACGGAGTTTTTCTCGCCCGGCTTCGGATATTTATAGCTGTATTCGCCGGGATAGACGTCGAAGTCTGACAGCTCCGGGTTCATTCCTCTAAAGAGTTGCAAGGAATATGTTTTTACATCCGATTCATCATATCGAATCCAACTCAGCGTCTTTCCGTCGGCATCCCATGCAAGCGCATTGTTAAAACCGAACTCTTCTTCGTTTACCCAATCCGGAATACCATTTATTATCTTATTGAAAGCACCATCGGTTGTTATTTGTTTTTCTGTCGTACCGTCGGTTATGAAAATGTTGTTACCTCGCACGAATGCAATGTGTTTGTTGTCTGGCGAGAAGGTTGGGATTTGCTGTGCTCCTTCTTTCGAGAGTTGTCGAAGATTCTTGGTTTTGACTTCATAGATATAGAATTCGGCCGTGTACGACCGACGATAAATTTGTTTCCTCTCTGTTTCAATCAGAATTTTCTGTCCGTCGGGCGAGAGCTGATAGTCGTCGAAATAATCCAGCTTTTCGCCTCGAGTGTTATTCACATCGAAAAGCACTCCCGATTCTCTACCGGTTTTGAACGAGTACTTCACAATTTTTGTTCCGTCGTCCGAGATTTGCGCATACTCCGACGTTCCTTCAATCGTGTTTAGTCCGGCTATTCTTTTGGCGGCAAACTCGCCGGCAGTTATAGCATTTAAGGATATAGGTTCGCCGGCCATCAACTGCGTTGCGGCAGACAGTAATACTGCACACATAAATATCTTTCTTTTCATACAAATGTTATTTTCTTTCTTGTTTAGAGTTTTTGCAAAGTTACAAAACCATCGCGCACGCTCTGCGAAGCAGTTGCAAAATTGCAAAACCACCACACGCGCTCTGCGAAGCAATTGTAAAATTGCAAAACCATCCCACGCACTCTGCGAAGCAATTGCAAAATTGCAAAACCACCGCACGCACTCTGCGAAGCAATTGCAAACTTGCAAAACCATCCCACGCACTCTGCGAAGCAATTACAAAATTGCAAAACCACCGCACGCACTCTGCGAAGCAATTACAAAATTGCAAAACCATCCCACGCACTCTGCGAAGCAATTGCAAACTTGCAAAACCACCGCGCACACTCTGCGAAGCAATTGTAAACTTGCAAAACCACCACACGCACTCTGCGAAGCAATTGCAAAATTGCAAAACTACCGCGCACACTCTGCGAAGCAATTGCAAAATTGCAAAACCATAATTCACACACGCGCGATAGGTTCGTATAATATAAAATGCCGCCTACGCTGTGATTCATATAGCGTAGGCGGCGAGATTATTTAAAGATGCTGCGAAGAATACTAGAGTTTTATCTTGAAACTCTTTCGGGAACCGGCAGCGTGGAGAGTTGCTATGCAAACCTGATTGCGAAGGCCGGAAACAGACAACACGGCTTTCCCACCATACACGGCCGACGCGGATAATACGCGGCCGGACAGGTCGGTTAACTCAACCTTATAATACATATGGTCTATTCCCTCGATTATGCACTCTCCCGGCACGAGACGAATCATGGGAATGAGAGCCTCAGCCGACGAGATGTTATCGGGAATGGATTCCACTATGTTGAAACCGCCCCAAGTGCGCGAGGCCTGATAAGCCGCCTTTGTACCGGCGGGAACACTAAGCTCGCAGGCGCTCTTAGTTAAACCTTCGAAAACATCGTCGACAAATTCGTTTTCAACTGGCGTAGTATTCTTTACGGTTAACTTCTTCAGATTAGAGCAACCGCAGAAAGTTCGCCAGCCGAGATGTTGGAGTTTCGATGAAAATTCCACTTCCTCAAGATTGGTACAATACCAGAATGCAAAATCGTCCAGAGTTTCGGTGGCATCGTTCATCTTGAGTTTACTGCCGTTTGCGTTGGGATAGAGGCACAGACGAGACATGTTTTTCGTGTAGAGTGCTCCACCCTGGGTTGCATAGACCTCGTTGTTATTGTCGACCGTTATCTTCTTTAACTGCACACAGCCCAGGAACGGATTGTTCACCAGCTGAGGAGCTGCCATTCCCAAATGAACCTCCTCCAAGTCGGCACACTCGGCAAAAGCAGCATAGTCTATCATATTTATTCCGGCGGGGAATGTTAGGGTCTTCACGCCGTGGTTGTGAAAAAACGCCTTTTCACCTATCGATTTCAAACCGGTACCGAAAGTGATACTTTGCATGTTTTTGCAGTTGATGAAAGCCTCGTTGCTTATCTCTTCCAACGAATTTGGGAAAGCAAGCGATGACAAATTCTCACATCCTTTGAAGGCGAAATGACCAATGGTTTTGAGGCCTTCGGCAAAATGAACAGCTTCGAGTGCGCGGTCTTCCTGGAAGGCTGTCTCGCCAATGTGGCGCAAGCTAACTGGAAGATTAACCGTGCGCAGAGCCAGGCAGAATCCGAAGCAACTTTCGGGAATGGTGTCTATACCTTCAGGGATGGTGATTTCTTCGAGTCCGATTGCACCGAAGAACGATTCGGGGTCGAACTTTTCGATAGTCGAAGGCAGATTAATCTTGCTGAGCTTTGCTGTTTGGTCGAACAAGCGCATGTGCAAATGCTTCACTCCGGTCGGTATGGTTACTTCCTTCAAATTGGCACAGTGCGTAAAGGCATATCCGCCCAGATGAGTGAGCGATGTGGGGAGTTTTATGCTCTCCATAGCGTTGCACACACCAAACGCGGTGCTGTTGATTCGCGTAACTTGGTCGGGAATGACAACCTCTTTTAGCTCGATGCATTTATAGAATGCGCCGATACCTATTTCGCGAATGTTTTCGGGCAGAACGATGCTTTCAATTGTACAGCAGTTAAAGAATAGCTTGTCGGGCAGGAGTTCGTCTTTCCCTTCCTCAACCGAATATTCGCGAGATGTCCCCTGGTCATCGGTTACAATGTAGTATGTTCCTCCGGGCACTATAGTTGCTTTCGAGAGGTCAAGGCGTTTGAGTTTCTTTGGAATGAACGAACCGTATTCGTCAGACCCGCAGAATCCACGAATAACTCGGAGGTCGTAGCTGTTGATTTTGCCGATGATTTTGAGCGTGTGCACAGCATCTTCCCAAACCTTTTCGGGTGCTTCGTCGTAAAGTGCGCCTGGTGCAGAAACATTCACAACAACAGTATTGGCGTCGCATCCGGTTCCGTCGCCCTCTACGCTTACCATCCATCCTTTGTCTGTTGCAAGCTGCGTTGTGCTAACTTCAGCCGAACCAGGCACGTCGTTGAAAAGCAGTAAGCCACCGAGTTCGTTATCTTCGCCCTCGCGTTTCTTCCGGAGCGAATTATAGAGCTCGTTCAGGGCACAGGGGTCCATTTGTGTATTGTTCACGGAAACATATCGCAGATTTGGCGACGTGTCGAACGAAATCCCGCTAACGATTGGATTATTGCTTATGTTCACATCGAGCAGAGCGGGCTTATAACCGAAATCGAGTCGGGAGATGTTATTGTTGCTGCAATTAAACGACGTTAGTTTCATCAATGACGAGATGTTCAGCTCGTTCAAACTATTGTCGTTACAATTGAGGTCGGTGAGTTCGCTGAGAGTTGTCACATCGAGTTTCGAGAACTTGCATCCGCTGCAATTGAGCGACTTCAACTTTCGCGGGAACGCAGCTACACTGAGTCTTTCATTCATCGAACAATCCAAATTAATCAGCGCCGGGCAGCCGTCGAGCTTCAGCTCCTGCAACTCGTTCGAGAAACACATCAAGGTCTGCAACTTAGTCATTCCGCTAACGTCGAGCTTTGTAAGTTGGTTATTGTTACAAGTCAACGTTTCGAGGTTGCGGGTGTCGGTGAGGTTCAATTCTGTCAGACTGTTGCCCAGACACGAAAGGTCCTTCAGTTTCGTCATACCCGACAAGTCGAGCGCCGAGAGCTGGAAATTATTATCAGTTGCCAGCAGACGCAGGTTCTTGGTTTGTGAAAGGTCGAGCGTTTTTAATCCGGCCATCGGCAACATGAGAGTATCAATCTTGTTTGCGTCGGGCAGTTTAAACTTGGTTATTGGACGTCCTAATCCCACCGCCACATAGGTTAGTTCTTTATTTGGACTCAAATCATATTCCGTCACCATTGTCTGCATCGCGTCCAGATGTTCCAGTTTGGCGCATCCACTCAAATCCAACTTCTTCAACTGTGAATTGGATGTACACATAAGTAGTTTCAGAGCCGACTGGCCAGGCAGAAGCAGATTGGCCATCTTGTTATTTGTCACGATAAGACTATCAACTTTCGGGTTATCCGACAGGTCGAGCTCTTCCAGCGGAGAATCCTGTATGCAAATAACTTTCAGATTCGGATTACCTGAGAGGTCAATGTTCCGAATAAAGTTTTTACGAGAAATGAGATGCGTGAGCGTCGGCATCTTTGTAACGTCGAGACTCGTAAGCTGGTTGTATGAGCATTCTAGGACAGCTATCTTCCCGTAGATTGTTAAGTCCTGACTCGCAGTCACGCCCGTCACCCTAGTTGCGTTGGTTTTCAGTGTTCCTTTAACCAGATTACCGTCGCCCCAGTCAAGCGAATATTCTCCAGGTTCGGAACCCATAATTAACAGCGCAAACTCCGAGCCTTTGGCACCGGCAAAGTGCATCTTAACGCATGGTTTTCGAGATTCGTCACTAACGGCTGCAACCGTATTCAACACTCCGACACAAAACAACGTCAGAAGGAATAAGAAGTTTCTAACTTTTCTCATAGCGTATTAATAAAAATGAATAAGATGATTATCTAAGTAAATGGTAATAACCAGATTTTCGTGTCGCTAAAATAGTAATATTTTTCCAAACCGCCTGCCTCCGCACCATCTGTGGCAAATAAGATAAAGTAACAACTGGCATCCGACGGTGAAATATCTACTTTTGCAACCATAATTTTAAACCGAATGAAAAAGAATGAAAAAGATTAGTAAGGGCACCATCTATCGCGAAGTAATCGACTATATAATGATAGCCGTCGGGATGATGTCCTACGCCCTCGGGTGGACTATTTTCCTTCTCCCCAACAACGTCAGCACCGGCGGCGTGGCTGGTTTGTCGTCGATTGTTTTCTGGGGGGCAGACGTGCCGGTGCAATTCACCTATTTTGCAATGAATGCCATCCTACTGTCGATAGCCCTCAAGGTACTCGGCTGGAAATTCTGCGTGAAAACAATCTTCGGTGTAGTGCTCATGACCATCTTTGTTGGCACTTTCCGAAACTATTTTCCAAGCCCCACTATTCTGCACGGTCAAACCTTCATGGCAACAATGATTGGTGCCGTGTTCTGCGGTGTTGGTCTGGGTTTCGCACTGTCGCACAATGGCAGTTCGGGAGGATCGGATATCGTGGCTGCAATGGTGAATAAATATCGCGACATATCACTCGGTCGTGTTATTCTGCTTTGCGATATGACCATTGTAACTGCCAGTATCGTTGTGCTCCACAGTTGGGAGCAAGTTATCTATGGCTATGTTAACCTAATCGTGACTTCTTTTGTGCTCGACCAGGTTGTAAATTCCGGTCGCCGCAAGGTGCAGTTCCTCATCATATCCGAGAAATATGAAGAGATATGCGAACAAATCACCGCCGGTCCCACCCATCGCGGATGCACTATTCTCGAGGGCAAGGGATATTACACCGGCAATAACATAAAGGTAGTTGTTGTGGTTGCACGATTACAGGAGGCCAGACAGGTTTATCAAATGATAAACGACATTGATGAAGAAGCCTTCATCACCCAAAGTCAGGTTATGGGTGTATTCGGCAAAGGTTTCGACAAGCTGAAGGTGAAGCATCGAAAACAAGCTGCCCAGAAACTTCCTTCCGAATCGTAAACATTCAATGAACGTAAGCATCGTAACCAGTAGCAGCTCACTTCCGCAGCTTGTGGAAGGAAGTTTCTTCCACAGTGAGGAATTGTTCCGAATGATGGAACTCACGCCCGGGATGTGGCCGTGCATGGCTGTGGTATGCGATGATAACGGGCGTGTAGTGAGTAATATGCTGGCTTGCGTGCGGCGACGAAAATCCATATTCCCGCTCTACATTCTCTCGCAAGGAAGAATCTACGGCGAAGGCAACTATCGGTCGGAGATAACCGAGCCTGAAAAAACTCCGCTATTTGCACTGATGCTCGACGCTGCTATGAAATTCATGCGGAGGAAGCATTGTTTTTATATCGAAGTGAGCGACACGAGTCGGAAGATGTTCGGCTACAGAAATTTCCGCCGTTTGAATTTTTTCCCCATACCGTGGATGCAGATTCACAATTCGCTACACAGCAAGGCTCCCGAAGAGCGACTCTCCGACAAAACAACACATCGCATACAACGAAGCTACAAGGACGGAATAATAACCCGAGAGGCAACCGGCACAAACGAAATTCACAAACTATACAGACTCTTTAGAGCCTATTTCCGCTTCCGCAAACAACGCTTCATTCCCGACGAGAAGATGTTTCTCCTGCTCGGCGAAAGTAGTAACGGGCACATCTACGTCACTGTTTACAAAGACCGAATCATAGGAGGAAGCGTCGTGGTTGATTCGCAAACCGACTCGATGCTTTGGTTCGATGTATCGCGAAAGAAAAGCCATCCTATTCTTCATCCGCACCTGCTCACCGTGTGGCATGCAATAAAAGAAACTTATCAGCGAGGACAAGACCATATTCATTTCCTCAACGTTGGCCTTCCTTTCAGGCATAATCGTTATCGCGACTTCATTCTCCGATTCGGTGGCAAACCGGTAAGTTCTTACAGGTGGTTCCACTTCAGCTTCGCCCCCTTGAACAAACTACTTTCGTGGATATATAGAGTTTAAAAACGCATGAAAACAATTGCAATTATTCCAGCTCGCTACGGTTCGTCGCGCTTTCCCGGGAAGCCGTTGGCATTACTGGGCGGCAAGCCCGTGATTGAACGCGTGGTTAGGCAGGCAGAAAAAGTGCTCGATGAGGTTTATGTGGCTACCGACGACAATAGGATAGCTCAATGTGTTGAATCGTTCGGCGGATATCCGATTATGACACGCGCCGACCATCAGAGCGGAACCGACAGAGTGTGCGAAGCTCTGGATAAGCTGGGCTCCGATGCCGATGTTGTGATAAACATCCAAGGCGACGAACCTTTCGTGAATCGCTCCCAGCTCGAAACCCTCATCTCCAGTTTCGAATCGCCCGAAACACAGATTGCCACCCTCGGCAAAACATTCTCAACAATCGAAGAAGCGAAAAATCCCAACTCGCCCAAAATAGTTCTCGACAACGAGGGGTATGCAATGTATTTCACCCGGTCGGTAGTGCCTTTCATCCGCGGGAAGGATGAGTCAGAATGGCTCGCATGCTATCCCTTCCTGAAGCACATCGGACTGTATGCCTACCGTTCCGACGTACTCCGCCGTATAACCCGGCTGCCCCAATCGAGCCTCGAGCTGGCCGAAAGTTTAGAACAACTACGCTGGCTGCAGAACGGCTATAAAATAAAGGTCGGAATAACCCACATCGAAACCGTAGGCATCGACACTCCTGCCGACCTCGAACGCGCCGAAAAATTCTTGCTTGGCCAGTTGTAACAAGCATCTTTTTCGCGAAAAAACGCTTCGCCAAAGTGCGAAGAGCTAAATCCAACGGCGGGAACGCTTCGCCAAAGCGCGAAGAGCTAAATCCAACGGCGGGAACGCTTCGCCAAAGCGCGAAGAGCTAAATCCAACGGCGAGAACGCTTCGCCAAAGCGCGAAGAGCTAAATCCAACGGCGAGAACGCTTCGCCAAAGCGCGAAGAGCTAAATCCAACGGCGAGAACGCTTCGCCAAAGGGCGACGAGCCGAATCCAACGGCGGGAACGTTTCGCCAAAGGGCGAAGAGCCAAAACATCTTACACACATGCAAAAAGGAGAGGACGTAATTCTCGTCCTCTCCTTTATTTTTCAGCTTAAGTTACTTCCGAAATCGAAATAGAAGGATGGCGGGTGTCTGCACAGGTTAACTAAAGGAGAACCCAACTACAGCTTACCGGCCTCACCGAGATAACTGTCTTTCATTCCAAGGAAGTATAGAACGCCGTCGAGCCCTATGGTGGTGATATTCTGCTCGGCGGTGGCCTGAACGCGGGGCTTGGCGTGAAAGGCAATGCCAAGGCCGGCTTCGGATATCATGGGGAGGTCGTTGGCCCCGTCGCCCACGGCGATGGTTTGTTCGAGATTAACCTTCTCGACTTGGGCGATGAGTTTTAGAAGTTCGGCTTTGCGCTTGCCATCTATTATGTCGCCCACAAACCCACCGGTGAGACGGTTGTTCTGGTCGATTTCGAGCTGATTGGCATAGACGTAATCGATGCCATATTTACGCTGAAGATATTCGCCGAAGTAGGTGAACCCACCACTCAGGATGGCAATTTTGTAACCACAACGTTTGAGCACGCTCATCAGGCGGTCAACTCCTTCGGTCATGGGCAGTTTCTCGGCAATATCGGCCATCACAGAGGCGTCGAGCCCTTTAAGTAGCGCCACGCGCTGAATGAAACTTTCACGGAAATCAATCTCGCCTCGCATAGCCCGTTCTGTTATTTGGGCCACTTCCTTTCCCACGCCTGCTCTGCGCGCCAGCTCGTCGATACACTCGGTTTGAATGAGAGTTGAGTCCATGTCGAAGCAAATGAGGCGACGCATGCGACGATACATATCGTCTTTCTGGAAAGAGAAATCGATACCCTGTTCGTGGCTCATTTGCATGAGTTGGGCTTGAAGCATGTCGTAGTCGTTAGGAGTTCCGCGGAGTGAGAATTCAATGCAGGCTCGAACGCTCTGACTCTGCCGACGTATGCTTTGCCTGCCTGTGAGCCTTAGAATAGAGTCGATGTTGAATCCTTGCGCGGCAATGACATGCGTTGTGGCCTCGATGTTGGCAGCCGAAAGCGAGCGACCGATAATTGTGAGTATATAGCGGTTCTTACCCTGGCGGTCGACCCAGGCTTCGTATTCTTCGTCGGACACCGGCGAAAAACCGATGTTCACTCCCAGCTCGGTGGCCTTGAAGAGAAGTTCCTTCATCACCTGTCCGGAATTAGTGTCGCTGATACGGATGAGAATGCCCAGCGAGAGAGTTGCGTGAATATCGGCCTGTCCGATGTCGAGAATGCTCGCACCATATCTTGAGAGTATGCTCATTATGGAGGTTGTGAGTCCACGACGGTCGTGTCCGGTGACGCGAATGAGAATCTGTTCTTTTTGTTCGTTCTTGTTCATAGGGCTATTCTATTTCAATTGTTCGAGTTCGTTGAGCATTTCTTGTGTCCAGTCGGCCCCATTCTCGGCCAGCAGGGTATTTATACCGAGCTTGGCGGCCGACGCCACATTGCCGGGACTGTCGTCTATGAAGAGAGCTTCGGCGGGCGCAATGTTTTCTTGTTCGAGGATGGAGAGGAAAAATTCGGGAGCAGGTTTGAGATGCCCGAGTTTATAACTCACATAGAGGCGGTCAATGTAGTGCCCGATACCGTTGCCCCGACTGTCGAAACGGCCGCTTTCCATCCATTCCATAACAAAAGGATTGGTATTGCTGGCCAGCACTAGCCTGTAGCCTTCGTGTCGCAAACGTTCTAAGAGCGCAATGTTTCGTTCGGGAAGTTCCTTGCAGTAACCCAGCCAGCAGTGTTGACATTCTTGCCAGGAAATGTCGCGATGGCAGAGGGTAGAAAGTGCGCCGAGGAAGTCGGTGTCCGACATGGAGCCGTCTTCCAGCTTACCGAATATTCCGGTTTGCGTATAGGCGTTGAGGCGCTTCTCAACATCCTGTAATCCGATATCCCTGAATCGACTCATAGCTCGGTCTACGTCGCCGGTGTAGATAACTCCTCCGAGGTCGAATAAGATGGTTTTAATCATTACTCTTTCTTGATTTAAAATGTTCTGGGGAAATATGATGTTCTTAACTCGGCAGTAAAAGTAAGGCTTTTTTCTCTGACGCTTCAAGCGGCCTGTTTTAGCTACCTTCGCAGCATGATTACAATTGAAAACGCTAAGAAAGAACAGGCCCCCGCGATTGCCCGAATGATTATGGAAGCCATGAATCACGAATGCTGCCAGTGGTTTGCAGGACCTAATCATACGCTCGACGATTTCCACCGACTGATAACCGGCCTGGTAGAAACCGAACACTCGCAATATTCCTTCCTAAACACGCTAGTTGCCGTCGATAAGACCGGCCGATTGATTGGAATATGCGTAACCTACAACGGCGCTCTGTTGCACGAACTTCGCTGTGCGTTTGTCGACGGAGCCAGGGAGGCGTTCGGGCGCGATTTCTCCGACATGCCCGACGAAACAACGGCCGGCGAGCTATACATCGATTCACTCTGTGTAGACAAGGCTTTTCGCGGTCGCGGAATAGCCACACTGCTCCTCGAAGCGGCCGTTAAGAAAGGAAAAGATATGGGATTGCCCACCGGATTACTTGTCGACAAGGGCAATCCTCGGGCCGAACGGTTATACATTCGTGCAGGATTCCGCTACGACGGCGACAACCTCTGGGGAGGGCATGCTATGCGTCATTTAGTTCATCCTCAAAGCTCGGAATAGGTTGGAATAGAAGTCATGAAAGAATAACCGCCTCGCTCATAATCCATCTTGCAGGCATAGGTATCAAGACCATTAGTCACCACAAGATAGTCAACCCGAAGAAGAAGATTATAAGCCGAAATCTGGTCGAACACCTTTTGCGTGAGCGCTACATCGGGCGCTTTATACTCCATAATCATTCGCGGTGCCAAACGCCGGTCGTAGAGCACGCTGTCGGCCCTCACCCGCTTATCGCCTATTTGCAACTGTACTTCGTTGGCCATGAGCATTGCCGGATAGCCCAGATGTTCGATGAGATAATGAATGAAATGCTGTCGAACCCACTCTTCGGGAGTGAGCGAAACATATTTCTTCCGCAGAACATCAAATATTTGTCTACGCCCGGAAACACTTCTTACACGAGCTTCGTAGGAAGGGAGATTCAAGCTGTTCATCTTCGTTTCATTACCTTTGCAAAGGTAAGAGCAGGTATTCATAATCAAGAAAAATGCAACGCCACGCCCAACAACAAAAAACAAATGGCAACAAAACAACAAACAACTTTCCAGGGGATTATGCAAAGCCTCGAATCCCGCAACTTCGCACCGATATACATCCTCATGGGCGAAGAGTCGTACTACATCGACCAGATAGCCGACTACATGGCAAACCAAATCCTATCGCCCGAAGAGAAAGACTTCAACCTAACCGTTTGTTTCGGCTCCGATGCTACCGCCGGACAAATTGCCGACATGGCGCGACGCTATCCCATGATGGCCGAGCATCAAGTAATCATCGTTAAGGAGGCACAGAATGTTCGCTCGCTCGAACCACTGGAAAAATATCTCCGAACCCCCGTCAACTCAACCATACTCGTGTGGTGCCACAAAAACGGAAAAATAGATGCACGAAAAAAAGTAATCTCCCTTGCCCAAGCGGTAGGCGTGGTGTTCGAAAGCAAGAAGCTGCGCGACTATCAGCTGCCCGACTTCATTCAAAACTACCTAAAAGCACGGCAAGCAACCATCGACCCGAAATCAACTCAAATGATAGTCGAAGCTGTAGGCGCCGACCTTAACCGATTAACCTCCGAACTCGACAAACTACTCATAGCCATGCCCGACAACGACCGCCGAATAACCCCCGAACTCGTTGAAAAAGAAATCGGCGTGAGCAAGGAGTTCAATTCATTCGAACTGCGCGACGCCGTTATCAGAAAAGACACACTGAAAGCCAACCGAATTATAAAATACTTCGACAGTAACCCCAAAGCCGGTTCGCTTTTCGCCTTCCTACCCCTATTCTTCGCCTACTTTCAAAATCTAATGATTGTGCACTACGCCCCTAAAAAAGAAACCGAAGCCGACATTGCACACGCACTAGACATGCACACGGCCTGGGGCGCACGCGACTATGCCCTCGGTTTGCAAAACTATCCCAGCAGAAAAACCATGGAAATTATATCCAAAATCCGCGAAATCGACGCCAAGAGTAAAGGACTCGACAACCCTAGCACAAGCGCCGGCGAACTGATGAAAGAACTCATTTTCTTTATCCTGCATTAAATTTTACATCAACGACGCAAAAGCAAGGCTTTACCGTCTTTCTCCAAAGAAAAAAGGCTGAATGCTTCCAATTTGAGCATCCAGCCTTTTTCTATTTGTTATGCGGAATCCCGTCTGCTAGTTCTGTGGCTTCTCGGCTTACTTTATAACTATTTTATGTAGTAGACCGCCCTCCAGCCTTAATCAAAAATCAGTTTCCGCTTTTCTTTATTCAGGTTGAGGGCAAATACAATTCAGATATATTATCGTATGAGCCTACAAACGAACCATTATCAAAATATATCAGTGAGTGCAATGATTTGTATTTCATCCCAGTCAACTCTTCATAAAATAGGCGACTATATCTAGATCTCACGTCAGTACGATAGGCTTCATTATTTATTGAAAACACTTGAATTATATTACTATTAAATTCAAAAACCCCTGTATAACAGTTTGCTATCAAAATGAACTTCATGTTATTTTCATCGCAGAACCTTTTTATTAAAGTCGGATTTATACAAGAACTACTTCTACAGAAAGGTGTCCAATCATAGACAAGAACTTTATTATTTTCTTTGATGTATTTCCGAAGCTGATTACAGGTTATACTATATATTCTCTGAGTAGCAGAGTCTATATTTTTTGAATCCTGTATTTCATCTCTCAAAGGGATTATTCTTGTCTTTTCTTCTTCTGATAAAGATTTAAAACCTGATGTAAACCCGGATGTCCTTATACAGGAGTCAAATAATAGCGATAATGAAATCACTATGAGAATATGGATAATTTTCATTATAACGAACTTATTTCCCATTCTTACATAATCCCCAGTTCTTCTTTAAGAACACTCTATATCCTCCATAATTATCTATGTTAGGATTAAATAGTACAGAGCCTTTGGGGACTATAAGAGTAGTATTATTATGTATATTAGAAGTGTCTCTTACTATAAGAGGCAAATCTGTTGCAAAATTAATGGAATTCTAAAAATGCAGTAATTACATCAGGTTTCAGAAGTGAGTGGTATTTGCGTCAACGACGCAAAAGCAATACAAAAGTGCATGAGGTTTGCGTCAACGACGCAAATACAATACAAAAATGCATGAGACTTGCGCCAACGACGCAAAAGCAATACAAAAGTACACGGGGTTTGCGCCAACGACGCAAATACAATACAAAAGTGCATGAGGCTTGCGCCAACGACGCAAAAGCAATACAAAAATGCATGAGGCTTGCGCCAACGACGCAAAAGCAATACAAAACACTTTTTGAGTTAAAAACAGTAGTATGAAAGACACATCCAACTGCATTAACCATAGAAAAACTGTGCTTGCATTTATTCTCTATCAATTACAACTCTTTAATTTTGCGCCGAAACCAATTACCTATTTTTAAGAGTTTATGAAGAAGATAATAACAACAATCATGCTGACCGCACTGGCTCTACTTCAGCCTATACCGAGTGCAGCACAGCAAGCACAAAAGCTGGTGAAACCCGGCACAATGCAATCAAAACAACTTCTGCAAAGCCTCACACCGCAGCAGAGAATCATCCTGCTCAAAACCGGTTCTGCAGACCCAAAACTCACACTCTGGGGAAACATCAAAATCAATGACGAATGGGGATTCTACTCTTTCCATCCGAAAAGTACGGCCGGCGATATTGAGTTCACACCTGTGAGCAAGCAAAATCAACGCATCGCCAAAAACGGTGTGCAGGTGGTCGACGGAAAACTATACGCCGTGGACTTCCAACGTTATGGAGTGGGAAGCGGCGAACTGACGCTCTACACCTACGACCTCGCAACCTGGACGGGAAGCGGCAAAAGCTATAACGACTTCTCGCTAGCCGCACTCGAAACAGCACAAGCCAAAGACGGCACCGTCTATGGAGAATTTTACAACAGCTCGGCAAGTAATCAGCAATACGAGGTGGGCACCGTAGACTATCGTACACGCACACGCACAACATTCGGCTCTACTACGCGCCGATATGTAGCAATGGGCATAACGGCCGACAAAAGACTTTACGGTATCGCGGCCGACGGTAATCTTTACAACATCTCTATAATCAATGGCACCGAGACACTCGTAGGTCCTACCGGAATTGAACTCATCGACGAATGGGGTGGCCCTTACGACCAGACGGGCGAAATAGATTCAAAGGACGACACATTCTACTGGTATGCACAAGATAAGGACTACAACACAGCCCTCTACACCGTAAATCTAACCACCGGAGCAGCCACTAAAGTATCAGATGCCCACGTCACGATGTTCGGCATGCTGCTTGCGCCGGTCAGTGCAAGCGGCGACGCTCCTGCCACGGTTACAAACCTAACGGTTGCATTCAGCGGAACAAGTCTTAGCGGCACCGTGAACTTCACCATGCCCACACAAACAGTTGGCGGAAGCAACTTGCAAGGAAATATCGACTACTCCATCACTGCCAACGGTTCGCAACTCACCTCCGGAACGTCACAGCCGGGTGCAACAGTGAGCGTGCCCGTCAGTTTAACGCACAGCGGCGATTACGCCTTCGCAGTGACCGTATCGAACACCAATGGGGCGTCGCCGGCAGCCACGACGAACAAATGGGTGGGGTTCGACGAACCGCAAACTGTGGGTAATCCGTCGGCAACGCTTTCCAACGGTATTGTAACAATAACATGGACGGCGCCAACTGCCGGCACTCATCAGGGAACACTCGGCACACTCACCTACGATGTTGTGCGCATACAAGGACGCGACACCACAACAGTGGCAACAGGCATCAGCGGCACATCGTGCACCGACGACGTGTCGGGAGCTCAATTGGGCAGCTACACGTATGCCGTCAGAGCCATCAGCGGCGACGCTAAAGGACGTTGGGCCAACACCTCGACTTTGATAGCCGGCGCAGCAATCGAGCCCGACTGGAATCATACGTTCGAAGGAACTTCAGCACTGGCCCTCTTTAAAGTTATCGATGCGAACAACGACCGCTTCACCTGGTGGGCCAATGGCGTTGCAGGCTATGGCGCAATGAGCAATCAAGGACATGCCACCGCAGCCAGCGACGATTGGCTTATCACACCGCCAATACATCTCACAACCGACCGCGTATATACCGTTGCTTTCCGAGTACGCAACATCATGGACAAGTATAAAAACACCATTGAGGTGAAATGGGGAAACGGCGACACTCCCGCACAAATGACCAACACCTTAATAGAAACATTCACACCCGCCCATTCGGAAACCAACGGAAAATGGCAGGTTTGCACGGCCGACTTGATACCCAACGCCAATGGTAACTTCTACATAGGTTTCCACGACAACACCGCCGCCAACGAAAAGTTTCAGGTGGCCATCGACAGTATAACCATCACCAAGACGGCCTACACAGCTGCACCCGATTCGGTGAAATCGCCAACCGTGATTCCGGGACAAAACGGAACGCTACAAGCTACGCTGAAATTCACTGCGCCTAACATAACCATAAACGGCGCAACACTGGCCCGAATAGACAGCTTTGTAGTAAAGCGCGACGATGTTTTAGTTACCCGAATCGGGAACTCGATTCCGGGAGCGAAAGTATCGTGGACAGATAACGATGTTCCGGCAAACGGATTCCACTCCTACACAATTACGCCATATCTCGACGGACATTCGGGACGCACGGTAACAACACGCGCTTTCATCGGAATGGATAGACCGAAGAATCCTACCGGCGTATCGTTCGTTGACCAAGGTACAAGTCTGCATGCAACCTGGAATGCCTTCGGTGCGACAGGTGTTAACGGCGGATTCCTCCGTCCGGAGAAGGTTAGTATGACGTTCTTCTCACTGGTAGACGGCGAATTGGGCGACTCGCTCACAACTAGCTTGCTAGGCGAAACAAGCACAACCATACCATTTAACCCAAACATCACCACAGCCGAAGATGGTAAAACACAAACCTTGGCATGGTTCGCAGCAAGAGCCAACGGCGAAGGCGGACATAGCGATTACATATCAGCGCGCGGAGTGGTGATAGGCCCAAGCATCGTACTGCCTTTTAAGGAAAGTATGAAAGGCGGGAAGCTAGACAACGGCTTTGCATCGCTCCTGGGTAACGAACAATATAACAATAGGAAAACGGCCGCACCTTGGCGCGTAGTTACTGATGCAGCCTCCGACAACGACGGCGGCAGCCTGGTATGGGCTAACTACAGCGAGGAACACTCCGGAACAACCGTTCCTTTCACCATCCAACAAGGCGACGAAACATCGGTCAACATGCCCAAGGTTACACTATCGGGAGCAGTTCGCCCGAAACTCTTCTTCGACCTATACTCACTTGTGGGCAACGAAGCCACGCTGAAAGTGCTCGTGCAAACGCCCGACGGAATAGACCACGTAGCGGCTGAGTACGACCTAACAAAGACCGATAAGAACGGATGGGCGCGCCAACTGGTCGACCTGGCCTCTTTCTCATCAGAACGATACATAATCGTCAAGTTCAGCGGTGCGGCCCAAGGTTCCAAAGTCTTAATCGGCGTCGACAACATAAACATAATCGACCAGCTTGACCGCAACATAGCTGCCACAAGCATAAAAACACCAGAAAGCATTCGAGCAGGCAAGACCGGCAACGTAACCGTGACGCTACAGAACCTCGGCTCCAAAACGGCCGACGCTTATCGTGTAGTGCTTTATGCAAACGACAAACCGTGCAACACTGTTAGCATAAACCAACCATTAGCTTCTCTCGATGGCGACACCGTCAGCATGAACTTATCCGTAGCCATAAACGAACAGGCAGCAAAACTGAACGTAAAGGCCATGATTGAATACGACGGCGACGAATCGGCCGATGACGACGACACAGAAACAAATAGCATCAATGTAATAGCATCGCCCTACGGACGCATCAACAACCTGCAAGCCCAAGCAGCCGAAGGCGGACAAGCAACACTCACCTGGGGACAACCAGTATTACCCGAACCGGAACTAATCAACGATGGATTTGAAAGCTATACGCCATTTGCAACACAGATGTCGCCCTGGACACTTATCGACGGCGACAAAGGAACAGCCGGAGCACTGCAACCATCTTCATCCTATCCCGGACAGGGAGAAGCATTTGCTTTCACAGCCTTCAATCCTAACTCGTGGATTGCAAACATGACCACCGTCAACCCCGGATTAACCCCTCACGAGGGCAACCAATACGCCGCCGCCATCTATGCTTACAATGCCGACCGCAAACTCGTTACACAAAACAACTGGCTCATATCGCCGCGCCTATCGGGCAGAAAGCAAGAAATTTCATTCTACGTGATGAATATAGCCACACGTGCAGGCGACAAGAGCTGCACCGAGTACTTCGACGTGCTCTATTCCACGACAGGCACAGACACAACAAGCTTCGTCAAGCTCCAAGGCGCTCAAGCCGACGGCACGGTAGCCTTCAACGAAGGTTCAAACTGGAAGCACATCACCATCGAACTACCGGAAGGAGCAAAATACTTCGCCATACACCACAACACGCCCAAGAAAGGCGCCTATGTTTTCGGTGTAGACGACGTTAGCTACGAGCAACTCGCCACAGGAGCCGACGACGACGTAACGGCATTCATCATCTACCGAGACGGAAAACAAATTGCCCGCCTAGACGGCAACAAGTTCACTTACACAGACGCAACCGCCCTCGGCAGCCACGTCTATAACGTTACCGCCATCTACACCTCGAAGGAAGGCGAAGTCAACGAATCAGGCTTCTCCAACGACGCTTCAGTCACCGTTACGTCTATCGAAAAGGTCGACGGCAACGAAACACTCTTGGATGTCATAAACCTCGGCGGCGCCAGAGTTCGCACCAAAGCCAAGACGCTCAACGGTCTGCCACGCGGCGTTTATATCATTAATGGCAAAAAGCGCGTAGTGAAATAACGCTTACGCGAGTCCAGAATAAACCAGCATTACGTGAGTTCGGAGCTAGAAAACAACTAAACCGAACTCACGTTTTGCATCCTCTTGAAAATGCACACGTGAGCCCGTAAATTTCTTTACATGTCCTCGTAAAAAGCAACACGTAAAGAAATTTACGGGGACACGTGTCCGCCGGCAAAGCACAAGGTGTATAATGAATCATACAAATGTGTATAATGAATTATACAAACGTGTATAATGAGTTATACAAGTGAGTATAATAAGTTATACAAATGTGTATAATAAGTTATACAAACGTGAAGAAATTTACGGGCTCACGTGTGCATTTTCAAGAGCACGCAAAAAACCGACTTATACACCAGTATATACTACAAAAACAGGATGCGAATTTATTAGTCGCATCCTGTTTCTTAGTTGGTTACCGAAGTAACCGAATAAATGGGAAATACTATCGTCTAAAAATGGAAACCTAACGTGAATAACAACTGTCCTCGGTTGTTTTCAACCTTAGTAGGTGTGGGAGTATTCTTGTAGACTTTATTATTCTTTGTATCCTCCACGGTCATTGAAGAGAAAGGATAGAAAGTTCCGTTCTGAGCGCTGTACTGATAAGCCATATCGATACTGAAATCGTTGATTCTATAGCCTATTCCGCAAGTGAAACGGTTGATTGCATCCCAATTAGTGAAATCGGTTGCCGAGGAATAACTCGTTCCCAATGATGCTAGAGATGGATTCTTCTGGGCATTTGCCGAATATTTCGAGCTCACATAGTTATATCCTACACGGAGTGAAAGGTCGGCAACAGGCTTAAACTCGGCTCCAACTTTGAATGTGCTCACGCCTTTGAGAGCGCCTTTGGTGTGATTGTTCATCACGGCATCCTTGACAGATGTTTCGTAGATATCACCATAGTAGTAGTCTACATAAGTTCCGTCGTTGACTCGTGTGTTTGTGCTACTATAGTCTTCATATTCGTAAGTAACGCCAATTGCGAATTTATTACCAATAGTGTGTCCTAACGACAGACCGAATCGCCATGGTGTCCAGAGTTTAAATTTGTAGCTGTTCGACACCCGTCCATGGTCGTAAGTTCCACCTGAGGTCGCGTTATTATGGATAACGGTTTGGTTGCTGGTTTCGAGCTCGTACCATGTGGGCGATTTTATGTAGGCTCCAATTCTGAAAGGCGACGAAAGAACAGGACGAACGATGGCTCCGAAAGAAACATCGTAGCCTACCCCAACAATTTGCCGCTGGTCTTGTACGGTTACGCTTCCAGAGTTACCGGATAGTTGTTCACGATATTCGCTGTAGCTATTGTAGTGTACATCCTTAATACCTAGTGTGAATCCGAGGAAAACGCGGTCTCCGAAGTTAGCGCTTGAGTTGAAGTCGTAATTTCCAACATAGCCGGTATTCTCACGATTGAAGTCGTAAGAGCTCGCGTCGTAGTAGAAGAACTTATCTCCATTCTTAGCATCAGGAATCATGGTGTTCCAATATAGATAGTCAAGCTGACTCCATGTGAGAGCTAGTTGTTTGCTCTGGCTGTCGAAGTAGCCATAGTACCTCTTATTCCCATCTTTGTCTTCAATTTTATCAATATTGAATCCACCATTCAGTTCACTTCCTAACAATCCTTTGAGGTAGGATTGTGTGTTTTGCGAGCTCCCATTAAGAGAATTAGCTGCGTTGAGAAAATAGTTGAAGTTCTTTCCCTTATGATAGTTGAATCCGAAGTTTATGTATTCGTTGTCTCCGGTTCGCGTTGAGTACACGAGGCCTATCTGGTCGAAACTCAAATTGGTTTTAGAACCGCTGTTGAACTCTTTGCCACTCTTTTTGAAAACCGGACCGGCACTTATCGAGAAAGTGCTGTGACGAAATAATCCGATTCCGGCAGGGTTAGTTCCAATTGTCGATATATCGGCTCCAAGAGCTTCCAAAGCTCCTCCCATACCTACATACCGAGCCGTTCCGTTAAGGTCTTCGCCCATGATTCTTTCATTCTCATAAGTTTCTTGCGCAACAACGGGCAGTGCAACCAATGACGTTGCTATGAAGATGTGTCTTAATTTCATAATCGATTTATTTATAATACTATTTAGTTAATGATTTCTATCTGCGTCCGCCAAAACTTCCGCCGCTTCGTGAACCGCCGAAACTACCCGAACCGCTCGAACTGCCGGAGCCGCCGGAGAAACTGCGAGAACCACTGAAACTACTGCTACTGCTTCCGCTACCGAAGCTCCGACTACTGTTTGAGCTTCCACTTCCGAATGAACTGCTTCGGTTGTTATCATAGGAGCGTTGATAGTTCGAACTGCGAGTTTCTGTTCGCGAGCCACCGAAACGGGAATCATAGGATTCTGTGCTACGCGAGTTGTTGTATGAACGAGTACCGAAACTTCTGCCCTCGTAATTCTGGCGCGAACCGGAGTTGTAATTCTGACGTGAGCCCGAGAAGTTATCGGAGTAGCTTCTGTTACCTCCGAAATCTCTTTCTACATATCCGCGTGTAGAACGCGAGCCCGATGAGTTATTTCCTCGGTATCCACTGAAGTTTCCGCCTCTGTATGCTCCATCATAATATGACGACGAGTTTCCCCAATGATTGGCCGTTCCAGTGTGCCCGTTTGGATAGTAGTTCCGGCTGTAATAATATCCTCCGTAATATGGATAGAAGTCCCACCAGGAATCATAGTAATAAGGATAACTCCAGCCTGCATATCTGTTGTATCTCCAAGGAGAAGTCCAGCCGTAGTAACCGTAATATCCTCTATATCCATAATACCATGGGTCATACCAATCGGAATACCACGGGTCATAGTATCGCCAACCTATATAATAGTAGGGACGTCCTATAAACCATGGGTCATACCATCCCCAGAAACCTTCGAATCGGCCCATTCGGCGACTATATGCAAAATCGTCTTCATCTGTATCATAGTAGCGTTTATATCTCCGATTGCCTGTGTCGGTAAAAGTAGAATCGCCATCGCGGAATTGCATCATATCGCTCTGCAGGGAATCTTTTCCGAGCATCTGGTAAGAATCGCCCTGACGATAGCGACGATTATATTCATCTTCACTCTTATTGATTCCACTGTAATAGTTTTTGGAATCAACATTCTTCTGCGAGTATTGCGTTTTATTCTTTGAAGGAGTAAAATACAAGTCGTCTTGCGCTAACATTGTTATAGGAATACAAGAAGCAAGAATTGAAAAAAGGATGAATTGTTTCATAATTATATCTCCTGTTGTTGTTAACTTATTTATACTATGTTATTGGGAATTCTAAAAGCTTTCGTCGCAAAACTATTTACAACTAGTAGGGCAAATATACGGAATTTCCCTAGCCCCATATAGCTTTTCCCTACTTTTCATAATTTTGCAAGACAAAAATAACAAGGCATGAAATATCTACAAATAGAGTTTAGAATAGAGCCGTATTCACAAACCAGTAAAGATTTAACAGCAGCGATTGCAGGAAGCGTGGGGTTCGATTCGTTCAACGATGAAGAGGGTACACTGATTGGATATTGTCAGGAGAGTTTGTTTGATAAGGATAAGCTTGACGAGGCTTTGAACGAGTTTCCGATAGAGGATACTACAATCACTTATAATATAGAAAAGGTGGGCGATGAGAATTGGAATTCGGAATGGGAGAAGATTGGATTCTCTCCTATTGTGATTCAGGATAAATGCATCATTAGGAGTGCAAAATCTGTTGATGAGGTTAGTGGGGCAGATTATCCAATAACCATTACCATTGACCCTTGCCAGGCTTTCGGTTCAGGAACGCACGAAACAACTCAATTGATTGTTTCCGTTCTTCTTAATCTCCCTATAGAAGATAAGCGTATTTTGGACTGCGGATGCGGTACTGGAATACTCGGTATCGTTGCAGCTAAATGTGGGGCTAAAGAGGTCGTGGCGTATGACATCGATGAATGGAGCGTGAAAAACACTAAACATAACGCCGAGCTGAATGATGTTTCGATAGAGGTTCTGGAGGGAGATTGCAGCGTTCTGACTGATATCGACGGGAAGTTCGACTATATTTTGGCCAACATCAACCGCAACATTCTTTTAAATGACATGCGTGCTTTCTCCGACGTAATGTCTAGCCAAGGTACTTTGATTCTAAGCGGATTCTATAAAGAAGATGTTCCTCTGCTGCTAAAGTATGCGGCTAATCTCGGACTTCGTCCAGTTCGAGAAGAAGAGAATCATGATTGGTGCTGTCTGGTACTAAAATTCGCATAGGCTCGGGAATAAGCATTTGATGCAATTCGTAGAGATTCCCGTTGTAGATGTCCAGGTCGACATACCCTTCAATCCCCGGCAATCGTCCCGCATCGGTATGCTGCCAGAATTTCCACGGCCCGGTATATTCCATCTTTCCAACATAATAATGAGCTATCCAATAGGGGTAATCATCGAATCTTGAATCAGACAGATACAGGTCTTTGAACTTATAGTAAGTGTACAGAATAGGCTTAACATGGTATCTGTCTTCCACGATGTGCAGCCACGTTAGAACGTTTTGCTGAAATTCTTCTATGGTTATATCCTTCGGTTTATACTCGACATCCAATATCGGAGGTAAATCGCCCGGCTGCAAGTCTACCATTGCCAGGAAGAAATAGGCCTGACGACGTGCCGACGAATTATTGCTCCAGAAATGATAAGCTCCGCGTATGAAACCACTTTCACGGGCATTTATAAAGTTTTCTCTGAATTTACGGTCAAGGTGACTGTCGCCCTCGGTCGATTTGATGATGACGAATCTTATCGGTGCAGTTTCTATCATGGCATTTCGCAATCTGTTCCAGTTGATGTTTCCTTGATAGCGGCTAATGTCTATCCCGTGTATACTATAGCCATCCGGGTAATCCGGGTCGCCGTATATGGCACGCCACCGAAATCCCGACGGGGCCACGAACAGTTGATAAAAAACGACACAATACAAAAGAGCTGCTCCGATTCCGCAAGCCCAGCGAACCGACGATGGTTGTCTGCCGAACCATCTCCGCAGTTCATGCACACTGTCGGAAAGCTTTTTCCTATGAGGTTTATCGTATGACATAATCGAAATAGAATTTGCGAAATCTGTTTTATTGCAGTATGCGTGTTTTGATATCACAAGGCCAAACTTCAAACTCGATGGTTAATCAATCCAGGGGTGATGTAGGATGAGTATGGGACTGATGTACCCTTAGTATGGGACTGATGTACCCTCGGTATGGGACCGATGTACCCTTAGTATGGGACTGATGTACCCTTAGTACGGGGGTAAGGTACCCTTAGTCCGGAGGGGAGGTACCCTTAGTCCGGGGGTGAGGTTCGACGAGGCCGATTAGGTTTGAGTGAATGATGGTAATCATCCCAATGTGGATGATTACCATTATTTCTCCTTCTAGGGGTAGATTGCCCAAAGGAGAACACTCTTGCTTGTGGATTGGAACTTATCATCAAGAATCTTGAACACTCTCGGCGACACTGCCGGACAGCCCCAACTCTCGGGTACTCCGTTGGGATAAGGCCTCTCATCGGGGATGATTGACCAGGGATGAATCACAATATCTCTCTTTAGGGCTCTGCTGTTGGTGCTTTCTTTGCCATAAAGCAGATATTTCTCGCCAAAACTCGGACTGGGCATTTTCTTCCTTCCTATCCAGTATTTGCCGAGCGAAGAGCAATGACTGTTCGGCTGATTGCTGAATATGGGCTTTTCTTTGGAACAATCCTGCCCCGTAGGCTGGACACCGCATCCATGGCTAACCAGAAAGCTGTTTGTGATTTTGTTCTTTCCGAAGTCCCAAATGAACATCCTTTCCTTACCGGAATGAATAGAAAAGTCAATCAACACAAAGAAATCAGTCGAGATTTTGTTTGCCTTGCAATAAGCATATGCTTCGTCTGCATATTTCTTATAATCCTTAGGCTCTACCTGCAATTTCTCCCGAGGAATGCTGCGATACTCTGTAGGATGCTCTTTACAAGAAAGGATTATAACTGCAAAAAGGCACAAGGCCAGAAGAGTTCTGTTCATATTTTCCAAATTAAAAACCTCCTTATTTTGACTAAAGAGGTTTTTATGTTTAACACAAAGCTTGTTTATTGCTTAGCTTGAACAAACCGGCGTATCATTTCGCCTGCTCCAACTGAAGTGTCTTGGTGGTTCGGTCGCAAATATCAGCCGGACCCCAATATTGAATCGGACCGGGATAAACATAATTAGTTTCGCGAGCCCAAGAGTCACGTCTCGCGGCAAATTCCTTGAAGGGAGCACCGTCGAGTTCAACTAGAGCCTTGCGAATTACTGGTTTCATCTCGCCGTTACGCTTCTCCATGTTCATCATCATCGTGATAGGAACTCCTCCGGCTTTCCATTCGTCAGTGCTGGCCGTAGTGTTCTTCACGATAGCCATATATCCGGTTTTGTCGTTGGCTATGAGTTGCACTGCCGATACACCCAAAGCATAGCAATAGTCGGCATCGAAATTCGACGGAGCAGCGCATCGTCCTTCATAACCGAAGAAGTGATGCAGAGCCGAATATTTACCGTTGTATTTTCCTTCCTTTTTCCATTGAGCGAGCTTTGCGCCAACCATCTCGGAAATGAGTTTCTCGGTTTCGATGAGCGATACTTGTACGTTTCCGTGCGGGTCGCGGTCTAACGACAACTGATGAGCCACTCCCTCGGGAAGAGTCTCGAATGTGCTCCGATTTCCGGCTGACAGATGGGTGAGAATATATTCCCGTTGTGCCGCCGGTTCCAAATCTTTATAGTCGGCTCCATGCGAGGCCAGAAGGTCGTTGAGTTCCTGGATTAGTCTGCCAACTGCCGGAATGAACTCAATCAATCCTTCGGGAATAAGCACAACGCCATAGTTATTACCCTGTGCGGCGCGATGGGCTATTATGCCGGCGATGTGTTCAATTATGTCGTTCAGTGTTTGGTCTTTCGCCTGAATCTCCTCCGAAACGAGACAAATGTTAGGCTGCGTTTGGAGGGCGCATTCAAGTGCGATATGCGAGGCCGAACGACCCATGAGTTTTATGAAATGCCAGTATTTGCGTGCCGAATTACAGTCGCGCTCAATGTTTCCAATCAATTCAGAATACGTTTTCGTGGCCGTATCGAAACCGAACGATGTTTCAATCTGGTCGTTCTTCAGGTCGCCATCGATAGTCTTCGGACAGCCAATAACCTGTACTCCGTACTTCTTCGCTGCATAATATTCGGCAAGCACGCAGGCGTTCGTATTCGAGTCGTCGCCCCCAATGATGACAATTGCATTTATATCGAGCTGGCGAATAATCTCCAATCCTTTCTCGAACTGCTCAACCTGTTCGAGTTTTGTTCTGCCCGAGCCAATCATGTCGAAGCCTCCCGTGTTACGATATTGCTGTACGAAATCGGCTGTGATTTCAATATAGTTGTGGTCAACCAATCCGCCCGGTCCCATGAGGAATCCGTACAATCTATTGTTTGGATTGAGTTTTTTCAGCTCATCGAACAGACCCGAAATCACATTATGTCCTCCCGGTGCTTGTCCACCGGAGAGAATCACACCCACATTGACGGCTTTCGATTCCGTTTTGTCAGTCGGAACGAATTCCACGAGCGGCATTCCGTAAGTGTTCGGGAAAAGTTTCTTAATATCATCCTGATTGTCTACACTCTTTGTAGGCTCTCCTTCTTTAATCTTTACTGCACCCTGGAGTGCTTTCGGCAATTTGGGTTGATAGCCTGCTCTCTCCTTTTGCAATGCACTAATTTCCATAAATAAAACTGTTTTTGAATGTAAATAATTTGTTAATCGAGTCTGTTTCAACACATCGCAAAAGTAGGTTTTTCCGCCCTATAATCGGCAGAAAATGTTCCAAGAAACATCAACACACGTGGCTCGGTTAATGTATCTGCTTCAGCCTCGGAGGAACGGTGGAGTACAATGGCTACACACATAGCCTAAACTGGGACCACCGGTATTCCAAACCGAATTCATATATATTATTACTCGTCCTGATGGATAGGATGGATAAGGTGGATAGCGAGAAACAACTTGCCCACTCGGGCGTTAGCCTACATGTATTAACCCCTGTGTGGAATCGTTATCACTAATCATCCTCCAGTAGGAGTGACGATGTTCTCACGCATAACAAACAAAAAGGCCATCTCATTCATTGAGACGGCCTTTATTACAATAGCTGTTCGGTATTTAAACTTCCTCTTAGAAATGAAGCATCAAACCTAGGTTGATTGTGTTGAGCGCTGTCACCTTAGAGAGGATTCCTGCTGTTGGCAGAACATCTTCGTTGCCGACGCCGAACATGTAGATGTTGTGATTATAGAACAACGATACGTTGCGGGAGAGCTTGTAGTTGGTTAGGAAACCGAGGTTCAAAGCTGCATCCATCTTCTTGTTGTCATTGAGACGCATTGCAAGCGCCGGACCAGCAAAGAAGTTGAAATCTATTTTGCGGTTCGGGGCGTAGCCTCTGAATGCGCTCAGAACATCCATCTGATAGGCTAGCGAAACGAAACCTAGATTGTAACGCTTATCACTGTACTGTTCTACTCCACCTATATCTAAACGAGTCTTCATCCGGTCGGATATGAATTCGAAACCGGCACGAATTGCCGACGATTGATTAAAACGATATCCAAGGAAGAAGAGGCCGTTGAGCTTGGCTCCACTTTCAACAAGGCGATGACGACTCAAGAGGATATTCCAACCGCCACCAACTCCGGTGAAGAATTTAGTGGGCTGATTTGAAATACTGTCATTCCAGTTAGCATCTGTCAAGCGGTTCAGCATAACGGTGAGTCCCATCTTTATCGAGAAGTTGTTTCCGGCGCGGAGTGGTGTGCTCGTACCGGTTTCGATTCTACGATATACGGTGGTTGTATTGGGGTCTAAGAATAGACGACCATGTGCATTAAGCGTAGAATAAACCGGCTCGATATTCAAACGTAGGTCACGGTTCAGACGTACCCAAATCTGTGCACCGGCACGGAATCCGTCAACATATATGCTCAAGCTCTTATCCAGATGTTGAGCGTCGCTCATGAGCATTGCTCCAGTTTGATAACCCAAGATTAGGTTAAATCCGGCAGGTGTATCCCAATTATAATTCCTGGAGAAGCCTATCGGGTTAACAAGAGCGTCGATAGCAACTGTTCCTAATCCGACCGAGTGAAGCTTTTCATGTCCGGAAATTCCATCGATTGATGGTGTGCTCAAACCGGCTCCTTTCGCAAAGTTGAAACCTGCACGAACTCCGAAGAAGGGCGTAGCCCATACTCCACCCATGAAGTGCATAGCACTACCCCATGAGAGATTCGACTTTATCGGGAGCATCGGGAAGTAACCGTAACCATATCCATAGTCGAAGAATGCTGGACGCTGCAAGCTTGCAATGGCTGCATCTCTATCGCCATCTTTATTTCCATTTCCATTTCCTCTTTCACCGGCACTTGCACGTCGGTTATTCAAAGAATTAATTAAGCCTGTTATATTGTAAACAACACCCACATTGAGCGCATTGCTTATTGCACCCGGCGTGGTGTAAAGCAATGGGGAGTTATAGTGCTTGTCACGCATCCAATAGATGGTGTGACTATAGAAGAGTGAGAGATTAGGCAGAACTCTATAGGATAACATTCCTCCAAAGTTGGCACCGAAATCTACTTTCTTATCAACATCGCTAAACACCATCGAAGGACCAAGATAGATATTGGCACCCCAACGACGATGAGGATTATAGCCTGTCATCGCATTCAGAATGTTGAATTGATAGTCTAAAGACAAGAAAGTGTTCTTGAAGTTATTCTTAACCATGTTGCCTCCATTCTTCTCCCAAACCGGATTAGATACATATTCGGCCATGAGCTTAACGCCATGATACATGTTAAGATCATAGCCTGCAAAACCGTTGAAGTTGAGAATCAAACCACGGTTATGACCAGAATAGCGCCAACGTGTTATCGCACTGTTCCAACCTAATCCGCCACCGACAAAGAACCCACGTTCGGGAAGGTCGTTATTCGAAGGAGTCTCGTCGTAAAGGCGACGTGAAGGTTCGCGGAAGAGCATTGTTATACCCATACGCAGGTCGAACTCATTATAACGGTCATTGCTCGGCTGTCCACTTCTATGATTCAACAATGTATAGACTGGCGACAAAGTTAGTCGAAGGTCATTCGACAGACGAGTCCAAAGCTGACCGCCCAAACGAACACCGCCATAACCACCAATCGTCTTACTGGTTGCAGTAGAATTCACCAACTGCAATTTACCCATCTCATATCCGACAAGGAAGTTGAAACCAACTGCGCTATCCCAATTGTAATTACGAGTGAATCCAAATGGATTTACTAAAGCATCCAAATACACACCAGCCTTACCTAACATGCTTTCCGTATCTGTACCTTTAGTCCACGGAGAGTTGCTAAATTCTGCACCAGCTCTAACTCCGAGAACAGGAGAGATCCATTGTCCCAGACCAGCACTAACTCCAAAACCAGCAGTGTTGCCAAAATCGAGTGGTACCTTGCCATAGAAACTTGTTCCAATAGAATAATCCACAAACCAAGGACGACGGAAATTAGGTGAAGTGGGATCACCAAAAACAAATCCTTTCCATGCTTGGTTGCGGAAGAATCCGTCGGAATTATAAAGAAGACCTACATTCAGGGCATTTGTTATCGCGCCTGGCGTAGTGTAAACAAGCGGAGAGTTGTAATGCTTGTCGCGCATCCAGTATACAGTGTGACTGTAGAAGAGCGACAGGTTAGGCAGAACTCTGTAGGACAACATTCCTCCAAAGTTTGCTCCGAAATCTACACTCTTATCAGTATTACTAAACACAAGCGATGGACCTAAGAATATATTTGCTCCCCAACGGCGATGAGGATTGAATCCTGTCATCGCATTCAGAATGTTGAGTTGATAATCTACTGAAAGGAAAGTATTCTTAAATGTGTTCTTCACCATCGTTCCTCCATTATCTTCCCAAACAGGATTAGACAGATGCTCTATTATGAGCTTAGCCCCATGATACATATTGAAATTATATCCTGCAAAACCATGTGCATTAAGAACCAGACCACGGTTATAGTCAGAATACCGCCAACGTGTTATCGCACTGTTCCAACCTAAACCACCACCAATGAAGAATCCGCTATAGGGCATATCTCCTTTGGCTGGAATAGAGTCGTAGTTGCGACGTGATGGCTCACGGAACAACATAGTTAAACCAAGTCGGACATCCAACTCGTTATATTTATCATTAGAGCTGTTACCACTTCTATGATTAATCAAGGTATATATTGGTGACAATGTCAAACGGAAATCTTCTGAAAGACGAGTCCATAATTGACCTCCTAAACGAACACCACCATAACCACCGATAACTTTACCAGTTGCAGCAGCATTTACAAGCTGTAGCTTACCCATTTCATAACCTGCTATAAGATTAAGTCCTGCCTTACTATCCCAATTATAATTGGTGTTTACAAAACCAAAAGGATTAATCATAGCGTCAAAATATATGCCTGCCTTACCTAGCATACTCTCTGTCTTAGTTCCTTCTACCCATGGCGAATTAGCAAAGGTTATACCTGCTCTAGCACCAATAACTGGAGATATCCATTGTCCTAAACCTGCACTAACTCCAAAACCGTTTGTCTTACCAAAACTTAAAGGAACTTTAGTAAAGAAGCTTGTTCCAACAGAATAATCTATGAACCAAGGACGACGGAAGTTTGAAGAGGAGGGATCACCAAGAAGATAGCTCTTCCAAGGTAGCCCTGCAACAGCATGGAAGAAACCATCCGAATTATAAAGCACACCAATATTGAGAGCATTGGTTAATGCACCTGGAGTTGTATAAATCAATGGAGAGTCATAATGCTTGTCACGCATCCAATATACCGTGTGACTATAGAATAATGATAGATTACGCATTATTCTATACGATAACATTCCACCAAAATTAGCTCCGAAATCTACACTCTTATCTGTATCACTAAACACAAGCGATGGACCTAAGTATATATTAGCTCCCCAACGACGATGAGGATTAAATCCGGTCATCACATTTAAAATATTGAGCTGATAATCGAGTGAAAGGAAAGTATTGTTGAAAGTGTTCTTTACAATATTACTACCCTTATTTTCCCAAATAGGATTCGATAGATGTTCTGCCATCAACTTAATTCCATGATACATATTGAAATTGTATCCTGCAAAACCATTTAAGTTAAGAACCAGACCACGATTATAGCCAGAATAGCGCCAACGTGTAATTGCACTATTCCAACCTAAACCTCCTCCCAAGAAGAAACCTTTTTCAGGTTGATCATTTTTATTTGGAATCTGATCATAATCACGTCTTGATGGCTCACGAAACATCATAGTGAGACCCATACGAACATCAAATTCATTATAGCGTTTATTTCCAGGATCATCTGTTCTATGAGTTAAAAGCATATAAGTTGGTGCCAAAGTTAGTCTAAGGTCCTCTGACAAACGAGTCCACAACTGGCCGCCCAAACGCACGCCTCCATAGCCACCTATAGTTTTCCCAGTTGCATTAGGATGAACTATCTGTAGTTTTCCTATTTCATATCCAGCAAGTAGATTTAGTCCAACTGTACTATCCCAATTATAATTACGCTTAAACCCAAAAGGATTTATAAGCATATCAGCGTAAACACCAGCCTTGCCTAGCATACTCTCAACTATCCCACTCTTTGTCCATGGCGCGTTGCTAAAGTCTACACCACCTCTAAAACCAAGAGCTGGGGATAACCATTTTCCCAAACCAGCACTTACACCAAAACCTCTAGTTTGTCCAAATTCTAAAGGAACATTAGTATAGAAACTTGGGCCTATATAATAGTCAATAAACCAAGGACGGCGCCAGTTCTCAGAAGATGGGTCTCCATAAAAGAGGTCACGCCAAGGTAAGTTTACAAAAGTCCTGAAAAATCCATCAGAATTATATAGAAGACCTAAATTTAGCACATTTGTTACTGCGCCTGGAGTTGTATAAACCTGAGGAGAATCATAATGATTGCGCCTCATCCAATATACAGTATGGCTATAATAAAGGGAGAGATTACGCAAGACTCTATATGAAAGCATACCTCCAAAATTAGCTCCGAAGTCTATACTCTTATCAGTATTACTAAATATAACAGAAGGTCCCAAATACAGATTAACTCCCCAACGACGATGAGGATTATATCCTGTCATCGCATTTAAGAGATTAAACTGATAATCAAGAGAAAGGAATGTATTCTTAAATACACGTTTCTCCATATGACCACTATTATCCTCCCATATTGGATTTGCTACATAATCTCCCATCAACTTTACTCCGTGGTACATATTAAAATTATATCCCACAAAAGCATTCCCATTTAATAACAACTCTCTTTTATAATCAGAATATCTCCAACGATTAGCAGTCGTATTCCATCCTAGACCTCCTCCTAGGATAAATCCACGTTCTGGAGAATCATTTCTTGTAGGGATTTGATCATATTCACGACGGGTATAATCTCGGAAAAGAACTGTAAGTCCCATTCTAAGGTCAAACTGATCATATCTCTCTCTAACAGGTTCATATCCATGATGCTGTAGTAGAGTATAGGTAGGCGAAAGAGTCAAATGTAAGTCATGAGACAATCGCGCCCAAAGCTGAGTTCCCAGTCTATAACCTGCATAATTACCAATAGATTTACCAGCAGAATTAGCATGCACTAGTTGAAGTTTACCCAATTCATAACCAGCAAAAAGATTTATTCCAACGGAACTATCCCAGTTGTATTTACGAGTAAAACCAAAAGGATTAAGTAAAGCGTCAAAATATATTCCCGACTTACCTAACATACTTTCTGTAGAAGTGCCTCTTACCCAAGCATTGTTAGTTATATCTAAGCCGGCCCTTACTCCAATAGCAGATGAAAGCCATTGACCTATGCCAGCATTAACACCATAACCAACTGTCTTTTGGAACTCTAAAGGAACACGTCCATAAAAGCTTGTTCCCATAGAATATTCTAAGAACCAAGGTCTACGCCATCCTGAAGAATAAGGATTCTCATAAAACAAACGTTCACCTTCAAGGAAACGACGCTTAAATTCTCCTGAATTCTGTTGTTGTAAAAGAGTATTATAGAAATACCATATATAAGATGCATTTACACCATACCCAAAACGATTAAAACTTTTGTTAGAGGTAAAATTCATCCCATCGGCACCAGCCATAACGAAAGGTTCTATACTAATAGCTGCATGAGACCCTGCAAAAAATTTCATTTGTAGTCCTGTATGAATATTAAAGGAATTAGCTTTTGAATTCATATAAGGAGCAACACTAGAACCATTTAATCTGGTTAGATTAGAATATTGCCATCCTATTCCCAAAATTCCTGATACACTAAAAGGACGTTCAGGGCGATAACCCAATAAATAATTAGAGAAATTGAACAAATAATCCGCACTTAGACGAGTTGTCCAATTTTCATTATTTTCTTTACTAACAAAACCTAACTCACGCGCAAATCCTATCCGAAAAGCACTCATTGGGCTTATCTCTTTACCTAAACGAAAGGCTATACCTGTTTGGGGAGTAAACTTATACCCAACTGTTGGTTGATAAAGGACTATATCTGCACCAAAGTCAAAGAATGTATGACGAAAAAATCCACCCTTTTCCCATCTATCTCCTAAATAACGATGGCGGTCGTCCATTATATAAGGTAGAGCATTAAAATTCCGCTGCTTACGTGCTCCAAGATTAATTGTATCTTGATCCTCAACTATATTTTCTGTTGCAATTTTCCTTTCAAGGTCTGTCAAATCCTGTGCAATAGAATCTTTACCACCGGTAGTTTGAGCATGTATACCTATAACCCCAAAAAAGGTTACAAATATTATCGATATTTTCTTCATTCTGATATTTCCTTCTCTTTTGATGTATCATTCATATCATCTACTTCGGACTTAGGAGCTTCCATTTTCCCAGCTGCAACCATAAGGTCTATAAATTTCTGACGATATTGATCTGCTTTCTTCTCATCATAAGGGTACTTCTTGCGACACTCATCACTGATATTTGCATCCGTCTCATAAAATTTTCTATATTGTGGCCTCATGTCAAAACAATGCTGGAAATAAGCTAGAAAAGCAGGGTTACTATTATCTGTCATTCGTAATGCCACATCTGCTCCATATTTAGTAGCAAGCTCCATGAAGTCAGCATCACTAACTTCTGGTTTATCTGCCTCTATAACAGCCTTTATATACCATTTCTTAGGATTAGTATCAGGTAAAGAATCAACAAGTGGTTCTATATCATCATATGTCTTTCCTAGCTCTGATGCAAGTTCAAAGCTTAATATCACATTATTCTCAAGATTAGAATTCATGACATATCTAAGTGCCTCTTCAGCCCTTCTCTGTTCTTGGGGAGTTTTTCCTTGTTTAAAGAATAATACTTCCAAATCTGTAAACATCTTAATATCCCTATAAGAATCTGTGTTAGGAAGTTTGGCTGCCAAATGATAAGCCTCACCTAATCTCATTGACTTGAAATACATAATAGCTTGGTTTGCCACAAGCTCACGACGATTTACCATATAATAATATGAATTATCAAAAGATATTGGACGAGAAATCTCTAATCCTGATTTCATATCAATAAACGGAGCTAATATAGACAAATCAATAGAATCATCATCTATAGCATAACATGCCATACGATTTGCTAAATATGCGGCAAATGGACTATACTTCATTGTTCTTTTACCTTTATTTTCTCTCCAAGCACGATAAGTCAGTTTACGTAACTCTGTCGAATCCTTTATAGAACGGAATAAATTATAATAGTCACCATTAGAAAAAGCACTAGTTCCACCTTCCAGATAATCGGAAGCATTATAATATGCCCATAAGGCTTCGTCTGGAGAAAGAATCTTATTCTGTCTTAGTGTATATGTACAACGCATTAGACGTTGATTATTCAAGATCTCCTGAACGGCAGGTGTCATCTGCATCTCTCGAATTCCAGCAGCATTATTATTTGTTGCAAAATCTCTTAAAATACCAGATTCTGTTACTAATCCTCTATCAGCCAAAGAGTCGGCTACATCAAACCAAGTATAAACCAAAGGTTCTTTAACTTCTAGGCCCGCACTACTAATTTGGCTACCTATAATACTTAATGCTTTTTTAGCACGGCTAGTAGCTAGCTTAGTATTTAACGTAACATTTCCTTCAGGAGAGGCTGTTCCTTGAACAGTAAAGTTCATTAGTGACCTACCGAAAGAACGAAGTTCTCCTATAAGGCGATCGAGATTCACTTGATTAGAAGAATCAGGCGTGAGTTCATCTTTTCCAACAATAAAGGTCAATTGCAAGTTACGAGGGACCTCACGAAGTTGAGCACGAGCCTGTTCATAATATTGTGGCGTAAGCTCTATTTCCTTTTTAGCCATTGAGACATCAAGAAATTTCCATGGCTTTCTGGTATTACAAGTTCCACTCCTAGAATTATCATTGAAATACACATGGGTGTAATCTGCAATTCGAAGTATTGACCCCCATTTATAACTTCTAGCTGGATCAGGCTTTAAATATGTCGTTTGCCATCTGAATATAAAAGCAGAATCTGTCGTCGGTTTATCAGAAATATAATAACTATGTAGAGAGTCATTACGATCATAGTCGAAACTCTTTCTCCTTATTTGATTACGATGATAACTCTTACCCTCATAAACCAATGGCTCAAGATATTGTATAGTATCTTCTGTCTGACAATCTATAGCCATAGGCTGAAAAATAAGTCGAGAATGATCACTCGTGTACCATTCGGGAAGTCGAATCGTAACATCCCAATGAAGATTAGGCCCATCATCAATAGGTTTCATCTCCAAGATATTTACCCCCTGTTGTTTACCTATAACCGTTGTATTTGCTAGAAGGATACTCTTAGCTGCATCCGAAAACACGATCTCATAAGTTAGAGCAGAAGTTATTGGGACAACTTTCACCTCATTATCATTAATAATAAGTAAAGCTCCCTTAGCAGAAACTTCTGTCTCGAAATGACCGTCATAATCAGGATTTACAGTTGCATTACTGGTTATTTTTACCTCTTCACCAAGTCCCTTATTCTTACTACGAAATACGTTTGCTTGCCGATTAGCCTCTGATTTATTATCAAAAACATAAACCGGAACCGATAAGGGCATCCTATTATCATGTCCTCCATCCAAACCTTTCATAGTTTTATAAATGTTACCCGTAATATGCATTACCTGAGCAGAAACCTTTCCTACTGGAATAAAAATCAATAGGAAAAGAAGTGAAAGACAATATACTTTTCTTGAATTCATTCTTTATTCCTCCTTATCTTATTATATATGAAAGGGTAACACCAATTTTTGTAGGCATCAAACCATAGCCTGTATATCCTTCTGACATCTTTGTATTAAGTGTTGTCTTAAGATCAGGTAGTCCTTCTACTGTTTTCTTCTGGTCAAAAAACATTAGCCCTAAACCTGCATGAGCATCTATAGTTAAGCGTTTTGTTATAGACACCACATATCCAAAAGTCAAACCAGCACCTGCAGCAACTCCATCATAATGTCTACCATCTATATCTGATTTATAATCAACTATCAAACCACTTACACCAACAAAATAATGATATAAGGGACGACCACCGAAATAATATCTATATTCTGGTTGAGCACCTGTTACTCTTATACCCTTATGCCAATAAGGTTGATTGACAGTGAATACACTCATCCCAAGAGTTGACCGGTTGCCGATTGTCATATCCGCACCTATATTATAAGTCTGCAAAGCTAACAATGCCACATCGGTATTGATGGCGAACGACTGTGCACGTGCAATCATCACATTACACAATACAAGCAGTATTAACACTATCCTTCTCATTTCTCTCTCTTTTTCTTTTCATCTGCTTCAGCTTTACGAGCTGCCTTTTCAGCAGCTTTGGCTTCAGCTTTTTGTTTCTTCTCAAGCTCTTTCTGTTCTTTCAGTCTAGCCTTTTCAAGTTCACGTTGCCTTTGACGTTCTTCTTTCTCGGCTTTCTTTAATGCTTCTGATTCATCCTTCTTATTAGAATTGATATTACCTGCGGCTTTTTGGGCAGCCTTCTGAGCTTTTTCTAATTCTTTTTGCTCTTTCTTTCGAGCTTTTTCGAGTTCACGTTGCCTCTTGAGCTCAGCTTTATCAGTCTTAACATCGGATGGAGTTTCATTCACCGTTCCACCTGATTTTTTGGCTGCTTTCTGAGCTTTTTCCAATTCCTTCTGTTCTTTCTTTCGAGCTTTTTCTAATTCACGTTGTTTCTTACGTTCTTCCTTAGAAAGTTTTCCATTATCATCAGTTGCTTGTTGAGAGTTCTCTTTTTCAGCTTCTGCGGCTGCTTTTTGTGCAGCTTTAGCTTCAGCCTTCTGCTTTTTCTCAAGTTCTTTTTGTTCTTTACGTTTAGCTTTCTCTAAAGCTCTTTGTTCCTTTCTCTCGAGTTTTTCAGCTCTAAGCGTATCTTCTCTCAGCTTTTTAAGTTCAGCTTCAGCTGCCTCTGCTGCTTCTTTATCAGCTTTAGCATATTCTGCGAGTTTCTTTTCTCTTGCTTTCTTTATACGGAGCAATTTCTGACGCTCTTGGTCTGCAGCTTTCAATGTATCGGCACGATACTGATCATTAGCCAGCTTCAAACGATATTCATCATCAATGAATTCACGTTTCTTATAGCGATTTGAGACTTTCGTTCCGAAATGATAAACCAACGAGACATGTGCTATGTCTGTCGTTGCTGCATAAACCCAAGGATCGAAAGTCAACTTATAGCCTGTGCCAGGCCATGTTACATTATAAATATATTTATCACCCTGAAGAGTTCGACGATATTCATCGTATTTAGCCATAACTGCACCGGCATATACGGCCAAATCCAAATCTAAGCTAGCGCCATTCTTATAAGAATAGAGCTCGTTAGTTGTTCCTATCATACCACCAAGGAAAAAGGAATTACCCCTTCTGCCTATATCTGATATTTTTATGTCGAACTTTCCTGCTCCGGCATATACACCCCAATAAAAAACACGGCGCGTACCTGCTCCGTGCCAGTATTTCCGTAACTCTAAACGTCCGTCGTAAATATCATAAACATGATAAGTGTTCTCCTTCATATTTGTCCGCCAATTCACTCTTCCAAAAGCGCCTAGAGTCCATTTATGCCAGTTTTTATTACCGAGCGTAAACTCTATGCCCAAATTGGGTGACAATGTTACCCAGTCAATTATATTCGACCGGAAATTAAACCTAGATCCAAATTTCAGAGTATCCACTTTACTGTAATATAAAACAGAACCCTGACCATACGCCTCTGGAAGCATAGGGAAGGAAAACAGGAATAGCCCCAATGCAACCAGACTCTTCTTTAAGTAAGTCATATTTTTAAGTAAGTCATAATCTTTTTACGAAGAAGTAATACAAGTTAAATGCTAACTGACATCCTCTGAACAATAGTGCGCCTAACAGGACTCGAACCTGCACGATTGGAATCACTAGATCCTAAGTCTAGCGCGTCTACCAGTTCCGCCACAGGCGCTTTATGAGCGGCAAAGTTATGTGTTTTTTTTAGAACACCAAATATTTTCTAATTTCCGTATTCAAAGTACAAACTCTATTAGTCAGAAAGTTAGCAGGTTATTAGCTTTCTCGAAATATTCAAAAATGAACAGGTGAGCCAGATAGGAAACGGAAAAAGGTTAGGGAGAAATGTTTTATTTTTGCTGAGCTTTCGAAAGTAATGGTCTATATACCGTGAATATATTTAAAATAACGGCTTATATACTAAGGATGATAGATGATATATTGTAGAATGACGGCTTACATAAACCAAATTGTGGATGATAAGCCAAGTAAAATGTTCTAGGAGCTATGCAGAAATTTGCAGATTACATCGAAGAGATTGAAATTGATTCACTTTGGGGTGGAAAAAAGCACATCAGGTGGGAGCTGAACCGGCGAGTAAACATTCTCAGCGGGATAAACGGTGTGGGGAAGAGTACGATATTGAATAAGGTTGTGCGTGTTTTGTCGCAGGGTGGAGAATTTCCGAGTCATTTACTGAAAGGCGTACGATTGCGCGTGAATCCGGAAGATGCGCGTTGGATTAGATACGACATAATCCGCTCGTTCGACCGTCCGCTGCTCAACATGGAGAGCATTAGCAAGATAAATCTCAATTTGTCGACAGAGCTCGACTGGCAGCTCTTCCAGTTGCAGAGGAAATATTTGGATTATCAGGTGAATATCGGCAACCGAATCATCGCCACGTTACAAAGCGGAGCGGCCGACGCAGCTGAACAGGCGCAACGCATTTCGCATCCCAAGCGGTTGTTTCAGGATATTATCGACGACCTGTTCACCGATACCGGAAAGAAAATAATTCGATCGGAAAACGAGATTCGATTCACCCAAATCGGCGAAACTCTAATGCCCTATCAGCTTTCGAGTGGCGAAAAGCAGATGCTCGTGATTCTTCTAACTGTGTTGGTTGAAGACGGCCAGAGCTACGTGCTTTTCATGGACGAGCCCGAAGTGAGCCTCCATATCGAATGGCAGAAACGGCTCATCGACCTGATTCTCGACCTGAACCCTAACGTTCAAATCATATTGGCAACCCACAGTCCGGCCGTCATCATGAACGGATGGATGGACAGCGTCACCGAAGTGAGCGACATAACCGACAAATAGCCCAATGCCTAAACATTTACGCGACAACATTTCGTCGTACTACATCCAAGCCGCAAACCGATTGAACAGCAGAAAAGCCCGACAGAAAATCGTGGCCTATGTTGAATCATACGACGATATATTTTTCTGGCGAACCGTGCTCAGCGGTTTCGAAAACGAGCGAATATTCTTCGAGGTTATGCTTCCTTCCAAGCAATCGCTCACCCGCGGAAAAAAATCGGTGCTCATGAACCTCATCGCCGGAAACGCCGGACAAAATATGATTGCCTGCGTGGATGCCGACTATGATTATCTTCTCCAGAACACCACCCTCACCTCGCGCGAAGTGAACAACAATCCATTTGTTTTCCACACTTACGGATACTCTATCGAAAATTTCCAGTGCTACGCTCCGAGCCTCCACAATGTGGCCGTGGCCGTGACGCTGAACGACCATTCGATGTTCGATTTCCAGGCCTATCTCGAAGCCTACAGTCGCGCTATATTCCCACTTTTCGTATGGAACATTTGGTTCTACAGGCGCAACATTTACGCCCAATTCACGCTCACCAGCTTTAATCACATAATCGAGACAGGACATTTCACAATCGAGCGAAGCGAAGAAATTATCAATAAAGTTAGGCGAAAAGTACACCGTAAGATTCAGCAACTTCAAATCGAACATCCCGACGCCAAGCAAAGCTATCTGGAGCTGAAAGACGAACTCGTCGGCCTCGGCCTAACTCCATCGACAACCTATCTTTTCATCCAGGGTCATCACCTGTTCGACACAGTTGTTTTGCCCGCCCTCCGGAAAGTTTGCGACCTACTAATACGCGAGCGCGAAACCGAAATAAACATCAGCGCCAGTCACAACATCCAACGTCACAACGAGCTGTCGTGCTACGAGCGACGCATCGACGACCTCCTTTCCGCTCTTCGTCGCAACACGGCCTACACCTCCTGCGACTTGTTTCAGCGACTAACGGATGACATCCGCATCTTTCTCGACCGGAATTACGCCGCATCGGTCGAGATGCACTAAGAAAACAAGCTATAATCCTCCACATCGGTAGGTATCTACAGCGAATCTCTCCCGATACAGGTTATTTCTCACAAAAAAATCCGAATAAATTGTGTAAATCTAACGAAATTATACAAACGATTCACAGCGGCTATTCGATTTACACATTTTTATAAAAGCGATTCACGGCGGCTATTCGATTTACACATTTTTATAAAAGCGATTCACGGCGGCTATTCGATTTACGCATTTTTATAAAAACGATTCACGGCAGCTATTCGATTTACACATATTTATAAAAGCGATTCACGGCAGCTATTCGATTTACACATTTTTATAAAAGCGATTCACGGCGGCTATGTAATATAAATTATATTCTACAATAAACACGGATAGGCTGGATAATTTTCGGGAAAATTCCGTAGAACGTCACTTGCGACCAGGCATATTATCAACAATCTTGACCTGTCGACAGGAAATATCTCCCGACGACGACAATAATACAACCTATGCAATCTCGATTTAAGACAAACTCCCACTCGGCCGCCAGGCCGCATGTAGGGACAGACCCCGTGTCTGTCCGCACCCATCAGATAAGAGCAGAATATATCATGCGGGCGGTAGACAAAATTGGCATGGGGTATCGGACAGACACGGGGTCTGTCCCTACATGCGGCCTGGCGGCCGAGTGGGCACCCGCGACTGTCCGCCGCCCCGTCAGATAAGAGTAGGGACAGACCCCGTGTCTGTCCGCCCCCGTCAGATAAGAGCAGAATATATCATGCGGTCGGTAGACAGAATTGGCAAGAGATATTGGACAGACACGGGGTCTGTCCCTACATGCGGCCTGGCGGCCGAGTGGACAGACCCTATTTCATGATATTCAACGAGTAAGTGCAACGTGAGATTATACCGTATACAATATGCCGATTATTCTTCCTCGACGGCATATTCGGCCAACGCACGGAGGGGCGATCTGAGAACCTTATCCAAGGTAAATCCGAACTCTCCGGCAACCTGGCGTAGATTCTTTTCAAAGAAAAAGGCAATGCTGCCAACGGCCGAAATGGTTTGCAAGTCGGCCGTTCGATAGGCCAGGATGTTTCGACTGAAAAAAGCGCGAAAATTTTCGTTCACCAACTCGTTTACCTCCGGAATATCGCTGTGGCGGGAAACGAACGGCGATAATCCAGCCAAAAAACGGTTGGCCGACGGCTGACGATAAACCCGCTCGATAACGGCAGGATAACTTAACCCCTCTTCGTCCTCGAAAAGTTTGCGCACCCGGTCGGGAAGCAATCCTTTATACATCGCGTTGAGGAATATTCGCCCGAGCGACGCACCGCTACCCTCGTCGCCAAGAATATACCCAAGCGGCGGAACGTTGCTCTGAATCTGCCGCCCGTCGTAGAGACAGCTATTCGATCCGGTGCCAAGGATACACGCAATTCCGGCCCGTTTTCCAAGAAGTGCGCGAGCTGCACCGAGCAAATCGGTTTGCACCTCAATACTGGCATCGGGAAAGTTCACGCGGAGAGCTTCGGCCATACGTTCGGCGGCACCGGCAGTACATCCCGCACCGAAGAAAGCCACGCGAGCGATGGGAATATTAACGTTCGGGAGAAGTTCGCGGCGAAGAATATCGTCGATCGTCTCGGCCGACATGTGGACGGGGTTTATTCCCTGGGTTTTTATTACGATGGAATCTGAAATCTTTTCGAAAGCATCGGCAATCAGCCAATCGGTTTTGGTGCTTCCGCTGTCTGCAATAAGTGTCATAATGATGATTATTTGTGTCGGGAGGCAAAATTAGCAAAAAGGGGCTTAGCGCCCGTCGGCAGGGCGCTTCATCGGCAAATCGTTCTTATTATATTACCTTTGCGCCTACCAATTTCATAATCAATAAAAAGTAAAGACAGAAATGAAAGCATTCGTTTTTCCCGGACAGGGCTCGCAGTTCATCGGAATGGGCAAAGAGCTCTATGACAGGAATCCGCTGGCCGAAGAAATGTTCAATAAGGCCAACGATATTCTTGGTTTCAAAATAACCGATATTATGTTCGCCGGAACCGACGAGCAACTCAAAGAAACCAAAGTTACTCAACCGGCGGTGTTCATTCACAGCGTTGTTTCGGCGCTCTGCATGGGAGCCGATTTCAAACCGATGATGGCAGCGGGCCATTCGCTCGGCGAATTTTCGGCACTCGTCGCCGTTGGAGCATTGAGCTTCGAAGACGGATTGAAACTCGTTGCAGCCCGCGCCAACGCAATGCAGAAAGCTTGCGAAAAGAATCCGGGTACGATGGCAGCAATCATCGGATTGGCCGACGAAAAAGTGGTCGAAATCTGCGAAGAAGTGTCGAAGAGCGGCAAGATTGTCGTGGCAGCCAACTTCAATTGCCCCGGTCAGCTTGTCATTTCGGGTTCGCAAGAAGGCATCGACGCAGCTTGCGAAAAGATGAAAGCCGCCGGAGCTAAACGAGCCCTCCCGCTGAAAGTGGGTGGAGCATTCCACTCGCCGCTGATGCAACCAGCCAAAGACGAACTCCAGGCCGCCATCGAATCAACCAAATTCAAAGTGCCGAGCTGTCCGGTTTATCAAAACTTCGACTCACTTCCGCACAGTGTTCCCGAAGAAATCAAAGCTAATCTGATTGCACAACTAACGTCGAGCGTCAGATGGACAGAAAGCGTGCAACACATGATTGCAAACGGAGCAAACGAGTTCGTTGAATGCGGTCCTGGCAAAGCTCTGCAAGGAATGATTGGCCGAATCGACAGCTCGGTTAGCGTTCACGGAGCCGAATAAGACTCGCTATACGAATAAGAGAATCACATCTCCCCAATCTCCTTTATCCCAACTAGAAAACGGGCGGAGATTGGGGAGCATTGCATAAAGATTTATGAAGAAAAAACTAATCATCTACCAAACGTTCGTGCGCATCTTCGGCAACAGAAACCTCACACGGAAAGAATTCGGAACAATAGCCGAAAATGGCGTCGGCAAAATGAACGATTTCACGTCTGAAACGCTGAAACAAATTCGCGATTTCGGAGTAAACTGCATCTGGTTCACCGGAATTCTGCGGCATGCAACAACAACAGATTATTTCCGGTTCGGCATACCGTCGCAAAACCCACGAGTGGTGAAAGGAAGAGCCGGCTCGCCATATGCTATCGTCGATTATTACGACATCGACCCCGATCTGGCCGTAGATGTTTCAAAACGTATGCAAGAGTTCGAAGCGCTGGTGAAACGAACTCACGAAAAGGGAATGATGGTTGCCATAGACTTTGTGCCGAATCATGTAGCACGCCAGTATAAAAGCATCGCGAAGCCCGACGGAGTTAGCGACCTGGGCGAAAACGATGACTGCGGAAAACATTTCTCGGCCGAAAATAACTTCTACTACTGCCCGGGATGCGCACTCGACCTTTCAGACGTTCCGGTTGAAGAATATGCCCAAAACAGCGAACCCTACGAAGAATTCCCGGCACGATGCACAGGCAACGACCGCTTCGACGCTCACCCCGGGGCAAACGACTGGTTCGAAACCGTGAAACTCAACTACGGAGTAGATTATTGCGACGCCGGCGGACGAAGTAACCACTTCTCTCCCACCCCGGACACATGGCGAAAGATGACCGACATATTGCTCTTCTGGGCACAAAAGGGCGTCGACGTTTTCAGATGCGACATGGCCGAAATGGTTCCCACCGAGTTCTGGCAATATGCCAAACAGAAGGTGAAACAACAGTTCCCCGAAATAATCTTTGTCGGCGAGGTCTATAATCCCGCACAATACAGAGATTACATCGCCGCCGGATTCGACTATCTCTACGATAAAGTGGGGATGTATGACACTCTGCGAGACGTGATTTGCAACCACAGGCCAGCAACCGACATCACCTTCGCATGGCAACAAACTGACGACATTCGGTCAAACATGCTCTACTTTCTCGAGAATCACGACGAGCAACGAATCGCCTCAACCTTCTTCGCCAACGACCCCACCAAAGCCATTCCCGCAATGCTGGTGGCTGCACTGCTCGGCCCGAATCCGCTCATGATTTACGCCGGGCAGGAATATGGCGAACTCGGAATGGACAAAGAAGGATTCTCCGGCTGCGACGGCCGCTCTACAATCTTCGACTACTGGGCTCTCGAAAGCATCTACCGCGGCTACATAAACCGCCAACATCTCGTCAAAACCGCCCGCAACCTGGGCGTCATCTACAAGAATATTCTACGTATAGCCAACCGGAATATCATATCCGAAGGCCTGATGTACGACCTCATGTACGCCAATCCGCAAAGCACGCACTTCGACAGTCGGCACCTCTTCACCTTCATGCGTCGCAGAGACAACGAAACTCTATTAGTGGTTGCCAATTTTTCCGACCAAATTCAAGAAGCCGACATAATCATTCCTGCTCACGCTTTCGACTTCCTCGCACTTCCCGAAAGCGACGTAACGGCAACCGACCTGCTAACCTCTCGGAAGCAAACTCTCCGACTACGGCGCGACAAGTCAGTATCGCTCACTGTCCATCCTCACGACGGTTGCGTAATGAAGTTCTGAAATCTTTACTATTGATTCATGTCAATAAAACACTGAAATGCTCTGTTACACCCCGTTATGAGGCCATTTTGTAAATGAAACCTTATAGCCTGTCGGATATTTCCGTTACTTTTGCAACCAATCATTAACAAGATGTTATTCAAGAATTATTCTGATTTACAAACAATAGACATTAAGAAATTATGGTAGAAAAGAAATCAACTAGCGCAGTGAAGACAACAGCCAAGAAAGCATCATCCCAAAAGGCCATAAACATGGGCAACATGCTCAATGCCGAGAATGTGGGATTTAAAGCAGGCGATGTTTACAACGCACTCGCAGCAGCTAACAAAGCACTAACAGTGGCAGAGATTGCCAAAACCGCAGAAATCAGCATGGAAGAAGTACTTCTCGGAATCGGCTGGCTCCTGAAAGAGGGCAAAGTGAAAGACGAGGCAAACAAGATGACTCTCGCTTAATCAGAAGATTAAATTTTATATTATTAAACACGATTGGTCTGTATACGGTTAGAACGTATGCAGACCTTTTGTATTTCCCCCTACCCTATCCCAACTTTGGGAAAGCGTGCCTGAGATTTTATATGCGTTTCCCAACTCATCGGACGCTGGTATCATTATTTCTTTTATATGTTATGTGGAGGGGTAGACCAAATTGGCATGGGTGTCGGACAGACACGGGGTCTGTCCCTACATGCAGACGTGCTGCCCTAGTTGGTACCCGCGTATAATCCTTTGTTCATCCGTGAGTCTAGGCGGGTTCTTAAACCAGCCCCACGTATCATACGTGTAAAATCGTTGTATTACGAGTGCAGGAGTAAAACCAAATAGTTTGGATCTTGCGGAACTTCCGCGAGCATAAAACAAAACAGTTTGAGTGCCGCGGAACTTCCGCAAGTATAAAACAAAATGGTTTGAGCGCCGCGGAACTTCCGCAAACATAAAACAAAACAGTTTGAGCACGGCGGAACTTCCGCAAGCATAAAACAAAATGGTTTGAGTGCGGCGGAACTTCCGCAAGTATAAAACCAAATAGTTTGAGCGCCGCGGAACTTCCGCGAGCATAAAACAAAATGGTTTGAGCGCTACGGAACTTCCGCAAGCATAAAACAAAATGGTTTCGACGCTGCGGAACTTCCGCGAGCATAAAACAAAATGGTTTGAGCGCTGCGGAACTTCCGCAAGCATAAAACAAAATGGTTTGAGCGCGGCGGAACTTCCGCAAGCATAAAACCAATTATCAGAGCTTTTGAATTTCCTCCCAAATTCGTTGAACAGGGAACCCCATAACATTATAGTAGCTGCCATTGATGGAGGTTACGCCAATATAGCCTATCCATTCCTGAATACCGTAGGCACCGGCCTTGTCGAACGGTTTGTAGCGGGTAATGTAATGGTTGATTTCTTCGTTGGATAGCTGTTTGAAAGTTACGTCGGTGGTTACCGAGAAACTGCGCTGGCAGGAAACTGTTGTAAGACAAACGCCGGTGATAACCTGGTGAGTTCGCCCGCTGATAAGCCGTAACATTCGTGCCGCATCGTGGGCGTCGACAGGTTTACCGAGTACTTGATTGTCGACAATAACAACCGTATCGGCCGTTATGAGAAGGTCGTTTTCGACGAGCTTACCGGTATAAGGCTCGGCCTTCTCCACGGCAATGAATTGGGGCACGTCGCAAACTGGCAGATTCTTCGGAAACGATTCCGACACTCCAGGTAACACTCGCACCTCAAACTCAATATCAAGTCCGGAAAGTAATTCCCGACGGCGCGGCGACGCACTGGCCAGGATTATTCTATAGTTCTGTTTCACCACCCGAAAGCCTCGCTTGATGTCATCCATTTGCCCTGAGCGCGCAGAACTTGTTCTATTATGTCACGACCAACGCCATGTCCGCCGATACGGTCGCTCACGTAGTCCGACACGGCTTTGATATCTATGCACGCATCCTTCGGACAACAGGCGCATCCGGCACGTAGCATAATATCGCGGTCGGGAATGTCGTCGCCCACATATATCATCTCCTCCTCGAGCAACCCATATTTCTGCATCAATTCGTTCCAAACCTTGATTTTTCGAGAACAATTGAGAAAGATGTCCTTCACACCAAGATACTCGAACCTGCGGCGGATGTTTTCGTCGCGTGCGCCGGTTATTATGGCTATGTGCAAACCCAGTTTAACGGCCAGCTGAATTACATATCCGTCTTTCATATTCACAGTTCGGAGGGGTTCGCCGTCCGGGCCCATCGAAACAGTTTCGCCCGAGAGAACGCCGTCGACATCGAATACCACTGCGCGTATTTTCTTTAAGTCGTAATTAATCATGATTGTTGTTTTTTGTTTCGTTGATGAATGCTTGTCGACATTCGTTCGTATAAATCTTTGAGCCGCGAATCGCCGGACATAAGCTGGGCCTGCGAACGGATTATATTCTCGTCGAATCTCACGGCTGGCCCGGTTTGAGCCTTGTTAGGAGGAAGTCGATGAACCTTTGCGGCGGTTTCGTCGATGAGAGGAAGTAGCACGTCGAATGGAATATCGCGTTGTCCGAGGATTCCAGCCGCGATGTCATAACAATGATTCACAAAGTTGCACGCCCAAACGGCCGAGAGATGCAAATATCGCCGGTCGGCCGAATCCAGATGCCTGTGATTATGCGATATTCCGTCGGCCAGCAAATCGATTTCTCTTTCCACCTGCGCATCGCATCCTTCGATGAAGAGTGGCACGTTAGTAAACTCAATTTCGCGGCACTTGGAGAAAGTTTGCAGGGGGTAAAGAACTCCATATCGCTTCGCCATCCCCCGGAAACAATCCATCGGAGTCGAACCGGATGTGTGCAGCATTAGTCCATTTTCCCGTCCGTTGCACACCTCATGAATAATCTCGGTAAGTGCGGCGTCAGTCACGGCGAATATGTAAACATCGGCGTCGCGAACAATCATCTCTATGCAGTTCGTGTGCGATGCCCCCAATTTTTCGGCCAATTCAGCTGCAGCCTCTATCGTCCTACTATATACCTGAGTTATCTCGTGTCCTGCTCGTTGCAAAGCTCCTCCGATATGTGTTGCCAGATTCCCGGCTCCGATGAGAACTATTTTCATAATGGCGGCAAAATTAAGTAGACATCTGCTTAAAACTCCCATTATCTCATTTTAATGGCCTTTCGTATAAGCAACATTTAGTACTAGCACTTTCCGCAATCAGATACAAGACTCCCAGTAATTAGCGTTAACTGGAAGGCTATAAACAATAAAAGGCTTGTCTCACGACAAACCTATTTATTATACAAAAACATTATGAAATAATTTTATTTCGCGAACAAGATTTTCATTTGATAATTTGGAGCTCCTTCTTCTCCCAGATTTATACTCTCTATGCCTGCCTGCATAAACGACATTTCCGTTCGCAATAGCGTTCGCATTGCACGCGAATGTCGTAGCCTAGCATTGCGCCGAGAATAAAGTCTTCTTCAGGAGTAAGCTTGTTCAAAGGTTTCGTAACTATAAGCTGAATCGCGTTAAGACATTCCTGCCTGCCAAAAAACAAGTTTAAACAGGTTTCGCCTACGGGTTGCGTTAGGTAGGGAATATTTTGGCGATCAAGCCTTGCTTTCACGGATGATTCATACCTCTTGTTGAAAGTGTAAAGAACCATTTGCCTGACACCTTTCTTGAATTCATAGATATGGTTCATAAGAACTTTCATATCTGCTGAGAGCATCATTTCCGTATCCATAAGCTACGAGCTTGAAAAAGGGAGCCTCTCGATATTCGTCTTAGAGCTGAGCTTTGATGCTCTCAATCCAAGAGTCTATGCGACCTTCGGTTTTGTCTTCTTCGTTCACGTCGTCGAGGGCAAGACCAACGAAGTTTCCGTCAATAACGGCGTCGCTGTCATCGAATGTGTAGTCTGAGGTCGACACGCCGGGGAGGATATTTGCGCCTTGAGCTGCATCATAGATTTCCTTCATTGCTCCACAGAATGTGTCGGAGTAGGATTCGCAGTCGCCACAACCGAACAGAGCAACAGTTTTGCCTGTGAGGTCGGCTTCTTTGAGCACGTTTATTCCGTCATACCAATCGTCTTGCAACTCGCCTGCACCCCATGTAGAGGTTCCAAGAATCAAGTTGTCGTTGTTGGCAACGGTATCGGCATTGAAATCCGAAACGTTGATTACTTCTGCACCAAGTTTGCTTCCAATGGTATTTGCGATGTTTTCGCAAGTTCCGGTTGATGAACCGTAAACTACAATTGTTTTCTTCATATTCCTAAGTAATTGACTTTATTTCTGATTTAACATTTGCAAAGGTAACTGGGCGCATTCTTTCTCACAATACCTAAATGTAGGGTGTACCTCAAAATACCTACTATTAAGTAGAAGTAACTTTCATCTCTTTATGAATTTTCGATGGGCACGAATGTATATTCCAGGCGAAAGGCTCTCTGCATCGAGCCCCACGAATCGTCCGTCGAGCAAATAGATTGCATTCGAACTCGATGATTCGGACTCTACCTCTTCAATTCCAGCAGCGGATAACTTCAGAACCTCTTTCAATCCGGCGAGAACATCAATTTGTCCATAGCCATATCGGTTGTTGGGATAATTGGCTACACTGTCATTATGAGTACTCGTGCGTGCGAATATTGCTCGGCAATCGGCCGCTGTGAGCTTCGGATATGCCTCGAGCCACAAAGCAATAGCACCTGCCACAATAGGTGTCGACATGGATGTACCGCTATTTGCATTCCATGCATAGGTGCGATTGTTGAGTTGAAAATGGCGCACATCGCTCGCTATCAGTGCACCGTTGTTTGCAGGATTCATCACAAAGTGAGAGCTGTAGGCTGATATTATATTATGCCCAGGTGCAACCACTTCAGGCTTCAATCGACCATCGCGACTTGGTCCGGTACTCGAATAGTAAGTCAACCTACCGTCCTTTCCTGAGTTATAAATCTTTCTTTCGCCCAAATAATTAACGAATTCCGTACGATATGCCGTGGCCCCGACAGCAATAACCGACGGTGCACTGGCCGGGGTATGAACACTTTGCGAAACATCACCATCCACAAGTGCAGGGTTAAGATCGCGTGGCGTGAGATAACCTCTCATTCTGTACACCTCCACATCTGCGTCTGTACCAACTATTTCAAAAGATGCAAACACGTCGTGACCTAACGATGGACTGGAGGATATAATGAAATCATAGGCCGTTCGCGACAAGTCATAGCACGATGGATAGGCCGACACTTTAACGATATATTGACGACCGCCTACAAGTAGAGTATCGCACAGCAACGAGTCGGTACTCGCAACTATTCGTTCGGTTGGAATCGTAAAAATGGTCGGATTATGTTTGTCATTATAGACTGCCACCCGAAATACAAATTCATCGGCCGATAAAGCCGTGAGAGATACCTTATCAGGATTACCTAGCAAAAAATTACCCGCACTCTCCCGACCACGTTCTTTATGGAGATGGTTAATGAATTCACCTTCGTTACCTGCCGATGCCACAATAATTCTTCCAGGCCCGGTGAGTGAGTCGAGTACCTCGTTGATTAGCATTTCTTCATTGGTAAATCCTTGCGGTGAACCTTCGCTGAAGTTAATTACACATGGTTTAGAAACACTCCGAGCGTAGTCGAAAATATATTTAAATCCGAGCAAGTCGGTTGCATAAGTATATTTATAATATAAGGTAGGATCGATGAACCTAGCGTTATCGCTCGTTACATTGGCCACCAAGCAGATATCAGCCTCGGGCGCCATACCTCTATAATTTGATACGACTCCAGGAGCTTCGACTCCACTTCCAGCAGCTATTCCAGCCGTGTGTGTCCCGTGAGCCTCTGTCTGTCCGTCGCGCGAACATCCTATAATTTCTAGAGCCTTCTGTCCCACATAATCGCGCCCCACACATAGCCTACTGCCTAGGGTATCGGTCGACAACTGGTCCCACATTGCCACGATTCTATTACGCCTCATATCAATCGTGTAAAACGTTGGATGCGTAAGATCGAATCCAATGTCCTGCACACCAATCACGACTCCCCTGCCAGTATATTCATGGGGTAAATTCATGCCGCTATTCACTGCCTCGGCGTTCACTAGAAACCGAGTCGTATCCATATGTACTGATGCAAAATGGCCTGTCTCAATGCGTTTCACTTCCTCGCTATTTGACATCTGGGCAAGATTATTCAGTGGAATCATAGTGACATAAATATCTCCGAATTTGGCCATGATTTCGCAACCATATTCTTTTAGTGTATTCTCGCTCGTCGCACGTACCAAAGCCGTGAGCAAAGCCGTTCTATCATTAGTTTCATTTCTAAATTGAGCTTTCGTCTTGTTGCCATAAGTTTCTATAGCCGCCTCACGCACCAGTGCCGACATCTTCCATAATACAGGCTTCTGGCCGATAATCTCAAGAGTTTGCACAAGTAAGACTAAAAGAACCCCTCCGATTCTAATACAATCTATTAACCTCTTCATAAATCATATATTGATTTTCAGCGTACAAATAAAAATAATTTAAACGATATATCAAACTCACATCTCCATCACTCTCCGAACAAATAGAGAGAATATTCATCGCCCTGACAAGAGGTGTCTAAATATTTATTTGAAAAGCTTCACGATGTAAATGCGGAACAGTGCTCTATTGTATACATTTAATTTTGAACATCTTGCTACCTTTGCGCACATGCGATTAGAAAGGCTTTCTATCATTAATTATAAGAATATTCAGGCTACAAATCTGACTCTTTCTCCCAAGATGAACTGCTTCATCGGACATAATGGCGCCGGCAAGACCAATTTGCTTGACGTTATTTATTATTTGTCATTCTGCCGGAGTGCATTCAATTCGAAAGATTCGGAGGTAATACGACACGAAAGCGATTTCTTCATGCTTGAGGGCGATTATGCTGCCGACGATGATACACACGAGCAAATTTATTGCGGGATGAAGCGGGGCACAAAAAAACATTTTAAACGGAACAAGAAAGAATATAAACGACTCTCGGAACACATCGGATTGATTCCATTGACGTTTGTTTCGCCAGCTGACATCTCTGTTATAGAAGGTGGAAGCGATGAACGACGCAAATTGATGGACGTTGTGATTGCACAATACGACCGTACCTACCTCGACTCGCTCACATTATATAACAAAGTGCTTCAACAACGCAATAGTTTACTGAAACAAGAGGACGAGCCAGACCTTACGCTCATGGAGCTACTCGAAATGCAGATGGCGGAGCATGGCGAAAAGGTATTTACCAAACGGGATGCATTTGTGAAAGAGCTCATCCCGATGTTCGAGGAGATTTATGCAACGATTTCATCAAGTAATGAGCGTGTTTCATTAGGATATTCGTCACATTGTCAACGCGGACCGCTATTGGAAGTGATTCAACGAGACAGGATGAAGGACCGCATCATGGGATACTCGCTACATGGAATCCATAAGGATGATCTGCAGATGGAGCTGGGTGGATTTCCGATAAAACGAGAGGGCAGTCAGGGTCAGAGCAAGTCGTTTGTGCTTGCGCTGAAACTCGCACAGTTCAAATACCTGCAACGCACAGCTCAGGACAACACCCCATTACTATTGTTAGATGATATTTTTGACAAACTCGACGCCTCACGAGTAGAACAGATTGTGAGATTGGTTTCGACCGACAACTTCGGACAGATTTTCATTACCGACACCAACCGCGAACATCTAGACAAGATTCTCGAGAATTCCAATTTCGACTATAAACTCTTTGCTGTCGAGGGCGGCGAAGTCACAGAAAGGGGTCAGACCGATGTTCAGACGTAAGGTTCAACCGCTATCTGCGCTCATAAACCAGTTTCTGCGGCAAGAGGGATTGGAAACTCCGCTGCTGCAAAAACGCCTACTCGATGCGTGGGCCGAGGTTATGGGTGCGACGATAGACGGATACACTGCCGAAAAGACAATTCGGAATCAAACGCTTTTCGTTAAGCTCACCAGCCCGGCTTTACGAGCTGATCTCAGCATGATGCGCACCGAATTGATTAAGAAACTCAACTCCAAAGTAGGGGCGATGATAATTACCGACATACGATTTTACTAAGAATAAAGATTAATACATTTCAAGATTATGACACTCTATCCAAAGCTAATCACCGATGTGTTGAAACAGGTGATTTATCCAGGAACGAAGAAAAGCATCATCGAGAGCGAAATGTTGGCCGACGATGTGCGAATAGACGGACAGAAGGTTAGCTTCACATTGATTTTCCCGCGGGAAACCGATCCGTTTCTCAAGTCGACGCTCAAGGCTGTCGAAGCCCAACTCCACTATTCATTGGGTAAGGACATCGAGGTGAGCATCAATACGGAGTTCAGATCGGCTCCCCGTCCGGAGGTAGGAAAACTACTTCCGGAGGTAAAGAACATCATAGCTGTGAGTTCCGGGAAGGGCGGCGTGGGTAAAAGCACAGTGGCTGCGAACCTGGCGATAGCTCTAGCGCGATTGGGATACAAGGTTGGGCTGCTGGACACAGACATTTTCGGTCCGAGCATGCCAAAAATGTTCGGGGTGGAAACCGAACGCCCTTATGCAGTCGAAAAAAACGGTCGGCAGCTCATCGAACCGCTCGAGAAGTATGGAGTAAAGCTGCTGTCGATAGGCTTTTTTGTTAATCCGGACACGGCCACACTATGGCGCGGCAGCATGGCGTCAAATGCACTTAAGCAACTCATTGCCGACGCCGACTGGGGAGAGCTCGACTATTTCATTCTCGACACGCCCCCAGGCACGAGCGACATTCATCTAACCCTTTTGCAGACGCTTGCGATAACCGGCGCCGTAATTGTATCCACCCCGCAGGCAGTGGCGCTAGCCGATGCGCGAAAAGGGGTTGATATGTATCGCAATGAGAAGGTCAACGTGCCAATTCTTGGGCTGGTTGAAAACATGGCATGGTTCACTCCGGCCGAACTCCCGGAAAACAAATACTACATCTTCGGTCAGAACGGCTGCAAGAATCTCGCCAAGGAATTAGATTGTCCATTATTGGCCCAAATCCCTATTGTTCAGAGCATCAGGGAGAGTGGCGACAATGGTCAGCCATCGGCTGCGCAAGTCGATTCTGTATCGGGACAAGCATTTATAAACCTTGCGCAGGCGGTTATAACGGTTGTAAACCGGCGAAACAAGGAGAAAGCCCCAACAAAAATTGTCGAAATAAAGAAATGACTCATCAGCCCGACATGGAAAAGAAACTCCGTCTTCTCTTCATTTGCCTAGGCAACATTTGTCGTTCGCCGGCAGCCAATGCCGTTATGCAAAAGTTGGTCGATGAGACTGGCAAAACCAACAAATACTTCATAGATTCAGCCGGAATAGGAGCGTGGCACATTGGACAACTGCCCGACAAGCGAATGCGACAGCATGCACAGTTGCGCGGATATAACGTGAACCATATTGCACGACAGTTCAACGCTGCACACGACTTCGATTCGTTCGATTACATCATCGTTATGGACGAAGAAAACTATGAAGACATAAGCACCCGAGCCCGTTCGGAAGCCGATATGAATAAGGTTTTAAGGATGGCAAGCTTCCTAAAAGCCTATCCGAACGACTCTTTTATTCCCGACCCCTACTACAGTGGCGCCGAAGGTTTTGAACACGTACTCGATTTACTGGAGGATGCCTGCGCCGAATTGCTTCGCAAACTCGAAAAGCAATGATTAAAAGAATTCGGCAATGGCTCAAGAAGCTGTCGTTCCGCACAGGCGTAATTGTATTATTAACTTGCATTCCATTCTATATCATTTCGTTTGCCCAGATGCTTCTTCCGCTATCTACGCCAACCAAAGGCATTCTTTGGACGGTGTTTTTCGGCATGGCGAAAATTTTCCAGTATGGCGGATTGACCATCCTGGGTACGGAAGGATATAAACGAGTGAAAGAACACATAAAGAATAAACGAAAAACCAATTAATTTTTTTAGTTATGATACAGGAATATATCAATGAGAACAAAGAACGAATGCTTGAAGAACTTTTTAGTCTCATTCGCATTCCAAGTGTAAGTGCCCAACCAGACAAGCACCGTCCAGACATGATGCGGTGTGCTCAACGATGGCAAGAGTTGTTAACCGCTGCGGGCGTCGACAGAACGGAGATAATGCCCACGGCCGGGAATCCGATTGTTTATGCCGAGAAGATGGTAAACCCGTCTGCAAAAACAATTCTAGTATATGGTCACTACGACGTTATGCCAGCCGAGCCGTTTGAATTATGGAAAAGCCAACCATTCGAACCGGAAGTTCGCGATGGACATATCTGGGCACGTGGAGCCGACGACGATAAAGGACAGTCATTTATTCAAGCGAAAGCCTTTGAATACATAGTCAAACATGATTTGCTTCGCCACAACGTTAAATTCATTCTCGAAGGCGAGGAAGAAATCGGTTCACCAAGCCTAAGCGCTTTCTGCGAAGAGCACAAAGACTTATTGAAGTGCGACGTAATACTGGTTTCAGATACAAGTATGCTCGCCGCCGACCTGCCATCGCTCACAACAGGATTGCGAGGATTGGCCTACTGGCAAATCGAAGTCACCGGTCCGAACCACGACTTACATTCAGGCCACTTCGGCGGAGCGGTTGCCAACCCAATTAACGTTCTATGCAAGCTCATTGCCGACGTAACCGGTAAGGACGGTAAGATAACCATTCCAGGATTCTACGACAACGTTGAAGAAGTTCCCGAAAACGAAAGACGTATGGTTGAACAAATACCGTTTGATGAAGAGAAATACAAACAGTCGCTTGGAATCGATGAGCTTTTCGGTGAGGAAGGCTACAACACAATTGAGCGCAACGGCTTCCGACCCTGTTTCGACGTCTGCGGAATCTGGGGAGGCTATACCGGAGAGGGTTCAAAAACCGTCATACCATCGAAAGCATATGCCAAACTTTCGTGCAGACTAGTTCCGCACCAGAATCATAATGAAATAGGACAGTTAGTTGTCGACTATTTCAAACGCGTTGCCCCTAAAACCGTTAAAGTCGATATCCAATCTTTGCACGGCGGAGAAGGATATGTTTGCCCAATCGACATGCCGGCCTACAAGGCGGCCGAACGTGGTTTTGAAAAAGCATTCGGACGTCGTCCGCTGCCTGTCCGCCGTGGTGGAAGTATTCCAATTATTTCGACTTTCGAGCGAATTCTTGGAGTGAAAACCGTACTAATGGGCTTCGGACTGGAATCGAATGCCATCCATTCGCCAAACGAAAATATGCCGCTTAAGTTGATATGGAAAGGTATAGACGCCGTTGTAAACTTCCATCTGGAGTACGACAAGGATTAATGCAGTAACCGGAAAGTTTATACCATATTATAAAAAAAGCAAAGAGGG
>NZ_JH594522.1:466979-535373 GCF_000243035.1 Prevotella micans F0438
TTTTTTATACTCCTATATGCCAACTAATATTATTCTTAAACTCATATATCCTATAAAGATTATAAACATACATATATTTCTTATTCGCAGAGATTCGGTAAACATTAAACATATATACGTTTTTAAATTAAAGACACTATATACATGATAACTATATATATTGTTTTAAACCGAAGAAGTTATTTGAATTATAAACACAGGTATGTTTTGCATTAAAGAATATCCTAAATGTTAAAACTGACATATGTTTTTATATCGCAGAGACTCTCCAGATACTAAACGCACATAAGTTTTACACCAAAGAGCCTCTTTAATATTAAATCGTACATATGTTTTTATATCACCGAGGCTCAACGATTGATAAACATACGTGCGTTTTAACCCAAAGAGTTTCTTGAAATGGAAAACGCACATATGTTTTAATATTCCAGAGACTCATTGATACTGAAACACACATGCGATTTAACACTAAAGAGACTCTTCGATGCAAAACACATATCAGTTTTATATTCAAAGAGTCTCTGGAGTTAAAAACACATGTGTGTTTTACTGCCAAATGGATTACATAAGTTAAAACATACATATGTTTATAATTCAAAGAATCGAAATGAACCATAAACATATGCTTGATTATATACTTAAATTATCTGGCACATGATTATACAAATCATGCTATAATTCAAAGTTTGAATTATATAAAAATCGCCTGTATATTTAGTTACTAAATAAATTATTCGGTCTATAGAGCTTTATTAATGGCCTATCTAATAATATCATTAATAATAAAAAGCGGCAGAACAACAATTCCGGATGTGTTCTGCCGCTTTTAAATATGATTGTCTCTTGAGTACTCAAACTCGGTGATGCTCAATTAGAATACTTATAATACGTTCAGCGCTTCTACCATCCCATCTGTCTGGAAGAGAAGATATCTTCCACTCTCCGGAAACCATTTTTCTAAGTTCGGAAGCGAGCTTTTCCGGCGATTCACCAACAAGAACATTAGTGCCTTGCTTCACCGTTTCTATATGCTCGGTATAACTATTTAACGTTATACATGGAACACCATTAAAGGTTGCTTCTTCGGCTACATTTCCCGAATCGGTGACTATCCCGAGTGCATGTTCGGTGATATAACCGAACTCCAAATAGCTTAGCGGATTGATAAATTTAAATCTGTCGCCGAGCTCAATGTCTAACGACTTGATGGTTCGCACAGCTTCTCCACGCAATGGAGCAATTACGATAGTATCGCCCGTAGAGCTAATAAGCGCTGTTAGCATTCGAGTCAGATTTTCCTTGTCGCTTAGTAGCGCTTTGCGGTTTAGGGTGAAAACAATATATCGGTGAGCCTGTAGATTGAGGTGTTTGGTTTCCGTTATGACGTCGAACGACAAATGTTCGCGCCTGCTCTTATTGTATCTAATGTTGTCGATGAGGATGTTTCCTACCATATAAACCTTAGATAACTCTGCGCCCTCCTTGTTAGCGATGCTATTATTGCTGAATCCGGCTGTGAAAAGAATGTCCGACAGTCCGTCAATAACAAGTCTGTTGATTTCTTTAGGCATATTGATATCGAAGGAGCGAGTTCCGGCCGAAATATGAGCCAAAGTTATTGATTGCTTCTTGGTTACGATTGCGGCGGCCATCGTCGAGGCTAAATCATCTACAACTATAACCGTGTCTGTCGGGTGATTTTGCAAATAGAGTTCAAACTTCGACATCACCTGCCCTGTAAGCTCATTGAGGTTCTCGCATTCCACCCCTAGGAAAGTATTCGGAGGAGCAATTTGGAGGTCGTCGAAAAGTTCGGGCTCGAGCGTAGGGTCGGATTGAGTTCCGGCATACACCAGGGAGTAGTGTATGCCGGAGTTTTGCTTGCCTTCGATGGCTCTGATGATAGGCGCAACCTTCATGAAGTTAGGGCGTGCGCCGCAGAAGACACATATATTCATGCTTTACTTGGTTTCTTTGAACATTTCTTTTATCCCGCCGACCGAACCAAGGAGGGATGAGGCCTCGAAAGGAAGGTAAACGGTTTTTTGATTGTTGTTTTTAGCCAATTCAGCAAGCATTTGGATGTATTTCTGTGCGATTAGATAGTTGGCCGGGTTAGTACTTTGCCCAACGGCTTGCGTAATCTTGTCGATTGCCACTGCCTCAGCCTCGGCCTTTCGTATCCTTGCCTGCGCTTGCCCTTCGGCGATAAGAATTTGTTGCTGTTTGTCGGCTTCGGCGCGATTTATCGTGGATGCTTTTTCTCCTTCTGACTTGAGGATGGCAGCTTGCTTCTCTCCTTCACTGGTAAGAATAGTTGCTCTTTTGTTTCGTTCGGCCTGCATCTGCTTCTCCATGGCCTGCGACACGCTTTCCGGAGGGGTGATGTCTTGCAGCTCAACGCGATTCACCTTTATCCCCCATTTGTTGGTTGCATCATCTAGCACGGCGCGGAGCTTAGTGTTGATTGTGTCGCGAGAAGTTAGCGTTTGATCGAGTTCCATCTCCCCGATGATGTTTCGCAGAGTTGTTTGTGTGAGCTTCTCAATAGCATTGGGTAGGTTATTGATTTCATACACGGCCTTGAAAGGGTCAACGATCTGGAAATACAGCAGTGCGTTTATCTGCATCTGTATGTTGTCCTTTGTAATGACGTTCTGCCGGTCGAAATCATAGACCTGCTCTCGTAAATCAATCGTATTTGTGTATGTGTATCGTCCGTTCTTCATCGCCACAATTGTTTTTGCGCGGTCCATAAACGGAATGATTAGATTCACACCCGGTTGCAGGGTTGCATGATAGCGACCAAGTCGCTCAATGATTCTCGTTTCGCTCTGCGAGATGATGACAAGTGCTTTTTTCGCGAAAATAATCACTAAAAGAATGATTGTGATTAGAATAATTGTTGTTACTGGCATTTGAATATGATGTTTGATGCATGGATTCAACAGCGAAACCATGCGATTAATAAATTTGCTATTCTTTTTCAACGGTGAGGATGATTGAATCTATTCGGAGAACGCGAACTTTAGCTCCGACATCGATTCCGTTGTTACCGGAAGCCTGGGCCTTCCATGAATCACCATCTATTTGGACACGTCCAAAGCCGTCGGCGGCAATGGCTTCTGTTACAACCCCTGTTCGACCGACAATCGCATCTGCGTTACTCAATCGTTTATTAACATCGCGATGGAAAAACTTTAGCGCCATAGGTCGAACGTAAAAAACGCTAACTAGCGAAACTATGGCGAAAACTATAACTTGAATTACTATGCTGTCACTGAATGCAGAGGCTATCGCACCACCTACACAACCAGCTCCGAGACTGATGATGAAGAAGTCGCCACTTGTAAGCTCGAGAACCAAGCATAATAAACTAATCAAAGCCCAAATGAGCCACACGTTGTCGGATATGAAACCTATCATATTGTATGTATAAAAGGTGAATTTTGCGGATGTAAAGGTAAGTAGATGTTCGTAATTAATAGCTCCTAAATTTATATGCTTTCCCTAGTAATACTGATACCGGGAATAACAAAAAAAGAGCTCGGCAATTGGGCCGGGCTCTTTTGGATTTATTACAATTACATAGTATCATCGGTTGATGATTACCTTCTTTCCACCTTTTATATATACACCCTTGCGAGGATTGATAACCCGACGTCCTGATAGGTCGTAAATTCGGTCATCGGTTGCCGGATTATTGGCAGATTGAATCTCTTCAATTCCATTGACAACGTTTATCTCAACTTCCTCCGTGCCGCGCGACTCGCCCTTATCATAAACAGCCGTGACCAAGTATCGGTGTTTGCCTACGGCTTGAATATCACGATAATTTGTTTGAGTAATAGGGACGGCGTTAAGCTTCTGGCCGTCACGATAGATGTTATATCCCTTGAGAACTATGTGTTGTTCCGCCAGCGAGTCGGGTACGAATGTTATTTCGTCGAGTAAAGTTGCAAATCCGTCTTCGGATGTGGAAACGATGGCGAAATATTTGGTTCCGTCGGGCAGAGCATATTGTGCCTGACTCCATACAGCGGGTACAACGTGATTTGATTCAAGGATTGTGAAATCTTTTCTTTCGAATCCTGTTGTGGAATACATCACATTGTAGGTTTCGTTCTTGGAGCCTTTGAATGATTTCTCCCAAAGCGTGATAGATTGTTCTGTGCCGGGAAGTTCGGGCGAAACTAGCCAGTTCTCATTGATGCTGTAAGTACCTCCAAAGCTAACAAGGACTTTATTTCCGTCGTAACCCTTCCAAGCTGGATTGCAAGCAGGGGTGGTGGCTGAGTAGTCGAAAACAGTCCATGCCTGTGCTTGTCCCATACCTGGGAAGTCGGTGTTATTGAGTCCGTACACGCTGTGGTTATCTACATCGTAAGTTATCCAATCACCGAATCCTCTAGTTATGAAATTATCGTATTGTTCAAAACTTTCCGTGACTTGTTCGTCGGCTGCCCGTGGTGCTAGAGGGGCTTTCCAGGTAATTATAGTACCCGAGGTATTGTCAGTTCCTAATTCTCGTGGAGCCGGATATGCAGGGTATTTCACAGTCAGCATGATGGTGTCGCTAGTGTTATTAGCTATGTTTTCATCCTTATCGTAGTTGAGTATAAGTGCAACAGGTATCTGAGGTTTGGCGGTGATAGATGGAGTGAACGATATGGCCACACTAGATGTCTCTCCGGCCTCTATGGATGGTCCCTGGATAGATGCCATTTTAGTTTGCCCGCTGTGTAGCTCGAGTGTATAATCAGTAGCACGCTCGGAGCCGTAGTTGGTTATTTTGGCATTAAAGGTCACGGGCTGACCAGTACGCAGACGGACAGGGAATTCTGTCGATTTGAGTTCCAGATCACTACTTTTTCTATCGTATACTCTGATATTATCAATATAGATATTACTGTTTTTGTCAGTTCCCTTATAGTCGAAACTGACTTGGATGAACTTGCTACCTTTATAGTTAGTGAGAGGTATCTCGACTTTTATCCACTGTTTCAGTTTATCGACATCGTCAATATTGATTATTCGTACTTCTTCAGGTGAAGCATATTCCTTGGAGACCATAATTTTAAAGATGTCGGACGTTGGCGTATGTGTACGATAGTAGAATGAAAGAATGGGCTCTGTAGCATTACCTAGATTGATTAGTCCACTTTGTAAGGTGGACCATTCACCAGCTTTCATAGGAGTAAATCCGACGAATCCCTTATCGTTATCCTGTGCAAATTTGGCCGCATCAGATGATACAGTCCAACGGCTTAAGTTATCGTAATCTACCCACCAGAACTTCGACATCTTTCCTCCCTTAAAGGATTCATAAAATGGGAGCGTATAGGGTTTTCCCGTTACAACAACATTAGATGATGTTCGCTTACTATCGCCACCCAAATTGGTTGCATAAACATTATACCAAAGCAGGGTTTGTTCTTCGCCTACGGTTGGAGTATCTTCATAGCTTGTTGCGAACAGATTGCCTGCTATGACTCCTTCTTTATTGCGTTGCAGCGAATAGGTTATCGCAGTAGGGTCTATATAGTTACCAGTTTCACCGGTTGTTACTTTATCCCATGACAGAATAGCTTTCTGTCCGTTATAAACAAGATTCAGACTGTTCACAGCACTAGGTGTATCTACTCCAACAAACAGATCGACACTCATAGCTGTTCCATCACCCGCGGTGTTATATGGAGTTATGATATATGTGTGCTTGCCATTGGCTGGAGAATTATCCACGTAACTTAGTTCCTGTCCCGGTGTCGGTGTCGTAAAAGTATGAATGAGGATACTGTCACGCACAAGTTCGATTTTATCGAGCGATGACAAAGTATGACCAGTCTGGGTCTTTGTTGGTGCCTTAAAACTGATTGTTGCTTGCAGTGCCCCACCACTGGCAGCAACCGCAGTCAAGTCGGTCACCCCCATTGGAGACTGTTTATCATGTCCTTGGGTAACCTTTATATCATAGATTGCTAACGCTCCTGTATTAAGCTCCGAAGTAGTTTTATAGTGCCAACCGATATAGTAATCCCCGTTACGTGTCACGGTGAACGTTTTTTTTATTGTCTGTTCGCTCCCCGATTCCCCCGGTGCAGTTTCTTCACCTACAATTTCCTTAAGCATTCCTGCAACAGTATTCGTAAGCCCCATCTTCACCTCATATTTCTCTTGAACAGATGCAGAATAACCACTTATCGTATAAGTCAGCTCATAAGTCTTTCCAGCCTTTAAAGGCAGTGCGGGAGTAATCAACCAATCGTTTGCATCTTGCGAACGCTCACAATTGGCTGCCTTAAACAATTGGTCTAATGTAAATGTTTCAGAATCTCCATTGTCATCGATAACTGTAAATCTGCTGAAGCCCTCTTCCGTATCGAAGGTCTCCTCGAATGGTAGTTGCACATTTTGTGCATAACTATACATCGGCAATGTCAATAATATTGTCGACAATAATCTTGAAAATGATTTCATATCATGCTTGTTATATTTGAAATTATATTTAGGGTTCTCACTAACATTCTTATCGTGTTTTTTGATGTCGCGCAAAGGTATATTCAAATATCTAGAATTTCAAACTTTTTGTAATTCTTATTCCAAAGAACAAAATGGGATGCTTCTCCAAAAACTTTGAGAAGCATCCCTTAAAACTGCAAAGACATTTTTGTAAAAATATGAGTCAGACCATCTTTGCAGTAGATTTAATCGTTTTATCGATGTCAAAGTTAAGGAAAGTAGTTGTGATATTTATCGGCAATCAGAACGTAAAAACAATTTATACCAATTGTTAAGCCTATACTTGAAAAAAGGCGCCTCTATATCAACAATTCAAAAGTACGGCCGAAAAGATAACATCTCCAATTTGTAAAAAAAGTTACACATACCGCATATAGGTGTACTTTCCGTGTTTTTAAATAAAAACTTGTGAGAACAAACCTAATACTCTACCTTTGCATCGTGTTTGAGTCAGGTTATTCCTAATAACCATATTTTCCTTTGGAAGGATGGGTGAGTGGCTGAAACCAGCAGTTTGCTAAACTGCCGTACGTGTTAACGTACCGGGGGTTCGAATCCCCCTCCTTCCGCTCTTTGAAACTTAATCAAACGCAATGATTTCTTTAAGAATAAATGGTCGGTTCATCTAACGGTTAGGATACAAGATTCTCAATCTTGGCATACGAGTTCGATTCTCGTACCGACTACGAATCAAAAGAGGATGTGATAAAAACAAGCACATCCTCTTTTTGTATATAATACGTTTTTGTACATAACACAATAGGAACTGTGACTGTCCTATACGTGTATTATCAAAAGTCCGATTCTCTTCTTGAGAATCGGACTTTATTATTTCACTGCAAAGAATATTTTATCGGATAATAACAAACTCTGAATAAAATCTTGTGTTCTAAACAATCGTATATAAAAAATCGAGTTAGGAAATGTATAGAGCGATTATGCTATGAGAGCATTAGCTATACATTCATATTACTTTTCGAATGGGCGATCAATTATTGGAAGCGGACGATCGATAACTGCATTATATGAGATTGTACTATCGCTGCGTGATAATCCTAGGGGTTGAAGTTTATCGTGTATAATATTCAACAGATGATGATTGTTAAACGCATATAACTTCACGAATAAATCGTACTGACCTGTAGTATAATGAGCCTCCACGATTTCGGGGATGCGTTTTAGAGCTTCTACTACTTCATCGAATTTTTCAGGATTCCGGAGATTCAAACCAATAAAAGCGCAGGTTTCATAGCCTATCTTCTCAGGGTCTATTACGAATTGGGAACCTTTAATGATTCCTAGATTTACAAGTTTCTGAATGCGCTGATGAATTGCTGCTCCACTGACATTGCAAATACGAGCTACTTCTAGGAATGGGATACGAGCGTCTTCTGCTATTAGACGCAATATTTTCTTATCAAGATTATCTAAACTTCTATGTGCCATTGTTATTACTTTTTTGACGCAAAAATACAATAAACTGACTTTCTTACAGGTTGTGTTTTTTTGTTTTGTTTTAATTTACAACTTTTTAAAAAGTAAATCTATCTTTTTGGCTTTGTCACCGCTGCATAGTTTACGTTGAGGACATTTGCTTCACGGAGGATTTGTTTTAAATCTATTATTAATCCCATGTTTGTGTTTTGGTCGGCTCTGATGCTAACCAGCATTGCTTTGCGTTCTTCAGGGCTCATGGAGTTTCGCTCTCTCACCAAGGACTGTTTGATATCGTTGAGCGAAACCAGCTTGTCGTTGAGTTGTATTTTTGTTTCGCTACTTACGACTTGTCCTGTTTCGCCGAGAGGCTTGCCGATATATATATAGGATACGGTTGATTTCTTTGTGAGATTGGTTAATTCTGTGCCTACGGGGACTTGATATTTAACCTTTATGGAGGCTTTTCGCATGTGCGTGACAAGCATGAAGAAGAAAAGAATAGTGAAAATCAAATCGGGCAATGAGGCGGTGTTCAATGCCGGGATTGCGTGATTGTGGCGACGATAAAGACTCATTGCTTCGGGTTTCCTCCTTTCGATGTTTCATTAGTCGAAGGCTCGTAGACTTCGGATATTCTTATCGGGATTTCGTTATTGATTTGTGCTTGCTGTTCAGGAGAGCACAATTCGTAGGTTTTGCCGAAGGTTCGAGCGGCTCGTTGATTGCGCAAGATGTTATAAGCGGAGATTATTTCGTTCTGGAGTTGGAAATAAGAGTTGTAGGCCGACTTCCGATTGGCTTCGAGCTGGATGATGTGTTTCTTTTCGTTTCTCTGAACGAATTCCTTCACCCGCGGTTTAATTTGCGACAAGGGGATTGGTTTCTCATCGAGCACGAATTTATTATTTTCTGTTATTCGGAAAATCATGATATGCCTGCTGTCAACCATTTGTTGTTCTTTCTTTGTTTTATCGATGGGTGGAAGTTGGTGCGACAATCCTTTGTCGACATCCATCGAGGTTGTAACCAGAAACAGTATCAGCAGCATGAATGAAATATCGGCCGTCGACGAAGTATTCAGTCCCGGAACTGTTTTTCGGTTGTGCTTACGAAACAGCATTTTCTCTTTACCTCCGTTCTTTTCGTTTATATCTTGTTGCTCCGAAAAGCACGGCCAGAATTGCGACGAAAAGCATAACGAGTGAAGAATAGACGAACATATCCGATGTTTTCAGCCAGAATACGTCTGAAAATCCTATGCCATTCACCGTCAGTTTCTCGGAAGAGCCCAACAAAAACGTAGCTACCATACACAGAACCGTTGCAGCACTAACTCCCACGGCGATTTTCCGTTCAGGAACCCCGTTTGTCATTCCATCCGATTGTCCGGTTTTCCTGATAGTCTTAATCAGCGACACAACCGCCGCTACCGTTGCCGCTACCGTCATTATCACCATCAGCCACAGCAGTACGTCGGTGAGTAAAGGCGCGTTGAAAGTAGGATTCCCTGAGAACGGCATTTCGAATCCAACAAGATAGAACGCTATGAAAACCACCGTCACGATTCCCACCATTCCGTAAAGAATCGTTCTGGAGACACGTTCCTCACTCCATTTCTTTTTATCCATTCTCATTTCGAAAGTTTGTATTTCATGATTGAGTCGAGCAGCGATATGGCCGATTCTTCCATCTGTGCTGTTAGGTGTTCGATTTTCGAAAGAATATAATTGTAGAACACCTGCAGAACCAGAGCCACGATGATACCGAAGATGGTTGTTATCAATGCCACTTTCATACCCGCCGCAACGATTGTCGGACTAATATCTCCGGCCTGTTGAATTCTGTCGAAAGCCATAACCATTCCGATAACCGTTCCGAGGAATCCCAACGACGGCGCCATCGCGATGAACAGCGTAATCCACGAGCATCCTTTCTCCAGATTTGCACTCTGAACGCCCCCGTAGGAAGTGACGCTCCGTTCGATATCTTCAATGCTGTCCTCGATTCGAAGCAGACCTTGATAGCATATCGAGGCTACCGGTCCGCGCGTATTTCGGCTTAAATCTTTAGCTCCTTCGATGTCTTGTTTATCGATTTTCGCCTCCAGGTCGTTCATAAATTTCTTTGCGTTTATTTCAGAAAGACTGAGATAGATTATCCGCTCGATGCAAAACGCCAATCCGAGCACCAGCGCCAAGGCTACCAACGACATGAATCCGGCGCTACCTTCGATGAATTTCGTTTTCAGGAACTGGTGTACTCCGGTATTCTCTCCTGCATTGGGTGTCGATTTCGTTTCGGCCTCATCCACTACCCCGGTATCGTCCAGGGCGTCGTCTGCGAGCGTATCGACAACAGTTTTAGTTGCAGCATTTCCTCCCGTTTTTTGAGCAAGCGAGGGGGTGGGCAGCGAAATACCAAAGAGAGTTATCATTGCAAGTGTCGCAATCAGATTCTTCATAAGTGTAAGCTTGTTAGATGTTCTTTTAAAAATAAATAGCAGATAATCCATCTGCCTAAGCAATCATTATTCTAGTCGCAAAGGTAAGTAGATGTTCACAATAAACAACTCCCGGATTTGCACCGCCCGAGTCGAAGTTTATTTTAAACCGAAATCACGTTACAATAGGAGATAAAAACAGATTGAAGATACCCTCACACTTTGCGCCGGGAACCTCCAAGCCGGTTTTATTGCTGATGAACATTACGCCGGGAGCCTCCAAGCCAGTTTTATTGCCGGCGAACTTTGCGACAGGAACCTCCGAGATGTTTTTATAGCCTTCGCAACTTACAACAGCAAATAACAATAGGTTGAGGATGCTTTCGCAGCCCTCGACGAGACATAAAATTAAGTTCCGGACGCTTTTGCAACTTACAATAAGACATAGAACTCGGTTCCGGAACCCTTTGCAACTTACGAAGAGAGTTACAAAGTAGTTTTTATAGCTATCGCACTTTGCAACGAGGATTACAAAACCGGTTTTATAACTATCGCATTTTGCGACAGGACGACGAATACCTTTTCTATCCGATTGAAAAATGTTTTTATATAATAATCTATCAGCTAGCCTATTACATTAATTATGGAAAATATTCGTCACACTGATGAATATTTTCCATAGACTATGGAAAATTATCGTTACTATAAATTATTTATTCCATAACCTATGGAATACTATCGACACTATAGCCAGCTGATTCAATAGTCTATGGAAAAATATAGTTTATATAGATTGTTAATTCCATAGGTTATGGAAAATACTCGTTAGTATAACTAACTAATTCCATAGGCGATGGAAAACACATTCTAGTATGATTAATAATCTCACTATACTATTGAAAAGACATTTCAATAGTATTGATATTTCTAATATTACATTGAAATATCATTTTATATCGGTATTTACAAGAAATATAACATGGAAAATACAATCTGATATAATTTATATATTCAATAATCTATGTAAACATCTAGTCTATATGCTTTTATATAAAAATATTTTTCAATCGGATAGAAAATGTCTTCGTCGTCCCGTTGCAAAGTGCGATAGATATAAAACCGGTTTTTAGATTCCCGTTGCAAAGTGCAATAACTATAAGAACAACTTTGTAACTCTCTTCGTAAGTTGCAAAGGGTTCCGGAACCGAGTTCTATGTCTCATCGAGAGTTGCAAAAGCGTCCGGAACTTAATTTTATGTCTCGTCGAGGGCTGCGAAAGCATCCTCAACCTATTGTTATTTGCTGTTGTAAGTTGCGAAGGCTATAAAAACATCTCGGAGGCTCCTGTCGCAAAGTTCGTCAGCAATGAAACCGGCTTGGAGGCTCCCGGCGTAATGTTCGACAGGTGAGAGAACGGCCTGCCGATAGGAAAAGATTCTTTCGATTGGGAGGAAAATAAAAAAGGGTTGCCGCTCGATTTGTGCGACAACCCTCTGGGATTCTTAAGAGAACTAATTTACCTGTAGAGAATACCTATTTTAGTTCGTTGACCAAATTCAATTAGTTGAAAGAAGATGCTCGGCCATGTTGGCAGCAGCTCGGCGACCGTCGCCCATGGCGAGTATTACGGTTGCGCCACCGCGAACAATGTCGCCGCCGGCATAGATTTCCTGACGCGAACTTTGCATCTGGTCGTTCACGGCTATAGTATTCTTGCGACCGAGTTCCAATCCTTCGATAGAGTTCGGAACGAGCGGATTGGGCGATACGCCGACTGCAACGATGACCTGGTCGCACTCCATGGTTATGGTTCGACCGGTTGTTTGCGGACTTCGACGACCGCTTGCATCGGGTTCGCCAAGTTCCATCACGTCGAGCACGCATGCGCAAACGCGTCCATTCTCATCGGCTTTATATTCTTTCGGATTATGGAGCGTTAGGAAGTTTATTCCTTCTTCCTTGGCATGTTTAACCTCCTCGAGTCGAGCGGGCATTTCGGCTTCAGAGCGACGATAAACCAGGGTTACATCAGCTCCGAGACGCTTGGCGGTTCGGCATGAGTCCATGGCCGTATTTCCGCCGCCCACAACGATTACTTTCTTGCCTATGATGATTGGTGTGTCGGTTTCGGGATTGGCGGCGTCCATGAGGTTCACGCGGGTGAGATATTCGTTGCTCGACATGATGTTGATGCTGTTTTCGCCCGGGATGCCCATGAAGTTGGGAAGACCGGCGCCCGAACCTACGAAAATACCCTTGAAGCCTTTTTGTTTGAGCTCGTCGACGGAGATTGTTTTGCCGATGATTGTATCGGTTTGGAAGTGTACGCCCATCTTGCGGAGGTTATCCACTTCGACTTCGACGATTCTGTTGGGGAGTCGGAATTCGGGGATACCGTATTTAAGTACGCCGCCTATTTCGTGGAGTGCTTCGAAAACATAGACTTCAAATCCGCGCTTCACCATGTCGCCCGCAAAACTCAATCCGGCAGGACCTGAGCCTACAACGGCCACCTTGATTCCGTTAGATGGTTCAACTTCAGGCAGAGCCATCTGTCCGCTCTCGCGCTCATAGTCGGCTGCGAATCGCTCGAGATAGCCTATGGCAACAGCGGGTTCTTTCATCTTGAGGTGTATGCACTGGCTTTCGCATTGCTTTTCCTGTGGGCAAACTCTACCGCATACGGCGGGCAGAGCCGATGTGTTTTTGAGAACTTTGGCAGCCGAGAGGAAGTCGCCCCGTTCGATGTTCTTGATGAAGCTGGGGATGTTGATGTTAACCGGGCAACCTTCAACGCAAGTTGGTTTGGCACAGTCGAGGCATCGTTTGGCCTCAACGATTGCCATTTCGGGCGTCAGTCCTTCGTTTACTTCTTCGAGTCGAGTTGTGGCTCGATATTCGGCATCGAGTTCTGGCATCTGAACGCGTTCTATTTCGGTGCGTTCCTTTGGTTTCATCGATTTACGAAGCTCGGCTCGCCATGGCGCATTGCGGTCGATTAGTTCGGCTATGGCTACGGGAGCTTTGGGTTCTTCGCTTGTGGTCGAGGTCGACTCCGAAGTACTTTCGGTTTGCAATCCGGCTGCGGGGATGGCGCTCTTACGTTCCATCTCTTCGCGCTCAACGCCTTTGAAGGTTCCCATTCGTTTGAACATTTCGTCCCAGTCAACGAGGTCGCCGTTGAATTCAGGACCGTCGATGCAAACGAACTTTGTTTTGCCTCCGATGGTTAGTCGACAGGCGCCGCACATTCCGGTTCCGTCCACCATGATGGTGTTTAGCGAGACGTCGTTCGGGATACCGTATTTCTTGGCGAGCAGGGATGTGAACTTCATCATTATCGGCGGACCGATGGCGAGCACCTTGTCTACGTGTTCGCGCTGGATAACCTCTTCCACTCCCACGGTTATTACACCTTTTTTTCCATACGAGCCGTCGTCGGTCATTATAATAACCTCGTCGGAATATTTGGCCACGTCGTCAACCATTATAACCAGTTCTTTTGTTCGTCCGGCAAGCACGGATATAACCCTGTTGCCTGCTTTCTTGAGAGCTGTTAGGATTGGAAGGATGGCGGCGATGCCTATTCCTCCGCCGGCGCAGATAACCGTACCGTAGTTTTCGATGTGCGATGGGTTTCCCAGCGGCCCTACGATGTCGGCAATTTCGTCGCCTACATTCATCTGGCATAGCTTGGTCGACGAGAGTCCCACTTCCTGAATAACCATCGTCAGAGTTCCTTTTTCGGGATTAGCTTTCGCGATGGTGTAGGGCACTCGTTCGCTGTTCTTGTCCACGCGAACGATGATGAAGTTGCCCGCTCTGCAACTGCTGGCAATAAGCGGTGCTTCCACTTCGATGCAATAAACTTTTTCAGAGAATTGCTCTTTACTAATAATCTTGTTCATGATAGTATTAATTGGATTCCCTCGCCGCACAAACGACTCGGGCTGTTTTTGTTTTTCTTCCGGCAGAGAATTATTTAGAAGTTGTTGCCGTCGAGCATCTCGAAACCACAATAGGGCACCAAAACCTCAGGAACACGAATGCCTTCCGGGGTTTGATTGTTCTCGACGATTGTTGCCACAACACGGGGCAAAGCCAGAGCCGAACCGTTGAGGGTATGGCAGAGCTCTATTTTCTTATCGGCTGTTCGGCGGTATCTGCAATGCAGTCGGTTAGCCTGATAACTCTCAAAATTCGACACGGAACTGATTTCCAACCAGCGTTCCTGGGCTGCACTCCACAACTCAAAATCGTAGCACAGAGCTGATGTAAAGCTCATGTCACCGCCGCAAAGACGCAGAATGTGATAAGGCAGCTCGAGTTTCTGACAAAGACCCTCAACATGCTCGAGCATCTCTCTGAGCGATTCATAGGAATGTTGTGGGGTGTCGATGCGTACGAGTTCCACCTTATCAAATTGATGCAGGCGATTAAGTCCGCGAACATCCTTACCGTAACTGCCTGCTTCGCGACGGAAGCACGATGAGTAAGCGCAACGTTTGATTGGCAAATCCTGTTCGTCGAGAATTTCATCGCGGAAGATGTTCGTTACCGGAACTTCGGCCGTTGGAATGAGATATAAATCGTCGAGTTCGGCATGATACATCTGCCCTTCTTTATCGGGCAACTGACCGGTTCCCAATCCCGACGCCTGGTTTACCACCAACGGCGGTTGCACTTCCAGATAACCACTCTTGCGTGCCTCGTCGAGGAAGAAAGCCTCGAGCGCACGTTGCAAGCGAGCCATCTTGCCAATATAGATTGGAAAACCAGCACCCGTGATTTTCACGCCGAGGTCGAAATCCACTAGATTGAACTTCTTGCACAAATCCCAATGGCAAAGCGCATCGGCCGGCAGTTTGGGCTTCACTCCGCCTTCTTTGACCACCACATTGTCGGCGGCATCTCTTCCTTCAGGCACTTGCTCGCTTGCAATATTCGGAATTGTGAGCAGCAAAGCTGTCATATCGTTCTGCGCCTTCTCCATGGACTGCTGGAGTTCCTTGTCAACCTGTTTCAACGTACCCACGGAGTTTTTCACATCTTCGGCCTCACTACGTTTCCCCTCTTTCATGAGGGCACCTATTTGTTTTGAAAGTTGATTTTGTTTTTGCTTGTTAGCATCGAGTTTCTGTTGGTATTCACGACGGGTTTTATCGAGTTCCAACACCTTATCAATGGTTGCACGTGCATCTGGAAAATGTTTCTTTTCCAAACCTTTCACAACACGTTCTGTTTCCTCACCGATGAGTTTTAATGTGAGCATATTTCTTAATGAATTTATGTTTGTTTTTCGAGAGCAAAGTTACGAAGAACGAATTAATAAAAAACTAGACAACATCTCCTGAGGCTTATAAAACAAAGCATCGGCAAGCTAATATCGACTCGTTCTATACGAGCATAGATATTTCCTTTTGTAGGGCAAGAGTGATATGCATATCTTTGCATCGACTTAATTAAAGAAAGGATCAGAAAATGAAGAATTTAGAAATCTTAGGCCTAGAGCCTGCAAAAGTAGGAAACGTAGTTAAAGGATTGAATCAACTCCTGGCCGACTTCCAGGTTTACTACATGAATCTTCGCGGATTGCACTGGAACGTGAAAGGAAAAGGCTTCTTCACACTCCACGAAAAGTATGAGGAGCTTTATAACGATGCCGCAAATAAGGTAGATGAAATTGCAGAACGCATTCTACAGCTCGACGCAATACCCGAGAATCGTTTCAGCGAATACCTCAAAGTAGCCTCCATTAAGGAAGATGGATTCCAACAGAAAGGCAGCGAAGGCATAGATATCGTGCTCGGAACCCTCAAGAATCTCATCCAGCAAGAGCGCAACCTCATCAAAACGGCCGAAGAAGCCAACGACGAAGTAACAGTTGCAATCATGGACGAGTATCTGCAGCAGCAGGAAAAAACAGTTTGGATGCTGGTTTCTTTCCTCAGCGAACACAAATAAAAAATGAAGTGTAATTGATTGTTTTTTAGTTTTCAACAGGATGCACCGCTTTTCAATCAGAGAAAAGGTGCATCCTTTTTTGTTCCTACACCGACCATATGCACAAAAACATTATGAAAAAACGGGGTTTCCTTTATCGCGTGTTCGACCTCTACTATGACGGTTTCCGTAAAATGACACTCGGCAAGACCCTCTGGACGGTTATTCTCATAAAACTCTTCATCATGTTTGCCGTGTTGAAAATGTTTTTCTTCCCGAACATCATCAAACAAAAATCGAAACCGGGACAAGAAGCTAATTTCATTGAGAAGGAACTCATAGACAGAAACCGATAAAACATTTTATATAATGGGAAATTTATTATTAGCAATTGATCCGGGGACAGTCGATTGGTCGCGAGCCCAGTTTGCACTCACCGCTATCTATCACTGGCTGTTTGTGCCACTTACGCTCGGCCTAGCCGTGGTCATGGGAATCATGGAAACGTGCTACTATCGCACACGTAAAGAATTCTGGCGCTCGGCTGCCCGATTTTGGCAACGCCTCTTTGGAGTAAACTTCGCAATGGGTGTGGCAACCGGAATTATTCTTGAGTTTGAGTTCGGAACCAATTGGAGCAACTATTCCTGGTTCGTAGGCGATATCTTTGGTGCACCGCTGGCAATCGAAGGTATCCTAGCTTTCTTCATGGAATCAACTTTCGTAGCAGTGATGTTTTTCGGATGGAAAAAAGTATCACCCGGATTCCACCTGGCATCGACATGGTTAACCGGACTTGGCGCAACCATATCGGCATGGTGGATTCTTGTGGCAAACGCATGGATGCAATATCCCATCGGATGCACGTTCAACCCCGACACAATGCGCAACGAAATGGCATCGTTCCTTGACGTAGCATTCAGTCCATTCGCAATCGACAAGTTTACACACACCATCACATCGGCCTGGCTGCTTGGCGCAGCATTCACGGTTGGTGTGAGCTCGTGGTATCTGCTCAAAAAGCGTCACACTGAACTGGCCGTGCAAAGTATAAAGATCGGCTCGATGGTAGGTCTCGTTTCAGCCCTACTAGCTGCATTCACAGGCGACAATTCAGCCTATATGGTGGCTAAAACACAGCCCATGAAACTCGCAGCGATGGAAGCACTTTATGAAGGCGGAAAAAGTCAGGGCCTCACAGCCGCGGCTTTCGTTAACCCATTTAAACAGCCTGACTACCAAAACGAAACTGAACCGCCAATGCGAATAGCTGTACCCAACATGCTCTCCCTCCTGGCAACTCATAGCGCCGACGGATATGTGCCCGGAGTGCGCGACATAATTAACGGATATACCAAAGACGACGGCACACGCGAACCATCGCTCAAAGAAAAAATGGAACGCGGACGAAATGCAATCGCAGCACTCAAAGCCTATCGTGGCGGACAGAAAACCAAGACCAACCGACAAATTCTCGAACGTGACATGAAGTATTTCGGCTACGGATACATCAAGAACGCCGAACAAACCGTGCCTTTCATACCGATAAACTTCTGGGCTTTCAGAATTATGGTAGGTATCGGTATGTTTCTAATCCTAGTGTTCGCGGGTATGTTATTCTTCATCTATAGGAAAGACATCACCCGCTCACACTGGCTCCATTGGATTGGCATCGCCCTCATTCCGCTAGCCTATATCGCAAGTGAAAGCGGATGGATTGTAGCCGAACTCGGCCGTCAGCCGTGGACTATTCAAGACATGCTTCCCACTTGGACAGCCGTGAGCGACCTTAGCAGCAGCAACATCGCCCTCACGTTCTTCCTCTTCCTCATTCTATTCACAACAATGCTTGCTGTTGAAATAAACATAATGTGTAAGCAAATAAAGAAAGGACCCGAACTATGACCTACGATTTTCTGCAGCACTATTGGTGGACTATCATCGCCTTGCTAGGTTCACTACTCGTGTTCCTGATGTTCGTTCAGGGAGCAAATTCAATGATATTCCAACTTGGAAAAAACGACGATGAACGCCGACTACTCATTAACTCTACCGGGCGTAAATGGGAGTTCACTTTTACCACGCTAGTTACTTTCGGCGGCGCATTCTTTGCCTCTTTCCCGTTGTTCTATAGTACCAGCTTTGGCAGTGCCTACTGGATATGGCTCATTATCCTTTTCACCTTTATCATTCAGGCCGTGAGCTACGAATTCCAAAACAAAGCCGGCAATCTTCTTGGTACGCGAACTTTTCAAACATGCCTAATCATCAACGGTCTGCTCGGGCCGCTCCTCATTGGTGGAGCTGTGGCAACGTTCTTCACCGGATCGAATTTCATAGTCGAAAAATCCAATCTAATAAACGATTTCCAGCCAGTAATTTCCCACTGGGCTAACTCATCTCGCGGACTCGACGTACTACTCAATCCCTGGGTTGTTGTGTTTGGTTTTTCGGTTGTGTTCCTCGCCCGAATCCTCGGTATGCTCTACATAAACAATAATATAAACGACATCACCATCCGCTCGCGTATTCGCCCACAGTTGCTCATAAACACCGTAGCTTTTCTAGTCTTCTTCCTCGCCTTCCTTATTCGCACACTCCTTAGCGACGGATATGCAGTGCTGGCTGACGGAACGATAGCGATGCAACCAATGAAATATCTCCACAACCTCATCGACATGTGGCCTTTAGCTTTAATGTTCCTCACAGGCGTTTTGCTCCTTCTGTTCGGCATAGTGAAAACTATTCTAAAGACCAACTACATACGCGGAATATGGCCTGCCGGCATAGGCGTTATACTCGTTGTCGTGGTTCTTTTCCTCATTGCGGGCTGGAACTCTACGGCCTATTATCCTTCAACGGCAGATCTTCAGAGCTCGCTCACATTGCAGAATAGTTCCTCAAGTGAGTTCACCCTCCGCACCATGTTCTATGTAAGTTTCCTCGTGCCTTTCGTTCTCGCTTACATTATCTACGCCTGGCGAAGCATAGACAAGAAGAAGCTCGACCGTAAGGAAATAAACGAGGACGACGCATACTAACGAAGTGTTTTATGGAACAGAATTTCATAGAAGTTAAGGGAGCCCGGGTTAATAATCTAAAGAATGTGAGCGTAAATATTCCACGCGAACAAATGGTTGTCATTGCCGGAGTATCAGGGTCGGGAAAGTCGTCGCTGGCCTTCGACACGCTTTACGCCGAGGGGCAGAGGCGATATGTTGAAAGTTTATCGGCCTACGCCCGACAGTTTCTCGGCAGAATGGCCAAGCCGGAAGTTGATTTCATCAAAGGATTGCCGCCCGCAATAGCAATTGAGCAAAGGGTAATTGCGCGAAATCCGCGTTCAACCGTGGGCACATCCACCGAAATCTATGATTATCTCCGACTTCTCTACGCCCGAATCGGCCGAACATTCAGTCCTATTAGCGGTACCGAAGTGAAACGCCACACGCTCGACGACGTTCTGCAATGCGTTTCAACTTTCGCCGACGGAACGAAATTCTGTATCCTGTCGCCTCTCAAAATCGAAAAAACACAAAGTGTAAGACAACAGCTGGAGAAAGAATTTCTCGAAGGGTATTCAAGGATATATGTCGGTGGCGAGATTGTCAGAATAGAGGACTGGATCAATCAGCCAGACAACCAAAAGACAAGCGATACAGCCGACATATTCCTCCTAATCGACCGACTCGCGGCCTCCTCCACTCGCGAAGCTGTGTCGCGGCTCAGCGATTCATGCGAAACAGCATTCTATGAAGGTAACGGCGAGCTGCGACTGCTCGTGATGCCGGCTAAGATAGCATACGATTTCTCCACCCGATTCGAGGCCGATGGAATACGTTTCGAAGAACCATCCGACAACCTTTTCTCCTTTAACTCGCCCCTGGGAGCCTGCGAAAAATGCGAAGGATTCGGAAATATGATTGGAATAGACGAAAGCTTGGTTGTGCCCAATCCATCGCTCTCGGTCTACGACGGATGCGTACAATGCTGGCACGGCGACAAACTCAAAATGTGGCAAACCGAATTCTGCCGAAGAGCCGCCGAAGACGATTTCCCCATATTCAAACCCTACGACGAACTCACCAAACAGCAACGCGACTGGTTGTGGCACGGACTGCCTAGCGACAAGGCTGACGAAAAAGTATGCATCGACTCCTTTTTGCAAATGGTGCAAGAAAACCAATACAAAATTCAATACAGAGTTCTGCTGAGTCGATTCCGTGGAAAAACAATCTGTAGCGAATGTCACGGTACGCGACTGAAGAAACAAGCATCATGGGTGAAGATTGCCGGTCGAGCCATAACCGACCTCGTTGAAATGCCCGTGAACCAGCTGCGGAAGTGGTTCAAACAGTTAAAACTCACTCCGCATGAGGAAAAAATTGCACGCCGACTGCTAATCGAAATTACAAGTCGACTGCAATTTCTCGACAACGTCGGTCTAGGCTACCTCACCCTCAACCGCGCCTCGAACACACTAAGCGGAGGCGAAAGTCAACGAATCAACCTTGCAACCTCGCTTGGTTCGTCGCTCGTTGGATCGCTCTACATCCTCGACGAACCATCCATCGGCCTTCACAGTCGCGACACGCAGCGACTCATCCACGTGCTCAAAGAACTTCAGGCCCTGGGAAACACCGTAGTTGTGGTTGAACACGACGAAGAAATTATGCGCGCAGCCGACTATCTAATTGACGTTGGACCCGACGCTGGACGCCTCGGAGGCGAGATAGTCTACGAAGGAAAAATTCCACAAAGCAACGACGCCGTAGAAAGGCTAATCAAGAAATTCCCACATTCGCATACACTCGCCTATCTCACCGGGCACGAACAAATAGCTATACCAAAGACACGTCGTCCCTGGAACCTAGCAATAAGGCTCACCGGCTGCCGAATGAATAATCTCAAAGGCATCGACGTGACACTTCCGCTCAACGTTCTCACCGTGATAACAGGAGTGAGTGGAAGCGGAAAATCATCGCTCGTGCGCGGCATTCTCTATCCTGCAATGAAGCGTCGACTCGACGAACCGATTGAACTGCCCGGCCATTTCACATCACTCGAAGGAGATGTCGATGCAATAAAACGCATCGAATTCGTAGACCAGAACTCCATCGGTAAAAGCGCACGCTCAAACCCCGCAACCTATGTAAAAGCCTACGAGGAGATTCGTAAACTCTTTGCCGAGCAATCACTTTCCAAGCAACTCGGTTTCACCCCACAACACTTTTCGTTCAATATCGAAGGCGGGCGATGCGAGGAATGCAAAGGTGCCGGAGTCATAACGATTGAAATGCAGTTCATGGCCGACCTCGTGCTCGAATGTGACGAATGTCATGGCAAACGATTCAAGCGTGAAGTACTCAACGTTACCTTCGAAGGCAAAAACATAAACGACATTCTCAACATGACCGTTGCCGAAGCCATTGAATTCTTCGAGAAACATAATCGCCGCGCCATCGTCGAGAAACTCCTTCCGCTTCAAAGCGTAGGCCTTGGCTATATCAAGCTCGGCCAAAGCTCGTCGACCCTTTCCGGAGGCGAAAACCAACGCGTAAAACTCGCCTACTTCCTCGGTCAGGAGCGCCAAGAGCCCACCCTTTTCATTTTCGATGAACCCACCACAGGTCTTCACTTCCACGATATTCGGCTCCTTCTAGAAGCCTTCGGCGCCCTGATAAATCACGGACACACAGTTCTTGTAATAGAGCACAACATGGAAATAATCAAATCGGCCGACTATATAATCGATATGGGCCCCGACGGTGGCGACCGAGGCGGCACCATCATAGCCACCGGCACTCCGGAGCAAGTAGCCGTTTCGGCCGACAGTCCCACCGGTTGCTTCCTCGCCACGAAACTAAAATAGTTGTTTTTGCGAATCGGTTTAAAATAAGTTCCCACTCGGCCGAGAGGCCGCATGTAGGGACAGACCTTGTGTCTGTCCGCCCCCGTCAGCCAAGGACAGGATAAATATCCAAGACAAACAGGCCAGAGAAATAGTATGCGGTCGGTAGACCGAGTTGGCGTGGGTATCGAACAGACACGGGGTTTGTCCCTACGCGAGCTACCGCTCGAATTGGCACAATATCTAACAGCATTAGGCCATTTACTGACAGAACAGAAATACTGTCGTATCTGGCCGTCATTTCACCAGAAGAACAGAAATCAATCTTATTAACCTCGAATCCTCTCCCGAGCTCCTTTACAACAGGGGTGTCTTGTTCGTTAAACCTTTTATGAGTATCTTTGCTGGGCAAACTTCAAAAAGAATCAATTAAATCTTATTCCAAAAAATGAAAGATTTCTTCAAACAGGTTGCCGCCACATTCGTCGGACTCCTAATTTTTAGCATCATATCTTCCATATTCATATTTATCGGTTTGATAGGAATGAGCCTATCCGGCTCGCAGTCGAACACAATAAAAAATAATTCCGTGCTGGTGCTAAACCTCTCAGGAAGCATGAACGAGAGAGTTGAAGACGACTTTCAAGCCAAAATAACTGGGCAGATGACAGGGCAAATCGGACTCGACAACCTCATTTCCGGAATTCGAAAAGCCAAAAACAACGATAATATAAAAGGAATATACATGGAATTCGGAGCCTTCACAGCCGACTCCTACGCATCAATGCAGGCAGCACGAAACGCTCTCGAAGATTTCAAAAAAAGCGGAAAGTGGATTGTAGCCTACGGCGACATCTACACCCAAAGCAACTACTATCTGGCATCGGTGGCAGATAAGATTTATCTTAATCCACAAGGACAAATCGACTGGCGAGGAATATCCGCACAACGCCTCTTCCTAAAAGACCTCCTGGCAAAATTCGGAGTGAAAATGCAAGTGGCCAAAGTAGGAGCCTATAAAAGCGCAACCGAACAATTCACCGGCGACAAAATGAGCGAGGCCGACCGCGAACAAACCACCGCATACATAGGCAGCATCTGGAAAAATATCCTCAAAGAAGTAAGCAAAGCACGCAACCTGTCAACCGGAAAACTCAACGAATATGCAGACAGTTTAATTACGTTCGCAGCAGCCGAGGATTATCTCAAAATGAAACTCATCGACGGAACACTATACACAGACCAAATCAAAAATGAAATAAAAAAACGACTCGAACTCAAAGATTCTGAAGACATCAACCAAGTATCGCTAGCCGATATGGCCGATGAACCCGACGACGAAGCCTATAGCGGCGACGACCAGATTGCCATCTACTACGCCTACGGTGATATAGTAGACGGAGCAGCAGGCGGATTCTTCTCTCGAAAACAAAACATCGACGCACAAACCGTTTGCAAAGACCTCGAAAAGCTCAAAGACGACGAAAAAGTGAAAGCAGTAGTATTCAGAATCAATTCAGGAGGCGGGTCGGCCTACGCATCCGAACAAATTTGGCACTACATAGTAGAACTCCGAAAAGCAAAACCCGTTGTTGTAAGTATGGGCGGAATGGCAGCCTCCGGAGGATATTATGTCTCAGCACCGGCAAACTGGATAATAGCCGAACCGACAACTATCACCGGATCTATCGGAATATTCGGAATGTTTCCCGACGTTAGCGGACTGCTCAAAGAAAAACTCGGTGTGAAATTCGATGAAGTCGGAACAAACGCCAATTCGGGCTTTGGAACACTCTCCCGCCCGTTCAACGCAGAGGAGATAGCCTATCTTGAACGATATATTGACCGGGGCTACAAACTATTTCGGCACAGAGTAGCCGAAGGGCGCGGAATGACCGACCAACAGGTTGAAAAAATAGCACAAGGACACGTTTTCTCGGGCGAAGATGCCCTTAAAATAAAACTAGTCGACCAGCTCGGCGGACTCGATGCAGCCGTAAAAAAAGCCGCATCGCTCGCAAAAACCAAAAGCATCTACACGAAGAGCTATCCAGAGCCTGTAAACTGGCTGGATCAGCTCCTGGGTGAAGTGCGAAACGAAAGCTATCTCGACGATAAGCTACGCGCTGAATTCGGAACATACTATGAGGCCTTCTCGATACTCAAAACAATCAACAAACAATCCGCAATCCAAGCCCGTTTACCCTATATGCTCAAAATAAACTAGGAAAACCAATGGAAGGCGACTTCATCAAAATCAGGAAATGGCTCCTACCCCTAAGCTGGCTCTATCGGCTAGGTGTGAGTTTCAGAAATCAACTCTTCAAACTCGGAATATTGAAGAGCCGAAGTTTTGATGTACCTGTCATATCTGTTGGAAACATAACCGTAGGCGGGTCCGGTAAGACTCCCCACGTGGAATATCTCATAAGACTGCTCAAAGACTCTTTTCAAGTTGCCGTTCTTTCTAGAGGTTACAAGCGCAATAGCCGCGGATATGTCCTAGCCGACTCCGACACACCGATGAAAATAATCGGCGACGAATCATATCAAATCAAACAGAAGTTTCCTGCCATTCACGTGGCCGTCGACAAAGACCGCTGCCACGGAATTGACCGCCTGATGGCCGATAACGAAACGAAAGACACTAACGTAGTTCTGCTTGACGATGCTTTCCAACATCGTTACGTCAAACCAGGAATAAACATCCTGCTCGTCGATTATCACCGCCTCATAATCTACGATAAACTACTCCCCGCCGGACGACTTCGCGAACCGCTAGTTAGTAAGAACCGCGCCGACATCGTTATAATCACCAAATGCCCAAAGGATTTAAACCCGATAGACTTTCGCGTACTCAAAAAAGTAATGAAGCTCTATCCATTCCAACAGATATATTTCACAACCATAAAATATTGCAACCTTCAACCGGTGTTCATTGACGATAATCCGAGCGAGAAACCCCTGAAACACATCAACGGGAAGAACATTTTGTTGATAACCGGAATAGCGTCGCCCAAACAACTAGAAATAGATCTCGAAGACCACACATCGCTCACAACTCTGTCGTTTCCCGACCACCACAACTTCACATCGAAAAACATTTCTCGAATCAACAGAGAATTTGACAAGCTTCCCGAACCGCGACTCATCATAACCACCGAGAAAGACAAAACGCGTCTCGAAAATACAGAAGGATTGAGTCCCGAAGCCCGAAAAAACATATTCGCACTTCCAATAGAAGTACGTTTCATGTTAGGAAAAGAAAAAACGTTTAATGATAAAATACTATCCTATGTACGAAAAAATTCAAGAAACAGCATCCTGGTTAAGGGAAAGAATGACCACAGAACCAGAAACAGCAATCATTTTGGGCACAGGTCTGGGACAATTATCTTCCGAGATAACTGACAGCTACGAATTCTCCTATAAAGACATCCCTAATTTCCCCGTATCCACAGTCGAAGGCCATGCCGGAAGACTGATATTCGGAAAACTCGGCGATAAGAATATCATGGCAATGGAAGGAAGGTTCCATTTCTATGAAGGCTACTCAATGAAAGAAGTAACCTTCCCTGTTCGAGTAATGTACGAACTCGGAATCAAAACCCTCTTTGTGTCGAATGCCGCAGGTGGAATGAATCCCGAATTCAAAATCGGCGATCTGATGATAATTACAGACCACATAAACTTCTTCCCCGAACATCCGCTACATGGCCCCAACTTCCCTACCGGGCCGCGATTCCCAGACATGCACGAGGCCTACGATCATAATCTCATCGCCCTGGCCGACAATATCGCTAAGGAAAAAGGAATCGATATCAAGCACGGTATCTACACCGGCGTCCAAGGTCCAACATTCGAGACGCCGGCTGAATACAGAATGTACAATATTCTCGGAGGCGACGCCGTTGGCATGAGCACCGTTCCTGAAGTTATCGTTGCTTGTCACTGTGGTATAAAAGTGTTCGGAATAAGTGTAATAACCGACCTCGGCGGATTTGATAATCCAGTTAAAGTGAGTCATGAAGAAGTGCAAGAAGCAGCCAACAAAGCCCAACCAGTAATGACCGCAATAATGAGAGAAATGATAAAGCGTTCATAAACTAATCATCCGTCAAATTCCCTCTTCCAAAAGCTGGTTCTCTCACGGGAGCGTAAACCAAACTCTCTTCCGCATAGGTTGCGGAAGAGGGTTTTTAATAATCTAATTCGGGCAATATGTTTATAACCCAGGGCGACATGTTCTATCCTGAGCGATATGTTTGTAACCCAATACGCGATTTCGGTTTAATAGAGACTCTCAATCGGGCGGAACGCCCGCATGTAGGGACAGACCCCGTGTCTGTCCGCACCGGACGACAGGATGAAATATGTTATGCGGTTGTTAGACCGAATTGGCAGAGAGGCGGACAAACAAGGGGTCTATCCGAATCGTCTCTTAGGTTCGCAGAACCGAAGGCATACACGATTCAATAACATCCAGGAGTGCCACGCTCTAGCAATTTTCCAAAAAGAAACAACCAGGAGCGCCACGCTCTAGAGATTTTCCAAAAAGAAACAACCAGGAGTGCCACGCTCTAGCAATTTTCCAAAAAGAAACAACCAGGAGCGCCACGCTCTAGAGATTTTCCAAAAAGAAACAACCAGGAGTGTCACGCTCTAGAGATTTTTCAAAAAGAAACAACCAGGAGTGTCACGCTCTAGAGATTTTTCAAAAAGAAACACCCAGGAGTACCACGCTCTAGCAATTTTTCAAAAAGAAACACCCAGGAATGTCACGCTCTAGAGATTTTTCAAAAAGAAACACCCAGGAGTACCACGCTCCCGGACTTCACAAAAAAGAAAATATGGCAAAGATGACAAGAGAATGACCGGTGACACTAAAAAGAAAACCCAACGACAGAAAAACTCCAAACCTCGGCGCGAAGAAAACCCCGGCAAGTACAAAATATAGGAAACTCGTTTATATATGTTTAAAAAGACCTGCATACTCCAAGACAGACACATGCAGGTTTTGTTTTTAACGGCTTCTTTTATTTTTGTTTTTATTTCTACTTTTACACCTGTTTTTGAGGAGAGCCAAAGAGCTTAGAACGAAATTAAACGCTATTCTCGGGAATTTTATTCTTGAAAGGAGCTCGAACGGCCGACAATCGGAAACTGAGAACGAAAACAATAAGACAAAACATAAAACGCAGTAATGGACGATAATCAAACCATTGATCAGGACAGAATCCTGAAAATAAACATCGAGGAAGAAATGAAAAGCTCGTATATCGACTATTCCATGTCGGTAATCGTAGCTCGAGCACTTCCCGATGTGCGCGACGGATTCAAGCCCGTTCATCGGCGTATTCTCTACGGAATGCGCGGCATCGGAAACTTCAGCAATCAACCTTACAAGAAATGTGCACGCGTTGTAGGCGAAGTGCTCGGAAAATATCATCCGCATGGCGACTCTTCAGTCTACGGAGCTTTGGTTCGCATGGGACAAGAATGGAACATGCGCTACAGGCTCATCGACGGGCAAGGAAACTTCGGTTCCGTAGATGGCGACTCACCAGCAGCTATGCGATACACCGAATGCCGACTCTCAAAGATGGGCGAACACATCATGGACGACATCGAGAAAGAAACAGTCGACATGGTGAACAACTTCGACGACACACTGAAAGAGCCGTCGGTGATGCCCACTAAAATTCCTAATCTACTGGTGAACGGAGGCAACGGAATTGCGGTAGGCATGGCAACGAACATTCCGACACATAACCTTACCGAGGTTATAAATGGATGCTGCGCCTATATCGACAATCCGGATATAACAACCGACGAACTGATGGAATTCATTCCGGCTCCAGATTTCCCAACTGGAGCTTACATATATGGTCTTCAGGGCGTGAAAGACGCCTACGAAACCGGGCGCGGAAAAGTTATCATGCGAGCGAAAGCCGAGATTGAAAGCGACGACCAGCACGACAAAATTGTCGTTACAGAGATTCCTTACGGTGTAAACAAACAGCAACTCATTGAATATATCGCCGAACTGGTGAAAGAAGGACGCCTTGAAGGAATATCGAATGTAAATGATGAAACCGGTCGACAGGGAATGCGAATCGTGGTAGACGTGAAGCGCGACGCCAACGCCAACGTGATTCTCAACAAACTCTTCAAGATGACAGCCCTGCAGAGTTCATTCTCCGTGAACTGTATCGCACTTGTGAAAGGTAGGCCACAACTGCTCAGCTTGCGCGAGTGCATCGGGCATTTTGTTGACCATAGGCGCGACGTGACCATACGTCGTACCCAATTCGACCTCAAGAAAGCACAGGAAAGAGCACACATTCTTGAAGGATTAATCATTGCCTGCGACAACATAGACGAGGTGGTGCACATCATCCGCGCCAGTAAAACACCATCGGAAGCGCAGACCAATCTCGAAAAGCGTTTCGAACTCGACGAGCTACAATCAAAAGCCATCGTTGACATGCGTCTTTCGCAACTCACCGGATTGCGCATGGAACAACTACATCAGGAATTCAACGAACTGATGGAACTCATAAAAGACTTACAGGAGATTCTCGACAATCCGCAGCGCTGCAAAGAAGTGATGAAGCAAGAACTCATCGAAGTGAAAGATAAATATGGCGACGAACGACGCACCGAAATCATCCCCGACGAACACGAATTCAACGCCGAAGATTTTTATCCCAACGACCCGGTAGTTATCACGATAAGTCATCTAGGATACATAAAGCGTACTCCGCTAGCCGACTTCAAAGAACAGGCACGCGGCGGCGTAGGCTCGAAAGGCGCCCGCACCCGCGACAATGACTTCACGGAGTTCATCTATCCAGCAACGATGCATCAAACAATGCTTTTCTTCACCCGAAAAGGACGTTGCTATTGGATGAAATGCTACGACATCCCCGAAGGAGACCGCAACTCGAAAGGCAGAGCCATACAGAACATGCTAGCCCTTGAAGCCGACGACAGTGTGAACGCATTCCTACGCATACGCGGTCTTGACGACGACGAGTTCCTCGACAGTCACAACGTGGTGTTCGTAACCAAGCAGGGAATAGTCAAGAAAACATCGCTCAGAGCCTACTCCCGACCGCGTACCAACGGCGTACTAGCTATTAACATAAAGGAAGGTGACGAGGTTGTTGATGTCCGGCTTACAAACGGACAGAACGAGCTCATAATTGCCGACCGCAATGGACGCGCATGCCGATTCAATGAGAAGCACATTCGCGTAATGGGCCGCGTATCAACTGGCGTACGCGGAATGCGACTCGACGACGACGGGCAGGACGAAGTCGTAGGAATGATTGTCGTGAACGACCCCGAAAACGAAACCGTTATGGTTGTATCGGAGGAAGGCTACGGCAAACGCTCCATGGTCGAAGACTACCGCCTCACTAATCGCGGCGGCAAGGGCGTGAAGACACTCAACATAACCGAGAAAACCGGTAAGCTCGTTGCAATAAAGAGTGTCACCGACGAAAACGACCTTATGATAATCAACAAGAGCGGCGTAGTAATTCGCATGTCGGTTGCCGAATGTCGCGTCATGGGTCGTGCCACGCAAGGTGTTCGCCTCATCAATCTGACAAAGAAAAACGACGTCATTGCCTCCGTTTGCAAAGTAATGAGCTCCGAGCTCGAAGAGCAGGTCGAAGAAGAAAGTCGCGCTCAATGGGCAAAGAAAACAGAGAACATCAAAAACACTTTCTCGGGCGAAGACAAACAGACAGAGCCCGACAACGAGGATGAACAAGAATAGAAATAAACTTTTTAAAAGATAATCAGAATGAAAAAATTAATGTTAGCAGCCTTGATGCTACTAGGTACATCAGCTGCATTTGCCGGCGACAGCGATGCTTTGAAAGCCATCCTGAAGGCCCAAACCTATAGCGAAGCCAAAAGCTTATTGCAGTCAAGCCAGTCGCAATTGGCAAACGATGCTGAAAGAGCCAAGGCTTATAATAAGCTCTACGAGCTCGCCATGAAAAAAGTGAACGCAGAACAAACCGTTCAGCTCCGAAACGAAACCAATGAGAAAATGGGGCAGAAAGGTGGCGAACCCGTGGACGAACAGGGACTCTATCAGGCTGTGGACAATGCGTTCGATGCCGGATTAGAAATGGTTAAGTTCGACAACATGCCAAACGAAAAAGGCAAAGTGAAACCTCGCTTCACCACAGTTATCGACCAGCTTTATTTGCTTCGTGGACAGCTCATCAACGGTGGAATCTTTTTCCAGGGTGCCAAGGACGACAAAACTGCCTATAAGTTCCTCGCACGCTATGTAGACACGGCTGACGACCCCGTATTCGCTAAGTTCGATAAATCAAAGGATACCAACCTCAACGAGATTGCATTCTTCGCAGCCTACTATGCCTACGACAACAAGGACTTCGAAAAGGCCGCACGCTACATTGAATATGCAATGAAGAGCCAGGAGCGCGCTAAGGAAGCCCAGCAACTTCAGTTGGCAATTTTGGGCGCACAACTCAAAACCCGTCAAGATTCCATTGCCTACGCCGAGAAGCTCGAAGCCATCTACTCCCAAGACTCCTCGAACGACGCCATACTAACAACCCTCACCTCGACCTACAGTGGTTTGGGAATGCAGGATAAGGCTGAAAAACTCATCAATGCCCAGCTCGCCAAGAATCCCAACAGCTATGGTGCACTTGTGATGAAAGGTCAGTTCGAAAGTCAGAAGAAGAACTACGACGCTGCAGCCGACTGCCTGTCTAAGGCCCTCGCCCTTGCCAAGGACGACGATTCGCGCATAGCCATCAACGCATCCATTGGGCAATGCTGGTTCTACAAGGCCCAGGAGCGTGTTGCCGAAGTGAAAGGTGTGCTCACCAAGGCCGCCCGCGAGCAGTTCAATGAGGTCTATAACAAGGCCATTCAATATCTCGAGGCTGCTAAGCAGCTCGACGTAACCAAGTCGCATAAGTCCAATTGGGCCTATCCGCTATATGGCTGCTACTATTTCGTGAAGGGTGCTCAAGCCCCCGAGACACAAGCCGCAGCAGCCGACGCCGGCGTTCAATAACTGATAAAATTCTCTTTAAAAAGTGCTGCTCTGTCTTCCCCGACAGAGCAGCATTCTTTTTTGGAAAGTGAAATAGCCGTATAAAGGCCTGAAATGTTGAGGAAAGAGCCATGTGCCGGTTTCCCATAGATTCAAATTCTGATTATACGGCCAACTTACCTTTAGGTATCATATTTTATCCGCAAAGTCTCTCCTTAAGGTTATTCAGTTAGTACGCCAACATATAGAGATTATATGTCCAAGTAATTTTTAACTCGGTCATACAGATAAGAGAGAACTTGCTCTAGGTCAATAAAACCACTGGGACGTTCTGCGTTACGAGCTAAGTGATTAATTTTGCCGCCATGAGTTTCCATCCTACTTTTTATTATAATATCCACGCGTGGGAGGATAATAAACTATATTCTTTCTTTTGTGACATTACGACGCAGAGAAATTTCGATTTCCCTGTGATTTTTTCGTACAATGATTTGCAGGAGTCGGAAAAAACTCCAAATACAGGAGCATCAAGCCTTATAACCTTATTTTACAAACACACGGAAGTTACGTAATCTCTCTAGACAATGGAACTCCGACGAAGTTTTATTGTCTGATATCTCATGTGCCACGAACAGAAAATAAGAACATTTTTAATGATATATAAACGATAAAACAATGACAGAAATCAAACATCAAAACAACCGAAGAGCAGATTATCTGCAACCAGTAACGAAAGTTATCGAGTTAGACATCGAATGGCTTATGCAGACGGTTAGCGGACAGCATAAGCCTATTGGACAAGGCTCCACAGGAGGAGACGCTAAGCAAGCGTTAGACTACGAAGACGAAGAACAAAAAAATAATTTATGGGAGGATTAATGATGAAGATTAACACTTTATCGGCTCTCGTATTGGGTCTCATGATGGCCGCATGCAACGACCCAAACATTGAATCCGGAACCGACAAGAAACCATCTGTCGAACAGGAAGGCATAACCTTCGAAAGCATTGCCCACGAAGCATCGCGAACTACAATAACTCACACGCCCGGTAACGGAGCCTTGGCTTTCTGGGAAACGGGAGATTACATTTTCGTTCGGCCTACCTCGGGCGCATACGAACGGAGCGAGGCCGGAACGCTCAACACCGACAAAACACGTGGCGTGTTCAAGATGCCTAATAATGGACGGAAATATGCCGACCAATGCGAAGTACGCTACACTGGTAAGAACGGGACCTCGGCCAACAGGGTTACAATAGCATCATCACAGAGCCAGTCGACGGCAAACGATTTCAGTCATGCAGGAGAGTCGGGCGACTGTGGTTCAGCCAAAGCCAGCGGTAGCGGACAGTCGTTCAAGTTCAACCTAGAGCACAAGGCTGCCTATCTGTGCTTCCTTCCGCGATGCATGAACACTGCTCTAGGGCCGAACATTCGTCTCACGAAGATTGTGATTACGAGCCAGTCGGGCCCAATTGCGGGAACATACGATTTCTCGTCGGGTAATCTGAGCACGAGTCCAATATCTGGTTCGAGCAATACGATAACGCTTACGACGAATAATTTCCTACTGTCGAACACATCAGCCAATCCCACGATGAACGCATCTTACATGGTCATTGCTCCAAGCAATGCGGCACGCACATTCAAGATTGACTACTACATCAAAGACCCCGTCACAACGGTAGAAGGTGCTATCTCGAAAACACTAACACTAACAACAAAGGCCGGTGAGATTAGCGACGTGACAGCCAATCTTACGCCAGCAGCCGATTACAGTAGTAGCAAATATTATATGTGGGACGCTTATCAGGACTATTGGAGTGGAGTTGCTAATCCTCCAACGCTTAATGATGAATACAACCCTAATTACCCGAATAATTCAGATGCGAACCGTTGGTATAGTGATGTTCATCTTCCATTAGAAGCAGTTAATTCATGTGCAATTACTCCCAATGCTAATGAGATGTTATGGTATGCACAAAAAGGCAATCCAAATTGGGATACTTCTACTCTATGGTCGGGTCACGGGCATCTATATAAAGGCGGGTTATGGTTACTGAAAAGAATTTATATTTCTAATTTCCGTTCTGACTTAGCCCCAGATTTATTCACAGACTACACAGCCCTAGGTGCGCCACATATAGACTACACAATACAACTTTCTCCCAGCGTTCCTACAACATCAGAACAATACAAATATTTCTTCCTGCCATCTCTAGGATATTTATATAATGGTAAACTTAACAAAGTCGGTTTCTATGGCGATTTCTGGTCTAAGACACCTTCGTATCATACAGATCATGATTTAGGTGTCCATTTACTATTTCCTTCAGGAGAACTCATTGTTGCCGATGGTTGTCCGCGAGACTATGGATTCCCAGCATGGGCATTTGATTAATTTTTCACATTGCACATTAATGATGACAATCAAGACCTTGGTTTCTGTATTTCGATTCGGATAGTTTTCTATATGTTATAAAAACCAAGTCGCGGCTCTTGCAAGAAAATTGCAAGAGCCGCGAAATGTATAGGGATTTGTGGAGGCTTATCGAACGTTGAAGCCCGATACGCGGAGATGAGGTTGCGGATTATTCGAGCGGGTATCTTCGGCCCGGAAGGTGATGGAAACTTCGCGACTTTCGCCAGGCATGAGAGAGAAATAATTGTCGCTGTAGCTGATTGGAAGGATCTGCTCGCCGTCGGCTGCACGAAGGTCAAGATGGATAAACAACGCCGGAGTATTGGTGTTGTTAGTAAGCGTGACTTTCCCACTGAATGTGTCGCCCTCGCGGACATAATCCTCACGCAGGTCAAGACGAATGTGACGGAGCAGTTCCAGGCGACGGAAATCTTTCGGCGTACGAGTGCGGACGTAGAAATTTTCTCTTGTTGACTTGCCGTCGTCAAGCGTGAGAACAAGACGCAGGAAGCTGACGGGCTCTCTTATTTCGGGCAGTTCGAAGAGGTTTTGAGTTTGGTCGTTGTCTGTTTCTACGTTCTGTCCTAAAGAAACTATTTCCTTGCCATACATATCGTACTCGTAGGCTATGGCTAATACGCGATGCATGCCGGCCGACGTGTTGACAAGCTGGACGCTGTCGGTTGCCGGATTCCATTGCAAATGCAACGGTTCGCAGGCTTTCTTGATGCCATAAAAGGCGGCCGTTGGGAGAAGATAGTAGTCGTAGGTTTGCCACACCATACTGGGCCATGCCGGGTGACTCATCCACATGAGCAGGCCCATTCGGTTTTGCAGCATACTCTCATACATCGCCCTATGCGAATCGTAGTTCAGCCACTGCGCGAGGGCCGAGAAGTTAGTTGCACCTAAGGGTCGTCCGAAGCGTTCTTCGAATAGTTTCAGGAATTCTTTTCCGCGCTGAGCACCCGATTGTGTGAAGTCGTGCTGCGCCCACGACAATCCGATTGGCCAAAGTTCGTCGTTGGGAATGGAGCGAAGTAAACTTTCAAAAACCATCGGATTCGGCACGCCTCGTTCGGAGTGGAGTTTGCCGGTTTGATTCTTGAAATACCATTCGGTGGGCATTAACCAATAAGGACCGTGCCCGCTTACTCCGTCGTCGGCCGAACTGGGAATATATCCAAGGTCGGGATGTTCCTTCGCTACCAGATTCTCGAGTGCGGTATTAAGCGTTTGTGGCGGATAGCCTTCGTTTCGACCCACGTAGATTCCGAGGCAGGGGTGGCGTCGGATTCGGCGAACATAATCGTAAGCGTTGGTCATGAACATCGTTTCGTCTGTCGGGTCTGGACCGTCCCACGGATTAGCCAGCCAGAAATCTTGCCAAACCATGAGGCCATATTTGTCGCACGCATCATAGAATTCCTTGTCGCCAATCTGTCCTACCCAGTTACGAATCATGTTGAAGTTCATATCGCGGTGGTACTTCACGGCTGCATCATATTCGCGCGCCCTATAGTTTAGATTGGTTTCGGAGAATCCCCAGTTGCCACCCATGGGAATGAACCGGCGGTGGTTAACATATATTTTCAGGGCAGTACTGACATCTTCGTAATCTATTTGTCGTATGCCGGCTTTGTAGTCTATAGAGTCAGAGAGTTCGGGGATGCTAACCGAATATCCGGCGTCGTAAAGATATGGCTCGCCATATCCGTTGGGCCACCAGAGATGAAGATTTTGATTGCACAACTGTGGAAAATCGGCAGGATTGAACGTTACTTCCTGCTCGGATTGAGCGGGCAGAGTAACGGATTGTTCAAAGTGGATCTGCCCTACTCTACCACGCACAAGAGCGTCGACAGACGTTGCGAAATTGTTCCTCACGATAACTGATGGTTTGATTGTAGCCAGTCCTGATGCGCGATCGATACGCGAAACCAGCAGCGGGTCGGCAAGCGAAACGCCACCGTCGGCCGAAAGGAACACATCGTTCCATATTCCGAGTTCGCGACCCGGAGTCGAGGTTATCCAATCCCATCCTACAGACGCGTGGAAGGTTGGATTATCGGCACCGAGCACACCGCCGTTAAGGTCGGTATTGAGTTCGGTTTTGGTTTTCACGGCACCGAAATTGTCGTTACGGAGAATGCGAATCTCCAAAAGATTATTACCCTCTGCGAGCAAGCTGGTCACATTGAATCGGCCGCGTTCGAAAGCACCTCGAATCCATCCGACATGGTGTTTGTTGAGGAATATTTCGGCTTTCCAGTTGATACCATCGAAGTTGAGATATACCTGTCGGCCGCGATATGTTTCCGGGACAGTGAAATGAGTTTTATAATGGAAGTCCGAGCAAAAGAACGACTCTGACGCCTGTCGCAAGTTATTTCCGAACACCAGCTGCGGCAGTGCGCCCGAGTTTTCATAGCTCGCTAGAACCGTGGCCGGAACCGTAGCCGGGATTTCCACATCGTAGCCCTCGCGACGGAGAGTCCAGTCGCCGCCATTCAAACTGTAGTTGCCCGATGTAAAAGCGCGTCTTTCCTGCGGTTGTGCAACAATCCCGCCACGCCCCATAACCTCGACCTCCGTAAGCGCGAAGAGATTAGAATTGTCGGGGCGGCGGAGATATAGCCTAACGAAGCGTGTGCTGACATTGAGCGGAATATTTTCCGTGAGCTCTTTGCCAACCGAAAGTATAGCGGCCTTGCGCCAGTTCCGGCCGTCGTCCGACGTTTGCACCTCTCCAAACAGCGGCCTGTGCAGCCAGTGTATTCGCACTTCGTCTACCGACGCCTCTCGTCCCAAATCGATTGCCAGCCATTGCGCCTTCGAACCATCGGCCAGCCATGCGCTCGAGAAGTATTCGGCCGGCAGTACCCTTTGTTCTTTTCCAGAGTTGTTGAACTGCACCTTTGTGAGTTTCCAATAGGCAGCGCCGGGCATGATGAACTCCACGCGCAGCCTACTGTATGCACTCTTCGGAATGGAAATAGGAATATTAATCTCGCGAAGCGGTAGCCTTTCACGCGCCTCGGCCTTGTTCGGGTCGGAGCTCACCATCTGCTGGGTTGCTTCTCCGGGCAGCGAATTGCCTTTGAGACTGCCGATGGTTTTCCAGCTCATTCCGTCGTCGGATGCCTGGATATTGATTGCATATCCCTTCGTTGCCCGATTAGGATAATAGGCCAGCGACGCCTGAACAATCACCTCGTCGGTTAAGACGTCCTTGCCCGTCCAGCTGTAGGATATGAACGTTTTTCCACCGCGCAAGATGTTCGCCGAGTGAATATTGCCGTCGAACGTTTTCTCCTTGTCGCGCAATGACAGTTTCCCCTCGGGTGTTCGCACTTCGAGCGTCACCGGTGTGGTGGTCGACACGATACCGTCGGTTGCCAACTGCGCCGTCAGATTGTAATCCACCGACGACGAGGCCGTGGCAGCCCTGTTCAATGCCAGATTGCGATACGAATTGTCGGGAACAAGATTAGGCGCAAAATTTTCCGACGGTCGGCCCGGATATTTTCCGATGCCGCGTGTGAACTCCGTTTGCGCCGATGCCGCTAAAACAAAAGCGAGCATAAGCATAAGGAAAGATGTTCTCTTCATAAAAATATTTGATTTGAAATGTTTGTTATCCCTACGGAAACGCTGTTCGGTCGACTGAACTAAACACGTATTGCACGATGTTTTCTCCCGTCCACCCCGAAGAGCTGGCACAAATCTAGTCCTATTTTACTCGTCAACCGCAGTAGAGAGCATTATATTTTTCCCAGCTAACATCTTGCCTCATTTCCACCGCCCCCCACGAGGGGTATTTTCTCGTGCATCTTGATATTCGCCTCCCCCGCTATGGTCAACCCGTGCTCGGCGAACCCGAACTCGCTCAAGTTCCGACAGCAACGGATTAATTTTCTTAATATTCGCCCCCCTCGCCATAGTCAACACGTACTCGGCGAACCCGAAAATGCCCCATGTTGTGGAGCTGCATTCTTTTAAAGCCCTTTATACTCATGATTTTTTATTGCCAGAATGATTTTCTGATGTTCAACACCATCGTATGAGTATAAATATAAAGTTTTATGTCTTTCTTCCATGGCAGAAATACATAATACTAACTTTTTTGTCTTTCTTCCACGGCAGAAATACATCCAACTAACTTTTATGTATTTCTTCCATGGCAGAAATACATCCTACTATCTTTTTTGTATTTCTTCCATGGCAGAAATACATCATACAATCATTTTTGTCTTTATTCCATGGCAGAAATACACACAACTATCTATTTTGTATTTCTTCCATGGCAGAAATACATCCTACTAACTTTTTTGTCTTTCTTCCACGGCAGAAATACATAATACAATCTTTTTTGTCTTTCTTCCATGGCAGAAATACAGAAAACGTGGCGGTCGACCTTTTCTCACGTATAATCAACCTTGTTTTTAATCGTGTTGACCCGAAAAACATCGAGAAATGATAAGACTTGGAAATGGAAGATGATAAAAATCCCATCCGAAGAGGAGCCCGACATCCCGGTATCACAAAATCCTCCGCCACCCAATGCCAATTCAACCCGGATGTTAATTCGGACGATACATTCTAACATGTGCAATGTTCAATATGCCCCTATTCCGGACGATACCATCTACCTCGATTGATGTGTGTTCTACCCCAATTGATGTATTCTAGTCCGATTGGTGTGTGTGCTAGCTCGATTGATGTGTTTGTAATCCAATCAAATCCAACTCGGGCTGCAGGCCCGCATGTAGGGACAGACCCCGTGTCTGTCCGTCTCCACGACCCAACAAGGATGCTCCTCGTTGTCTTTTGTCTGCCACCAACGCCAACTCGGGCTGCCGACTGCATAACACATATTGGATTTATCAAATCGTATATGCCTTCGGTTCTGCGAACCGAAGGGGTGATTTTCGGACAGACACGGGGTCTGTCCCTACATGCGGGCCTGCAGCCCGAGTTGGATTTGGGGTATTGAAATAAAGTCTTGGTTAACGTTGCATTTGAGAACTTACGTGTGGGGGGTGTGAGAACTCACGTGGGGGGGTGTAAAAACTTATGTGGAGATATAAAAAAGAGGACCTGGGCTTTTTGCAAAGCTGGTCCTCTCCTGATTTTAATAACATGATTGTTAACCTTTACTTCATTCATCCTCCGCTGAGGATGTATATCTTTTTTTGACTTAGAGACGGTCATTAGTTTCTTTCATGTCGATAAATTGTTGCTGAGAGTCGTAGAACTCGTATTGCAGGAATCCGAGTTTCTGCGAGGCGATGATGTGCACGCCTAATCCGTATTTGAGTTGCCATCTGCGTTTGAGCGAGAATAGGCCGCGGTTTATGTAGGCTGCAACGTAGGGGTGTACGTGGAGGTAGAATTTCGAAATGCCTATTTTGTGAACCATACGGTCTATTTTGCGTTCGAGCTGGTCGGTGAAGAGTATGCTTGAGCGTATCTTTCCCGAGCCGAAGCATGTGGGGCAGTTTTCGTCGACGTCTACGTCCATCACGGGACGTACTCTTTGTCGGGTGATTTGCATTATTCCGAATTTGCTTAGCGGAAGGATGTTGTGCCTTGCTCTGTCTTTCTGCATGGCTTTGCACATTCGTTCGTAGAGCATTTGTCGGTCTTCAGCGAGATTCATGTCTATGAAATCCACGACGATAATTCCGCCCATGTCTCTCAGTCGAAGCTGGCGTGCAAGTTCTTCGGCAGCTCCGAGGTTTGTGTCGAGGGCATTTTGTTCTTGTGCTTTTTCTTTGGTTCGGTTACCGCTGTTCACGTCGACCACGTGCATGGCTTCGGTGTGCTCTATTATGAGGTAGCATCCGTGGCCGTAGTTTACGGTTTTTCCGAATCCCGATTTAATTTGTTTCGTAACGTCGAAGTTGTCGAATATCGGTACTTTGCCGTTATACTTCTTCACGATTCCCGCTCTTTCGGGCGAGATGAGCGAAACGTAGTGTTTGATGGCCGTACAAATTTCCTCGTCGTTCACATATATGTTTTCGTATGTGGGGTTGAAGAGGTCGCGAATCATTGCGACGGCACGTCCGGTTTCCTCGAAGGCCAACTGGGGGCGTTCCTGGGTTTTTTGCAGTTTGGTTATTGCGTCATTCCATCTGTTGAGAAGAACTTTCAGTTCGGCGTCGAGTTCGGCAACTCGTTTTCCTTCGGCCACTGTTCTGACAATTACTCCGAAGTTATTGGGGCATATGCTTTGTATGAGTTGTTTGAGTCGGGCTCGCTCTTCTCCTCGTTTAATCTTCGAGGATACGGTTATCTTTTCTCCGAATGGAATCAAAACCAAATAGCGACCGGCGAACGAAATCTCGCCCGTCATTCTGGGGCCTTTTGTTGATATAGGCTCCTTTATGATTTGCACCATCACTTCTTGTCCTGCCTGAAGTGTGGTTTGAATGCTGCCGTCTTTGGTTATGTCGGGCAATCGGGTTGCTTTTTGAATCGGATATAGTCGTTTGCGGTCGCTTTGAACTTGCTTGATGTATTTCGCAAACGAGTTGAATTGGCTCCCTAAGTCAAGATAATGAAGAAAGGCATCACGTTCATAACCTACATCTACGAAGCAAGCATTGAGCCCTGGCATGAGCTTCTTTACTTTAGCGACATAGATGTTTCCTACCGAAAAATTGGCTTCTCGAGGTTCGCGTTGATATTCCACCAGGCGCTTATCCTCGAGCAATGCAATCGAAATTTCTTTCGGTTGGGCATCGATAATTACTTCGCTTGTCATTCTTCTTTTGTTATTAATAAATGTCGCTCCAAGGGATAATTTAGTGCTCCACTTATTGCTTTTCGTATAAATATAAAAAAATCGAGACCTGTCATCGCGTTCCCATGGGGAGGAGTAACATGCGAAGACACGCCCCGTGAATCATGAAAGACTTTTCACAAAAGTACTTTCGGCCGGCGGGGGCTTACTTGCTCTTGTGTCTGTTCTTTCTCAGTCTTTTCTTACGCTTGTGCGTAGCCATTTTGTGACCCTTTTTCTTCTTTCCGTTTGGCATTGCTTGTGTTGTTTTAAATTATTATTGATGTTTGTTTGCTATGAATTATTTCCTCATATCTTCAATAAACACCTTTGCTGGTTTGAAGCTGGGAAAATCATGTGCCGGAATCGTAATAGTAGTATTCTTCGAAATATTACGTGCTGTTTTTTCGGCCCGATGTTTTATTATAAAACTACCGAAACCGCGCAGGTATACGTTTTCTTTCTTTTCCAGCAAACTGTCTTTAATAGTTTCCATGAAGGATTCTATAACTGCCGACACATCTTTTTTAGGTATGCCGGTTGACTCTGCTATCTCATTGATGATATCTGCTTTTGTCATTTCGTTTGATGTATTTTATTTTGATGTTTTACTGTGTTGTATAGCCTTTTACGGCGTGCAAAAATAGTCATTTACAAAAGACTTCAAAAATGTTTTTCATTTTTTCTCAATACGCTTTCGGCTCTACTAAAGGCCTTTTCGGTTTTTGTTACCTTTGTGCCGATTAGATAAAATGTGATGAAAATAGCTATTGGAATAGACGTGGGAATTTCCACAACAAAGATTGTTGGGATTTGCGACGGAAAGGTGGTGAAGCCGCTTAGAATAAAGGCGACCGACCCGATTACTTCGCTCTATGGGGCATTTGGGAAATATTTGTATGATAACCGGATTGAGCTTGTCGATGTGAAGAAGGTTATGCTCACGGGAGTCGGGGCGGCATATGTCGATAAGCCTGTCTACGGTTTGCCCACCAAAAAGGCTGAAGAGTTTCTGGCCGATGGTTTGGGTGCACGATTTGAATCGAAACTGCAAAAGATGATAGTCGTTTCGATGGGTACGGGAACATCTCTCGTGCAATGCGACGATAATAATATCAGGCACATCGGTGGAATCGGAATCGGAGGCGGAACCCTAAATGGATTATCGCGACTGCTGCTCAAAACTGACAACATAAACGAGATTGCTGAACTGGCCAAGAAAGGCGATGTGTCGAAGATTAATCTCCTCATTGGTGATATCTCACAGCATCCGCTGCCAGGCCTGCCCAAGAGTGCAACAGCTTCGCTCTTTGCAAATGCGCAAGGCAACGCCAGCCGTGAAGATATTGCTCTTGGACTCATTTGCATGGTGTTGCAATCCATTGGTTCGGCAACTATCCTTAGTTCGCTCAACAGCGGTATACGTGATTTTGTTCTCATTGGAAACCTAACTCTCCTCCCACAATGCGAATATATTTTCCCGATGATGGAGAAGCTTTACGATGTTCGATTTATAATTCCCAAGCATTCCGAATTCTGCACCGCAATAGGTGCTGCGCTGCAGGCCGAAAAGAAATAAACCAATGCTTATCATCGCAACCATAATAATCTACTTTGCTGTTCTGCTATTAATCAGCCGACTAACATCTCGAACCGCTAATAACGACACTTTCTTTCGAGCCAACCGACGCTCGCCCTGGCCGCTCGTAGCTTTCGGAATGATTGGTGCAAGTATTTCGGGAGTAACTTTTGTCAGCGTGCCAGGAATGGTTATAGACCTCAATATGACCTATCTGCAAACGTGCCTCGGTTTCATCGTCGGCTATTTTATAGTGGCATTTCTTCTTCTTCCCGTATACTATCGACTCAACCTAACCACCATCTACTCCTATCTCAAAACCCGACTGGGACATCGAAGCTATAAAACTGGAGCCGCTTTCTTTATCCTATCCAAAATGGCTGGTGCCGCAGTTAGATTCTATGTTGTTTGCATCATTCTGCAGCAATTCGTTCTCCAACCCTACGGTCTTCCATTCCCGCTAACCGTGAGCATAATGGTTGCCCTCATCTGGCTATACACAAGACGCGGCGGAATAAAAACGCTCGTCATAACCGATACTTTCCAAACACTATGCTTGTTCCTCGCCTTAAGCTTGATAATATATAAGGTAACTTCCGCCCTTGACCTAACCATTCCAGAAGCCATCAAAACCATTGCCGACAGCAAACATTCTGAAATATTCGTGTTCAACGATTGGATGAGCAAGCAGAATTTCTGGAAACAATTCATAAGCGGAATATTCATTGTCATTGTGATGACCGGGCTCGACCAAGATATGATGCAAAAGAATCTCACGTGTCGCACTCTGCGAGAGGCACAGAAAGATATGTGCACCTACGGATTTGCCTTCCTACCGGTAAACCTTCTATTCCTTGCTCTCGGTACACTTCTCGTTTCTTTCTTCAGTCGACAATCGCAGCCACTTCCAACGAGTCCCGACGACCTGATGCTTCTTGCAACAGCTGGAGGATGGCTTGGTTCAACTGTCGTCAGTTTGTTCACCATTGGCGTAGTTGCTGCTAGCTTCTCCAGCGCAGATTCCGCTCTGACAGCTCTCACAACAACCTACTGCGTAGACCTTCGTGAACGTCCGAACGATGAACCATTACGTCGCCGGGCCCACCTAGTTATCTCGGTCATATTCGTAATCTTCATTCTTGCTTTCCGTCTTTTCAACTCAACGAGTCTAATTGACGCCGTATACATCATCTGTTCCTATACCTACGGTCCACTACTTGGCCTATTTGCATTCGGCCTCCTCACAAAATATCAAGCGAACGACCGCCTTGTGCCCCATATAGCCATTCTCAGTCCGCTACTTTGTTTCGTCATCGAACAAGCCACCAAAAACCTAACCGACTACCACTTCGGCTACGAACTTCTGATGCTAAACGGTTTTCTCACCTTCGTCGGCCTCTTTATCACCCGCCGGAGGTAGAATCACACATTTATAGCCACATTGTCTCGGGCTACATATGTGCCTTGTTACAAGCCTTTCCCGGCCTTTTATTGATTAGTTCGATTGAGCAATAGAGCGAGACTGTTGTGAACCGAAGAGTGGGCGAATATCTTTGCATCGTCTTTTAGAATCAAACAATTACAAACAATAAAAGCATACTGAATTTATGGAATCAATTATCAATGCACAAGTGCCCGAGTTCAAGGTGCACGCATTTCAAAACGGAGAGTTCAAAGATGTTTCTAACAACGACATCAAAGGCAAATGGGCCATATTCTTCTTCTATCCGGCCGACTTCACTTTTGTGTGTCCCACAGAGCTGGTCGACCTGGCCGAGAAATATGACGAGTTAAAGAAGATGGGCGTAGAAGTGTTCTCTGTTAGCTGCGATACGCATTTCGTGCACAAAGCTTGGCACGATGCTTCAGACAGCATTAAGAAAATCAACTACACCATGCTAGCCGACCCTCTCGGAGTTTTAGCTAAAGGTTTCGGAGTGTTCAAGGAGGATGAAGGCCTGGCCTATCGCGGCACGTTCGTTGTAAATCCTGAAGGTCTCGTAAAATTAGCCGAGGTGCAGGACAACAGCATCGGACGCAACGCTGAAGAACTCGTTCGAAAGGTGAAAGCCGCACAGTTTGTGGAGCAACATCCAGGCGAAGTTTGCCCCGCAAAATGGAACGAAGGACAGCAAACCCTAAGGCCGACCATAGACCTCGTCGGAAAGATTTAAACGAAATAAACCTGAGTTTTTTCATACGATAGACAGAACATTATGAAACTAGAGAGAGGTCTCGAACTGAACCACCCTGTGAAGGAGCATTCAGAACGAGACCTTTCATTTTAAACAGACAAAAGCCATGTTAGATTTAAATATTATCGAGCAAACAAAACAGATTCTTGCAAACCTGGAAGCCGAGTTCACCCTCCGCGCAGAGTACTCCGACAACGATGCGCACGCAACCGAGTTCAAACAATTCGTGACCGATTTTGCCGGCGTTTCCGATAAGATAAACATCCAGTGGCATGAATCTTCCGACGCAAAACTCCTTATAACCATTCTCAAGAATAACCAAGAAACAGGCATAGCATTCAGAGGAATGCCCGAGGGACACGAATATTCGTCACTCCTCCTGGCCTTGCTCAATGCCGACGGGAAAGGAAAGAATCTGCCCGACCCAGCCATCATTGCAAGAATCAAAAACATAAAAGGCACGCTGAAGCTCAAAACATATATGTCGCTCTCGTGCACCAACTGCCCCGACGTGGTTCAGGCACTCAACATCATAGCCCTCAACAACCCCGCTATAACACACGAAACCATCGACGGAGCACTCTTCCAAAACGAAATAAATTCGCTCAACATACAAGGCGTACCGGCCGTATACGCCGAAGGCGAACTACTTCATAGCGGGCGCGGCGATTTAGCTCAGTTACTCCAGAAAATCGAAGACAGATTCGGAGTAGAGAACAATGCCGAAACAGTCGAACATCGATTCGATGTAATCGTGCTCGGAGGTGGACCGGCAGGAGCATCGGCCGCAATATATTCAGCTCGAAAAGGACTCCGAGTAGGCATCGTAGCCGAAAGAATAGGCGGACAGGTGAACGACACCAGCGCGATTCAGAACCTTATATCCGTTACCGAAACAAACGGAACAAAGCTCGCCGCCAACCTGCGCGAACATTTGCAAGCCTACAACGTGCAACTATTTGAACACCGAACCATAACTGCCACACAACTCAAAGGCGGTCAAAAACGAATCACCGCACGAGGAGGCGAAACCTTCATCGCACCAGCCGTAATCATAGCTACCGGAGCAAGCTGGCGCCGACTCAATCTCGAAAACGAGGAAAAATACATCGGACGCGGCGTGCACTTCTGCCCGCATTGCGACGGACCATTCTATAAAGGAAAAGACGTAGTCGTGGTAGGAGGTGGAAACTCCGGACTCGAAGCCGCCATCGACCTCGCCGCCATCTGCCGCAAGGTAACCGTCTTTGAATTTACCGACACATTCCGAGCCGACGAAGTGCTCAAAAACAAAGCACTCCAAACGCCCAACATAAGTCTGCACACCAACACACAAACAACCGGACTCATCGGCGACGACCAAAGTCTGAGCCTCGTCACCTATCGCAACACCGTTACAGCCGAAGAAGACGCCATCGAAGTCGACGGAATATTCATCCAGATAGGCCTCTCGCCCAACAGCAAAATCTTCGCAAACGAATTGCAACTCACCCAGCGTGGCGAAATCGAAATCGACGCCTCATGCCGCACCGGCATCCCCGGCGTTTATGCAGCCGGCGACGTAAGCACCGTGCCCTACAAACAAATCGTCGTAGCGATGGGCGAAGGAGCCAAAGCCGCCCTCTCGGCCTTCGACGACCGCATGCGCGGTATTATTCCCAGCGAATAAAAATTTAAACTAGATAGCTCAAAGCAATTCTTGAAAAAGGTTATTGGTACTTCTTCAAGGTTCGAAGAGTTCTTATGATTAGGTAATTAATTATTTCATTCTCTCATTTTCAGGATCCACCCCTAACACCGACCGTCGATTCCCATAAAAAGGAGTCGGCGGTTTTTATTTTGGTCTGGCGAACCAGAAAATCACGTGAGTTCGATATCAGATAACGGAACGGCACCCCAAAATCCAATCCCAACGCCAACTCGGGCTGCAGCCCGCATGTGTAGGGACAGACCCCGTGTCTGTCCGAGAGAATCACCCCTTCGGTTCTGCGAACCGAAGGCATATGCGATTTGATAAATCCAATATGTGTTATGCAGTCGGTAGCCCGAGTTGGCGTTGGTGGCAGACAAAAGACAACGAGGAGCATCCTTGTTGGGTCATGGAAGCGGACAAAGACAACGAGGAGTGGAGACGGACAGACACGGGGTCTGTCCCTACATGCGGGCCTGCAGCCCGAGTTGGATTGGATTGGGATTACAAACACATCAATTGAGCTAGAAAACATCAATTGGGCTAGCACACGCATTAATTGGACTAGCACACACATCGAATCGAGCTAGAATACATCAATTGGGGTAGATTGTATCGCCCGGAATAGGGGCATATTGAACATTGCACATGTTAGAATGTATCGTCCGAATTAACATCCGGGTTGAATTGGCATTGGGTGGCAGAAGAGTTTGTGATATCGGGATGTCGGGCTCCTCTTCGGATGTGGTTTCTATCATCTTCTGTTTCCAAGTCTTATCATTTCTCGACGTTTTTCGGGTCAACACGATTAAAAACAAGGTTGATTATACGTGGAAAAAGGTCGGCAGCCGTGATTTTTTGTCAATATTCACTTGCATAAAAACATATAGAGAAGTTTTATGTCGATATTCACTTGCATAAAGGCATATAGAGAAGTTTTATGTCAATATTCACTTGCATAAAGACATATAGAGAAGTTTTATGTCAATATTCACTTGCATAAAGACATATAGAGAAGTTTTATGTCGATATTCACTTGCATAAAGACATATAGAGAAGTTTTATGTCGATATTCACTTACATAAAGACATATAGAAAAGTTTTATGTCGATATTCACTTGCATAAAGACATAAAATCTTATTTTTGTATCTGTAGAATAGTTTGTAAATAGATGCTCTTCGACCTTATAAATAGAAATATGAGAATAAAGAATATTAGAATAGGATTGCTCCACAACATGGAGCATTATGAGTTTGCCGGGCACGTGTTGACCATGGCGAGGGAGGCGAACATCAAGAAAATTAATCCGTTGCTGCCAGAACTTGAGCGAGCTATTGCGGCAGAGCAGAAGGCACTCGCTCTGCTCGTGAATTTAGAGGGGACGGAGAAATAAACTGGTAGCGGAAAATAATTAGGAGGGGAAAGGAAGATTCGGGGGCAGGTTACGACACTTCTTGCGTAACTAGGAGAGGATTTGGCGTTGTTTCAGTTCGATATATTTGTTTATTACGTCTACGCTGAGATTCTTCGGGGTGGTGAGCAGGCTAAGGATGCCGTGTTGTTGGAGTGTTGAAACTATAAGGCGTTGTTCGTAAGCGAATTTTTCGGCAATGACGTGCCTATAGTAGTCTTCGGTGGTTTGTTTGTCTGATGAGATGTAGGTTTGTAGTTCGGCGTCTTCGAAAAATACGACCAGAAGGCGGTGCCGGTTGTTGAGGAGTTTGAGATACGCGAGCTGCCGGTGCAACGAACCGAGACCGGAGAAGTTTGTGTAGAGAATGAGCAGACTGCGCTTGCTGATGCTGCGGTTGATATTTGTACACAGGGCGCTAAAATCGGTTTCACCGAACGATGTTTGCTCGGCATAGAGGGCTTCGAGAATGTGTTGCATCTGGGTTGGTCTACTGGAGGGGGCCAGCATTGTATCTACCTTTTCGGCGAAGGTTATTAAGCCTGCTTTGTCGTCTTTTCGGATGGCGATGTGTGAAAGCACAAGGGCGGCGTTGATGCTGTAATCGAGGAGGGTCATTTTATCAAATGCTTGCTGCATGACTCGGCCTTTGTCGATTACCGAATATATTCTTTGCGAACGTTCGTCGCGATACACATTAACCATCAGTTCATGCCTTCGAGCACTGGCTTTCCAGTTTATGGTTCTGTATTCATCGCCCGGAACATAGGCTTTTATTTGTTCGAACTCGGTATTGTTGCCTACCCGACGGATACGTTTTATTCCCATTTCGAGAAGGTTGTTGCTCATTGCAAGAAGCTCGTAGTGGTTGAGCATGAGAAATGAAGGATAGACCTTCACTTCTTTTTCTTCGGCCTGTGTGTAGCGTCGTTCTACGAGGGTGAGTGGAGTTCTGACGAAGATGCGGAGTCGACCGAAATGATATGTTCCGCGAACAACGGGGCGAAGACTGTAGGATGTTTCGCTGGTTGTTTTGGCTGGCAGAGGAAGATGGTATTTAATGTTGCGCCGCTGGAATATGACGGGGGCTTCGTCTATAATTATGGCCGAGAGACGGAGGGCGAAGGAGTTCGATATAATTATTCGTATTGTGTTGTCGTCGCCATTCGAGAATCGGTCGGCACAATCGCGTCGGGCGGTTATTCCTTTTTTGTGGAAAAGCATCAGTATGTCAGCCAGTAGAGCTGCGGCGAGGAGCAACAGCATGAATTTGCCGACCCCGAAGAGGGGTGGGAAAGCGAATCCTAGAGCGGTTACGATTGTGATTGCAGCTAGGACGATGTAGAATCTTCGGGTGAGAAACATTTTATTTCGGAACCTCCACTTTATCGATTAATCGCTCGGCCACTTTGTCGGGCGTGTAGCCTTCCATTTCAGCTTCGGCTGTTAGCAGGAGTCGGTGACGCAGCACGGCAGGCGCAACGGTTTTAATGTCGTCGGGTGCAACGAAGTTTCTTCCGCTCAATATGGCGTAGGCTTTCGAGGTGTTCAGAATAGCCACTGAGGCGCGCGGACTTGCTCCGAGGAATACAGCTCGCGAGGTTCGGGTTTGCTGAATAATTTCGGTAATGTAGCGCAGTAAACTCTCTTCAATGAACACGTCTTTGAGCATGGCTCGCATTTCAAGGAGTTCGCTCACGGTTATTGTGGGTTGTATGGTTTCCAATCTGGTTAGTTCGCGGTTGGCGAGGTGGCGTTTGAGTATGTCGACCTCTTCTTCGGCTGTTGGATAACCCATGGATATTTTGAATATGAAACGGTCGAGCTGTGCTTCCGGCAAGCGGTAGGTTCCTTCCTGTTCAACGGGGTTTTGGGTGGCTATAATTGTGTAGAGTTCACCCATCGGATGGGTTTTTCCGTCGATGGTTGCCTGCCGTTCTTCCATCACCTCGAAGAGAGCAGCTTGTGTCTTTGCAGGTGCACGATTGATTTCGTCGACCAGAATCATATCGGCGAAAACAGGACCGTGATGGAAGTTGAACTCGGATGTTTTCATGTTAAACACAGTTGTTCCGAGAACGTCGCTCGGCATAAGGTCGGGTGTAAACTGAATGCGCGAGAAACGGGCATCAACCAGCTTGGACACCAGTTTGGCCAGAAGTGTCTTTGCCACTCCGGGCACACCTTCGATTAGTACATGACCGTCGGCGAGCATGGCCGTGAGAATAAGGTCTACGGTTTGTTGCTGACCAACGATGACGTTGGCAATCTGCTGGCGCAGTTCGTTTATTTTTCGACTGAAAATCTCGATAGACTCGTTTGTTTCCATAAATATATTTTTTGTTTTGATGTTCAACTTTCGTTCAGCATATCGTCGAGCGCATCGATAACAGTGCGCATTTCTGAATCCGATATTTTACTCTTCTGTGCGAGTAGCGCAGTTATTTGCTGCAAGGTGCCGGCAATCTCTTCCTTGGGTTTGCCGATACGTTTGCTTAGTCGTTCGGCAATATCGGCGCGTCGTTCTGTGTCGTCTACATCTATCATGAATTGCCGGCGAACGGTTTCGCAGAAGAATCTGTATTTCTTTTCGAGCAGGTCGCGGTTGTCGTGCCGTTGATGATAGAGTGTGCCGATGAGCTTAACAAACTCGAGCGATTTATTTTCTGGATCTTTCACCACGGGGATGATGCGTTGTCGGCGTCGGGCGGTGAATACGAAGAAAATAATAAGTCCGATTAGCGCCGTATAGATGGCCCAGCGCAAAGGGGGTTGCTGTAAGAAATATACGAGTGGCGTTTCCTGGTTTATGGCATCTTTCGGCAGATAAGCCTCTGTGCGAACCACAGGCATATTACCAAATTGAGAGAACAGTCGGAAGATGATTGGACGGATTTTGTTATCGAGCATCCCGTAGTTGGTGAATAGCAGTGGACTGGAGCATAAGAATACTTCACTACCATTTTTTTTCATCGAAACAATTAACGGCAAGGCTTCTTCGGTGGGTGAATTCACAACTCCTTCTTCTTTAGCGGGCTCGACGTAGACTCCTTCCGAGGTAACGGTGTCTGAAACGGTTTCGTCTATATAGTTGACACGGGTTAGCAACGTATCTATCTCACGAGCTTTATGAATTTGTATGTACCCTTCGACGAAATAAGAATAAATGCTCGATGCATATTCGGCATACGGCTTTTGCTTGCCCCAACGAAGTTTCGACATGGGTACTTGGCGTTCCTGAATGGTTCTTTGCAAAAGCCGAGGATTGAAATTATCGTTTCCGTAGATACTCACGTTCCAGTCGGGTGGTACGGAATCGTAGTTGAATTTATAGGTAACTATCAACAGCTTGTTTCCCTTTGCCAAGAGTCGATTGATTGCACGCATATCTGTTTGCGATGGCGAGAATCCGGGTGTCTGAACCATTATCACACGCTTTACGTTTGCTTTTTCGGCTGCCATTTGAGGTAGCGTGCGATGCGTCACCGAATATCCTCCCGTCAACGACCGACTCAACAAAGTGTCCATCACCGCACATCCGAAAGGTTGCTCGTCGCGATGACTGTAGGTTGCTTTCCATGAAAACTTCGACGGCGCATTCCATTCAATCAGGAATACAACCAGCAGAGCCAAACCGATTATGAACAAAAACCGACGATTCATTGTACGCCTCCTTCCTCAATTGCAGTTTGCATTGTCTGCATATTCTGTACGTCGGTCTCAACGGCCATGTAATTTCCATAGCGCACTCGCATAAATAACGTGGTGAAACGTACAAATTCGGGATGAAGATATTCGCGGGTATATTGAGTGGGAGTTTTGTAAATCTTCCAACTAATGAGGTTAGCGTCGGCCAATCGGCGGAGCGTTTGCAAGTAAACCACGCAAACAGCTCTACTAAAATCAGCTCGTTCAAATGCTTTGCGCAACTCTTCTTCGAAATCGACACCGTAGATATCGTTAGCCTCAATGCTGTCGGTCTTTATTCGGCCTTCACGTCTGAACAGTTTAGGCTTGTATTTGAAAAGCAAAAATATCAATCCGCCTATCAGCACTAGCGCTAACACAATGTAGATAAATATTCGGATGTCGCCCGGCGATTTAATGCTGAACAAATCGCGTAGCAACTCGCCTACTTGTTGCTGCAACCATTCCCAGATATTTACTTCCGGCATTTCCAACTCGCGAGCATAGTTGAAATTCTCGTCGCTTTGGAAGCGGTTCAGCAACTCTGGGTTGCAGACAACGGTGTCGGTGAGTTGAGGCAGCATGGGGCGTCAATAATTAAAGATTCTCGAAATTGTCGAACTCGTTATCGACTTGCGACATTTCCTCGAAGTGCTCAATATCTTTTTCAACAGACCGTTTCTCGTCTTTTTCGACAATACTTCCGTATACATAGGCTTGTCCTATTGTTGGCAGCGCCATAGACATATATGTGCCCAACGACTGAACGATTGCCAGCAGATAAACTCCGAAACTATACAACGGCGAGCCCACAACCGAGTTTGTAGGGTCGTCAACGAGAAGGAAAGTTTTAACTAGAATCATGATATACCACGGCATCATAACCGTGCTTTGAATAATACTCGACACCATCGACATCACGATGATGAATCCCAAGATTAAACCGAAATGATTAAATCCAAGTTTGAAGCTGCGCTTGATGGAGTCTATGAGGCTTGTTTCGTCTTCGAAAATGTAGATGGGTAGCGAAATCGACAGCGGAACTAGAAACACTATCAGTCCTATCATCATAATACTAATCAACATCAAAAGAGTCGGTGCTATGTAGACTGCCAATACTAAAAGAATCGTAATCAGAATGGTTGCACCGAAGAACAAAGCTCCCAGGGCAAGCGACCGTTTGGCTGCGCCGATGATGAAAGGTTTCAATTCACGAAGACCAATGCCTTCCATCTGTCCATCGTTATCGCTGTAGTGCTTCACCATGGCGTAGCAAAACGACGAGAGAACAAGCGTGCCGAGCATCATGAAAATGAAATAGAGAAGGTAGTAGACTACAGTTCGGATTATAGACGAATAAGGCATCCCTGCACCAGAGCCAGCATTGAGCCCAATCTCAAAAATGAAACTGAAGAATCCGTTCAGCAAGAAAGCCTGGACGAGCGATAGCGGAAGAAGCAGGTAAATACACCCCTTGAACCAAAGTTTGAAGTTCGAACGAATGAAGTCGAAGGTTGCCGTGAAGTTTTCACCGAAGGAGCGAATCTTGTAGAGGGGTATTTGTTTCTTTGCTTTTTGCATGATGATTACGTTTGTAGGGTAAGTAAATGAAATAAAACAATATGAATATAGCCGAGGCGGATATGATTGCTAAACGATAGCCGTCGCCCATCCGGGTGTGACGTGTCAGAAAACTCTCGATGAACCCCGCAACGATGAAGATGGGCACCGTGCCAACAACTATCTTCATTCCGCGACGCGCCCCGCGTTTGAAACTTTCCAGTCGCGAATAGGTTCCCGGGAACAGCCAGCTATTGCCCATAGCCAGACCCGCTGCACCGGCAACAACAATCGACGACAGTTCCAGAGTGCCATGCAGCATCGTTGCCATTAGACTTTCGCCTAAAAGATTATGCTGATAGAAGAAGGTGTCGAAACAACCCACCATTATTCCGTTACTGAACAGCATCCAGCCCGGCGCAAAGCTCGTTAATACGCCCGACACGAAGACATAGAACGAAACCATGATATTATTCAGCGTTATGCCTATGAACATGCTGCTCGGTTCTTCCATGCCGTATATTCCCATTGGTTGTCCGTTGGCAATATTCTCCATCGTGAGGTCCATATAAGAGTCGCCCAGAATTATCCGCGGAAACGACTGGTCGCCCAGCGTCGAAACAACGCCCACCAGCACGCTCAGCGCAAAGAGCAGAAAAGAAACGCCCAGCAATCGTCGTTCGTGCCACATAACGTCGGGAACTTCCTTAGTCCAGAACGTAATGAGCCGCGTCCATTTCTCGCGTTTATTGTGATAAATCTCGTTATGAAGAGCCGACGCCAGATTATTCAGATAAATCGTTATCCTCGAATCGGAATAATGTGTTTGGGCGAAGGCCAGATCGGCAGTCAAGTCGGTGTAAATCTCCGCCAAACGGTCGGGCGATTCTTTAGAAGCTCTACTAATAACCTCTTCTGTTGCGCGCCATTTGTCGATGTTCGAACGAATGAATATAACTTCTTTCATGATTTGCTGCATACCGCGACAGAGAGGGGGGGATAAAAGCGGTATTCGTGAGGCAAAAGTAGCTCTTTATCCCTACATTTGCAAAACGAAAATATAACCAGCAAACCAATGAGCGAATCAAATATAATTACCGGCCAATACGTCCGAATAAGCCAAACCCCTGCCGGCCTAGGCAGCCGAATCGTAGCAACGATTATCGATATATTCGTCATCTTTTTCTATCTCGAAGGTTTATCGCTGCTACTCGGCATAACCAAAATCGACATCGGCCTGCTGGGCATGTTCCTACTCTTCTATCTGCCCACGATATTCTATTCTTTCCTCTTCGAAGTGTTCAACAACGGGCGCTCTCCCGGAAAGATGATAATGAAAACCCGAGTTGTAAAGAAAGACGGTTCAACTCCCGGCCTCGGAGAATATTTTATGCGATGGCTCCTGCAGCTCGTCGACATCGGTTTCGGATTTATAGGCATACTCGTTATCGTTACCACGAAAAACAGTCAGCGACTCGGCGATTTGGCAGCCGGAACAATGGTTATCCAGGTGAATAACTACCGGAAAATACAGGTCTCGCTCGACGAGTTCACCTACCTAGAGCGAAACTACCGACCGGTTTATGCAGCTGCTGAACGACTGACACTAAATCAGGTCGACGTGATTCGACGAACTGTTGACAGCGACTACGGCGACGAACGCGAACGCCGAATCGAAACCCTATCCACTAAAATTCACTCCATGTTCGACATACCGAACGACGGCATACCCCACGAAAAATTCCTCTACACCCTGATGCGCGACTATCAGCACTACGCCCTCGAACTAGTTTAATATTCCCGCTCCCGCACGCCATTCTTTCCGTGGCGCATCCGGGCTAAATTCTCCCGAGCATACACGAGCATACAATAATACGGGGCCATCTCAGCTATGGGATGGCCCTAATCGTGTTGCCTGCACACAAACGCCCACTCGGCCGACAGGCCGCATGTAGGGACAGACCCCGTGTCTGTCCGCCCCCAACGCCGTCCGTCAAGGCCGAGATATGTTATGCGGTGGGGAGACTGAATTGGGGCGGGGATCGGACAGACACGGGGTCTGTCCCTACATGCGGGCTAGAGGCCCGAGTTGGCGCGCGTCGTGATTATGAATTGTTCTGACCGAGTGTCATACGTGTCGCTCACCGTTTCTTCAGAGATTAAGAGGTTTCTTCTCAGGAAATCATGTAATTGAGAGCTATATGACCGTGCGCGAGTGGTATTATCCGGAATTTACCGACGAATCACACAAAGAACTTAAAGAGAGTGTGTGGCAGAGACTATTTCACACAGAGAGTTTATAGAGACTGTGTGACAGAGACTATTTCACACAAAGAACTTACGGAGAGTGTGTGACAGAGACTATTTCACACAAAGAGTTTAAAGAAAGCGTGTGATAGAGACTATTTCACACAAAGAGTTTAAAGAAAGCGTGTAACAGAGACTATTTCACACAAAGAGTTTACAGAGACTGTGTAAAATAGCCTATTTCACACAAAAAGTTTACAGAGACTGTGTGTCAGAGACTATTTCACACAAAGAGTTTACAGAGACTGTGTAAAATAGCCTATTTCGAAGACTCTCTCCTGTAGATACCGGCCGAACTTGAATGTTTTTCCTCATTTCTTCAGCGCATTGCCGTCGGCGCAGTGGAATTTCGGACGAATTTTCATTCCCTCTCAGTCGAAAAGCATGTCGCCCGGGCGAATCGCGAATGAATCTCCCATTCCACCGTGGTCGGACACACTAAAAGGTTGAAGCGTTAGGCCTAGCATCCGCAAAAAAAGTATTATGCTTTTGAAGGAGACGCCGAGTATCTTTGCCGATGTGAATATTCCTAGAAATAAACAAGATAGAACGATGAACAAACGTACATTGACGAGCATCCTCCTACTGGCTGCCGTGCTTCCTACTATGGCGCAAATCAGAGGTCGAGCCGTAGAGGTGAATATCGTGCCCGACAGAATGGATTGGAATTATCGAACCGGTGAAACGGCAGAAATGACGCTAACCGTTCAGCGAAACGGAGTGCCGCTCCGAGGGGCGAAAGTGGAACTCGAAGCGGGAAAGGAACTATTTGCCGATACGCACAAACAAATGGTGCTGAAAGACGGCTCGACGAAGTGGAAAGCGCAACTGAAAGAACCGGGATTCTATAGACTGAAAGCTACGACGCATATCGACGGACGCAAATATTCGGGTATATGCACCGTTGGCTTCTCGCCCGAACAGATTAGGCCTTTCGCGCAGAATCCGGTCGATTTCGACACCTTTTGGAAGCGGGCACTCCAGGAGGCTCGGAAAAACAATCTCGACCCGCGGATGAGACTTCTGCCCGAACGGTCGACCGAACTTGACGATGTGTTCGAAGTGAGCTTCGTAAACAATACTCCCGAGTCGAGAATCTACGGTATTCTAACCGTTCCGAAGCAAACCGGCGAATATCCAGCCCTATTGCGTGTGCCCGGAGCGGGCGTGCGGCCATATTCGGGCGATACCTACACGGCACCGGGTCGATGCATCGTTCTGGAGATTGGAATACACGGCATTCCCGTTACGATGGAACAGAAAGTTTACGACCTCCTCCGAGGCGGTGCGCTCGACAACTACTGGGCCGTGAATCTCGACGAACCCGAACGCAATTACTATAAACGCGTGATTACGGGAGCCGTCCGGGCGGTCGATTTCATTGCCCAGCTGCCGAAGTGGAACCATCGCGTGCTCGGCGTGACAGGCGCATCGCAAGGCGGATTCCTATCCCTCGCCACAGCGGCGCTCGATGACAGAGTTACATTCCTCGCAGCCGTTCACGACGCTATGTGCGACTATGAAGCCGAACTGCACGGCGTGGCCGGCGGATGGCCCCACTATTTCATCGGACAGAAAGATTCGCCGCTCGTGAAGGCACGAATCGAAGGAGCACGATACTACGACGGAGTAAACTTTGCCCGCCGCTGCAAACAACCCGCATGGTTCTCGTTCGGCTACAACGACGAGGCCGTTCCACCCACCTCGAGCTACGGAGTTTATAACATCTACCCCGGCACGAAAACCTTGTCGGTATACCCAACCACGGGGCACTTCTGGCTCCAGGAACAATGGGACGAATGGCAATCATGGATTAAAAAACATCTGGGATTATAAGGATTAACCCAACGAATAAAGATTATGCAAGATTTCAAAGAAAGAGTCAAGGCCCTGCGCACCCGGCACGAAGAGTTAATCGCGCGGCCAAATCGCCCCGAAGAGTGGGACAACGGAATATTCACCCGTTACGAAAATCCCATACTCACGGCCGAACACACGCCACTCGAATGGCGATACGATTTCAATCCCGACACAAATCCCTTCCTTATGCAGCGCATCATGATGAACGCCACGCTCAACAGCGGAGCCATGAAGTGGAACGGTCGCTACCTTCTGGTTGTGCGCGTCGAGGGTGCCGACCGCAAAAGTTTCTTCGCCGTAGCCGAGAGCCCGAACGGTGTGGACAACTTCCGATTCTGGCCCGAACCCATCACGTTGCCGGAGGATACGATTCCGGCCACGAACGTTTACGACATGCGTCTCACAGCCCACGAAGACGGGTGGATTTACGGCGTGTTCTGCGCCGAACGACACGACGATTCGCAGCCCGCCAACCTATCGGCTGCCACCGCAACAGCCGGTATTGCCCGAACCAAGAATTTTGTAGACTGGCAGCGGTTGCCCGACCTTAAAAGTCGTTCGCAGCAGCGCAATGTTGTTCTGCACCCCGAGTTTGTAGGCGGCAAGTACGCCTTCTATACCCGTCCGCAAGACGGATTCATCGACACCGGTTCGGGCGGCGGAATAGGCTGGGCTACGGTTAGCGACATCGAACACGCCGAGATAACCGACGAGCAAATAATCAATCCGCGCCACTATCACACCATCATGGAGGTGAAAAACGGCGAGGGCCCCCACCCCATCAAGACTCCCCAGGGATGGCTACATCTGGCCCACGGCGTTAGGGCCTGCGCTAGCGGATTGCGTTATGTGCTATATCTATATATGACAGCTCTCGACGACCCTACGCGCGTCATCGCTCAGCCGGGCGGATATTTCATGGTTCCCAAGGGCGAAGAATATGTGGGCGACGTAATGAACGTTGTGTTCTCAAACGGTTGGATTGCCGACACGGATGATAGAGTGCTAATCTATTACGCCTCTTCCGACACCCGAATGCACGTTGCCGAGTCGAGCATTGCGCGTCTCACGGATTATTGTCTTAACACGCCCGAAGACGGTCTTACCACTGCCGCATCGGTTGAAACAATAAAGAAGTTGATAGCCCGGAATAGGGCGTTGGGATAAGTACGCCCTAATTATGGCGGTAGCCCCGTGTCTGTCCTGTCTGTCCCTACCGCGGCCTACCGCCCGAATTGGCGATGGTGGAGACAAGGGTTCGGTCGGCAGCCAGTAAATCAAAAACAAAACCAATGATGAAATCGAAACTGATAGAAAAAATCGGATACGGATTCGGCGACATGTCGTCGAGCATGTTCTGGAAGATATTCTCATACTATCTTCCGTTCTTTTATAGTAACATCTTCGGCCTCAGTTTGGTCGACGCCGGCGTGCTGATGCTTATAACCCGAATTTGGGACGCCGTGTCAGACCCCATGATGGGAATAATAGCCGACCGAACACATACCCGATGGGGAAAATATCGCCCCTATCTGCTGTGGATTGCGCCTTTCTTCTCGATAGCCGGCGTGCTGCTGTTTACAACTCCCGACTGGGGTTACGGGGCCAAGCTTGTGTGGGCCTACGTTACATACATACTCATGATGACCGTTTACACCGCCATTAATGTGCCCTACGGCGCAATGCTTGGCGTTATGACCGACGATTCGAACGAGAAAACCGTTTTCTCATCCTTCCGAATGTTCTTTGCCTATGGTGGCTCGTTCATAGCCCTGTTTTGCTGGGAACCGCTCACCAATCTATTCGGCGGATACGGCACTTCGGGCGGATGGTTCTACGCCATGGTAGCCATAGCCGCCGCGTGTTTAGTGCTGTTCGTGCTGTGCTTTACGCTCACTCGTGAGCATTTGCGAACCGAATCAAAGGTTAGCGTGGGGGCCGACATTAGCAGTCTTCTGCGCAACAAACCCTGGTGGCTGCTCATCGGAGCCGCACTCTGTTTCAACCTTTTCAACACGGTTCGCGGCTCAACAGTGGCCTATTTCTTTGCCGACATCATCGGGTCAAACGCATCGCTCGTATTCTTCGCAACACAAATCGCCTTCTATGCCGGACTGTTCCTTGGCGTAGGCGAAGTGAGCAATATGCTAGGCGTGGCTATAACCGTGCCGATTGCCAGCAAACTGGGCAAGAAAACCACTTTCATCCTGGTAAATGCCGCCCTGGTGGTGTTCAGCATAGCATTCTTCTTTATTCCCTCAACCCCTGGTGGATATTGGGCGATGCTGGTCATACAGATTGTAATATCGATTCTCACAGGAATAATGAGCCCGCTCGTTTGGAGCATGTATGCCGACGTTTCCGACTATGCCGAACTGAAATTCCGAACCGCATCAACAGGACTTATCTTCTCTTCCAGCTCAATGGCGCAGAAGTTCGGTGGCGCGCTCGGTGGTTCGGCAGTGATGTGGCTGCTGGCCGGCGTGGGATATATTTCCGACCCCGCCGTGCTGACAAAGGGAGACGTAGTTCAGCCTGCCGAAGCACTCGACACGCTGCGCATGCTAATGAGTTTTATTCCGGCCGGAGTAGCACTGCTAGCAATGGTGGTGGTTTATTTCTATCCGCTCACAACCAAGAAAATAAATAACATAAACAACGAACTTAAACGAATCAGACAAACCAATTAAACCCATGGAACAATTGAAAAAACAGTTTAGAAAATGCCTCGAAGAGAACATCCTGAAATATTGGATTGAACAAGTAACCGACCAGCAAAACGGAGGCTACTACGGACGTATCGACGGACACAACATCGTTCATCCCGAAGCCGAAAAAGGAGCAGTGATGAACGCCCGAATCCTATGGGCTTTCGCAGCCGCATATCGCGTGCTGGGCAAACCAGAATATCTCGCAGCCGCTCAACGAGCACGCGATTATTTCCTTGAGAAATTCCTCGACCGCAAACACGGTGGAGTCTTTTGGAGCGTCGACTATAAAGGCATGCCACTCGATACGAAAAAGCAAACCTACGCCATCGGATTCGCAGTCTACGCACTAAGCGAATATGCACGTGCAACCGGCGACAATGAAACGCTGACCAAAGCAATCGAACTCTTCCACGATATCGAAAACCACGCTCGACAAGCTGACGGCGGATATATCGAAGCTCTCACCCAGGACTGGCAACCTATTGCCGACATGCGCTTGTCGGATAAAGACGAGAATCTCGAACGAACCATGAACACCCACCTGCACATTATCGAACCCTACACCAATCTGCTAAGAACACTTCGCAGCTGGACAAAAAACGCAATCCTCGAACAAATAGAACACGAAGTGGAACAGGCCGTGAGAAATTTGCTTGAGTTGTTCACCAATAGAATCCTCAATCCCGACACCGGACATCTAGACCTCTTTTTCAACCAACAATGGAAAAGCAAACGCAATCTACAATCATTCGGGCACGACATCGAAGCCAGTTGGCTACTCCACGAAAGCGCACTCGTGCTGGCCGACCCCACCGAACTGAAACGTATCGAGCCAATCATCCAAAAAATTGCCAAGGCGGCCGACGAAGGATTGCAACAAGACGGCAGTATGATATACGAACTCAACACCAACACCGGTTATGCCGATAAACAACGCCAATGGTGGGTGCAATGCGAAAGCGTAATTGGACACGCCAACCTATACGAACATTTCGGCGATGCTCGTGCTCTGGGCGACGCCATCCGCTGCTGGGAATTCATCAGACAAAAACTCATCGACCGCGAACACGGAGAATGGCACTGGGCCATACTCGCTAACGGCACACTCGACCGCGAAGGCGACAAAGCCGGTTTCTGGAAATGCCCCTATCATAACGCCCGGATGTGTATCGAAATCATGGAACGCAACATATAGCAGGCCTCTTTTCGTGCTGTGCAAACGAAAAACAACGCTACCACTCATGCATTTCGGGCCACATTGAAAGGATAAAAACAGTACAAAATTCCAATCATACCCTAACTTATCAGGCCCATACAGTACCTTCCCTCGTAGTGAAAAAAACGAAGCGTTCCCAAATACCGTAGAGCAAACAAATTGAGTAGTGGTAATTTTACGTTTATATAACTCATTATACACATTTGTATAACTTATTATACACGTTTGTATGATTCATTATACACAACAGTACATGAAGCACTGTAAAGGACAATGAAATCTCGCTCGCGACTTAAAAGCGCGAGCGAGATTTTCACATCCTTTAGTCGCCCTCATCAGGTGGCAGATGTATTCCCTTTATCCTACATCGAACCCAAGTGAAGTTAGTATCTGCCTCCTACCCCATTTCCCTGCCAAACAGTATTCCATGATTCAAAAAAACGTTAAACCCTATTTTCGTACAGGCAATAATCAAGACAGATAGTGTTTAGCTGATGGAAACAATAAGGAGACTCCGGCGCTGATGGAACAGTCCGCGCTAAATTTAATCTACAAAATGAGTTTTTATGATTGTGTGATAGAACCATTGCAGCTCTCCATGACGTGTCATGGAGAGCGCAATGCGTTTTTTATTCAAGAACAGTATTCAACCTATAATGAACTTACCGCTGCCGTGACCAGAATTAGAAAAACACTTCACGAAGTTCCTGAACAATATATTGCACTGGCAGCACACGACAATCTTCTCACCTATGCTTCGATTCTCGCCATATGGATGGAGGGTAAATGCTACATACCCCTGCATCCGCTACAACCCAAACAAAGGTGCGAAAACATAATCTGTCAGATGGGTATCGAAACAATTATCGACTCGGAGGAAGGTGCTCAATATGGCAATCGAAGAGTTATCTGCCTACAGAATCTGCCCATTGAATCAGAGCCGATGAAACCTGTAACAATGTGTGCCGACGATATGCCAGCTTACATTCTTTTCACATCGGGTAGTACAGGCCGACCGAAAGGCGTACCTGTGACGCGGCATAATCTAGCAGCATTCGTTGAATCGGTTCGGCGAACTGGCTTCATACTCAACGAAAACGATCGCTGCTTGCAAATGTTCGACCTCACTTTCGACCTTTCCGTTCAATCCTTTCTGCTACCCGCACTCGCCGGAGCATGTACCTACACAGTGTCACCCAAGAAGATTAAATATCAGGCCGTATTCGAACTACTTGATGAACAAAAACTCACGTTCACAATGATGGTGCCATCGGTTATTCATTATCTACGCCCCTATATGAATGAGCTTAATCTCCCAGAGCTGCGGCTGTCGCTCTTCGCCGGAGAAGGATTACCGGCTGACGATCTCAAAGCTTGGAGTGAGTGCGCCACGAAGGCTGAAATTCACAATGTCTACGGGCCAACGGAGAACACTATCTATTGCACCGATTATTGCTATCGACGCGAAGGTAAAAATAAGCAAGCCAACGGAATAATAAGTATAGGGAGGGTTATGCCTGGTACGGAAGCAGTCATAGTAGATGAAGACCTAGTACCACTGCCAACAGGAAGGAAAGGTGAACTATGTTTGGCTGGCGAACAACTTACGCCGGGTTATTGGCACGACGAGCAGAAAAACAACATATCATTTTTCAATCTTGATGGTAAGCGTTTCTATCGCACGGGCGATATCTGCGACATCGACCTAGACGGTGACATAAACTACTACGGTAGAACTGATTCGCAGATAAAGATTCAGGGCTTCCGCATTGAGCTAAGCGAAATTGAGTGCGTGGCTCGCCGCTTCTTCGTCGACAATACTGCCGTGGTTGCAATAGCAATGGAACATCCGTTGCATGGTTTAAAGATTCATCTGGTCGTGGAGCGAACCGACGACGACAATCTCCGTGTCGCACTCTCCGAACATCTCAAACAATTCCTGCCCACCTATATGTTGCCCGCCGAAATGAACTTCATCCCAGTCTTCCCTATGAATACAAGCGGAAAAATTGATAAACAAAGAATATCGAACATCATCAAAAACATATAATCCAATGACCAAAGAAGAAATCCTCCAGCAGTTAAACGACATTTTCAGGCGCGTTCTAAACAACAAACTTACCCTTACCTACGACATGAGTGCAAAGGATGTTGATGGATGGGATTCAATGACCAACCTCATGCTAATCGGCGAAATAGAAAAACACTACGATATCCATTTCAAGATGCGCGAAATCGTGAAGCTCGCCAATGTGGGAGAACTCTGCGATACCATTCTCAAGAAGATAGCATAACCGTATCGTGGAATTTGTTTCTCTGCCTTTCGCTGCCGGATTGGTAGTAGTATTCGTGCTCTACTATCTCTTTCCGAACCGCCGTTGGCAACGAGCCTTGTTGCTCATGGCAAGTGCAGCGTTCATAGGTTATAACAGCCTGGTTCACCTGGCTTTTGCCGTCGGCATAACTCTTTTCAGCTTCTATGCCGGTAGATTACTTGCTAGGAAAATCAATCGGCGCAGTGCACCTTTTATATTATGGGGTTCCATAGCCCTGCTCATTGCTGTGTGGATAGCGGCACGATATGCTGTCGGCGTGTTTCCGCTCGGCATATCGTTCTACACCTTCCAGGCGTTGGCTTATCTCATCGAAATATATTGGGAGGAAGAACCCGAAAATAGCCTCCCAGACTTCGCCCTTTACATGTTACTCTTCATGAAATTTCTATCGGGTCCTATCGAACGTGCCGACCAACTGCTACCGCAAATCAAAAAGGCCCGTATGTTCAACTACGAACAAACCGTCCGCGGACTCATGACTCTGGCTGGCGGAGCTTTCATGAAACTGATGATTGCCGATCGGATTGCTCCTTCCCTCGATGGAGTATTCGTTGATGTGCACAACGCAACTTCCATGCAACTGCTCCAGGTAACTATGCTCTATCCCATTCAACTCTACGCTGATTTCGCCGGCTATACTCTCATGGCAATAGGAATCGGGCAGATGTTCGGCTTTCGTCTGTCGCCTAACTTCAATCGGCCTTTTACATCACAATCCACTACCGAACTGTGGCGACGCTGGCACATGTCGCTCTCCTTTTGGGTACGTGATTATGTCTTCACACCTCTCTCGGCCTCGCTTCGTCAACACGGAGTATGGGGAATCAGACTATCGCTGCTCGTCACTTTCATCGTTATAGGTGTGTGGCACGGAGCCGGAATAGCCTTTGCCGCCTACGGATTATTCCAAGGCCTACTTGTGGTTTTCGAACAGGCAACCGCTCGACAACACGAATGGTTCCAAAAGAAAGCTCCAAAGATATACGCCCCATTAATGACAATCCGAACCTACGTACTCTTCGCATTATCACTGCTATTCTTCCGACTCGAAAATACACGTGAAGTGTTCTATGTATACAGTCACTTATTCGATGGATTCACAACCGGCATAAAAGAGCTAAAACTCGGCCTAACCGATTTTTATTGGATTGTGTTCGGCATTGCCGTCGTTCTGATGTTCGCCGCCGAATGGGCCGAAAGTCAACACTCACTTATCGACAGACTGCGCCGTGCCAATCCTCTTGTAAGATGGGCTGCCTATTTCGTTTTTGCAACCATTCTCTTTGCTTTTGGTGCTTTCGGAGTTGAAAACTTTATCTACACACAATTCTAACAAATGAAGATACTCGCATTCTATCTTAAAACAATTCTCCTTGCCTTACCCTTTGCCCTGGTTATAGCTTTTTATGTTTGGGTTGACCCTTTCATGGTAATCCGAAACTACAACGACTACGACTCGCCCATCGTTATGCAATCAGAGGGAACAGTTGGATGGAAAAAATACAAAATGTTTCGCCACATCCGTCACTACGATTCATTCATCATGGGCTCGTCGTGTACCAAAGCTTTTAACACCGCCGACTGGCTGCAATATATCAATGGCAGTCCGTTTAGATTCTTCGGTAATGCCGAGGGACTGGCCGACATGTGCCTTAAACTCGAAGCTCTCGACCGTCAGCCCGGACAAAAAATCAGGAACCTTCTCATCGTAGGCGAAGTTGATTTCCTTTCGCGAGGTCTTCCACAAAAAGGTGCAACCTATTCCGTACCACCCGAAGTAAGCGGCCAAAGCTGGATAGCTTATCAAACAACCCACCTTCAGGCTTTCTTTGCACTAAAATTCCTCAAAAAATATCTGCGCTATCGATTCACCCACCGTTACACAGACGATATGAATGGCGTTATAAACAACCATGGCCGTATGCGCACCCGTTTCACCAACGACGCCATACCCTATGCCGAGCCGCTCATCCATAAACAAGGCGAACGTTTCTGGCAGACGCCCGAATGGCTATCAGCACGCGCTGAGAATTACGTTTTCACAGAGCAGAAGCCCGTTATATTTCACGCCCAACTGGCTTGCCTTCTCCGCATCAAACGAATATGCGATAAACACCACACCAACCTCAAAATAGCCATAGGCCCAGCCTATAAAACTGGTGCTGTGAATCATACTGATATTGAACTACTGAAAAAAATCTTCGGGCAATACAACGTTGTCGACTACTCTGACCGCGCGCATATTGCTTTCACCGATTATCATTATTTCTCCGACCCGGCTCACTATCGCAACAGCGTTGGTCGTCTCATCCTTCACGATTTATATCGTGCCCACATTTAGCGATAAGTCTTCACAACTTTACATGCGCTCCTTTTTATAAATCAAAAAGATTTCCACGCGGTCGACATGCCGCATATAGGGGCAGGCGTTGTGTCTGTAAGCTCTGTCTGTCAGGATGGGATGAATATTTGGGTCTACAATCCAGGATATATCATACGGTCGGCATGCAGATATGGCCTCGAGGCCGACTGAGTACTCAATATTTCTCATAGGAAAGCAGGAAAGAACAAGGTAACGCGCTGTTTCAGGCGGTTCAATATATTGTAGCGAGGCGGAGCTTCCCCGTTGATGGGTGTTGCTCCGCCTCGCAGTGTTTCTTGTTTAAAGATATCGGTGTATCTTTTATTCAGGGAGATGTTGGTGCGTCAGGGATTTGGTTTCTTTTCCTCTTTCTTTTCTTTGACGCGTTCGTAGGAGATTTTGCGCAGTTTGTCTTTGAACTCGACGCCGGGTGTGAGGACAACGTGCGGTTTGATGGTTTCGACGTCGAATGTTTTCTCGTCTGCCGAGCCTTTCGACGATAGAGACAGTCGGAGCGTACCGAGTTCGCCGAGTTGTACGCTGAATCCATCTGTGAGGTAGGCCGGCAGGCGGTCGAGGAAGTTAAAGATAACGTTCTCGATGTCTCCGCGCGTTAGCGATGAGCGCCCGGCGACGTCTTGTGCGATGTCGCGCATTGTTTTCCGCCCGGCGTTCACCGGACTGGCATAATGCTTTTCTTCTGCTTTGTTTTGCGGATTCTTCCGCTTTACGAGCTTTATTTTCATGTGTTTAAAGTTTTAAATATTAAAAAAACAATTATTATCTCTCTTTGGCTGTCTTAATGGCGAGCCGTTTTTGTCGGGTTGTTTTTTGCCTTTCATGCGGCTCGGTTTTTAGTTGTTTCCGAGTCCTGAAATCGGGCTTTGCGCATGCTCTTGAAATTGCATACGGTTAGCCGTAAATTTCTATACGGTTCCCCGTAAATTTCTATACGGGAAGAAATTTACGGCTAACCGTATGCGCGCGCAACGCAATACGTATAGAAATTTACGGGGAACCGTATGCATTTTTTTCATCGCTCGTATCTCCTTATTTTAGGGCTTGTTGCCTACCAGTTATTAATTGATGGATGTGGTTGTTCTTCTTCGTCCCAACCGGAATCTTCGTCCTCAAAAATATCTTGTTTAGCGTCGCCTCCTGTAGTTGCATAGTTATTTCCGCTTACGCCAAGCGAGAGTTCCAGCAGTCCTTCGCTTTCGATTTTAATAACTATTATGCGTGGGCAAATATATGACTTTTCTTTCATTGGGCGTGAATTAGAATTTGTAGAACTTTTTACCATTGACGATATAGATTTCTCCGCTTTTTAGGATGCTATAATCATTGCCTGCGTTTTTTCCGTCGATTGTGTAGATGGGGTATTTGCCGCTTTTGATGGCGTTTTCTGTTTCTGAAATGTTTTCAATGGCGGTGGGTGTGTTTTCGTCGTCTTCCAATACGAGTGCAAAGTATTTTGCGAGCGACGCTCCATTGATTCCTCTTACGAAAGCACGGAAAGGGGCTACATGTCCGCTTGATACGCTCTTATCGATTTTATACCAAACGTTGTCCTTTATATTGTAGGCGTTAAGGTTGGATGCTGTGCGGTTCTCAATTTTTTCTGTTGTACCCATGAATATCCATGTACTGGGACTGGATGTTGCGGGTTGACCGGTTGTTTGTATGTCGGGAGTTACTCCAATCTCTACGTTGTGCATCTCGGGCAATGTATGCGGAGCTCCGTCGGTTACGCATACCAGATAGGGATGATAGGCTTCTAAACGTGTGCCCGATGGCAGGGCGCGGAACACGAAAGAGTGATCGTAGCCCGGGGCTTGCGGTGAAGCTCCGTCTTTGTTTACAAGCTTGTAGGCTACCATACCGGTTGGTAAGTCTGTAGGATAGGGCAAGTACAGGGTTTTACTGCTCGTACCGCTGAAAACTCTGTCGTAGCTTGCCTTTTCGGCCGTGAAGGCATGCGGAATAAAATAGTCATTGCCATCGTAAACAATAAAGTTTTTGCAGGTTTTGGTTGTACTGTTTACAACGTTTACGTCTCTAGGGCGAGTCCCATATGTTCCTCTATCTATTTCGTCCAGATAGCATTCATTTCTAAAATAGAAAAGCGTGTGCGCATCCGCATACGACATCATGCCGACATCGATAAAAGTTAAATTCGCATCGCCTAAGTCTACATACTCTAATTGGGAATTAAAAGCAAACGGGCCGACGTCGCCGTCTAAATATAATTGCGAATTAGGAGATACTATAACCCTTCTCAAACTGTCGCAATGATAGAAATTCGTTGCCCAAAGTACTTTTACGCTTGCTGGTATTCGAATCTCTTTTATCCTGCTCATTCTTCCGAAGAAAGGTCCAACTATTTCTTCTAATCCTTCAGACAGCTCAATTTCTGTTACGTTAGAATATCCAAACAAACCATCGTGTGGGGTTGTATCATCCCATGGGGTCGAGTATCCTCCCGGTTGCGGGAATCCGTTACCGCTGCGCTCTTGTAATTGAGTTACATTATAAGTTTTTCCTCCAGAGGTTACAGTTGCAGGAATAACAACTTTCCCCCTTAAATCGGCGGCAGAAGTTGCACAACCTGTTATAGCAACATTATTATCACTAGGATTCCATCGTTGTCCTATCCATTGAATGCCGTTTGCATCTGCATCAAACGTCGTTACTATTTGTGCCTTTGCTCCTAGCAAAGCCACCAAACCAATAAAAATAAATACCAATCTTTTCATCTTAACTGTTTTTTGTTATGTGCTATATATTATCCTTAAAAATCAATGCTTATAGAAACCTTATTCCCATCGATAAATTCTGAAAACAAGGCACAACAAATCGAACAACAAAACTCGCTGGAGTCCTATTGTTTATTGAGTTTACGACACGCTTCGCGCGCGCGTAAGCAAAAGAAAATTTTGTATTACTGGAGGCTAGGTTCCTGTGTGTGTGTGTGTGTGTGTGTGTGTGTGTGTGTGTGTGTGTGTGTGTGTGTGTGTAGTA
>NZ_JH594522.1:535574-552928 GCF_000243035.1 Prevotella micans F0438
ACGTCGTGTGTGTGTGTGTGTGTGTGTGTGTGTGTGTGTGTGTGTGTGTGTGTGTGTGTGTGTTAGCAAATTCTTTAAACCTGCCAAGAATAAAGCGTTAAAAGATTCGAGAGAAACGAAATTCCCCCGAATCCCAATTACACCTTTATATATATTCTTTTCTGTTTGAATCTGCATAACGTCGGCAAAGATACAACATATCGTTTCACACAAGCAAGGCGAGTAAAAAAATATCCGCATTTTTATAAACCTCCGCTTGTCAGCTGGTTGCTTTCCTACTTAATACATATAAGCCTACTTTGCAAAGTAGAGTTGGCAGAATATCTTATATGCTTTGCATCGTTGTGGAATTAATTCTTATCTTTGCATGCGTTTCGACATATCACGAAAACACATGAAGCGAACAATAAAAACAATAACTGAATAAGTTTATGTATTTCACACTTTTTGTCGCCGTTTTAATGACGGCTGCCTTTTTGGTTATAGCTGCTTATTCTATAGCAAAACTGATAGGGCCGCGGTCGTACAACAAAGTAAAAGGCGAACCATTCGAGTGCGGTATTCCTACGCATGGCAGCTCATGGCTGCCAATGAATGTTGGTTATTATCTATTTGCCATTCTTTTTCTGATGTTCGATGTAGAAACGGTTTTTCTTTATCCTTGGGCAGTGGCTGTAAAGTCTTTTGGGCCATTGGCACTTGGAACAATCGGATTCTTTATGATGGTTTTAGTTTTTGGCCTGGCATACGCCTGGCGAAAAGGAGCTCTTGAATGGAAATGAGAAAGCCCAAAATAAAAGCCTTTCCATACGAAGAATGGAAAGATAATGATACTCTTAGAGATATGGCCGAAAAGCTCAACGATGGAGGTACTAACCTCGTGTTGGGCAACTTAGATCAACTCATAAATTGGGGCCGAAGCAATTCTCTTTGGTCGCTCACTTTCGCAACTTCATGTTGCGGCATTGAATTCATGTCGGTGGGATGCGCCAGATATGACTTTTCGCGGTTCGGATTTGAGGTTACGAGAAACTCTCCTCGTCAGGCAGACCTTATTATGTGTGCCGGAACAATCACAAATAAAATGGCCCCCGCATTAAAGCGCCTTTATGATGAGATGGCCGAGCCGAAATACGTTATAGCTGTGGGCGGATGTGCCATTTCTGGCGGTCCGTTCAAGGACAGCTATCATGTTATGCGGGGAATAGACGAGATTATTCCAGTTGATGTTTTTATTCCCGGCTGTCCGCCTCGTCCCGAAGCCATTATCTATGGCATGATGCAGCTTCAACGCAAAGTGAAGATTGAAAAATTCTTCGGCGGTGTAAATCACAAACAAACCAAAGAAGAGCGTGAACTCGGTAAGAGTAATCAAACCTTGATTTTTAAAGAAAAATTGGGTATCTCTCCCGAAGAAATAAAAGAAGCGAGGGAAAAGGCATGGAGTGAAGCAAAGAAACCGGCCCCCAAACCGGTTCGCCCCGTGGAAGCTAAACCAGCTGCAGCTATCGCAGAAAAGAAAGATACTATTGTTGTGAATAAACCGGTTACAACAGAGGATGTTAACAAACTGGGAAAAGAAATCGACGCTCTAGATAAATCGGCAAAAACTGAAACAAACGAAGCTACAGCTAACCAAGAATAAGGTAATTGAAAAATGAAGCTAGACAATAAAGAATTCGGTTTTGAATCTTTCTCCAGTGAAATGGAGGAACTAAAGAATGAAAAGCATTTCGACTACCTTGTAACTATTGTAGGTGAAGATTTTGGAACAGACGAAGGGCTAGGATGTATTTATATTCTGGAGAATACAAATACGCACGAACGTTGCTCAGTTAAACAATTAGCCAAAACGGTTGGAACGGAGTATGTTATTCCCACTGTAAGCAAACTATGGGCTGATGCAGATTTGTTGGAACGTGAAGTGTTCGATTTCTTTGGCATAAAATTTCTTGGCCATCCAGACATGCGTCGTTTGTTTCTTAGAAACGATTTCTCGGGTTATCCTTTACGTAAGGATTTCAACATGGATCCTGAAAGGAATATGTATTCAACCGAGGATGATATAGAAATCGACACGACAACTGAGTGGTATTTAACCGATAGTGGCGACCTAAAATCAGTCTCGCACTCATTGTTTACCGACGATGACTTTGTAGTTAACATTGGTCCGCAACATCCTTCAACGCATGGTGTACTTCGTTTACAGACAATTCTCGACGGCGAAACGGTGAAACATATCTATCCACATTTGGGATATATACATCGCGGTATAGAAAAGCTTTGCGAAAATTTCACCTATCCTCAAACACTTGCACTGACAGACAGAATGAACTATCTATCGGCAATGATGCATCGCCACGCTTTGGTTGGAGTGATTGAAGAAGGGATGGGAATTGAACTTTCGGATAGGATTATGTATATCCGAACGATTATGGACGAGCTCCAAAGGATAGACAATCACCTATTATATACAGCTTGTTGCGCACAAGATTTGGGGGCACTCACAGCTTTCCTATATGGTATGAGAGACCGCGAACATGTTTTGAACGTGATGGAAGAAACAACTGGTGGTCGATTAATTCAAAACTATTACAGAATAGGAGGCTTGCAAGCTGACATTGATCCTAACTTCGTTTCAAATGTGAAGCAGTTGTGCAAATATCTTCGTCCGATGGTACAGGAATATCTTGACGTATTCGGTGATAATGTAATAACGCATAAACGCTTCGAAGGAATTGGTACAATGAACGAAGCAGACTGCATAAACTATGGTGTGACGGGACCAGCCGGCCGTGCAAGCGGATGGAAGAACGACGTGCGTAAATACCATCCTTATGCTGTATACGATAAAGTTGATTTCGAGGAGATAACCCTCACGCATGGCGATTCGATGGACAGATACTATTGTCATATTCAAGAGATCTACCAAAGCCTGAATATCATAGAACAACTAATAGATAACATTCCAACCGGCGAATTCTATTTGAAACAGAAACCAATAATTAAAGTTCCCGAGGGGCAATGGTACTTCTCTGTAGAAGGAGCAAGTGGAGAATTTGGTGTCTATCTGGATTCACGTGGAGATAAGAGCGCCTATCGTATGAAATTCCGTCCAATGGGTTTAACATTGGTTGGAGCTATGGATAAAATGCTTCGCGGTCAAAAAATAGCAGACCTTGTAACCACAGGCGCTGCTCTCGACTTTGTTATTCCAGACATCGACCGTTAGTCGTCATATAAATTATATGTATTAAGAATCAAAATCATACAATGTTCGATTTTAGTATAGTTGCGAAATGGTTCGACAATTTGCTTAGAGTGACCTGTGGGTTAGGTGACTTTTGGGTCATTCTAATCGAATGCGTACTCGTGGGACTTGCAATATTGTTAGCTTATGCGTTGCTGGCCATTGTTCTCATTTTTATGGAACGAAAGGTGTGTGCATATTTTCAATGTCGTATCGGGCCAGTTAGAGTGGGCTGGTGGGGAACACTTCAAGTTTTGGCTGATGTTCTAAAGATGCTAGTGAAAGAAATTTTTGTTGTTGATAAGGCAGATAAATTACTCTATTATCTTGCACCATTTTTAGTAATCGTAGCTTCTGTAGGAACATTTTCTTTCCTTCCTTGGAATAAAGGGGCTGAAATATTAGACTTTAATGTAGGCATATTCCTAGTAACAGCAATAAGTTCTATAGGGGTAGTGGGAATCTTCATAGCCGGTTGGGCAAGTAACAACAAATATTCAGTATTGTCTGCTATGCGTGGAGCTGTGCAAATGATTTCTTACGAGTTGTCTCTAGGGCTTTGCATTATTTCTGCTGTAATTCTCACAGGAACTATGCAGATATCAGGTATTGTCGAAGCACAGACCGGACCATGGCAATGGTTGATTTTTCAAGGACATATTCCAGCTGTATTAGCTTTCATTGTTTTTTGTGTAGCAGGTAATGCAGAAGCTAATCGTGGACCTTTTGACCTTGCAGAAGCAGAAAGTGAACTTACAGCCGGTTATCACACAGAATATAGTGGTATGGGATTTGGTTTCTATTATTTAGCTGAATACCTAAATCTTTTTGTTGTATCAGGATTGGCTGCAACTGTTTTTCTAGGAGGTTGGGCACCTATAAATATAGGGATTGAAGGCTTTGATACTGTCATGAATTATATTCCCGGTATATTGTGGTTCTTGGGTAAAACCTTTTTTGTGGTGTTCTTGCTAATGTGGATAAGATGGACTTTTCCGCGTCTACGTGTAGACCAGATATTAAATCTAGAATGGAAATTTCTAATGCCTTTAAGTCTTATAATCCTAGTACTGATGACAATTTGTGTTGCATTCAATTGGACTTTTACTATAGTCTAAAATTTATGTTCTAATAAGAATTTCATATTCTAATGGAAAATAAACTATCATATTTCGGCGAGGTCAGAGAAGCTTTAAAGACTTTATCTATTGGTCTTAAAACAACCATAAAAGAGTTCTTTACTTCTAAATCTACAGAGCAATACCCGGAAAATCGTAAGACAACACTTCATATAGCCAAGCGTCATCGCGGACGTTTAGTGTTCAAACGCGATGAGAATGAAAATTATAAATGCGTCGCTTGTTTGATGTGCGAGAAAGCTTGTCCTAATGGAACGATTAGGATAATGCATGAAATGATAACTGATCCTGAAACTGGAAAGAAGAAACGCCAGCTTATAGATTACGAATACGACTTGGGAGATTGTATGTTTTGCGAGTTGTGTGTTAATGCTTGCAATTTTGATGCTATAGAATTTACGAATGACTTTGAGAATGCTGTATTCGATCGTTCAAGGTTAATACTGCACTTAGATAAGGAAGTTTATCGAGGAGGTTCTCTTCCCGAAGTTATAGAAGGTGGAGCAAATTGGGAAATTGGAACTTTCAACACTGGCACCAAAACAAAATAAATAGATGATATAAGAGTATGGCGAAGTTGATAATGTTTACAATTCTTGCAGTAATTATACTGGTGGCGGCTATATTTTGCGTATCTACAAAACGTATCATGAGAGCCGCAACAGCCTTGTTATTCGTTTTGTTTGGAGTGGCTGGTATTTATTTCATTTTGGATTATACGTTTTTAGGAGCGACACAAATAAGTATCTATGCTGGAGGTATAACGATGATGTATATTTTTGCAATACATCTCGTTAATAAACGCACTCTTCAAGGATTATCCGAACGTTGGAGCAGTAAACGCAGTGTTGTTGCAGCTATTACCTCTCTAATTGGTCTTTCGACAGTAGTATTTATTCTTTTGAAGAATAAATTCATTAAAGAGACACTCTCTACAGCAACTTCTTCTGGAGAGTTGTCGATGGATATTGTAGGAAATACATTGATGAGCCCTGAGAAATATGGATATGTTTTACCATTCGAGTTTATTTCTATTTTTCTATTGGCATGTATAATCGGTGGTTTGGTTATTCTGAATATCAATAAAAAGAGGGAAGAAAAATGATACCAGTAGAATACTTCTTTATACTTAGCGGGTTACTATTTTTTATAGGCGTCTTTGGATTCATTACAAGGCGTAATTTAATAGCTATGTTAATCTCAGTTGAATTGATTCTCAACAGTGTGGATATAAATTTCGCAGCTTTCAACAGAATGCTTTTTCCAAATGGATATGAGGGTATGTTTTTCACGCTCTTTTCTATAGGAGTTAGCGCTGCTGAGTCTGCTGTTGCACTTGCGATTATCATTAATGTTTATCGTCATTTCAATAGTGACCAGGTAAATAGTATTGAAAATATGAAATTATAAAGAGACATTATGTTCGATTACGCATTTCTAGTACTTCTACTTCCATTTCTCAGTGCCGTGATACTGGGATTGTTTGGAATGAAGATGCCTCCTAAAATAGCTGGTATTATCGGCTCCACAGTATTAGGAACTTTATTCTTGCTTAGTCTTTATACAGCCTATCATTATTTCTTCTATACGGGTGAATATTCTGCTATGGGACAAGTATTCAATGTTGTGGATGGCAGACTTTCTAACGGATTATATCCTACAGTCACTGTATTCAATATAACCTGGTTGAAATTCACAGAATTGCTCACCTTTAATATTGGATTCCGTCTTTCCCCCATTAGTGTTATGATGCTAATAGTTATCACAACTGTTAGTTTCATGGTTCATTTATATTCATTTGGCTATATGGCTGAAAGGGATGAGAAGTACAAGTTTGAAGAATATGAGAAAGGTTTCCAACGGTTCTATGCATATCTATCTCTGTTCACGATGTCGATGTTAGGACTTGTAGTTGCGACTAACATTTTCCAGATGTATCTTTTTTGGGAGCTAGTGGGAGTTTGTTCCTATCTTCTAATAGGTTTCTATTATCCGAAACACACAGCTGTTCATGCAAGCAAAAAAGCTTTTATAGTGACTCGTTTTGCAGATTTGTTTTTCCTAATTGGCATTCTGTTTTTTAGTTTCTATGTTGGAACTTTCAATTATGATCTAAGCACGAGTCTCGAATTAACTGATAAATTATCGACAATAGCCAGTGACCCGACTATCGCATGGGCTATACCTACTGCTTTATTCCTGATGTTTATTGGAGGAGCCGGTAAATCAGCAATGTTCCCACTTCATATTTGGCTGCCTGATGCTATGGAAGGGCCAACTCCTGTATCAGCTTTAATTCACGCAGCCACAATGGTTGTAGCAGGAGTATATCAAGTGGCAAGTCTTTTCCCAATATACATAAAGTTTGGTGCTACAGAACAACTTCATTGGATTGCCTATATTGCAGCTTTTACGGCTTTCTATGCAGCTGCTGTTGCTTGTTGCCAGCGTGATATAAAACGAGGGCTTGCATTCTCAACAATTTCACAAATAGCTTATATGCTAGTTGCATTAGGAGTTTGTTTTGCTATTGACAATGAGGATGGTGGACTAGGATATATGGCCTCAATGTTCCATTTGTTTACTCATGCAATGTTCAAAGCCCTTTTGTTCCTTTGCTCAGGTGCTATTATAGTTATTATAGGCAGCAATTTCAAAGAATATATGGGAGGGCTTCACAAGTATATGCCCATTACGAATATATGTTTCCTAATAGGTTGTATTGCAATAAGTGGAGTGTGGCCTCTAGCAGGTTTCTTCTCTAAGGATGAAATCGTATCGGCTTGTTTTAAATTCTCCCCATTCCTCGGTTGGTTCATGACCCTGGTTTCAGGTATGACAGCATTCTATATGTTCCGGCTTTATTATGTAATCTTTTGGGGTGAATCTTATTATGAACAAGATCCGGAACATCGCCGTCGTCCACAAGAAGTACCTTTTATAATGTGGGGGCCGCTTGTCTTTCTTGCAATAATCTCAATATTTGCCGGATGGATTCCTTTCGGACATTTCATATCTGCAACTGGTAAAAGTGCAGAGATTCATTTGCAGCATTTTCACTTCTCAAGTGTTGCATGGTTCAGTCTTCTAGCTGCAGCTATTGGTATTGGATTAGCTACATGGATGTATCTGCCGAAACATAATCCTATTCCAAACATACTGGCTAAACGCATGCCTGCACTACACAAAGCAGCATTAAACAGATTTTATATTGACGATATATGGCAGTTCGTTACACATAGGATTGTGTTCCGTTGCTTTTCTATACCTATAGCTTGGTTTGACCGCCATGTAATTGACGGCACTTTTAATTTCTTAGCATGGGGGACACAAGAAGCCGGTGAAAGCATCCGCCCGTGGCAGAGCGGTGACGTTCGCCATTATGCTGTATGGTTCATTACGGGAACTGTAGCTTTGACATTAGTATTACTTTGCTTGATTTAAAGAAATGAGTTGGATATTGACAATTTTCGTAATAATACCCATTCTGATGTTGTTTGGCCTTTGGGTTGCTAAAAATGACAATCAGGTACGGGGTGTGATGGTAGCTGGTTCAACAGTACTGTTAGCTAGTGCAATTTGGCTAACCGTTTATTTCGTTCAGCAACGGAATCTAGGTAATACAACAGATATGCTTTTGGCTAATTCAATAATGTGGTTCAAGCCTTTAAACATAGCATTCTCTGTAGGAGTCGATGGTATTTCTGTTGTAATGATACTTCTATCAGCCATCATTGTTTTCACAGGTACCTTTGCCAGTTGGCAACTGGAACCTATGAAGAAAGAATATTTCCTTTGGTTTGTTCTTTTAGCATCGGGAGTTTTCGGATTCTTCATTTCTACAGACATGTTCACGATGTTCATGTTCTACGAGGTTGCACTTATACCGATGTATTTATTGATTGGAGTATGGGGGACCGGAGCCAAGGAATATTCCGCAATGAAGCTAACTCTAATGCTTATGGGTGGCTCAGCATTATTGATTCTGGGTATTCTTGGAATATATTATTTCAGTGGTGCAACAACTATGGATGTGTCTGAGCTTGCTCGTATGCACACAATGTCGAAAACAGCACAAAATATATTCTTCCCGTTTGTATTTATCGGATTTGGGGTACTTGGAGCTCTTTTCCCATTCCACACATGGTCACCTGACGGTCATGCCTCTGCGCCCACGGCCGTTTCTATGTTGCATGCAGGTGTACTAATGAAACTTGGAGGATATGGATGCTTGCGTATAGCAATGTTTCTTATGCCCGAAGCACTCAACATGTGGGCCCCAATATTCTTAGTACTGACTTGTATTTCTGTTGTATATGGTGCACTTTCGGCTTGTGTTCAAACTGATTTGAAATATATAAATGCTTACTCTTCGGTTTCCCATTGCGGCATGGTGCTTTTTGCACTAGTAATGACAACCCAAACAGCAATAACAGGAGCCATCCTTCAGATGTTGTCGCATGGTTTGATGACAGCCCTTTTCTTTGCTGTAATTGGTATGATTTATCATCGTGCTGGAACACGTGACGTGCGTTATCTTGGAGGGTTGATGAAAGTTGTTCCTTTCCTAGCAGTTGCTTATGTTGTCGCAGGATTAGCCAATCTTGGTCTGCCTGGCTTCTCGGGTTTCATAGCAGAGATGACCATATTTGTAGGCTCGTTCGAGAATGCTGGTATGTTCCATCGTGTAGCGACCATTATTGCCTGTACTTCTATTGTCGTAACAGCAGTTTATATTCTCCGCGTTGTGGGAAAGATTCTTTTCCAAACAATTCCAAACAAGAAATTCAATGAGCTCCACGATGCAACATGGGATGAGCGATTCTCTATTGGTGCCCTGATATTCTGTGTCGCTGGTCTGGGTATGGCTCCATTATTTTTCGAAAACATAATAATAGATGCCGTTGCTCCCATCTTCAATCACATCATAGCTTTTGCCCCAACATTGGGAAACCTTTAAAAGTCCGATGAAATGAATTATAATGATTTCTTAAAAATGATTCCAGAGGCGAGTCTTGTCGCTATCCTGATAATCTTATTCGTTTCTGATTTCGTAACAGCAAAGAAAGAAAGCCGTAAGTGGTTTAACCCACTAGCTTGTGTTTTGCTCTTTATAAACACAATTCTATGCCTGACCATCACTAGTAGCGAGAATGCGTTTGAAGGAATGTATGTAACGACATCTTCGGTTAACATTATGAAAGCCATTTTGTCTATGGGAACATTCATCGTCGTGCTTCAAAGTCGTGTATGGGCAGAAAAGAGCGGCAAAGAGGGTGAATTTTATATGCTCATAGTTTCCACTTTGCTCGGAATGTTTGCAATGATGAGCGCCGGCAATTTCCTAATGTTTTTCCTTGGGCTCGAAATGGCATCAGTACCATTGGCATGTGCCGTTGCTTTCGACAAACACAGTAAAAACTCTGCCGAAGGTGCGGCAAAATTTATCCTCACAGCGACTTTCTCTAGTGGGGTGATGCTTTATGGAATAAGTTTCCTTTATGGTGCTTGCGGAACTCTTTATTTCGAAGATATAGCTGCTAACATCAATGCTAATCCGCTAACAATTGCAGGACTTGTTTTCTTCTTCAGCGGACTAGGTTTCAAAATATCTCTTGTTCCGTTCCATTTCTGGACAGCCGACACATATCAAGGTGCACCTACAACCGTAACCGGTTATCTAAGTATTATTTCGAAAGGTGCTGCAGCCTTCACGCTTCTAAGCATTCTTTTCCATGTGTTTAGTAGTATGGTTGAATATTGGCACGTTATGATGATGATAGTTATTGTGCTATCCATAACCATTGCCAATCTGTTTGCTATCCGTCAGAACGAGTTAAAACGATTCATGGCTTTTAGTTCCATTTCACAGGCTGGATACATCATGCTCTCTGCTATCGGCAACGACTGGACAAATTCCGTGAGCAGTTTAAGCTATTATGTACTGATATACATCGTTGCCAACATGGCCGTGTTCACCATAATTTCAGTGGTTGAGCAAAACAATAATGGGAAGACTGAGATTGACGATTACAACGGTTTCTACAAGACTAATCCTAAGTTGAGCTTCCTAATGACTATCGCGATGTTCTCCCTAGGTGGCATACCGCCATTTGCCGGCATGTTCTCGAAATTCTTTGTATTCATGGCAGGTGTGAACGGTGCTGATATCAACACTAAAATGGGTGTATGGGCCTATGCAGTTGTATTTATCGCATTGATAAATACAGTAGTTTCACTCTACTATTATCTGAAGATTGTAAAAGCCATGTACATCAAACATTCCGATGCACCCCTGCCGACTTTCAAAAGCGACAACAATACAAAGTTCGCCTTGGCCATTTGCACTTCGGGCATAATTCTGTTCGGTGTGTGCAGCTACATATACGAATGGATTGCAGCTGCCGCCTAAGATAAAGAAATATGAAAATAGCATTAATAGGCTATGGAAAGATGGGCCGCATGATAGAGCAAATTGCTATTGCTCGCGGTCATGAGATTGTTTGTCGTATAGACGTTGACAATCAAGAATGTTTCGAATCGTCCGAATTCTCTTCCGCAGATGTTGCTATAGAGTTCACAAATCCCGCTTCTGCCTACGACAACTATCTGAAAGCCTTCAAACACAACGTGAAAGTTGTTAGCGGTTCAACGGGATGGATGCACGAACACAAGGCTGATGTTGAAAAACTTTGTAACGAAGGAGGACAAACTCTTTTCTGGGCAAGCAATTTCTCGATAGGCATGGCCATCTTCTCTAGCATAAACAAACGCTTGGCTGAGATTATGAACCGCTTCCCACAATATGCTGTCGAGCTCGAAGAAATCCATCACATCCACAAACTCGATGCTCCATCGGGAACTGCAATTACCCTAGCCGAAGACATTATCGCACATTTAGATCGAAAAGATAAATGGATAAAGTCGCAAGATAAAGCTACAGAAAACGAACTACCAATCTCATCCATACGCCAAGGAGAGGTACCTGGTACGCACACAATAAGCTACAATTCGGAAGCCGACAAAATCACAATCACACACGAAGCCTTCAACCGCGAAGGATTCGCCCTTGGAGCCGTCTTGGCAGCCGAATATACACAGACCCACAAAGGCCTGCTCACCATCAACGATATGTTTGATTTCAGCAAAGAACAATAAGTAATGATCGACAAAGAAAAAGCAAAACTCAACCCACGGAAACAGTGGGCCAAGTTCATAACAGTAGCTGTCCTCTATCTTCTTTTCCTCCTATGGGTCAAGAGTTGGTGGGGACTTCTAGTATTGCCATTCATCTTCGACGTCTATATCACGAAGAAAATCAAATGGCAGTGGTGGAAAAATTCTGAAGGTCCAATACGCTTCATCATGGGATGGGTAGATGCGCTTGTGTTCGCACTAGTAGCTGTCTATTTCATCAACTTATTCTTTTTCCAGAACTATGTCATCCCATCATCATCCCTAGAAAAATCGCTACTCACAGGCGATTATCTTTTCGTATCAAAAGTGAGCTACGGTCCGCGTATTCCCGAAACACCGCTCACAATGCCGCTCACGCAGCACACAATGCCCATACTCAACTGCAAAAGCTACATTTCATGGCCACACTGGGATTATAGACGCGTCAAAGGACTCGGAAAGGTTGAACCCAACGATATCGTAGTTTTTAACTTCCCCGCAGGCGATACCATAATGAGCGAACCAGCCTATCAAGGACAAGATTATTATCAATTTGCCTACACCACCGGCGAAAACATCCTTGCACAACAAACGCCCGGCATAAATCTCAAAAGCATGAACCTACAGCAACAGCGCGCATTCTATACCAAAGCCTATGAGACCGGACGAAAATTCATTGTCGATAATTCAGGAATATACGGGGTGTTAGACTGGCGACCAACCGACCGCCGCGAAAACTATGTGAAACGATGTGTCGGACTACCTGGACAAACTCTGCAAATCAAAAATCGTATCGTGTTCATCAACGGGAAACCAAATAAAGAACCGCAAGAAGTGCAGTACACCTACCTAGTAAAACTCAACAATATATCGGCTGCCGACTTGCTAGGCGAACGCTTCGACGACCTGCGGAAAGAACTCGGTATAAGCGTTGAAGATATCCAAAGCCTAACACGGCTACACGGCTACGACGTAGACCACGGATACATTCTCAACGACCAAATTCTGCAGCAGTTCGACGGTTATCTGCCACTCACCGCCAGCACCGCCGTACAACTCAAAAGTCGCGGAATAGTGAAAAATATTCGTGTCGTTACCGACAAAGACATTTACAGCGGTCCCAACTATCCCCTCAACGCATTCACCCCATGGACTCGCGATAATTACGGACCAGTGTGGATTCCGCAAAAAGGAAAAACAATAAATCTCACACTAGCCAACCTCCCGATATACGAGCGGTGCATCAAAGTCTACGAAAAGAACACCCTCAGAGTTAAAGGCGACAAAATCTTCATCAACGGCAAACAAACCAACAAATACACCTTCCAACTCGACTATTATTGGATGATGGGCGACAACCGTCACAACTCGGCCGACAGCCGCTATTGGGGATTCGTTCCCGAAGACCATATAGTCGGTAAACCTCTTTTCATCTGGTGGTCGAGCGACCCTGACCGCAAAGGTATCGGAGGCATTAGATGGAGCCGACTGTTCTCCTGGGTTAGCAACATAAAATAACCCATCCTCAATCCTAATAATAACTGCTATCGAATGATTTATTCGATAGCAGTTATTGTTTTACAAATAGTATTCTTCAGACTCCATTGAGAAGTCTTCCCGGATTCATGAGGACTCTCCTTGGATTCGTGAGAATTATCCCTATCGCAGACCTCCATCAATCCAATCAATGCCAACTCGGCCGATAGGCCGCATGTAGGGACAGACCCCGTGTCTGTCCGCGCCCCGTCCGACAAGGACGGTATAAAGACCAAACCACAAAGCAGGCGCGAAAATATTGTTATGCGGTCGGTAGACCGAATTGGAGTGGGTATCGGACAGACACGGGGTCTGTCCCTACATGCGGCCTATTGGCCGAGTGGGAGTGTATATCCAATTGCCCGTCAAGGGGCAGGATAATTTCTCTTAAACCGAGCACATGTATATATAAAAACGGTCGACCTGCACGCGTCGTCATGACGGATGCAGGTCTTAATGATTATATAAACGATATTTCTTTTCTTCCCGGATTCGAGTTCAAGAGAGGAAACCGAACCCTTATACCTGGTCTTCGCCGGGGTCTTCTTCGCGACCGGGTTTCGGGGTATCGCCCTCGCCGGGCTTCTTGCCATTGTCGGGCTTCTTACCGTCGTCAGGCTTTTTACCATCATCGCCGGGCTTTTTAGGGTCGGAGGGGTTCTTATCGTCGCCTTCTTTCTTCTTTTTGGCCGACTTTCTTTGTGCCTGAATCTTATTGAAGGTTTCGCGAAAATCGGAGGAAACGTGATTCATTGCCGTAACAAGGTCGGAAATAAACTGACGGTCGGCATCCACAGGCGAAATCAGATAACTGGCCTGAATGCACTGACAAATAGCCTCGAAAATACGCTCGGTGTTTTGGCGAGCAACCTTCGTATCGGGCAAATTCAGCATATCGCCAGCTTTTCGGCGCGACACAATTAGCTGTTCGTACTCCTCGTTCTTGTCGTGAAGATGATGAAGAATATCAGTCAGTCCGAGCGCCGTAACCTCGGGCATGAGCCGGGTAAGGTCTTTTTCCATTCCACGAATCAGTCCCGTTTCGTCCTCGTTCACCTCCTTTTGGATTCCGAAATAGGGTTTAAGCTCAACCGACAACTTATCGGCGGCCTTCCTGATGGCCCCAACGTGAGAATAACGCTGTGCGCGGATGATTCCGAAGAGATTGTTCAGCGCCTCGTCGCGCTCGCGGTCTTTATCGAGCATCTCCCTGGTGATTACCGACGCCTGTGCCTGCCGAGTAATCTCGACCTCGACTTCGATGGCATCCTTCCACTCTTTGAGCATGTCGGGCGACACGTTGATTTTCGGCAAATCGGCCTTCGAGATGAGGTCGTACTGCGTTTGATGAAACTTTGCGTGCGCCGTGTTGTTGAAGCGACCGACGCTCATCGCCTTGATTTTGACCTGGGTAGTAACCATAAATTTAAATTTTTGGATTAATATTTTGTTGAAATCATCATTCTCGTTGTCGTGATACGATTTGCAGGTTGCAGAGATGAAAAAAACATCGGCGCGAAGTGATTGTAAGTCTGCAAAATCAATATCACCTCTGTTTTGAGCAATCTGCAACCTGCAAAATGAACATCACCGTCGGTGTGGAGCGATTGTAGGCCTACAAAATCGATATCACCTTCGGTGGGAACGTTTTGCACCGTTACAAAATCGATATTACCTCCGTCGGGAACGTTTTGCAGGTTGCAGAAACGAAAAAACCGTCGGTGTGGAGCAATTGTAAGCCTACAAAATCGATATCACCTCTGTCGGGAACGTTTTGCAGGTTGCAGAAGGCTTCCCACCGAAGGTTTTTTCGTTTCTGCAACCTGCAAAATCGATTTTACGGAATAGATTCTATGCTCACCATCGGTTGGCATAATCTCCACGCCGTAGGATATCATTATCACACATTAAAATTGAGACGAACCACTTCGGATTTTTTAATAGCGGATGAATGGGAAGAAGCCATATCCCCACTCTTTAAAGTGTGAGCGAACTTCTATATGATCTTCGTAAAATCCCAATTGCCAATTGTGCATGAAATCATATTCAGTACTTGTCGGAATAGCATTGTAGGTGTATGTATAATAACTGTTTAGGAATCCCATCTGCCTAAAAGCTGAATAAAAGAATTGTGCATCCCATGCAACATTTTGAGAATCTGTTGTAGAGTTCCAGCTATCAGTACCCTGGCCAAGTACTCGGTAAGCATAAGTCCATTCACCTAAACTGCCTAAATGCCATTTCTTACCAACTAAGTTATTAGTCAATGGTATTGTAGTATTTACTGCATTCTTATTCTCGTCTATATAATAACTTGGTGCGGTGTATTTCCCACATTCAAAGAAAGCAGGAAAATTGCTATTATAGGCCTTTACTCCGAAGCCATTAATGCTATTTCCATAAGTCCATTCATAACCGTTCATATCAGTTGCAGCACTAGCAACAGTAGTGTAGTCTGTATGATTTGCTTCAGTACTAGAATAAGGAGATCTTGATTCAGAAAATGTACAGCCCCTATTTAGAGCCTTTAATCCTATTGCAAGACGTTGGCTTTGACTTATAACAACAGCTATCGGTATTTTAGAACCTCCTGCAACCTTAGCTTCTTTTGGATAGCCTACAGAGCCATCGCTATAGAGATAAAGAAAGTTATACAACAAGAATAAGTCCACTCTATACTGTCCATTCAATTCAAGCTTTTTATTGGTCTGCAAATTGAATGTAACTCCTGAAAGATTCCTTTTATATGTATTACCACTATTAAAAGTAACCTTGAGTTTAGATAATTGTGTAGAAGGGAGGAAGAGCTGATAATTATTACTATAATGAGAAGCCATTTCATCAACACCACAGCGCTCAGCAGGATAAGGCCAATTATATCCGTCACCATCTCCCTCTTCGGTCGACCATTGTTCAGTAGTAATGTCAAAGCTTGAACTCTTAGGCATATCAGCCGAGGTTTGTCCAGAAACCGTCATGTCGGAGGCCGCCATATCATAATAAGATATTATTCCGAAACGAACTCTCGAGCATACATGACTCAAGGACATAGAAGCATATTGATATTCAAATGGATCGCCCGGCGCAACAGGTTTTAATTCGAAGTTGTTATTAACTCCCATATAAGCATCCTCCAAGTTAGCATCTCTTTTTACAGTGAACTTTGTTCCGTTACGTGTTATCTTATCATTGTAGCATACAAGTTTATAAGTATCTGGCGGCAATATTAGTTTCACAATATTCCCAGAGGGACCTGTTATAAAACTACCCGAACGATTAGTTTTGCCGGAGACTTCTCCCATAACTGTGCTACCTTTAAATACAACGAGCGTACATGTTTCCTCGTCTGCGCCACCTGCACGTGTTTTCGGAGAAGGTTTTACTGTGTCTTTATGCATCGTAACAACTGCCGTGATGCCATTACCCAGGTCTTTAGCCTCTTGGAAAAGAGTGTCGAGAGAAGCTTGTTTGCCTGTTCTAGAGTTTATCACTTCTTCTTCGCCGTAATCTTGGAATTGAACATTCACGGCTACTTCACGTGGCTTATCACTATTGTTGTTTGGCTCCTCAATATTTTCCTTATTAGAGCAAGCCGACAATATACCTACTAAAGCAATAAGTAATGATAATCTGATTATAGTCATTGTCTTTATTCTTTTGGTTTCTATTCTAATAATCATTCTTCATCTTCTTCAAAGAAGCTGTTTTCTTTTACAGGTGCCATTCCGCTTTCGGGGCCAACAAAGCCATTTCCACCTACAAAAGATTCTTCATTTTTCCAATTCTCACGACCCATGTATCCAGAATACATGCTCTTGCAAATCATACTTTCAACTTCCATCACCACAACATTAGATTGTGGACGTACATAATGTTTCTTTTTCATTTATTATTCGTTTTATATTTTGTAATGTTATTCTAAACAAGGTGCACTTTTGAATTGCTTGCAAGCATAAAGAATTCTACTTCGGTTTCTATTGCCATATACCAGGGTGCGGTGTAGGCGCGCTTCCTAAAATCTGTTTTGTTCATTTTTCGATTATTTTTTAAGTGAATATTATTCCGTTATCTCTTCCTTACATGGCTCGCAAAAGGGTACGACAAATGAACAACAAATCTCGCTGGAGTATTGTTGTTTAAAGTATTTGCGTAACTTATACGCGCGCGTAAAAATAAGTTAGGTGAGGCTAGATGCCTGTGTGTGTGTGTGTGTGTGTGTGTGTGTGTGTGTGTGTGTGTGTGTGTGTGTGTGT
>NZ_JH594522.1:553267-609117 GCF_000243035.1 Prevotella micans F0438
TGTGTGTGTGTGTGTGTGTGTGTGTGTGTGTGTGTGTGTGTGTGTGTGTTAGCACTTTTTCCGAACCCACCAAATTATTGGACGAAAAAAATCACAGAGAAATCAAAACTTCTCTGCGTCGCTGGAGCGATGAAATATGTTGCTAACTGTTTCACGGTGGCAAAGGTATATTAATCAATTCTTTTTCACAAAAGTTGAGGTTGCTTTCTTGATTTAGAACAAGAGCCCAGCTATATAAGCCAAGCAAAAAACAACCGAGGAATTTCTATGCAAGAGGGGGCATCCGGCATAGAAATTCCTCGGGATTTGTATGGTGAATAGGGATTGTTATCCTTCACCTAAAATATTATGATGATATTACTGCACGTGGGAGTAGATTATCCCAAAAGATGAAATTCTCCGATGAAGAACAGCAATAAATAGCCAAGAACGAGGGATGCGATTCCGCAGGTGAGACCCACTTTGAGCATGTCGTCGTGATGAACCAGACCGGTGGAATAGGCTATCGCGTTGGGCGGAGTCGAGATTGGCAAGCACATGGCAGTCGATGCGGCTATGGCTATTCCGATGAGAACGGTGCTCGTTCCGCCAATTACACTCAACTTGTCGCCCATTCCACGGCAAACCACCGAGAGAATTGGAACTAACAGTGCAGCCGTAGCAGTGTTCGAAATGAAGTTGGAAAGGAAGTAGCAGATGGCTCCCGAGATGATGAGAATAATTATCGGACTCCAATTGCCAAATGGGATGCTCTCAATGGCGGCGTCGGCTAACCCCGAGGCGTTCATTCCAAGACCTATTGCAAAACCACCGGCAACCATCCAGATGACACTCCAATTTATTTTCTGCAGGTCTTTCGACGTGATAACTCCCGTGAGAGCGAATATTCCCATCGGAATCATCGCCACGGTATTGGTGTCTATTCCAGTGATGCTTTTCGGGATAATCCAAAGTAAAATGGTGATGATGAATGTTGCAATAACTACCCACATGCGCCATCCTTTATGGATTTCACCTTCTATTTTGAGATGAATAGTTTTCTGTGTGAATGGGAAAAAGCGCAGGATAATACGCCACGAAATGACAAGCAGAATAATCACCAGCGGAGTCATAAACATCATCCAGTGCATGAAGTCGATATTCATGTTTAAACCGGCCGGGTCGTTGAGATATTTCAATGCTATCAGGTTAGGTGGCGTTCCGATAGGCGTCCCCATTCCGCCCAGATTGGCGGCAATCGGGATGGAGAGCGTAAGGGCAATCCTACCCTTTCCAGTAGCTGGTAGGGCTGCAAACACAGGCGTAAGAAAGGTTAGCATCAGTGCGGCCGTGGCGGTGTTCGAAATGAACATTGAGAATAGGCCCGTGATGAGCAGAAAACCCAACAGAACATTCTCGCTTTTGTGCCCGAACGGTTTCAGAAGTAAGCGAGCAAGCAGAGTGTCGAGACCCGATTTCGAAGCCGCTATAGCAAGAATGAATCCCGCCAAGAAGAGCATAATTATTGGATCGGCAAACGACGCCATAATTTCTTTCGAATCGAGGAGCTTCCCTACCCCATCATACTTAAAGAATCCAAACGAATTTTGCGAAACGGTTACACACATTCCGGCCATAATTACTAACGATGTGGCCCACGCAGGTACGCATTCCGTGAGCCAGGCCAGCATTGCAAACACGAAGATGGCGATGATGCGTTGTTGCACTATCGTGAGCCCATCGATGCCGAAAACACTCGTTGGAAGATTCCACACAATAGCCGTCACGATAAAGATGGCCACAAACTGCCACACCTTTTTCATCTCGGTGTGGTGGGAAAGAAACTTTGATTTTTCTTTTGCCATGGTATAAAAAAAACAGTTAATGAAATGAATTGATTAGTTGGGTGGCGGGGGTGAAGAGCCGTTGGCGAAAGTAGCTAAAATAATTCGGGCCCAGCAGGCACGCGGTCGTTTTTAAGTACATTTGCGCGAATATTTTTAGACATCTATGTACAAACTGTCGCTTTTTCATCTTTTATTAATTGTTATCCTCTCTGCCTGCGCGGGTCGGCGCGTACAGCATGATTCAAACGCCGACACAATAGCTCTGAAACATGCCGAAAACATCAGTATCGAACGACAGGGCGATGTTGTTAAAGCTGTACTGAAGAACCCGTGGAGACCGGGCGAACAGCTGCAAACCTACTATCTGGTTCCCGAAGAAAGCAAGACCAACGTTCCGACTGACGGCATAGTCATAAAAACTCCCATTCGGCGTGCGGTTGTTTTCACCACGGCCCATGCTAACCTTATGCAGATGCTTGGTTGCGGGAACACAATAGCAGGCGTGGCCGATGCGAAATATATGCTCATTCCCGATGTGAAAAAGCGAATTGCAAATAGATTGATAGTTGATTGCGGCGATGCCATGGCACCCGACATCGAGCGGATTATCGACCTTAAACCCGACGCTCTGTTGCTTTCGCCCTTTGAAAACAGTGGAGGACATGGGAAGCTCGACCAACTGGGTATTCCACTCATCGAGTGCGCCGATTATATGGAAACATCTGCGCTCGGACGTGCCGAATGGATGAAGTTCTATGCGATGCTCTTCGGATGTGAACAACGCGCCGATTCGCTCTTCGAGGTTGTTGAAAAGCGATATGCTCGACTGAAAAAACTCGCCGCCACCGCCAGACAAAGCCGTTCGGTGTTGCCCGATAGGAAGATGTCGGCCGTATGGTATGTTCCCGGTGGACGAAGCAGCGTGGGACGACTCTATGCCGATGCCTGTGGACAATATGCCTTTGCTACCGACCGGCACAGCGGAAGTCTGCCCATGCCATTCGAAACCGTGCTCGAAAAGATGGGGCAGGCCGATTTCTGGATTCTTAGTTACACTGGCCAGATGAATCGCCGCACATTGCTCGCCGAATACTCTGGCTATTCTGCGTTAAAGGCCTTCCGAACCGGTGAAATCTACGGGTGTAAAGTCGACCAAACACCCTATTTCGAACAAGTAAGCTGGCGGCCCGATTGGCTACTCGAAGACCTCGTTCAGCTCTTCCATCCGGAACTAAAACTATCGCCACTACGCTATTATCGCCGATTGCAACCATGAAGAAGAGTACCGTACTTTTCATTTTTCTCGCCATAATTATAATCTTGCTCGCGGTATTCAACCTGCTCGCAGGTTCGGTGGATATTCCTGCATCCGATGTTTTCAGAATCCTCACCGGGCAGTTCGGTGGAAAAGAAAGCTGGCGATTCATCATACTTGAAAGTCGACTGCCACAAACTCTCGCTGCATTGCTATCGGGTAGTGCGCTAGCCGCAAGTGGTCTCCTTCTGCAAACAGCTTTCCGCAATCCGCTTGCCGGGCCCGACGTGTTTGGAATCAATTCCGGAGCCTCGCTCGGCGTGGCCATTGTTATGTTCGCCACCGGCGGCAGCATGTCGGCAATGCTCTTCACAGCGACTGGTTTCATGGCTATTTTGCTAGCCGCTTTTGCTGGTGCAATTGGTGTGTCGGCGCTCATTTTGTTTCTCTCCACGCTTGTGCGTAGCAATGTTCTGCTGCTCATCATCGGGTTGATGGTGGGTTATGTTGCTTCGTCGGCCGTGTCACTGCTCAACTTTTTTGCAACCGAAGATGGAGTGCGACGATATGTACTCTGGGGGATGGGCAACTTTGGCGGTTTATCTCTTACCCATCTACCCCTCTTCTCGGCAACGATTCTCCTTTCGTTGCTCGGCAGTTTTGTCCTTGTGAAGCCTCTCAACGCCATGCTTCTGGGCGTAAATTATGCCGAAAGTCTAGGCATAAACACACGTCGAACCCGAAATATTCTTCTGATTGTAACAGGATTATTAACTGCTATTGTAACCGCCTTTTGCGGTCCAATTTCTTTCATTGGTCTTGCCGTGCCCCACATAGCTCGACTCATCTTCGCTACCGACAATCATCGTCTTCTTCTTCCAGGCACCTTGCTTAGCGGTTCTGCGGTAACTCTTCTTTGCAATCTGCTTTGCACCTTTCCGGGAATCGCCGGCATATTGCCCATTAACTCGATAACTCCTCTTCTCGGCGCCCCTGTAATCATCTACGTACTCCTCAAGTTGGGGGCAAAATCCAACAGCTGAACGTCTCGCCAAAAGCTCTTAAGCGACTTGTCAAGGGCTCCTTATAGGAAAGGTTGAGGACTCCTATTGGGAAAGGTCGAGGACTCCTATAAGGAAAGGTCAAGGACTCCTATAAGGAAAGGTCGAGGACTCCTATAAGGAAAGGTCAAGGACTCCTATAAGGAAAGGTCGAGGACTCCTATAAGGAAAGGTCGAGGACTCCTATAAGGAAAGGTCGAGGACTCCTGAAAGCTAATTTATGGATTGGGTTAGAACGGAAGCCCGACGGCAAAATGAAAACGGAAGTCGCGCTTGAAGTGTGGATTGATGATTGGGAAATGTTCAAAAGATGAATCGTAGGCAGGATTTATTATACGCTGCGCACCGTCGAGGCGAATGATAAAATAGTTCAGGTTTAACCTGATTCCTAGCCCATATGACATTGCTAGCTCGCGATAGAAACGGCCGAAGTTGAACTGTCCGCCTGGCTGGTCAGCATAATTTCGGAGAGTCCATATATTACCGGCATCAACGAAGGCTGCTGCGTCGAGTTTCCAAAAGAGGCGAGTACGTAGTTCGGCATTGAGGTCGAGTTTCAGGTCGCCCGTTTGATTGATGAAGTCAATTCGCCCGTCGGTTCCTTTGAATCTTCCCGGGCCAAGTTCGCGCACACTCCATCCGCGCACAGAGTTGGCTCCGCCGGCGATATATCTTTTCTCGAATGGCAGGATGGTGCTATTGCCGTAGGGCCATGAAATACCGAGAGCCGCATGCAGAGCTAGAGTGTTTCGCTGGTCGAGCGGGATGAGCCGCGTAATATTAAAATCAAACTTGAGATATTGTGCGTAGGCAATGTTGAACAGCATACGTTGACGCTGGGCGTTGACTGGAAATCGTAGAACAGTATTGAGCGAACTGAGAATACTGCCGGCCGATTCTATTTGCGTACGCAGGGCAAGGCGCGGAGTGATGTAGGTTAAGCCAAGGCTCGACTTCATGATTAGCAGGTCTTCGTAGTTATATCGCAGAATTGCATTTCTACTCGAGGCGTTGTCTAGATAGTCGCGCTTGAATGTTTGGCTAATCCATGGCATGTAAACATAGCTAACGTCGAGCACGTTGAAGTTGTAGGCTGTCTTCTGGGTCGACGTGTTCCAGCGATATTTCCACGCTGCAGAGAACATTCGGCGGTGAAATTCCGGTCGGTTCTGCATAGCCCAGCTCACGGTTGCTTCGGATACGGCTTTACTTCGCCGTCGGAAGTTTTTCGTAAGGAATGGTGATAGCAAACGAGGAAAGGTTAGACCGGTTTGTAAACTGTATTCCTCGAAGTTTCGGTTGTCGTAGCCTTCCAACCCGGTTATGGCTTCGAATGCCGCACGAAGCTGAATACTAAGTAGCTCGCTCCCATGAAAAAGATTTCGGTTTTGGTATGTAAGCACAGCCGCCGCTCCGAGGTTTCCAGCAGTATTGGTTCCTTCGGGCTGGAAAGAAATGGTGTTCGGTGCATTGGGAATTATCTGTATGTCGGCCTCAAGATAGCGCAGTGCCGACTCGCGATATTTGAACATTCGACCTATGACGAGACTATCGATTTTGGGTTGTTCGCGGAATTTGATGTCGGTGTATCTCACCGCACTGAGCCGGGCCATGTTGTTGTAAGTATTCTTCATGTTCGAGGCCGAGAAATATGTTTGCGGCTCGATGAGAATATTGTCGCGCAAGATGTTTGGTCGCAGCAACGGTTTGGAGGGATTGGTGTCTACTATTCGCACCTCGTTGATGATGTAGCGCGGATGAGGTGTGGGCTCTGCATCGCTATGTTCGGTGTATTTCTTTAGGTGAAGTGTCACGGAAATGTCGCGCGACCCACGGATGGAGTCTGCCGTGTAGAAGATAAAGTCTTTGTTGAAGCGATAATATCCCGAATCATTCAGAATACCGGTTATTCGTTTCCGTTCGGCATCTAGATCCGACACGATGAAGCGTCGTGGTGCCGAATCAGTGTGCAGTGAGCTGGCCAATATCCGAGCGATGGCCGAATCCTGAATATCGTATTCAAAGTTTGAAATGGTAAACGGTTCGCCCGGATGCAACGTATAGATAGCTGTGAGCCGTTTACCTCGAATCTTCGTGTTGAGCATTACTTGAGAGTTCATGTAGCCCATGTTATTCATAGCCATCCGCAGGTCTTCGCACGAAAGTCGGGCTTGCAGAGTGTCGTATATCACGGGTGCCTCGCCAACTTTACGTAGCGTTCGGTTAATCCATTTGGTCGTGTCGGTTCCGGCCATGGAATAGGTACTTAGCGGAATCCTGAAGAGCGAAAACCATCGTGCATTACCTTTCTGGCGTACATATTGTGCCATCTGCGCAGCGTCGAAATGCTTGGCGTCCGACTGCACACGCACTTTCTCCAATAGATATTGGTTTTCGGGGATGAACTTGTCGGGCGAACAAGCTGCAACAATCAGCAGTACAAGAAAGAAAAGAAATAAACGTGTATGCAATTTGGGCGACATGCGAGCGGGTCTGTAGAAATTCAGAGCAAAGGTAGCAAATTGCCGCTATCTCCTTAATTTTGCGTCCCATGATATCGAAGAACAAACTCAAGCTCATCAAGGCCTTAGCAACCAAAAAAGGTAGAGAGCGCTCGGGCCTCTTCTTGGCTGAAGGACCGAAGATTGTCGACGAACTTATCGCCGGAGGATTCGAACTCGAATTCCTCATCGACAATCCCGATGAAGTGTGCCAAGCATCGCTCTTGCAACATCCGCAGGGAGTTATCGGCGTTTTCAAACAGAAGGTTCAACCCGAAAGCGAAACGCCACTGGGACAAACTCTCACGATTGCCCTCGACGGCGTGCAAGACCCTGGAAACCTCGGCACAATCATACGCATAGCCGATTGGTTCGGCATCCGAAACATAATCTGCTCTATCGATACGGCCGACTGCTGGAATCCGAAAGTTGTTCAGGCAACGATGGGCAGCATAGCCCGTGTTGCGATTATATATGCCAACCTCGAAAGTGAGTTGACATCCATCTCTACCGACACTCCCGTATATGGCACTGTACTCGACGGCACCAGCCTCTACGACGAAAAATCCCTGGCCGACCGAGGTATAATTGTAATGGGAAACGAAGGCAATGGCATATCGCCCTCCATACGTCGACTTCTAACCCATAGACTCGTCATTCCTCCTTTCGCTAAATATGGTCCGACGGCAGAATCGCTCAACGTTGCGGTTGCTACAGCGATTGTTTGCGCCGAATTCAGACGCCGTACAACCTAATCTTCATGCAAACGTTTTCCAGTCGTGAAATATTGAAAAACAGTTGCACGTCTATCAATTGCAATTGGCTGACGATAACTTTGCGACATAATTTTTTTAGTTTTCATAAGTTATTATTTTTAAGAGAAGGATTATACATGCGCTCTAACGCATCACAAATTCGAAGGTTTAGTTTTTAGGTAACAAAGATTGGTAAATTGAAATTTAGTTTTTGTTGATTTGGTAAAGGAGTCCGCTCGCTGTTTGAAGCAAGTGGGCTCCGTTTTTTTCTCCTTTTATCATTATGTTTTCGTGCTGTGAGCAGTACTGCTTGTGTCCGGTAATGTGGGGAGAAAACAGAATGTGGGAGGATTAAAATGCGGGCGGGCCGCGGATTATTATTTTATGCCAACTCGGACGGAACGACAGCATGTAGGGACAGATCCCGTGTCTGTCCGACACCATCGCCCCCTCGGTCTACCGACAGCATGATATATTTTCGGCCTATCGGGGGCGGATATTATGCCGTCCTTGTCGTAAGGGGGGGGCGGACAGACACGAGGCCTGTCCCTACATGCGGGCCTGCAGCCCGAGTTGGCACGGAGTGAGGCGCGACGAACGAAATTCAATTCTCCAGGGCGGTTGAACAATTCAAATACGGTCGTATTTCCGTTCCCTGGGTGAAAAGATGACCGGATACGGGTATAAAAAACAGCTCAATCGCATTGGGCGATTGAGCTGTTGAGTAAATAAAACGAATAGTCCCTTATATTCTAGTTAACCACTATGGTTTTCCCACTCACAATGTAAATGCCTTTAGGAAGAGATTTCAAGTTGCGCAGCTTCTTGTGCATCTTTATTCCACCGGTTGTATAAACATCGTGGTGATTGTCGGCATTGTGGATTACATCGCGAATAGAGGTCGTTACACTTGCACTTATCGGTTCCGATTCTGATCCGTCAGGATATACTGCCGTTACCTTGTAGTTGTGGGTAGTTCCGGGCTGCAGGTGGTTATCGGTAAAGTATGTTTGGATGGTATTTGCAAGCAGAGCGTCGTCACGATAGATGTTATATGCCGCCGGACCGTTGGAGGCTTCGAACGTAACATCATCTATCATGAACACAAATGCCTGGTCGGCCGTCGATATGTGATGTATGGCAAAATAGCGTGTGCCGGCGGGCAGTTTGACAGTTATTTCGGTCCATTCTCCATCATCTTGTGTATAGGTGTCGCCTATCTTTCTGAAGCTGGCCGGTTTATTGTCGGTCTGCGAGAGGAGCACATCGAATATTTCAGCTGTTTTTTGATTTCCTCGGACATTGTTCACCCAGAATCTCACGGTTTGCTCTTTTCCGGAAAGTAGCTGACTGATTAGCCAGTTATCTGACGCTATCGGCTTTTCATTTTTGTCTTGCTGATAGATTGCTACTGCGGCTTTCTCTCCGGAGTGCGGGGTTAATTCGTTGGAGTTTCTGAAAACGTCGTCGGGTTTCCAATTCATAAATGCAAACTGTTCGCCCTGGCGCGGATATTTCGTATGCATACTTAGCTGTATGGCATAACCGCTGTCGACGTCGATGGTTGTCCATTTCCCAAAATCGGTTTGCCATGCTTCATAGCTTTCAAAGTTATCGGTTATGGTTTCCGGAATCGATTCGGGTTCTTTCCACGATAGCTCAACGGAATTTCTATTGTCGCCATTACTCTTAAGGTCGGTTGCCGGAGGCACGTTGGCTTTCTCCAAGGATATGTTCGCCGCGGCTGTGTTATTATCGTTGTTCAAATCGCCAGGCACGGTTAATTCGGCCTTGATGACGTGCTTGCCTGAGGGGTCGAGAATGGTCGTGGCATAGGTCACGGGAATCTCTGTTTCATCGAGCATTTTAAGGCCCTGCTCTATGGTCGCCTGGTGAATGATTTTGTCGTTCAGCCTGACAGTCACGGCTGCATTTTCAATCTTGTCAAGTCCCTGGTTACTCACTTTAAGTTTGAGCTTCACGGTTTGTCCTTTCTTTACGCTCTCCGGAGCCGATAATTCCATGGCTGCATCGCGTTGAAGTGGGTCTGTGATGCTGATATTATCCAAATAGACTGTCTCCTCGGATGAGCCGTCGGCAAAGGCCTTTATCTTCAGAATAGCATAGTCTTCGGCAGCGAGGGAGAGCGGAAGGTTTATAGCTTGATTTACCCACTTGCCTGTACCGGATTGATTTGCGAAATTATTCGACCAAACGGGAGCCGTTATTGTTCCATCTTTCAACTTGAAGAACATTTCCAGTCTGACCGGAGTTTGACCTGCCTTGTAGCTGAAGAATAGCTTTGGAGCTGCTGCACCTTTCATGTTTATTTTTCCCGTCGTAAGGGTCGATGTTCCTTCTGCACGAGGTTTAAATACGAGTGAACCGCCGTCGTTATCGACCGCAGGCTGGTTTGTGAGCCGCCAAATAACCTTGTCGTTCGGGCTGTCAATGCGGAACAGTTGCCCCTCGAATGTAGAGTTCTTAAAGCTATTGTGGAAAGGCAGGTCGTAGGACGCCCCTATAATTGAACTGGCTGTGACTAGCTCGCTGCTTTGCTCACGATAGTTAGCGCTGATGGCCCAGAATCTGTAGTATTGCAGTCCGCTGGATGTGTTTATTCCTTCCACGGTGTATTCTGTAGCGCCATTATTTACGGTCGCAATCTGGTCGCCCAGGCTGCCATCCTCGCTAACATCGAATATTTCGTAGCTCACTTTCGAGGCGTCGACAACACCGCCATGAACTCCTTTTACCGGCTCCCAGGTCAGCTTGACGGATGTACCCTGGTCTATGACTCTAACCACAGGTTCGGCCGGGATATCTTCACCCACATATATTCTGGTCATGGCTTTGGCTCCGTTGCCATGCTCGTTATAGGCTATTGCCGTGTAGGTGTTCATTCCATGAGTGGGTTTATCGTCTATAAAACTGAACTCGGCTCCAGGAGCAGGACTGGCTATCGTTTTAATAATTCGGGCTCCGTTACGCAATTCTATCTTTTCTATTCTATTAATAGGCTTCCCACTGATTGTCTTCTCGGGAGCTTTGAAACTCACGGCTGCTTTCAGAGCACCTGTGGGATTGGCCGTGGCTTTCAGATTGGCAACTGTAGCAGGTGCTTCGTTCGAAGAAACAGGTTCGATACTTATTGAACCAAGATAAATGAAATATTTTTTCGCTTCCGAAACTGCATGAAAGCCTATGTAATAGTCGCCGTCGGCTGTAGGAGTTATCTGTTTCTCGAACTCTTTATATTCTGGAGTAGTTATCTCGGTTACCGACATAACGTCCGTAGTCATGGCTTCGACAGTGGGTGCATTACCCATTTTCACTTCGAGCTTTTCTTTGTATTGCGCTTCGGCATTACTAGCCACGAAACCCACATTGTAGGTCTTGCCGCCTTCCAATTTTATGGGTGGACTTATGAGCCAGTCGTCGCCATTATTCCGTCGGCTGTAGGAGTAGCGAAAAGCCTTTCCCTTTTCCTGCGTGTCTGTCCATTTCCAAGTGAATCCGTCGTTATTCGCATCTATAATAGTGTAGGTTAGCGCATCGTTCTTGTTTCCAAAATCGTCGAAGAACGGAACTCCGAATACATCGCCCGTAACTTCATATTCACTCCTTGCCATCGGACCGCGTTGGGTAGTGTTTATAGCCCGCACACCATAAGCATAGCTAGTTCGAGTGGTTTTAGGAAGAGTTTCACTGAAAGTTGAACTGGTAATTCCCGAAGCTACTCTGATTGTGTCTGTGCTGCCAAACCGATAGATATCATAGGTTAGCTGACCGATATAAGCCTGATGGAGTCCAAGCTTGGGTTCCTCCCACGTAACGGTTGCCTTGCCTGTGGCGTCGATATTCAAACCGATATAGCCCACCGCCGATGGGACATCATAGCCCACATACTTGCTGAACTTTGCCTTTGGACTTTTTCCGGAAGCGTTAGAGGTTGTGACTATGAAATGATTCATTCCTTCGTCGACCTGTATGGTTGTTTGCACAATTGCACCCGGAGCGACATTACCAGAAGCTACTTGTTTGCTGTTTGAAGTAACCTGATAGGAAAGTGTACCGGTGAGAGGCGTCCCGTCGAACTGCTTATCGGGGGCCTTAAACGAGATGGTACCCGATGTGGCTGGTCCGGCGAATTCTGCCTGCAAATTGGTGGCAATATTCGGTGCTGTGGCTGCAGCTTTAGGCATCGGGATTGTCATTCCCACAACGGTCGCCTGCCCCATAGAACCAACAAGATTTACATGCCCATCGTTCAAGTCTACAGTGTATAGCGTACATTCACCATCAGCAGTTTTTGCAGCCCAATAGAATTCATTCGTGTTGGGGTCTATCTCTCCGCTTTGATAGAAATGGTTCCCTTTCTCGTCTTTCACATTCACACCAGTGTTTCCCTTCAGAGTTTCGGTTCCCGTGATGCGATCTATCTGATAAAGATTACCGTCGTCGGCTACTCCGAAAGCTCGCCCATCGTTTGTTATTCCAATTGCAAGATAGCTGTGCTCGGCTTTCGAAATGGTTGTACGTGTCATTGTTTTATAGTTCACAACACCCCATTCCAGCGATTTCAGGTCTGCCGAATAGAATTCTCCGAACACCTCGCCTGTTTTGGGGTCGGTAGCTGTTTCAATTGCTATTATACTTCGGTCGTTTGTTTGAACAGGTTGAACCGTCAGTTCCCAGGTATCGGTGTTAAAAGCATAGTGGAATATGCTCAGTACGCCGTAGACGGCAAACATATCGTCAAGATAAATACCATGCAATTCATCATCTATCAAACCGCATCCGCCATTGAAGATACCTTTCTTATAGGGCGTGAGTTCTGTAAAGTCAATGGTCTGCACGGGATAAAACGAATACATACCCAGCAAATTATCAGTTATCACATTTCCCCAGATTGTCTGTCCTGGATTCACTGTTAGTATATTAGGAATGTTCGCATTCGCACCAACAAAACGATTGTTATCATTCACGGCAGGCATTTTCGCTCTAAGCATAGGAAACCGTTTGTCAACATCAATTTTGTGAGCCGTTGAGAATTTCAGAGAAACTTTCTTATCCGATTTATCAAATGGTATTGCGGGCAAATTAACCTGTGCCGCAATGGGCAGCGATAGCATTAGTGCTAACATACTGCCCAGAAATAAAGTAGATTTTGTTTTCATGATTTCAGATTTATTCTGTGACTATTACTTTCCGAGTGCTGCCGTCGCTGAAGCGGAGAATGTTGAGACCTCGCTGTGGATGCGAGATGCGACGTCCGTCGAGAGTATAGTAGGCTGTAACCATCGGTGTCTGATTGCTAGTTGTGTTGATTTCTGTTACATATGGAGGCGGAACATCTATCTGTATTGCATTGTCAATTTGGCTTGTTTGCCTATTAAAAAGCATAACTACAGCATGCAGATATTCCTTACGAATATTGGAAAAGATGTCAGTACGCACGCGCATGTCAACACTGTGTTCATAGCTGCTGCCGGCTGTAATTGTTTCGGGCAGCGAACCTTCCAAACCTTTGAAGACGCCTTTACTATCAATGGGCACATAGTTATAGCTCATATTCTTGATGTATTTCGACTCCTTAGTATATGGTGCTAGATTCGGGTCATTTTTAATCTCCGGGTCGTCGTCCATATTATAGTAGTAGTTCAGCTGATACCACGCGCTGCCTTTTCCTTTGAGACTGTCGGCTGTGAGAACATAGATCAGCCTGTAGTTTCCTCCCGACTGATAGAAGTTTACGTTTGTCTTCACCTCAATCTCTGTAAAGTTGGCATCCTTCCAGGAGGCGGTTGCGGTAAGATCGGCCGGTGGAGTCTTTGATAGTTGCTCGTCTATCTCTTCCGTAATGTGATATCCAGACGAAGCTCGGCCGAAATATGGGTCGAGAACTCCAGCCTGACGGTCGATTTTACATGCTGGAAAACCTTGTATGGACGAGAGGATGGCGTCGTATCCCGCTTTTTCGGAGAGCTCGCTCATCGGAGTCGGGTCATAAACGTCACCGTGCACTGCGATGACAATTAGCCGGTCACCATATTTCTGTTTACTTGCTTCGATGCCTGCTATTCCGCGCACGCACCAACCACAATGCGTCCCGGTAAATTCTTCTTCCACAACCCGCTTAGTCTGGGCACAGAGCGCCAGACTAAGTATGGTTAGGAATGAAAAAAGGTATATCCTTTTCATTTGTTATTTCACGTTGACTTTGTAGGTAGTCACTTCCTTGCCTCGAGTTATCTTCACGATGTAGATTCCGGGTGCTAGCGACCGTATGGAATCAACAGCCTGTCCGGAGGCGGTGTATATCGAAAGATGGTCGTATATGCCTACTACGTTTATCTTTCCATTGGTCACAGTAAGGTTGACTGCCGAAGATGTCTCTGCTTTAGCAATGGCACTAGCTACAGGATAGGCTGCTACGCGCGAATCTAAGATCATCTTTTCGGATGCGGGTGATTTGAAATCGGGGCGGCGTCCGATGGTTGCGAGTACCTTGAAATTGTTTATGTTACCGGAGCGAATTTCGCCTATCTCCACGTCGTATGTACGGCTGAACTGACCGTTCACGAATTCCAATGGCGTACCTTGCGTGGTATTGATTGTTTTCACAAACAGATTGTTATAATAGTAGGGATTCGATGGCGCCTGGGTTTGTTTGGTCGCTAAGACAGAATCTTCGAGCAATGAAAGCGTCAGAACTACATCGTCGAACTCGAGTTTTTCGAGTTCAGTTATGTCTACTTTGGCCTTGAGTTTCTTCGGATCGTCTGTCGGTGTGAGGGTGAGGTTGAAGTTATAGAACGAGTAAGTTCCATTCTCCAAATTCTCCAGTCGTTCATTGGATTTTCCGAGGCAAGAGCAGGTTACCGTTTCGTCGTCGTAGGGAATTCGGTTGAGCGATATGCGCGGTACGGGAGTTTTACCAATTGATATGTTGTTATAAGAATTGGCGCGGAATGTTTCGGATTCGTCAGTACTGAAATCGTCGTCAACATGCAATTCGCATAGATTGAACTTGAAATCGGTACCATCGAAGAACTCTTTCACGTCTTCTATTTCTGAATCCAGTCGAGAAGTAAATGGTGCCCATTGTGCTACCCATCGTTCTATCAGATGTTGCCGTTTGGGCATATTTTGCTTGCCGTAGTAGAGGAATCCGCAAGTATTGTTACTCGCCCCTTCTTTGTCGTTATTATTGACTTTGGACAGTGATACTTCAAGCTTACCGCTCTTCACAATCTGGGCGTCTATCATGAGTGTATCCATCTGTCCTTTCTTGATATCTGTATCGATCTGCTTCACTATTGTATTTTCGGTTATTCCGCCAATTTTGCAGGTCACTGAACTGATGTCCTGTGTACTCAGATTGTGCACTATTGCGAGTGCCTTGGCTTTTTTGTTTCTGGCAACGTATGGCAGTTCTGGAGTTAAGCTACGCATAACCAGATTGGTGGATTTATTCTGCCCGTTTGGCAACAACCACACGTCTATAGCCCAGTTACTCATGCTTGAATAGCCGGCGCAGTTTTGTAGTTTGTTTTGGTAGATGATCCAGCAGCCTTCTTCGTTGCGCGATGTGCGCGGACCTACTCCTAGGATGTATTCTCCGGGTTGTGCTTCTACTTCATAGCCAATGAGTACTTCTGTTGTACCTACTGTGTAGGGTGTTGTGAGCTGAATCGGGTTATATCCGAATTGAAGTTCGCAATCCTGTTCATAGAGTGAGGTTCGCGTTACGGGGTCTTTGATGAATACTTTCCCGGAGCGTTTGGTTGTTTTTTCGGCATAAGTGAGACACGGATTGATTTCGGTTATTTGACATCCGACCAGTCCTTGTTCTGGTTTGAGCATAATGCATGGAGCATATATTCCGCCGGCTCGGAATCCGGCTCCGCTGCTTTCTTGGACATTTTGAAGATGTGGTGAGTAGGTAAGGCAGATTTTGTCGGCCTGATTTGCTTGTGCGTAACATAGTTGGCTTATTGCCAGACTTGCTCCAATGAGAATTGTGCACAAAGCTGAGTTGATTACTTGTTTCTTCCGAAACGATAGAATAAGATTCTTCATAAGCTTCAAATTATTTAAATGATTAGGTTAATATGAACCACTGGCAAAGATAGATAAATTCCTCGTCCTGTCAAGTTACTCTAATCGATGTATAAAAGTCAGGGCTATCTCGAGGTAGAGATAGCCCTGAAGAGAGTGTTGTTAGTGAGAATAAATTCTTGGATTAGTTTTTCGACCTAACGATGTGCTCGCCTATCTGGACGGCGTTGAGGGCTGCGCCTTTACGAATTTGGTCGCCCGTGAGCCACAGGGTTATGCCGTTTTCGGAGGATAGGTCGCGGCGGATTCGGCCTACGTATATGTCATCGTGCCCGGCACTTTCAAGGGGCATGGGGTAGACATAGTTTTGTGGGTCGTCTACGAGTTTCACGCCTGGTGCATCTTTCATGGCTTTACGGATTGTGTCGACAGATAGGGGGTGTTCGGTTTCAATCCAAACAGCTTCGGAGTGACTTCTAAGCGACGAAACACGAACGCAAGTGGCACTTACGCTGATATTGGAGTGCATAATTTTCTGCGTTTCGAGAAACATTTTCATTTCTTCCTTGGTGTAATCGTTTGGGGTCATTACGTCTATTTGCGGAATCACGTTATAAGCCAGCTGATGGGGGAATTTCGAGATGGTTTTCACTTTGCCGTCGTTAAGTAGTTCGCGATATTGTTGTTCGAGTTCTTCCATTGCGGCGGCTCCGGCTCCCGATGCACTTTGGTAGGAGCTCACACGAACTCGAGTGATGTGGCTTAACTGTTCAATGGGGTGAAGAGCTACAACAAGCATAATGGTTGTGCAGTTGGGGTTGGCAATGATTCGGCGGGGACATTGGAGGGCATCGTCGGCATTGATTTCGGGAACAACGAGTGGTACATCGGGATCCATTCTGAACTGACTGGAATTGTCAATCATTATCGTGCCATGGCGTGTGATGGTTTCTGCGAATCGGGCAGAAGTTGAACCGCCGGCACTGGCGAATGCGATGTCAACGTCTCGGAAGTCGTCGTTGTCGGCGAGCAGTTTCACGGTGTGAGGTTTTCCTTTGAAGAGGTATTTTTTGCCGGCCGAGCGCTCTGAACCGAACAAAAGGAGTTTTTCTACGGGGAATTTTCTTTGTTCGAGAATGCGCATTAGTTCCTGTCCAACGGCGCCGCTAGCGCCTACAATTGCAACTGTCATATTTATTATTTGTTTTGATGTTTATGTGTTTGCGAGATGAGTGGTTGCAAATTTACAAAAAAGCCTCCTGGCCTGATTATCCTATAATTGTTTGCCTGATGAACGCCACGTGTACAATACTCACACTAACTTTTCTACCTCAGAATAATTTATTACGGGCCGCACAGATGATTTTATCCCGTAATAATTTATTTTTCGACCACGACGGTCGGTCTGGTCATTTCATAAATTATTTTGGGTTACGCCGATAGTTTACCTCTCCATAAATTATTTTTCGACTGCGACCGACGCGTTTATACCCTCACTCATAAATTATTTTCGGGTTCGAGGTAAGATACACACCGGTAAATTGGGATAAAGAATTCCAGTCGGTCATCGCGGTGCAAACAACTCGATTATCTATAACTATGGTTAGTTTGTGTAACTTTGCAACAGTTCTTTTTAAGAGTACCAGATGTCATATTTTTCCCAATATCTTCCTGTTTCCGACCCCACATTAATTTTTTTCGTAGTGCTGTTGGTGATTCTCTTTTCGCCGATAGTGATGGGCCGACTGCGTATCCCGCACATCATCGGAATGGTGCTGGCAGGAATCGTATTGGGACAGTATGGACTGAATATTCTCGAGCGAGATGCGTCGTTCGAACTCTTTGGCAGTGTAGGACTATACTACATAATGTTTCTCGCCGGATTAGAGATGGACATGGAAGGGCTCAAGCGCAACCGTAGTAGAGTGACGGCGTTCGGGCTACTCACCTTTTTCACTCCACTCATTCTCACAACCGGCAGTTGCGTTTGGCTGTTAGGCTATTCGCCCATGGCGTCGCTGCTAATAGGGTGCCTGATGGCATCGAACACGCTGGTTGCTTATCCTATTGTAGGACGATATGGACTCACCCGGCACGTAAGCTCAACGTTGAGCGTAGGCGGGTCAATGGTATCGCTCTTCCTAGCTCTGCTGGTCATGGCAGCCGTTGTGAACAGCTTCAACGGTGGTGCAGGCTGGAGTTTCTGGTTGCTGTTTACAGTTAAACTCACAGCGTTTTGTGCTGGATTGATTTTCGCCATCCCACGGTTAGCACATTGGTTCCTCCGGAAATATTCCGACTCAGTTATGCAATTCATCTTCACACTAGCCGTGATGTTCCTCTCGGCGGCGATGTCGGATGCCGTCGGACTCGAGGGAATCTTCGGAGCATTCTTTTCCGGACTGGTTCTTAACAGATTCATCCCAAAAGTGTCGCCACTGATGAGCCGAATCGAATTCACCGGCAACGCACTTTTCATTCCTTATTTCCTAATTGGCGTAGGAATGCTCATCGATATACGACTACTCATCAAAAGTCCGGCCATCCTTTGGATAGTTGCGTGCATAACATTTTTCGGCACAGCAGGCAAAGCTGTAGCCGCCTATTTTTCGGCGTGGATATTCAAGCTCTCCGTGAAAATAGGCACTATGATGTTCGGACTCACATCGGCTCATGCTGCCGGCGCAATAGCAATCGTAATGGTTGGGCGAAGTTTACCAACAGGCAAAGGAACATTCCTGTTCAACGACGAGATTCTGAACTGCGTAGTCATTATGATCCTCTTTGCTTGCATTATTTCCACCCTAGTTACTGAGCATGCCGCACGTCAACTTCGACTAGAAAATATGGAAGAACCCGAAATGACACGGCCAAAGAACGACGAGAAGATTCTCATCCCAGTTAAATATCCCGAATACGCCGAGAATCTAATATCGCTTGCAACAATGATGCGTAATCCGAAACTACGACGCGAATTAGCCGCACTGAATGTAGTCTACGACGATACAAATGCCGATCGCAACCGCGAAGAAGGTCGCCGACTATTAGAACACCTACAACAAGAAGCCAGTGCGATAGACGTTCCAATGGCAACACAAATCAGGATAGACACCAACATCGCCAACGGCATCAGGCACGCTTTCAAAGAACTTCAGGCCTCCGAGATCATCATGGGTCTGCACTCGCACAAACAAAACAACAAAGGCTTTTGGGGCGAGTTCACGCAAAGTTTATATAACGGCTTAAGCTGTCAGATAATCATTGCCCGAATAATCCAACCACTCAATACTATCCGTCGCGTACAAGTTGTAGTTCCGTCGAGAGCCGAATACGAGCCCGGATTCTATCGCTGGCTAGAACGTTTGGCACGTATGTCGGCCAACATGGAATGCCGAATTGTTTTCCACGGTCGAAACGAATCACTTCGACTAATCGAAATTTATCTTGGCCAGAACCATCCCGCCGTGAGAGCCGAATACGAACCGATGATGCACTGGAACGAATTGCCCGAACTAGCCGGAAAAGTAAATGAAGACCATCTGCTAGTAATAGTCACAGCCCGCAAAAGCACCATATCTTATAAGAATGCAATGGAACGGCTGCCCGACGAGGTTAGTAAGCATTTCAAAAGCAAAACAATCATGATAATCTTCCCCGACCAATATGGAGACCGCATGGACAGCATCACCTTTACACAACCGCAACATACCGAAGAGAACAGCGCATACGAGACCTGTCGAAAATGGATTCAGAATAAAATCAGATAGTATATGATAGACATAAAAGGCATAACCAAGAGCTTCGGCTCACTACAAGTATTGAAAGGTATAGACCTGCACATCGAACGCGGCGAGGTTGTGAGCATCGTCGGGCCGTCGGGCGCCGGCAAAACAACCCTGCTGCAAATCATCGGAACGCTCGACCACCCCGACAGCGGCAGTATAGTCGTAAACGGCATAAATGTGGGTAACCTCTCAACCAGCAAGCTAAGCGACTTCCGCAATAACCACCTGGGATTCGTGTTCCAGTTTCACCAACTGTTGCCGGAGTTTACAGCAATGGAGAATATTATGATTCCGGCCTTCATCGGTGGAAAGAAAACTGGCGAAGCACATCGTCGAGCCGAAGAACTGCTCGATTTTATGGGTCTGGCAGACCGTTCTACCCATAAACCCAACGAACTTTCCGGCGGAGAGAAACAACGTGTGGCCGTAGCGCGAGCATTGATGAATAATCCGGCTGTGATTCTGGCCGACGAACCATCAGGTAGCCTTGATTCAAAGAATAAAGACGAGCTGCACAAACTGTTCTTCGAACTGCGCGACAGATTCGGACAAACGTTCGTCATCGTAACCCACGATGAAAGTCTTGCATCGCTCACCGACCGCACCATTTATCTGCGCGACGGACAAATCATAGAAACAAACTGCAATGAATAGATTGAAACTGGGCGCCTACAATACGCTTACCGTGCTCAAAACAGCACTGCGCGAAGGCAATGGCGAGGTATTCGGACTGTATCTCGACGGAGGAGTTGATGGCGAAATTCTCATGCCGCAGAAATATGTCGCTAACGGCATCGAAATAGGCGACGAAGTGCGCGTCTTCGTATATCTCGACCAAGATGAGCGCCCCATCGCCACCACCGAAACGCCACTAGCCGAAGTAGACAGCTTCGCTTTCCTGAAGTGTGCTTGGGTTAACGAGCACGGTGCATTCCTTAGCTGGGGAGTCATGAAAGATTTGTTTTGCCCATTCCGCGAACAGAAACAGCGCATGGAAGTGGGTAATTCCTACATTGTGCACGTGCATATCGACGAGGAGAGCTATCGCCTAGTAGCATCGGCTAAGGTTGAAAGATTCTTCGATCTCGCCAAGCCGGAATATCGCCCAGGACAGGAAGTCGACTTGCTAGTATGGCAGAAAACCGACCTCGGCTTCAAGGTTATCATCGACAACAGCTATCCCGGCCTCATCTATGCCGACCAGGTGTTTCGCCCTATCCGAACCGGCGATCGTACAAAAGGATATATCTCAACCCTACGTCCCGACGGCAAGATAGACTGCACCCTCCAACCAACCGGACAGCGATATGCCGAAGATTTCGCCCACCAGTTGTTGCAATATCTTAAGGAGCATGATGGCTATTGCGACCTTGGCGATAAAAGCGAAGCCGAAGACATAAAACGTCGCTTCCAAGTGTCGAAAAAGGTGTACAAGCGTGCTATCGGCGACCTCTACAAACGTCGTCTCATAGCCATCGAATCGCTCGCCATAAAACTATTGCCCTAAATGACAAGCCCATTCTCAAGGACTCAACTTTTGCTCGGATACCCGGCTCTTCAGACACTCGCAGAGAGTAGAGTAGCCGTGTTCGGCGTAGGTGGTGTGGGCGGATACGCTGTCGAAGTGCTCGCACGAAGCGGCGTGGGAGCCATCGATATCATCGACGATGACCGCGTTTGTATAACTAACATAAACCGACAGCTCATTGCCACAACCTCAACCGTGGGCAAGCCTAAAGTAGATGTGGCCGAAGCACGCATCAACGACATAAACCCGCTATGCATAGTGCGCAAACACCAAACGTTCTATCTGCCCGAGCAGGCCAATAGATTCGACTTTACGACCTACGACTATGTTATCGATTGCATCGACACGGTAAAAGCAAAGCTCGACCTCATCCAGCGATGTCATGAACTAGACGTGCCCCTAATCTCGTGCATGGGAGCCGGGCATAAGCTCGATGCGACACAATTCTGCGTAACAAATCTCTTCAAAACCATCAACGACCCACTTGCAAAAGTGCTGCGAAAAAAGCTCCGCAAAACTGGAATCAAATACGTCAAGGTGGTCTACAGTCCTGAAGAACCTCTCGAAAGTATCCACCAGCCCGGCGTTCAAACCGAAGATGTTCCGGCATCCAATGCCTGGGTTCCTGCTACCGCTGGGCTTATTGTCGGAGGCGAAGTGGTGAAAGACATTATCCGGCGGGCAGGAACAATGCGTATTCAACCCGAAGAGAAACATGAACAAGAATAATCCGACCATTTTAAGCATAACCGGCTCCGACAGCATGGGTGGCTCGGGAATACAAGCCGACATAAAAACCATAACCGCTCTCGGCGCCTACGCTGCAACAGCCATAACAACCGTAACGGCTCAAAATCGCGAAGGCATACAGCAGTTGCACGACCTATCAGCCGACGTGCTCGAGCAGCAAATACAAGTAGTGATAAACGACCTTCGCCCAGACGCTATAAAAGTGGGAATGCTTCGAAGTTCTGAGCAAGTAGAAGTAGTTGAGCGCATCCTAAAAACCCATCAACCAAACTATGTCGTAATCGACCCGGTTGTGATAAGTAGCCGAGGTAATCGACTCATGGAACGCGAAGTTGCCGAAGCGATGCTCGGCCGATTATTTAAACTAAGCACCGTCGTTGTTATCAAGCAAGACAGTGCCTCGCATCTCGTTGGCGGCACCCCCGCCCGAAGCAATGAAGACATGGAACAAACCGTGCGTGCGCTGCTCGAATGGGGACCGCATGCTGTGTTGCTGCAGGGCGGTGCCATAGCAACCGAATCGCTCACCGACCTGCTGATTGAAAGCTCAACAGGAGAGCCGCATTTCTTTACCCGACCTGGATTCATCGATCGAAATACGCATGGCGTGGGCGGTGCATTCTCCTCGGCCGTAGCCGTATTTCTAAGTAAAGGTCTCCGAACAGAAGAAGCCGTCGAGCGAGCACAGGAATACATGAACCAGCTTATCCTTCGCTCCATCGACTCACACTCTAGACGAGGCACGCAGCTACTCAATCATGCCGACCCGAATCCGCAACCAATTATCTCGCCCCGTTTGCTAGAACTCTACAATCACTTTATGAACGAAATAGCCATGAACCACCATCGAACTGCCGATGTGAGTTTCTATGCTTCCCAACTGAACGTTTCGCCCCGCTATCTGGCACAAGTCACCCACCGCGTTGCCGGTCGCACTCCCAAGCAACTCATCGACGACTACATAATCAATGAAATCGAGGCACAACTCCTAGGCACCTCGAAAAATATCCAAGAGATTGCCTTCGATTTCGGCTTCTCCTCGCAAGCACAGTTCAATAAATTTTTTCGCAAGATGCGCTCTTGCACTCCCACCGACTTTCGCATACAACGCTAAACAATATCTTTACAAGACCCATTTCTTGTTTGCAACACCGCGGCAAACTTCTAACTCCAAGGGAGATTCGCTGTCCTGTCGCCCCAATAATTCCGGAGGGGCGACCGGACTACAGGTAGGCAGTGGAGCCCGATAGGGCGGAACCCCTGCACAATAGTCAACCTCAAGCGGAGAGATCCGAAACTAAGTTCGCTGTGCGAAGCGGAAAGCAATGGGGCGACGGAACGTAATCAGACCGCACAACACATGACCGCAGGGAGACGACGGGGGCAATAAATGGGCGTCCGTCACCCCTTCGGGGTTAACGTGGTCCGGGCATGATTACAGGGGTTCCGCTGTCGCTCCACCGCCTGTCTGTGGTCTTGCCACCCCTTCGGGGTTCTGTCGGCTCGACGAGATGGCAACAGTCGTCTAGCTTAAATGGCAATCAGCGATTAACTTAAACGACAATCGGCGACTAACCGCGATGCGATTACTACCGTATTAAACGGCGATTACTCCCATATTCCCTTCTATTTATATACGTACTCTCATTGTTTTCTTAACCGAGAAATTGAATTATCATCACGATGAAAAATTAGTTTCATCATGATGATACAAACGTTTCATCGTGATGATAAATTTGTGTCATCACGATGATAATTCAATTTCTCCAGTATGTCTATGATACAACTCCCTAATGTAAATAGAAGGGAATACGGGAGTAATTTCTCGGAGATACGGGAATAATCGGCGTGCAAACGGCGACTAACTTAAACGGCAATCGGCATTCCTAGCGGGGGACAATTGACGAGCCCCAGAGAGGGTTAACAACAACCTGCCTGGACGAATGATTATCAGCCCAGGCAAGAGATAGATGTTTTAACTTATTATATGCGGGGAGTCAGAAATGTGGTAAGAGAAAAGGGACAAGAGAAGCATACACGAGTTAGGCGGGATGCTCGATGAGCTCAAGGGCTTTGTCGACAATGCGGCTTTGCTTGTTCCAAATGCGGAAGTATTCGTTCATGTTCCAAAGGTCGCGAGCAACGAGGGCCTTAAGCTGTAGGCGCAGATAAACAAGAGTGCGGTGGAGCTCGTCATCGTCTTTAGGATTAATATTTTGCTTCCTGCCTTCTTCGATGATTCTGTCGGTGAGACTTTCAGGCACTTTATAGTTGGCATCGAATTTATCGAACGATGAATATTTGCTTTTGAGCGCTTTTCGGTTTGTATCGGCATACTTTAAATAAGCCTCTATGACGATATTCTTTGCTGCAAGCATACGATGAAAGCGAGTGTATTGCATCGTGTCGAGCGGCACGAAGTAGTCGGGCATAATTCCTCCACCACCATAAACAGGACGATGTTCGCGAAGTGTGTAGTATTTGAGTGAATCGACGAATTTGATGCTATCGGGGTTAGTTAGCTCTCCATGTTTGAGTCGTTTTTCGAGGTCGAGGTCATAGTCTTCGCGTTGTCCTTTCTTATATGGTTTCTGGATGCAGCGTCCGCTCGGCGTATAATAGTGTGCAATTGTGAGGCGAATCATACTTCCGTCGGGCAGGTCGAAAGGACGTTGAACGAGCCCTTTTCCGAAAGTTCGTCGGCCAACAACAGTTCCTCGGTCGTTGTCCATGATAGCGCCGGCTACGATTTCGGCCGCCGAGGCTGTGAGTTCGTTTACGAGCACGTAGATTTTCATGTTCTTCAGTTTACCATTTCCAATGGCTTCGAAATTCTGTCGTCGAACACGTCGGCCTTCGGTATATACAATCATTTCTCCGCGATCGAGAAATTCGTTTGCAATCTGAACAGCTGCCTGAAGATAGCCTCCGCCATTATCCTGGAGGTCGAGGATGAGATTTTGCATTCCCTGCTGCCGAAGCGAATCGACGGCACTCATGAACTCCTTATATGTTTTGGCACCGAAACTTTCAAGACGGATATAACCGGTACCGGGACGAATAATATAGGCCGCATTGAGCGTGTGGACAGGAATTTTATCGCGCTTCACATTGAAGAAAAGCATGCTCTTCACACCGCGACGTATTATACCAATCTTCACAACAGTACCTTTCTTGCCACGTAACATTTTCATGATGTCTATGCGCGGCTTCTTCACGCCTGCGATTATGGTATCGTTCACGGTTATGATTCGGTCGCCAGAGAGGATTCCTACCTTTTCAGACGGACCGTTGACCACAGTTTGAACCACGGAGAGCGTGTCGTCAATAATGTTAAACTGCACGCCGATACCTTCGAAATCGCCTTGCAGAGGTTCGTTCATCGCTTTAGTTTCCTTTGCGTTGGTGTAGGTTGAATGCGGGTCGAGCTGCAAAAGCATTCCTTTTATGGCATCTTCGGCAAGCTTTTGCGGGTCGGTTTCATCGACATAAAAATTAGATATTGCCATTTCAGCCAGCTGCATCTTGCGCAGAGCAGCGTTATTGTCAGCATCTATTTTGATCTGCGCCTTACAAAGAGCAGGCAGCAGACACATGGCGATAAACACTTTCTTAATCATGAGGTTCATTTCCTTTCTTCGTAATCTATTCCTAGTTGTCGAGCTCGCTCGATGTTGCGTCCTCGAAGGATTTTCTTTTCAGCTTCGGCTTTCTGTTTGATTAACGCAGCGGGCTTTTGCTTGTAGAGTGGCAGTTGGCGTGGGTCCCACGAACCTTGCACATCACGTTTGGCACGGCATTCAATCTGTTTTGGATAATAATAAACCTCCTCAGGCTGCCTATCTGCATCGAAAAGTCCAGTGTCCCATCGGCCGTTATCATTTTCATCGACGATGAGTCGCAAATAATATGTTCCCGGCTTCACATAATAAAAGGTTGCCGAGTTGTTCTTCGCCGTGACTTCCTTGATTGTTCGTCCGCTTTCGCCCAGCAACTGCAACAGACAGTTTTTGCCATCCATGCGTTGGAGGGTCATTGTAAGAGTGCCATAGGTATCGTTGGCGTTTATTTTGATTCCGTGTTTCGATTTTACTGATGCATTGCCATAGATGTCGACAAATGTGGCAGAATCGGTTTCGAGACTGTATTCGTGACCTTCGTTCCATGCGCCGATGAGTTTATAGAGACGGTCGTTTCCAGGGACGACTCCAAATTGGAATCGCGCTCGATACCAAAGTGTGTCCACCTTTTCATATAGATGAATCTTTGCGGTGTCGCAAATAGCGAGCGGTGCTGGCATCTCTAGCGTCGGATTTTCGTCGGGCGCCATTTGCGAACCGATATTGAATCGTACTTCGAGAGGCTCAACAGGCATTTGAGTTTCATATTCACGTCCGCGCTCCTTGTTTTTATCCTGCTTCTTTTTCCACTTCGCGTAGGCGTCTTGTTTTTGTTTGAGACGTTTGGCATAAGGAATTTTGGACAGGAGTTCGAGTGTATCGGTTTTCACGACGAGTTTTCCGAGACTATCGGTTACATTATAGGCCATTTGCAATCGCAGCGTATCCTGATTCACTAGCATCGTGTCGCGTATCCAATAAGTTATGGTATCCTGATTCAAGCTCGATTCAACCGTGAATGCATCCTTTGCGTTGAAGTTTAGTCCGGTTATGTGAGGCAAGTCGACATCGCCATAGCTGAAGAATATTGTGAACCTATTGGGGTCTTTCCGCTCGGCTTTCATGAAATAGCGATTCGTTTGCAGTTCGTTGAAGGCTCGCAGAATAACGTCGTCGGGCAGAAAGTGAGTATAGGGAATTTGTTTTATGTCAGATATGTGCAGCGAATCGCGCCAGATTGTATCTTGTTTGATATCGGGTTTGCTCGATGGCATAATAACCTCGGGCGTGAAGGCAATCTTTTCGCTTTGCTGCGTGAAGCGATAGTTACCATCGGCATCCTGCAGAGCGTAGATTCTATAATCACCTTTGGCAACACCTTTCACTACGAACCGACCGCGGCTGTCAGTTCTAGACACGCGCAACATCGGGAGTTTGCGGAAAGCCGAGTCGGCCTGATTCTGATATAATCCCACTAGGATTCCTTTCACGGGCTCCAGATTTTCAGCGTCAAGAACATAGCCTGCAACCTCGAGCGTGTCTATTTGACCGCCGGTTGAGAAAGAGAAAGTATAGTTGCCTAGTGGATTGCCCTCATTATTATCTGATATTGCATCGGAGAAGTCGATAGTGTAAGTTGTGTTTGGCTTCAACGAGTCGAGTAACTGGACAGAGATTCTTTTCCCTTGCGATTTGATTTCGGGTACTTCGAGTTGCGGTGGCGACACTACAACCTTCTCAGTTGGATTATCGAGCTTTATGAATTCATCGAAGTAGATGTTTATCTTATTGTTCAACACGCTTGTGGCGCGATCGATAGGTGTAGAACCAAGTATTCGCGGCGGAGTTTCGTCGAACCATCCGCCATCAGGTTCTCCCATCTTTGCACACGACGCCACAATAAGCGCAGACATTAATACAACTAAATAAAAACTAAACCTTTTCATCGCTCCATTTGTTCATTTCAAGCAGTTCTTCGATATTGTTCCGGCTGTTCGACAGGCGCGGAACCTTATGCTGACCGCCAAGTTTGCCCTTCGACCGAAGCCAATCGTTGAACAATCCTTTTCGGGCGGGGATTATTTCGAGTGGCTGTAGGGTTATGTTGTGATAACGTTTAGCCTCGTAGTCGGAGTTTATTTCTTGCAGTTTCGAGTCGAGCAGGCGAGCGAACTCATTCAGGTCATTAGGTTCTTTTCCGAATTCGATGAGCCATTGATGTCGACATTTTGCATGTTCATCCATATAAATCGGCGCGGCAGTGTAGTCGAGAACCTGTGCTCCAGTTGCCTTACAAGCTGTTTCGAGTCCTCGTTCGGCATTATCCATTATGAGTTCTTCGCCGAAGGCATTGATGAAATATTTCGTTCGTCCGGTTATGATGAATTTATATGGATTCACTGACGTGAACTGTACGGTGTCGCCTATCATATACCTCCACAATCCGCACGTGGTACTAATGAGCATCGCATAATTCCGTCCCATCTCAACTCCACTAAGCGGAACGACATTAGGCCTTTCGGAGTCGAATTCATCCATCGGTAAGAACTCATAGAACACGCCGTAATCGAGCATTAGAAGCATACTCCGGTCGGACGGATCATCCTGGATACCGAAAAATCCTTCCGACGCATTATAAGTCTCCATATAGTTCATTCCCTGTTTCGTTATGAGCTGCTCATAGCGTTCTCTATAGGGGGTGAACGCAATTCCGCCGTGGAAGAATACCTCCAAATTGGGCCAGACCTCTTCGAGATGCTGCTTTCCCGAAAGCTCCATCACATACACTAGCACGGAAAGCATCCACGACGGGACGCCCGAAATATTAGTGACATTTTTGTTGATAGTTTCGTGTGCTATACGTTCGCGTTTTATTTCGAAATCACTCAGTAAAGCCACCTCTTTGCTAGGCACTCGACTGATATTCACAAGCGGATTGATGTTTTCGATTAGAATTGCACTCAGATCGCCCACCAGAGCATTCGACAGATTATAGTTGGGCGAATGACTTCCACCGAGAATAAGGCTCTTACCATCGAGCAATCTACTTTCCGGATGATTCGACAAATAGAATGCAACAACATCCTTTCCGCCCTGATAGTGCAAACCGTGCAATCCCTCTGAGGTTATGGGAATGAACTTGCTTTTATCATTTGTTGTACCCGACGATTTGGCATACCATTTAGTTTGCCCCGGCCACAGCACGTTTCGTTCGCCGTGCCGCATGCGTTCAATGTCGGCTTTTAGTTCTTCGTAGGTATTAACGGGAATATTCTGTACAAAGTCATCATATTTCCTGATGGTAGAGAACAAGTGCTTCCTTCCATATTCAGTGTATTTCGCCTTTTCGAGCAGATATTTCATTGCCTCATTTTGCAATTTTTCTGCCTCATAGAAGTGCCTGTCGAGTTCGCGTCTTCTAGGTTGAAAATACAGCTTGTTCACTATTCTGGTGAGGTCCATTATCGTATTAATTTGATGAGTTGCAAAAGTAATTATTTTTGGCATAACCGCTTTTCTACTGGGTTTCCAGCCACTTTGAACACTATTCTGCAAGCTATATAACTACAATTTGAGACCTCGAAAGTAGTTATGCATACTGCACAAGTACAATCCGAAGCCTAGAAAACGATTCTGCAAGCTGCACAACTACAATTTGAGACCTAGAAAGCGGTTATGCAGACTGCACAAATGCAATCTGAAGCCTAGAAAACGGTTCTGCAAGCTGCACAAATGCAATTTAAGACCTCGAAAGCAGTTATGCAAACTGCACAAATGCAATTTGAGACCTAGAAAGCGGTTATGCAGACTGCACAAGTACTTTTTGACTTATTGAAAGTACTTCGACAAAAGAAAACCGATGAAATAATAGTCATTATCGTTAAGGATAAGCTTCTTTGCGTAAGCGGCTGAATTTATTTATCTTTGCCTCGCTTAATATAATACCAACCTACCAATGAGACAGCTGAAAATAACTAAATCGATAACCAATCGTGAGAGCAATTCGCTCGACCGGTATTTCCAAGACATATACCACGAGAGGCTACTCAGCATAGAAGAAGAAATCGATTTAGCTCAAAAAATCAAGAAAGGAGATAAGACGGCACTGGAACGGCTCACAAAAGCAAATCTTAGATTTGTGGTTTCAGTGGCTAAACAGTATCAAAACCAAGGTTTGGCTCTGCCCGACCTCATCAACGAAGGAAATCTTGGGCTTATCAAAGCCGCAAAGAAATTCGATGAAACACGAGGATTCAAATTCATATCCTACGCAGTTTGGTGGATTCGACAAAGCATCCTTCAAGCCATAGCCGAACAAAGCCGACTTGTGAGACTGCCACTCAACCAGGTAGGTTCGGCAACAAGAATAAACAGAGTTCTGAACAAATTCGAACAGGAAAATCTGAGACGCCCAAGCATCGGGGAAATTGCAGAAAACACAAATATGTCTGAAAAGAAAATTGCCGATGCAATGAAAGCTAACGCATATCACCTCTCTGTGGACGCACCGATTATTGAAGGCGAAGAAAACAGTCTGCTTGACACACTTCAAAATAAAGACCTGCCCGATACAGACAGAAAGGTAGTAGACGAAGGTCTGGTAAAAGAAGTCAAAGAAACATTGCTAATTCTCTCCGAACGCGAACGGCAAGTAGTCGAATCCTTTTTCGGAATAAACCAACGAGAAATGAGCCTCGACGAAATAGCCGATAAATACGGGCTGACTCGTGAACGAGTTCGACAAATAAAAGAAAACGCAATCAAGCAAATCCGCAAAAACACCCATTGCAAGGAATTGAAAGCCTACTTGGGACGATAAGAAATAGAGAACAATTACATATCCATATAATATATGCGATTCTACAAACAATTCATCCTCACCCTTATACTCCTAGTAAGCTGCCTGGCCACAACAGCCAAAACAGGCAGCATCCCAGCAAAAGTCTATATGTTCGGCTTTGCCGCATCGTTCAACGATTCAACCGTCTATTTCACCGAAATTCAAGAAATAGACGTCTTTCTGGTGAATAACCGCACACGATTTCTGGTTAACAGAGACGACTACTCGTACCAGTTTCGTGACTTTCTGCAACAAACCGGTATTGAAGCCTACCCCACCTGCGTCACCTTCTACTCACAGAACAAAAACAGTTTAATGCGGAAGTTCCAAAAGATGCAAAACCGATACGTGGTAAAGCCCAAAAGGAAATTTAAGGTGAGAAACATTCCTGAAAACGCTTTCTTATTCAAGACCGTCGCCCCCGATTGAACACAATGAAAGTAAACCTCTTCAGGATAGCTGAACTCGATATAAGCATAATTTTCTCCGACAGCCAGGTGAACGGAATGCATCTACTCGCATCGTTCGAACCATTCAGAATTGCAACGACAAATAACCCAAAGCTCTTTCGGCTCACAATAGACGACACGTTACGACCCGTGCCCAAAGAACATAAACAAAATATCAGAACATTCGACACAGGAAACGGCGACACTATCGTAGATCGACTAGACAACGGAGGATATCAATACATAATCAAAGACCTCGACGGAGTAGAATGCTGCCTACTCATAACCAACAAAGATTTCAGCGATTGCAAATGTGCTCTGAACGGAAACGCAAACATGCGCATATTCGGATTGAACAATGCTTTGATGCTTATCTTCGCTTTCGCCGGAGCACGTCACCAAACACTGATGGTACACGCATCGCTGGTCCGCAACAATAATCGTGGATATGCTTTCATAGCCAAAAGCGGAACCGGAAAATCAACCCAGGTGAGCATGTGGCTCAGATATATCCCCGGATGCGACCTCATGAACGACGATAACCCAATCATAAGAATAATCGACGGTCAGGCATGGATATTCGGAAGTCCTTGGAGTGGCAAGACCCCATGCTACAGAAACATAAAAGCACAACTTGGAGCCGTGACTAGAATAGACCGCGCAACATCCAATTCAATCGAGAAACTTTCCCCCATTAGCGCCTTCGCCTCTCTACTCCCATCATGTTCGAGCATGAAATGGGATTCCGAAATCTATAACGCAATATGCGATACCATCACGAAGGTTATAGAAACAACCAACATCTACACCCTCCACTGCTTGCCCAACGAAGAAGCAGCAAGAATTTGCTACGAAAGAATAACCCAATAGAATAATGAAGAAAAAAGAAACGAAGCTTCCCGAATTGCAATTCCCAAACGCCGAATTGCTCCCCGAAATAGTGAAGATGCTCAACGAGGGGCACACCATCACTCTACGGCTTCGCGGATTCTCAATGCGCCCATTCCTAGAAGACAATCGCGACAAAGCACTCTTCACAAAACCAATCCTCGAGAACCTGAAAGTGGGTGACCCCGTCCTTGCCGAAACCATGCCGAGCCATTTCGTGCTCCACAGAATCATAAACATCGAAGGCGAAAAAGTAACCCTTCTCGGCGACGGAAACCTAATTTCAGAACACTGCAAACTCGAAGATATTAGAGGGGCCATCGTGGGATTCTACCGAAAAAATAGTCCCACACTCGACCGTATCGACGGAAGAAAATGGAAAACCTACAGCACCGTTTGGATGAAACTCCGTCCCATCAGGCGAATCCTCCTGGGATTCTACAGACGTTTGTGGATACCGCTGTTCGGCGCGATATGACAGAGAAGATAAATAATGCCAACATTAAAGGATAGAAATAATATGAGAACTAAAAAAGGTTTCAACCTTCGCTCCGTTTGCGGAGAGTACATCATTGTTGCCGAGGGCGAAGAAAACATTGATTTCAGCAATGTCATTTCAATGAACGAAAGCTCAGCCCTGCTATGGAAAAACCTTCAGCAAAGAGAGTCGTTCACCGTCGACGACATGGCTGCGCTACTCACCTCCGAATACAATGTAGACCGCGCAACAGCTTTCGGAGACTCCTCTACTCTAGCTGCACAATGGGCCGAATCAGGAATAATCGAGGGGGACGACATTCCACAGACATCTGCAAACAAGGATGACACGGAAGCAAAAAACAAATCGGAATCTAAAGACGAAAAGAAAACAAGAGGCTTTTTTAAACGACTGTCCAAATGAGCTCCCGTATTACACATCCATCCCTCATAACCATCTTTGTTTACTAGACCTTCTACCCCATGTGCCGATAATCTTTAAAGAACCATAAAAACAAAACAGCTTACAAATGTGTTATCCGAATCGTTTATTTTTGCAAACCGTAAATCCTCCTAAGGAAAGATGCTCGAGTGGCTGAAGAGGCACGCCTGGAAAGCGTGTAATCGGCAAAACCGATTCGGGGGTTCGAATCCCCCTCTTTCCGCAGAAAGTTCATATTGTAAGAAATGTTTTAAGAAAAGCCCTCGGGCAAGTAAGAATCGCTGTGACACGTTTTGTGTTTTCAGCGATTCTTCTTTTTACTTCACTAACCAAAGCATACTGAAACAACACTTTATATGGATTGATCGCGATCTTTACGCGGAAATTCGTCTGGGGAACGGATTGATTGCGATCATCCCGGGTTTTGGGGTCTCGGGGGCAGACATGACACGAGGTCTGTCCCTACATACGAGCTATCGGCCGAGTGGGGGGCTATCTTAAACCGAACTCACTTCATATATAAGAATTGGCTGGAGCAACAAGAAATTATCTCCATGGAATGATATTTATTTACCTTTGCCACCGGACATTTTAAATCAATAAACACAGATGAATAATAAACAATTTGCATTATTGGTAGTTGGTATCCTTTGCGTGTGCAGTATGGCCTTTGCATCGGTGTTTCAGGACAAGCCGATGCGTAAACTCTCCAACGGAACTTATGTGGTTAACACAACAACGCTTGCCCCAAATGTGAAAGGATTTCGCGGCGCAACTCCGCTTGAAGTTCACATAAAGAATAATAAGATTGTGAAAGTTGTGGCACTTCCAAATCAGGAAACACCTAACTATTTCGCTAAAGTTAAGGGACTTTTACTGCCCAAATTCGCAGGTAAAAGCACTTCGAAGCCTATACAGGTTGACGGCATAACGGGTGCAACATTCTCATCGAAAGCGGTGAAGGAAAACGTTTCGGCAGCGGTTAGATACTACAAGGCAAATAAATAAACCTCTGATTTGATTTTTATCTATAACGCTCCCCCTTCGATAATGGACAGATTCCATATATCGAGGGGCGTTGTTTTTGAATGTTTATTCTGATTTCATCCGCATGTTGAGTTGGAATATGGAGGGAATGAGAATACACATGGAAAAGAACAATCCGCCATACATTAGCCGTGAATCGCCGTGGAAAAGATCGATTAGTTTTCCGTCTGACATGTTCGGCATGAGATAAAACATCAGATAAGCCACCGTATTATTAACCCAATGCAGAGCTATCCCCGGAATAACACTTTTCGTACGATAATAAACCCACCCCAGAGCTAAACCAACCATAAACGCATGTATGCCCTGCGCCACGTTTAGATGAATCGCGCCGAACAGTAAAGCCGAAACAACTATCGCCACCCAATGCCACTTAGGGCTGAATACCTCGAGTAACTTGCGAAGAATAGCCCCGCGGAAAACCATCTCCTCAGCAACCGGAATAAGTAGCCCAAGAGCTGCATATCCCCAGGGCGTACTCATCACACCATCGAAAAGCTTTTCATAGTTATCGGGCATGGTTAACTGAATCTTTTCGAACATGAATTCAGTAGGTAGGATGGTTCCGATAGTGAACAATATCGTCCATAGAAGTACACCAACAGGTTTGGTTTTCAGATAATGATTCGAAACAGGAGTCCAGCGTGTTCGCGCAAAGACAACGATGGTCATCAGTCCGCTGAAAACCGACGACACAGCCAATAACACCCCGTTCTGTCCAAGCTGAACTTCGCTCAGCACATCGGCCGTCGGCCTATGATTAACAAAAGAATAGGCCCACACGCAAACAAGCTGCATAACAGTTTGAATCAGAATAGACACCGAAATAAACAACACTGCATAGAGCATTGAACGAAGTAGATTATCTTTCATGAGACTTCAATTTCAATAATGCAATAATATCTTTCTTGTCGGCTGCCAACTGTTCAGTCAGCGCCTCGAGACTATCGAACTTCCGCTCATCACGGATGCGGGCGACGAATTCTATTTCAAGTTCCTCGCCATAAATATCACCCTCAAAATTTAAGATGTTAACCTCAATCGACCGTCCATTACCATTGAATGTGGGGCGTGTTCCGATGTTCAACATTCCTCCAAGAGGTCCTTTCCGACCAGTAAGAGTAACCCTCACCGCAAACACTCCCTTACCAGGGATAAGCTTACGTTCATCGCGAGGTACTACATTAGCTGTGGGAAATCCGAGTCGGCGACCATTGCCAAAACCTTTCACAACTCGTCCGTCGAACGAATATCGATAGCCTAAACATCGATTAGCATGTTCGATCTCACCCTCTTCCAGAAGTTTTCTTATCGCCGACGAACTTATCTTCTGCTCGTCTCTACTGAAAACCGACGCACGTTCAACTATCAGTCCAATCTTTTGGCCATAGGCCACATAATTTTCGAACGACTCTCCCTGTCTGTACCCAAACCTATTATCATAACCCATTATTAGTCGCCTAACATTAAACCTATCATATAAGATTCGCTTCATAAACACCTCAGCCGACATGCTCGCCATCACTTTGTCAAACCGAAGTATAACCGACCAATCGACACCAGTCTCAGCGAGATAGTACAATTTCTCGTCTAGAGTCGAAAGTAATAAAGGCTGAAAATCCAATCCTAGAACCTCACGCGGATGCCGGTCGAGCGTCACTACGGTCGACCGGCATCCCTCCTCTTTAGCCGCCGAAACAACATTATCTATCAGAAAGCGATGCCCCAGATGCACACCATCAAAAAAGCCAATAGTAGCAACCATCGGTTTTCGTTCATTCAACGCACTTGTCGCACACTCATGGCAAATATCTTCCTGACTTGCAACGTCTAAAAAAATCCTTTCCATTGGATGCAAAGGTATGTCAAAGGCGGTGTAAGGCTCTTTGCTGCGCTTTCAAAATGTGTTAAAGCAAAGAAAAAGCAAAGAGCCTTACATCGCTTTTTCGTTTAATTATTTACCTTTGCAAACACAACATTCATTTCCTTAGATTTTACCGGACTTGTAGCTCAGTTGGTTAGAGCAACAGACTCATAATCTGGAGGTCATAGGTTCAAGCCCTATCTGGTCCACAAAAAAAAGAGCTTTACACATATTTGTAAAGCTCTTTTTTTATTTTCATCATTTTGTATGATATTCTCCGATATACCAGCAGTGCATTATGCATTCGCACGATCGTATAAACGTCGAGACACCACCCTTGCGTATTTATAAAAATGTAGAGGAATATCGCATTCCAGAGATAATATGGCATTTGATATTCATATCGAGAGATAATCCTCGAGAAAGAGAAGGTTTAGAATCCTTAAAAGCCACGCAGGAATAGATTTTTCAACATACCTTTGGGCTAGCATTCTATGATTCCTAATACTATAAAATAGAGTTCATGACATCATCCAATAACAAATATTGCTTGATTCTCGCCGGAGGGAAAGGACGCCGACTGTGGCCCGTGAGTCGAGACAAACGACCGAAACAATTCATCGATTTCTTCGGGACAGGACGAACACAACTCCAACAAACGTTCGATAGATTCCTGAAAATCATCCCACAAGAAAACATATTTATCAATACCAGCGAGCCATATCTCGACCAGATTCGCGAACAACTCCCCGAGGTCGAACTGGAGAACATCATGGTTGAACCAATCCACAGAAACACAGCGCCGAGCGTGGCCTGGGGAGCCTTCAGAATAGGAAGAATCAATCCAGATGCCACGCTGATTGTAACACCCTCCGACCAGAACATCTTCAACGAAGATGCGTTCGACAAAAACGTGATGGATGGACTTGATTTCGTGGCACGAAACGACTGTCTGCTCACCATGGGCATTAAACCGACAAGAGCCGAACCTGGATATGGATATATTCAGGAAGGCGCACTCTCGGAAATCAACGGAATATCAAAGGTTAAAGCTTTCACCGAAAAACCAAATCGCGAATTTGCAAAAATGTTCATGGAGAGCGGAGAGTGGTATTGGAACACAGGACTCTTTCTCTCGAATGTGCACTATTTGATTGAATGCCTATACAAGTTCCTACCCGATTTTCTGCGTAAACTCAAAAGCAAACAAAACGAAGTGACAATTGAAGAGGAAAACGAGTTTGTAAGACAAAATTTCCCATCATTCCCGAATATTTCAATAGACTATGGCGTGCTGGAAAAATCGGACAACGTGTTTCTTATGAAATGCAACTTCGGTTGGGCCGACTTCGGAACATGGCACGGAATATATGAGGCTGTAGCACGGAATCACGAAGATAATGTGGTTATCGATTCCAATGTTATGCTCGAAAACTCAAAGAATAACATTATAAAACTATCCGGGGGAAAGCTCGCCGTTATCAACGGACTAGAAGGCTTTATCGTGGCTGAAGAAGATAATGTGCTACTCATCTGTAGAAAGGAAGATTCGTCGGCCCTCATACGTAAATATATCAACGAAGTACAGATGAAACACGGCGACAATTTCGTGTAGGACTGAGCACAGCACAGTATCGAAGAGTTATTCGGAATTAAGCATTACCTTTGCGCGTAAATGATAGAAGAATCGATACATATTAGTTCAAGGTTATCTTTTGAAAACCGAATCGACTTCAGGTAACATCGAATAAACAAACAAATGTCCTGCATCTTAAACATCGAAACAAGCACCACCACATGCTCTGTTGCCTTGAGTGAAAACGGCGCCTGCATCTTCGCAGAAGAGAATCAGCAAGGACCCAATCACATCGAGATACTTGGCACGTTTTTGGACGAAGCCCTATCGTTTGCCGACAATCACGCCATTCCGGTAGACGCCGTTGCCATTAGCTGCGGACCTGGGTCATACACCGGATTACGCATAGGCATCTCGATGGCAAAAGGAATATGCTTCGGACGGAACATCAGGCTAATTGCTGTCCCGACACTCGAAGTACTTTGTATTCCGGTGCTACTGGAAGAAGACGAGCTGAGCGACAACTCTCTCCTTGTTCCGATGCTAGACGCCAGGCGAATGGAAGTCTATTCAGAGATCTTCAACCGTAGTTTAAAATCAATTAAACCCATAAGTGCCGAGATAATCAACTCCGAATCTTATCGAGAATATCTAGACCGTGGACCGGTATATTTCTTCGGAAACGGAGCCAGCAAATGCAAAGGCACGATCAATCATCCCAACGCCCGGTTCATTGACAACATCAAACCATTGGCCAAAAATATGTTGCCGCTAGCCGAAAAACGAATGGCAATAGAACAATTCGAAGACGTGGTCTATTTTGTACCGCTCTATCTGAAAGATTTTGTAGCCAAACAACCCAGGAAATTACTTTAAAACAACAGACAACACGATGAATATAGAAGGATTAGACTACAACACACAACGCGAATATCTGGTTCTGCCCGAATATGGACGCGAAATACAGAAGATGGTCGACTACGCCATTGAACTCCCCACGAAAGAAGAGCGTCAACGCTGTGCTGAACACATCGTAGCCACCATGGACAGAATGAAACAACAAAATAGAAACAACGCCGACCATATACAGAAGCTATGGGATCATCTAGCAATAATGTCACACTTCGAACTCGCAATCGATTATCCGTACGATGTGAGCGGAGCAATGAAAATCGGCGATAAACCAGAGCCAATGAATTATCCTATGAATCAAATCCCAGTGCGACACTACGGATGGTTACTGTTCGAACTCTTCGACAAGCTCAAAACTATAGAACCCAGTGAAGAGCGCAACTACCTGGTTAAGCTTGTTGCCAACCAAATGATGCGCTGTCTAATAATATGGGGGCATGGTTCGAAAGACAAGGAAATAGTAGCATCGGATTTAGCTAAATTCACCGACGGCAAAATACAACTTGACCTCGAAACTTTCAAATTTGAAAAATTCAATGAGCGCGAACTCATTCAAAACACTAAGAAAAAGAAATAATCCACAATGGAATCATTCATCATCGACGGTGGGCACCGACTCAGTGGCTTCATTGTTCCGCAAGGCGCAAAAAACGAAGCCTTAGAGGTTATTTGTGCAACATTGCTTACAGACGAAGAAGTTATTATTAGGAACATTCCGAACATTCTCGATGTAAACAACCTCATTCAACTACTGCGCGACATCGGCGTACGAGTGAATCGACTTTCTAAAAACGACTATTCATTCAGGGCAAACAACATAAATCTCGACTATCTTACAAGCAAAGAATTCGTGGAGAATTGCTCGTCACTGCGAGGAAGCGTAATAATGTTCGGGCCACTACTCGGGCGATTCGGACGTGCTACCGTAGCTAAACCAGGAGGAGACAAGATTGGTCGACGTCGCCTTGACACACATTTCCTCGGATTCAAAAGTCTCGGAGCGCAATTCGTTCATTCGCCTGAACGCGACATCTACGAACTTCGAGCCGAACGTCTAAAAGGAGCTTACATGTTGCTAGACGAAGCATCCATAACAGGAACGGCCAACATCATCATGGCCGCCGTGCTGGCCGAAGGAACAACAACAATCTACAACGCCGCCTGCGAACCCTACATACAGCAACTCTGTCGCCTACTAAACGCGATGGGTGCGCGTATTAGCGGCATTGCCAGTAATCTCCTCACAATCCATGGAGTGGAGCAACTTCACTCCGCAGAACATCGTCTTCTGCCCGACATGATTGAGGTGGGATCGTTCATCGGAGCGGCTGCGATGATGGGTGACGGAGTGAGAATCAAAGACGTTTCGATTCAAAACCTCGGTATAATTCCCGACATGTTTCGCCGACTGGGAATCAAAATTACCGAAGAAAATGACGACCTCATCATTCCCCGTCAAGAGCACTATGTCATAGAGTCATTCATCGACGGTACGATAATGACAATCAACGATGCTCCCTGGCCCGGTCTCACACCCGACCTCATCTCGGTTCTGCTCGTCGTTGCAACACAGGCGCGTGGCAGCGTGCTGTTCCACCAGAAGATGTTTGAAAGCAGACTCTTTTTCGTAGATAAACTGATTGATATGGGCGCACAGATAATTCTCTGCGACCCGCATCGCGCTGTTGTCGTGGGGCATGACCGCACACGTACCCTACGTGCAGGTCGGATGTCGAGTCCCGACATCCGCGCCGGAATAGCTCTACTCATTGCTGCACTATCGGCCAATGGAACCAGTAGGATTGATAACATTGCACAAATTGACCGCGGATATGAAGACATAGAAAACCGCCTGAACGCCCTCGGAGCAAGAATCAAACGACAGGAAATTTGTTAACACTCGCTTTCAAGATGATCAAAAAGGAATATGTTTATAAGATTGGGATCTTAGGAAAGCCACACGGAGTGCACGGAGAATTGCAGATGCAGTTCTCCGATGATATTTTTGACCGTACCGAAGCTACTTATCTCATCCTCGACATAGAGGGTATACTAGTTCCGTTCTTCATGGAAGAATATCGTTTCCGTTCAGATACAACAGTATTGATGAAGTTCATTGATGTCAATACGAAAGAAGCGGCGCAGGAGTTAACAGGAGTAGAAGTTTATTTCCCGCGGAAAGCCATCCATTCTGAAAACCAAGATTTCAATTGGGTGCAGCTCGTTGGATTCTCCCTTTTGAACGCCAATGATAAAGTAATTGTAGGCACGATAGCATCGATAAACACCTCGACAGCCAACTTCCTCTTCGAAGTAGATAAACCCGCTAGCGACCGGTTGCTCATCCCGGCAAACGAGGAACTAATCACAGAAATCGATTCAGAAGCCCGAACCATAACCGTCGACATTCCCGATGGATTGCTCGACCTTTAGAAAATAACAAACTAATGAAACAACAGATTTGCATTCTCGGCTCAACCGGAAGCATCGGTACACAGGCGCTCGAAGTGATTAGAAATCATGCTGACTTGTATGAAGTCTACGCCCTTACGGCCAATAATCGCTGGCAGGAATTGGCCATGCAGGCACGACAATTCCATCCTGCAGCGGTTGTCATTGCAAACGAGGCACATTATGATGCACTAGCAGACGTCCTAGCCGATCAGCCGGAAATAAAAGTATATGCCGGAACCAAAGCCTTGGAAGAAATAGTAGAAGCCGAGCCCATTAATGTGGTTTTGGCCGCCATGGTGGGCTTTGCCGGACTAGTGCCTACGATTCGAGCCATCAAAGCCCATAAAAAGGTATGTCTGGCCAACAAGGAAACTTTGGTAGTGGCCGGTCAGCTCATCATGCAATTGGTTGAACAATATCACGCTACCCTACTGCCGGTCGACAGCGAGCACAGTGCAATATTCCAAAGTCTTACGGGCGAAGGAACTAACGAAATCGAAAAGATTCTACTCACATGCTCCGGCGGTCCGTTTCGCCTTTACACCCACAACCAACTACAGGCCGTACGTGCTGTAGACGCCCTCTATCATCCCACATGGACGATGGGCCCGAAGATAACCATCGACTCTGCTACGCTCATGAACAAAGGTTTCGAAGTAATCGAAGCCCGATGGTTGTTCGACGTACCGTCCGAGAAGATTCAGGTGCTCATCCATCCGCAATCCATCGTTCACAGCGCGGTGCAGTTCTGCGACGGCGGAATAAAAGCCCAACTCGGCGTGCCCGATATGCGGTTGCCCATTCAATATGCCTTCTCCTTCCCCGAAAGGCTCACACTCAACACCCCGCGGGTTAATTTATTCCATCAGCCGCTCGAATTTTTCGAACCCGATACCGAACGATTCAAATGTCTCACCCTGGCCTACGATGCGATCGGCAAAGGCGGCAATATGCCATGCATTCTCAATGCAGCCAACGAGGTGGCCAACGAGGCGTTCCGCAACGCGCAGTGCTCGTTCCTTGCAATTGCCGACATCATCGAACGAACAATGCAGAGTGTCACCTTCGATGCCTCACCCGACCTCGACGTCTACCTGCAAACCGACGCCGAAGCGCGCAGAATGACTGCCGAGAGTCTGTGACATACAAACAACCACGTTATTTTTGGTCGCGCAAGCCCGCTGGCACAAAACACAGAACATAACAACAACATAAACAACAAAAAAGAATATAATCAATGGAAACATTCCTCATCAGAGCGCTCCAATTCATTTTGGCAATCTCTATCCTGGTGCTCCTACACGAAGGTGGACATCTGTTTTTCGCTAAACTATTCGGCGTGAGAGTCGAAAAATTCTACGTATTCCTAGATATCTCCATCGGAAAATGGAAAGGAAGCCTATTCAAATGGCGCCCCCGAAACAGTAAGACAACCTACGGAATTGGATGGCTGCCACTAGGAGGATATTGCAAAATATCGGGTATGATAGACGAAAGCTTCGACACCGAACAAATAGCCAAAACCCCCAAACCATGGGAGTTCAGAACAAAACCCGCCTGGCAACGACTCCTCATCATGATTGGCGGAGTGATGGTGAACTTCCTACTGGCATTCGCCATCTATGCAGCTATAATGTTCAACTGGGGACAAACATACTACAAGGTGTCCGACATGAAAATGGGCATGCGCTTCAGCACCGAAGCCAAAACAATTGGGTTCCAAGACCACGACATTATGCTCGGAACCGACCAAGGCCAATTCAAGGAATATCTCAACGTGAACGGCGACTTCTTCAGACAAATAGCACAAGCGAAACGAGTGGATGTGCTCCGCAACGGAAAAAAAATAAGCATAACAATGCCCGGAAATCTCGACATGCTCGCCATGATTAAAGAACGCCCACTGTTTGCCGAACCCTACATTCCGGCACGAATAGACAGCGTGCTCAAAGACGGAATAGCCATGAAAGCCGGAATCAGAAAAGGCGACCATATCCTTGCGCTCAACGGAAAGAAAATAGAAACCTGGACCGATTGGAACTATCAAATCGGAATACTCAACGACGTTATGACCGTCAAGAAAACCACACGTGATTCCTTGACCATACGCAAAGCCATTCTAGTAGTAAGCCATACCAGCAACCACAAAATAGATACACTACGAATTACCCTCGACCCCGAACTCAAACTCGGAGTAACCCAAAGCAACCTGGCATCCTACTATCAGCCAACCGTAGAGCACTACACATTCCTAGAAAGCATACCAGCCGGATTCAAACACGGCATAAACATACTTGGCGGATACGTAGGCAACTTCCGCTACCTCGCATCGGCCGACGGAGTGAAAAGCATCGGCGGATTCGGCTCTATCGGAGGCCTCTTCCCACCATATTGGGACTGGTATATGTTCCTCAACATGACTGCACTGCTGAGCATCATCCTCGCCTTCATGAACATCCTCCCCGTGCCGGCCCTTGACGGCGGACATGTAATGTTCCTCCTTTACGAAATGATAACCCGGCGCAAACCATCCGAGAAATTCATGGTTCGAGCCGAATACATCGGCATAACCCTCCTCATAATCCTCATGATTGTGGCTAATCTGAACGATATTCTGCGTTGGCTCAACGTGATGTAGAAAAATAAAAACCAACTCAACAATATCAATGTCATTGAATTTCGAAGGCATCATCCTTGCCATATGTACATTCCTCATTATTGGCGTGTGCCATCCGTTAGTCATCAAAACCGAATATTATTTCGGAACCAAGCCATGGATAATCTTCCTCATCGTCGGTCTATCATTCTGTGGGGCCGCATTGTTTGTGCAAAGCCTCTTCTGGTCGGCCTTGCTTGGTGTAGCCGGCGCCTCACTTCTATGGGGAATCGGCGAACTGTTCGAACAGAAACAACGCGTTAAAAAGGGATGGTTCCCGATGAATCCAAAACGGAAATCGGCCTACGAAGACCACACAGAATGAAAACAATCCTACTCATGGTCGGGAAAACGCATAGTCGCATGTTCGAGTCAGCAATAAACGATTATGCCAAACGGATTGCCCACTACATGCCTTTCTCGACCATCGTTGTCCCCGAACCTAAGGATACCAAAAACCTATCGGAAAATCAACAAAAAGTCCGCGAGGCTGAACTTATCCTTAAAGAACTCCAACCGCAGGACGTCGTGGTCCTACTCGACGAGCATGGCCGTCAGTTCCGCTCAACCGAGTATGCCACTTGGCTCATCTCGAAACAGCAAACCGCACGTCGCCTGGTGTTCATCATCGGCGGTCCCTACGGTTTTTCCACCTCCATATACGAACGCGCCACCGAAAAGATTTCCCTCTCTCGAATGACATTCTCTCACCAAATGGTTCGCCTTATTTTCGTCGAACAACTCTATCGTGCCTGCACAATCATCAAAGGCGAACCCTATCACCACGAATAATTTTCTAATGACCAACTTGCGGGATGAAAATAAAAAAGAGGCCGGCCCAAATGAGGCCGGACGCAAAAAATGCATATGAATACAACAGTAGAAGTTTCTAATTATTTACCGTTCCGCCAACAATGTCGAGCAGCTCGGAGGTGATAGCAGCTTGGCGCGACTTGTTGTACTGCAACTTCAGATTCCGAAGCAGTTCATCGGCATTGTCGGTCGCCGTTTGCATCGCCACCATGCGGGCGGCATGCTCGGAGGCGTTACTGTCCAAAAGAGCCGTATAGACCATGAGATGCAACTGACGTGGAATGAGTGATGTGAGAACCTTCTTGAGACTCGGCTCGACGATAAAGTTATCGTTGAGAGGCCTCAAATCTTGCAAGTTCTTTTTCTCTTCGGATTGCTGACCGTGCTTCTTCAAATAATCTTGCGATTTCTTCGTTGCGACAATCGAAGTGAGTTCGCGCTCTTTATTTTCAGTGAGCTCGGCTTCTAAGTCGATTGGCAGTAAGGTTTTGCGTGTGAGAATCTGCGAACCGGCACTTTTGAAGTGATGATATATGAGTTCAACCTTGTCGACCTCACCTTCCATCCATAGCCTTTGAACTTCGACTGCTATTTCGCGACATATTTCAGAGTTTGGCTTGTCAGCCAGTGAGAGATATGTTCCAGCACTCCACATACCCATCTTCTCCACCTTTTCAGCAATCTTCCTCCCGATGGGATAGATGATTATATCGTCTTTCGTAAGGCCTTTTGCATAATAATCCTCAATGACTCCCTGGGCGGTTTTAATGATGTTTGCATTGAAACCACCACAGAGTGAACTATTTGATGAGAACACAACGAGTGCAATACGATTCACGGGTCGCACAACATCAAAAGGAGTATTCGAATCGGATGTCGAAATCAGGAAAGTTTTCAGAATGTGTTCGAGCATATTCTCGTATGGAAGCATATTCTCTATAGCTACTTGAGCATGATGCAACTTGCTTGAAGCAACCATTTTCATAGCACTAGTTATCTTCCTAGTGCTGTTGACACTGGCGATGCGTGTTTTAATTTCTTTTAATGAAGGCATTGTGTTGTCGGGATTATTTATATTGGCCTGTGACGTTTTCCATCACCTTCTCTATCTGTTTCGTATCCTCTTCGAGGAGCTGTCCGGCAGCCAAGCGTTCAATAGTTTCGTTGTGTGCAGAACGCATAGTTTCCAGGAATTGGTTTTGGCACTCGCGCACTTTTTCCACAGGGACGTCGTGCATCAGTCCGTGCACACCACAATAGAGAATGGCAATCTGCTCACCTACACTCATAGGGGTATATTGGGGCTGAATAAGCAACTGATTATTCTTTCGACCACGGTCAAGAGTCATGGCAGTTACTTTGTCCATATCCGATGAGAACTTAGAGAATGCTTCGAGCTCGCGATATTGTGCCATATCGATTTTCAAAGTTCCGGCCACCTTCTTCATACTCTTAACCTGAGCCGACCCACCTACACGCGAAACGGATATTCCAACGTTGATGGCTGGGCGGAATCCTTGGTTAAAAAGATCACTCTCTAGATAAATTTGCCCATCGGTTATAGAGATGACGTTCGTGGGGATATAGGCTGACACATCGCCGGCCTGTGTTTCAATGATTGGCAACGCTGTTAGAGAACCACCTCCACGAACATGCCCTTTCATACATTCTGGCAGGTCGTTCATCTGTTCGGCAATTTCCTGCTGGTCGTTGATGCGTGCTGCACGTTCAAGCAGACGAGAATGCAGATAGAATACATCCCCAGGATAGGCCTCGCGTCCGGAAGGACGACGAAGAATGAGCGACACCTCGCGATATGCAACAGCTTGTTTCGAGAGATCGTCGTAAACAACCAGAGCCGAATATCCACGGTCACGGAAGTATTCGCCTATGGCTGCTCCGGCAAACGGAGCATAGTATTGCATGGCTGCCGGGTCAGCTGCTGTGGCGCTAACAATAATCGTATAAGGCAATGCTCCTTGGTCTTTCAACGTTTGAACGAGATTTGCCACGGTTGAGGCTTTCTGTCCGATAGCCACGTAGATACAGTAAACCGGTTTGCCTTGTTCATAGAAACTCTTCTGATTTATGATAGCATCTACGGCAATAGCAGTTTTTCCCGTCTGACGGTCGCCGATTATGAGCTCGCGTTGTCCTCGGCCGATAGGAATCATGGAATCCACTGCTTTTAACCCTGTTTGCAGAGGTTCTTTTACGGGCTGACGGAAGATAACTCCAGGTGCCTTACGGTCGAGTGGCATTTCAAATGATTCGGTCAGGTCAATATCACCCTTTCCATCTATCGGCTGGCCAAGCGGATTCACAACTCTCCCAAGGAATTTATCGTTTACTCGGATGGATGCGATTCGATGTGTGCGCTTGACACTCTGACCTTCTTTGATGCCTGCTGTTGAGCCAAGGAGAATACAACCGACATTATCTTCTTCGAGATTCATCACGATGGCCATTGTTCCGTTCTCAAATTCCAGAAGCTCGTTGGCCTCTGCATTCCGTAGTCCGTAAATACGTGCAACGCCATCGCTAACGGTAAGTACCGTTCCGATTTCATCAAACTTCTCTTCCGAGTTGATGCCTTGCAATTCTTTTAGAAGAACTTCTGACACCTCACTTGGTCTTATTCTTTCTGACATGTGAATTTCTTATTTATTTCTTTAATTGTGTGAGGATGGAATTCAGTTTAGCCTTCACGCTGGCATCTAGTCTGTAGGTGTCGTATTCCAGAATGAAACCGCCAATTATGTCTGGGTCAATCTCTGTATTAAACTCTACAGAACCTTTTGTTCTTGCCTGTACCATGGTTTCCATTCGTTTTTCCATAGTCGAAGACACCGGTGTAGCCGTCGTTAACTTTCCGCTAATTAAATTCTTCTGTTTTCTATAAAGCGTGATATAAGAGGCGGCCATGAACTGAAGCATTCCCTCTCTGCCCTCTCGAAGAACAAGTGTGAAGAAATCCCTTAGAAGTTTGCTGAGCTCTTTGCCACATGCCGTTTCCAGGAGTTCTTGTTTCTTGTTCTTAGGAAGCATTGGATTATCTATCGTTAAGCGTAATTCAGGTATCTGAATAAAGCTATTGGCGAGCGTTTGCATTTCTTCATAGACTCGCTGCTCTTGTTTCTGCTCGGTAGCAGCCTTCAAAAGCGCTCTAGCATAGCGAACCGATATTACACCTAAATCCATAAGCTATTATTTACTATCGTTATTTACAGTAGAAGAAACGTCATCCAGTAGTCGGTCAATAAGTTCCATCTGCTTACCATCATTTGAAAGCTTCTCATGCAGAATCTTTTCTGCAATCTGAACACTGAGCTCAGCAACCTGATTACGAATATCACGAATAACATTCTGTTTCTCGGCCTCAATCTCAGCTCTGGCTTCGGAAACGATTCGAGAACTTTCCTCTCGAGCTTTTTCTTGCGCCTGTTCTACAATGGTGTCACGCGTTGCAGAAGCCTCTCTGAGAATGGAGGCTTGTTGCTCACGTGCTTTTTGCATGATGGATTCACTTTCTTTTTGAATATTGGCTAACTTCTCGTTTGCTTCATGTGCTTTACGAAGACTGTCGTCTATGTAGGCCTTGCGGTCTTCCACCATCTTTACAATAGAAGGGAATCCCCACTTCCATAAGATGAAGAAGACGAGTAGGAAGACGAGCGTCATCCAAAAGAGTAGTCCGCCACTAGGAATTAATAAATCCATACACTGGTTTTTGTTCTTTCAAAAATAGAATTAATAAGGATGCTAAAAGGTTTGCATGATGTAAGAGGGACCTCTCTCAATAGTATCCTCAAATCATCATATAGAGCCCCAAATGAAATATGGCATGGGCTATACTTCTAACATCATTCTTCTTTACATAACTATCGCAAGAATTGCAATGATGAGAGCAAGGAAAGCTGCTCCTTCAATAAGAGCTGCGGCAATAATCATCGATGAACGAAGATCGCCGATTTTCTCCGGCTGACGAGCCATTGCATCCATAGCTTGACCGCCAATACGACCAATACCTATACCTGCACCGATAGCAGTTATACCTGCGCCGATAGCAGCGCCAAACTTTGCGAGAGCAACCTCTGCTAATAATAATGATAACATAGTTCTTAACTTTTAATTTATTATTGATTTTTGTTTTCTATCTACTGATTGGGGATTATTAATTATCAAGCTCTGTGCTCGCGTACATGCGCTAATGATATGAACACGGCGCTAAGCATAGTGAACACTAAAGCTTGGATATAACTTACAAGAACCTCTAGCAACATCATAAACACACTCATTGCTATACTAATAACGCTCATTGCCGAACCTGCAAGCCAATTGACTAATACGCTGTCTGCTATACTGAACATAATGAATATGATTGCTGCGAAAGATAATGCTATCGCATGACCAGCTAGCATATTGGCAAAGAGTCGGATTATGAGTGCTAATGGTTTAGTGAAGATGCCGAAGATTTCTATGATTTGCATCAATGGAACCGGGAGTTTCAACCATGTCGGTACTTCCGGCCAGAATATCTCTTTCCAATAAGTACGAGTTCCGGTTATATTGGTGATAAGAAATGTGCTCACTCCAAGGAAGAAAGTACATGCAATATTGCCTGTTAGGTTTCCGCCACCCGGTGGGAAAGGAACTATTCCCATTATGTTAGCCACGAAGATAAAGAAGAAACATGTGAGTAACCATGGAGCATATCTAGGAGCTTCATCGCCTAAACAAGCCTTTATAACATCATCGTATATGTTCATAATAAACATATGCATCAAGCCAGTGAATCCTTTCGGAGCAGGATCGTCTAATTTATGCTTCTTACACCAGCGTGCGGGAATCAGAATAATCAAGAGCAATATAATTGCATCTATGAAAAGCACACAAACCGTTTTAGTAATCGACAAGTCTAAAGGAATTATCTCCTGTCCACTTATCTTTTCAACTATCTTATTCGGATTATCCTTAGCCTCACTATCCTTTATAACCAGATTATAAGGTCCGGGGCGATCACCATTTGCATCTCGTTCTTCTGAAAATTGCTCACTACTGAAGATGTGCCAACCTGTACTTGTTTTAACGATTATGGGAAGATGTATAACAACAGGATGATGATGATTCTCATCACCAAAATCAGTTATGTGCCACTCGTAAGAGTCTTTTATGTGTCCCCACAAAATGTCTTTCACATCCACATTTGCTTTCTTCGACATATCCCGACCCATAGCCGGTGGAGCTGCCACAAAAAGCACAAGCAACATGAAAAACAATTGTTTGATACGTTTCATATCTTCCTGTTATTTATTTTATTATTCTTTTCCACCGTGAAAAAATATATGTTGTCGAAGACCATTATAAATAGATAGAAACCTGAGAAAACTCCAACAAACTCAATCATTGATGAGCGGTCGTGTCTTAAGACAAATACTCCGATAATTATTACTGCTAATGCCAGAAACATTCGAACGAATGATGCCGACAAATAGAACTTGGTTAGACTCGAAGGAGATTTCAGAGCTATATATTTCCAGGCCTTGCCATAACATAAACTTGTAATAAGACAGAATAGGGAGCTTGTTATTATTGGATATATAAAGAATGAGCGAACAGTAATCTGCGTTATCAGAAGCCCCAACAAAGTCAGTCCGAGGATAATCCACAGACTATACTTTTGATAGCGACGTTCTGTTTTATCAATGCTACTTTTCATTCTTTATATTAAGAATTACGAGACTAATCGTTCTTTAATTCTACGCAAATGCTAACCTCGTTTTTCTGAACTTCGACAAAACCTCCAAGAACATGGCACAATTTACTTTCTTCGCCAATCTTATAAACCACTCTACCTTCCGAAAGTGTGGATATTATCGGAGCATGATTATTGAGGATTTCGAATTCTCCAAGTTCGCCCGGAACCAAAACACTGTCCACTTCTCCAGTGAAGATTATCTTCTCGGGCGAAACTATTCTAAGTCTTAACATCTCAATCTCTATCCTTTTGCAGCTTCCAGAAGCTGTCTACCTTTTTCTTTTGCATCTTCAAGCGTACCTACATTCAGGAAAGCCTGTTCGGGAAGGTCGTCTACTTCACCGTTAAGAATCGCGTTGAATCCCTTTATGGTCTCTTCAATTGGAACCATAACTCCTTTTACACCGGTGAATTGTTCGGCCACCGTGAACGGTTGCGAAAGGAAACGTTGCACACGACGGGCTCTATTAACAACAAGTTTATCTTCGTCTGAAAGCTCGTCCATTCCCAAAATTGCAATGATGTCCTGCAGTTCATTGTAGTGCTGGAGAAGTTGCTTTACGCGTTGGGCGCAATCATAGTGTTCCTTGCCGACAATCAACGGGTCTAATATACGTGAGGTACTTCCAAGCGGGTCTACAGCAGGGTAGATTCCCAGCTCGGTTATCTTTCTACTCAATTCTGTCGTAGCATCCAAGTGTGTAAAAGTTGTTGCTGGAGCTGGGTCGGTAAGGTCATCGGCCGGAACATATACGGCTTGCACCGATGTGATGGAGCCTTTCTTTGTAGAAGTAATTCGCTCTTGCATAGCTCCCATCTCACTTGCTAGGGTGGGTTGATAGCCTACAGCCGACGGCATGCGTCCCAGCAGAGCCGAAACCTCTGAACCGGCCTGGGTGAAACGGAATATGTTGTCGATGAAAAACATTATATCGGCCGGCTGACCGTCTTTACCTCCATGGTCGCGAAATTCTTCGGCCACCGTTAATCCCGACAGAGCCACCGATGCGCGGGCTCCGGGAGGTTCGTTCATCTGACCATAAACAAGTGTTGCTTGCGACTTTTGCAACTCCTCACGGTCGATTAGCGAGAGGTCCCATTTGCCTTCGTCCATTGCTTTACGGAATTTCTCGCCATAACGAATAACTCCCGACTCAAGCATGTCGCGTATCAAGTCGTTACCTTCGCGGGTACGTTCTCCAACGCCGGCAAAGACCGAATAACCATTGTGTCCTTTAGCAATATTGTTGATGAGCTCCATGATGAGCACGGTTTTTCCTACACCGGCACCACCAAAAAGTCCGATTTTTCCGCCTTTCATATATGGTTCCAGAAGGTCGATAACCTTTATACCCGTTTGGAGCATCTCTTTCTGTGTAGAAAGTTCGTCGAACTTCGGCGGTTCACGATGGATGGGATATGCGCCTTCCATATTCAGAGGCTCCATACCGTCAATAGGTTGTCCTATCACATTCATCATGCGGCCTTTAATTTGTTCGCCCGAGGGCATTACAATCGGGCTGCCGGTTGGAATCACTTCCAAATCGCGTTGCAATCCTTCGGTGTTGTCCATTGCGACACATCTAACCGTGTCTTCACCGATGTGCTGCTGCACTTCGATGATGAGATCTTGCTCATTCGGACGTTTCACTCTAAGTGCCTCGTAAATCTTGGGCAATATTTTCTCCGGTTCTTCGCCTTTCGTATCGAAATAGACGTCTATAACCGGGCCAATAATCTGAGAGATACGTCCATTTATCTTTGACATAAACTTCTATATTTTGTATTTATATTATTCGAATTACTATATGCTGAGTTCGTCGAGCACTTGTATGAGCTTCTTGTCTATGGGCTTATCTGGCCTTATTGCTTCCGACAGGGGAACATAAACTACCTCGTTATTACGAACGCCAACCATTATGTTTCGCTGTCCTTGCATTATGGCTTCGATTGCGCCTACACCTGTGCAGCTGGCCAGAATTCGGTCGCGTGCTGAAGGTCTACCTCCGCGTTGCAGATGTCCCAGAATCGAAACACGTACATCGTAGTCGGGAAATTCTTTGCGAACGCGTTCAGCGTAATACATTGCCCCGCATTTCTTGCTCTCCGAAACAATCACGATGCAGCTCTTTTTCGATTTGCGAATACCACGTTCCATGAATCGTGCAAGCTGGTCGACATCTGTTGAGTCCTCTGGAATTATTGCTGCTTCGGCACCGCTGGCTATTGCCGAGTTTTGTGCTAGGAAACCGGCATCGCGCCCCATCACTTCAACGAAAAATATTCTTTCATGACTTTGCGCTGTGTCGCGTATGCGGTCAACGCATTCCATAATTGTATTCATCGTTGTATCGTAGCCGATGGTATTGTCTGTGCCGTATAGGTCGTTGTCTATCGTACCCGGCAAACCTATGCAGCAGAAATCGAACTCTTCGCCGAATTTCATTGCTCCCGTCAGCGAGCCATTTCCGCCGATAACCACCAAGGCGTCTATGCTTTCCTTAACCAGGTTTTCATAGGCTTTTTGCCTTCCTTCTACTGTTAGGAACGACTTTGAGCGAGCTGTTTTCAGGATGGTTCCACCTTGTCCGATGATACCGCTGACATTCTCTGTTGTGAACGGTTTCATTTCGTTGCTCACCAATCCTTCAAATCCTCGGAATATGCCTTTTATTGAGAAGCCATTAAATATTCCGGCGCGTGTCACGGCTCTTATGGCCGCATTCATGCCCGGCGCATCGCCTCCAGATGTGAGAATTCCGATTGTTTTTATTCTGGGCATAATTACTTTTGTTTAAAGCTTTGAAAGCTCACTTGTTTAGCCGGCAGCAAAGTTAACAACTTAAAAATCCATGTGCAACAGATAGATTGTAAAAAGGCAAATTACTTGAATTGGTTAGACTTGTATGGCTTGACAAGATTTGTACGGTTTCTATTCGCCAGGGCAATCTCCCCGACTTCGTGAGAATTATCTATACCGCAGACCCTCTCAACCTAATCGATGCCCACTCGGCCGATAGGCCGCATGTAGGGACAGGATAATTTCTCTTAAACCGAGTCCATGATATAATAAAACGGCAAGCCCTGCACGCATCCATCTCGGAGCGTGCAGGGCTTTTGATTGATATATAAACGAATTTCTCTTATACCTGGTCTTCGCCGGGGTCTTCCTCGCGCCCGGGTTTGGGAGTATCTCCTCCGCCGCCGGGTTTCTTGGGGTCATTCGGCTTCTTGGGGTCATCGGGTTTCTTGCCACCGTCATCCGGCTTTTTACCGTCGCCTCCGCCGGGCTTTTTCGGGTCGGAGGGCTTTTTACCTCCGTCGCCGGGTTTCTTTCTCGGCACGATGCTTTGTTTGTTCATCGTTTTGAAGTCGGCGAACGTTTTGTTGATGATGTCGATGAGCCCTTTTATCAGTTCGCGTTCGGCATCGGTGGCGGCGAAGAGATAGGAGGCGTAGATCTGGTCGGCGATGGAGCTCCATACGGCGTCGGTTTTCGGGCGTGCCATGCGGGCGGTGGGCAGCTTTGAGGCTACGGCGGCGTCGCGACGTTGAAGGCGCAAGGCGGCGAATTCGTCGTTGAGCGTGCGCAATCGTGTAAGGGTTACACCAAGATTGAGTATCATCAGCTCGGCGGATTGCTTTTCCAGGTCGCGAAGCAGTCCGTAGACGTGGCCCGTTTCTTCTTCCACGGCTTCGGTTTGGATGCCTGTGTAGGGGTTGATGATGAGGCCCAGCACTTCGGCGGCACCGCGCTCGGCGGTCACGGGCGAGAATTTGTGGTGTTTAATCACGCCGAAGAGGAACTTGAGCACTTCGTCGCGCTCGCGGTCTTTTTCGTTCAGGCGTTTTGAGAGCGGCGAGGCGGTCACTTCGCGGTTGATGTCTTCTTCCAGGTCGATGCACTGTTTCCATTCCTTGAGCATCTCGTCGGTGATGTGGAGTTTTTGTTTGTCTACGCCCGTCACTTTCGTGTACAGCGAGCGATGATACTGCATATGGAGCACGTTGTTGAATGAGGCACCGTAGTCTCCGATTTTGATTTTCTTTTCCATAGTTTTTTTGATATTTTATTGAACGATGATATTTCGTGGCTGAACAAGCGGCTTGTTTGCGCTTGTTCGCTTGTAAACGACCGAACAAGCGGCTTGTTTGCTCTTTTTCATTTGTAAACGACTGAACAAAGCCGCTTGTTTTTGCTTTTTCGCTTGTAAACGGCTGAACAAGCGGCTTGTTTGCTCTTTTTCGCTTGTAGACGACCGAACAAGTCGCTTGTTTGCACTTTTTCGCTTGTAAATGACCGAACAAGCCACTTGTTTGCTCCGCTGGCACCTTTTGGCCCCGTTGTCACTTGACAATAACTCCGCCCCGGAGGGCAGAAGAACTGCCAAAAACGTTTTCCCCGTTAGAATTCTACGAATGGGAGCACACAACCATTCGTCATCGTATTCCAACAGTAGCCTGTATAGACTTTAGAACCAATTGGGGGATCGTTTTGAAAGAACATATACGCGGGGCGGTAATCTAGATTTCCATGTATTTGTGTACTTGAAAGAAAGAAGTGTTGATCCATCTGGGTCATAGAAGGATTTGCTGCCTTCACGATTTGGGTAAACTTGTCTGGTAAACCTGCGGGAAAACCTCCTTTGTAATGAGGAGAAACAACCTCACTAGTTGTAAATGTAAGCGGAGTAAAGCCAATGGTTTCTGCAAGCTTCACCAACTGCCCATAAGCCGGCAGGAACCATTGGCCGACATTAGCACCGGTGACGGTGACGCCGGGATTGTGATGTGCAGCCAAGTAAAAAGCCGGATAGACAACAGGCTCATTGGAACGGACGATACCTTGCAGATTGGGAGAGTAAGTCCAATTGTAGCCGTTCATGTCGGCAGCGGCCTCCACCATATTTGTGGGTGAGGGGCTGACATTCTCCTCAATGTGGTCACCGATATTCTTCCAGCAGCTCTTTCCAATGTGGCCCAATTGATTATATTCATACCATCTTAGAGCACATGCCAAGCCGGCCTCAGTATTGGTTTTTTCACGTGCCACAACACCTATCGGGGTGCGGGTGCCTTTGTCAGCCAGAACGCCCACGGTTCCGTCTTGGAAAAGATAGAGCGCGGAGGGCTTCAACTTGATGTTGCAGGTGTAGGATTTGTTTTCCTGTAACTGACTGATGGCGGTGAGGGGGAATGATTTGCCGGCGAGCGATTTGCCGTAGATGGTTCCGCCGTCGATGGTGAATTGGGCATTCGAACCGCTGATATCGCTCGTTAAATAGCGATAATCTGTGGTGCGCTTTATGACTTGTGTGTATGCGGAGGGGGTGACTGCACTTTCGGCAAAGGTGTAGGTGCCGGAAGTAAAAGCTCCTGGAATTGAGCCGAACCATCGCCCTTCCATATCAAAATAAGTTGTGGCGGCAATATTCGTGAAAGAAAGTTTGCCGGTGATACCTTGACCCTCGTTAGTGTAAGAGGTGATTTGGAAACGAACGCGCGATGAGTTGCGATGCTTCATAACAAAAGGAACTTCAGTCATTTCACCGCTAACCGCCATTGAGGTTACGCCAATCATCGGATTGTCTTTGTCGTTATAAAGGGCGAAGGAGTCGCCATGATAACCGTGAACTATTTTAGAGATAGCATCGTTTACACAAATAAATGTGTAGGTGTCGGGGGCAAGTCGCATTTTAGGAGAAGTAGCATCGCGGACGAATTTGTTCCCCTGTACGGTACCCGAAAGCTTGGCCAGGATTGGGGCTGATGTACCCGGCGGAGTAATGCCTGTAGGTTTTGTTACATAAATGGTGTAGTGCCCGTCGGCAATTGCGGCGCGAGTTTGAGCGGGCTGTTCTTGAGCGTCTTCGGTGAGCGACACCTCGGCTGTGATTCCGTCGCCGAGGTCGACGATTTGCGGAGCCTGGGCTGCGCGGGTTGTTGAGGGCGCCTCGGGTTCGAACGGCTCCTCGGTGATGGTGATGTTTTCAATCTCAACGGTTTTCTTCTGCTCGTTTTCGATGTTCTCATTGCCTGTGCAAGCAGCCAAAAGAAATGCGGCGCCGACGGCAAATAATATTTGCTTGATTTTCATTTCTGCGTGTTTTTTAATGTGTTGCTTTAAATTGTTTCCTCGCCAATCTCTATTTCCTCGTCTTCCCATTCCTCCTCGGTTGAACCGGGAACTTGTGGAACAACGGATGTTTGGCAAATAGACAGCTCGTCTTCAAGTTCGACGATGCTCGTTTCGGGCCGCACATAGAGGCGGCGTTTAAACTCTACTTTCTTCATTTTGTTTATCCTTATTTTCTTTGATTAAATCGTCGTTATTTCCCTCTTGCAGCTCTTGACAAAAGGGCATGAAAAGTGGCACGGAGAATCCTCTCGGAATCCCCGTGTATGCTGGGCTAACGGCACGCTTCGCGCGCGCGTAAGCGAAAGAAATTTTTGTGTTACTAGAGGCTAGATGCCTGTGTGTGTGTGTGTGTGTGTGTGTGTGTGTGTGTGTGTGTGTGTGTGTGTACGT
>NZ_JH594522.1:609349-621103 GCF_000243035.1 Prevotella micans F0438
TGTGTGTGTGTGTGTGTGTGTGTGTGTGTGTGTGTGTGTGTGTGTGTGTGTTAGCACTTTTTTCCGAACCCGCCAAATTATTGGACGAAAAAATCACAGAGAAATCGAAATTTCTCTGCGTCGCGGGGGCGATGGAATATGTTGCTAAGTGTCTCACGGCGGCAAAGGTATATTAATCAATTCGTTTCAACAAAATTTAGCATGTCTTCTTGATTTAGAACAAGTCGGATGATTGTGAAATAAAAAGGGTGCAATTCTAACAACGAGAACTGCACCCTAAGATAAGAGTATATGAAACAAAAAAATTATTCTGCGCTGGTTAGCTTGATGTTCCGAATATTGCTCTCAGGCATCATCTTATTTACCGGGCCGAATGTTACGCCATGGTTTGCGGAGTTAATTCGTGCAGGCATAGGTTTATTGTGCTTTGCACCTGCTGAAGCTGGGGTAGTGAACGGAACCTTAATGAATGTTCCCCACTCACCGTTGATGTTCTGACCGATAGAGCAAGCAAAGTATTTTGTCGACGGGTCGGCATTCCATGTAGCCTCATCTACGCCATACTGATTCCAATATGGATCTTGCGGATTATCTTTTTTGAGCATTTCAATCACTCCAGTTTCACCTAGTTTGTTGTATCCTTCTTCTGTTATGATAATGTCGCGATGGAAAGAAGTTTGATCGTTCGGGGTGTAAGTAACCTTTTGGTAGTGCTGGCCGTTACTGTTGCCAAATTCACCGATAGTGATGGTTATTTCGGCCAAGCCTGTGCCGCCGTATTTCAATGTTGTAAGAGGCACGATTACCATATCGGCATAAGTACCGTTAACATCCCACGGCTGAACATACACTTCGTATTCTTTGCCAGGAGTCATACTGCGCCATGTGTTTGTGAGTTCTTCGGTATATTCTTTTCCGCTGAACCGCTTAATCATATCGCCGATGTTGGCAAAACCCATCATCGGGCCCCACTGTTCAAACTGTTGTTGTGCAGTGCCTTTCTCGAATGAGCATATTGCATAGCCTGCGCAATCTTTGTTGGGTGTGAATTTGATTGTAAACTCTGTTTGTTTTACCTCTATAACCTGTGTGGCTACAGTTGGATTTCCTACCACGGGTACAGCTGGAGTACGGAATTCGGCTTTCGACGACGAGCATGCTACGCCATATTTATCATATCCGATGGTGATAAGACAATAGTCGGTGTTGTCTTTGAACTGGAAGTTGAATCCTGTCATAGCTGCATTTGTGAAGTCGTCTTGCATCATCCTCTCGTTTACCATCTGGAAGTAACGTTCTACTGCTGCGTCATCGTTAAGCTTCTTGGCCAGAGCTCCCGTTATACATGCAATTTTGTAGGCTTTACATTCGGGTGTTTTCTTCACTGCAACGAATACAGTGTCGCCGTCGGTTCCTTTCCTGAAGGCATTGAATGTAACGTCAGCTGCAACTCGTCCTTCCAATTTTGCGAAGTATATACTGTCTATTCTCTCGGCCAGATAGCCTGTAGTTCCGCTCTTATGCTGTACGATGAGTCGGTTGGGATTTGTTTGTGCGATAGCCATGAGGCTAACCATAAACATTGTCAGTAGAGTAAATATCTTTTTCATACGTTATAGAATTTAGCTGTTTTGTTATTAATCTTGATTATGTACATTCCTTTTGCCATACCGCTAAGACTGATGTTTTGTCCGCGCCAGTCGGGATTGGCATAGTATAGCTGGCCGCTAGCCGAATAGATTCTCAGATGTCCTTTTCTGATTCCGTGAACGATTAGCGTACCGTTAGTTGCACTGACGTTGAGTTTTTCCACGATAGCTTCCGTTTGGGCAATACCATCGACGGTTAGATTGGCCAGTTTGATGCTTTTCACATTCTCGTAGGCAATTTCGGTTTGTCCGAACAATCCTTTCACCTGGAATTTAGAATCGCCGAAAGTCATTTTTCCGAAGTCGGCCAGGTTGAATGTCTTGCTTGGCGAGCCATCCGAGAAGTTCACAACCATTTGCTCCTGCGCTTCGATTCCTGCTACAAAGGCAAAGCAAAAGAACAGGGCAAGTCCTAATGTTTTCTTCTTCATTATTGCTTCTATTTGGTTAAAAAATTGTGTTTGTGCCAGTCGCCAATGTTCAAGCAGATGTTTTGTCGTGTGGTTTAGATTGATTTATCACGAAAAACAGCGTGGGCGGCTTGCACGGGCAAAGGTAAGTAGATGTTTACAATTAATTACCTTTGCATACGCACAAAACATAATAATTATGAATATAGAAAAACAGATAATAAACTCCGCGCTTGAGGCTGTAAACAAGCTCTATGGGGCGAGTGTGGACGAGCAAACAATCCAGATTCAGAAAACACGCACAGGATTCGAAGGCAACCTAACATTGGTTGCCTTTCCGCTGCTGAAAATATCGCGCAAGAAACCCGATGAAACTGCGCACGAGATTGGAGAGTATCTCAAGACGAATTGTCCAGCCGTCGAGAAGTTTAACGTTGTTAGCGGGTTTCTCAATCTGGTTGTATCGGCCGAGGCGTGGATTAATCTGTTGAACGAAATCGATGCCGACGAGCATTTCGGCGAGCGTAAACCAACCGACAAGAGTCCGCTCGTGATGATTGAATATTCCTCGCCAAACACGAATAAGCCGCTTCATCTGGGGCACGTGAGGAATAATCTTCTGGGCTGGTCGCTTGCCCAGATTATGGAGGCCAATGGAAATCGTGTTGTGAAAACAAACATCGTGAACGACCGTGGCATTCACATCTGCAAATCCATGCTGGCATGGATTAAATGGGGCGACGGGATTACGCCCGAGAAAGCCGGAAAAAAAGGCGACCATCTCATCGGCGATTTTTACGTGGCTTTCGACAAGCACTATCGCGAACAGTGCAAAAGACTTCAAACACAATATGAAGCCAATGGAATGAATGCTGAAGAAGCTGCGTCCAAGGCTGCCCAAGAGGCACCGCTCATGAAAGAGGCTCGCGAAATGCTAGTAAAGTGGGAGCATAACGACACCGAAACGCGTGCGCTCTGGAAAAAGATGAACGACTGGGTTTATGCCGGATTCGATGAAACCTATCGCGCACTCGGCGTGAGCTTCGACAAGATTTACTATGAAAGCGATACCTATCTCAAAGGAAAGGCTAAGGTGGAAGAGGGTCTCGCAAAAGGGTTATTCTTCAGGAAAGAAGATAACTCCGTATGGGCTGACCTAACCGATGAAGGACTCGACCAGAAAATCCTCCTCCGTGCCGACGGGACCAGCGTTTACATGACCCAAGATATCGGAACAGCCGAAATGCGATTCAACGACTATCCAATCGACAAAATGATTTACGTTGTCGGCAACGAGCAGAATTATCACTTCCAAGTGCTCTCCATCCTCCTCGACCGGCTCGGATTCAAATGGGGACGCAGTTTGGTACACTTCTCCTACGGTATGGTTGAACTGCCTAACGGAAAGATGAAAAGCCGCGAGGGAACCGTAGTCGATGCCGACGAGCTAATTGAATCGATGATTAACGAAGCTCGACAAACATCTGAAGGACTCGGAAAGTTTGCCGACATGACCGACGACGAACGCAACGAAGTTGCTCGAATCGTAGGCCTTGGCGCTCTAAAATATTTCATCCTCAAAGTCGACTCGCGCAAGAATATGCTCTTCAACCCCGAAGAATCAATCGACTTCAACGGCAACACCGGCCCATTCATTCAATACACCTACGCCCGAATCAGGAGTATACTCCGCAAAGCTGACGAGCAAAATATCGCACTACCCCTGTCGATTTCCGGAAACTCCCCGCTCAACGAGAAAGAACGCGCACTTATTCAGAAACTCAGCGAATATGCCGCCGTGGTTGCGCAAGCTGGCGTTGACTACAGTCCGAGCGGAATCGCAAACTATTGTTACGAACTCACCAAGGAATTCAACCAGTTCTATCACGACTACAGTATTCTAAATGCCGAAGAGCCCGCCCAGCAAATTGTGCGACTCGTGCTAGCCCACAATGTTGCCAAAACCATCCGCAACGCGATGAATCTGCTAGGCATCGAAGTTCCTGAAAGAATGTAATTAATTACAACATCTACTTATTTATGGAATCTCATCTCCAGAATCCACCCGAATACAGACATGATACAGTCCTCAGGTTACATCCCGAAGTCCAGTCGCAAGCCTGGGCCGTGGATGCTGCCTGTTCGGGTAATCCGGGCCCTATGGAATATCGCTGCATCGACTTGAGCACCGGTGCCGAAATATTCCACTTCGGCCCATTGGAAGGCACCAACAATATTGGCGAATTTCTTGCTATCGTCCACGCCCTGGCTCTTCTCGAACAATGCGGCGAAAACAAAACCATCTACAGCGATTCCCACAACGCCATACTCTGGATAAACAAAAAGAAATGCAAAACTACTCTGGTTATGAACTCTGCCACCGAAAAAACTCATCAACTCATAGTTAGAGCCGAGACCTGGTTACGCACTCACAATGTTTCAACTCCAGTTTTGAAATGGAAAACCCGTGAGTGGGGCGAAATTCCAGCCGATTTCGGGCGAAAATGAATATCCAACTCCCTTTTTCTCTTTTGTTTTTATAGCTCAAAAATATTCGGCGAGCCAAATACGATTGTATTTGGTCGTTTTCTGATGGCGAGGAGCAAAATACGATTGTATTTCATCAAATGCCGCCATTTTCTTATTTCTCCAATATTCTCAAACGGGAAAGGAGAATGAAAATGGCGGCGAATCGATTTATTAACTGTGTTCTACACCTTATATATTATTATATAGACAGTAGGACCTCATAGATTAACCGACAATCCGGCCAAGAACCAGGCACGAGGCTGTGGAACATTACCATAATCTAAATAGCGACGGTTGAGAACGTTATTGGCCTCGAAGTGAGCCGTCCAGCGAGGGGCTGTCCAGCTTAAGCGAGCATCGAGAATACCATAACCTGCGTAATTATGGTGAATATTCGATGGGTCGAGATACCCACCCATACGATGTTGAAGTCGATAAACCAGACCGAGGTCGAGACTTCGCCATATATTCAGATTGAGATTGGCCACAAACTTGTGTTTCAGATATTCGAGAGCATATTTGCTCACTATACCAATATGTTTCTCCTTATTTTGATTCATGAAACAATAGGCCACGCCAGCCTTCTTGAAGAATCGTTGCGAGGGAATAAGTTGGCGCAAATTGAAGTCGGCCGATGCTTCGATGCCAATGTGATTAATGTTACCAAAGTTGACACTCTTCCAAAGCGGCGCTCCTTGTGCGTCGAGAGTTCCGTCGTTTGTCCAGTCAATTAGGTTGCGATGCCGATTATAGAATATAGCAGCACGAGCATTTATGGCTTGCTCTGCGAAAGCAATTCCGGCTTCGTAGGCCGATAGCTCTTCGGGCCGAAGATGTTTGTCTGCCTTGTGCCCTCCCACAGAATAATATAGCTCGGTGAACGATGGCATGCGAAGCGAACTGTTGTAGGAAGCATATATTTTCCATACCTCGGCGATACGATAACCTATGTCGATACCCGGATATAGACGGAGAGGCATGTCGGCCTGCGAGTTTTTCACTGCTGTGAGTCCAGCCGAGAGAGTTAGTCGACTAAGGATTATATTGTGCTCTAGTGCGAACTGCAAATTTGTTCGGTCGAGCCCGTTGGTGTATTTCCTGTCGGTTCCGCCGATGTTTTTCGGAGTACCGAGGGGTTCTCCGAGGTTCGTACTAATGATGTTTTCGTTTCTTATTTCGGCTCCTATGGCTGTTCGGCCCAATGTCCAATCGAAATAGGCGTTTATATTGGCGCCGAGCACATCGGTACGGTGATAGTTGAAAGGATATTTACTGGGCGCATTACGAAAGAGTTCGAATCTGTCGAGACTTCGATTCCAATAAACAGCCGGACGAATGTGCAGCTGGCCAATTCGGACTTCAGCCTGCAGAGCAGCAAAAGTTTTGAAGGTGTGCTCGAATTGGTCGTCGAATTTTACACTGTAAAACGTGTTCGAACCGTAATCCTTCGTGCTCAATCCGGCGTGCCAGTTAAGAGTAAACGGGACTGTCTGGAACTGCCCTTGATAAAAAGCCTTCGTTGTTCGGTAGTCGGCGTTGAGCGTTCCCGTCTTACTACGCAAGTAACCGTCGCTCCGCATATACGATGCTGAAACCTGATTATTCCACGCTCCGGAGGCAATGTTAGCCCGTGCGGCTCCTGTTAGATAACCATACGAACCGCTTTCAATACGAGCTGATAAAGATGTTTTTGAAGCTGGGCGGGTCACTATGTTTATGGCTCCCAAAAGCGAAGATGTTCCATAAACGCGGGCGGCCGGCCCTTCGAGAATTTCGATGCGTTCGATTTCGCTTATATCCACTGGTAAATCGAATGCGTTGTGGCCTGTTTGTGCATCGCAAATGTTGATGCCGTTGAGAAGTAGGGTGATTTGTTCAGAGCTTCCTCCTCGTATGCTCACATCGGTTAACGCTCCGAGAGCACCTTTTTGTCGGACATCCACTCCGACGGCATACTTAAGAAGGTCGTTCACACTTTGCACCGGCGCGGCCTGAATTTCGTCGCGACTCAGTACAGTTACCATTCTTGCCTGCTGGCTCACGGCGAGCGGGGCTCGTGTTCCGGTCACATTCACTTCGTCCATCATCACAGCTTTAGCAGTCACGGTCGAGTCGGTATCGGCCTTGTCAACTTCAATACTAATGCCCTTTGCGGAGGCATGTTGCAAGGTAGCAACACTCAGCACGCCAATGACAACCTCCTTGCCCAGAACAGCAAAAAGCGAATAGCCATGATTCGAGAAGCGTTTGAACTTCAGAACACTCTTCTTTCTGAAAATTGGTTTGTACATGATAATAAAATTGTTATTTCTTCCGGCTCCATCCAATGTCTTCATTCGTTCGAAGACAATGCGAGACGCCGGATTTCGGCGTGCAAAGTTAAACCACACTATCAATAATTTTATACACTTGCCTAACAAGAATCCCTCATTGGAAGCCGCAGAATAAAGACTAAAATTACCTAAACCTAAAATGCTTTCAGCCATATTGATAAGTCAAATAAATATCTTTGCAAGCGGGATTTTGTCCCACACTAGAGTTAGAAAAATAATAGTCAAAACATCAAAAGGAATAAGCGAATTATGAAAAAGAATCTATTGATTTTCACAATGCTTGCCGGAACCCTGGTTCTAACCGGTTGCGCAAGCAAGAAAGACCTGGAGAATTGTCAAAACGAGAACAGCAGACTTAGTGGCGAATATCAGCGCGCAAAAGAAACAATCGCAGCTAACAACGCCCGAATAAAGAGTCTAGAAGACCAGCTCGCACAAGCCAAAGCCAGTGCAGCAGCCCTGCAAGGAAGTCTCGACAGAAGTCTCAACAACGCAAACTCAAACAACATCAACATTTCAAAACTCGTTGACCAAATCAACGAAAGCAACCAATACATACGTCATCTGGTTGCCGTGAAGAGCAAGAGCGACTCTCTCAACATGGTGCTCACCAACAACCTCACCCGCTCGCTGAGCCGTGAAGAGATGAAAGAAGTTGATGTACAGGTACTCAAAGGGGTAGTCTACATTTCGTTAGCCGACAATATGCTCTATCAGAGCGGCTCCTACGAGATTAACGACCGAGCTGAACAAACACTCAGCAAGATTGCCAAAATAATAATGGACTATCGCAACTACGACGTACTAATCGAAGGTAATACCGACAATGTACCGGTGAACAATGCTAGCGACAAGATGAAGAACATACGCAATAACTGGGACCTTTCCTGTCTTCGCGCTTCATCGGTTGCACAATATCTGCAAACTCATTTCGGTGTCGACCCAAAGAGGCTCACAGCCGGTGGTCGCGGCGAATACAATCCGCTGGTTGCTAACGACACCGACCTGGGCAAACAGCGCAACCGTCGTACCCAAATCATCATCACTCCTAAGCTCGACCAGTTCATGGATTTAATTGGAAAAGCTCCGGAGTCGTCAAAAGCAAAACGTTAGAGAGAAGATTTAAATCAATTTTTCATTCGCCCCGCTGGTCGTGATGACCAGCGGGGTTTTTCGTGCCTTTACTTTACCGATGACCGTTTTACGCTCTTCAAGCTCAGGGCATAGCAAAGCAAGAGACGGCGTTATGTAAGGACAAACCTCGTGCCTGTCCGTTCTACTTTATGTTTATCTATTCGTAAGGGATAAGAAGGGTTAATCCAGACTATATTTTCTTTGCCTCAATATGGATGCGACGGCCTTCTTCTCTTCGCGCGAAAGAAGGGAGAGCGAGTACGAAGCCGTAACAGAATTATCTTCAGGCGAAAGACGAAGTTCTATCAGCCTCGGCTCAAGCAACGATTTCAACTCTTCGAACCGCTCAACAGTCATAGAGTCAGGTCGCACAATAGTCGGTTCGAATGTGGAAGAAACAGGCAGTTCATTCCATTCCGAATCGAACATTCTTAGCGTGCTTTCGGGTGCCGGACCAAACCAGGTCCACACCGTAGCAATCCTGTTGTCGTTGAGTTTCCGCATCTCTAGAACAGACGAATTAGTAAGCCTAACCAGCATATAATCATTCGTAAGCTTATTTATACGTGTCGTATCGTCGAGTAAATTGTTCACCTCAGGCTTCATATCTTTCATATCCACATAGTCGGCCACCTCGGTTCGCAGACTGTTGTTAAGATAAGGGACTAGCGAATCGGGCATCGAAAGCCATATTTCGCGCATGTTCTGTGCCGAAGCAAAAGAGGCAACGAGCAATGAGTATGCGATGATAAATAATTTCTTCATGTTGTTGAAATCCTTAATTAGGGATGCAATATTACGCCTTTTTCGCAGAACCGGCAACGGCTTTTACAGGACAATAAATCATTACCTCAACAACAAGCAAAAGGGTGAAAAGCATGCCCGCTCGTATGGCGTCGGCATCTTTTCACCCTTTCATAATCGCCCCTGCATGAATAGAACTGTTCGGTTCCTCCGCGCTTTGGGGATGACCGGGGCCGGGGACGTTTAACTACCCTTTTTCTCCTTTCGTTTGGGGTTATCCACCTCAACTTCGATTTTCTTCAGAGCATCACTGATGGGCTGCTTCCAGCGCACCAGTATTCGCGGACGTTTCAGCGAGGTGGCGCATACGTCTTCCTCTTTCACCTCCATCTTCGAGGGTATCGTGGTGCGAAGCGAAAAGATGTCGCCCAAGTCGAGCGAACCGCCCAGAGTAACCACTTCTTTGATGATGTTCTTCAGCGTGATGAGAACGTTGCGAACATCGCCCTCGCTCAACGACGTTTCGCGAACGATGCGTTCGATGAGCCATTCCTGCGAGAACTTGAGTGGAGCCTTGGGTTCGGCCCCATACGCCTTTTGCCCTTTTCGTGGGCCTACGCCGAGCACGCGCTCGACTACTTTAAATACAATCATGTTCTTAACGGTTTAAATGAATATTGTGGGGCCTCCGACGGCGGAATTTGCCCCGTTAACTGCTTTCTTTTAGTGCTGCATAGCCCACGCCGCCGGGTTGCGTTTCGACTTCCTGTTGGCGATGCTTTACTCTTCTCATTGGCGATGCTTTTGCGTTCCTATTGGGAACCCTTTTGTATTCCCATTGGGAAGGGTCTTGTCTTCCTATTGGGAATCCATCGGTCTTCCTATTGGGAAAGGTCGAGGCTTCTCACTTGGAACACGATTGCCTCTATATTGTGAATGGAAAAGTACGCCTATCGAACATCCTAAAAGAGCTATACTTAGACTCCTCTTGGATTGATACTTAAGGTGTCGGAGGAGTGATACTTAGAGTCCTCCTGTATCTCTAATATCTATTCAATTATTGCGGAGTCCATTCTAAGCTATATGTATATTGATAAAGTAAGATCTCCTTGATTATATGTACATTGGTTTTATCAAATCGCATATAATACCAGTTGTGCCAGGAAGGGCTCCATGATGGAGCTTCTGTGCTTGTCCAATAATATCCCTCCGTTTGAACCGAATTGAGGGCGGAGCCACCAGACGCTAGGCCTGTAGCAGGCAAGAAGAAGTAATCGTCTAACTTTTGTGGAAAACCTTCGGTGGCAGATCTCATCCAAGGTGAAGAGGGTTCTGTGGTTAGGTAATTGTTGCCATCCGAGGCGATGGTTTTATAATATGCTTCGGGCTTGCCTTGCTCTGCGGCGATGGTGCTTAACTTTTTAAACCACATACCACCTTGAAAAAGGTCCGTATGGTCTCTCACCCAAAGCATTTTGTCGCTCCAAAGCGGATTGCCATTACTGGCGAGCCAGCTGCATTCGTTAATATTGGGATTGTTAGCAGTGTTGGCTGCTTCAGGCTTCTCTCCGTAGACTATACCTTTATATGATGGTATTTTAAGGTTGGCTGTAATATCGTAAATCTTACCGGCTTCTACGTTGATGGTGAGTTGCTGGGGAATAAAACCCTCAATGGGCTTCTTAACATTCGGCCATACATTCATATCTGTATAATCTGTAGTGTTGCGTAGCCAATAGTAAATCGTGAGATGATGCAGGCCGGGCGCAAGGGTTATATAGCTGCCATTCTTGTCAAGGTCGGCTGTAGCATTATCGAGGAGAAAGTGATTGGTGTTGAGCACGATGGTTTTCGAGGCTCCGCTGGTGGGTGATGCCGACAGACCTGTAGCCCCCAGACTGTAGGTGCCGGCAAGGTTTTGGTCGGATGTCACTTCTATTTTTATCAGCTTGCTCCGCTTTACAAATGCATCTGTAGAACGAGGTTGAAAACACAGGTAAGCTACCTTATGCTCGAGCTCGAAGTTGTAGATACCATGGATGTCGCGATGGGCTGTGGCTGTTCCGCAGTCGCCCGATGTGCCAAGATGTTCGGTGTTGTTGGGTGCACTCTGCGTCTGTGTAGCAGCAATGGTAACGGCATCGCCTTGGGTGCTGCCCTTACCGGTATAGGTAACGAGATAGCTCGCGCCGGAAAGCGTACTGGAGAAATAGAACTGAGCACGATTGGTTTTACCCGTAATGTTGCTCGAGGTATTACTGATAGGAGTTGCGCCAGCGTTGATCCAGATTTTGTCGCCCGTTTCCCAAAAGAATTTTCCTTTGCCACCGATGGTATGTTCCATTGTGGTGCGCGTTGGCGATACGTTACCACTTTGAAATGTGGTTAATCGTTGTTTGCCTTTATGCTCTTGTTTATCGATATCTTCGCTCGCACAAGCTGCCATCAAGGCTGTTGCAGCAAAGAATAAAAGGGTTTTCTTGCTAATTGTTTTCATATTCTTTTCCGTTTTTGCTCCCTTGTTGTTAAATGCCCCAAGATTGTGGGGTGCTTTCTTCTTCGTACTCTTCTTCGTCATCGAAAAAGATGCCTTGTTTGGCATCTCCATAGCTTCCGCCGTTTTCGGCATCCTTGTGCTGCCCGCTACCAAACAGCAAGTTTCCCTGCTCGGTGACGATGACTTTAATTGTAGGTCGTATATAGACCTGTTTCCTGAATTGTTTTCTATTCATATCTCTATTATTTTGTGGGTGAATATTCAGCATTATTTCCCTCTTGCACGGCTTGGCAAGAGGGCACGAAAAAGCGAACAAAGGGAACTCCTTGGAGCCCTTTGTTTATAGGAGTTACGGCACGCTTCGCGCGCGCGTAAGCTAAAGTGAAAAATGTGTAGTTAGACGCTAGGTGCGAATGTGTGTGTGTGTGTGTGTGTGTGTGTGTGTGTGTGTGTGTGTG
>NZ_JH594522.1:621474-703368 GCF_000243035.1 Prevotella micans F0438
AGTAGTAGTGTGTGTGTGTGTGTGTGTGTGTGTGTGTGTGTGTGTGTGTGTGTGTGTGTGTGTTAGCACTTTTTCTGAACCCTGCAAGAATATAGTGTTAAAAAACACGGGAGAAGTGGAATTCTCTCGCGCCGTATTATTGCTATAATAAAAGAAGGGTTTGTTACTCATGGCGGCAAAGGTATATCATTCAGTCTTTTCTGGCAAATAATTCTCCAACTCTCCTTATCAGCATCGAAGCAACTGAACGAAAAACGGTAGTTTAGCTTGGTTGTAAAAAGTAAAAGAGGGCACAAATAAAACTTGCACCCTCTCTTGTCAATTAAATTATAATAATCAAGTAAAATGAAAATCGATTAATCCTCTAAAGGACTGAATTCCGATTTACCGACTCCACACTCCGGACAAACCCAGTCTTCGGGAAGTTTATCGAAAGGAGTACCCGGCTCTATGCCGTTATCGGGGTCGCCAACTGCCGGATCATAAACCCAGCCACACACGTCGCAAACATACTTTTGATTCATAATGCTTTTGTTTTTATTATTTACTTATTAAGTGTTCGCTAGTCGAATAATCTCAACTTGCGCGTGACAAAGGTAAGTAGATGTCCATAATAAAACGCTACCTCAGCATTAGAATCTGTTCGATTCGTAAAAGATAAAGGGTGCCTCTCTCACGAGGGACACCCTTTTTATACTTTCCGAAAAGATGTTCGGGAAAGAGGGGATTTTTGAGGAAAGGATTAGGATAAGCCCTCGATTAATCCGTTAACTACTTCGATTCTCTCGGCTTGCGGGCTCTTCGGCAAGCCTGGCATGCGCATAATTGTACCGGCAATTGCTACGATCATTTCGGCACCGGCGTTGATAACGAAGTCGCGGATTGTTATGTCGAAACCTGTTGGGACACCATAGGCTGTTGCATCTTCCGAGAACGAATATTGAGTCTTGGCAATGCAAACCGGGAAATGAGCATAACCAAGCTCCTTGATGCGCTCGAGTTGCTTCTTGGCGGCAGGACGAAGACGAACATTCGCAGCGCCATAGATGGTTTTCGCAATAGTTTCGACTTTATTTTCAATGCTGTCGTTATCGTTATAAAGCATCTTGAGCGGAGCTGAAGGCGATTTATCAATGGTATCAACAACCAGTCGGGCGAGGTTTTCGGCTCCTTTACCTCCATCAAGGAATGCCGTGTTGATAGTAAACCCAACACCAAGCTTATCGCAATGTTTACGAACGAGTTCGAGTTCTTCGTCGGTGTCGGTTGCAAATCTGTTGAGGCAAACAACCACTGTTTGACCGAACTTACGAAGATTTTCGATGTGCTTGTCCATATTTGCAAATCCCTTTTCAATGCCTTCGGTGTTAGGCTTAGATATTTCCTTAACATCGATTCCTCCGTGCATCTTCAGAGCTTGAGCTGTTGCAACAAGAATTGTTAGTTTGGGCGATAAGCCAGCCTTACGGCATTTGATATCGAAGAACTTCTCGGCTCCGAGGTCGGCTCCGAATCCAGCTTCGGTTATGCAATAATCTCCAAATGTTAGTCCCATCTTCGTTGCCATTATACTATTGCATCCATGCGCGATATTTGCAAATGGGCCACCATGAATGAGTGCCGGCGTGTGCTCTATTGTTTGTACAAAGTTGGGGTGAATAGCGTCGTGCAGAAGAGCAACTATAGCTCCGGCCACACCCAAGTCTTTCACCGTAAATGGTTTTCCTTCGAGGGTTATACCCAATAGGATGTTTTCGATGCGGCGGTGCAGGTCTTCTTCATCGGTTGCAAGGCAAAGGATGGCCATGATTTCGGATGCTGGCGTAATATCGAATCCGCTTTCACTCACTATTCCGTCGGTTCGACTACCTAGTCCGGTTACAATGCTACGTAAGTTACGGTCGTTCACATCAAGCACTCTGCGCCAAAGAATTTCGCGCATTCCGAATCCATCCTGCTGATGCTGGTAGATATAATTGTCGAGTAGGGCCGAAATCATGTTATGAGCCGATGTGATGGCGTGGAAATCACCAGTGAAGTGAAGATTAATTTTCTCCATCGGCAACACTTGTGCATATCCACCTCCAGCAGCTCCGCCCTTCATTCCGAAGCATGGGCCGAGCGATGGTTCGCGAAGAGCTAACATTGCATTTTTCCCGATTCGGTGCATTCCCAATGCCAAGCCTACACTGACGGTGGTTTTACCAATTCCTGCTTTGGTAGGCGAGATGGCTGTGACGAGAATCAGATTCGAACGCTTCACACGTTCATTATCAATGAGAGAATAAGGGATTTTGGCAATGTGTTTGCCATACGGGTCAAGCGCATCTTCAGGTATTCCAACTTTACTGGCAATGGTGCCGATGGGTTCTAACTTTGTTTCATGCGCGATTTCGAAATCTGTTTTCATGACTCTGTGAATTAATCGATTGTTATTAATGTAAATAATTGGCTCAAATGTACTTCATTTCCAGCAGTCGGCAAATTTTCTTCTTGAAAGTGCTTACTTTTGCTCGCGTAAAATCAATTGGTATTTAAATACAAAACGCACACTTTCCGCCCTCATGGTATTGAATTATATTTGGATTGCATTTTTCCTTATAGCTTTTATTTTCGGCGTGATTGCTCTGATAACGGGCGACGCTGCAGTGCTTCAGAAAATGCTCGATGCAACTTTCAGCGCATCGAAAGGCGCTTTCGAAACTTCTCTGGGCCTTACAGGCGTGCTTGCTCTGTGGTTGGGAATAATGAAGATTGGCGAACGCGCAGGTGTGGTGAATGTGCTGGCAAGAATGCTTAATCCGGTGTTTACGAAGCTCTTTCCCGACATTCCGAAGAATCATCCCGTTATGGGTTCAATCTTCATGAACATTGCATCGAATATGCTCGGCCTCGACAATGCCGCCACACCAACTGGCTTAAAAGCTATGGCGCAGATGCAGGAACTTAATACGCAGAAAAAAGATACGGCCACGAATCCGATGATTATGTTCCTGGTGCTTAACACGTCGGGGTTGACGATTATTCCCACGAGCATTCTTGCTTTCAGAAGCGCCAACGGAGCAGCGGTTCCTACAGATGTTTTTATTCCTATTCTACTCGCAACTACGGTGGCTACGATAGCCGGAATAATTATCACCGCCATTTGGCAACGCATAAATCTCCTTCAGCCGGCTCTGCTGGGAGCAATTCTTGGAATGATTGCGCTTGTGGGCGCGATTATGTGGGGATTCGGACAGATGGACGAGCAAACAATGAAGACGGTAACATCGGTTGCATCGAGTTTGATAATTCTTTCCATCATCGTGCTTTTTCTTTGTGCCGGAATTTACAAGCATATCAACGTTTACGATTCGTTTATCGAAGGAGCCAAGGAGGGATTCACAACCGCCGTTAAAATTATTCCTTATTTGGTTGCGATTCTTGTGGCCGTGGGAGTTTTCCGCGCATCGGGTGCAATGGATTTGCTCACAGAGGGAATAAGATGGATGGTTTCGGCATGTGGACTCGACACCGGATTTGTAAACGCCCTGCCCACGGCATTAATGAAACCACTTTCGGGAAGTGGGGCTCGTGGATTGATGCAGGAAACAATGACTCATTTCGGAGCCGATTCCTTTGCCGGCCGACTGAGTTGCATCTTCCAGGGTTCTACAGACACTACTTTCTATATTCTCGCAGTTTATTTTGGAAGCGTAAGCATTAAATACACCCGACACGCGGTTGCATGCGGACTCTTAGCCGACCTCGCCGGAGTGATTGCAGCCATAGCCGTATGCTACATCTTCTTTTAGACAAATAAAACAGAAATGGCAAACTTAAAATCTTTAGCCAAAGACACTGCCATATACGGATTGAGCAGTATCATCGGGCGATTTCTGAACTATCTTCTTGTACCCATCTACACGGCAAAAATAAGTGCAGCTAGCGGAGGCTACGGAGTTATAACCAACATGTATGCCTACACAGCTTTGCTACTCGTAGTGCTTACATACGGAATGGAAACCACATTCTTTCGCTATGCCAACAAAACCGAAGAAAATCCCCAAACGGTTTACTCTACCGTGCTTTCGATGGTTGGAATAACCTCGCTCACGTTTATCGCCTTGGTGTTTATATTCATAAACCCGTTGAGCAATCTCATGGGCTATGCCGACCATCCGTCGTATGTATGGGTAATGTTTGTTACCATAGCCATCGACGCATTTCAATGTATTCCGTTTGCTTACCTCCGATACAAAAAACGCCCCGTCAAATTCGCTGCGCTTAAACTTCTGTTCATCGCACTAAGCATTGCGCTCAACATAGTTTATTATATCATTTTGGGCGGAACCGAAGTGGGCTATGCATTCTATATCAACCTTGTTTGCACTGCGTCAATAACCCTCTGTTTCTGGAAAGAACTGCGCGACGGATTCTTTGCAGGCGGAAAGCTACTCGACGCACAATTGGTTAAACGGATGCTCGCCTACTCCTGGCCGATTCTAGTGCTGGGCATAGCCGGCATACTCAATCAAACGGCTGATAAGATTCTCTTTCCATATATATATAAAGGTAGCGACGCCCACACGCAGCTCGGAATCTACGGAGCCGCAAGCAAGATTGCAATGATTATGGCAATGATAACCCAGGCCTTTAGATATGCCTACGAACCGTTTGTATTCGGTAAATCGAAAGACAAAGACAACAAAGAAACCTATGCCAAGGCGATGAAATATTTCGTGATATTCACCCTCTTCGCCTTCCTGTTAGTAGTGGGATATCTCGACATTATTCGCCACATCATCGGTCGCGATTATTGGGACGGTCTCAAAGTTGTGCCCATCGTGATGGCCGCCGAAATAATGATGGGCATATATTTCAACCTCAGCTTTTGGTATAAACTAATCGACAAAACCATCTGGGGAGCCTATTTCTCGGGAGCCGGATGTGCCGTGCTCATCGCCGTTAACATCATCTTCGTACCGCGATACGGTTACATGGCCTGCGCATGGGCCGGATTTGCAGGATACGCCACGGCGATGGTGCTATCATACATCGTTGGGCAGAAAAAATACCCCATAGCCTATCCGCTAACCTCCATTGTAACATACACAATACTGGCCACAGTGCTCTTTGCCGGAATAACTCTGGCCAATGAGCATCTCGAAACCATACCTGCCCTCGGCGTAAAAACACTCCTCATAGCAGTGTTCGGATTATATATCTACAAAGCCGACATCAGCAAAATGCTCCGAAAACATCAAACAATTAATAAATAAAACGCACAAATGAAGAAAACAGCTTTAATCGTCGCCGGCCTAATGGCGCTCTCTACAGTCCACGCCGACGAAGGCATGTGGACACTTTACAACCTACCAGATGCCGTTTACGAGCAAATGGTAAACGAGGGATTCCAACTTCCCTGCGACATGCTCTACAATTCGCCAAATGCAATTAGCAACTATGTGGTGAATTTCTCCGGCTATTGCTCCGGAGTAGTAGTGTCGCCCGACGGACTCGTATTCACCAACCACCACTGCGGATTCTCTGCCATCAATTCGCACTCAACCGTTGAGCACGACTATATGCTCAACGGATTCTATGCAAAATCATATAGCGAAGAACTCCCGAACGAAAAAATGTTTGTTTCCTTCATGAAGGAACAGAAAGACATCACCTCTCGGGTCAATGCAATCACTCGTGGAAAAGAAACCGATGCACAGGAAGCAGCTATCGATTCGCTAACAAACCTACTAACAGACTCGGTAAAGAGAATAGATAAGACTCTCCACGTAGAAATAGACCCCTTCTACGAAGGAAACAAATACTTTGCAACCGTATACCAAGACTTCAAAGACCTGCGCCTTGTATTCACCGTGCCCAAATCGATGGGAAAATTCGGCGGAGAAACCGACAACTGGATGTGGCCACGACAAACGTGCGACTTCTCTGTGTTCAGAATCTATGCCGACCCAAAAACAAACGGGCCGGCCGACTATTCGCCAAGCAACGTGCCATATCATCCCGAACATTGGGCACCCGTGAGCCTCGAAGGATATAAAGATGGCGATTTCGCAATGACTGTTGGCTACCCCGGAACAACTAACCGATACCTCTCGTCATACGGAATCAAGCAACGCCGCGATATCGAAAACACCAGTCGCATACAAGTACGCGACATCAAGCTCGCCATCCTCAAGAAATACATGGATGCTAGCGAAAAAACACGCATTCAATACGAAGACTCCTACGTAGGTTCGGCAAACTATTGGAAAAACTCCATAGGAATGAACAAGTGCATCGACTCGATAGGCCTAATACGCCAGAAAGCAGAATACGAAGCCAAAATCAGAGCCTGGCTCAGTAATCCAAAGAATAAAAACTCTGCAACCGACGTAGATTTCGCACTCCTCGAGCAACTCTACAATCGCAACGCACCCCTGGCCCACGCAATCGGCTACTGGCAAGAATCATTCTGGAAAAACTCCGAATTCCTCACACGAGCCATCAAAATAAACTTCGGAATGCAACCCAAAGGTACGCCCGACAACCAATACTGCGAATTCGATGACAACAGCAACGAATGGAATCTCGAACTCGACAAAGAACTCACTGCCGCAATGTTCAAGAACTATGCAGCAAACGTTCCCGAAGAATATCAACCAGAACTCTTCAAAACAATCAAAACAAAATTCAAAGGCAACTACGAGAAATACACCGCATGGCTATACAGCAAAAGCAAACTGCTCGTAAAAGGCACCAAGTTCTATCCCGACAACCAGAAAGATTTCTTAAAAGACCCTGGCGTACAAGTTGGCTTCCAGCTCATGCTCCAATACGCTGAAATCGGTTCGCAAATCAAACCCATCATGGACAGCATAGCCCAACAAGAAAAGAAACTATGCCAAGCCAAGCTCGAAATGGAAATGAACAAACCACACTACAGCGACGCCAACTTCACCATGCGACTAAGCTACGGGCAGGTAGGCGGATACATGATAGGCAACTTCAACAGCGGATACTACACCACAACCCAAAGCATACTCGACAAAATGAAACAAGGGGCCAACAATGCCGACTACAAAGTTGAACCCATAATGGAACAACTCATGAGCGCAAAAAATTTCGGCCCCTATCAAGATAAGCGAACCAAGCAACTTCAGCTCTGCTTCCTAACCAATAACGACATCACGGGCGGAAACTCAGGCTCTCCGATGTTCGACGGTAAAGGACGCCTCATCGGCCTCGCTTTCGATGGAAATTGGGACAGCCTCTCGTCCGACATCAACTTCGACACCCACCTAGCCCGATGCATTGGCGTCGACATACGCTACGTGCTCTACATGATGGACAAATGGGGACACGCTGACCGCCTAATCAAAGAAATATCTCCGAAATAATCCCCACCCTTGCATCTCAACAAATAACTCCCTCTGCTCTACCCCAAACGGCAGGAACGTTTCGCCAAAGGGCGAAGAGATGAATCCAACGGCAGGAACGTTTCGCCAAAGGGCGAAGAGCCAATCCAACGGCGAGAGCGTTTCGCCAAAGGGCGACGAGCCAAATCCAACGGCGGGAACGTTTCGCCAAAAGGCGACGAGCTGAATCCAACGGCAGGAACGTTTCGCCAAAGGGCGAAGAGCAGAATCCAACGGCGGCAGCGTTTCGCCAAAGGGCGAAGAGCTAAATCCAACGGCGGGAACGTTTCGCCAAAAGGCGAAGAGCTGAATCCAATGGCGAGAGCGTTTCGCCAAAGGGCGAAGAGCCGAATCCAACGGCAGGAGCGTTTCGCCAAAGGGCGAAGAGCTAAATCCAACGGCGGGAACGTTTCGCCAAAGGGCGAAGAGCCAAAACAAGAGGATTCTTTTTTATATCACCCCAAGCGGGCAATGCTTCCTCCCAAAACACCGTATACCAATGAAGCCTACCGGCCGAATTGATATACGGTGTAATATCATCCCATTTTCCCTCCGAGGATTAATCGGATTCTTAAACCGAACTCACGTAAAATAATGTCGCGGCAAGCCCGGTCGGGAAAAAGTATTAATAAAAATCAGCTTCTTTTTGCTTTCTCCCATTCCTCGGATATGGTGCCAATATCGATGCCGAGAAGCTTCATCTGACGAAACATGTCGGGAAGAAGTATTCCAAGGAAGTTTTTACGTCGAACATCCAGAATACGCTTCAGAGCATTAGACGAAACATAATATCCCATTCCACGCCGATAATATATTATCTCGTTACGAGCCAAAAGCTCGAACGATTTAACAACAGTGTTAGGGTTCACCTGGAAATTGGCGCCTATATCGCGAGCTGAAGGAATACGCTCATCTGCCTTGTATTTGCCACTTATGATATCGTCGCAAACACGTTCGGAAATCTGCTCGTATATTGCTTTGCTGTCTGAAAATATCATTCTTGCCTCCTTTCATTTCTTAGATATTAAACCATCGGTTATTAATAACCTGCAGTCGGCAGAAAAGTCGATAAGCAAGAAAATAGTTCAAGCCGGTAAAGACTGCACCGATAAGGAATTTCAAAGGTGTACATACTTGAATGTCGGGCAAACTGAGGTGATAGTTGGTGTAACCATAAATGTAGCTCACCAATCCGATAATCGCCAAAGAAATAATAGTAAACAGCAAGAACAACACAATGATAGTGCATAGCCATGGCACCTTTTTGAAGAAAACGCCACCGAGAACGAAAATGGAATTCTGGAAGAGATAGGCGATGAAATATATCGAGAGCGAGCCGAATCCATTTCTTATTCCTGGGTAACTGTCGAGTATAAATCCAAGCATCGAAACACGAGTTCCGGCATGCAGAAGCATACATAGAAGCTGCTGTATCACGTCGGCAACCAGAAAAGAAACGGCAAGCGATAACATTACGCCGATGGTTACAAACAGCAGTCGGGCAACAAACTTTTCGAGCGCCGAAGCAGGCAAGGTCAGTTCGTCGATTAGACTGTTCTTGTTGTTCAGGTCGGATATGATAAGATATCCTCCGATAGTCAAGAAGGTAGAAAACACAATTACAATCATCCCGAGTACTCCGAGGAATCGTATCGTAATTTCAGTTTTGTCAATTGGCCCTATGTGAAATGGGTCTATAGACATGATTCCTGTCAGAGCAAAGAAGATGGTGAGGCCCAGAGTTAGGCTTATAATCTTCTTACGACGAACAATACAGAGACGACGCAAAACATTTCCGAAACGGATAATATTGAAACTATTCATTTTGTAAATTCCTTTCTTTTTGATTGTTTATTTAAGTTTTCCGAGTATAGCCGCATTGAAAAGCAATTCCACGTTTATTGGCGTTTCGGGCGAATCTTTCTGCCTTAGCGCAACAACGGCATTCCCCTGGAGCGAAGGCTCGGCATAAAGAATGTTATTGTCCATCTGGTCAGGCATTCGATAGCCGAACTCATAACGGCCCACAATTTCATCTGTCGACGCATTAATGAGCAAATTACAATTGTCGAGAATTATAATGTGGTCGAGTAATTGCTCCACATCATGTACTTGGTGAGTTGAAATAACCAACGTCGAACCTTCCGGAATGTTTCCCGCAACAATCTTGCGGAACAAAGCTTTCGAGGGAATATCTAGCCCGTTCGTGGGCTCGTCCATGAGTAACAGTTCGCAACCCGAAGCTAAAGCGAAACTCATGAAAACCTTTTTCTTCTGCCCCATCGAAATATTTCTCAAACTTCTAATCCCCTGCACCTGAAAATCGGAAAGGCATCTCTCCAAAGTTTCCCTGCTGAAATGAGGATAAAAATCCTCGTGAATCTTAATGAAACTCTCTAGCGAAATAGCAGGTAGTTCAAACTCTTCGGGCACCATATAAAGCTCTCGCAACATCTCGGGATGCCTCTTCCGAGCCTCCATTCCATTTGTAAAAACGCTTCCGCTCTTGGGTTTGAGCAGGCCGGCAATAAGATAGAGCAATGTACTCTTTCCGGTCCCGTTCCTTCCAAGCAATCCGTAGATGCTGTTATTATCTAACCCAACACTTAGACCGTCGAACACATTGTATTTACTACCGGCATAGTTGTAATGCAAATCTTTAATCTCAATCATAGTCGTAACTAAATTTATTTTCTGTTTTCTTTTAACCCGCTCATCGGTTGCGCGCAATAGAGCCTTGAGTCGAGTGTACTATTTGTATAAGACACTGCAAATATAAATACACTATTCTATTCGTACAAGCATTCTATGATTTTTTCATCTCAATCTCTAATTAGATATCTGGGTAGAGAAAGGATATACTAAGCAAGAAAATCAGCTTCTTTAGAATCCGGCATTTGTACCCAACGATAAAATATTTTAGTTTTGCCTGCCGGAATACTCAGACTCCCAAAAGAAGAAACATACATTATATAATATATGGAGATAAAAGAAATCGGAGAATTCGGATTAATCGAACGTCTCACAGCCAATATCCATCCCCAAAACAGTTCAACCATAATCAGTATAGGCGATGATGCAGCCGTACTTCGCTATGAAGACAAAGAAATTCTAGTGGCATCGCAAATGTTCATGGAAGGAGTGCAATTCGACCTCACATACATAGATATGCAACATTTGGCATATAAGGTGGCAATGATTGCTATGTCAAACATATTCGCAATGAACGGCGAACCACGACAAATTCTCGTTTCCATAGCCCTTGGAAAACGATTTAAAGTTGAAGACCTCGATAGCTTCTACATCGGATTAAAAAATGCTTGTCAGCGATGGAACGTCGACATTGTAGGAGGCGATACCACCTCGTCTTACACCGGATTGGCAATTAATCTTACCTGCATAGGCGAGGTCGCGAAAAACAAAATAGTACTACGTAACGGAGCCCGTGAAACCGATATAATCTGCGTCTCTGGAAACCTCGGAGCTGCATATATGGGCCTGCAAATACTCGAACGCGAAAAAAGCGTCTACTATCAACAAGTCGAAGAGTTCAACCGCAAGCTCGATGCTGTAAACCTAAATGGAAACAAAACTCAACTCGCTGCTCTAGAAAAAGAACGGGAAATCATAGCTAATTTTCAGCCTGATTTCTCAGGAAAAGAATATCTCATAGACCGGCAATTAAAACCCGAAGCACCCGGCGAAATAATTTGGAAGCTCAAAGAAGCAGGTATCCTACCAACCTCGATGATAGACATATCCGACGGCCTAGCTAGCGAACTAAAACACATCTGTAAGGAAAGCAAATGCGGATGCCGAATTTATGAAGATAGAATCCCAATCGATTATCAAACCGCCGCTACATGCGAAGAGTTCAACTTAAACCTGACAACTGCCGCTCTGAACGGAGGCGAAGACTATGAATTACTCTTCACAGTTCCCATCACCTATCACAACAAACTGCAAGAACTCGATTCCATACGCCAGATAGGCTACATAACAAAAGCCTCATTAGGAGAACGCATTATCACGCGCGATGGCAATGAATTGGAATTACAGGCACAGGGATGGTAGGTCGAGAAGTAACATCTAGTCGTTAACAAACACTAATCAGAAAGATAAAATTTTATCAAACATTGCGAGAGCAAGCTGAAACCTGTACTTTTGCCGACGCAAGTCAGAAATGAAACATAAGAAAGACGGTACCTTAGCTCAGGTGGTAGAGCAATGGACTGAAAATCCATGTGTCCTTGGTTCAACTCCAAGAGGTACCACTCCTCCTTTCATCAGGGCGGTTCTCTAAAGAGACCGCTCTTTTTTATTTCTGACTGAAGATAAAGAGAACTTGCAAATCAAAATGAAACAGAAGACAATCCATATTCTCCTGACAATTCTTATGCTAGCTACAGGTTTAAAAGGCGAAGCACAGACAGTTAATCATTTAGATTCTATGGAGATTTCTCTTCTCACCTGCTCGCCAGGTAAAGAAATATGGGCGCAATATGGTCACACGGCTTTGAGGATCCGAAATTTGGCAAATGGGCAGGATTTAACAGTTAACTATGGTATATTTTCTTCGAGTCAGCCATATTTCGCTCTGCGATTTCTTTTCGGACTGACAGATTATCATGTAGGTGTATCTTATACTGAACTTTTCCTTTCAGAATATGCAAGAGAGGGGCGCGGTATAACCGAACAAAAACTAAATCTCTCATCAACCGATAAACAAGCTATATACAAGGCTTTGCAACACAATCTCAAACCTGAAAATGTGATTTATAGATATAATTTCTTCTACGACAACTGTACTTCACGCGCCAGGGACCTAATAACGAATAATCTACATGGCAAACTATCTTTTCCTAAAGACAATAAAAGAGTTTCGTTCCGTTCAATGATTCATCAATGGAATTTTGTGAATAAATGGTCGCAGTTAGGTGAAGATTTATTGCTCGGAGTAAAAGCCGACTGTCCGACAACTCAAAGTGAACAACAATTTTTGCCGGCCAATCTAATGAACGATCTTAGTAATACTATATATAGAGGTAAATCTATAGTTTCGGAAACTAATCAATTGCTCGAACCACACTCAACCTTAGAGAACGATTCATCGATATTCAATCCAATACTTGTCGGTGTTCTATTTGCCATTTTGTCAACCATTATTATTATTATGGAATATAAAAAACGGCGAATATTCTGGTTTTGGGATGCCTCACTGCTACTCCTATCCGGTTTGATTGGCATTATATTGTTCCTCATGATTTTTTCTCAGCATCCATGTGTTAGTCTGAATATCAATATTCTTTTCTTCAATCCACTATGTCTTGTTTTCTTTTATCCAGTCATAAAGAATGCCCGTCGAGGCAAATCCCACAGATGGTGGTCTATTTGGCAAATCAGCATAATTCTTGGATTCATTGGAACACTCTTCCAAAGAGTTCCTATTCCAATTCTAATAGTGGCATCTTTCTTGCTTATCAACTGTATGATTCATCGATTCATTTTTACAAAACAACGGCCGAAAATCCATGAATAAATACATCACCGTACTTCTTGTAGCTCTCGCCGCCACAGGAGTAGAGGCTCAGAACTATCAATTCGTGCTAAGAGTTGCACTTGGTAATATCGGCTATTCCGAAGTTCATAATTTGCCTGTCGATAACGGAATCAAAAGTAATATTCTGTCAATAATAGCCGCTTATAAAAAAGTAAATGAAGAAACCGGGTCTACTCCAACAATGTTTATTCATTCCTTGGCAGCAACCAAGGTGAAAGTATATCCGATTAGAACCATAAAACATATTCAAAATGATTTCCTCGAGCATCAGAATCCTTCCCTTAGCTCGAGCATCAGAATCCGAGCCCCAAGCATGCAGTAACTCCCCCTAATTAGAAAATCATACCCCAAATTAAAACAATAAGGAGAGAAGTCTCTAAACACAAGAATAATACAAAATGAATTTCAACAAAATATTAAAATCGCTTTTTGGCGATAAGTCCACACGCGATATGCGACTCATTCAACCTTTCGTGGACAAAATAAAGGCAGCGTATCCTGAAATAGAAAAGCTCGACAACGATGAATTGCGTGCAAAAACCCAAGAAATAAGACAATATGTACGCGATTCAGCTAAAGAGCAACGCGAAGCAATCGATAATCTACGCGCCAGTATAGAAGAAACTCCAATAGACGAACGCGAAGAGATTTTCGACAAGATTGACAAACTCAACAAAGAAGCATTGGAGAACTATGAGAAAGCGCTTAACGAAGTGATGCCCGTAGCCTTCTCCATCGTGAAAGAAACCGCACGCAGATTTGCAGAAAACGAGGAGACTGTTGTCACAGCAACTGATTTCGACCGTGAGCTTGCAGCCGACCCTTCGAAGGATTTCATCACAATAGATGGCGACAAAGCCTACTATCATAATCATTGGACAGCCGGTGGAAACGATCTAAAATGGGAAATGATTCACTACGATGTCCAGCTCTTTGGCGGTGTTGTATTACATCAGGGAAAGATTGCCGAGATGGCTACGGGTGAAGGTAAAACACTTGTTGCAACTCTTCCTGTTTTCCTGAACGCACTCACCGGAAACGGTGTTCATGTGGTGACGGTGAACGATTATCTGGCAAAGCGTGACTCTGAATGGATGGGACCACTCTACGAGTTTAATGGATTATCTGTTGATTGCATTGATAAGCATCAGCCTAACTCACCAGAACGTCGTAAAGCTTATCAGGCCGATATTACTTTTGGAACCAATAACGAATTCGGTTTCGACTATCTCCGTGATAATATGTCTGTATCTCCAGCCGATCTCGTACAACGAGAGCATAACTATGCAATTGTAGACGAGGTTGACTCCGTATTGGTTGATGACGCCCGCACACCGCTCATCATAAGCGGTCCGGTACCTAAGGGTGATGATCAGATGTTTGAAGAATATCAACCACTGGTACAGAATCTCTATGAAGTCCAGCGTAAACAAGCAACGGAACTATTATCCGAGGCACGACACAAAATATCGGAGGGAATGAATTCTTCAGATGACAAGACAAAAAATCAACTGCTTGAAGAAGGATTTTTGGCTCTCTATCGTTCCTATAAGGCGCTGCCTAAGAACAAGGCGCTCATAAAATATCTTTCGGAAGAAGGTATAAAAGCCGGAATGCTCAAAACGGAAGAATATTATATGTCGAACAACAACCGCGAAATGCCAAAAGCCATTGAGCCTTTATATTTCGTAACCGAGGAAAAAATGAATTCCTGCGACCTTACCGACAAAGGAGCTGCATGGCTTGCAAAACAGGTGAAGGATGAAAAATTGTTCGTCTTGCCAGATATTGCAACTGAACTCTCGCTATTGGAGAAAGAAAAAGAGGATAAAAACCTTGACGAGCAAACTTATGTTGACAAGAAGGATGACCTTATGTCTCATTACGGTGTACAGAGTGAGCGTGTACACACTTTGCATCAACTTCTGAAAGCCTATACGATGTTCAATAAGGACGACGAATATGTTGTTCTCAATGGTGAAGTAAAAATCGTTGACGAGCAAACTGGCCGAATAATGGAAGGACGCCGTTGGAGCGACGGACTCCATCAAGCCGTTGAGGCCAAAGAGCATGTAAAAGTAGAAGCCGCAACCCAGACGTTCGCAACAATCACACTGCAGAACTATTTCAGAATGTATCATAAACTGGCTGGAATGACTGGTACGGCATCCACTGAAGCCGGTGAGTTTTGGGACATATATAAGCTCGATGTCGTGGAGATTCCAACCAATCGCCCCGTCATTAGAAATGATATGGAAGACCGGGTCTATAAAACTGCTCGTGAGAAATATTCTGCAGTAATCGAAGAAATCGAAGACATGCGAAATCACGGTCGTCCGTGCCTAGTCGGAACAACCTCGGTGGAAATCAGCGAACTTTTGAGTAAGATGCTCGATATGCGGAAGATTCCACATCAGGTACTCAATGCCAAGCAGCATCTGAAAGAGGCACAAATCGTAGCCGAAGCCGGACAGTCGACAAACGGACTCGGCGCGGTGACCATAGCAACCAACATGGCCGGTCGTGGAACCGACATAAAACTTTCGCAGGAAGTGAAGGATGCCGGAGGCTTAGCAATCATTGGAACCGAGCGACATGAAAGCCGTCGTGTTGACCGCCAGCTTCGTGGGCGTGCCGGTCGTCAGGGCGACCCCGGCTCGTCGGTATTCTATGTTTCTCTTGAAGACAAACTGATGCGTCTATTCGGTTCCGAGCGTATAGCCAGGGTTATGGACCGTCTCGGTTTTGAAGAAGGAGAGCGAATAGAAAGTTCAATGATATCTAACAGCATCGAACGCGCACAGAAGAAAGTTGAAGAAAACAATTTCGGTATCCGTAAGCGCCTTCTTGAATACGACGACGTTATGAACAAGCAACGCACCGTAATCTACGAAAAGCGCCGTCACGCACTCATGGGCGAACGAATAGGCATGGACATCTCGAACGCTATTTGGGACCGTTGTCTCAACATCATTCAGAATAATGATTATGAGGGCTGCCGTGAAGAATTCGTTAAAATTCTCGCTATGGAATGCCCTTTCAGCGAAGACGAATTAATAAATGCCAATCGTGAGAACCTCGCCGAACGTAGTTTCCAAGAAGCCATGGCCGCATTTAAACGGAAAACCGATCGCATACAAAGCATCGCATGGCCTATAATCAAGCAAGTCTATGAAACACAAGGTCAGACCTACGAGCGTATTATGGTACCCATCAGCGATGGAAAGCGAGTATATAACATCCCGTGTAACCTCAAGGAAGCCTACGACACCGAGGCCAAATCGGTTGTGAAGCAGTTTGAAAAAGTGATAATGCTACACATCATCGACGACAACTGGAAAGAAAATCTACGCCAGCTCGACGAGCTACGCCACTCGGTTCAGAACGCATCCTACGAGCAAAAAGACCCGCTGCTCATCTTCAAACTCGAAAGCGTGAAGCTCTGGGATAATATGATTGACGATATTAACAACCGTTCGACAAGCGTGCTTATGCGCGGACAGATTCCCGACATGCAACCTGCCGACGAAATCCAAGAGGCCGAACCCGAACAGCGAAGTCAACGCTACAACGAAAAGAAAGACGACCTCATAGACCAGGCACAAGCGGCTGCAGCCAGACAGGACACCCGCGAGTCGGCATCGCAACAAAACCACACGCCCTACAGAGCTGAGAAAATGCCGCGACCAAACGACCCTTGTCCATGCGGAAGCGGAAAGAAATTCAAAAACTGTCACGGGCGCAACGTACGATAAATAAACCAAGAAGATTCGGGGAGCAACTTCCCCGAATTTTCAGTTTTAAAGCATACCTAAAAACCGAATCAACCTGGAAACACTGTTTCTAGCGATTTTCAAAACTGAATCAGGCTGGAAACACTGTTTCTAGCGAGTTTCAAAACCGAATCAACCTGGAAACACTGTTTCTAGCGAGTTTCAAAACCGAATCAATCTGGAAACACTGTTTCTAGCGAGTTTCAAAACCGAATCAATCTGGAAACACTGTTTCTAGCGAGTTTCAAAACAGAATCAGGCTGGAAACACTGTTTCTAGCGAGTTTCAAAACCGAATCAACCTGGAGACGCTGTTTCTAGCGAGTTTCAAAACCGAATCAACCTGGAAACACTGTTTCTAGCGAGTTTCAAAACAGAATCAGACTGGAGCACCACGCTCTTGATATTTCAAAAATGTAAATACACAAACAACAAACATGGCACTCATTAAATCAGTAAACAACCAATCGCCCACATGGGGCGAACGGTGTTATTTTTCAGAAAATGCAACCCTAGTCGGCAACATCACCATGGGCAACGACTGCTCCGTTTGGTTCGGCGCCGTACTTCGAGCCGACGTCGACGGAATAACTATCGGCTCACGTGTGAATATACAGGATTTAGCCTGCATTCATCAAACAAAAGGTTCTCCTGTGGTACTCGAAGACGACGTGAGCATCGGTCATTCAGCCGTTGTTCACGCCGCTACCATTCGTCGTGGCGCGTTGATAGGAATGAACGCCGTAGTGCTCGACAATGCCGAAATAGGCGAGAACTCAGTTATAGCCGCCGGAGCCGTTGTTCTGCACGGCACTAAAGTTCCCCCCAACGAAATATGGGGCGGTATTCCAGCCCGCCGAATCAAAGCCGCCGCCCCCGGACAATCGCGTACTTTTTCCGAACACTATCTGGAAATCAAAGATTGGTATTAGTATTGTCGCAATCCCCAGTTAAGCGCCGGCACACACCAAACCTTTTAGCAAGAATCTCTGTTCGGTACAGATTCCTCCTATCCAACGGTACGACAGAAAATAGAGATAAATCTAGAAGCAATTAATCGTGAACATCTACTTATAAGTAACTTTGCCACACTTTGATTTATAAAAACTAGTTTGTATTATGGTTAAAATCACTTTCCCGGACGGTTCTGTACGCGAATACGAACAGGGCGTAACCGGTTATCAAATCGCAGAGAGCATATCGCCGGCTCTCGCCCGCGACGTTGTATCTTGCGGGGTGAATGGCGTAACGACAGAGTTGAATCGACCGATTAATGAAGACGCAACTATCGCACTTTATAAATTCGGCGACGATGAAGGTAAACACACCTTCTGGCACACATCGGCACACCTGCTGGCCGAAGCGTTGCAGGAACTCTATCCCGGAATCCAGTTCGGATTCGGACCAGCCATCGAAAACGGATTCTTCTATGATGTTATGCTGGCTAACGGACAATCGATTTCGGAAAACGACTTCCCGAAAATCGAAGAAAAAATGCGCGAACTGGCCAAAAAAGACGAACCAGTGGTGCGCCGAAACGTAACCAAAGCCGACGCAGTGAAAGAATTCACAGCCGACGGACAGGAATACAAAGTAGAACACATCGTAGAAGACCTTGAAGACGGAACAATATCAACCTACACACAAGGACGCTTCACCGACCTTTGTCGAGGGCCACATCTCGTGTCGACAGGCGCCATCAAAGCCATCAAAATAACCAGTGTTGCCGGTGCTTTCTGGCGAGGAGATGCTAAACGCGACCAACTCACGCGAATCTATGGCATAACCTTCCCGAAGAAAAAAATGCTTGACGAATATCTCGTGATGCTCGAAGAAGCTAAAAAGCGCGACCATCGCAAAATCGGTAAAGAAATGGAACTCTTCATGTTCTCCGAACGTGTTGGAAAAGGACTGCCCATCTGGCTGCCAAAAGGAACCCAGGTGAGACTTCGATTACAAGAAATTCTACGCAAAATTCAGCGCCCCTACGGCTATCAAGAAGTAATAACACCCGGTATCGGCGGGAAAAGTCTCTATATCACTTCGGGACACTATGCACATTACGGCAAGGATTCGTTCCAGCCCATCCACACGCCCGAGGAAGACGAGGAATATATGCTCAAACCGATGAACTGCCCGCATCACTGTGAAATCTATTCGCACAAACCACGGTCGTATAAAGACCTGCCAATGCGCATAAGCGAGTTCGGAACCGTTTTCCGCTACGAAAAGAGCGGCGAACTGCATGGACTCACCCGCGTTCGCACCTTCACACAAGACGACGCCCACATATTCGTGCGTCCCGAACAAGTTAAAGCCGAATTTGAAGATGTGATAGACATAATCCTGAAAGTGTTCAGAACATTCGGGTTCGAAGACTATGAAGCGCAAATCTCCTTGCGCGACCCGAAAGATAAAGAGAAATACATCGGAGACGACGACGTGTGGGAAGAAAGCGAAAATGCCATCAAAGAAGCTTGCGCCGAGAAAGGCATAAACGCCCGCATTGAAATCGGCGAGGCCGCATTCTATGGCCCAAAGCTCGACTTCATGATTAAAGACGCTATCGGGCGGCGTTGGCAGCTCGGAACAATCCAAGTAGACTATAATCTTCCGCAAAGATTCAAGCTCGAATACACCGCCGAAGACAATTCGAAGCGTACGCCGGTAATGATTCATCGCGCACCGTTTGGGTCACTCGAGCGATTCACCGCCGTATTGATTGAACACACCGCCGGTCATTTCCCGCTTTGGCTCACACCCGACCAGGTAGCCATTCTGCCCATATCCGAGAAGTTCAACGATTATGCACGCCAAGTAAAAACTTATTTCGACGAGCAGGATATTCGTTCCTACATTGACGATCGCAACGAAAAAATCGGTCGTAAGATTCGTGACAACGAACTTCGTCGCACACCCTACATGCTCATCGTAGGCGAGAAAGAAGCTGCCGAAAACTCCGTATCGATGCGTAAACAAGGCGGAGGCGAACAGGCCAGCATGCCCATGGAAGAATTTGCAAAGCGAATCTTAGCCGAGGTAGCCGAACAACTCGGAAAGCTCGACTAACGAATCCCTTCCTACATACAAAAGGTGCCCGCAACTGCTTGCGAGCACCTTTTTATTTGTCTGCTTAACGATACTTATGTGGGAAGATTGTGCATAATGTCGTCGAGATAATTTAGTAGCTCGTCGCGCCCGGTTTTGTTGGTTGCCGACGTAATGAAATGCGGCGGATATTCCTCCCATCCATCGTCAAGAGCTTTCAGCCAAGCCTGTGCATTTGCGTTAGCCTGTCCCGGCCTCAGTTTATCGGCTTTAGTAAAGATAATCGAGAAGGGAACGCCGTTCTTGCCGAGCCAATCTATGAATTCGCGGTCAATTTTCTGTTGTTCATGGCGAATGTCTATAAGCACAAATACGTTCACAAGCTGCTCACGATGCAAAATATATTGAGCAATCATCTGTTCGAGTTTATTGCGCATCGACTTCGAATTACGGGCATATCCATAGCCCGGGAGGTCAACCAAATGCCACTCGTTGTTTATCAGGAAATGGTTTATCAGAAGCGTCTTTCCCGGCATAGCCGACGTTTTGGCTAATCCTTTATGGTCGCAAAGCATATTTATCAGACTCGATTTGCCAACGTTCGAGCGGCCTATGAAAGCAAATTCAAGCCCGGAATGTTGCGGGCACTTCTTGAAATCGGGAGCGGAGATGATGAATTCGGCCTTTTTAATAATCATGATGGAATAAAAAAGATGTTTCGCCTGCAAAGGTAATATAACGTAGGTTCGGTTTAAGAGAAATTTCTAATCAAGCGATATAGCGAGTGTAGAAGCTTCCTAGTATCTATCCGAATGCTAGCTTCCGAAAAAAAAATTGCTTTTGCATCACAAAGTATGAGCAGTCAGAAAATCAATTATTCCGACCGGGCAAAATATCAATAAAAAGCAGACTTATTTGTTCGAAATAACGTGAATAAAGGTTACTGCAAAAGTTATTACCTTTGTGGCACACATAAAACCAATAACGTTTACAACTTAAAAATATGTATCGCACAAATACTTGTGGTGAACTTCGCATAACCAACATCGGCAAAAAAGTAACGCTCGCCGGATGGGTGCAGCGTTCACGAAAAATGGGTGGAATGACCTTCATCGACTTGCGGGATAGATATGGAATCACGCAACTCGTGTTCAACGAAGCCGACAACGCCGAACTTTGTAATGAAGCCAATAAACTAGGACGAGAATATTGCATTCAAATAAAAGGCAACGTAAACGAACGACAAAACAAAAACGACAAAATACCAACGGGTGACATCGAAATCATCGTGAAAGAACTGAAAGTTTTGAGTACGTCACTCACCCCGCCATTCACGATTGAAAATAACACCGACGGCGGCGACGACCTTCGGATGAAATATCGCTATCTGGACCTGCGTCGGCCCGCAGTTAGAGACTGCTTAGAGTTACGCCACAGAATGACGATACTAATTAGAAATTTCCTGGATTCAAAAGATTTCATCGAAGTGGAAACACCTATCCTCATTGGTTCAACGCCCGAAGGAGCACGCGATTTCGTTGTTCCGTCGAGAATGAATCCAGGACAATTTTATGCTCTTCCGCAGAGTCCGCAAACTTTAAAACAACTATTAATGGTTGCCGGATTCGATCGCTATTTTCAAATTGCAAAATGTTTCCGCGACGAGGATTTGCGAGCCGACCGTCAGCCGGAGTTCACCCAAATAGACTGTGAGATGTCGTTTGTTGACCAAGACGATGTGATAAACATATTCGAGGAAATGGCACGCCATCTTTTCAAAGAAATACGTGGCGTGGAGATTCCAAAACTGGAGCAGATGCCATGGAGCGAAGCTATGAGAAGGTTCGGTTCGGACAAACCCGACCTACGTTTCGGAATGGAGTTCGTTGAACTGATGAACGATTTCAAAGGCGTGGCCGACTTCCCTATATTCAACGAAGCAGTTTATATCGGCGGAATCGTTGTTCCCGGGTGCGCTGATTATAGTCGTAAACAACTCAATGAGCTCGCCGACTTCGTCAAACGGCCGCAAATAGGCGCGAAAGGATTAGTCTATGTGAAATACGGTAGCGATGGAAGCATAAAAAGTTCAATTGATAAGTTCTACACCACAGACCAACTGAAGAAAGTGAAACAAACCGCCGGCGCAAAGGATGGTGACCTGCTGCTGATTCTCTCGGGCGACAATATAAACAAAACACGGATTCAACTCTGCTCGCTACGACTCGAAATGGGCGACCGACTCGGATTACGCGACAAGAATATCTTTAAATGTCTTTGGATTGTTGATTTCCCTCTATTCGAGTGGAGCGACGAAGAGCAGCGGCTCATGGCCACGCATCATCCTTTCACGATGCCCAATCCCGATGATATACCTATGCTCGACGAACATCCCGAGCAAGTACGCGCAAAAGCCTACGACTTTGTTTGCAACGGAGTTGAACTTGGCGGCGGTTCGTTGCGTATTCACGATACCAACCTGCAAGAACGAATGTTCGAAGTATTAGGGTTCACGCCCGAACGTGCCGAAGCCCAATTCGGATTCCTTATGAACGCATTCAAATATGGTGCTCCTCCGCACGCCGGACTGGCTTTCGGCCTCGACCGATTCGTGAGTCTCCTCGCCGGTCTCGACACAATACGCGACTGCATCGCCTTCCCCAAAAACAACAGCGGGCGCGACGTAATGCTCGATGCTCCTTCTGAAATCGACACAACGCAACTAGACGAACTACAAATCAAACTCCAGCCGAAAGAAGTTTAATGAAAGAATTTGTCATATCCGAGGTTAAGGCCGAAACAGCCGTACTCGTCGGGCTAATAACGCAAGAGCAGAATGAAGCTAAGACGAAAGAATATCTCGACGAACTCGAATTCCTTGCCGATACAGCCGGTGCCGTGACCGTGAAAAGATTCACGCAACGGGTAGGCGGGCCGAGTGCTGTGACCTACGTCGGTAAAGGCAAACTCGAAGAAATAAAGAACTTCATTAAACTGAAAGAAGACGAAGAAGAGCCGATAGGAATGGTGATTTTCGACGACGAACTGTCGGCCAAACAACTCCGTAATATAGAAAATGAGCTAGGCATAAAAATACTGGATCGCACATCCTTAATTCTCGACATATTCGCGATGCGAGCACAAACGGCAAACGCAAAAACACAGGTCGAGCTGGCACAATATCGCTATATGCTGCCGCGGCTGCAACGCCTCTGGACTCACTTGGAGCGACAGGGTGGCGGCTCGGGTTCGGGCGGCGGGAAAGGTTCGGTTGGATTACGTGGTCCGGGTGAGACGCAGCTTGAGATGGACCGCCGGATAATTCTACAGCGTATGTCGTTACTAAAGCAACGCCTGGTTGAAATCGACAAGCAGAAAATAACCCAGCGTAAAAATCGCGGTCGACTAATCCGCGTTGCACTGGTGGGATATACCAATGTGGGCAAGTCGACCATCATGAATCTACTTGCGAAGAGCGAAGTGTTTGCTGAAAACAAACTCTTCGCAACACTTGACACAACCGTGCGCAAGGTGGTTGTCGAGAATCTACCCTTCCTTCTAGCCGACACGGTTGGATTCATTCGCAAACTACCAACCGACCTTGTGGATTCTTTTAAATCCACACTCGACGAGGTGCGCGAGGCCGACCTTCTGCTACATATCGTGGACATCTCGCATCCTGATTTTGAGGAGCAGATTCAGGTAGTGAATCAAACTCTCACCGACCTTGATAGCTCAGAAAAGCCTATGATGATTGTGTTCAACAAAATAGACAACTATCATTGGCTAGAAAAAGAACCCGACGACCTTACGCCCCCAACTAAGGAAAACACATCGCTCAACGAACTCAAAAAAACTTGGATGGCACGCGAAGCCGATAACTGTTTATTCATCTCGGCTAAGCAGCGCGAAAACATAGAAGAATTTCGCAGCACGCTATATAAAAAGGTGCGTGAACTGCACGTACAGAAATATCCCTACAACGATTTCTTGTACGATATTGAACAATAAGAAAAAGATTGATTTTTATGGAATACAGAGCATTAACAGAAGAAGAAATTATTGTATTCGAAAACAATAACTGCTGGGCAGAAGACTGGAATCGTGTGAAAGTAGCCGTCGAAGGATTCTTTCCGAAGTTTTTCCATCGCGTGATGTTCTACGGCGACATACGTCTGGGAAGTTTCGAGAAGAACGTCGAGGTAACCAAGGGATTCGTAAAACACTCCGGAATAAACGACGCAACACTCCGCAACGTCATTGTTGGCAACGATTGCCTGATTGAAAAAATAGGAAACTACATCAACAACTACACCATCGGCAACGACTGTCTCATAACCAACATTTCCGTGATGGAAACAACCGAAGGTGCAACTTTCGGCGAAGGCAATTTAATTTCGGTGCTCAACGAGGTAGGTGATGGGAATATGATTCTTTTCCACGACCTCAACAGTCAGCTAGCCGCATTCATGGTTAAACATTTCGGCGATAAAGACCTCAAGAATGCTATTCGCCGGCTCATTTCCGAAGAGATTGCCCGAACGAATCCCGAACGCGGAACACTAGGTAACGGCGTAAAGATTGTCAACACTAAAGAAATAACGAACACCATCATTCAGGATGACTGCGAAATATCAGGTGCAAGTCGATTGAGCGACTGTACCATTCTAAGCACCGGTAAAGCAAGTGTTTACATCGGTACCGGCGTGATATGCGAAAATACCATTATCAGCGACGGTTCGAGCATCATCAACAGCGTGAAGATGCAAGATTGTTTCGTTGGCGAAGCCTGCCAGATTGCAAATGGATTCACAGCTTCGCAAAGCGTATTCTTTGCCAATTCATTTATGGCCAACGGCGAGGCCTGTGCAGCTTTCTGCGGTCCGTTCTCGGCCTCACATCACAAAAGTTCGCTACTCATCGGCGGAATGTACTCGTTCTACAACGCCGGCTCGGGCACCAACTTCTCGAATCATGCCTACAAGATGGGGCCAATGCACTGGGGAGTTCTCGAACGCGGAACAAAAACAGCCAGCGGAGGTTACATTCTCATGCCGGCCACAATCGGCACGTTCTCTGTTTGTTTCGGAAAGCTCATGCACCATCCAAACACGCAGGCTCTACCGTTTTCATATCTCATTGCTGGCGGCGACACCATGTTCCTCGTGCCCGGCCGAAACATAACAACCGTGGGGCTCTATCGCGACATTCGTAAATGGCCCAAACGCGACATGAGACCGCAAGATTCGCAAAAAAGCATCGTCAATTTCGACTGGCTCTCACCTTTCTCGGTTGGCGAAATCCTAAGAGGAAAGAAGATTCTCGAAAACCTACGATTAGCCAGCGGCGACAACGTGTCGACCTATAATTATCACGAGTATGTAATCAACGCATCGAGTCTTCGAAAGGGAATAAAATACTACGACATAGCCCTGCGCATCTATATGGGAGCCGTGCTTAAGCGCGCTCACAAACAGGGATTCTTTGGGAAACCCGAAACCGAAATCGGGCTCGGAAAGTGGAACGACCTCTCTGGACTACTCCTGCCCGAAAGCGAAGAACAAAGAATGATTGCCGACATAAAGAGCGGTTCGCTCGAAACCATTCAGGACGTGCTCGAACGCTTCGCCGAAATAAATCGCAACTACAGGCGCTATCAATGGGCGTGGACATACAGAATGATTCTCGACTACTACGGCATACAGGAAATAACCGAGGTCGACAGCGACCGAATCAAACACGATTACATCGAGGCACGTCGTGCATGGATTGCCGAAATAAAAAAGGATGCCGAAAAGGAATTCGATATGGGCGATGTAGACGAAGAAGTGTTCCGCGATTTCGTGGATAAGCTCGACCACGAGATAGATTTCGAAGAATAGAGGCCCCGCGGAACTTCCGCAAACGAGAATACAAATGGTTTCAGCCTCGCGGAACTTCCGCAAATGAAAATACAAATGGTTTCAGGCTCGCGGAACTTCCGCAAACGAGAATACAAATGGTTTCGGCCCCGCGGAACTTCCGCAAACGAAAATACAAATGGTTTCAGCCTCGCGGAACTTCCGCAAATGAGAATACAAATAGTTTCGGCCTCGCGGAACTCCCGCAAACGAGAATACAAATGGTTTCGGCCCCGCGGAACTTCCGCAAACGAAAATACAGATGGTTTCAGTCTCGCGGAACTTCCGCAAACGAAAAACAAAACTGTTTGGGGGCTTTGCACTGTTGGCAACTCAAAATCAGAATGAATATTCACTTCAAATCAAATTATAAATAATGAAACTATCAATCTTTAGAACAGCATGCCTAAGCATTTTGCTCGTGCTCGGAACTCTAGGAATCCAAGCACAACGCTACACCTACGAAAGCGTACCGGGCGACCCCATGCAGAGTAGAATCTATACTCTGTCGAACGGTTTGAAAATCTATCTCAGCGTGAACAAAGAAAAACCACGCATCCAAACATTCATCGCCGTACGGACCGGAAGCCGAAACGACCCCGCCGAAACAACCGGATTAGCGCACTATCTGGAACACATCATGTTTAAAGGTACAACCCACTTCGGCTCGTCGAACGTAGAAGCCGAACGCCCGTATCTCGACTCTATCGAGCGCCGGTTCGAGGAATATCGTCGCGTAACCAACCCCGCGATACGCAAAAAGTTATATCACCAAATCGACTCCATATCACAGCTCGCAGCCAGATATAACATACCCAACGAATACGACAAAATGATGCACGCCATCGGAAGCGAAGGCACGAACGCCTACACCTCGAACGACGTAACATGCTACACCGAAGACATACCGGCGAACGAACTCGAATCGTGGACAAAGGTGCAGGCCGACCGCTTCCTGAATATGGTTATACGCGGATTCCACACCGAACTCGAAGCCGTATACGAGGAATATAACATCGGCCTCACAAGCGATAGCCGGAAACTGTTCACCGCCCTCATGGCCAAACTATTCCCCACACACCCATACGGAACGCAAACAACCATCGGACTGGGCGAACACCTCAAAAACCCGTCGATTGTGAACATCAAAAACTATTTCAAAAAATATTATGTGCCGAATAATATAGCCATCTGTATGGCCGGCGACCTCGATCCCGACAAAACCGTTGCGCTGATTGAAAAATACTTCGGCGGCTGGAAACCAAGTCCGCACATCGATGTGCCACAATATGCAGCCATGCCCGCAATCACCACACCGGTAGATACAACCGTAGTCGGACAAGAAGCCGAAACACTCTGGATTGGTTGGAGAGCCGAACCCGGAAACTCACTGCAGGCCGACACACTCGAAGTGATAAACCAAATGCTTTGCAACGGACGAGCCGGATTGTTCGACCTGAATCTCGAACAAAAAATGAAACTCCTCTCCGTGAACGACGGATTCGAAGCAATGCACGATTATTCGCTCTTCATAGTAATGGGCTCGCCAAAACAAGGACAATCGCTCGACGAAGTCCGCACACTGCTGCTCGGGGAAATCGATAAACTCAAACGTGGCGAATTTTCAGATGACCTCCTGCCATCGGTTATAAACAACTACAAACGCACGTTCTACAAACAGCTCGACAAGAATAGATTCCGCGCCAACAAATTCGTAAACGCCTTCATCAATAATGTCGACTGGAAACAATCCGTTGGAATGATTGACCGTATCTCACGGTTTACCAAAAACGACATCGTGAGCTTCGCAAATCGTTTCTTCGGCAACAACTATGTTTGCGTCAACAAAGTTCAAGGCAACGACACTACAATCAAGAAAGTAGAAAAGCCCATCATCACACCCATCCCGACAAATAACGATAAGAGCTCGGCTTTCCTCAACGAAATCGTGAACTCGAAACCAGAAGAAATTCAACCACAGTTCATAGATTTCAAACGCGACCTGACGCAAGGTATAACCAAACACGGTTTGCCCATTCTCTACAAACAAAATAAAGAGAACGACCTCTTCAGTCTGCGCCTCGACCTACCTCTCGGAACAGAAAGCGATCCGATGATAAACTACGCTGCCGACTATCTCAATTACCTCGGAACGGCTAAGATGACTAACGAGCAAATCAAACAGGAATTCTACAAAATGGCGTGCGACTACTCCATCAGTCAAGGTGCCGAAAAAGCCTATATAACTCTTAGCGGACTGAATGAAAACCTACCCAAGGCGCTCACTCTGCTCAACGACTTGCTCGAAAACGCCAAGCTCGACCGCGAGGCTTATTCTAAGATGGTTGAACTAATCATCAAATCGCGCAACAACCAAAAAACCAACCAAAACGCCAACTTCAGCGCCCTGTTCAACTATGGTAGATACGGTCTCTACAACTCCGTACTCAACCATCCAAGCGCAGAGAAATTAAAGAATCTCGACCCACAGAGCCTACTCACAATGCTCAAGAATCTGAAGAACTACAAAGCAACCGTCCTCTATTACGGTCCGAGCACGCTGGCCGAAATCGATAAACTCATCAGCAAAACCATCAAAACCCCGAAGAAATTTGCTGAACCTCTTCCCGCAAAGCACTACACTATGCAACCCACCCCGAAGAACGAAATTCTCATTGCGCCCTACGATGCAAAGAACATCTACATGGTGCAATTCCACAACGAAAACACGAAATGGACACCCGAACGTGCGCCGCTCATCGCCCTCTTCAATGAATATTTCAGCGGTGGCATGAACACCATAGTGTTCCAGGAAATGCGCGAATCTCGCGGTTTGGCATATTCGGCCGGCGCAAACTACACAAGCCCATGGCGTCTTAGCGACTACGAGAGCTTCTACACAATGATTATCACCCAAAACGACAAGATGATGGACTGCGTTCGCGAGTTCAACAAACTGCTCAATAATGTTCCTGAACGCCCGGCAAACTTTGAACTCGCAAAGAAAAGTCTCACAAAGAGCCTCGCTTCGGAACGCATAACGAAGTTCCAGATTCTTTCAGCCTACCTTAACGCACAGCGTCTCGGACTCGACCGCACACTAAGCGAAATCATCTATAAAGGAATTCCGGCCCTGCAGCTACAAGATGTCGTTAACTTCGGAAAGAGCAACATGGCCAATAAAACATTCAAATATATCATTCTCGGCGACGAAAAAGAACTCGACATGAAAGGGCTCGAAAAAATAGCCCCAATACATCGCCTCACCACCGAAGAAATCTTCGGATATTAAAATAAAATATTTCATATGATCTGTTTCACACCCGGAAGATTCGTGAGAATCTTCCGGGGAATTTATAAAAACAAACGAACAAGGTATTTATGGTAAAATTCAACTACGCCCCAATGTTTCAAATGGGCAAAGACGAAACGAACTATCGGCTCCTCTCTAAAGACGGAGTGAGTGTTGGAGAGTTCGAAGGTAAAGAGATTCTAAAGGTTAGTAAGGAAGCTCTCACGCTGGTGGCACAACAAGCTTTCCACGATTGTGAATTCATGTTGCGCAGAGCTCACAACGAGCAAGTAGCCGCAATATTGAAGGACCCTAACGCATCAGAAAACGACAAATATGTCGCGCTGCAATTCCTCCGCAATGCCGAAACATCCGTGAAAGGCGTGCTCCCATTCTGTCAGGACACGGGCACGGCAATTATCCACGGTGAAAAAGGTCAACAGGTTTGGACCGGTTTCGACGATGAGGAAGCTCTTTCGCGCGGAGTTTTCAACACGTTCACTGAAGAAAACCTGCGCTATTCGCAGAATGCTCCTCTCAATATGTACGACGAGGTGAATACAAAATGCAACCTCCCCGCACAAATAGACATCGAAGCAACCGAAGGCGCTGAATATCGCTTCATAATGGTTGCGAAAGGCGGCGGTTCGGCCAATAAAACATATTTCTATCCGATGACCAAAGCTACCATACAAAACGAAGGAACACTCATTCCATTCCTCGTAGAAAAGATGAAAAGCCTCGGAACTGCAGCATGCCCACCATATCACATCTGCTTCGTCATCGGCGGAACATCGGCCGAGAAAAACCTACTCACCGTTAAACTAGGTAGCATAAAATATTACGACTCGCTACCAACATCCGGCGACGAAACCGGCCGTGCGTTCCGCGACATCGACCTCGAAAAGAAACTCCTCGACGAAGCCTACAAAATAGGGCTCGGCGCACAGTTCGGCGGAAAATATCTCGCACACGACATCCGTATCATCCGTCTACCGCGTCACGGAGCAAGTTGTCCGATTGGAATGGGCGTGAGCTGCTCGGCCGACAGAAACATCAAGGCTAAAATCAATAAAGACGGCATCTGGATCGAACAAATGGATGAAAACCCAACCGAACTCATTCCCGAAGAATATCGTCAACCGGGCGAAGGAGCCAGAGGAATCGAAATAGACCTCGACAAAGGAATCGACTCTGTTCGTGCCGAACTCACTAAATACCCCGTCTCGACCCGTGTGAATCTTCGAGGCACAATCATCGTTGCCCGCGATATTGCCCACGCTAAACTCAAAGCCCGACTAGACGCCGGCGAACCAATGCCCGATTATTTCAAAAACTATCCTATTCTCTACGCTGGCCCGGCAAAAACTCCCGAAGGGTATCCCTGCGGTTCGATGGGCCCCACAACAGCAAACCGAATGGACCCATACGTAGATGAGTTCCAAGCCAACGGCGCATCGCTAGTGATGATTGCAAAAGGCAACCGCACCCAAGCTGTTACCGATGCCTGCAAAAAATACGGCGGCTTCTATCTCGGAACCATCGGCGGAGTGGCTGCAGTGCTATCGCAAAGCAGCATCAAAAGCATCGAATGTGTTGAATATCCCGAGCTTGGAATGGAGGCAATATGGAAAATAACCGTCGAAAACTTCCCGGCTTTCATTCTCGTCGACGACAAAGGGCACGACTTCTTTAAAGAGCTCAAACCCTGGACGGGATGTACAACCAATAAATAAAAATCAACTTAAACATGAAAGTAAAAACAACTCTTCTCGCTGCGCTGATGCTTGTATCTGCAAACCTGTTTGCACAACAAGCCAACACGCCCGAAAGCACTTACGAACCTACTCCCGAGAATCTAGAAGCACGGAAGCATTTCGCCGACAGTCGCTTCGGAATCTTCCTTCATTGGGGTATCTACAGTATGTTCGCACAGGGCGAATGGTATCTCAACACAGGCAATCTCAACAAGGATGAATATGCCAAGGCTGCCTCCGGATTCTATCCCATCCGATTCGATGCCGACAAATGGGTGAAGGCCTTCAAAGACGCAGGAGCGCGTTACATCACCTTCACAACCCGCCATCACGATGGCTTCTCGATGTATCACACCGCCGAAGGCAAATACAACATCGTGGATGCAACCCCATTCGAGCGCGACGTACTCAAAGAACTCACCGACGCATGCCATCGCGAAGGCATCGATGTTCACCTTTATTATTCTATACTCGATTGGATTCGGCCCGATTATCCTATCGGACGAACCGGACGCAACACCGGGCGCACACTCAAACCCGATTATCCTTCTTACTTCGGATTCATGGAACGACAGCTCAACGAGCTCCTCACCGGCTACGGCGATGTGAAAGCCATCTGGCTCGACGGATATTGGGATCACGATGAAGACAGCATTCCTTTTGATTGGCACATGCCCGACTTGTATCGCTATGTGCACAGCATAAAACCCGAATGCCTCATTGGAAACAATCACCATATCTATCCTCTCGTAGGCGAAGATTTCCAAATGTTCGAACGCGACCTGCCAGGCGAAAACAAATCCGGACTCTCCGGACAAGACATTAGTCTCCTTCCGCTCGAAATGTGCGAAACCATGAACGGAATGTGGGGGTACAAAGTTTCCGATACGAACTATAAATCGGCCAGCCAACTCATTCAGATGATTGTTCGTAGTGCCGCAAAGGGAAGCAACCTCCTTTTGAATATCGGGCCGCAACCCAATGGCGAACTGCCCGAACAATCGCTAGACCGACTAAAAAGTATCGGTCAATGGATGCGCCACAATGGCTCAACTATCTACGGAACCCAAGCCGGCAGTATAGCCGAACAACCCTGGGGAGTGAGCACCGACAAAGCCGACACAACCTTTGTACACGTGCTCAGCAAAGTGGACAACGAAATAAGTTTCCCACTCGCAGCCAAGCCGCGCAACGTCCTCGCATTCGAGAAAAGAACCAAACTACCGTTCAAATACGACAAAAAGAACGCGCTCCTAACCATCAAACTCAACGTGCCCGAAGGAGTGACGGACTATATCATCAGAATCGAAAAATGAAACGAACACTCGAAGTATGCACGGCAAGCATCGCCAGCGTAGATGAAGCCGTGAAAGGAGGAGCCGAACGGATTGAACTCTGTTCGGCTCTCGAACTAGATGGGCTCACTCCCTCTGCCGGCCTGGCGAAATATGTGCACACCACCTATCCAAACCTTAGAATACACGCGCTCATACGCCCACGCAGCGGAAACTTTGTCTATTCGCCCGCCGAACTGCAGGTGATGCTCAGCGACATCGAAATTCTAAGACCTATAGTACACGGAATCGTGAGTGGCGCTCTCCTACCCGATGGTTCAATCGACCGTCAATCAACCACCCAGCTTGTCAATGCCGCCGGTTCGCTACCTTTCACATTCCACCGTGCATTCGATGTGTGCCATGCCCCTCGCGAATCCCTCGAAACTCTAATCGAATTGGGATGCACCCGCGTACTCACCTCCGGTCAGCAACCCACGGCCGAGCAAGGCTCCCAGCTACTGTCTGAACTGGTTACACAATCCGGCGGCCGAATTATTATTCTTCCCGGCGGTGGCGTTAACGCCTCTAACGCCGTTTCGATATTGAATACCACTGGCGCCATCGAAATCCACGGTTCCGCTCGCAACGGCTCGTCCGAAACCGACTCTCACGAAGTTGCCAAACTCCTCGAAAGTATAAATGCATAGCTACGAAATGGCCAATTTGAGGTTAATTGAGCGAGTACAACACCCTTGAGTAAGAGTGTAGTACACCTTTGATGAAGGGTGTACTACACCTTTAGTGAAGAGTGTACTACACCTTTAATGAATAGTGTAGTACACCCTTGACGAAGAGTATCCATTTGTAACACCTTGCCCGCAAAATATCTAATGACCAATTGGGGTTTATGAAAAGAGGCTAGAGGAAAACTCGGGATAAGTAATTGTTTAAGATTAAAGTGTGAATATACTCCTGAAAGAGAGATAAGTCTAGAGAATGAGCAGATACTTATCTCTTGTGTAAAAGAAGTATTATGGCCAGTATACATCCGTGAACCTGACATAAGGAAAAATAGGCAAGGAGGGGTGATGTGGAGGGAGAGTCATTTATCCAAACGCCAGGTAACTCCATCTTTTGTGTCCTTGACAACGAATCCGGCTGATGATAGGGAATCGCGAATCTCGTCGCTCACAGCCCAATTTTTCTCTTGTTTGGCTTTGTTACGGAGGTCAAGAATCATGTCGACAACTTTCCCATAAGCCTCTTCGCGTGCACTGTTATCGGCTCCTCGCTCGTTGCGCAGACCTAGAATGTCGAAAGTAAATAGGTGCATCGTTTTGGTGAGTTCTTCGAGGTCGGCAGCAGAGATTTGTGCCTTTCGGGCGTTTATAGCATTGAGGAGATGACTGGCTTCGAAGAGTGTAGAGATAACGGCTGGGGTCATGAGGTCGTCGTTCATTGCTTCGTAGCATTTGTTGCACAGTGTTGAAACAAACTGTCGGGTTTGTTCGTCTGAATCGTTGGATGCTGGCGTTCGTTTGAGTTCTTCGATACTGTTCATGAGACGCTCATAACCTTTTTGTGCAGCTGTCAGTGCCTCATTGGAGAAATCGACCGTACCGCGATAGTGAGCCGAGAGGATGAAGAAACGTATCGTCATCGGCGTATAGGCCTGTGTTAGGATTTCGTGCTGACCGGTGAAAAATTGCTCTAGGGTTATGAAGTTGTTGAGCGATTTGCCCATCTTTTGTCCGTTGATGGTTATCATATTGTTGTGCATCCAATATTTAACCATCTGTTCGCCTTGCGATGCTACGGCTTGTGCTATTTCGCATTCGTGATGAGGGAAGATGAGGTCCATTCCGCCGCCGTGTATGTCAAATCGGTTGCCGAGATATTTTCGTCCCATGGCTGTGCATTCGCAATGCCACCCGGGGAATCCTTGACTCCATGGCGATGGCCAACGCATGATGTGTTCGGGCATGGCTCGTTTCCATAGGGCAAAATCAGCTTGATTTCGTTTTTCATCTACTCCGCTTAGTTCACGTGAGTTTCCAATCATGTCGTTGAGGTTCCGTCCGGATAGGATTCCGTATCGGTGAACTTTGTCGTATTTCTGAACGTCGAAGTATATGCTTCCATTGCTTTCGTAAGCGAATCCGTTTTCGATTATTTCTTTTACGAGCTGTTCTTGCTCAATAATATGGCCTGTTGCCTGAGGTTCGATGCTCGGAGGTAGCACATTAAGCATTCGCATCGCGTCGTGATAACGGTTAGTATAATGCTGTGCTATCTCCATGGGTTCGAGCTGTTCAAGTCGAGCTTTCTTAGCTATTTTGTCATCGCCTTCGTCAGCATCGTGTTCGAGGTGTCCCACGTCGGTTATGTTTCTAACGTAGCGCACTTTGTATCCTATGCGTTTCAGATAACGGAAGAGTACATCGAAAGTGATGGCTGGCCGGGCGTGCCCGAGGTGTGGGTCGCCATAAACGGTTGGTCCGCAAACATACATGCCCACATTTGGGGCTGCAATGGGTTCGAAACGTTCTTTCTGCCTGTGCAGGGTGTTGTAAATAACTAGATTTTGCATCGTTAGCGATTTATTCTCCGAATGCCTTAGCTTCGGCTTCTGCTATTATTATTTCGCGGTCGTCTAGTTTCATTCTATGAGTTTTCTCATTGAATACTTCTGCCTGAAATGGGCATTCGTGCTTAATTTCTTGGTCGGAGGGGCTCACAAAGAAGTTCGTTTCGTCGACTGTTTGAGAAACATCGGCTATTGGTTCCTCTTCCATCTTGGTGCGTTCGGCCTTGGCTGTGAATATTTTGTTTATGAATTCAGAGTCATGATGTAACCGCTGCAGTGTTAGCTTTGAGGCTGCTTGTTGACTTTCCTTCTTTGAATAGCCGGGTGCTTCGCCGCCTTCCACTCCTTCCATAACGACCTGGAATTTAAATATCGGATTTCCTTGCTCGTCGTTGAGGTTTTCAATTAAGCGGAATTCTAGTTCCACCTTGTTCTTTTGAGTCCATTCAATGAGCTTTGACTTAAAGTTCACCTCCTTGTAGGCAACCTTGTCAATGTTAATTAAATCGCCCAGGATTTGGCGCTTCATGAACTTTATGCAGGCTTGATAACCATGGTCTAGATAAAGCGCCCCAACTAGGGCTTCGAATGCGTTTCCGCCCAGATAGCTGTTGTGCGATTGATTGTTTCCACTCGAAAGAATGAGCTGGGTTATGCCTAGCTCTTTGGCTAGCCTGTTTAGTGTGTCGCGTTGAACTATTTTCGAACGCGTATTGGTCAAGAAACCTTCGCGTTTGCCGGGGAAATGTTCGTAAACAATCGCTCCCACGATGGCATCTAGAATAGCGTCTCCTAGAAATTCCAGTCGTTCGTTATTCACGGGTGCTCCTTTTGCACTTCGACGTGCCACGCTCTTATGAAGAAGAGCAATCTTATAGAAATTAATGTTGTGGGGAAGGATTCCGATGATTTGGTATAAAGACAAATAAAGCTCCTTCTCCTTGCGGAAAGGGAGCTTTATTCTGTCTATAATATTATTCAGCATACTTCTTGAATACTACGCAGGCATTGTGTCCGCCAAAGCCAAATGTGTTGCTTAAAGCTGCTCGTACTTCGCGTTTTTGTGCCTTATTGAACGTAAAATTCATGTTGTAGTCTAATTCCGGATCTTTATCATCTTCCGAATGGTTGATTGTTGGAGGAACAATGTCGTTCTTGACTGCAAGAATACAAGCCATTGCTTCAACAGCTCCTGCAGCACCGAGAAGATGCCCGGTCATGCTCTTCGTTGAAGAGATGTTCAACTTATAGGCGGCTTCACCAAAGAGATTCTTTATTGCCTTCGCTTCTGAAACGTCGCCAACAGGTGTTGAGGTTCCATGTACGTTGATATAATCAATATCCTCGGGTCTCAAACCTGCATCGTCGAGTGCGGCTTTCATAACAAGTTTTGCGCCCAGTCCGTCGGGATGCGATGCTGTGATGTGATAGGCATCGGCTGATTCGCCTTCGCCGGCCATCTCAGCATATATCTTGGCTCCGCGTGCTTTGGCATGTTCAAGTTCTTCGAGAATGATGCAACCAGCCCCTTCGCCCATAACGAAACCGTCGCGACTGGCTGAGAATGGTCTCGAAGCACGTTCGGGATCATCGTTGCGGGTCGATAGAGCGTGCATGGCATTGAATCCACCAACACCACATTCGCATATAGCACTTTCAGCTCCACCACTGACAATCATATCGGCTTTACCTAAACGAATCAAATTAAATGCGGCCGCTAAAGCGTTAGTTGAAGACGCACATGCTGATGTTGTGGTGAAATTCGGACCATTGAAACCAAAGCGAATGCTTATCTGACCAGAAGCGATGTCTGCAATCATCTTCGGAATGAAGAACGGATTAAATTTCGGACCAGCATCTTCGTGCTTGGCGTAGTAATCAACTTCTTCCTGGAATGTTTTTATTCCGCCTATGCCAACACCATAGATAACTCCTATGCGCTCCTTGTTAGCTTTCTCTAAATCGATTCCTGAATCTTTTACGCCCTGAATGGCACTCACAACGGCAAGCTGTGTATAGCGATCCAGTTTGCGAGCCTCCTTACGGTCAATGTAGTCATTGAGATTCAATCCTTTCACTTCGCAAGCAAAGTGAGTTTTGAATAAGGTTGTATCGAATTGCGTAATAGGTGCGGCTCCGCTCTTACCTGCAATCATATTTTGCCAGGTTTCCTCCGATGTGTTTCCTATTGGAGTAACGGCTCCGATACCGGTCACTACTACTCTTTTTAATTCCATTGATGTAAGATATAAGTTATTAGAGCAAAAAAATCAAGCGGAAATTTCTTTCCGCTTTTTTCTATTTCACTATTAACTTCTTACTTAGCATTCTCCTGAATGTAAGCAATTGCGTCACCAACAGTAGAAATTTTTTCTGCCTTATCGTCAGGAATGGAGATTCCAAATTCTTTTTCGAACTCCATGATTAACTCTACAGTATCCAAGGAGTCTGCGCCAAGATCGTTTGTGAAACTTGCTTCAGGCTTTACTTCTGCTTCGTCAACACCAAGTTTATCTACGATAATTGCTTTTACCTTTGATTCAATTTCTGACATAATTGTAAGTTTTAAAATGTTTAATAATTACTTTCAACTTTAAAATTCGGCGGCAAAGAAACTGTTTTTTTTCCGGCCTCACAAATATTTCCATCAAAAAAGCTGCAAGTTATGCACATAACGAGAGGGGTTGTGCAAAGAAAATGAGGGTGATTTATCCAATTGTCGTATGATAAAACAGATCTTATCTGGTTAAATATTCCGTTGACTTGATCAATATGGCATTTATCATTAGTGAATATACAGCCGCCTGGGAGAATATCGAATAACCGTTCAATATTTCATTTGGTTAGGCGTTTGCTCATATATCTAACAGGATACCATACAGCTAACCACCCGACGATTATTACGGTGAAAAAGATGAGAATAACGTCCCATGGATGCACACTTATAGGATAGGCTTCGACAACAAAATTACCTGCACGATTGCCTAGGCTCACCAATCCATAGGTTTGTTGAAGCCAACATAGCAGAAGGCCGAAAAGGATTCCGATGAACGCGCCGAAAACCGATATCATTCGTCCTTCGAACAGGAAAATTCTGTTTATCTGTTTGTCGGTGGCGCCTAGATAGCGCAATGTTCGAACATCGTCTTTCTTATCGATTATCAGCATAGACAGCGACCCGATTATATTGAAGCAGGCCACCATTAATATAAAGGTGAGGAATGCGTAGGCAAAAAGTTTTTCGATGCGCATTATATTGAATGTGTCGGCTTGTTGTTCGTAGCGATCTTTTACGGTGAATTTATTTCCGGCGATTTTTTTTATTCGAGCTTTGGTTTCATCTATATCAACGTCGGCTTTGAGGCGTAACTCAAGCGATGTGATTTCGCCCTGCCGACTGAATATTCTTCGAGCAAAGTCTATGGAGGTAATTATGTAGCCTTTGTCGTATTTGCTTTGTTTGACTTGAAACAAAGCTCCAGGCGAAATGAGCGAATCTTCGACAAAAGCTTCTGTGGGATTCGAGGCGTCATATTGTCCTTCGCGTTGCGGGGCATAAATATTAAGATAGTTGCGCCATGCGACTCCGGTCCCTAAATCTTGCGCCAGTCTGATTCCGAGTATTCCATATTGTAGATTAGCGGCGTGCAATTCAAACTTTCCGTCTCCGTATAGAATATCGTTGATGTTAGTTAGTGAGTCGAAATTATCTTCTACTCCTTTAATCGTCACCATGGCTTGTTTGTTGCGATACATGGCCAGGGCCTGATCTTCCACACATTCGGTTGCGACCTCGATTTCGGGCAGTTTTTTTATTTCGGTGAGAATCGGGTCGTCGGCTGCTACAGCTTTTCCTTTAGCCGGTTCGATTTTCAGTTGTGGATCGAAGCCTGTAAAGAACGACGCAATCAAATCAGAGAAGCCATTGAAGCCGCTCAACACTACAACAAGTGCCATTGTGGCCACCGACACTCCAACAACCGAGATGAGACTAATCACATTTATTGCGTGCGTGCTTTTCTTGGAGAAGAGATAGCGACGGGCGATATAGAACGGGAAGTTCATTACGGGAGATTTATTTTTTCAGAAGACTATCGATTCGTTCTATATAGTCGAGTGAATCGTCGATAAAGAATCTCAATTCAGGAACTATTCTAAGTTGATTCCGCACGCGTTGTCCGAGGTCGTAGCGTATTGTTTTTTCGTTTGCCCTTATGTTGTTGAGTAGTTCCTCGCTTTTATCGGAGGGGAATATGCTGAGATACGACGTACAAATACTCAGGTCGGGACTGATTTTCACTCGAGTCACGCTAACCAACACGCCGTGCATAGCTCGAGTTTGACTCTGAAAGATGCTTGCCAGTTCCTTTTGAAGCAAGCGCGAAACACGGTTCAATCTTGTTTCTTGCATAGTAATGTTTAATTAAAAATGGAGGTCTGATTTTGATGTTTGCAAAGGTAGCCATAAGGCTTCGCTCGTTCAAACATTATTTTTTTCGGATGATTGTGAGTCCGTCGCGCAACGGAATAATAACCTTTTCCACCCTATTGTCGGCCGCAACGAAATCGTTGAAACGACGTATACCCAGTGTCTGACTGTCGCCATCATATTCTTCGTCGACCACATGTCCATCCCAAAGTGTATTATCGGCCACGATATATCCGCCATCGTTCAAAATTCCGAGCGTCGTTTCATAAGTTTTGAGATATGTACGTTTATCGCCGTCGATGAATGCCATGTCGAACATGATTCCCAGTTTCGGAGCCTCCACATTAGCATCGCCTATTCGGAAAATAATTTTCTCGGCAAGCGGCGAGCCTTCTATCCATGAGCTGGTAAAATCTTCCATCTCGTCGTTTATCTCGAAGGTATAAATTCGCCCATCGGCCCTTAATCCCTCGGCTATGCAAAGCGCCGAATAACCGCTGAACGTTCCTACTTCTAAAACATTCTTCGGCCCAATCATCTGAACCAGCATCTTCAGAACACGCCCCTGAACATGTCCGCTTGCCATTCGTCCGTGAACGGTTTGAATGTTCGTGGCCCGATAGAGCCGATGTAGATATTCGTTCTCCGGATCGATGTGTGAAGAGATATAATCCTCGATGGTTCTATCCAACATCCCGATGCAATATTAGAGCCTCGACGGCCAAGCGATAACTGTTCATTCCGAACCCCTCGATACATCCCAGGCAAGCTGCACCTATCACAGAACGGCGGCGGAAGTCCTCACGCCCCAAAACGTTGCTCACATGAACCTCGACAACCGGCGTTTCTATAGCTCGAATACAATCAAGTAGTGCAACGCTCGTGTGAGTGTATCCGCCTGCGTTGAGTACAATCCCGTCTGCAGAAAAGCCCACCTCTTGCAGCTTGTCGACCAGTTCGCCTTCGATATTACTCTGAAAATAATCCAGCTCGACATCTGGGAAAATCCTGTGCAATTCAGCCAAGCAGTTTTCCATCGATTCACTACCGTAAATACTGGGTTCGCGTTTTCCAAGAAGATTCAGGTTCGGCCCATTGATAACAATAACTTTCATATCTAAAAGGATTAATTTTGTGTCAACAAAAGTAGCAAATAATGAGAAAAGAATTCACCGACCAATCCAAGCTCATCGCACGATACAGAAACTATCTCAAACTCGAAAAAGGCCTTTCTCCCAACTCCGTCGAGGCCTATATGCTCGACCTCTCAAAGATGCTCACCTTCCTAGAAATGGAAAACATTCCATTGCTCGAACTTCAACTCGAGCACATGGACCAATTCGCCGCCTTCGTTATCGACCTCGGAATAGGCGCCCGCTCGCTAGCCAGAATACTAAGCGGTGTACGACAGTTCTACCAATATCTCGTCGTTGACGGATACATAGAAAACAACCCCACCGAACTCGTCGACTCTCCACGCATTCCCCAACATCTACCCGAAGTGCTCTCAACGGCCGAGGTAGACATCCTCGAACAAGCCATCGACCTCAGCAAATGGGAAGGCCATCGCAACCGAGCCATCATCGAAGTGCTCTTCTCGTGCGGATTGCGAGTATCCGAACTAACTCATCTCAAAATGTCGAACCTCCACCTTGACGAAGAATTCATCCGCGTTATCGGCAAAGGTTCCAAAGAACGACTCGTGCCAATATCGCAAAGAGCAATACGTGAACTCGAATTCTGGTTTGCCGACCGCAACGTAATGAATATCAAACCCGGCGAAGAAAATTACGTGTTCCTCAACCGACGCGGCCATCACCTAACCCGAACAATGGTGCTCATCATGATAAAGAAATACGCCCAGCAAGCCGGCATACGCAAAACAATCTCGCCCCACACACTTCGCCATTCCTTTGCCACAGCCCTGCTCGAAGGCGGCGCCGACCTGCGTTCCATCCAAGCCATGCTAGGGCACGAAAGCATTGTAACAACCGAAATATACACCCACCTCGACACCTCCTCTCTACGCCGACAAATACTCGAGCATCACCCTCGCAACATACACCATCATTCACCGCAACCAAACCCCGACGATTCAGAAACTCTACTACAATAAAACCAGATTCGCCGCCATAAGGCACAGCCAATCCACCTTTATTATAACACCAATACGACATTGAGAAATATCGGGTTTACATAACAAAGAGCAAACTCGATGGCAGTATTGGCACGAACCGGATTTGGGGAGATAAAAACGGTCATCGGGTTCGCTCAAAATTTCTTAGAGAGATGAAAACGGTCATCGAAAAATCGCGCCTGAAACTCAGGGAAGCAAAAACGGTCATCGGGAAAACGTGCCCGAGTTTCGGAGAACAAAAAACGATGACCGTATTGAATCAAAAAAATCGCAGGCGACAAAAAACGTACATCGGGTTCGCACAAAAATTTTCCAGGCACCATTTCCCGGTCACCGTTTTAATTAGAACTTGCCCGAGGCGGTGCAAAACGGCTATCGGGTTCTCAAGCAGTCCTCGTCCCCTTAAAAAGTAAGAACCATCCTTTATTTAACGTGAGTTCGGTTTAAGAATATGTTTAAGCCTCCGAGGAGCCAATGGGGAATAAACAACGAATACCAATTCGGGCGTTCCGCCCGCATGTAGGGACAGACCCCGTGTCTGTCTCCGATACCCATGCCAATTCGGTCTACCGACCGCATGGCAATATTTCATCCTGTCGCGTCAGGGTGCGGACAGACACGGGGTCTGTCCCTACATGCGGCCTACCGGCCGAGTGGGAGTCTCCATTAAACCGAACTCGCGTTATTTAATAGCATCCCAGCCCCGTTGCCAAGGCATACAGGGCCGAATTAATCTTCGGAAGAAATAATTACCTTTGCGCGGTAATTATTGAAAACTAACAACATATATTCATGGTACAGGAAGATATTTTCAAAAAGATTGTGAGCCACTGCAAAGAATATGGTTTCGTTTTTCCAAGCAGCGACATATACGACGGTCTTGCTGCCGTCTACGACTACGGACAGAATGGCGTAGAACTGAAGAACAACATAAAACAATATTGGTGGCAATCGATGGTGCTACTGCACGGCAACATCGTAGGCATCGACGCCGCCATTTTTATGCATCCAACCGTATGGAAAGCCAGCGGACATGTCGACGCTTTTAACGACCCATTGATTGACAACCGTGACTCGAAGAAACGCTATCGTGCAGACAATCTCATAGAAGACCAAATCGGCAAATACGAAGAAAAAATAGAAAAGGAAATCGCTAAAGCCGCCAAGAAATTCGGCGATTCGTTCGACGAAGATAAGTTTCGCGAGACCAATCCGAGAGTGCTCGAAAATCAACGGAAACGCGACGCACTTCACGCCCGATATACTGAGGCCATGCAGGGCCCCGACCTCGGAGAACTGAAACAAATAATACTCGACGAAGGAATTGTCGACCCAATCAGCGGAACAAAGAACTGGACCGATGTTAGGCAATTCAATCTTATGTTCTCAACCGAAATGGGGTCGCTCTCCGACGCCACAAACAAAATATACCTCCGCCCCGAAACAGCACAGGGCATCTTTGTGAACTTCCTGAACGTACAGAAAACCGGGCGTATGAAAGTACCCTTCGGAATAGCCCAAATAGGTAAGGCTTTCCGTAACGAAATCGTAGCCCGCCAGTTCGTATTCCGCATGCGCGAATTCGAGCAGATGGAGATGCAATTCTTCTGTCAGCCAGGCACAGAAATGCAGTGGTTCGAATACTGGAAGAAACATCGCATGGCATGGCATAAAGCACTCGGCATGGGCGACGAAAACTATCGTTTCCACGACCATGAAAAGCTAGCCCATTATGCCAACGCCGCATCCGACATTGAGTTCCGCATGCCATTCGGATTCAAAGAAATTGAAGGCATACACTCACGCACCGACTTCGACCTGTCGCAGCACGAGAAATTCTCCGGCCGACAGGTGAAATATTTCGATCCGGAACGCAACGAAAACTATACGCCTTATGATGTCGAAACCTCGATAGGAGTAGACCGAATGTTCCTCACCGTGATGTGTCACAGCTATTGCGAGGAAAAACTCGAAAACGGCTCAGAACGCATTGTTCTTCGACTGCCCGAACCGCTCGCACCGGTGAAATGCGCCGTGTTACCGCTAGTAAATAAAGACGGACTGCCCGAAAAAGCAAAGGAAATTGTCAACGCCCTCAAATTCCACTTCAATACACACATCGAAACAAAAGATTCCATCGGCAAACGCTATCGTCGGCAGGACGCCATCGGAACCCCATTTTGCGTAACTGTCGACGGCGACACACTAAACGACAATACCGTAACTCTGCGCCACCGCGACTCGATGAAACAAGAACGTGTGCCAATCGAAAAACTGCGTGAAATCATTGAAGATCGAGTATCGATAACCTCGCTACTCAAAAAAATAGACATAGACAATTAAAACAAATATGAAACATTCCAACCCAATCAGGAACGCCGTCATAGCGGCTGCTCTTCTACTCACAACAGGTACATTCTTCTCTTGTTCGGAAGATAAAATCGAAACAATCGAGGAATATCCCAACTGGAAGAGCACCAACGAAGCATATTGGAGCAAACTTTACAACGAAACCAAGCAGAAAATCGATGCCGGCGACACGTCGTGGAAGATTATTCTGAACTACACCTACCAGAACCAAACCAACCCATCGGGCACCCCTCCAACATATCGCCCCGACCAATACATCATTGTGCACGAACTCGAAAAAGGAACAGGTGCAGGCACCCCGCTCTACACCGATTCCGTACATATTCACTATCGAGGTCGATTGCTCCCGTCGACAACCTACACCGCCGGTTTCATAACTGAAACATCCTGGGGCACGGACAACTTCAACCCACTCACAGCCCGACCGGCACAAATGCGAGTAAGTAAAACGGTAGACGGATTCGCAACCGCACTCCAGAACATGCACATAGGCGACCATTGGATGGTTTATGTGCCCTACAGACTAGGCTACGGAGTTAGGAAAAATCCCAGAGTTCCGGCCTATTCAACTCTAATATTCGACCTCCGGTTGGTGTCGTTCTATAAATTATAAAACATCATATTAAAGGTTTGAACTTCAAAATTCAAACCTTTTTTAGTCACTAGTCATTATGGCCGTTTCAGACACTTTACTAGCGAAAATCCGCGGCGGAGAACAAATCACAACAGCCGAAAAACTAAACCTCATAGTCCAGCTCAGCATTCCCTCAATGCTCGCCCAAGTAACCACCGTGCTCATGTTCTACATCGACGCATCTATGGTGGGCTCGCTTGGCGCCAATCCATCGGCCGCTATCGGATTGGTTGAACCGGTCACATGGCTCTTTGCCTCGCTAAGTAGTGCCTGCTCCATGGGATTCTCCGTACAGGTAGCCCATTTCATCGGCGCCAACGATTTCGAAAAGGCCAGGGCAGTTATGCGACATGGCTACATCTTCGGTCTCGCAATAAGCTTCGCTCTGATGATTCTCGCAGCAGCTGTAGCTTTCCCACTACCCGGATGGCTCAAAGGCGGAACCGACATTCAACACGACGCATCGCTTTATTTTCTAATCTTCTCATTCGCCATCCCCTTTGTTCTGCTGGAACAACTCTCGGCCTCAATGCTGAAAGTGTCGGGCGACGTTCGCCGGCCAAGTTTTATCGCAGTGCTCATGTGCGTGCTCGACGTAACGTTCAATTTCTTCTTCATTTTCCCCACCCGAACAATTGAAGTGTTCGGCATACAGATTGAAGTATTCGGACTCAATCTCGGCGTAAAGGGTGCAGCCCTGGGCACAGCCTCATCCTTTGCGGTAGGTGCTCTTCCATTGATATATTTCGCAATATTCCGCAGTAAGATTCTAGCATGGAAGCTCGATAAAGAACGTTTCGTATGGATGTGGTCATACATCCGAAATGCTGTCAAGATAGGTGCACCGATGGCCGTTCAGCAAATGCTGATGAACGGTGCACAAGTGGTGTCGACAATGATTGTAGCCCCACTCGGAAACATCTCCATCGCTGCCCATTCGTTTGCTATAACAGCCGAAAGCCTGTGCTACATGCCGGGCTATGGAATCGGTGAGGCTGCAACAACACTAGTCGGACAAAGTATGGGGGCACAACGTCGCGAACTGTGCTACAGTTTTTCGCATATGACGGTCTTCATCGGAATGGGCGTAATGGCTCTTATGGGTGTGGTTATGTATGCGTTCGCGCCGGAGATGATTGGCCGGCTTTCTCCAGTTGAAGAGATACGCGAACTCGGAACGGCCATCCTACGCATCGAAGCGTTTGCCGAACCGTTCTTTGCCGCCTCGATTGTAATTTACTGCGTATTCGTAGGCGCTGGCAACACCATCCGCCCATCTATCATCAACCTTGGTAGCATGTGGCTAGTTCGCCTCACGCTCGCCGCCATACTTGCTCCAACCTACGGTCTGCGTGGCGTTTGGTTTGCAATGGCTATAGAGTTGACTTTCCGCGGAATATTATTCCTCATCAGTTTATTCCGTGGCAGCTGGATGAAGAATTTACAAAAGGAATAACAAGACTCCATATCCTGCCCACTCAATAAACTCTCCAATTGGTCATTAGAAAATCAAAGGGAATAGTCGTCTTTAGATCTAATGACCTATTTAGGGTTTATCTTATTTTGGTTTCTATTCTTTCCGGCGAAACGATAGCACGAACGAAATCACGCGACTTCAGGTTGAAAGGATGAGAAGTGAAGTCGGGAGTGTTGAACGAAAATAAAGAGCGGTCGTAGAACTCCCATGGATTCTTTTGTGGCAGAAGAAACGGCTTTGACATCGTACCGTCAGAATTCACGTGTGTTAGATATAGTCGAGTGTAATATCCGTCGATACGGCGCGAGGTGAACACAAGCCATCGCGAATTGGAACTCCAGTTGTGGAAACTATCGGCAGCCCGACTGTTTATTTCGGTGAGCGGGCGAGCCTTACCGGTACGGATATCGAAAAGCCATTGGTCGGCTTCATTATGCCAGATTGGGAAAACGCCATAATCGGCCATAGTGAAGATTATAAATCGGCCATCGTAGGATGGTCGTGGATGGGTGGCACTCTTTCCCATAAGGCGGGCGTTGAAAATGGTGTCGGGCTGACCGATAGTTCTGCCTGTCCGAGCATCGAAGCCCACTTTGCATAGGTTATAGCGAATACGCTTATAGTTCGCCGGAATATCCCATGCGACCGACGCAACAAAATAGAGCGTCCGACCATCAGGCGAAAAAACGGGATAATTCTCATAGTTCTCAGGTGTCATAACCGATGGATTGAGAACAATTTCGTTGGTTGTGGGATTGAGTATTAGAATATCTGACGCCTGATCGAATACCTCGATTCGTTCTGACCTTACGGCGTGAAAACTCTGGTGAGTTTTGTTGGTTGAATAGGCTATGAATCTGCCCGACGGATGCCAATACGGATAAACCAGCGACCCTTTCAGCGAGTCGTTTTTCGCATTGAGGATTTTGAAACCATCGCGACCGCCGATTATTGTACCACCGTTGCTCCCTCTCACATGGAAAGTGAAGTTGTCGGGGTTGGTTCGATTAGGAGTATGACAATTCATACATGCACCGGGCACAGAAGTATTTTCGATTATAGCCTGCTGACGAAAGGTGGCCAGCTCACGTTGATAAAGGCCCATCTTGCCGTAGACTTCATATCCCGGAGCAACAAGCCGATAGGTTAATCCCCACTCGCCTATTGGATCGGCCGACACATTCACGTCAAAACTCTTGTAGCGTGTCCATTCTCCGTTTTGCTTCACGTTGACAGTGAAGATTATCTTACCACCTTTGTTAAGGTTGGTTAGTTCGTGCCACTGGTCGATATCGAAGTCGGCATAATCGCCCTCCGCCTCGATACTTCCGCCTTTCGAGCCACGAGCCTCCACGAAGATAGATTCCGATGGGCCGTCGTAGTTGAAGTTGAGCGGTGCTATCCCGGCCGGGATAGTAACACCGACATAATCGGGGAATATTTTCGGTATACTGTTGTCTTGTCGAACATTTTGCGGCGCGTGCGAACAGCCTGCCAGCAAGAGTGGCAAAGCAAGAGTTATGATGTGTTTTACGAGTGTTTTCATTCTTAATAAATCTCCTTCATTTCCTGTTTAGTTGTTTTCCCGGGAGACCCCAGTAGCACGTATCGCCACACGTTAGTTGAGAGCGGCGGCGAGTTGAGTTCGGCCGATTGCTTATTTGTCATGTAGACCGAAAGAAACGCACGCGTGCTCTGAACGTTCTGCAGATCCACAGAATAGGGCAGACCGTCCAAACTACCATGGCGCTGAATCCATAGACCAATAAGAATCTGCTGGGTGGAATTTGGAATATGGTCGAACTTGAGATATTTCCCTAGCGGATAGTACTTCATGAACTTTCTCAAATCGCGCTGTAGAAGTTCATAGGCTATGAGATAGTCGTAGGCCATCCGATTGTTATATTTCCGGTTGTCAACCAGCAGCAAGCCCAGCATTTGGTCCATCTCACGGTCACTGAAAAGATAGTCGGTTTTCTTTATCCGCAAATCGCGCAGCCGGCCATATTCCGCATCCCTATTCACAGCTTTGTCGTTTCCTATGAAGCGCATCTGCTGGTCGGCCCACTTCGCATAGAACAGCGATTTTTGGAGCATACGGAGATATTTCGCAGCTACGGCATAATTTCCGTTAACGATGTTGCACTGTGCCAGTCGACGCATTATTCGTCCACTTCTCCGCCGGTTCGGGATAGCCTCCTGCGCCTCGAAGGCGTAGCGTTCCGATTCGTTAATCATTCCCAGTCTGTAGAACACCTCGCTGGTTGGCAGCGGCGAGGTCATATCGCGAGTGAACGTTGGAAACAATCCCTCAGCGCCGTTTTGGAAGAACTCAAACATCCGGTCGCCCAACTGTCCGTTCATCGCCAGCGCCAAGTTCACGCAACTAACACTCAGCGGGGTGGTGGGCTGATGAGCTTCGGCCTTACGGATAATCTTATTCCACTGATTTGTTCGCACTAGATAATCATATTCAATCTGGTCGTATTTCAATCTGTCGAAACTGACTCGAACGCCCACCGCACCGATAAGAACAATAACGAACAGAAGCGCAGGCATGACTATCTTCGGCCTGACAACACGTGTTGGCAACCACATCCCAATCGCCGGAATAACAGCAAATGCAGCCATCACGACAAACTGCATTATGGGAATCTCGACCGGATAGCGGAAATAGTTCACTCCACAAAACAACTGATATTTCGGATAGGGCAACCACAACGAGCATACGTATATAATAATAAAGGTGTAAACCGCCATCGCCCCCGCAATCCACACACCCCTCCGTTTCCCCACAGAGAACAGAACGGCAAACAGAACCATGCACCACACACTTGCTCCGAACAGCCAATAGAATGCCGGCAAGCCAATCGCTGTAAAAATCACAGTCGGCAAGCCCTCGCCGCCCATCTTAAGATAGAACAACATGAACGTCAGTGCTGCTACAAGCGATACGCCAAAGGATAGCATCACATTCTCGTTTCCCATATAGGCCCAAAGTACAAACGCTGGCACAAAGGTTATCGACTGCCAAACTTCGTCCGCCCCCACCCTTTTGAATATCGCTACCGTGAGCTCTCGCATCATAAAAAAAACTGTGCCGAGCAACACTGCACCCACCACGTAGGCATAGTTGAACTGCGTCACGAATTCGGCTATATAATCGGCCATGCCGCCCGGCACGCTCATACGTTCGACAAAATAATCAGTGGTGAAAAGAAAAAGCTGATATTGTTCCTGAAAACTAAGGGTACACACATAGGGCACAGCCCAAAACACAGCCACTGCAAGGGCGAAAAGCAATGACAGGAATGGAGATTTACTAAAGATTATTTTCATTTGATTTTTTGCGTTATTTCCGTGACGGATATTCCTTTCCGGTGGTTGCAAATGTACTAAAAACTCCCCGCGCTTAGCCTCTCATCGATCTTGACACCTCTTCAGCAATATGTGAGTTCGGTCTAAGAATTCGCTTAATCTTCGGAGGCATTATGAATGATAGATATGGGTGCTAACTCGGGCGGAATGCCCGCCTGTAGGGACAGACCTCGTGTCTGTCCGACGCCCATCCAACAGGACGAGATAAACCCAAATCGGTCATTAGATATTTTGCAAGCAAGGTGTTACAAATAAACACTCCTTGTCAAGGGCATTAAACACTCTTCATCAAGGGTGTAGTATACTCTTCATCAAAGGTGTAGTACACTCTTCATCAAAGGTGTAGTACACCTTTAGGCAAAGGTATAGTACACTCTTATACAATGGTGTTACACTCGCTTTATTAACCCCAAATTGGTCATTAGATCTAAAGATTACTATTCCCTCTGATCTTCTAATGACCAATTGGTGATAAATATTCGGCTCGAACATGTCCGAGAAATATTATACGGTAGGTAGACCGATTTGGCTTAGATATCAGTTCAAAGCTTCACACTTAAGAGTATATGAAAAAACGAGGATGCACCCTTGATGGATACATCCTCGTACATCACATAAAGAACATGTTAGCCGAAATTATCGTAAAGTATGGCGTCCTGGTCAACCCCGAGACTGTCGAGATAGTCTGTCACGGTTTTAATTAACATAGGCGGACCGCAGAGATAGTATTCGCAGTCTTCGGGCGCCTCGTGATCTTTCAGATACGTATCGCGGATACAGTTCACTGCAAATCCTGCGTAATATTTCACTCCAGCCTCATCGGCTTTCGGGTCGGGCCTGTCGAGCGATAGGTGGAAATGGAAATTGGGATATTCTTTTTCGAGTTCCCAGAAATCTTCCAGAAAGAATGCTTCACTGAGCGCCCGGGCACCATAGAAGAAGTGCATCTCGCGATCGCGCGTGTTGAGGGTTTTGAGCATGTGCATTATTTGACTTCGCAGCGGAGCCATACCGGCACCTCCACCTATCCATATCATTTCTTTCCCGGAGGTGAAGTTGGGGTGAAAGTCACCATAAGGGCCACTCATCATCACTTTATCGCCAGGTTTGAGACTGAAAATGTAGGACGAACCTATACCCGTCGGTACATTCTGGAATCCCACTTGCGGACGTGGAAGGAATGGTGTGGATGCAATTCGAACCGTGAGTGTGATTATATCGCCTTCTGCCGGATAATTGGCCATGGAGTACGCTCGTACGGTTTCTTCGGGGTTATGGGCTTTAAGCGAGAAGAGGTTGAAGTGCTTCCAGGTTTCGATATATTCGGGACCAATGTCGTCCTTATTAAAATCCTTGTCGTAGTCAATGCAATCATAAGCGGGGATTTTTATCTGCGCATACGAACCCGGCACAAAGTCCATGTGCTCGCCTGGCGGTAGAGCCACCTTGTATTCTTTGATGAAACTTGAAACGTTTTTGTTTGAAATCACAGTGCATTCCCATTCCTTGATTCCCATAATTGATTCGGGAACTTTTACGGCCATGTCGCCTCTCACCTTGCATTGGCAACTTAGTCGCCAATGGTTTTTAATTTCTTTTCGAGTGAAGTGCGGGCGTTCAGAGTCGAGAATTTCTCCTCCTCCTTCGATAATTTGCAGTCTGCATTGTCCGCAACTTCCCTTTCCTCCACATGCCGAGGGTATGAATATTCCTTGCTGGCCCAGAGTTGACAGCACGGAGCTGCCTTGCTCTACGCTTAGTGTTTTATCGCCGTTGATAGTTATGTTTACGTTTCCGCTCGGACTAAGATATTTCTTGGCTACAAGCAGCAAAATAACCAAGATGAGAATTACAAGCAGAAATACGCAAATACTAGTTGTTATGAATTGTCCCATTTCTCGTTAGATATTAAGTCCCGAAAAGCACATCATTGCCATTGCCATCAGTCCTACGGTGATGAATGTTATTCCGAGTCCTTGCAGCGGTTTCGGCACGTCTGAATATTCCATTTTCTCGCGTATGGCTCCCATTGCAACAATTGCCAGCGTCCATCCTATTCCAGAGAATAGACCGTAAACCAACGCGTCTAACGCAGAGCCAATATATTGTGTACTCGACGGGTCGAGTTCTATACGCTGTTGCATGAACAACGACGCACCCATGATGGCACAGTTCACAGCTATGAGGGGTAAAAATATTCCCAGAGCACCATATAGAGCAGGTGAGAACTTCTCGACGGCCATCTCGACAATCTGTACAATGCCGGCAATTACGGCGATGAAGAGAATAAAACTTAAATAGGATAGGTCTATGCCTTCAACCAAACAGTCGGGGCCCAGCAGTTTGGTAAGCAACAGATAGTTCACCGGAGTTGTCACGAGCAAAACGAATGTAACGGCAGCTCCCAAACCTAAAGATGTTTTCACGTTCTTCGAAACGGCCAGGAAAGAGCACATTCCGAGGAAGAATGCGAATATCATGTTGTCCACAAAGATGGACCTAAACGCTAAGCTTATCAGATGTTCCATAGTTTACTCCTTGTTTTCTTTATAGAAATATGCACGATGAACCCATATCACGCAGCCCACAATGATGAGTGCCATTGCCGGCATTGACATCATTCCGTTGTCGAGATAGCCCGCGTCGTAGAAACTTTGCGGAATAATCTTGAATCCGAGCAATGAGCCGCGTCCTAGAAGTTCGCGCACTGCTCCAACGATAACCAGAATAAGCGCATAGCCGAGCCCGTTGCCGATACCGTCCAGGAAACTAGGCCACGGTTTGTTGGTCATTGCGAATGCTTCGAGGCGTCCCATGAGAATGCAGTTTGTGATTATCAATCCGACATAAACCGAGAGTTGCACGCTAACATCATAGGCCACGGCTTTTAGCACCTGGCTCACAATAGTCACCAGAGCTGCAACAACAACAAGTTGCACGATTATCCTTATTCGGTTCGGAATTGTGTTTCTGATTATGGAGATAATCACGTTTGCGAACGCCGTAATTATGGTGACGGCCAATCCCATCACTATTGCCGGCTTCAGCTGTGAAGTCACGGCCAGAGCTGAGCATATCCCGAGTACCTGAACCAATATCGGATTGTCCAGGTTGAGTGGATTGCAGAGCACTTCTCTATTTTGTTTTGAGAATAAATTCATATCGTAAGATTCTTATTTGCTTGTGAGGAATTTCACATAAGGTTGCAGGCCTCCTTTTTCGGCTTGGAACATTTCGGTAACGCCATTGCTTGTCAGCGTGGCACCGGTCACAGCATCAACCTGAGTGTTGTTGTCGGTGATTTTTTTGAGTACAGACAGGGATATTTTCTGTCTCTCGTTTCCTGCAAACAAATGCTTGCCTTTGAACTTAGCTTGCCAACTTGCGTTATCCTTAATCTCGGCTCCTAGTCCAGCGGTTTCACTTTCATGATTAAAGTAGATTCCGAAAACGGTGGTTTTATCGCCATTTATGGCTATGAAACAGTTTATCGGCCCCCAGAGTCCGTTGCCATAAATCGGAATCACATATTTCGTTTCGCCGTCTACCTTGCATCTGAATAGTGCAAGCCTACCTTCCTTAGCGTCTTTGCTATTGAGTTTGAATCCGGCTTCGGTGCCTCCTTGTTTCCCGGCCTCAACCAGTTTTCCGTCAGCATCTATGATATCGTCGGCTATTATCATTTCTTTCCACAGTTCGCGAGCCTTCTGGTCGGTCATGTCTCTGTCCTGATTGAGGGCAAAGAGTATCTGCTTTTGTTGGTCGAGCTGAACGTTGGCATCCTGCGCAGGCTTCAGAGCCTGGAACACAAAGGCCAACATAAACGCCACTATGAGCACGAGGACGATTGAATATATGATGGTGTAGGAATTGCTATTTGTTTTCATTTCCTTAATCTCCCTCTTTTATTCTTTTACGCGTTTTGCACGCTTGTTGATATTTGATTGAACAACATAGTAGTCGATGAGCGGAGCAAACATGTTGCCGAAAAGTATTGCAAGCATCATTCCCTCGGGATAACCCGGATTCATAACTCTGATGATAACTGCAAGCGCACCCACAAAGAGTCCGAATATCCATTTACCGGTCTCGGTACGAGCCGACGTAACCGGGTCTGTTGCCATGAACACGGCGCCAAAACAAAATCCGCCCAAGATGAGATGTTCGAACCAAGGAATTGGTGTTGAGCCCAGCGATTGAAACAGGAAGGCCGTTGCCCCACCGCCAACAAAAACGCTAAGCATCGTTTTCCAGCTTGCAATGTTCGTCCACAAAAGAATTACTGCGCCGATGGCTATGGCTATAACCGATGTTTCGCCAACCGAACCGGGAATCAAACCGATTGCTATGTCTGAAATCGATGCATTGACGTGCCCACCTTGTGCAATTTCGCCCAACGGCGTGGCCATGGTGTGACTGTCGGGAAGAGCATACCCCAATCCGAAGATGCTCCCGTCGGCAACCCAGATGGTGTCGCCCGTCATTTTACTAGGATATGCAAAGAACAGAAACGCGCGTGCAATAAGTGCTACGTTGAAGATGTTCATTCCTGTTCCACCGAAAATTTCTTTTGCGAATATCACGGAAAAGGCTATGGCCAGTGCGAGCGTCCAAAGCGGAATCGTCACCGGAACAATCAACGGAATAAGTATACCGGAAACAAGATAACCCTCCTGAATTTCTTCGCCCTTCCATTGCGCCCAGATAAATTCTATTCCGAGGCCCACGATGTAGGACACCAATATGTTCGGAAGCAACGCAAGCAATCCGTAGACAAACATACCCCAGAACGTTGCATCGCCGATATGACCAGCGGATAAGGCGTTTTGATAGCCTATGTTATACATTCCAAAAAGCATCGCCGGCAAAAGCGAAATGACAACGATACTCATTATGCGCTTCGAGTCGATAGCGTCGTGAATAGAGGCTCCGTTCTTCGACGTGTCGCGAGGCACGTAAAGAAAAGTTTCCATTCCATCGTAGACGCTCTTCAAGGCATGAAGTTTCCCGCCTTTTTCGAAATTAGGACGAATCTTGTCTAGATAATTTCTTAAGCTCATATTTCTTTCATTAATAGGATTCTCTGAAAACACGTGTGGTTAGGCGTTTTCTTTTCTAAGTGTATCTAGTCCTTCTCTAACAATTTTCTGCAACGGAAGTTTCGAGCTGTCAACAAACTCTGCCAAAGCGAAATCTTCAGGACTAACTTCATAGATTCCCAGCTCTTCCTGCCGTTCGATGTTGCCCGATATGATGGCTTTGATGAGATATTCGCCATAGATGTCCATCGGAAGAACGCGGTCGTATTCGCCGCTCATAATCATATGCCGCTTGCCGCCTTTTATACGGGCATCGAGAACATATTCTTTGCCCGGCATAAGCCAACTGAAATAGCTTTTCGACGTAGACAGAGTTTTGAAGCGTGGCATAATCCAGCCAACAAACTCGTTCACGTCGTCGCCCTCCGGAATTGCTGTAATTTCGGATGTGTGAGCACCAAGTCCGGCGTTGCCCGTCACTACTCTTCCCGTGAGCGGATTACCGTTGATTATACGCACATTTCGTTCGGCTTTCACGTTGTCCTTGAGGATGGTTTCCACGGGTATCCCGATGAGTGCGTCGACATAACCCGTACGTTTCATTTCACTTCCGGCGATTGCAACGAGTCGGCGAAGGTCGACCTGACCAGTATTGAACAACCTGCCAAAGATGATAACCGAACTTGGGTCGACCGTCCAAACAACTTCACCTTTGTTCACGGGCGATATATGATTGATTTGAACACCCACATTGCCTGCCGGACAAGGTCCGTTGAACTCGTATATCTCAACGTCTTTCATCTCGCTCAGCACCGAACCACTCTGCACGGAGCCTATGCCGAGGTACACTTTTGCAATCTTCGAAAGGGCTGTAAGACCGGTTTGGAAATCCTTCATGCGCGATTCGTCGCCCACTTCAAACAGAAAATCGCCTTGCAGCGGCATATCTCTCAAAGCCGAAACGAAAATCGCCTTTGGTTCAGTGTCGGGGCGTGTCGAAACGGCATAAGGCAATTGGTTTATATAGCCAAACAGTCCGCTTTTCAATAAATGGTTCTTCACTTCGTCGCCGCTGAGTGCGCCAACATCTTTTATCCCGAAATCAACATATTCTTGCCGCGCATCGGCCTTAATTTTCAGATAGAGAATCTTCCTGCGTTCGCCTCGCACAATGGCTTCCACGGTTCCGCTCACCGGCGAAGCGAAGCCCACCTCAGAGCAATGCTTGTCCACAAACAGCACGCTGCCTGCCTTAACATGCTCGCCCTCGCGAACAACAACTTTTGGAGTAAGCCCTGGAAAATCATCGGGTGAAACAAGGAAAGCTTCCGACGAATCAAGTGGCAGAGATTCTTCTTTGGCTTTTCCGGCTAGGTTGATATTTAATCCCCTGCGCAGCTTTATAACATTTGCCATATTGTTTATAATTATTTCATCTCAATGTGCTTGCAAATGTACCTATAATAAGGTCTCAAAACAGAATTTACACTTCACATTTTTGACGCCTAAGCCTCTCCTGAACATTATGTTTCAACAGTTAGTGCAGACTTATTTTCGGCCGAATAAGAATTGGGCGGATTTGCGGGGGGCATAAATGCGAACAAACACAGGGCAAACGTTGGGGCGGACTGACACGGGGCAAACGTTGGGGGATGGATAAAAATGCGGACAGACACGGGGTCTGTCCCTACATATGCGGCCTATCGGCCGAATGGGAATTGTGGCGGATTTATCCGAGGGACACGAATGTAGGGACAGACCCCGTGTCTGTCCGTGTATGTATTAATATCACCCGTGTCTGTCCGATACCGATATTCCCATTCGGTCTTATCGTCCGAATGGGAATATCGATTTAAAACCGAGCTCATCTAGATTACCGGTTCCATCGGCGCATCGTTTTCGATTTGCAAATCCTCGGATTCGAGCTCTGTTTCGGGCGCCGACTCTTTCTCCTCAGCCGCCGATTCTTTCTCTTCAGCCCAGCGTTTTCGCTGTGCTATTATTTCTCTATGGGTGGTTCTTAAATCGAGTGCGGTGCGATTCATCCGATTTATGAGGGTTGTTATCAGATCCCGTTCGTCGTTAGTTCCCGCTACCAGATGGGCCGACTGGACACACACGCACACGTTGGCGAAGGCGCGGTCGGTTTGCGGACGAATTTCTTTCGAACCGGGCAGTTTATTCTCAATCTGTTCATTTCGTCGTGCTTTGCGTGCTGCTTCAAATTCGGTATTCACTTCGTAGAGTTTTTTCAGCACGGCGGTGAGCCCCACCTTTGCCACCTTATCGGGATATTTTTCGGCATCGACGCGCATACTGATAATGTGCAGCGTTTCGCCATCCGACGAATTGGTTTGTATTCTGCGATACGGGCCGAGAGCAACATCCAGTTCTTCGGCCGCATTCCGAACATCATCGAAGGGCGACAGTTTTTGCGCGCGTATCATACCGAAGATATGCCTAAGCAGTCTGTCGCGCTCCTTATCCTTTTTGCGCAACTCTGCTGTGTGGACAGACGTGTGGGATGTTTTTTCTATATCAACTTCGAGGTCGACATTAGTTGCCCAATCTTTTAGCAAATCGGCAGGGATTTTAAGTTTCTTCGGGCCGAATTCAGTCACGAGGTCATACTGTAGTTTATGGAATTGCGCGTGCAAAGCGTTGCTGAACCTGGCGCAGCCTCCCGTTTTGATTTTCATTGTGTGAATAGGATTGTTACTGCTCATTATTCTTTTGTTTTTAAAGTTTTCGTCTCTGTTGCCTGCCTTTTTTCTCCTCGCAACGACATTTGTTTGTGGATAAACGAGGGGCGGATTCCCGACAACAATCTTGTTTTGTGTGCAGACCGGAGCGGATTCCCGACAACGATTTTGTTTCGTGTGTAAAAGTAGTGTTTTGCCATTACAAAACCGTCGCCAAGACTTATAATTTATTTTTCATTCTGGCGACATCGTCGCCGAGACTTATAATTTATTTTTACTGCTAGCGACATCGTCGCCGAGACTTATAATTTATTTTTAGCTACGGCGACATCGTCGCCTTAACTTATATTTTATTTTATCTCCCAGCGACGATGTCGCCTTAACTTATATTTTATTTTAACTGCTGGCGACGATGTCGCCTTAATATATAATTTTTTTTAAGTGCTGGCGACATCGTCGCCTTAACATATAATTTATTTTAAGTGCTAGCGATATCGTCGCCTTAACATATATTTTATTTTAACCGTCGGCGACGATATCGCCAGAGGTTAGAATAAATTTTAAGTCGCGGCGACACAATCGCTTTGATATATAATAATATACTAATCAAAGCGACAGTATCGCTACGAGATAAATTAATTTATAACTGTCGGAGATGCAGTAGTCAAGAGAAAAAATAAATTATAAGTCTTAGCGACATCATCGCTGGGAGATAAAATAATTTATAACTGCAGGCGACAATATATTTAGGTTGGCAACACCCGTTCGCCCACCGCAAAAAAACAAGGATGGCCTTTTAGTCTGTTTTGGTTAACTTTGCAACAAATTATTCGCATCTTGCGAAGGTGCTTGAAGTGTTGCCCATAAAAAAATTGAGACTCGCAAGCAATAAATGTGAAGAAGCAACGTTTTAGAAGCATCATGAACATAATACATACCTTGGTAATTGACGGTTTGAGACATAACAGCGATTCTTATATTTTCGACGGAATGAGCGACATTGAACGCATCGTAAAGCGCTTTGTCGACTTCTTCATCGCCCTGTTTGCCATTGTTATTTTCTCACCGCTATTTCTAATCTGTTACATCGCCGTACGCCGCGAAGATGGCGGTCCAGCCATTTTCAAGCAAGAGCGAATCGGCCGCTTCGGCCGCCCTTTCTATATCTATAAATTCCGCAGCATGCGCATAGATGCCGAAAAGGACGGTCCGGCCCTCTATCAACACGAACGCGAAACACGCATGACTCAAATCGGCAAGTTCCTTCGGCAACATCACCTCGACGAACTGCCGCAACTCTGGAACGTAGTACGCGGCGACATGGCTTTCATCGGGCCCCGCCCCGAACGCAAGTTCTACATCGACCAAATCATGAAGCACGATTCGCGCTACACCTTTCTCTATCAAATTCGCCCCGGTGTTACGTCATACGCCACACTCTACAACGGCTACACCGACACGATGGAGAAAATGCTGCGCCGCCTCGAACTCGACCTTTACTATCTGGAGAACCGCTCGTGGCTCTTCGATGCAAAAATTTTGATTAAGACCTTTATTAATATCGTCTTCGGAAAGAAATTCTAACAGCGCCCCGTCGGCACTCACTACACACTCTCCGCACACACAATCTGGTCTATAACGATAAGCCCCCGGCACATTCGTTATAGACCAGATTATTTTTTGTGGGCGGTTAAGTGAGTTCGCAAGTGTAGGGACAGACCCCGTGTCTGTCCGAATGTATTAATATCCCCGTGTCCGCCCGAATCGCTCTTTCAATCAGCACAACCAAATATATTACGTTAGCTCAGTGTAATATACCGGTTAGGAAAAAGCGAACTAATATAAAGTTCGTTGGAACACAGATAGCGAAAACGGGGATAAGAGCGAAATGCTTCGGAATGCCGAGATGGAGAAACAGAGCGAGAAGCAGGGTTTGAAGAACATAATTTACTACGTGCGAAAGTACAAATCCGGCGCCACGCTTGGCAGTCGAACGAACCCGAAAAGTGAATCGGGTGCTGGCAATATAGTTGAAAACGAAGCTCACCGCATAAGCCACCGTGTTGGCCAAACTCGGAGCAAACCGAGGCAATATACTTACAAGAGCAAGATAAACACCATATTGCAAACCGGTGGCAAGGACGCCCACGATGATGAATCGAATAACTTGCGCTTTAGTGGCGGAAGGGCTTGTAGTGCTTTTCATCTGCATAACGGAGTAGGTGACTGTCGCCTTTACTATCGCCAAAAGCTATCAAACGATAAGAGCTTCGGGCGGGATAGAGTTTCTTTATCCTTTTTAGTTTCTCTCGACCGTAGCAGTTCTTGGTTAGGAACTTGCCGGTTAGCTTTCCGTTTCGCACATCGATTCGGGTACCCTCAATCCGGATATCGCCGCTTAAGTCGTGAAAGAACGGCTTAACCCAGTTTTCGATACTGGCCGTGATGACAACAACCTTGCTTCCCTCACCTATGGCTCGTTCTATCGTTTGCAAGCCCTTGGGACGTAACAAATTTTGATTCTCGACAGCGAATCGACGGCACGTTTCGTCGAATTGGTCTATCGGCATGCCTCGAAACAATAGGGAAAAAAGTTGTTGCTTGGCTCGCCAGTTCGGGTAAAGGCGCAACTTCATCATAACGAGTAGTGGCAACATAAGCATTATGGCAAAAAAGGTTCGGGACGTGCCTTTGGCAAATCGGGCGAAAACTAGAAAGGTGTCACGTCGGGTTAAGGTTCCGTCGAAATCGAATGCGTAAATGGTCATGCTTCAGAGAATGTATATAATGAAAAGGTAGGACAAGCCGAATGCGAGAACGATAAGTTGAGTGAATCGGTCGCGAATGATAATCTTGGTGGGGTCGCCGCTTTTCTTGTCGACCACTGCGATTTGAATGTATCGCAACAAACCGAGCAGCACAAATATGCTTGTAAGATAAAGATGCTCGGTATTCAAATGGGCAATCACTTCGGGGCTGACAGTGTACATGATGTAGCACACGAGCGTAACACTGGCCGTTATGGTTATGGCCTGGTTGATGAAAGTGATATTGTAACGTATCGTGTTTTTTCTGGGCGGAAGACCGGTTTCGTTCATCCGTAGAACGTCATCGCGCCGCTTGGCAAACGAAAGGAACAGCATCAACAGAAAAGTCATCAGCACAATCCACTTACTGAGGGTTATGTCGGCTGCTGTTCCGCCGGCGAGTATTCGTAGTATGAATCCGAAAGCAATTATACACACGTCGATTATCGCATATTGCTTCAGCTTTAAGCAATAGGCAACATTCATGAACCAATAAGCCAACAATATTCCGGCCGTAGGAAGAGTCTCTGTGCCTAGCGGAACCAGCGCAAGCAAACCTAGAGAAAATAAACCGACAATAAGCGCAATAGCCTGGTGGATACTCACCCGCCCGGAGGCTATAGGTCGGCATTGCTTATCGGGATGTTTACGGTCGTCGTTGCGGTCGACAATATCGTTAAGACAATAAATCGACGACGAGATAAGACAAAAAGCGAGCATCGTTATGAAACTGTTGAGCATCGCATGCGAGTCGAGTATCGCCCGACCGAAAAACACGGGCAGGAAAATAACAAGATTCTTTATCCACTGTTGCGGACGGATGAGCAAGAACAGATTTTTCATTTGAAGATTTTATTTATCGCTTTGCCGAGTAGCCACGCAACGGGCAACGTCGCGGCTAGCGTGATTAGGAATGTGGGCCAGTAGCCGGCATGGAGACGTTCGATGTAGCGCATCACGAAATGATAGTGCAGCAGATAAATCTCCAGACTCAACGCACCGACAAATCGCAACGCCCAGTTGAACCAGCGGGGCGAACGTGGTAGAATCTTCCCGGCCAACAACGCAGCGGTAACGGTTAGCGGAATGTAGAGCATCCGTTCGAGAAAGAGGGGAAAAGTACCGTGCCTCGCTTGCTCTAAATATATTCCGACAGCGAGCGTACCGGCAAAAAGGAACAAGATTAGCCAAACGGATGAGCCAGCAAGCTGACGATTTTCTTTCACGGCCTGTCCAAGATTTATGCCGATGAAAAAGATTGGTAGCCGACTCCAGAAAATCTCCAAATGGCCCAATGCGTGATTCAGAGGTACAACATATTGCACGACAATGCACCACGCCATCATCGCCACGGGCAACCAACGATAAACAGGGTTACGCGAAATGAGTCGCATGTAGAACGGAGCAGCGACATAGAGTGCCATAATTGCAGGAACATACCAAAAGGTTAGCTCCGTTCGTAGCCAGAAGTTTATGTTCAGACCAATGTTGGCTATCAGGTTACCGATGCCGGTGCAGGCTCCACTGTGATCTACAATCTGGGGAAAGAAGTAATCGGGAATATAATAGAGGCTGGCTATGACTAACCATGTTGGATAGATTCGTTTGAATCGCCGACACAGGAAATCTTTTATTGACGGATTCTTAGTCCAGGCGAACCACAGGCCGATCCCGCTCAGGAAAAGGAATATGTCAACGCCAATGTTGCCCATCCGTCTGAGCCCGAAGAAGGCATCGTCACGTGGCAGTCCAACATGGAAAAGCATCACGAAAATGATTGCTGCTCCCATCAGTTCGCCGCGATAACGACTGATGCTGCCGAGTTCAAAACAGTTTATCTTCATTTTAGTTTGGGTGATGGTATTCGTTTCATGAGTTCTTTGAATAGCCACGCCAGGCACAGCGAGGTTACGATATAGAGCATAATACCGACAAAGAGCCTGCCGTCTTTCGAAATGCCGATAAATATTTTCCGGGTTATGGGGTGACACACAAACAACGCGGCAGATATGCCGCCCATCCACACAGCGACTCTCATGAATAGCGCGTTCAGCTTGTCGAGAATTGTAATATGATAGGGTTCCGAAAGGAGTTTCACCAGGCTTATTCCGGCCGAACAAACAAGCAGCGGCACAATGAACCACGTGTGGAAACTTCGACCGAGAAACCATATTCCAACAAGCGAAACCGCCAGCACGAGCAGGTGAAACCATCTTCCCACCGGTTTCATGTGTCGCGCATAGAGCAGTCCGGCACCAAAAGGCAGAATGCCGCCGACGAAATTATATCGCCATCTATTTAGAGCTTCACCCTCTGGATTGCACGTCATCTGAATTGCCGTGCACACAATGATAAGCACAACAGTCCAAGCCCAATGTCGGCGGAAAAGTAGAAGCCGATAGATGATGTAGAGTTGTAGCATTAGCCCGAAAAACCAGTAAGGACCTGGCCATATTATCGCATCCGGACGGGGGAGCAGGTTGTTCAGCAAGCCGAGTTGCGCAACAATGTCAATTACCTCATAGCGATGACTTCCGGATGTTATTGCGTCAATCATTGTGAAAGCCACGAAGCCAACAATCATCATGCGGAATAGTTTTTTCCAGTGATACGAAACGAAGCTCCACGGCCGAGGTGATGATTGGTTCGACTCGTACTTCTGTACTAGTCCGTAGGCCGAAAGGAACAGGAATATCGGCACACCGTAGTGCCCGAAGAATGAAATGATATGAAATGGTATCTGTTCGTTCCATCCGCCGCTCATCACCGAGTCGAGCCACTGAACGTTGTGCTCAAAGAACTGATACTCGTTTTCCTGTACCATTCCTGGCAGCCAATGACAATAATTGTGTAGGAATATTCCCATGATGGCTATTCCTCGTAAGGCAGCACACTCGGCGCTACTCAAAATGTTTCTCGATTCGTTATCCATGGCGCAATGCGTCGTAGTTGGTTGTGTTTTTGAGTTTGCGCTCGCGATGCTCGTTGTAGCGAGTACTAAGAATGTTATATTCGGCATGATAAGCTTTCGTCGCAACGCCTGCAAGATAGAGTAACATATGAGGTAGCGCATCGGTCATGAACCGCTTGTTACGCGATGCCACGATTTGCTTGAACAGGTCGGGATTCTGGCGAACATATTCCGGCGAACAATAAACCCAGAAAGGGATCTCGAATTCATAACGCGCTAAATCGTAGTTAATGCCTGCTGAATGATTCCGACAGATGAATCCGCGTCGGCCTTCATAGCATTCCTCGCCGTGGTCGGGCATATAGATAACTACGGCATTCTTATTTTCGAAGCGGCGTATAATTTGATCAACAATTGAGTCGTTGTAGAGCACGGCATTGTCATATTCGGCCAGCGTTGCTCTCCGTTCGGCGTTCAACTCGGGACGACGTTCTTTATAATCCTCGGCCTTGAAGTGCTGCCTATTTTTAGGATAACGTTGATGATAAGCAACGTGCTGCCCCATAAGATGGAATATGATGAGGTTTCGAGCCTTATTTTCTTTCTCTAATTTGTTATCATAGTCGTCAATCAGACCGCGGTCGAACCGATGCAACCGGTCATTTCGTGTGTCGAACATCGCGGCCGACAGTTCGGGATTATTTAAAAAGAACCCTCCGCTGAAATCATAAACCGCTTCTCTGGCCTTCGGCAAGAACTGGTTTGTTACGAAGCTCACATGATAGCCGGCTTTTCTGAACAACGCCGGGAAAAGCGGATAGTCGCACCACTCACCTTTCTGTCCCACAACATGCAGCGAAAACACATTCTTGAAAACAAAACTCGTGAGATTCCACGGCGAAACTACATCTCCGAACGGAACTAGCAATCCGGTCTTCTGCCGCTCCATCTGCCGCGGAGTCGTGGGCATGAAATAGCCATATTGCTGCGAATGATGCTTTCCGAAACTCTCGCCGATGATGAGCACTATATTCGGTGAACGGAATGAACAACTGTCAACACTCAAATCCCGATTAGCCTCTATGAGTAGGCCAATCTGCTGCGACGCCAACCTATTTGAAAATACACTGAAAGCAAGCCTATATACTGGCAGATAGAATTGTGCACAATCCTTGGTTGTAAGCTCATGCTCCACCTCACCAACGGTTTTCATCCTAAACATTTGCACCATCTCGCACTTATTGCCAACCGAATCGATGATACCCCAAACCAGAAATCCCAAAACAATGAAACCACCAATGGGTGCACTCTGTTTCAAATAGTGGCACAGCAAGCGACAAACCAGCTTTTCTTTCAATGAGAACCATTTCACAAAGGGTAGTCTGAACGACAGTATCAAATGCACAAGAGCTATCAGCAGAATCACTCCCACGCCCGACCACAACAGCTCGGGCGCAAGATAAGTACTCAAAAACTCGCCGGCCTCTCTACTGTCTGTTTCACCCACCAGCAGAAGCATAGATGGATTGAGCGTAGAACGGAATTTCTCCCAGCAAAACACATCAGCTATACTCACGAGATATACCAACATACTTATAAGAATCCGAATATAACACCTCATCGCCCGAGGGAAAAGCATGATTACGGACGTCAATACATAAAGGTCTACAAATAGCTCGAGCCACAAACCCGGATAAACCTCCGAATCTGGCCGCGGTAACTCCAAAAACGAAACCGTAATTGCTGTAACATACATGAAGAAAAAGAACTGCGCATTGTCTTTCACCGGCCTAAATACCACTGCCAGCATTTCACAGGTTTTTCGTAGGAAATACATAGGTTGTTTTTTTATTTGAAGCAAAGTTAACCGAATTAGCCCTAACGCTTGCAGCAAAGCTCAAGAAACCCTCAAACCGCTCCACATCCTATCTCTACACTTTTCAAATCAAAAACGCATCCTCCCGTATAAGGTCTACCGTTCTTGCCGTAGATAAATCTGACCATTATATTGCATCGAGCTCGCATACTCAGAATACCATATTCTAGCCGGGAAGCACGTTAGTGAAATTAAAATTTCCGGTGTGGAGCAGAAAGCAAAGGCAAATCCTAAAGAAAATAGACAAAGAAAGGGGCCGATAATCAGCCCCTTTCTTTGTCTTTACAATTTGTCGGGATGACCAGACTCGAACTGGCGACCACTGGTCCCCCAGACCAGCATTCTAAACCTACTGAACTACATCCCGCAGACTTTAACGACGCAAAAGTAATCACTTCCTAAGGTCTGCACAAGCTTTCGAAAATGTTTTTAGACTGGAGCTCGCCTTAATTACTAGAGAAATCTGCAAAACGGTTCTAAGTCTTAGTCCATATTGACGATAGAATGAGAAAAAGAGAGCCCGTCGACTAATTCGACAGGCTCTCGCAGTGTTTATCTCTTCGCCTTGCGGCTTTGCGGTTCGGTTATATCGAGAATATTGCGACGGTTGATTTCCATGCGCATGTATTCGTCTTGAGACCCTACGATGATTTTTTGCCATTGACGTAAACCGGTTCCGGCTGGTACGAGATGACCGCAGATAACATTCTCCTTCATGCCTTCGAGATAGTCGGTCTTGCCGCGAATGGCTGCTTCGTTAAGTACCTTCGTTGTTTCTTGGAATGATGCGGCACTCATGAAACTCTTTGTTCCGAGGGCTGCACGGGTGATTCCTTGCAACATCTGGGTAGCTGTTGCCAAGACGGCGTCGCGTACTTGAACGGTACGGAGATCACGGCGCTTGAGACTAGAGTTTTCGTCGCGTAACTTGCGAACTGAGAGTATCTGACCTTTGTAACAATATTCTGAATCTCCTGGGTCGGTAACAACTTTCTTTCCCCAGATACGGTCGTTCTCAGCAGCAAAGTCGAGTTTGTCTACGAGTTCCTGCTCTAGGAAAGTAGTATCTCCCGGGTCGTCTATTCGAACCTTGCGCATCATTTGTCTAACGATGATTTCGAAGTGCTTATCATTGATTTTCACTCCTTGGAGTCGATAAACGTCCTGAACTTCGTTAACGATATACTCTTGTACGGCTGTAGGACCCTTAATCGATAGTATGTCAGCCGGGGTGATTATGCCATCGGAGAGTGGTGTTCCGGCACGCACTGCATCATGCTCCTGCACTAGGATTTGCTTCGATAGGCTGACTAGATACTTACGTTGTTCGCCAGTTTTGGAGGTTATCATTATCTCACGATTGCCTCGTTTGACTTTTCCCATGGTTACTTCACCATCGATTTCGGAAACTACTGCCGGATTCGATGGGTTACGTGCCTCAAAGAGTTCGGTTACACGCGGTAGACCTCCAGTAATATCACCTGCTCCACCAACCGAACGTGGGATTTTAACGAGCGTTGTTCCGGTTTTCACCTTTGTTCCGTCTTTAACAACTTGTTCGAGATGTCCTCCCACTGGCAGATTGTAAGTTCCGAGAATATCCTCAGCTGCGTATTGTCCATCGGCTCCTTTCTTGGCACCCGACTTCACGATATCAAGTGTCGGCACGTGATTTTTATCGCGTGCTTCAGTTATGATTCGCTCTGTGAGCCCGGTTGCCTCGTCGGTTTCAGCCTTATAGGTTGTTCCTTCAATGACATCGTGTAATCTGATTACACCTTCATATTCACTCACGATAACAGCATTGAACGGATCCCATTTACAAATGAGATCATCTTTCTTGACAGTATCGCCATTTTTGAAATAGAGTGAGCTACCGTATGGCACATTATCGGTGAGGAGCACAATACCTGTTTTGGGATCAATGAATCGAATATCTGCGAGTCGGCTCACAACCATCTGGCATTTCTTATTGTCCTCATCTACGAAAGGTACCGTGCGGAGTTCGTCGAACTCAATTCGAGCATCATTTTTCGAAACGATGGAAGCGTTGGAGGCAGCATTACCTGCAACACCTCCAGCGTGGAATGTTCGCAGCGTAAGCTGTGTTCCAGGTTCACCAATAGCTTGGGCTGCAATGACTCCTACAGCTTCACCAAGCTGAACCATACGGGCTGTTGCGAGATTTCGGCCGTAGCACTTCATACATACTCCTTTTTTGCTTTCGCAGGTGAGCACAGAGCGGATTTCGACCATCTCGAGCGGTGATTGTTCTATGGCTCTTGCTTTTTCTTCGGTTATTTCTTCGCCGGCGGCCACAATAAGCTCGCTAGTTGTGGGGTTCACAACGTCATGTACCGACACTCGACCGAGAATGCGTTCATAGAGTGTTGCAATGACTTCGTCACCGTTCTTGAGTGCTCGGCATTCAAGTCCACGTAGAGAACCGCAGTCTTCTTCGGTAATAATAACATCATGTGAAACGTCAACCAAACGTCTGGTAAGATATCCGGCATCAGCGGTTTTCATGGCCGTGTCGGCTAGTCCTTTTCTTGCACCGTGCGAAGATATAAAATATTCGAGCACCGACATTCCTTCCTTGAAATTCGAAATGATCGGGTTCTCGATGATTTGGGTTCCTTCGGCTCCTGCTTTCTGTGGCTTAGCCATGAGTCCGCGCATACCAGCAAGCTGGGCTATCTGGTCAGCTGATCCACGTGCTCCAGAATCGAGCATCATATAAACGGCATTGAATCCCTGGTCAGCTTCGGTCATATGTTTCATCACGTTCTGCTTCAGGTTATTGTTCACGTGTGTCCAAGCGTCAATAACCTGATTGTAGCGTTCCTTATCGGTTATGAAACCCATTTCATAGTTCTGGCGTACTTGGTCTACTTCCTCTTGTCCCTTTCCAACGATACTTTCTTTCTCTTCAGGTACGATGATATCACCGAGATTGAACGAAAGACCAGCAACATATGACATGTGATATCCCAGATTCTTTATACCGTCAAGGAACGTACATGCTCGCGCCATTCCGACAGCTTTGATTACATCGGCAATAAGTCCGCGCAGGGATTTCTTGGATATGATTCCATTGAAAAATCCGACTTCGATTGGAATAATCTGATTGACGATGACACGTCCGACAGATGTTTCTACTAATCGCTTCTGTATTTTGCCATCGATCAAGTCGTCGACCATCACTTTCACTTGTGCATGCAAGTCGCATCTTCCTTCATTGTTTGCAATGATAGCCTCTTCAGCTCCGTAAAAAAGTTAGGCCTTCGCCTTTTGCACCCGGGCGAATCTTTGTGATATAGTATAGACCAAGCACCATATCTTGCGAAGGTACAGTGATAGGTGCTCCATTTGCTGGATTGAGAATATTATGGCTTTGAAGCATGAGTACCTGTGCTTCAAGAACAGCCTCGTTGCTCAATGGCAGATGTACGGCCATCTGGTCACCGTCAAAGTCGGCATTGAACGCTGTACATGCCAATGGGTGTAGCTGAATGGCTTTACCCTCGATAAGTTTTGGCTGGAAAGCCTGTATACCCAAACGGTGAAGTGTCGGGGCACGGTTCAGAAGAACGGGATGCCCTTTCATAACGTTCTCAAGAATATCCCAAATCACCGGTTCACGGCGATCAACAATTTTCTTTGCACTCTTAACGGTTTTGACAATACCACGCTCAATAAGTTTACGGATTATAAACGGCTTGTAGAGCTCAGCAGCCATCAACTTAGGCAAACCGCACTCACCCATTTTTAGCTCCGGGCCAACGACAATAACCGAACGTGCGGAATAGTCAACACGCTTACCCAGAAGATTCTGACGGAAACGTCCTTGTTTACCTTTAAGTGAATCGGAGAGGGATTTCAGTGGACGATTGCTTTCACTCTTTACTGCCGATGACTTACGACTGTTGTCAATCAGAGAGTCGACGGCTTCCTGAAGCATACGCTTCTCATTTCTAAGAATTACCTCTGGAGCTTTAATCTCAATGAGCCTTTTCAAACGGTTATTACGAATGATAACACGACGATAGAGATCGTTGAGATCGGATGTAGCGAAGCGTCCACCATCCAGCGGTACAAGCGGGCGAAGTTCAGGCGGAGTAACTGGAACAATCTTCATAATCATCCACTCCGGACGATTAATCCCCTTGGCCTGACGTAGAGATTCCACTACCTGAAGACGCTTTAGAGCTTCGCTTTTACGTTGCTGACTGGAATCGGTTGTTGCACGGTCACGAAGTTCGCCTGCTAGACGGTCGAGATCTATGTTCAACAATAAGTCGTAAATTGCTTCTGCCCCCATCTTTGCGATGAACTTCTTTGGATCAGAATCGTCTAGAGTTTCATTTCCTTCGGGAACTTTATTGTATAAAATATCCAGATATTCATCTTCTGAAATGAGGTCGAACTTATGCGAACCGTTTAAGTCATCCTCACTATCAGTCTGTTTCATCCCCTCAACAACTCCCGGCTGAATAACTACATATTTTTCATAGTAGACAATGGAATCCAGCTTCTTTGTTGGAAGTCCTAACAGATAGCCTATCTTATTCGGTAAACTCCGGAAATACCAGATATGGGCAACCGGAACAACCAGTTCTATATGACCGGCGCGCTCGCGACGTACCTTTTTTTCGGTTACTTCAACTCCGCATCTGTCACAAACTATTCCTTTGTAACGAATACGTTTATACTTTCCACAAGCACACTCATAGTCCTTAGTGGGCCCGAATATACGTTCGCAAAAAAGACCGTCACGCTCGGGTTTATAAGTTCTGTAGTTAATTGTTTCCGGTTTGGTGACTTCACCATAAGAGTTTTCCAGAATCTCTTCTGGGGAGGCCAAGCCTATTGTAATCTTACTAAAATTACTCTTAACTTTATTTTCTTTCTTAAAAGCCATGTTTTACTTCTATTTTAGGGTGAACGTTTTAATCAAGTTTGATACTTAGACCTAGTCCTCGAAGTTCGTGCAACAGCACGTTCAACGATTCGGGTATACCTGGAGTCGGCATCGGGTCACCTTTAACTATAGCCTCGTAGGCTTTGGAACGACCAACAACATCATCGGATTTCACAGTTAGAATTTCCTGAAGAATATGCGAAGCTCCGAAAGCTTCGATAGCCCAAACTTCCATCTCACCGAAACGCTGTCCACCGAATTGTGCTTTACCGCCAAGTGGCTGCTGAGTTATGAGGGAATACGGACCAATACTACGAGAGTGCATCTTGTCTTCAACCATGTGCCCTAGCTTCAGGAAGTAAGTGATTCCCACGGTTGCAGGCTGATCGAAACGTTCTCCGGTTTCTCCATCATATATGTAGGTGGAGCAAAGATTAGGTAAGCCTGCTTTGTCTGTCCATTCTTTTAAATCTTCCAATTTTGCACCATCGAAAATAGGTGTGGCAAACTTGACCCCCAAATTACGACCAGCAGCACCCAATATAGCCTCAAAAATCTGTCCAAGGTTCATACGTGACGGCACACCCATTGGGTTCAATACTAAGTCTACTGGTCGGCCATCCTCTAGGAATGGCATATCTTCGGCACGAACAACCTTTGACACAATTCCTTTATTACCATGACGACCGGCAAGCTTATCTCCTACTTGGATCTTGCGCTTTTTAGCAATATATACCTTAGCCATTTGCAACACTCCGGATGGAAGTTCATCACCGATAGTTATAGCGAACTTTCTGCGTTTCAGGTCAGCATCCATCTGTTTGAACTTATGTATATAGTTCATGATAAGCTGTTGAATGAGCTGATTAGTGTGCTCGTCGTCGGTCCAGTCATTCGACTGAATACCTTCATAGTCTAGATTCTTAAGCGCAACAACTGTAAATCGACTACCTTTTGTTATTATTTCGGCGTCAGAATAATCTTTAATTCCTTGCGATTCTTTGTCTTCTATGAGAGACATAAGTTTGTCAACAAGCAGGTCCTTCAAGTCATTTAATTTTGCCTCATGTTCCTCGTCGAGGTTTGCAAGTATGAGTTTATCTTGTCTCTTACCTTCACGACTCTTTATGGAGCGTGCAAATAATTTCCTATCTATTACTACACCGCTCAACGAAGGATTGGCTTTTAGAGAAGAATCTTTCACATCACCAGCTTTATCGCCAAATATTGCACGAAGAAGTTTTTCCTCTGGAGATGGATCGCTCTCACCTTTAGGCGAAATCTTACCAATCATTATATCGCCTGGTTCTACACGAGCACCTACTCTGATTATACCGTTATCATCAAGGTCTTTTGTTGCCTCCTCACTGACGTTTGGTATATCTGCAGTGAACTCTTCAACTCCACGCTTCGTTTCGCGAACTTCGAGTGAATATTCATCTACATGTACTGAAGTGAGCACGTCTTCACGAACCATACGTTCAGAAATAACTACAGCGTCCTCATAGTTATAACCTTTCCATGGCATATAGGCTACAAGCAGATTTCGTCCTAAAGCTAATTCACCGTTTTCTGTAGCATAACCTTCGGTTAGAATATCGCCATTTTTCACACGCTGACCTTTACTACAGATAGGACGTAGGTCTATTACCATGTTCTGGTTTGTGCGACGGAACTTTGGAATAATATATTCTTTTAGAGCCGGTTCGAAACTAACAAATTCTTCATCCTTTGTACGATCGTAAAGAATACGAATGGTTGTTGCATCAACATATTCAACGACGCCATTTCCTTCGGCTACTATCATTGTACGTGAATCTTCACAAACTTGCTTTTCCAATCCTGTTCCGACAATTGGGGCATCGTTATGGAGCAATGGGACTGCTTGGCGCATCATATTACATCCCATCAATGCTCGGTGTCCATCATCGTGCTCCAAGAATGGAATTAATCCGGCCGAAACAGAAGCAATCTGCTGCGGAGAAACATCCATAAGATCGACCTTATCAGGAGAAACAACAGGATAATCAGCATCCTGACGACATTTTACTGTCGAACGTATAAATGTTCCATCAGGATTAAGAGGAGCATTACCTTGTCCTATTATTTTTTCTTCTTCTTCCTCAGCCGTCAGATAAATTACATTTCGGTTTTCAAGATTCACCTTACTGTTCTTAATCTTACGATAAGGAGTCACTATGAAACCAAGGTCGTTTATCTTGGCATAAAGACAAAGAGAAGATATTAGACCGATATTGGGGCCTTCTGGCGACTCAATCGGGCAAAGACGCCCGTAGTGAGTGAAATGTACATCACGCACCTCGAAACCGGCACGTTCACGAGAGAGTCCACCAGGACCTAGTGCGGAAAGACGGCGTTTGTGGGTAACTTCAGCAAGCGGATTTGTTTGATCCATGAACTGACTCAATGGGTTCGTTCCGAAGAAAGAATTTATTACACTGGATATTGTCTTGGCGTTTATCAAATCCGTAGGTTGGAATACCTCATTGTCGCGTACATTCATACGTTCACGAATAGTACGACTCATACGGGCCAGACCTATCGAAAATTGACTTGCTAGTTGTTCGCCTACCGTCCTAACACGACGATTAGATAAATGGTCAATGTCGTCTACCGTTGCATTCGAATTGATGAGATTAATAAGATATTTTATAATCTCTATAATATCATCCTTAGTGAGCACCCGAATATCCATATCGGTATTTAACCCAAGTTTCTTATTTATCCTATAACGTCCGACATCTCCAAGATCATAGCGTTTTTCCGAGAAGAATAAATTCTGAAATACTTCACGAGCACTAGAATCATCAGCAGCATCAGCATTACGCAGTTGGCGATATATGTAATTTACAGCCTCTATCTCTGAATGGCTTGGGTCTTTTGCTAGAGTATTGAAAATAATGGAATACTTGTTTGCTGCATCTTCGTCCTTATGAAGTAAAACTGTCGAGATTCCACTATCCAAAATCACACCTATATTTTCTTCTGTAATCTCAGTTTCGCGTTCAACAACAACTTCGTTACGCTCAATAGAAACCACTTCACCCGTATCCTCATCTACAAAGTCTTCATTCCAACTTTTCATAACATTACCGGCCAACCTACGCCCTAAAGCTGCCTTCATGTTTTTCTTATTGGCTTTAACCTCTTCACAGAGATCGAATATTTTCAGAATATCTTTATCTGATTCAAAACCAATAGCACGAAGCATGGTTGTAACTGGCAGTTTCTTTTTACGGTCAATGTAGGCATACATGACATTATTTATATCTGTTGCAAACTCGATCCATGAGCCTTTAAAAGGAATAATACGAGCACTGTAAAGCACAGTACCGTTAGCATGTACGCCTTGTCCAAAGAATACCCCAGGCGAACGATGTAATTGCGAAACAACCACACGTTCTGCACCATTTATAACGAAAGTACCATTACTGGTCATGTAAGGAATTGTGCCAAGAAAGACATCCTGAATAAATGTTCCAAAATCTTCATGATCGGGATCTGTACAGTAGAGCTTCATCTTTGCTTTCAAAGGAACACTATATGTTAACCCACGTTCCAAACATTCTGAAATAGTATAACGAGGCGGATCTATATAATAGTCCAAGAATTCCAGAACGAAATTATTACGTGTGTCGCTTATAGGGAAATTCTCGACAAACACCTTATACAAACCATCATTCTTGCGATCTTCTGGAGGTGTGTCCAATTGCAGAAAATCACGAAACGATTTCAACTGCAAATCTAGAAAATCTGGATACGGATATGGATTCTGTATTTTGGCAAAGTTTACTCTCGGGTTATTCTTTGTTGCCATAATTAATTTTGAAATGTTTTTAAACTGCCTACTATATTAAGCTTATTGATAGTCAATAATATATATAAACCATTACAGTCCGGTAAAATTCATTTTATGCTATCGCATTTTGCAAAACTATCTCGAAGACCCTTTTCATGCTATCGCATTTTGCAAAACCATACCGAAGACTCTTTTCATGCCATCGCATTTTGCAAAACCATATCGAAGACTCTTTTCATGCCATCGCATTTTGCAAAACCATACCGAAGACTCTTTTCATGCCATCGCATTTTGCAAAACCATACCGAAGACTCTTTTCATGCCATCGTATTTTGCAAAACCATACCAACAAAAACAAAATCCTATACCTAAACCAACGAATAAGTAGATGGATGTGAATCTGCTATTATTTACCGGACGGTAATAACCTGACTATAATTAAAGTTCTATGAAATATTTAGAGAAACAAAAGGGCCAGAATTCACCTATCTGGTAAATTCCAACCCTATTTTTCATTGAGGAGAAGTCTTACTCTTAACTAAAGAGTAAAATGGTATAGAAGTAAATTACTTCAATTCAACCTTAGCACCCTCTGCCTCTATTGCCTTCTTAAGGTTTTCGGCTTCATCTTTAGACAAACCTTCCTTAAGAGTAGAAGGAGCACCGTCTACGAGATCTTTAGCCTCTTTCAAACCTAAGCCACAAGCTTCCTTAACTGCCTTTACAACTTTAAGTTTGTTTGCTCCTGCATCAGCAAGAATAACATCAAACTCACTCTTTTCTTCAGCAGCAGGACCAGCGCCACCTGCTACAGCAGCAGGGCCAGCAACAGCTACGGCTGCAGCAGCAGGTTCGATTCCATACTCATCTTTCAAGATAGTTGCTAACTCATTTACTTCCTTAACAGTAAGATTCACTAATTCTTCTGCAATAGTTTTTACGTCTGCCATTTTATTCTAAATTTTTAATTTTATTCTTTATACAATTTTTATTTGACCTATAATTTTTATTCAGGACGCTCACCTAAGGTCTTTAGTAAGCCATGAATCTTATTTGCACTCGATTGTAGAGCTGAAGAAACATTTTTCACAGGAGACTGTAGTAATGCCACAACATCCGCAATGAGTTCATTCTTACTTTTCAGAGCTACAAGCTCTTCTAGTTTATCACCACCTATAAATATCGATTCCTCAGCATAAGCTGCTTTGAGTGCTGGAATCCCTTCTTTAGTATATTCCTTTAATAATTTGGCTACTATATTTGCCGTCTGACAGAACATAACAGCCGTATTACCCTTTAAGGAGCCATATAAAGGCTCGTAGTCAACATCAGAGGCTTCAAAAGCTTTAAGAAGCAAATTGTTTTTTACAACAACCATCTTAATCTCACTATTGAAACATTTACGACGAAGGCTACTAGTAGATTCGGCATTCAATCCAGACACATCTACTAAATAGAAATGAGGGAACTCCTTCAACTTAGATCCTAGATCTGTAATAATCGTATCTTTGATTTCTTTCTTCATGTTACAAAACTTTTAGAGTTACTCGGCAGATTTAGGATCAATCTTTATACCTCTGCTCATAGTGCTTGAAATAAAGATACTCTTTATATACGTACCTTTAGCCGCTGCAGGCTTAAGTTTATTCACTGTTAAGATAAACTCCTTAGCATTACCAAAGATTTGCTCTGGAGACATACTAACCTTGCCAATTGAAGTATGAATTATACCAGCCTTATCTACTTTAAAGTCAATCTTACCCTGTTTGATGTCTTTTACAGCCTTAGCAACATCCATGGTAACGGTACCACTTTTAGGATTAGGCATCAAACCACGTGGCCCAAGAACACGTCCTAAAGGACCAACCTTACCCATACAAGAAGGCATCGTGATAATCACATCTATATCAGTCCACCCGCCTTTAATTTTATCTATATATTCATCAAGTCCAACATAATCAGCACCAGCTTCTTTTGCTGCAACTTCTTGATCAGGAGTACATAGACAAAGAACACGAGTAACCTTACCAGTACCATTAGGTAACGACACCACCCCACGAACCATCTGGTTAGCCTTGCGTGGATCTACACCTAGACGTACATCTATATCAACAGATGCATCAAATTTTGTAGTAGTAAGGTCTTTCACCAATTTAGAAGCATCCTTCAAAGTATAAGCTTTGCCAATCTCCACTTTATCAGCCACTAATTTCTGATTTCTTGTCAGTTTAGTCATTTCACTGTAAATTTTAATTGTTATTTACCCGGAAAGTCTCCTTTTACGGTAATACCCATACTACGTGCCGTACCTGCGACAAGCCTCATCGCACTTTCAACTGTAAAACAATTTAAGTCCGACATCTTATCCTCAGCAATAATCTTTATTTGTTCCCAAGTAACAGATGCAACTTTCTTACGATTAGGTTCACCAGACCCACTCTTGACCTTTGCCATCTCTAATAATTGAACAGCCGCAGGAGGAGTCTTTATTATAAAGCTGAAAGATTTATCGTTATAATAGGTAATTACAACTGGGAGTATCTTACCAGCCTTACTTTGGGTACGAGCATTAAACTCCTTACAAAATCCCATTATGTTAATACCCTTAGAACCTAAAGCAGGTCCTACAGGAGGAGAAGGATTAGCTGCACCACCTTTAATTTGCAATTTAATTAATCCGGCAATCTCTTTAGCCATTTTTGTCAATATTAAAATTAAAAATTATAGAAGAAGGAGAAGATCCGTAACTATAATCTCAATCCTCTTTTGCAACTTGCATAAAACCCAATTCTAGGGGATTTTGACGACCAAAAATCATAACCATGACTTTCAACTTATACTTATCGGTATTTATTTCTTCTATAACACCATGGAAGCCCGTAAAAGGTCCGTCAATAACCTTAACAGACTCTCCTACCTTATAAGGTGTCTTTACAAGATTATTCAATTCTGAATAATCTGAATTACCAAGAAGTTTATTGATATCAGTCTGTCTTACAGGAGAAGGATTAGATATACCACCTAGAAACCCAAGAACATTAGGTATAAAACGGAGAGTTGAAGCTACCTCTGGAGACATATTAGCCTGAAGTAATAAGTATCCTGGAAGACTCAATCTCTCAATTACCACACGTTTCCCATTACGCAAAGTAGTACGTGATTCTGTAGGCAATAAAATCTCAAACACATTTTCTGCCAATTTTCTGTCTTGTCGCAATTCGGCTTCGATATATTCTTTAACCTTCGCCTCCTTACCACTAATCACACGAATTACATACCATTTCCTTTCTGTAGAGACCATTTATTCTGCCTAATGTCTATTTAACTTGGGTATACAAATGCCATTAAATGCTGGATAATAAAATCCATAGAGAATACAACTACAGCTATAATTAAGGAAGCGGATAGTACAATCATAGCTCTATGTATAAGCTCTGCACGGGTTGGCCATGTAGTTTTACATACAAGTTCTTCGTAACAAGCCTTGCTATAATATAATATATTCTTAAACATATAATATAATATTGCACGGGTTGAAGGACTCGAACCCTCGACACCTGGTTTTGGAGACCAGTGCTCTACCAACTGAGCTAAACCCGTAAATAAATTCCCGTTCTAGATAAAACGGGAATTATTTTTTATTAAAGAAGTGAAGACTCTCTATTTTATATCATCTAAAATAGCTGTAATCTGACCTGAACCAACTGTACGTCCACCTTCGCGAATTGCAAATCGGAGCCCTTCGTTTAGAGCCACCTTATAGATCAATTCAACCTCTATCTCTACATTATCACCTGGCATAACCATCTCAACTCCATCAGGAAGTTTTATTTCACCAGTACAATCCATCGTACGCAGATAGAACTGAGGGCGATATTTATTCCCAAAAGGTGTATGACGACCACCTTCTTCTTTTTTCAATACATATATAGCCGCCTTAAAATGATCATGAGGAGTTATTGCACCTGGATGCACAACAACCATTCCACGCTTAACTTCTTCCTTATCAATACCACGAAGTAAAAGTCCAACATTATCTCCAGCCTGACCCTCTGCTAGATTTTTACGAAACATCTCAACTCCTGTAATAACAGACTTCTTATCTTCGCCTAAACCAAGCAATTGAATTTCATCACCGACTTTACATTTACCAGTCTCGATACGTCCTGTAGCAACTGTGCCACGTCCCGTAATAGAAAAAACATCTTCAACTGGCATCAAAAAAGGTTTATCTACTTCTCGCTGAGGTTCCTGTATCCAATCATCTACGGTATCCATTAATTTCAGAACGGAATCGACCCATTTATCAACACTATTCAAGGCTCCTAAGGCTGAACCGCGAACAATAGGAGTATCTTCTTCATAACCATATTGTTCAAGAATCTCACGAACCTCCATTTCAACGAGTTCTAACATTTCCTCATCCTCAACCATATCACACTTATTGAGAAACACGACCAAACGAGGCACATTTACCTGCCGTGCTAATAAAACATGCTCACGAGTCTGAGGCATGGGACCATCAGTTGCAGCAACCACAAGAATTGCACCATCCATCTGCGCAGCACCAGTAACCATATTCTTTACATAATCGGCATGACCAGGACAGTCTACATGTGCATAATGGCGTTTTCCAGTCTCATACTCAATATGAGCTGTATTAATTGTAATACCACGCTCTTTCTCTTCAGGAGCATTATCAATCTGATCGAACGATTTAACTTCCTCCGCTGTACCTAACTTCTCATTAAGCACCTTAGAGATAGCTGCAGTCAAGGTAGTTTTACCATGATCAACATGACCAATTGTGCCAATATTTACATGCGGTTTGGTACGCACAAATTCTTCTTTAGCCATAACTTTCTTTATTTAATATTAAACGAATAAACTTTATTTTACGGGGTATTTACGATATACTAGAGCTGTAACTGAGAGTTGAACTCAGGACCTCTTCCTTACCAAGGAAGTGCTCTACCACTGAGCTATTACAGCAAAAGAGCGGAAAACGGGACTCAAACCCGCGACCCCCAGCTTGGAAGGCTAGTGCTCTAATCAACTGAGCTATTTCCGCAAAAAACAATGTGGGTAGTGATGGATTCGAACCACCGAAGCTAGAAGCAGCAGATTTACAGTCTGCCCCATTTGGCCACTCTGGAAACTACCCAATTGACCTAAGGTTAGAAGAGCCTCTTGTCGGATTCGAACCAACGACCCCGAGATTACAAATCACGTGCTCTGGCCATCTGAGCTAAAGAGGCGCTTATATCTAATACTTTTTATATAGCATAAGACGGATGCAAAGATAAATTCTTCTTTCTTATTTTACGAAAGAAAATGAAGTTTTTTCAATATCCTCTCTGTTTTGATTTAATCTTGCCTAGTTGCACTTTTATTGAATCTATACATAAATCTAGGCTTTCTTCAAAAGTGCTACATGTCTTCTCTACAAAAAGAGTATTTCCCAATATTTTCACACTGATACTAGCAATCTTATTCAAAGCTACTGTTGGTTTTTCTACTTTCAGAATTATTTCAATGCTCTGAATTTCCTCGTATGACTTATTCAGCTTATCGAGTTTTTTATCAATAAAAGCTTGTAGCTTTTCGGTGATATTGAAATGGATGGACTGAATGTTTATTTCCATAATCTACAATTGTTTTTATGATTAAACTCTGGGGTGAGAGCTCTTATATGCACTCTTTAATTGATCGAATGTTACGTGTGTGTAGATCTCTGTCGTAGAAAGACTCTTATGTCCAAGTAGTTCTTTCACGCTTTCTAGGTTGGCTTTATTATTAAGCATTGCTGTCGCGAAAGTGTGACGAAGTACATGAGGACTTCTTTTTTCTATACTGGAGACTTTCGAGAGTTCTTGTTTTACGATTTCTCTTACCCGATCTATTGTCATCCGCGTTCCTTTAGGGGTTTGAAAAAAGGCTTCGGAATGACTTTCAACTTCTTGATTGCGCTGATTTCTATAAGATTTCAATGCTTCGTAGAGTTCTTCCCCAAAAGGAATGATACGATGTTTGTTTCTTTTGCCTATTACTTTTATTTCTTTCGTAATGTAGTTTACATCGGCATCGTTTAGATTCAATAACTCTGACAAACGAATTCCTGTTTCGTAGAACACCATAATTATGGTGTGGGCTAGTGTGTCATTATATTTTTTGCTCCGTTTTGTTTTGTCGAGCAAGTTGTCCATTTCTTTTTCTTTGAGGAAATATGGTAGTGCTCTTTTTCGTTTAGGAGCTTTTATACAACGGGCTGGATTTTGTGAGATAATTTTTCGTTTTTGAGCGTAACGGTAGAATGATCTTAGGGCGCTTAGTCTTCGGTTTATTGAGGTTGCGCTGTTTCCTCGGTTCATCATTTCTTCTATCCAGTTACGGATTATATCGGAGTCTATTGTTTCCCAGTTGAGGTTTTCTTCTTGTTTTTTGAAGAATTGCTCGAAGTGTTTGAGGTCTCTTCCGTATCCATCAATAGTGCATGGGGAGTAGTTTCGCTCTAAACTTAGATAATTCAGAAAGTTATCGACTTCTAGCACTTTGATTGGTTTTTTGGAGGGGTTTTGTATTTGTCTTTGGAGATTTTATTCTTCTGCGTCGCGAAGTTGTTGTATGTAAATGGCGTGTTCCATCTTCAGACGTCTTTTAACAGATGGTTTGTCGTATTGTTGACGGGAGCGTAGTTCCTTTACGACGCCTGTTTTTTCAAACTTTCTTTTAAATTTCTTGAGAGCTCTTTCGATGTTCTCGCCATCCTTTACGGGTACAATTATCATGCTTTTTGTTTTAATTATTTATTTATTGAACATTTAATGAGCGGCTTATGGCTGCTCTGTCGGTTGCAAAAGTACGGCTTGTTTTATTTGTTTCCAAATCTTTAGTAGAATATTGTCAGGATGTTTCTTTTTGTTTATGTGTGTTATGTGGGGTTTTATTGTCGTATTAGGTTTCTGCCGGCGTCGATGCGAAGGAAGATGAATAGGAGGAGTGTGAATCCCCACAGGGATGAGCCTCCGTAGCTGAAGAATGGTAGTGGGATTCCGATTACGGGGGTGAGTCCTAGTACCATTCCGACGTTTATGAATACGTGGAAGAGGAAGATTCCGGCGACGCAATATCCGTACACGCGTCCGAATTTGAAGGATTGTCGTTCGGCGAGATACATTAGTCGGAGTATTAGGGCGAGGAAGAGTAGGAGTACGGTGGCTGAGCCGAGGAATCCTTCTTCTTCGCCTACGGTGCAGAAGATGAAGTCGGTGTCTTGTTCGGGTACGAATTTGAGTTTTGTTTGTGTTCCGTTGAGGAATCCTTTTCCTTGGAGTCCTCCTGAGCCGATTGCTATTTCGCTTTGGTGTACGTTGTATCCTGCTCCGGCGAGGTCTTCATCGAGTCCGAGGAGTACGTTTATTCTGACTCGTTGGTGTGGTTGCATGACTTGGTTGAGCATGTAGTCGGCTGAATAGAAGAAGGCTATTGAGCCGAGTGCGAACAGGGCTATGTACAGGTAGCCTTTGAAGCGTGAGTTGAGGGCGTTGTAGATGAGTGTGCCTATCATCATGGCGGAGAGGAGGAGTTGTGCCCAGACGATGTCGAACGGGGTGATGTATCGTGATATGGCGAGTGATGCGGCTGTGAGGAGGAGTGTGATGAGGAGTAATCGGATGGTTTTTTTGCGGTTGGGTGCGTAGGCCCACATCATTCCGGCGGTGAAGATTTGGACGAGCAGGAGTACGCTGAATTTTCCGACGGAGGTGGGTGTGTTGAGTAGCATTACGTTTTCGAATTTTATGCCGACGACGAAATATACTATCATCGCGACGCCGGTGAAGAGTATCGACCCGGGCATTCCTTCGCGATAGAACATGAGGAAGAATGAGAGGTAGACGAGGGCTGAGCCGGTTTCGCTTTGTCCGATTATGCATAGGATGGGTAGGAAGATTATTCCGCAGGCTCCGGCGAAGTGTTTCCAGTTGCGCATGGTGAATCCGTAGACTGACATGAATTTGGCGATTGCCAGGGCTGTGGCGAATTTGGCGAATTCGGCGGGTTGGAGGCGGAGTGGCCCGAGTACGAGCCAGGAGCGTGAGCCTTTGATGGAGTGTGGGTTGAAGATGGTTGCGAAGAGGAGCAGGAGGAGGATGCCGTAGATTACGTAGGCGAATGTGTCGTAGAAACGGTCGTCCATCATTATGATTACGAATCCGAGGCAGATTGAGGTTCCGATCCACACGATTTGCATTCCGGAGCGGGTGGAGAGCGAGAAGATGTCGGTGTCGCCGTAGGTGTAGCTGGCTCCGCAGACGCTTATCCATCCGAAGGTGAGGAGGCAGAGGTAGATGATTATTGTGAGCCAATCCAGGGAGCGGAAGATGCTTGGTTGCCGGTCTGGGCTATAATGTTTCATTTTGTTGGGGGGTTCGACTTTGTTGTTTTTCGTTTTCTACGTTTATTTTTTTTCTGATTGTTTTGCGGGGTGGGAGCTGCGACGAAAATTTGGCTTTGCATGACTCTGTGGGTGGCAAAAAAAACTTTTTTTTCGGGCCATGCAATGTACTGGGGTGGGAAAAAACTTTTTTTTCGGTCGAAAAGTTCTCGGGGGCCGAATAAAAATCTTTTTTGGCTCCAAAAGTTCCCGGAGGCCGAATAAAAAGTTTTTTTTCGACCAAAAAGTCCTCGGAGGTCGAAAAAAATCTTTTTTTGGCTCCAAAAGTTCCCGGAGGCCGAATAAAAAGTTTTTTTTTCGACCAAAACGTCCTTGGAGGCCGAAAAAAAATCTTTTTTGGCT
>NZ_JH594522.1:703566-817373 GCF_000243035.1 Prevotella micans F0438
TTTTGGCTCCAAAAGTTCCCGGAGGCCGAATAAAAAGTTTTTTTTCGACCAAAAAGTCCTCGGAGGTACGAAAAAAAATCTTTTTTGGCTCCAAAAGTTCCCGGAGGCCGAATAAAAAGTTTTTTTTCGACCAAAACGTCCTTGGAGGCCGAAAAAAATCTTTTTTGGCTCCAAAAGTTTCCGGAGGGCGAAAAAAAACTTTTTTTCATCATCTGCCTGATTGTTTCTTCGCGATTTGCTACCTGATTTTGAGGGTTATGATGGTGAGAGCTGCCAAGATTATCGTTATTATGAGGAAGCGTATCGTGATTTTACTTTCGTGAATTGCTTTGTGGGGTGTTTTGACGATGTAGTTGCATTCGGGGTCGAGCTGACTGTCTTGGGTGCGGAAGTTGTCGTGTATCGGGGTTCGTTTGAAGATGCGTTGTTTCTTCCCGTGGCGTTTGCCTGTTTTGTAGTACCACACTTGGAGGATGACGCTCAAACTTTCCACGAAGAAGATGCCGCACAGTATGGGTAGCAAAAGTTCTTTGTGGATTATGATTGCGCCTACGGCTATTATTCCGCCGATGGTTAGGCTGCCTGTGTCGCCCATGAATACTTGCGCGGGATAGGCGTTGTACCACATGAAGCCTATCAGGGCGCCGATAAATGCCATGAAGAATACTACGAGTTCTTCGGAGCCGGGAATGTACATTATGTTGAGGTAGGCGGCATATTGGATGTGACTGCTCACGTAGGCCAATATGCCCAGCGCGACGCCGATTATGGCTGAGTTGCCGGCGCACATGCCGTCCATCCCGTCGTTTAGATTTGCGCCGTTCGATACGGCTGTTACGACGATGATGGTCATGATGACGAACAGTATCCATCCGGCCGCGGTTTTGTATTTGCCCATAAAGCCCATGATGGCCGAATAGTCGAGGTTGTGGTTCTTTACGAAGGGTATGGTTGTTTTGAGGGTTTTTTCGGGCTCTTCTTTGTGCTTTATCACTACTTCTTTGCCGTGTTGATTCTCTACTTCGAGGTTCAGATTGGCCTTCACGTCGGGCGAGGCCCAGAGAACTATGCCTACAATGAGGCCTATGGTTATCTGACCGACGATTTTATACTTGCCCTTGAGGCCTTCCTTGTCGTGACGGAATATTTTTATGAAATCGTCCATCCCGCCCAGGAATCCAAGCCATATCGTGGTGGCAATCATTAGCAGAAGGTAGGTGTTACGCAGTCGGCCAAGCAAAATTATCGGCACCAGGAGTGCTACTATGATTATTATTCCGCCCATCGATGGCACGCCAATTTTTTTGACTCCGAATGGGTCTATCGAGGCGTCGCGCTGGGTTTCGGTTATTTGCTTCCGTTTTAAAAACTTGATGAACCTTTCGCCAAACCATGCCGAAATAATAAGGGCGAGAATCATGGCTACAATGGCGCGGAAACTGATGTAACCCCAAAGATGGGAACCGCTGATGCCGAATTGGTCGAGCCACCGGAAGATGTAGTATAACATAGGTTTCGGATTTTATGATTTTTGGTTTTCGCTGAATATTGAGCGCAGAATTTCGTGGTCGTCGAAGTGGTGCTTCACTCCGTTTATCTCTTGATATGTTTCGTGCCCTTTTCCGGCCACGAGCACCACGTCGCCTTTTTGTGCCATAAGGCATGCTGTGCGTATTGCCTCGCGTCGGTCGGTTATCGTGATGGTTTTCTTTCGTTTTTGTGCGTCCAGGCCTTTTAGCATGTCGTCGATGATTGCCTGTGGGTCTTCGTCGCGCGGATTGTCGCTCGTAAGAATCACTTTGTTGCTCATCCTGGCTGCTTCTTGGGCCATGAGTGGTCGTTTTCCCTTATCGCGATGCCCTCCGGCTCCGCAAACGGTTATCACGTTCCCTCCTTTTCCGTCGAGCACCTCGTGAATGGCTGCCAGCACATTTCTAAGAGCGTCGGGCGTATGCGCATAGTCAACAATTGCCGTAAATCCTTCGGGCGAGGCAATGGGCTCGAGCCTTCCGTTGACACTCTTGAGGGTACTTAGCGCAAGTAGCACATCATCGGTTTCTTTCCCCAGAAGAACGGCCGCAGCATATACGGCTAGCAAATTGCTCGCGTTGAACTTCCCAATAAACTGCACTCCCACTTCGTGACGGTCGATGTCGAGATACATTCCCTCGAAATGGCATTCAAGAATTCGAGCACGAAAATCGGCCATCCTGCTAAGCGAATATGTTTTCACAGCGGCTCGGGTGTTCTGCATCATGAACATTCCGTTTTTATCGTCGACATTCGTGAGCGCGAAGGCGCTTTTCGGCAGTTCGTCGAAGAACATCTTCTTTGCGTCTCGATAATTCTCGAAAGTTTTGTGATAATCCAGATGGTCGCGACTAAGATTAGTAAATATTCCGCCTGCAAAAGCAAGCCCGCCTATTCTACGCTGGTGAATCGCATGGCTCGAGCATTCCATGAACGCATATTCGCATCCACTGTCAACCATCTCGGCCAGGAGCTTGTTTAATTCAATCGGGTCGGGCGTCGTGTGGTCGGCAGGTAGCTCCCGACCGTCGATATAGTTGCAAACGGTCGAAATGAGTCCGGTTTTGTACCCGAACTTTCGGAACATGTCGTAGAGCAACGTAGCAATGGTTGTTTTGCCGTTCGTACCCGTTACGCCCACCAATTTTAGATTTCGCGAAGGCTCGCCATAAAATAGAGTTGCAATTTTTCCGACTGCGGCCTCAGTCGATGCCATTTGAACGTACACAATATCTTTTGAAACGTTCTCAGGCATTTCTTCTACCAAAACTGCGACTGCTCCCTGTTCTATAGCTTTGTCGAGAAAGCGATGCCCGTCGGTTAGCGTTCCTTTTATAGCCACGAACATATTTCCGGCAGTCACTTTTCGACTATCTATTTCGATACCTGTAATTTCAACGTCAACGCTGCCCTGGATGGCAATCGGCTTGACGTTCCTGAGTAATTCGTTTAGTCTCATACGTTGTTTCTTCACCTTTTATATATACATCATTTCACGAGCCCGGTGTGTCTCTCGCCTGATTCATCCCAGCTTGAGCGTACACACCATTCCTTTCTTTATTCTTGTTCCGGCGCCTATACTTTGCTCGAGCACCATGCCACGACCTAAGATTCTTGTTTTAAGTCCGCGTTTCTCCATTATATAAACTGCATCGCGAGCTCCCATTCCATGGACGTCGGGAACAAGATGTGAATTGCTAGGCTTTTCCTGTCGAAGTGTAATCGAGCGTCTGTTGCTCACAACCGTCCCCCAAATGGGCTCGCCGAACGGATAGACACCACCCCAACCGCCGTTTACGTTTATTCCTAAAGCATTCAGAACGTAATCGGCTGCCAGAAGATTACCTTTTTTAGCCGACGGAATCAAGACAGATCCCGGTGTTCGCGAGTCTTTCACATCTAGCTTCAAACTTTGCGCCATTATTCCTTCTGCAATGTCGCGAAAAACCGGACCGCACATTCCTCCGCCCGAAGCCGGTAATCCACTTTTCTGAATGCAAACAATGCAGCTATATTTCGGTTCATCGGCTGGAAAATACCCTGCAAAGCTAAGCAAATAGTTCGTTTCGCCTGATTTATAGCCCAGAGTACCCTTCGACATCTGTGCTGTTCCGGTTTTGCCGGCTACAGGGAATTTTTCTGAGCCGGCATTCTTACCCAATCCTTCCGATACTACTTCCTGCAGAATGCGCTGAATGGCGGCGATTGTTTTCTCCTTTGCAATTTGTTCTTTCACAACTTGCGGCTTGTTATCGAGCAGAATTTCATTGCCTTTCACTATTTGCTTCACAAAACGTGGGCGCATCATTTTACCGTTGTTTGCAATCGCGTTGTAGAATGCCAAAACCGATATGGGCGGAATCTGCGTTTCATAGCCTATGCTCATCCAAGGCAAAGCCGTGGCGCTCCAGTTTACATACTGTCCGTGACTGTTTTTACGTGGCATACGAATCTTTGCGGGAGCATAACCTACAATTGGAATCTTGAAATCAGTTGCCAGTCCTAAGTCGTAGATTCCTTGTACGAAATCCTCTGGGTTTTTATGATAAAATTTATCGATAAGCCGACTCACTCCGATATTCGAACTATATTTCAACGTCCATGGCAACATCAAATTTCCGTAGCCTCCACGATTCCAGTTGTGGTCACGCATCTGCCGTCCATACATATCCCAAATTCCATTTCCGGTGGCTATGGTGTAGGTTGTATCAACAAATTCGTCGTCAAGAATCGTCATCAGTGAGGCTGTTTTAAAAACCGAACCCGGCTCTAAGAGGTCGCTCACTGCATGGTTCTTAACTTCGCGATAAACCCCATCGCTGCCTCGATCTAGATTCACTATTGCTTTCACATCACCAGTCGAGGCTTCCATTACCACGGCGACGCCAACTTTACCGTTGATTTCCTTTAATTCTTTTATGAGCGCACGCTCTGCAAGGTCTTGCATGCCCACGTCGATTGTGGTTATGATGTCGGCGCCATCAACAGGCGGGGTGTCGACTATGTTTAGATATTTATTCCGCACTTTCCGTCGGTGGATTATTCCGTTCGTTCCGCGAAGAATCTTGTCGTAGGAAAGTTCCAGTCCACAACGCGCCGTGTCTTTCGCTCCGAACATGTCGCCCACAGTTCGTTGAGCTAACGACCCGAACGGCCGACGGCGTGCGTTAAATTCATCCCAATGAAAGCCACTTCGATATTTCGACAGATGGAAAACTGGCAACGACTGTACTTCCTTGAAAGTATTGTAGTCTATCCTGCCTTGCCAAATCGGCCAATGCCTACTTTCTTGTCGGAATCCGACCATGAGGTCTTTCTTGAACCGCGATGCCTTTCTCTCTGGAAATATTTTGTTGAGTCCCTTAGTGATGATATCCAGACTATCAATGAAAGCAGTGTCGTTACCGGCCTCTTTCATAGCATTGAAGTCCAGATATATCTTGAACTCGGGCAGCGAACTGGCCATAAGTTCACCATTGCAGCTCAAAATATTTCCTCGCACTGGTGTTACTGGTACATTGTCTTTCTTTTGCTGTGCAGCAACCTCCATCCAGTATGTTCTGCCGGCCGTCATTATGTAGAGTGCCTTTCCCACCACTAAAATAGCCGTCAACAACATAAGGAACACCAGAACGTTGTAACGCGGAATTATTTTCTTGTTGTTGAACTTGCTCATTTCTTTTCCGGAACGTTTATGATGTAGGGCGGACGATCGGCTATTTTGAGAACACTGTCTTTGTTTGTTTTCAACATTTCGAGGATATGACTCTCACGCGTTTTTTCAGTTAACTGACTACTACTTGATAGCGCCCGATATTTAGCATCCTTAAGTTCGATATTTAATTTATCTATCTCGATCAAATCTTTCTGAACACTGTAGCGATTAGATATATAGATAATCATGAAGACCACAATCAGCAAAATGAGCCAGATATTATTCCTCACTAGTTGGCCCGACAGGATATCGCCTCCCAGAATTTTTCTTAGCGTGAAGCCGGTTGAGAGCGGTTGTTCATCTTCGCGAGCCTGCTCCTCAATCGCCGTTTTCAATGTTTCAACTTTACTGAGACTGGGCTCTTCTTTTTCTTCGGGTGTGGGAGCCAAATCATCGGGAGATTCAACAGGTGTTCCATCCAAAAGTTCGCTTTGCTCGTCGATGTCGAGCACAACTTCCCCTCGAACTATTTCGTTATTTTCCTTATTATCGTTCATTTTGCTTTCTTCTCTGCGATTCTAAGTTTCGCGCTCCGGCTTCGCGGATTCTCATTCTGCTCGCTGTCTGTTGGAACAATAACCTTATTGTTAACCAAGCGGAGGGGAGATTCTATCCGCCCATAGAGATCCTGCTTAACCTTGCCTTCGATGTTTCCTGTTTTCATGATGTTCTTCACCATCCTGTCTTCTAAGGAATGGTATGTAATAACCGACAGTCGACCGCCTGGAGCCAACAACTCGACAGATGCTCTAAGCAGCTCGCACAAAGCCTGCATTTCGTTGTTCACCTCAATGCGTAAGGCCTGAAAGAGTCTCGCCATATCCTTCTTGGCCCGTTCTGTTTTGAAAAACTGTTCAACCAGGTCCTTCAAATCTCCGCTCGTACGGATACTTCGCCGCGTTCTGCTACTCACGATTGCCGCGGCTATGCGTTTGGCGTTCCGCAGTTCGCCGTAGACGTAGAACATATCAGCCAGCGCTTCCTCATCGTAAGTGTTAAGCACGTCAGCCGCCGTTCTGCCTGCTCTGTTATTCATTCGCATATCCAACGGCGCGTCGTTGAAACGAAAAGAGAATCCTCTTGTTTTGTCGTCGAAATGATGACTGCTTACACCAAGGTCGGCCAGTAATCCATCTATGTGCTCTATACCGTAATACATCATCCAATTTTTCAGATACCTAAAGTTTGAGCATACGAATGTGAACTCTTCTGCCGATTCATTCTCCAATTTCGGGATGTTAGCCTCGGTGTCGGCATCCTGGTCGAATCCAAAAAGTCGCCCATTCCCATTGAGTCGTGCAAGGATTTCTTTTGAATGACCGCCTCCTCCAAAGGTTGCGTCCACATAAATACCCCCCGGTTTGATGTTGAGTCCGTCGACGCTTTCATTCAGCATTACGGGTGTGTGATAAGATTCGGCGGTTGAGACCATCTTCTCTTGGATATCGATTACGGATTTTGATTTTTCTTGGAAATGCATGTGTGAGTTACGTCTTTGCGGCTTCAAAGTTAAGTAGATGTTCACAATTAATGCCTATAGGTTTATCCCAAGTATGTTGCTCTATTCGATGCTGGGAGTATCTCGAGGCCCGTCGAGCGACTCAATTCGATGACAGGATTATACAAAGAACATAACGAGGATTTGCGCGATGATGACACGCACGAACATGCCGAGAGGATAAACAGTGGCATAGCTGATGTTGGACGTTTCATCTTTCATAGTATCGTTGGCATATCCTAGAGCCATCGGATTAGCCATCGAACCACAAAGGATTCCACAGATAGTGCCGAAATCATATTTCTTGGTTCGAAGCGCTATTATTCCAATAATAATCACAGGAACGATAGTTAGAATGAAGCCGAGTCCTATCCACAACAAACCTTCGGGACGCACAACCGTGGCCAGGAAATCTTTACCGGCATCGAGCCCCAAACAGCCAAGATATAGCGAAAGACCGAGCTTTCGAAGCATCAGCGAAGCGCTACGGGTTGTGTACGAAATAATTTGCAGATGCGGACCGAAAGCGCCAACCAAAATACCCATGATTATAGGTCCGCCCGCAATACCAAGTCGTATGGGCGAATCCATTCCGGGGAGTGAAATTGGAATGGTTCCCAGAGCAAGTCCGAGGAGCATTCCCAAGAAGATACTGGCAATGTTAGGTTCTTTTAGGGTTTTCACGGAGTTGCCGAGGAAATTTTCGGCATGGTCAAGGTCGGCCGGTCGACCAACTATAGTGAGCTGATCGCCGTAGCAAAGTATAAGTTTTTCGGTCGCGAGGAGTTTTATATCGCCTCGAAGAACGCGGCTCACATTCACTCCGTAGGCATCACGAAGATGAAGCTGTCCGAGCCGTTTACCATTGAGCATGGGTTGTGATATGACTACTATTCGGCTTTCGATATTAGAGTCGATATGGTTCCAGTCTATTTGATCCCTATTCCAATCACGTTTCACCTTTTGCCCAAAAAGAATTTCCATTCCTTGTACCTCGTCCTTATTGGTCACGACAAGCAGATTGTCGCCTCTTTTGAGTTGAGTGCCGCCTTTGGGTAGGATAACCTCTCCGCCTCTCCATATTCGAGAAATGATGAACTTCATGTGGGTACCTTGGGCTATTTCAAGGATTGTTTTCCCAACCAAGGCGGGGTTGATTACAAGAAATTGTCCCACATAAGTTTGGTCGTCGTCGTCCTTATGCCGCACTTTGAGGTCACTCTCCTTCACAAAACATTTCCTGATGAAAATCATTGCGAAAATAACCCCCACAACGCCTAGCGGATAGGTAACGGCCGTTGCCAAAGCAGCCCCGGCTCCGCTTATTCCGACATGTTCGAGAGCCGACTGTGCAGCACCCAGTGCGGGAGTATTTGTTGTAGCTCCACAAAGGATTCCCACCATATCCGACATCGGAACTCCCAGAACGTAAGTCATCCCCACAGTCATCAACGTACCCAGAAGAATCACCCACATAGCCCACATATTGAGCCATGTTCCTTCGTTACGAAACGAACCAAAGAAATTAGGGCCAACATGTAATCCTAGGGTGTAGACAAACAGCACTAGGCCGAAGTTCTCACAGTACATGAGCATCTGCCTGTCAATCTGCAATCCGAAATTACCCACGGCTATTCCGAAGAAAAACACAAAGGCAACACCCAGAGAGATTCCGCCGAAACGAATCTTTCCCAATAATAATCCGACAGAGCATATCAGTGATATGACAACCATTGCCTGCAACGCAGAAGGAATGTTGAACAAGCCGTTTATCCAATCCATAAACTAACAATCTTTTTGATTTTGCAAAGATAAGGCAACGCCCTAGATTTTGTTAACCTACTTATAAATAATATCTTTGCATCGAAAGGATTTGAAAATTCAGTCACATTCAGTAACATTTGGACTATATAATTATTAACGGAATGCTCATGACTATTAATTTAAACACCAGGATTTCAGAACTGTTGCACACTGGAATAATCTCCGTTCGAACCTACAATTGCTTGTACTCAAAGAATATGAACACACTCGAAGATGTTTTAGAAAGCATTGACAATCCAATCGATTTACTTAAAATAAGAGGTTTCGGGAAAAAATCGTATTCCGAGATGCTTAATGTGATTAACAACGTCCAAGAAGAACTTACCAACCTCAAGCACACAGACAAGGAAGCTTTTCTCAACTCGCTGGGCGAAGAAATGAAAAACATAATCACCAAAGCCTACAACGACACGCTTGCTGGCAACGACTGCATATACTCCTATCTGAGAACACTCTATCCGCAGCCCATAAACCTACACGAATTCGTGATGACTAATTCGGAACGCTTGCTTGACATCGCCGATGGCTATACACTCGAAGAAAATCTCAGAATAAGATACGCCTACAGAAACTACATCTATGATGTGAAAAGAGGTATGGAGCAAGTTCAAAAGACAAACCGAAAAACTTACAGAATCTACAAACAACGCCTACAGCTCATGGAAAAGAAAATGAGCGAATTTAGCTACGAACAAAGAGCTATGCATTTCTTGTCGCCCACGGCATCGCAATATGTGGAAAAAGTTTATCAAAACATGTGTGAATCGAAGATGAACATCAGAACGAAGAACTTCAAAAATACATTCCTACCACACTTCCTTGACCTACTTAAATATGCCGATAAACCATTGGAAACCTACAGGGAAATCTGCCCTAGACAGAAAATGAAGAAGACACTTACTGAGGTATTCCGATTCAACCAAGAGTTCAGAGAATTTTTCGACAACGTGTTCTCGTTCACAGATGAAGAAATACGCGAAGAATCCATAAAGAATTCCTACCCCTATCTGAAAACTGCCCAATATCACACAGTGTTCGATTACATGCGAAAACACAACTCTCTCCCGCTGTTCTACATAATGCTACAAGGACTGCGTTCGTCGGAAATGCGGTCAGATCAAATCTACAGTATGCTCCACGGCATTTCAGGTAGATTCTGGACACTACATGAAATCGCCAACAAAGTGGGACTAACAGTTGAAAGAGTTCGACAAATTTCCATGGGGACAATCAATATACAAACAACCGAAATTGCATCAAACGAAGATTGGAAACAATACGCTAATCTCTTCGAACATGCCTATATCTGCCCACAAACCGAAGAATATATAAAGGTCAACGAAGAAGAAAAGCTCGACATCAGCTTCAACACATTCGCCTATATCCTGGCCTTGGTAGGCGACTTCCGAGTCGAAGAAGTCGACAAGCACGCTGTGCTAATTAACAAAAACAAACTCGGAGAATTTAAATTCAAAGACTGCATCGATACTCTACAAAGTTTTGTCAACACCAAATACTCCAAGGATAAATACATCCCTATAGACAACGTGCTCTTCACTGTTCCCGAAGACAAGCGCGAACAAGTCCGGGGCCTCATAGAATACATAGCCGCTGAAATCTACAACGTGGAAACAACTCCCGACAAACAACTCTTCATCCCCCAGAACTATATCGACACCCCACAGGAGGTTTACGAGATTCTGACAAAACACGGAAAACCGATGCACGTCAAAGACATCTTCCGCGAGTTCAAAGCAAAATATCCCAACCATAAATACAAAGAAGCACTACAAATAAAACCCTCACTCTATGCAAACGAACATATCAAAGCCGTAGGCAAAAGTTCGAAATACGCACTCGACACATGGGAAGGAGTCTATTTCGGAAGCATACGTGACCTTCTCGTCGACCTGCTCAGTAAATCAGACGAACCACTACACATCGACACCCTTTTTAAAGAAGTAGTCAAACATTATCCGGAAACAAACAAGTCGAGCGTCTTCTCAACAATGTTCGATATCAACAGGCAGCGTTTCGTAGCATTCGAAAGAGGATATTTCGGACTGTCGTCTAAAAAGTATTCCGACAAATACAAGAAAACCAACGGCTCACGACGTAGCAAATTCGAAGACCGATTGAATGCACTCATCCAATTCGTTGAAGAAAACCGACGCTTCCCTACCTACAACGGTAGCAACGAAGAAGCATCACTCCAGAGATGGACCTACAACATCAGGAATAACATTATTGAAATAGACGAAAAACGACGTCAAATCTTTAACGCTACCATAGAGCGATTCGAAAAGCTAGGCTATCCCAGAACGATGCAAGAATATGAGTTCCAAACCAAATGCAAAGAAGTTGAAACCTATATTGTGAATCATCACAATCTGCCTAACCACAAAAATACCCCGAAGCTATACACTTGGTTTCACCGCTCCTACGCCAACCACAAAAACTTCACCGACAAACGCCGTCGCTACATGGAAGAGCTCATCGCCTACATCTCTTCCGTTGGTCTCAACCTGGATTAACTTCATACTATTTCTGTAATTTTCGCCCATGCGGTAGGCATGGGCGAAAATTATATTCAAAATGAGCCTCCAACTTAAATACGCCCCATCTTAAATTACAATAACGCAACTAAATTTCCAGAATCTTGTTAACAGAAATAAATCAGAGCGATTATATTAACCACAAGATGTTAATGGATTAATGAATAACTATCTTTGCCCGCGTTGCATGGCAAGAGTTTATTCTTGCCAACGAGAAAAACATAATGAAGAAGAAAACGATTTGGACAATAGCCGTGATTATGGGCGTTTCGTTTCTCGGACTACTCTTATTGCAATTAAACTACATAGAAGAGATGGCCGACATGAAGCGCGAACAGTTCGACGAGTCGGTTAATCGTGCATTATATCAGGCATCGCGAAATCTCGAACTGAATGAAACACTTCGTTTTCTCGAAGACGATGTTAATCGCAACGAACTCAAAACCGAACAGCATGTCCAGCCTGTAAAGAAAACTGTTACACAGGTACACCAGCCTTTGGGAACAAACTCGCAGGGCGAAGCCTACACCTCGTTTGAATCGAAGATGGTTCAGAGCAATCCGTCGCTCACGCCGAAAGCAATGATATTGCGGAACGACAGCAGTTCGCTATCGTCCACCCGGCGGAGGATGCAAGAAATTGTTCGTAACCGATACGTCTATCAAAAGGCATTGCTCGAAGAGGTAGTTTATAATATGCTCTATTCGGCTTCGGAACGCCCCCTGTCGCAGCGCGTTAACTTCAAGTTACTCGACCAGGATTTGAAGGCCGAAATGATGAACAACGGAATCAACATTCCATATCACTTTTCAGTATGCACGCAAGATGGACGCGAAATCTACAGATGCCCAGACTATGTTGAAAACGGTGAAGAAATATATTCGCAGGTGCTTTTCAGAAACGACCCGCCAAATAGAATGGGAGTAGTTAAAGTTCACTTCCCGAACATGAACAGTTACATCTTTTCGAGTATAAGATTCATGATTCCCTCGATGATTTTCACGATAGTTCTGTTGGTAACGTTCATCTTCACGATTGTCACCATTTTCAGACAGAAGCGATACAGCGAAATCAAAAACGACTTCATCAACAACATGACTCACGAACTCAAAACCCCAATCGCAAGCATATCGCTGGCCGCACAAATGATGAACGACAAAACCCTAACCAAATCGCCCAAAATGATTGAACATCTCGGCGGAGTGGTGAACGACGAAACCAAACGGCTCAGATTTCTCGTTGAAAAAGTGCTCCAGATGAGCATGTACGACCGTAAGAAATCGGTGCTCAAAATGAAATTCGTAGACCTCAACGAAATGGTAGAAAATATAGCCAACTCGTTCACACTCCGAGTAGAACACACCGGCGGAAAAGTGCACACCGACATCCGAGCTCAAGAATCGGCCGTATATATTGACGAGATGCACTTCCAAAACATCATATTCAATCTACTCGACAACGCTGTGAAATATGCCAAGCCCGATAAACCGCTCGACGTCTATCTTAAAACATGGAACAACAACGAGCACCTCTACCTCTCAGTGCGCGACACCGGAAGAGGAATAAAACGAGAGAATCTCAGAAAAATATTCGACAAGTTCTATCGCGTCCACACCGGAAACATTCACGATGTGAAAGGATTCGGACTCGGTCTGGCTTACGTCAAAAGAATGATTGACCTACATGGAGGAGAAATCAAAGTGGACAGCGAATACGGACAAGGAACGAAATTCACCATTATTCTACCCGTACACCGGGAGAACGATGACGAACTATAGAACACAAAAATCATAAACCAAAAAAATTCTGATTATGGAAGAAAAATTTAAAATCCTACTGTGCGAAGACGATGAAAATCTCGGAACACTTCTCAGCGAGTATCTACAAGCAAAAGGCTACTCGCCCGACCTCTGCCCCGACGGCGAAGCAGGCTACAAAGCCTTCATGAAAAACAAGTATGACATCTGCGTACTCGACGTGATGATGCCCAAAAAAGACGGATTCACACTCGCCCAAGACATCAGACAAAACAACACCGACGTGCCAATCATCTTCCTAACCGCAAAACAGCTCAAGGAAGATATCCTCGCAGGATTCAAAATCGGAGCCGACGACTACATCACAAAACCCTTCTCGATGGAAGAACTCGTTTTCCGCATTGAAGCCATCCTACGTCGCGTGCACGGAAAAAGAAGTAAAGAATCGACCCTCTACAAAATCGGCCGATTCACTTTCGACACACAGAAACAGTTGCTCACACTCGACAATAAATCCGACCAAGCAACCAAACTCACAACAAAAGAAAACGAACTGCTCGCCTTGCTGTGCGCTCACTCGAACGAAATTCTGCAACGCGACTATGCATTGAAAACCATCTGGATAGACGATAACTATTTCAACGCCCGTTCGATGGATGTCTACATCACCAAGCTGCGTAAACATCTCAAACCCGACGAGCAAATAGAAATCATCAACATCCACGGTAAAGGCTACAAACTCATTGTGCCCGAGGAAGACAATTAATCTCCTTCCTCACACTTCACGCAAAGTTTCTACACTGATTCAAGCCGTCTGTAACTCGATTTCTGAGTACGGACGGCTTTTATTTGCCACGATATGAGTGTATTCTAATGTGCGAAAATCATCAAATAGCTATCATCAATTCCAGGTATTATATTTCTTATTATAATTACATCATATAGAATATAATACATTAAATTTCTATATAGAAATAAATCACACGCAAGTTCGGGAATTGTATTTCTATATGGAAATACATCATCCGAAATAGCGTATATAGTATTTTCTTATATAAATATATCTGCCGATAATTCGTGTATTCTATTTCCATATGGAAATAGAATACACGCAAATCCGTATGTAGTATTTATTTACGGAAATACAATTGCCGAAGTTTCGGCAATTGTATTTCCAGATAAAAATATATATTACTATATAATATCTTGTGTGTTTTTATATAAAAACAGATGTTATGCAGCTATCTCTAACATCACGCCTTTCTTTATCTCGAAGGATACTCATGTAGACACGATGATGTGAGTTCGTTTTAAGACAGCTACCGAACTCACGTAATTATTACGATGCTTCTCTTGAGTAGAAATACTGGTTAATCGGACTATGATGGGGGCAAAGAGAGAGAGATTCGAGATTAGTGGTCGGGACATAAAAATCCCCCTCTTCTCATCCTAATCAAATAGGGAACGAGAAGAGGGGAATTAATTGTGTTTTCATTCGCCCTCCTTATACCGAGATTTCAACAAAAGGAGAGGGGGGCGAAAAGATAATTATTTCAAGCCTTTGTATGCCGGATAGTCTTCAGTCAGTGGGTCGCCTGCAAAAATAAAGCCGCCACAACCATGAACCATATAATATTCTTGACTAGAACGCTTATACACTGTAACCTCTCGAGTTGGAATGTCGTTTATTCTCGAACCAGAAGTATATACAGATATTTCTATCAAAACTGTATTATATTTTTCATAGCGACTGTATGGATTTGCCGAAGCTTTCATGCTTACAACATAAGGATGACTGGGATTATAACCGTTGCTCCTTTCAGAACCTTCAAGGAATGTTGCAACTTGATATGGACGAGCAAGATCTTGATATTTTCCATATATTCTCTTTAATCCATCTGTTATATCACGATGGTAACTCTGATCGGTTACTAGCTTGACGCATTCCATGCCAATAGCGGGATTACGATGATACATCTCGAATGCCATCAATTCTAGGGCAACAACACCTTCTGGAGTTTTTCCAATTTTTTCGCGTACTTCCTTGAATTCTTTTACCGAAACAGGGAATCTGTTGAACTGAACCTTTGCTGTAGCATTTCTGTCATAGGTTTTAGGGTCAAAACCGCCAATCACCTTCGGGTCTATTGGCTCGAGCTCAACTTTTTTACCGGAAACGGTTATTTTGCATGTGGCGCTAGCTTTCTTACTAGATGCTGTTATGTTTGCCGTACCTTTCGATATAGCCGTAACAAAACCATCGCTGCTCACTGATGCAACTTTAGGATTGCTACTCTTCCATTCCACCTTTTTGATTTTTGTTTCAGCCGGAAGAATTGCTTGAAGCTGGAAAGTTCCATTAATGTCCATATCCAGTCGGGTTTGATTCAGCTCCACCGAAGTTGCATCGCCTTTTTCGCCGCCACCGTTGGGAAAGTCTTCTCCTTTTTCACTCTTGTCACATCCAGCTAGGGTCATTGCTCCTGCTAGGGTTGCAATAGCCATCAGGCTAAGAAAAAATTTCTTTTTCATTGTTTTCTCGTGTTTTAAAAAGTTGTTTGAATTGTGTTTGTTTTTTTATTGATCCCGCCCGGTGTCTTGAGATGGGCACCGGGCGGAGCGTTTGTTTTGTGATTGTTGAAAGAATGGTTATGCTTTCGTTACTTCTTGGTCGTCGAAACGGTTCTTATTCGTTTCGCCAGCTTGAACGGTGAGGATGAAATACCACAGGCCACCAATGAATGGTACCAGAGTGATGAAAAGCCAGCCACCGCCTTTGCCAAGGTCGTGCATACGACGAACATTAACAGCCAATGTGGGAAGCAACAGTCCGAGAGCTACAATACCATAGAGGATGAAGCCGACCATACTCATGCTTTGAGGAAGGAAACTAATGATGATTCCTACAATTCCATAGATAATGGCCATTACGAGGATGTACTGCCAATATTCTGCACGGCTTGCGCGACCTTTGAATTGAGCATACTTCTTTGTTACAATCTCTGTGAAATTACCAATGATGTTCATGATGTTTTGGATTTAAAAAATGAATGTTTATGTTGTTTTAAAAAAATGTTTTGCAGGGGAGAGGGGGTTCTTGGAATGATTTCTCTAGGGGATGGTTACTATGTGGAGAGCGTTATGGTGCTCTACCTGTGGGCCGGCTTTGCTCGGAAAGCTTAACGGGCAATTGGGGGTGGCGTAAATGAGTCTTATTCATTGTTTCTCGGTTTTCAGCTATTCCTCTGACTTCGTTTTCTAGTATTGTGAAGAGTGGAATGCCCTTTGAAATTCGGGATAAAGTTATGAAAATATTTCTAATTGCCCGATTATCCGAGATATGCAACGTCCCTCACCGGTTCAATACTTTGCAGAATAAACTGGTGAGGGAATTTCTATACTAACCAATCTGGACTGGTGTTACTCATTTCACATAGACGGTTTGCGTACCGATACCTTTATAGCGTAAAGAACCGTATTTGCCGGCGCCCATATAGTCTTGGCAGAAGCTGTAGTCGTGGGCTTCGAGCTTGCCTTTTTTGTTACGATAAACAGCCCAGGCCATCACAGAGCGGTCTTTAAGAGAGTGGACCGTCCATGAATCGCTGATTACAACAACGCGAATCACGTCGGGATCCTTTTGCTTCATTATTTTAAGAATCTGGGCGTTGAGCTGCTTATTCATTGCACCGGGCTTGAGAGTCATGGTTGGAGGCTCGGGTTCAACCTGAGCATCATCTATAATCTTCCTGCTCTCTTCGGTGTTGTTGTAGCGGGCGTAGAGCATTGTTTGCTGATTGAACTTCGAGGCGTTGGCCGAGAAATCTTTGTGTTCTTTCAGAATCTGATTATACAACTCGTTGGCGGCGAACATGTATAGCGCTTTGCGGTAAGGCGTGGGGTCGGATTCCACCTTTTGATATAATGTCAACACGCATCGGGCAATAAGCTCTATGTCTACATACTGTCGTGCCATGTGCTTCATAACCCCTTCGCGTTCTTTGGCCGAGAATCGCTCGTATGGAAACATCCAGCCTTTTGTTGCATCGGCTATGCCGGTGTTGGTTGTAACCTCGTATTCTTTAACCATTGTTAGCCACCTGTTATCGTTAACCATTAACATGGCCAGATTCCACACAGAATGCCAGCTGTTGGGGTCGGCAAAGAATAGTGCGGCCCAGGCGTAACGGAATTCTGCGTCGTCCATTTGCATGGCGAGTTTTTGTCCGTCTTCCGAAATGAGTTCTTTAGATTCTTCGTCTACTCCATAGCCCCAAAGCTGTATATTACTAATAGTTCTAACCAAGCCTGTTGACGATGTAAAGCAATTCTTCATTAGAGTAGAGAAGGCCACATCGCTTTGATTGATGCGCTTTTGCCCCAAAGCATATACCACCGGGTATTTGTAGTAGGGCTGAAGCGGAAAGAGGCTCGGCTCAAGATGTTCGAATGTGGCGTATAGTTCCTTGTACGACTTGGTGAAACCTTCGGGCACCTCGTCGCTGTTGGCGAACTGATTGGAAGCCAGAGCTTCTTTCGATGGCTTGAACTTCTTTTTGTAGATGAGCATGAAGTCGGCATCGTCTTCGTCTATGGGACTGCTTGAAGAGCTACTCTCCACTACGTTTACGCCGGTTTTCTTGGCTACTTTTTTACTAGCCTTTTTAACGGCTTTACTAGCTTCTTTCTCTACGTGCTGCTCGGCTTTATCAATTGCGTTGTCAACAGCTCGTTCAGCGGCTCTTTCTGCTCTGTCTTTCACTCCTTGTTCAATTTTTTTCTGAACGCTATTCTTGGCCTTGTTGAGCAGGTTGCCGAACTGCGCATCGGCTGGCGATGTAATTGCGAATGTTAGTACGATTGCTACCAACAATGCGATGATTTTATTTGCTTTCATCTTAATTGTGTTTAGTTATATTCTTTCTATTGTTATGAGATTGGAACACTTTCTTATTGTAGTCTTTTATTGCGTTATTGAGATTGAGAGCCTTAGTTGATGAATCGTAGCAGGCTTTGAGATGACCAGCGCCTTGGCGGCCATGCTCGATGGGATTTGTTTTGTTTTCATTATCTAAAAAATTCTATTTGATTACTTTCTTTCCGTTTACAATGTAAATGCCCTTGGGCTGGTCTTTCAGCTCGCCCGATACTCTTATTCCGCCCACGGTGTATACGCCTTTCTTGTGAGGCTCAACATCGGCCTTGGTTGTTTCGATACCTGTTGGATTGAGAGTGAAATAGCCTGTTTTGGGATTAGCCATCGCCGCATCGACTTTGGCGGGGTCGAAAGGCACAGCGCCTTTCAGCTGTGTGCAACCATCGAACATATTGTACGACGATGCGCATGTCCATGTATTGTTGGAATAGATGGTTTGCAAATTGCTACAGCTCTGAAACATGCGCTCCATGTCTGTAACTTTCGATACATCGAAATAGGCTAAATCCAAAGACTTAAGATTTACGCAATGCCAAAACATACTTGCCATTGAGGTAACGTTCGAGGTGTTGAACTTCGTAACATTTATCGAATTGAGGGTTTTGCAGCCTGAGAACATACCAGCCATATTTTCCACGTTCTTGGTGTTGAAGTTCGATACATCGAGTGTTTTTAGGACTCCACAGTCGGCAAACATACCTCCCATATCAGTTACATTTTCAGTGTTGAAGTTCTCTAAATCTATAGACTCCAAACTCCTGCATCCGGAGAACATGTATTTCATATTTGTAACGCGGTCTGTCATGAAAAACAAAACGTCAACCAAAGGGAGCGCTTCGCATCCATAGAACATATTGCTCATGTTGGTTACAGACGATGTATCGAAGTTCGATACATCGAGCGTCGAGAGTTTCACGCAGCTGCTGAACATGCTACCCATATTGGTTACGTTCGAGGTGTCGAAAGTCTTAGCATTAATAGAGGTGAGTTCAAAACACATGTTGAACATATAGCTCATATCCGTTACACTCGATGTGTTGAGGTTTTCAATGCCAGTGATGTCTATCAACGCTTGGCAATTAGAAAACCATTGGAAGGTACTCGTTGGCTGATAGTTATTAAACGACTCATCGAACACCACATGGGTTAGCGTTTCGTTGGGTTTCTCGTAAGTTCCGGCCCAATCGGGAGTGTTGCCTGAACTCGGAATGTCGTAAACATAGCCGCTCGGATGGGTCGACTTTTTCGTGTCGTAGTAGAATGTAATTGTTCCGCCATCGTTGCTTCTAACCACGTAGGCCTCTTTCGATTGTGCCATTGCAGTTATGCTCCACATCATCGCAACTGTTGCAATGACGGTAGTTAGTAACTTTCGTAGTCTCATAGAAATAGTGCCCTCCGTGGACTCACGCATTACTTTTGTGTGAGAACGCCGTGTCGAGGGCGTGGGCGTTAGAGTTGAAAATGTATTGTTTGTTTTTATTTTCTATTGAGAGGGGTGAGGAGGGGTGAGGGGGGATTTTTGCATCGTCCTAAGTTTGGGAAACGTTCCCGCCAATTGATTTGGCTCGTCCAACTACTTGGAAGACGTCCCGCCAATTGATTTGGCTCGTCCAACTACTTGGAAGACGTCCCGCCAATTGATTTGGCTCGTCCAACTACTTGGAAGACGTCCCGCCAATTGATTTGGCTCGTCCAACTACTTGGAAGACGTCCCGCCAATTGATTTGGCTCGTCCAACTACTTGGAAGACGTCCCGCCAATTGATTTGAATCGTCCAACTACTTGGAAGACGTCCCAAAAACTTACCGACTGTAACCCAACGGATGCCAATTCGGCCGTCAGGCCGCAGTAGGGACAGACCCCGTGTCTGTCCGCCCGGTTCGCAGAACCGGATTCACATGCGGAAATATGTTTTGCGGTCGGGCAGAACGAATTGGCTTGGGGGGCGGACAGACACGGTGTCTGTCCCTACTGCGTGCCGTTCCGGCCCGAATTGGCGCGACCTATCGGCCGAATCGGCATTATTCGAGCCCATCTAAGACCTGATGCTCTTACGGGACTGTAGCCTCTGGGATTTTGTTATGGAAATAAATATTGTTTTTTGAACATTTCTCGGTCGCTTACCGAGAATGTGAAGGGCTGGGGTTGTGAAGGGGTGAAAGGGGTGAAAGATATAAGGGGGTAAACGTGTGGGGTACAAATGTGTGGGGGTGCAAATGTGTGGGGCGCAAACATGAGGGATTAAGGATGAGGGGATGCCGAACAGAGGGGATATGAACGTGAGTTTGAGCTGCGAGTAGCTGCGCTATGCAAGCTAACAAGGGGGCGCCGGTTAAGGCGCTGTTCCCCCTTGAGAGCGTTTACACAAGGGGATAATCCCTTGTGAGCGTTAGCATGAGAGCAGAATTATTCACCTTCGTAATCTTCAAAGGTTCGATAACCATCACTGCCGATGTAAGCCGTACGAGCTTGCCAGCCTTTCGACTTGAGTTCTTGAACTTGTGCCCTGGTTAGGGTTTGAGAATTCTCGCCTTTGAAATGGAAAGCGAAATTAACGTCGTATGTCAAACCTTTGGCCTTGCCTCCCAATTTCACGTTTTCATACGTTAGCTTGTTACCGTAACACCACACATAAGTCCAATTGTTGCTGCTCGACATATCGAGGCTAGTGAGGTAGTTATCAGCACAATCAAGATTGTAGAGATTGGTATTCTTCGAAATGTCGAGTGTGGTGAGTTCGTTTTCAGCGCACTCTAAAAGTCCAAGGAGAGTGTTCTTGGTTACATCCAATGCATTAAGCCCGCACTTATTGCAAGCAAGCAGGGTGAGTTCGGTGTTTCCTGAAACGTCGAGTTTGGTGAGAGGGTTTTCGCTGATATAGAGCTCTTTAATACCAGAAAGGCGCGAAAGGTCGATGCTTGTGATGCCCTCTTTTTTAATATCGAGCATAGAGATTTTGCCACTAATCACTATGGTTTGCGATTTGATTTCGTATTCAAAATTGTATTGGTCGTACTTATAATAGGGATCTTTCACTTTGGTTGCGCCAAGAACGTAGACATCTTCTACATCAGTACCGAAGGATATTGTTTGGCCTATGCTCTTGTTTGTATTTATAACAACTGCCGAGTAATGATCTACTTCGGCCTTTCCTTTCCATTTGGTTTCAAAGGTGTATTCCGTGCCCTGGTAAGTTATCTTGGCGTTTGTTATTTCAACGCTGCTCTCGCCGGTTATAGCGTCGATGTTATATTTCATCGTGCCGTCTGAGAATTTGGCATACTTAGGATCGTTGTGGGCATAGAAAGTAGCTTTTTTGCCTATTAGATATTGGACACCCCATTTTTCTCCCTTACCACTTATACTCTCTGTAAGATCGAAGGTTGTACCATTTTCGTTAGGATCGAAATCAATCGAGAGATGCTCCCACTTGTCGCCATCTTTAAAGGACAGCATAATATCGTATGAGTTATTCAAACCATCGGTGACCACAACGGCTCTCTTCACTTCTCTCATTTTGCCATTAATCTTTACAGCTTTCTCGAGGGTGAGGAGGTTTGGATCATCGGGTTTGGGATCCGGTTTGGGATCCGGTTTTTCCGGATTCGGTTTCGGAAGGTCTCCTTTACTGTTGCAGGCCGTAAAGGCGAGCGAAAGAGTTAACACACATGCAAGCGCGAAAGTTGCTTTCGCCAGGCTTGCGGAAAAAATTTTCTTCTTCATTTTGATTTTGTTGTTAAATGAATAAATGAATTAAATATCAGGAACGCTTCATTGCGCCACCTGTTTGGTGCGGGGTGTTGTTTGTAGGGCCTATTTCTTAATCACCTTCTTGCCATCAACGATATATACTCCTCGGGGCAGGCGGCTAAACTCTGTTGTGAGGCGAATGCCTTGCAGGGTGTATGTGCCGCACTTGGGAGAAGGGGTGAGGGGGGTGTTGACTATGGGATTATCAATACCGGTGGAGGGATGCCAGTCTTTGGGTGCGCAGATAACTTCGTCGGTTATCACGTTTCCGCTTCCATCGCACACGGCGCTTTCTCTTGAATCCCATCGTGCTCCGGAGGGCGTGTGGAATTTGTAGCCACTGCCCATTGAAAAGTTGTTGAGCTTGGCTATAGAGCCTGCCCTGCCTTTGGCTATGAGTGCGGCATTGCTGCCGATGCTTAATGTTGAGCGGCCGTTAGATTCGTAACCGTATAGTGCGCCGATGGCTGTACCGAAATTGGTGTGCACTTTTAGTTCTTTGCATTGCACGTACATTTTGCCGTCTACATAAATGTTTATGGCGGCGTATCGACTACGGTTTCCGCCTCGGTTGTTAATGGTGAGTGTTCCGGTGCCCGCGAAAGTCATACTGGGGTCGGCGCCACCGTTTCGGCGTGCTTGGTGAAAGGCTGCTGTTCCGCTGTTTATTACGTTGTTGCCAATGAGATTAACCCGCAGCACGTCTCGACTGCTGTTAAACACCACGCCGTCCAAGCTGCCGGGGTTGAGGTTTAGGGTTATGTTGGCATTGTCGAGCGTTAGGGTGTTTGTTGCGAAGTCGAACGTTACTTTTCCGCTGGCCTTGCAGTATTCGCCTCCAAAAATTCCAACCTGTGTGAAGTGGTTTTTAAAGGCTGCAATGAGGTCGTTGCAGTTTGATTGGGTTACTTCTACGCCTCCGAAGTAGAGGTCTTGCGCCTGTGCCTTTTGCGGCGTGGCAAACAGGGCTATAACCATAGCAACTATTGCCGCGAAGATGTTTTTGTGTATTTTATTCTTCATAAGATAAAAGTGCCCTCCTGCCTACCTACGTGTATTTGTTTTTATGTAGGAACGCCGTGTCGATGGCTTGGGCGTTTGTGTTATTATTTTGTTTGATGCTTGCGGAAGTTCCGCGGCAATGAAACCGTTTGGTTTGAGCCTTGCGGAAGTTCCGCGGCGATGAAACCGTTTGGTTTGGGCCTTGCGGAAGTCCCGCGGCATTGAAACCGTTTGGTTTGAGCCTTGCGGAGGTTCCGCGGCGTTGAAACCGTTTGGTTTGAGCCTTGCGGAAGTCCCGCGGCGATGAAACCGTTTGGTTTGAGCCTTGCGGAAGTCCCGCGGCGATGAAACCGTTTGGTTTGGGTCTTGCGGAGGTTCCGCAGCGTTGAAACCGTTGTGTATTATATTCGCGAGTAGCATACTATCTTTGCATCATTATCAACATTTTACAATTATGACAAGCATAAATCTTAATCAAGAACTCTTTCGCCAATTATCTCTCATTGCAGGCGACGAAAAACTTATGCGCAAAACCATCGAGGCTATTAAACTCATCGTTAAGCAAGCGAAACACGACGAAACGGAAATGAGCCGTGAAGAATTCATGACGCGTGTAGCAAAAGCCAATCGCGGCAAAGCCATCAGTTTTAAAAACGTCGAGGAAATCGACAAGTATGTGCGTTCCTGAATGATGAAGTGCTGTCTGCCCCACGCCAATTCGAGCCGATAGGCTCGCTGTAGGGACAGACCCCGTGTCTGTCCGCTCGGTTCGCAGAACCGAATTCACATTAAGAAAATATGTTTTGCGGTCGGTAGACCGAATTGGCGTGGGGCGGACAGACACGGGGTCTGTCCCTACAGCGGCCTGACGGCCGAATTGGCATTGATTGGGTTGCAGCATTCCACCCGAATTGGCTTTGATGTTACTGTCGGCGAATCCCATAATTCGTTTTCCTTCCGCTAAAAAATTTATTTCTTAATTACTTTCTTGCCATCCACAATATATACTCCTGCTGGCAGGCGGCTGAACTCTGTAGACAGGCGAATGCCTTGCAGAGTGTATATTCCGCGCTTGACGGCAGGGGCTGGATTGTCGGCAATAGGATTCTTGATGGCGGTTGCGTAATCCATTATTTGTACTTCACGGCAAATGTCGGTGCCGTTGTAGAAAGTTACAGCGGGAGTATGGAAGTCGTCATCGAGTCTTGCTCTCACAATTTCGACTTCCCTACCCTTACTATAGGCTTTGACGCCAGACAGATAAATATTGTTTGTGCTGTAATCATCTATTTCGCTGTAAATGGCAGCTGCCGTTCCGTTGTTTTTTGCCGACACATACGAATCGTAGAAGTAGAAAGAGGGATAGGCTTGTGTATTTTCGGGTGCTCTTCCTTCAATCGGAGCAGTGGTAATTACTCGGCACTTTCCGCGGAAGTATAGGGGGCCCTCCGTCCTAATTCCAGATACATCATAGCTATTCATTATGTCGATATCCAAGCTGCCTGGGCCTACGATGTCGAGCCTTCTCTGCCCGTTTTTTATTGCAAGGGTGCTTGGCATATTGATGTGGTTTTCACCCTCGAGTTCTATATTATGGTCTTTATCTCCACCGAATATTATTCCGATAGCATTTTCTGGTTCTATAGTAGCATTTCTGAGTGTTAGAGTGACATTTTGTGGGTCGTATTTCACCGTGCCTCTCACACCGGGAATCACGCTTAGATCGTCGCAGTTTTCGGAAGTTACCTGCACGCCGGCAACATATACATTATATTTAGTTAGAGGTGCGAAAGTGGTTATATACCGTTCGCCATAGCTGCTTAAGTTTCCGGCTTCATCGACAACCCACACATTCACTTCATATCTTGTGTTAGGCTCGAGGTTTCTAATGGTGTAGGAAGTAATATCCTTTGGATAGGGCCTTTCATGGCTCTTTCCGGAGGATGTACTGCTTTCCCAAGTCACATAGTAGCACAATTGGTCATAGTCAGTGTAATTATCGTGGGCACCATACCATTTCACTTCTATGCTGTTAGTTGAAGTAGCCTTAGGATAGCCTGCTATATATCCATATGGTACGGGGGGTACGTTCTCAGCAAAATACACCGTGCATGAAACAATATTGCCGTTAGAGAAACATAGGGCATTCTCCGAATTATTGAAGGCTACGTTTTCAGGATAGGTGATTTTGCATTCTTTCATTTCGAAGATGTTCATTTCTCTAATGGTGCCATACTGTCCATAGATCTTTCCACGAATATTATTGATGTAGAGGGCACCATGTTTTTCTGGAATACGACCAGCTATACCGTATATTCCCTTAATGTCAACAGTGATATTATGCAACAATAGTTCGCCTATCTCTGTTTCACCTTTATTTTTCGAATAACAATAATCAAGACTGATTGCTGTTTTGTTTTTGCTTGCCACTTCCAACGTACCGCTACCGTCTATTTTACCTCTACCCTTAAACAAGATTGCAACGTCGTCCGCTGTTATTGAGCATTTGCCAGTTACATTGATTTTCTGCAAGTCGTTTCCTTCTTTTAGATTGAGATAGTTGTCGAATTCAATTCCAGAAACACTTTCTCCCCAAGCCTCCACTGAAGAATTATCAAGGTTAATCTCATTCACTTCGGCAATGGAAGCCATATTATTTCCGACAGTACTGAGAATAACAGAGTTTATAATATTTAGAGTTTCTCGTTTGGTACCCCTTATGCCCCAGCCCAGGGTTGTAAATGCCTTTACTTTCAGATCTTTGATAGTTAAAGAAACTCCGTCTTCCATATATACTCCTTCATGATGATGCGAGTAAGCCTCTAGAACTGGTGTTATTCCGTTGAATTCTTCTCCTACAAACGTGGTGCTCTTCTTTAGTCTGATGGCATCCGAATCTTTGGATCTTAAATTGTTATATCCGCGAATTTTCACTGTTAACCCTTCGCAATCGTAGTTCTGGATGCAATGATTGTAACCACCGGTACGCTCTATTTTTACATTTTCTAGAACGAGCGTATTCGTTGCAGGAACGTAATACACATAGTGGTTTTCGCTGGGACGAAAGGCCTTTATGGTGTTGCTTTTGATGTTATTGCAGTTTTTGTCGGTCACTTTTACGCCTCCAACATAGAGGCCGTAGTCTTTAGCATGCGCCAGTTGTGGCATGGTCAGCATTGCAATGAACAGTGCGACTATTGCCGCTAGATTGTTCTTGTGTAATGGCTTATTCATAAAACAGATGCCCCCCATAGACCCACTTGTGTTTATTTTTTATGTGGGAACGCCGTGTCGAGGGCGCGGACGTTTAGAGTTTAACTGAAATATTTTTATGTTTTATATTCCTTTTAATTAATAGGGCTCATTTGAAAGAGCAATGAAGCAAGGCCTTCGGATAGAGCTAGCATATTTCGCTATTTGGCGGTTTATCATTGCAGCCCCTGTCGCCATCATTTCGATTCACTCCACGGCGATTAAGTTCGTCGTTTACTATTTCACGAATAGTATCGAGTAACTGCAAGCGCTCTTCGGAAAACTGTAGGTTGAGAGCTTGCTGTTCTCTACTTTCATTATCTCTTTTCTGGTTCATATTTCCAGGGGTCTTATATGGTCGCTATAATGATGTTTTTGATTCACTAAAAAATTCAATGCAAAATTAGAAGCGACCTGAACTAGCCCCCCTTTCATTATCGGACAAAAACCTATCATTATCGGACATTTTACACACCCGCCCAAGTGTCAGTATCTTGCAGTTTGTGCGCACACTCTATTGGCACATAGTATTTTAGCAGTGACATGTTTACCGAATTTAACAACTATGGAAAAGAGAAATATTTGCTGAACTCATTACCTGAAAGCATCATCCTGACCGTACACACTTAATACTTCTTGCATACGACAAGGATGTGTCCAAAAGATGCCTAACAAGTAGAATGAAAAATGCATTCTACCGTTTTGACCATTGGAAACGCTTTCTCAATAGCTTTAGTTACTGGGTGAAGCATTAATTTTGCCAAGCATAAAATTGGACTTTAATTTCGTCCATCCTATTAACAGTAGATTGATATACGAAAACATGACTTCGTCAATAAAGAGTCTTCTCCTGATAAGAGTTAGGTATAAGTAACAATGAAAACTATCTCTATATGAGCAATTATAATAAATCTCTTTTAGGCAACGCTGTTGATACACTGCCTCGAACAGTTTGTAATGTACTAATGAATCTTTTAGTGTTTATGAAAACAAAGAGCTTTCGTTGCAGCCCAAGCCTGTTTGCAACTTTTATTCTGTGTTCCATCTTGTTGGCTGCATGCAACAAAAAACAGGCGTCAGAAGAAAGGAAGGTCACAAGTGGCACAACTCAAACGCTGCAGAAAAAGAGCGGGAAGAATATGGAAGAGTTGCTGAAAGACTTCGAACAGCAGAATGAAAAGGAACGCGTAGGTACAGCCAACCTCATCTTGGACATCATCTATCAGGAAGAAATCACTGACAGTTTACTCAAGGTAACCACTCATACGCCCGCCGACAGCGTGGAACTGCTGGTGTGGTATTGGGCGAGCGAACATTTCTGGGATAAACAGGATTACAACGAAAGTATGCGATGTGTCATGAAAGCGTTGCCGTTAACCTATCGTATCGGCAATCAGGAATCACAGAGCGACTGCGAACAACTGATGGGACAGATTCATTTCCGACGGTCGGACTTTGTGCATGCTTTAGAACACGTAAACAAAAGCCTCGAAATTGATAGGAAGATGGGCGACAAGAGTCGAATAAGCAGTTCACTCAACACGCTGGCCGCAATATGCCTCACGGCAAAGCAGCCCAAGGACAGCGAGCACTATATTCTAGAAGCCATAAGTTACAGTACTGCTGCGCAGGATTCAAACCGAATGGCAATACAATACGGCATCGCATCGGAGGTTTATCACACCCTAGGGAAGGAACGTCTTGCACTCGACTATGCCCAACGCGCCTATAGTATGGACTCCATTTTAGGCAATACGGAGAAGATGGGTATTCGTTTGTCGCAAATGGCAGCAGCACAGATGGCGATGAGACACGATGGCGATGCCGAACGCCTTATGAAACGAGCCTTGCCTATGCTAGAAAAAGAAGGTTACGAGCTCTCGCTCTCCGTGTGTCGCAACCAGATGGGCGAATTGCTCAACCGTCGTGGAGCCCATGCCGAGGCTGCCCAACTTTTAAGGAAATCGGCCGAGTCGTGCGAAAAACGGCAAGATGTTTACAACGAGAGTCGTGCGCGAAAGGGACTTTATGAGGCCCTAAAAGGCACGAATCTCGCCGAGGCCGACAAGCATCTAGTACGATATGTCACACTGCAAGATTCCATCTATCACCATGAAATGGAACAGGCCGTGAGCCAGAACAATGTGAAATACAAAACCGAAGAGCTAGCCTTCCAGCAAGAGCGCGAACGGGCGGAGAAACGTTTCATTCTCTTGGGGGGTATCGCTTCGACTGTGGTGTTACTGCTCGTCATGGGTATTCTAATCTATTCTGGTCGGGTGCGCCGTCGCAATCATCGCATATTGAAGCGCATGTCAGCTCTGCGCGAAAACTTCTTTACCAACATTACCCACGAGTTTCGCACGCCGCTTGCCGTAATCCTAGGATTGAGTCACGACCTGCAGACCGTCGAGACAGATGGGGTAAAAGAAAAAGCACAGGTCATCGAACGACAGGGCAATGGTTTACTAAGGCTCATCAACCAACTACTTGATATTTCGAAAGTGAAGTCGGAAGTAGGTAACCCCGACTGGTTCAACGGCAATATTACCGTCTACTTCGAGATGATTATAGAAAGCTGGAACGAATATGCACGCAACAAAAACATAGACCTGCAATATTTCTCGAAGGATACTGTGGAGATGGATTTCGTACCCGATTATGCCAATAAACTAATAAATAATCTCCTCTCAAATGCTTTCAAGTTTACACCAGAATACGGTAAGGTGAGCGTAGTTGTGTGGAGGAAGGATGACCATTTGCTTATCGACGTTGCCGATACGGGTTCGGGTATGGATAAGGAAACGATAGAGCATGTGTTCGAACCATTCTATCAGTCGAACAACAATTCGCACAACATCGGTTCGGGTGTCGGAATGGCCCTTGTCAAGCAAATCATAGATGTCGTGGAGGGAAGCATCACGGTTGAAAGCAAGCCGGAAAAAGGCACAACTTTCCACATTAGCATTCCCATCAGAAACAATTGCAAAAGGCAATTACCCATAGAAACGGTAACCAATAACAATCCAATACTGCCCGAAACAGGAAAAATGCCCGCCGACAGCGAGAAAGGCGATAACGAATGTAACTTGCTCATCATTGAAGACAATCACGACATTGCCGCCTATATAGGCTCGCAGTTTGCCGACGAATATGCAGTTTCATATGCCTCCAATGGACGGGAAGGGCTTGAGAAAGCTCTCGAGTTAGTGCCCGACCTTATCATAACCGACCTCATGATGCCAGAAATGGATGGCTTGGAAGTATGTAGGCAAGTACGAAAAAATGAAATCATAAGCCACATCCCAATCATCATCGTTACTGCGAAAATCACCGATAAGGAACGTATTGAAGGTATCGAGGCTGGGGCCGACGCCTATCTGATAAAGCCTTTCAGCAGCGACGAACTACGTACATGGACTGAGAAACTGCTGGCTGGGCGACGCCTATTGCAACAGAAATTTGCAAACATGTCGGCAGAATCCGAGGAGAGCGAGGAGTCGAGTACCACTCTCAAGCGGGAAGTAGAACTGCATTTCATCAACAAAGTAACCGACTTCATATATATGCAAATCGGTCATAGCAAAGACATCAGCGTTTCTCGCCTCGCCTCGAATATGTGCATGAGCGAACGACAATTCTATCGAAAGATAAACGCTCTGACAGGTTATACGCCGTCGGCATACATCCAACATCTCAAAATCAAGAGAGCCTGCAATATGCTCGACAGAAATCCAAATATAAGTTTTGTTGAAGTGGCCGACCGATGTGGTTTCGACGCCTATCCCAACTTTGTGCGAGCTTTCAGGCAGGTGTGCGGCGTTACTCCGACAGACTATCGTAAAGAGAGAACTGCACCTGATGCCTAGGTTAGGAGGGTTATATATCAAAAATCCCCCGTTAGACTAGAGGTCTAACGGGGGATTTTTTGATAAGTGCTGTCCAAGCACTTCTTCTCTATTTCTTAACCACTTTTTGTCCGTCGACAATATAAACTCCTTGTGGCAAATCCTTAAGTGAACGGCCCAGACGAATGCCACTGACAGTATAGATGCCATGCTTGGAAACAGGCGTATCTGTCGCGATATGTTCTACTACAGAAGCGTTGCCGTATATTGTTACATCATCGATGTTGACGCGGAAGTTATTCGTGCAGTTGAAGTGGCGGAAGGCTATGTACTTCGTGCCGCTCGGCAGGGCGACATCGAATGCCTGCCATTGTCCCTGTGTCATCGGTTGGATATGGGAAGCCGATGCGGAACTGGCGCCTATCGTCCATTCCTGTACTATTTGGAAGTCGTTCTCATTCTTACTCGTTGTCGATGCGCACAGGGCGAAGTGGTCGCCCGTAGCATCCTTATCTTGTGCGCAGGCATAGAACGTTACGCGTTCAGCACCACTAACGTCCGGGGAGATGAGATAGTTGTTCGGTGTGAGCGCGCTACCGCCGTTCCAGGACGACGATGTGGCGCAGCTGCCGCCACCACGACCTTCCTTGAAGAGAATCCAGTTCATCTCGTCGCCATCGGCATCAATTGCTGTCCAGCCGGCCGGCAGAGTTGTAGAGGCTTGATTATTGTACTTATCATCGGGTACGCTCTCGAAATCTTCCATAAGGATTATTCCGGGGCCTGCGCCTCGGGTTATGGTTACCTGACTCGATACGAGTTGTCCATCGAGTGCAATGCCTTTCAGCAATGCGTCGTAGTATGCGCCCTCGGGCTTGGTGATAGAACTACCGTTAAGGGTGAGATTTTTAATTCCGGTCACGGTTTTATAAGCCGACTTGCTCTTTGCTTTTAGGGTAGATTTGTTGATGGTTATTTCGGCATCCGAATTGTTTGTGCCGACAGAACCGTCGGACTCGATGTCGCAGCCTTCAATTGTAATTTTAGCCTCACTGACAAGATACAGTCCAAAGTTCTTTCCTGACAATTTGAGCTTTCCGCCATTGATGGTGCAGTACGATTTTTCGGTGCAGATAGCGGCAAAGTTTGGAGAGGTAATGGTGCAGTTTCCTTTTACGAGGATGGTTAGTTCGTTTATTTTCGACTTGATGCCTGCGTTTTCGCCAGATGCATTGATGGTAGCTCCATCGAGCGTGAGGGTTTTGCTCGATGGGTCGTAGCTCACCGTACCGCTTGCGTTGGGAAGGTTGTTGCAGTTGGCTGAGGTTGCCTGTGTGCCGTTGACCCATAGGTCGTATAGCACAGTTTTATCGGCATACACCTTTACATCGTCGAGCAGGATTCTTAACAGGTCGGTGCTCTGGAAGTGACGGAAAGCGATATATCTTGTCCCGGCCGGCAGATTTACTTCTCTTTCCAGACTTGCCTTTTCGTTCGAATAAACAAGGGTTTCTTCTTTGACTATTTGGAAGTCGCTCTCATTCTTACCCGTTGTCGATGCGCACAGGGCATAGTGTTCGGCGCAGAAATCTTCTTTGCCTAGCGACCCGATTTTGTAGGATACCTTGGTGGCTCCTTCCACCAAGGGTGTGATGAGATAATTGTTGGGTGTGTAGGCAACAAAATTATCGTTTCCATCATCGTGTGCCGATTCCGACGCCATGCAACCATCGGTTTCGTTATCGAAAAACTCCCAGTCGTGGCTATCTCCATCGGCATCGATGGTTGTCCATCCTGCGGGTATTCCTTGCTTGTCGAAACTCTCCGACAGAATTATGCTTTGGGCCTCAACAGACAAGGGAATCATTGCGGCGAACAGTGCGACTATCGTAGCGAGATTGTTCTTGAATAGATTTGTTTTCATGAAAAGAAAAAATGCCCTCCATGGGCTCACTCATGTGTTGCGTGAGAACGCCGTGTCGAAGGCGTGGGCGTTAAGGAATAAAAAAGATTTTCGGGGGTGAAGGAGTAATGTTAGAAAGGAATCTCTTGTCGTCCTTTCATGGGCTTTTGAGTGCGGTAGAAAACAAGAGAACGTTGTTTCAGAGCGCTGGCACTCTGTGGTGTAAAACAGGGTCTGTTTGAGATGAACTCCAGCCCGCTGACGAAAAACAGGGTCTGTTTGGGGCGAACTCCAGCCCGCTGACGAAAAACAGGGTCTGTTTGGGGCGAACTCCAGCCCGCTGATGCAAAACAGGGTCTGTTTGGGGCAAACTCCAGCCCGCTGATGCAAAACAGGGTCTGTTTGAGACGAACTCCAGCCCGCTGATGTAAAACAGGGTCTGTTTGAGATGAACTCCAGCCCGCTGGTGCAAAACAGGGTCTGTTTGGGGCGAACTCCAGCCCGCTGATGTAAAACAGGGTCTGTTTGAGACGAACTCCAGCCCGCTGGCGAAAAACAGGGTCTGTTTGAGAATAAATCCCGACCCCATTCCCCCATACGGATTCCCCTCGGCCTATCGACCGAGGGGAGAAGGGTCATTCGGTACTTATCTTTCGAATGTTGATTGTGCCGTCGGCATGCTGCTCGCGAATGATTGTGAGACCGCGAATCGGACGGGCTATTTCACGTCCGGAGGGGTCGTAGTAGCGGGTGGAGACTACGGGCGAGGAGCTGGCGGCGCGGTCGATACCGAGCTTTTCGGCTACATCGATACTTACCATCTGCGAGTAGCTCGTACCGTCGCCACCTTTATAAACCGAGCGTACGCCAAGTTTACTGTAGTTTGGATGACCGTAGATGTAAACAGTGCGCGTTTTGCCGTTTAGGCTTATGTTGGCGCCGCGAATGTCTTGATATAGATAGGGCACTTCCTGTGTGTCGGCGTTGGCGATGTTCCAGTAGGTTTCGGGCGAGAAAGTATAGGGCTGGTCGTCGATGTAGAGCCTGTAGTAGAGCAGGAGTTCATTTAATGGGTCGCCGCTATCGTTGGTTGGAGGTATGGTAATTTTTACTCTTTGCCACTTACCATTCTTATCGGCTCTGAAGTCTTTGAGTTCCATTACGGGTGTGGCGGGAACTGCGGGGTCGTCGTCGAATTCGAGGATGTTTGGAGCAATAAAATCGTCGATGGTATAGAAGACGTTCTTGCCGACGTTGCTCACCAAGGCGACGGGGAAGTCGGCAGAGATTGAGTCGAGGTCATCACCGGTAGTATGTGGTATGAGTTCTATTTCGCTCTTTTCGGTGAAGTTGAAGTATTTCTTCCCGGCCTGTTCGTCTACTCTGGCTTCGGCAGCAAGAATATAGGCGTGACAGTTGTAGAGTTCGTCGACGCCCAGATATTGGTCGGTTTTTATTATAAGTGCGGGGGCACCGCCGGAACCTATTCCGAACTCTGCCTTTATTCCTGCTTTGGGTATTTCGTTGTTGATGTTAGTGACATAGAGTTCAGGAGGATACGAGCTTTCATCACCTATTCCGCTAAGCCATTTGGTTTTGCGCTTACTTAGGTCGTTGGGGTTGGCCAGGTGGGTCATTTTAAAATAATCTATATCGTCGTCTGCAGGAATCTTTACCGGCCGGTCGTTGTTCACGGTATAACAGATGTTGTAGTCGCCTATGTAGAACCACTTTCCGTCGGCGTCGCCCAGACCGAGTAGACAGTCGTCAATTTGTTTGAGAGTGTCGTTTCGCCATATAAATTTGACGGTCGTGTTTTCGGTGTCTTTGACGAATTTGGTACCGTTGGGTTTCATACGATAAAGGTAGTACGGGTCGCCGGCATCGATGGTGTAGAGTTGCGGAGTTTGAATGAGGATGGTATCGCCGGCGAGGCGCTGTGCCTTCATCCATGGTTTACCGAGGGCCAGAACATAGGCCTGCGAGAGAGGTTGCTGAATGTAAACGAATCCGTCGGAACCTTCGACCACGGCTCCGAGGGCGCCGTCGACGTTTTGCTGATAAGCTTGTCCGATGCCCAGTCCATAGGCGTTGGATGTTACATACATGTTGTCAACCAATCGTCCGGCGGGCGTTTCGGTGAGCGGCTTTTCGTTGGTTGTACCCTTTGCCGGTTTCATTCCTGCCGGCAGCGAGGCGGCCAAAGTTGAACTTTCTGTTCTGAATCGTTTTTGGATTCTCTCCGTCTTGAGGTCCAGATTTGTTTTCTGAGCCATGCTGTTGCCTGCAATGAGCACGGCGAGCAGCGATAATGCTAGTTTCTTCATACTGATAATTGTTATTTATTTCTTCCGGAGCACAACGGCACTCCGTGCTGGAATGTAGATTTTGAGCCAGCCTTTCTGTTGTGGCTGGAAGAGCGGGTCGGGATTGGTGAAGTGTTCAACAGAGTCGTCAGCGAATCCGTTGCCGCCGAACCTGGTTGAGTCGGTGTTAAGCACAACATTGTAGGAGCCTTCGGGCACGAGGAATCCGTAATCGGTGAACGAACGTACAGGCGAGAAATTAAATACGAAAATGAGTTCGCCTCGGCTGAAAGCTAATACCTGGTCTACGTCATTATGCCAAATCTCCTGTACGGGTGTACGATTGAAGTTTTTCTCGCTTTTGATAACGGCGAGCATTTCCCGGTCGAAGTCACCCAGATAGTGATAGCACAACTCCGGATTATCTACGAGATTCCACTGCCGGCGGGCGTATTTATAGCTCCATCCGTTTCCGTCGCGCGGGAAATCAATCCATTCCGGGTGGCCGAATTCGTTGCCCATGAAGTTGAGGTAGCCACCATTGATGGCTGCGGCGGTTACAAGGCGAATCATTTTGTGTAAAGCTATTCCGCGGTGCACGGTTTCGTTTTCGTCGCCTTTTTTGAAATGCCAGTACATGTCGGCGTCAATGAGTCGGAAGATAATTGTCTTGTCGCCCACGAGTGCTTGGTCGTGCGATTCGCAGTAGGATATTGTTTTCTCGTCGGCCCGTCGATTCCTTACCTCCCAGAAGATAGACGAGGGTCTCCAAGCCTCGTCGGGCAGTTCTTTGATTGTTTTTATCCAGAAGTCGGGTATGTTCATCGCCATGCGATAGTCGAATCCGTAGCCGCCATCTTTGAATTTGGCTGCCAGTCCGGGCATGCCCGATACTTCTTCGGCTATGGTGATGGCGTGCTTGTTTACTTGGTGGATGAGTTCGTTGGCGAGGGTGAGATAGCATATGGCGTTGTCGTCTTGATGTCCGTTGAAATAATCGCCATATCCGCCAAAAGCTTCTCCGAGGCCATGACTGTAGTAGAGCATCGATGTGACGCCGTCGAAACGAAACCCGTCGAAATGGAATTCCTCGAGCCAGTATTTGCAGTTCGAGAGGAGGAAGTGAAGCACTTCGTCTCGTCCGTAGTCGAAGCATAGAGAATCCCATGCCGGATGTTCGCGTCGATCGCCGGGATAGAAATATTGATTCGGGTCGCCGGCGAGATTGCCGAGTCCTTCGACTTCATTCTTCACGGCGTGCGAGTGCACAATGTCCATTATCACAGCCACTCCATTTCGGTGGGCTTCGTCGATGAGAGCTTTGAGTTCTTCAGGGGTCCCGAATCGAGAACTGGGTGCAAAAAACGAGCTTACGTGATAGCCGAAGCTGCCGTAGTAAGGATGTTCCTGGATGGCCATAATCTGGATGGCGTTATATCCGTCGGCTACGATTCTGGGCAGGATTTTTTCGCGGAACTCGGTGTATGTTCCAACTCCTTCGAAATCTTGTCCCATCCCGATATGGCATTCGTAGATTAGCAGCGGAGTTACCGAAGGGCGGAATGTTTTGCGTCTCCATCGGTAGGTTTTTTCGGGATTCCACACCTGTGCCGAGAATATTTTCGTATTCTCGTCTTGCACCACGCGCTGTGCCCATGCCGGAATGCGTTCGCCCTCGCCGCCGTTCCAGAAAACGCGCATTTTGTAGAGGTCGCCGTGGTGCATCATTTGGGGTTCGAGGTTCAGTTCCCAGTTACCGGAGCCTTCGATTCGGTGAAGTTTGTATTGTTCGTCGATAGACCAGTTGTTGAAGTCGCCTACCAGATATATGTTGGTTGCCGATGGTGCCCATTCGCGGAAGGTCCAGCCATTTCCGGTGCGGTGCAGACCGTAATATTCGTGCCCGCTTGCAAATTCGGCCAGTGTTTGTTTTCCGTCATCGGTGAGTTGTTTGATTTTCCAGAGTGCGTGTTCGTGCCGTCCTCGTATTGCGTCGTTATAGGGTTCGAGATAGGGGTCGTTTTTCACGAGTCCCATGATGTTCTGTGCTGTTGTTTTCTTTTTTGCCATAATGATGATATTTATCTGAGTTACTTAATTTTCGACGTGCCTGACTCCGTCTTCGTAGACTCCTCGGGCGGTTATGTTTCCGTTTTGGTCGCGTTCTACGAATGGTCCGTGCCGCCGGTCGTTTCGGTATGAGCCTTCGAAGCGTACTCCGTCGGCCGATTCTTCGATGGCTGCCCCGTTGAGTTTTCCGTCGTGAATGACTCCTCGGAAGCGTGAGCCGTCGGATGAGTGTATTATTATTTCGCCTTCGAGCATTCCGTTTTTGAATTGTCCTTCGAAGGTGTTTTTTTCTCGTTTTGTGAGTTTTCCTTGCCCGTTCTGCACGTCTTGTTCCCAGCTGCCGGTGTATATGTCGCCGTTATTCCAGGCCATGGTTCCGAATCCGCTGCGTTGTCCGTTCAGGAAGCTGCCGGTGTATCGCGAGCCGTTTCTGTAGGTGAGTATTCCTCGTCCGGTTCGTTCGCCGTTGAGATAATCGCCTTCGTATATGTCTCCGTTGGCGAACTTGTGTACTCCTCTGCCACCGGGCAAATCGTTTTTCCACTCACCGTTGTATTCGTCGCCGTTGGCGTAGACGTATCTTCCTCGTCCTTCTTTAAGGTTGTTAACCCAGTTGCCGTCGAAGTTCGAGCCGTCGGGCCATACGAATTTTCCGTGTCCATTCTTTTTATCGTCGTGCCACTGTCCGTCGTAGTAGGCGCCTGATTTGAAAGTGTATCGTCCTTTTCCGTTTCGTTTGTCAATCATCCATCCTCCGGTGTAGATATCGCCGTTGTGATAGGTCATCCGTCCTTCGCCGTGTTTGAATCCTTTATACCACAGGCCTTCGTATCGGTTTCCATTCTTGTAGACGTATGTTCCCCGACCGTGTTTGAGTTCCTGGAACCATTCGCCGGAATATTTCTCGCCGTTTGCCTTGAGCAGTTCGCCTTTACCTTGGCGGATGCCGTTTTCGTATTGTCCGATGTAGATGTCGCCGTTCTTGTAGGTTACTTTTCCCTTGCCATACGGCTTTCCGCGGAACATTTCGCCGTGATAAACGCCATCGTTTTTCACGTTGCATGTTCCGATTTCGATTTTCTGGGCCCGAATCGGGCCGGCGAACAAGAGGAAAAGGAATATAATATGGAGATATTGGATGTTCATTGATTGTGCTGATTGCTATTTTATTTGCAACCCTTGCAAAGATAATCTTTTTTCGTTGTGATGGGCTGGCGTACCGTTTTATACAATGCTATTATCCGGGCGGTTTATACTCAGACATCCCCGGCAGAGGTTCTGCCGGGGATGTCTTACATCGAACCTGCATAGCTTAATGTTACAAACAGCGATTATCTTTGCAGGGTCATTCAAAGAATCAAGTTCTTTTTTATGGAAAAGAAAATCTTTCTTCTAATCGCGATTCTTACAACGGCTCTTCCGGTCGACGCACAACAAGTTCTCGTTTGCGACGGAGCAACCAAATTCCCGCTGCGCGACGTTCTGGTAACCACCGATGGGCACCCGGTGGGAAGCACCAACTATCTCGGACTCATCAGTATGCCAGCCGATTTCGTAACCGCAACATTCAAACGAAAAGGATTCGTACCCGAAAAACTATCGCGACAAGAAGTGATGAGCGACACCATATTCCTATACCCCGGAGAACACTATCTAAACGAGGTAGTAGTAACCGCAAAACGCATGGTAAACGGGAAAGAATTGCTCGAAAAAATGCCTAAACGCGACATACTGGATAAAGCACCGCCGCATGCCATGGGCGAATTCGACCTGGCACTCATGCTCGATAAACGATTCAGACGCGATAAGGAACATGTTGAACAAACAAGAAAGATTTTCAGGAAAATGGATAACCCGACAAACGATCCAATCATAGATGCATATCTCAAAACACAACAAGAAAAACGCGATTCGGTTCGCAACAAGGATAAAGAAGAAGAAAAGAAATGATGAACATCAAACACTTATGTATCGCACTAACCGTTGTATTCATATCGTGCTCGGATAGAGAAAAACAGCAACCGCCCTCTGATACAACCGTTGACACAATGCAAACACTGGTTATGAACGTCCAGAAATGCTCCAGATTATACACCTCTGAATATCGCATCCACAAAATCATAACCCACAACGATCAAGTGCAACTCAAAGGAACAATAATGAAACACCGGTTCGACATCGACCTGCCACTAGGCGAACGAAAAGTTGCAATCCCAATGGACGCCGTCATCAAAACATACGTCGACATGCGAAACTTCTCGGAAGAAAATATAAAACGCAACGGACGGAAAATCACCATCACCCTGCCCGACCCCCGAATAGCCATCGTAAGCACGAAGATAAATCATCAGGAAATGAAACAGTTCATACCCATACTGCGAAGAAACTTCTCCGACGATGAACTGTCGAACTACGAACAACAAGGCCGACAGCAAATCATCAACCTGATTCCGCAAATGGGAATCGTAGAAAACGCACGATTGAGCGCCGCAAGACAAATAATTCCAATATTCACCGCCATCGGCTACGCAGAAAAGGACATAACCATACGTTTCAAACAAAAATTCAGTCTGAACCAACTTCAATCACTCATCGAAAACACAACAACAGAGGAAAAACAATGAAAAAAAGAGAAAAAATAATACTGAGCCTAATCGAAAACCGGCGAATCATCAAATGGGCACTCATCGCCTCCGCAATCCTTATGCTAATAGTCGCAAGCGCCGTAATCTTCTGGCTCAATCACGACAATAAAATAGAAACATCCGTCGACGAACGAATAAACATAACCCCAACCCAAATAAGACAAATCGAAAACATCGGACAATGGGAATTCCTCTCCATATCAGACGAAGAAATGATCGACACTACCCGACGAGGATTCTTCTCCGACGCCCAATTAGTTCGCATATACTACGGAACCCTCCGACTCGGCATCGACCTCCAAAAAACAACCCCGCATTGGCTCTGCGTCGAAGCCGATACACTCCTGGTCGCAACCCTGCCGCCAATTCAACTGCTCGACTACAACTTCATAGATGAAGCACAAACCAAATCATTCATCCAATCAGGAAGCTGGAACCCATCCGACCTCGAAAGACTCTACCAAAAAGCCCACAAAACAATGCTCAAACGTTGCCTAACCCAACAAAACATAGCCACAGCAAAAGAAAACGCCGAACTCCAATTCACAAGCCTCCTGAATTCAATGGGATTCAAGGCTACCCGAATCGAATGGCAAGAATAACACCAAAGAATATTACCTTTGCCACGCAAACCTTCCAGGGCCTGATTGGAATTGACGGCAAGACGAAATGGTATGCAAGCATGCGGAGCCTCGTTAGCTAGCTCCTAAAACAAAGCGAACAAAAATTTAATTGGCGAAAATAATTACGCTCTCGCTGCCTAGTCGAAGCACAGTAGACTATCGGCTTTATCCCATCACAAGGTGAAGGGACGAGACATCGCTCCGAGGATCTCTTTCCGAATCCAAAGAACAAGCGATGCAGAATAAATCGGAAATAGCATGAGTAGGCCTCGCTACTCATGTGAAAACCAAAGAGGCTAAGGCAACAGTCGGTGGCTCGGGTCTTGCTGTTGCACCAAAACCAAAGGCCGAGATAAGCATGTAGAAAACATATGGTTTCCTTGTGCGGACGCGGGTTCGACTCCCGCCAGGTCCACATCCTCCTCCCCCTACATCCTACCTAACTCTCATCCATTCCCGCTCCTGTAAGTAAACCTTCCATTTTCCCTCTTCTTCCTACGCCACGAAACAAATACCTCTCTGTTTCCAATCTTTTCTTCTCCCTCCATCCTCATCCGGTAACCAAATTTATCCGCTTTTCCTTCGTCTCTTTTCCGCCCTCTCTCAATCACCTAAGAAATATCTCCTTATCCCCCTGTTTCCGCCCTCTATTACCCGAAAAAAACAAAGAAAACTTGTGAGGTAAATAAAAACTACATACCTTTGCATCGTTCCAAACAAAGGACGGGCGTTTAGCTCAGCTGGTTTAGAGCATCTGCCTTACAAGCAGAGGGTCGGCGGTTCGAATCCGTCAACGCCCACAGGGGTGATCCCTCGTAGCCCTCCGGGGCTGCGGGGGAATTTTTTTTATCCATATATTTCCACTAAACAACTACACTCGCATAACTTTATAAAAACCGAGATTAATAGATGAAACTCCATTATCAACCGGAATAATAAACAAAGAAAATCCCTGACAGCTTATGCCATCAGGGATTTCTCTAAATAATCTATTTAACACTTCGTGATTCCGGCGGGATTCAAACCCACAACCTCTTGATCCGTAGTCAAGTGCTCTATTCAGTTGAGCTACGGAACCATTTGAATGGTTACATTGAAAGATTCCGTGTGTTACTTCCTAAATGCGTTGGCAAAGGTATGGTTTTTGCCTTGTTCTGACAAGATTTTACTTTCGTTTTTTAAGAATTAGTCTCTGGGAATTCGTGTAACCTCGGGAGAGTTATGTGATAACGGACTGCGATGAAACGGATTATGCAGACGAGTGAGAACGTTGCTATGACATTGAGCGGTATGCTCACATCGAGTTCGTAGAGGCCCCAGTAGAGGAGACCACCGGCAAGACTGGCCATAGCGTAGATTTCTTTGTGGAAGATTACAGGCACGTTGTTTAGGAGGACGTCGCGAATGACGCCACCGGCAACTCCTGTGATACAGCCCATGATAATGGCTAGCCAAAAGGGATGACCCTGTGCGAGGGTTTTCTGCAGACCGGCTATTGTGAAGAAGGCCAGTCCGAGCGTGTCGAACACGAACCATGCGTTGTCGAGCTTACGCATCAGGCGGCGGGAGATTATCACGAGTACGAGGGCGTAGAAAGTGCAGGAAAGATACTTCACATCGGTTGTCCAGAAGGGTGGAACGCCCAACATGACATCTCTGATTGTTCCGCCGCCGATAGCCACTGCTATTCCGCAGACATATCCGCCGAACCAATCGAAATGTTTGGCAGCCGCATGTCGTATTCCCGAGATTGCGCAGGCAAAGATTCCGAGAATTTCGATGACTTGTTGCAGAGTACGGATTACTTGTGGGTCTGTGTGCAGCATAGCTCTGAGTTGATTTGAATAAGGGTGTGTCAAAAGCGGCACACCCTCATTGTTTTGTTTATGGGTTTACAACATTTTGCGGAGTGCCCTCGAGGAAACTCCTGACGTTCTCAACGCATATTCCCATGAGACGCTGTCGTGCTTCGACGGTTGCCCAGGCAATGTGCGGGGTTATGAATGCGTTCGGGAGGGTGAACAGCGGATTATCCTCGTGCGGTGGCTCGTCGGTGAGAACATCGGCGCAGTAGGCCTTTATTTTATTTTCGGCGAGTGCTTCTGCCATGTCGTGTTCGTCGACGAGGGCTCCGCGGCCAGTGTTGATGAGGATTGTATCCGGGTGCATCTTTTCGATGGCTTCTTTGTTTATCATCCGAGTATTCTCGGGGGTTAGCGGACAGTGCAGGCTAATCACATGCGACGTGTTATAAAGCCCATCGAGTGTTGTCTTACGAATCCATTCCGGCAGGTCGTTACTGTTTTTACTTGTGAAAGCCGACACATCCATACCCAGTGTATGTGCAATCTGCGCGACCTTATAACCGATATTCCCGAGTCCTACGATTCCGAGCGTTTTGCCCGACAGTTCCATCAACGGTTCGTCCCAATAGCAGAACATATCCTTTCGACACCACACCTTTTCGCGCGATGCTCGGGCGTAGTGGTCAACCTGGGTAGCTACGTTCAGTAGGTGGGCGAACACGAATTGTGCCACACTGTTGGTGCTATAAGCCGGGATATTCGTCACAATGATTCCACGTTCGCGAGCGGCTCGTATGTCGATATTGTTATATCCTGTTGCCAGTTCGCCGATGTATTTCAGTTTCGGCAGTTGGGCAATCACTTCTCGTGTGATATTGATTTTGTTAACCAAGATTGCGTCGGCATCTTTGGCACGGTCGATGATTTCTTCGGGTGTCGAGTTGTCGTAAACAACCAGGTCGACCAATTCTCTGAGCGGTTCCCATGATATATCGCCAGGGTTGGCGGCATATCCGTCTAAGTCTACAAATTTCATACGTATATCTATTCTTTAAATCGTTTGCCCCAACATTGGAGCATCCATTGATATTGTTTCTCTTCGGCGGGCGAATGTTGAGCGTGCCAGAAGCGTTTGTTCGTGAGTGAATCGGGCAGATATTGCTGTTCTACGAAGTGTGACGGATAGTCGTGCGAATATTTATATCCATCGCCATATCCCAGTTCGTTCATCAGTTTCGTTGGGGCATTGCGAAGATGCAGCGGAACGGGCTGATTGCCGCTTGCTTTAACCTCAGACAGTGCTGCATCTATGCCCATATAGGCCGAATTACTTTTAGGCGACGTTGCCAGATAGACAACTGCTTCGGCCAGAGGAATACGTCCTTCGGGCCAGCCTATTTTCATAACGGCATCGAAAGCGGCATTGGCCAGTAGCAGGGCGTTCGGATTAGCCAGTCCTATATCTTCGGCCGCGCTGATAATCACACGCCGGGCGATGAACTGCGGGTCTTCGCCTCCCTCAATCATCCGAGCCATCCAGTAGAGGGCTGCGTCGGGGTCGCTCCCGCGAATCGACTTTATGAAGGCCGAGATGATGTCGTAGTGCATTTCGCCATCCTTGTCATAAGCCAGCGGATTCTGCTGCAAACGCTCCTCAACCATCTCGTCGGTTATTTCGACTGTCTCGGCGTCATCCACAAGCAGCTCGAGAATGTTCAGTAGTTTCCTGGCATCTCCCCCGCTATAACGCAGTATAGCTCCGGTTTGCTTCAGGTTGATATGCTTTTTCTGCAGTTCCACGTCGCGCGTAATAGCATTGTGCAGAAGTGCCAACAAGTCGTCCTTATCCAGGCTCTTCAACACATAAACCTGGCAGCGCGACAATAGTGGCCTGATAACCTCGAAAGATGGATTCTCCGTCGTGGCTCCGATGAGTGTTACAATCCCTTTTTCGACCGCCCCGAGCAACGAATCCTGTTGCGATTTCGAGAAACGATGAATCTCGTCGATGAAAAGGATGGGTGAGGCCGAGTTGAAGAACCGACCGTTACGAGCCTTTTCGATGACTTCCCGAACATCCTTAACTCCGCTTGTCACGGCCGACAGGGTGTAGAACGGTGTTTCGAGCCTCTTCGCAATGATTTGCGCCAGAGTTGTCTTGCCCACTCCCGGAGGCCCCCAAAGAATGAACGAAGAAACTCGCCCGGCTTCAATCATTTTCCGCAGAACGGCTCCTTCTCCCACTAGATGCTGCTGTCCGATGTAATCTTCGAGCGTGTGAGGTCGCATTCTTTCAGCTAACGGTTCCATTTTCTCGCTTTTTCACTTCAACATTCTATTGCGCGCAAAGTTACTGAAATTAGGATAATATACATTTTCTCAACCCTCTACCCGATTTACCTCAAAAACCTTTGCCGAAAGCGAGCCGAGGTTTTCTTTCACTCAATCCGACAGGTATGAATGCGAACCGAAATCTGGGACAACCTATACGCACTCGGTTGAAATTCTGCCACCGTTTTTATTGCTCCATCGTATTTATATTTTGGTGTAAAAACAAATTATTTAATCTATCATACTACTATGATGATGTAATAATAAAAATATTACGGCATCATAGTGCTATTTTGGTGCAATTACAATTTTGTTGCAGCATCGTAGTGCTATTTTGGTGCAAAAAAAACTCTATTGCAGCATCGTAGTGCTATTTTGATGCAATTATAATTCTGTTGCAGCATCGTAGTGCTATTTTGGTGCAAAAAAAATTCTGATGCAGCATCGTAGCAATATTTTGATGCAAAAAAAACTCTGTTGCAGCATCGTAGTGCTATTTTGGTGCAAAAAAAATTCTGTTGCAGCATCGTAGCACTATTTTGATGCAAAAAAAATTCTGTTGCAGCATCGTAGTGCTATTTTGGTGCAAAAAAAACTCTATTGCAGCATCGTAGTGCTATTTTGGTGCATTAAAAATCATTTTGCATCATCGTAGCACTACGATGATGCAAAAACAGTAGCGGGAGATTAAACTAAGGGATTATTTGAGGTGCTGCAGAGCAGGGCTCGGTTTCGCGAGGGAATGTTTGTTTAGAATGGTTTGGGGGCTGATTAACAGATGGGTCGTACGAGTTAGTCTTCTTCGTAGCCTCGTTGATATTGGGTTGGGGTTATGCCGCAGACGTTTTTGAAAGCGCGAACAAAGTTGGAATAATCGGTGAAGCCGCATTGCTGGGCTACGTCGCGGAAGTTTATCTCGGGGTTGCGGTCGAGGAGTTGTTTTGCGCGGCGAATTCGGATGCGCTGTAAATAGCTCGTGGGGGTGTGACCGGTAAGGGCGGAGAGCTTGCGATAGAATTGGGTGTAGCTCATGCACATTTGCGAGGCGAGCTGTTTAACGTCGATTTCTTTTTCGTTGTTCATCATGATGTATACGCGGTCGGTTAGTTTAGTTAGGAATCGGCGGTCGGATTCGATGTTGCGATCGATGGGGGTGTTGTCGGGTTGTTCGGTTACCTCTTCGATTTGGGAGTATTTTTCGCGAAGCATGTTTCGTTGTTCGACGAGTTTTTCGACTCTGGTGCGGAGTTCGGCGCTGTTGAATGGTTTGGCCAGGTAGGCGTCGGCTCCGGCTTCGAGTCCGGCCACGCGGTCGGCTTCGGTTATTTTTGCTGTGATGATGATGATTGGGATGTGATTTATGATTTCGTTTGCCCGTATTTTGCGGCACACTTCGAGTCCGCTCATTCCTGGCATCATGAGGTCGGTTATGATGAGGTCGGGCACTATTTCTTGTGCTTTTTCGAGTCCTTCGGCGCCGTTGGTTGCGTAGAAGGTTGCGTATTTGTCGACAAGTTGCGAGCCGATGTAGGCTGCAACGTCGCTGTTGTCTTCGATGATGAGCAGGCGCAGGTTGTCGTTATCGGTTGTCTCGCTGTCGTTAGTTTTTTGGCTTTCCTGTGGTAGTAGCGGGGTGTTGGATGTCTTTTCGGGTTCTACGGGCATGTAGCGTTTCTTGCCGTGGAGGATGGGGATTGCGAGGTGGAATGTGGTGCCTTTGCCGAGTGTACTTTCGGCTGTGATGGTTCCGTCGATGGAGTCGACGATTTGCTTGACAAGGGCTAGGCCTACGCCGGTTCCGATGGTCGAGTTTTCATTTGGTGCTTGATAGAATGGTTCGAAAATGTAGGCGATGTCTTCTTCTGATATTCCGCTTCCGGTGTCGGCGATGTCGAGCTTAAGGCGGTTGTCTTCTTTCCATAGGAAAACGGTTATCTTACCGTATTCGGGGGTGAATTTGAAGGCGTTGGATAGAAGATTGTTCATGATTTTGTTGATATAGTCGGGTACGAAGTCGGTTAGAATGTCGCCCTTGACTGTGTATTGGAGGTTGACTTTGCGTGTTCGTGCATAGTCGCGATAGCTTTCAACAATCATTGAGATGTGTGTAGCGATGTTTCCACTTCGCCAATCGGGTTCGCCCACAGCCGATTTTACCTTGGAGATGTCGAGAAGTTGATTAATGAGCGTGAGGAGGTTGTTTCCTTGTCGCTGGATGATGAGGAGTTTTTCGCGTGTATCGTTGTCGGTTTTCTTGTCGTCGACGATGTTTCGGCTTAGACCTAGGATTACGCTCAGCGGGGTTCGGAATTCGTGGGTGATGTTTGTGAAGAAGTTTTCGCGCAGGCTGCTGGCTTGCTTGAGGGCTTGGTGGTTGCGTGAACGAATGCGCTGAATGTAGTACATCAGCGAAAGCACAGCCAAAAGGAATAGTACCACGAGGGCGAACACTCCGTAGCTGATGTTTTTGATGGTGCGTTCGGAGGCTAGTTCTTTCTTTGCGCGGTTCACTTGTTCCATTTGTCGGTTGCGCTCAATGCGTAGACTTATGTTTTGGATGTGGTTCATTTTTTCCATGTCGACTACACTGTCTTGCAGGGCCGCCGACCGGACATGATGTTTGAGGGCGTTACGATAGTCGCCCTTCTGTTCGTATATTTTGTAGTATATGTTATGGATGTCGGCGAGGTGTTCTTTCGATTTGATTTTCTTAGCTATGGCTTCCGACTTTTGAAGGAGTTGCAGAGCTCGCTCTTCGTTTTTCATGATGTAGTCGAGGTTGGCCAGAGCTATGAGCGAGATTAGGGCGTGCCATTCGTCTTTCCAGGCACGCATCATGTTGTATGATATTTCATATTCTTTGTAGGCCTCGTCGTACTGATGAGCTTTCTCGTAAAGCAAGCCGAAGTATGTGTGGCAAAGTGATATGCCGAGTTTGTTATTGGCTTTCTTGTTGAGTTCCATCGAGCGACGGAAGTAGATCCAAGCGGAGTCGTAGAGTTTTTTGTGTTCGAATATGGAGCCGATGTTGGCGTTGTTTATTGCCTGACCGGTGTAGCTGCCGATGGCTTTTTCGCCGATGAGCGCTAAGCGTATTGCACTGTCGGCCCGGTCGTAGTTTCCAATGGTCATGTAGATATTACCCAGTCCGTTGAGCGACATCACTCTGTTTTTTTGCGCCATGGACGAGGTGTCGGTGCTTTCTTCGCTTATTCGCCAGGCGCGATAGTGATATTCTTGTGCGGCGTCGAACACTCCCAGTCGGCGGTAGTTGGTGCCGATGTTGTTGAGTGCCTGCACCCATTCGATTGTATCGTGTTCGGCTTCGGCTAACTTGAGGCATTCGCTATGTATGCGTAGAGCCTCATCGAACTTACTTTCATTACGATAAAATTTGCCGATTTCGCGCAAGGCTACAATGCTCCCCAGATAGTCGCCTTGTGCTTCGAAATGTTTATAAAGTTTATCTAGTTCTTTAATGGAATGTGCTGTCTTGACTATGCTGTCGACCTTTTGGCGCTGCTCGGATGGGTAACAGGTGCTCTTGTTGCAGCATGATGAAATGAGGAATATCAATATCGTAACGGCACATAACGTGCCTACCATTGTCTTAGCGATACAGATTTGCTTGTTAAGTAAAGAATGGAGGGCGCTCTTCATATCGGGCGAAACACTTAAAAAAATTTCGGGCAAAAGTAAGTATTTCAGATAAGAAACCACAACAATCGACCATTCCCTGCCACGTTCAAAAAAGTCGAGAATGGAGAGAAGATTCTGCAAGACGCAACAAAGAGTAGGTTTGTTAATTCCTGTAAACCTGTCACTGCTCAACACCATGTTTCAAAGGGTTTCAGATAGATATAGTGCAAGATTTTGCAAGATGGCGAAAATGAAGATTGCAAGATTTTGCAATGATATTTGCAAGATTTCGCAATGCCACTTCCTTGGAGCCGCTTCTAACTTTGCAAAAAAGATTTAGCACAATGAGACATGACCAAAACAATCCGAAAAGGGAAAATAAAAATCTGGAGTTCTGCGACGACCGAATGGAACTTCTAGACACTATCAAAGAAATGGTTAAGAACGAAGTGAGCAAAAGCATACATTATATAAAGAAGGTGGGAACTATCAAGAACGCTACTCCCGAAACACCGCCTCCTGAAAAATTAAGCCAACCTAGCACCTTCCGCATGAGATTACGAAAGGTGCTGCAATCCATCTTTAATTGCTTGTTAATTATGATATAGATGGGCCCATATATATAAAAGGTGGATAGGAAAAATAGAAACTCATATAAATGCCTCAATAATATATGATGATATGCGAATAGGCCGACGCCGATGCAACATGTAATATTTCTTTTTTATAAGCATACACTCACGAGCAAGGACGTCGGCCGTCGCATTGATAAAACGGTAAACAACAACATTTAAAATAAATAGCCGACCGCCCGTAAGGACGAGAAGCAACAAAAAGAGAGTAAATGAATAGAATTTAAAAAGTGAAACTTTAATTTTTTCAAGAATGAAAATAACAAATTTCTTAGCAAGCTTCGCGAGAGTAGTTTTCGCACTTGCAATAACATTAATCAGCAGCAGTTCATTAATTTCATGTTCGGATAGTCCAAATCCCGAGCCAGACCCAGATCACGGTGGAGGCACAATCAACGAGTTGAACATCGATGGTTCGCCATTCAGAATCTCGAGTGCACAGTACAACAGCGACAAATACGGAAAGGGGAAATATGAACTTCGCCTCGGCGACTTCAAAATAAAAAAAATCGTGCCACAGTCTAATAATCCTCAGGCATCCGCTCAGCAAGAAATAGTGCTTGAAATCAACGCTATCGATAACGGAAAGCAAATTGCCATGGACAATAGCAATAACGAATGGAGATTCGTGGCACCAGGATTGGAATGCAACAGTGGCGGTAAGTTGGCCGACAAGGGGAGCTATATGAAAGTTACCCGCGAGATTGGTACAATGAAATTTACTATTGAGCTTAACGTAATCAGCGGAGGCAAGAAGGTTATCGGAAAATATGCCGGAACATTCAAATCGGACAAAATAGGTAGCGATGTCCAATACGGCTTCTCTATCGACGGCCAGAACGTAACATCGAACAACATTGCGAGTCTGCCAGCCCTAAAGAAGGGAACCATTAGTTTCGATGCTTCAACCAACACTCTTACACTCAACAATGCCGACATTGAGGGCGAAACCAATCATCCTGTAATCAATTTCAGCAAGAGCGGTGTTCATTTCACCATCAAGTTTATTGGCAAAACCTCCATCGAAAGTAAAAGAGACATAGCCATAGCGGCCAAAAACGACAATGCATTAACCATAATCGGAGAAAAAAACGCTTCCCTTGAACTAGAGGCTCTCAATATCAAATTCGCAATCATTGCATCTAAAGACATCACACTCAAAGGCGACAAGACTAATATCAAATCAGAAAGTGCAGTTCGTTCTGAAAAAGGCAAGATTTCAATCGCAACCAAATGCAGTTTTAAAACCTCACGAACCGATGGAGCCATTCAAGCATATAACGGAATCGAGTTCGATAAGAGCTCCTACCTTATAATAAATGTGGAGGACTACAAAATCGGAAAAAACAACGAGAACTATCAAACAATTATGGATAAAGACGGTAACCCGCTCAAAGAGGTTGTCTTCATAGAACGTATAAACTAAGCGAACGACGCTGGGGGAAGAAGAAGTTCCCTTCTCCCCCCAGTAATGCTACACTTTGAATCGCTCCTTAAACACACTTTTATTGACAAACAACATTTAATTAACGCCTACTACCGCGGGGCAGGCATGAGTTAAAATGTCTCATCCATTCCATCACCCCTTCACCCCCTCAGGCGGCACAAAATGTGCGCCTATCAACAAATAGTTTTATTAATAAAAAAGAACAACAACAATGAAAAAGAATTTTCTATCAGCAAACCTGACGAAAGCAGCTTTCGTCATTGCAACAGTATTTACTATCTCATTGGCATTCTACGCTTGCAGTGACAAGGACGAGCCAAATCAAGAGAATCCAACCGAACTCAAGGACCAGGCGATGATTAATGGCAAAGTGTATAAAATTAAGAGCGCCAAGCTGGTTAATAAAAACAAAGATCTCTCCAACCTTTTTCTCTATTTTGAGAACGGCGAATATATGGTTATCCATGCCTACCCCAAACATAATGACACACCTATGTATATGGACAGCCAAGACTATAAGTGGAGCGTTTTATATTACTCAAATGATAATAAAATTAAATTCTTTGTAGCCGAAGACCCAGGTAACGACAAGTGTGACCGAGGAATTATCAAATTCAGCGTCAACCAAGAAACCGGTCTGTGCAGCGTAGAAATCAAAGACGGACATATCCCAGCCAAATCCAATACGGATGGCGACAAGCAAGAATACACCTTCGCTACAAAATGGGCTGATCAAGCTCAAGTAGACAACTCCGAATTGCAATAAACATCTAATTAACGCCTACTTCCGCGGGGCAGGCATGAGTTAAAATGTCTCATCCATTCCATCACCCCATCACCCCCACCTTTTCAGGTGAATCCCGAAAGGGAGAATCCTACCAACAAACCTTTTTATTAACAAATAAACAACAACAACAATGAAAAAGAATTTTTTATCAGCAAGTCTGACGAAAGCAGCTTTCGCTCTTGCTACAGTATTGACTCTATCGCTAACATTCTCGGCTTGCAGCGATAAGAACGAGCCCGATAATCCAACCGGACTCAACAACCAGGCGAAGATTGATGGCAAAGTGTATAACATTAAGAGCGCCGAAATTAAGAAGCTTAAGTCTCAAGAATTCTCTTTATCTCTCTATTTGGATAATGGTGAATATATGCATATCCATATGTATCCTGAAATGAATGGTAAAGCTATGAGTTTAAATAGCACAGATGGTGATTGGGCAATTCAATATAAAACGTTCTTCATAGCCTCTACAGAAATGAATAACAAGGGCGACCGAGGAACTATCAAATACTCCATCAACCCCGAAACCGGCCAGTGTAGCGTGGAAATCACAGACGGATATATATCTGCCGAAAAGAATACATCTGGCGACAATAAAGAACACTCTTTCATCTTGAACTACAACGGTAAACCGAAGAAATTCATGCCCGAGCCCAGGAATTTGTACGTAACCTTAGACGAAGAAGAGAAGCCCATTATTAAAGCTGAATACAAAGACGAAGGCAAAGGCAACTACACTTTCTATCTCAACCTCTCGAACGACGGTACGGAAAAGGTGCTGCTCAACCTGAACAAAGACCTACACATGACCGAGAGTGCCATCGAACTGAACAAAAGAGAAGAGAAGCACAGCAAAGGAGAGTATTATTGGTTGATAAATTACTATAACCCCTACGGCAACTGTTTGATTAATACTTACTCCGATCTAAACAGTGATATCCCCGTCTTTACCACCGGCACTTTCACCTTTAAGGGCTCGTTCAAACTAGGCGTCGACATCAAGTTGAAAAACGGGCTCGTAAAGGGTACCGACGGTAAGGAGCACTCCCTCGTATTTAGCTATACCGGCACGATGACTAAGCTGTAAACGCTGCGCACACTAAATATCTTATTTATATCAGCCCAACACCCGGGCCGGATTGACCCGGGTGGGCTGAATATGTAAGTACAGACACAGAACGAACAGAAAGACGCCCGGACAGATGGGACGGACAGACACGGGGTCTGTCCCTACATGCGGGCGGAACGCCCGAGTTGGCATACGGACGGGAAATCGGGCGGAGATTATTCTCAAACAGACCCTGTTTTGAACCAGCGGGGCAGACTTTGCCTCAAACAGACCCTGTTTTACACCAGCGGGTCAGACTTTACCCCAAACAGACCCTGTTTTATATCAGCGGGTCAGACTTTACCCCAAACAGACCCTGTTTTGAACCAGCGGGTCAGACTTTACCCCAAACAGACCCTGTTTTATATCAGCGGGTCAGACTTTACCCCAAACAGACCCTGTTTTGAACCAGCGGGTCAGACTTTGCCTCAAACAGACCCTGTTTTACATCAGCGGGTCAGACTTTGCCTCAAACAGACCCTGTTTTACATCAGCGGGTCAGACTTTGCCTCAAACAGACCCTGTTTTACACCAGCGGGTCAGACTTTGCCTCAAACAGACCCTGGACGAGAATAAAATATTAATCCCCATCCCCGCAGCAGTTATTATCTAGGATTATCCTCTGAGATTACCCTCGAAAAGAAGCTGTCGATAAAGATTTAACAAACAAATTATTTCAAACAGATTAAACAGTATGAGTACAAAATCAACAACACACTTAAAGATTGACAATGGCGGATATAGCCAGTACGACAACTCGCTTCACGCCCAGTTTCACAGAACGCAATACAATTATGTGGCAGCCGTGAACATTGCAAAACTCAATATGCCGGCCGAAGTACTCGGCGAATGGAAGAAAAATATCGACGCCGAAGTTGAAATCAACAAAGAAACCGAAGCCTCGATTCACACAGCGAAACTGCTAGCAAAAGATAGAGAGCGTGATAAACTGCTAACATATCTCTTCGGCGAAATTAAAAACAACAAAATCGCACCCGACGACTTAAAACAACAGGCTGCCGAAAAGCTCGACGTAATTATCAAGCCATACTACGGTATTCAAAAAGACCCTATGGAATCCGAAAGCCTCCACATTGTGGGTATGCGAGCCGACCTCGAAAAATATCCCGGTGAAGTAGCCGCCCTGAATCTCATGCCGGTGGTTGCGAAGTTATATACAGTGAACGATGAGTTCGAAAAACTCCGCAAAGAACGTCGCGAAGAAACAGGTATCATCACACCACTGAACTCACGTGAAATCCGATTGAAAACAGATGAATCCTTCTCCAAAGTGTGCATCTACATTCTTTCGGCCAACCTGCACGCTACAACCGACGAAGACCGTGAACTCATTTCTACCCTCATCACGAATATGAACAAAACATCCCACGCTTTCCGTGCCAATAACAACGAAATCATAGCACAACGCAAAGCCGCAGCCAAAAAGAAAAAAGAAAAAGAAGGCGGAGGAGGAGAAGACGACAAAAAGAAACCGTCTGACCCAAAGAAACCCGACGACGGGAAAACTCCCAAACCCGGACGGGAAGAAGACCCCGGAGAAGATAAAGCCTAACTTCCCGGAAGAAGAGCCGCCAATCCAGTCCACAGATAACGGCTCCGCTCCATAGCCCGTAGAAGGGCGACAACCCTTAGGTAAGGGGGCGAAGCACCAACGAACCCCCTACCCTAAGGTCTCCACACCAAAGCCCCATAAAGGAAACAACCGAATCGCTATGATAGAGACCAGCAATCAAAAACAAATATGAAAAGAATCTCAATCCTCCTGCTCTTCCTTGGACTCATGAGCCTGAGTGCCGTAGCGCAAAAAAGCAAACTATCGCCCAAAAAGGCGGCGACAAAAACAATGAGCTCCACACAAACCAAGTTCTACAAAGGCGCATGGTTCTCAGTACGCTATCCGGCATCGTTCAAGGCCCAAAGCGAGATGCCATCGAAAACCGGTGGTCCTGGCACTTACGATTCGGCAACGTTCACCTCACCCGACGGAACCGTAACATTCTGTATCTACGCCCCGAAATATAGCACCACGATTCCAAAAGAACTTTTCGGCGACAACTTCGTAGACACTGAAAAACGTCCTGAAGGTGGCATCACCTCCTACTCATCGTTCTATTCGCCCAAGTACAAGCGCACATGCAGCTACATGGCCTATAGATGCGAAGAAACAGCATTTCTCTACGTAATTGGTCTACGATACACAACCTACGAAGCATTCGAGAAGTACAAAAAACAATACGATGCCTTCAAAAAGTCGCTCCTCCTATACGACGACTAAGTAAATTGAAAGCAAACCTCATGACTATCGACGACGCAAAACAAGAAATCAAAGTCAAGAAAATCATGAACAACACAGCCAGGATAAGATGTAGCAACCGTATATTTTAATATCTTTGCGAAAACATCATATCTATATGAAGAACTATAATGTTATTATTGCTATCGCACTACAACTACTTGTAGCTAGCTCGTGCGAAAAAGCAGTGGTCGACGAGCCGATAGACAACACGACCTACACTGTGAATCTGTTCCCGAAAGAAGAGAACATCTCTATCACCGAAATCCCATTATCCCGAGCCGGCGATGACAAGAAAATCTACGCCATCAACGTCTCCGAAAAGAAACCAAGAGGTACCAAGGTGGTTAAATATGCCTACGGACTGTTCTCGGATCCCGAACGAATCGCCCTAAAACTCAAAAAAGGCTATCATTATTCCATCGAATGCCTAATCGTAAAGGATGACATAGAATCGCTCTATAATGATAACGGCGAATATCTTGCCCCGTTCTATCATGGCGTCGAGAAAAAAGACACTTTGCCTACTAAACTGACAAACCAATTTGTCTACTCCTCGAAACACAATCTCTTCGCTCTAACATCTGGCTACACACATATCTCGGCTACGAAAAAGGTCAGTCATCCACGTCTTTACAAATTCTATGGGAAGGTCGAGAATTTTACTCCCAGTAGCGACGACGAAAGCATCACCATCGATATGAAACGATGCGTATTCGGCTTACACTTCCTGATAACCCCACCCGAAGAAGGCGAATACACCATCTCATATCTGAACCGAACAATCAACCTGAAAGCCGGTTCACCTGCCTATGATGAACAATCGATTTTCAGCTTTAAACTCCCCGATAAATGTATTGCTCCACAATACAGCTCACTTATGGAACTAAGTCTTAAGTGGACACATTCCGACGGAACCTTTACTACCGAAACCAAAGACATAACCCTACGTCGTAACTTTATCCAAGTAATCAAAATAGAAGGTAATAAGGGGGCGAAAGGTTCCAAGATATCCTTAAATGAAGAATCCGGAGCCCTGTCGAAAGACACTATTCTTTGGCACTTCAGCGGATAGTTGGGGCTGATTAAAGGAGTAGTCCCAACACATATAGCATACTTCAAAACCAAAACTCCTCTGACTTCTTTTCTTGAGTCAGAGGAGTTTTGGTTTTTACGACTTATGAAAACCTTAGGCGTCTATGTTTGCGTAGGTCGCGTTTTGTTCAATGAATTCGCGGCGCGGCTCTACATCGTCACCCATGAGCATTGAGAATATCTCGTCGGCTTCGGCAGCATTCTCTATATTCACTTGCTTAAGAAGACGAGTCTTGGGGTCCATGGTTGTTTCCCAAAGTTGTTCGGGATTCATTTCTCCTAATCCTTTATATCTCTGTGTATGGATATTTTTACCATCTTCGGTTCCGTCGCCATACTTGTCTATGAACATCTGGCGCTGCTGCTCGGTGTAGCAATATTCGCTTATCTTTTTGTAGGTACATTTATAAAGCGGCGGAGTAGCTATGTAAAGGTGTCCTTCTTCGATTACTTTAGGCATGAAGCGATAGAAAAGGGTCATTATGAGGGTGTCGATGTGGGAACCGTCGACATCGGCATCGGTCATAATGATAATCTTGTCGTAACGTAACTTATCAGTGTTCGCCTCATAATCATCTTCACCTTCAACGCCGAATCGTACACCTATGGATTGGATTATATTCATCACTGATTCTGCCTCGAATACTCTGTGACGCTGAACTTTTTCCACATTCAAAATCTTTCCTCTAAGCGGAAGAATTGCCTGGGTATATCTATCGCGCCCCTGCTTTGCCGAACCTCCTGCCGAGTCGCCCTCAACGAGGAAGATCTCACAGTCCTTCGGGTCTTTCTTCGAACAGTCGGCCAGTTTGCCAGGTAGTCCGCCACCGCTCATAACATTTTTGCGCTGAACGCTTTCACGTGCATTTCGGGCGGCTATTCTTGCCGTGGCGGCAAGAATCACTTTATTGCAAATTAGCTTTGCTTCATTGGGATGTTCTTCAAGATAATTGGAAAGTGCTTCACCTACGGCTTGTTGCACTGCTCCAGACACTTCACTATTGCCAAGCTTGGTCTTAGTTTGCCCTTCAAATTGCGGTTCAGCCACTTTGATGGAAATAACGGCCGTAAGACCTTCTCTGAAGTCTTCGCCTGCAATTTCGATCTTCGCCTTTTCAATCTGTTTGGATATTGTTGGTTCGCCGTCAGCGTAGGCTTTCAAAGTCCTAGTAAGAGCGGTACGGAATCCGGTTAGATGAGTGCCACCTTCTATAGTATTTATATTATTTACATAGGAGTGGATGTTCTCCGTATAGTCAGTGTTATACATGATAGCAATCTCAATAGGTATGCCTTGCTTTTCAGTTTTCAGGTATATTACATCGTTGAATAAATGCTGACGATGTCGGTCTACATATCGAACGAATTCTTTCAGTCCGTCTTCTGCATGGAATGTTTCTGTGCGTGTTTTACCAGTTTCCGGGTGGGGGTGCATGTCAGTGAGAATAATCTTTATTCCGGCATTCAGATAGGCCAATTCTCTCATACGGCGTGCAACGATGTCCCATTGAAATGTTGTTGTGGTGAAAATAGAATTATCTGGCCAGAACTGTTGTCGTGTTCCGGTTTTTTCGGTTGTGCCGATGATTTTCACAGGATAGAGCGGTTTACCTTTTTCATATTCCTGCTGATAGATATTCCCATCTCGGAATACTTGCGATTTCATGTGTGCTGAAAGTGCATTGACGCAGCTAACACCTACTCCATGCAATCCGCCGCTGACTTTATAGGAACCTTTATCGAATTTTCCGCCAGCATGCAATACGGTCATCACGACTTCCAATGCACTTTTGTGTAGTTTTTTATGTTCGTCGACAGGAATTCCTCGTCCATCATCCTCTACGGTTACTGAACCGTCTTCATTGAGTGTAACCTCGATATTCTTACAATATCCGGCCATTGCCTCATCAATGGAGTTGTCGACCGTCTCATTGATTAAATGATGGAGTCCTTTTTCGCTAATATCTCCGATATACATTGCTGGGCGTTTCCGCACAGCTTCCAAGCCTTCGAGGACTTGGATATTACTGGCCGAGTAATTGTTCTCGTTCTCTTGAAAATCTGCCATTTTGTTAGATTCCTCTTTTTTAATAGTACGCAAAGATACTAATAAACACTAATATGAGAGGTTGGGCTGGACCGAAAAATATTTAAAACTAAGTAGTGATTATCAGTAGTTTTTCTAGAATAAAAAAAGATAGGCATCTACTTTATGATGCCTATCTCTTGTAAATCTTTAAAGCTATATTCTTAATGAATCTATCCTAGAGTAGCAATATGTTTGCAAAGGCCAGATTTCAGGTTTGCGGCCTTGTTCTTATGAATGATATTAGTTTTTGCAAGCTTATCAAGTATCTTTTGTACCGACGGATACATTTTTATTGCTTCATCCTTATCGGTTATAGCACGAAGTTTACGTACTGCATTACGCATAGTCTTTGCATAATACTTGTTATGCAGTGCTCTCTTTTTGTTTTGACGGATTCTTTTAAGTGCTGATTTGTGATTTGCCATCTTTATATGTTTGTTTTATTCTTGTAGTCCCTAGCAGAGTCGAACTGCTCTTTAGAGAATGAAAATCTCTCGTCCTAACCGATAGACGAAGGGACCATGTATAAGTGATTTTTCCGTGTGCAAATTTAGACGATTTATTTTGACATCCCAAACTTTTCTGAATATTTTCTGAAAATCACTACAAAGTAGTATTTTTGGTTTCCATTTATGGACACTTTTGTTATGGGAGAATATTGAAATAATGGTCAAAACTAGAGCGATTGTGTTGCGGAGTATTAAGTTTGGCGATTCTTCATTGATTGTGGATATGTTTACGGAAGAGATTGGGCGTATTTCATTTATTGTTCGTATTCCGAGGACTTCGAGAGGGAAGATTAAGAAGCAATTCTTTCAGCCGATGAATATTCTTTATTTGGAGTTTGACCACAGGACAAGAGTTGAGTTGCAGCGTTTAAAGGACGTGAGTATCGCCTATCCTTTTTTCTCTATTCCGTTTGAGCCGACAAAGACGAGCATTTTACTCTTTTTGGCGGAGTTTCTTTTTTATACCACAAGGAATGAATTGCAGAACGTGAACCTTTTCAAGTATATCGTTTCTAGTTTGGAATGGTTAGATAATGTTCGAGACAGTTTCGCTAACTTTCATCTCGTGTTTATGTTGCGTTTGAGTAAGTTCATTGGGTTCTTTCCGAACTTCGAGGATTATTCTCCCGGATGTTTTTTTGATTTGCGCAATGGATGTTTTTGTTTGAAGATTCCGTTTCATTCCGATTTTCTTTCTCCGCAAGAAGTTGGGGTGGTTGGCGATTTGATGCGCATGAATTATGAAACGATGCGTCTTTTCCGATTATCACATTCGGACAGGAATCGCATAACCGAGCTAACTCTTTATTATTATCGATTACATATCACGAGCATGCCCGAGTTACAGAGCTTCCATGTTCTGCGTACCCTTTTTGCCTAAAGGAAATTTCTAATCCGGTAGCAAGAAACATCTGATTAACTTTGCTGGCCAGACTTAATTACAAAAAATAAGATGATAAAAGCGTGTTTATTCGATTTGGACGGGGTAGTGTTCGACACCGAACCGCTCTACACTGAGTTTTGGAGAGAAATCGGCAAGGAGTTCGTGCCGGGTATTAAGGATTTCGAGTATAAAATCAAGGGGCAAACGCTGGTACAGATTTTTGACGTATTCTTCGGCGGGATAACCGATCGAAATCCCGAGAGAACTGTCCAACAGACAAAAGTAACAAACCAAAGAGCTGGGAGGAATGACCAACCAATCAATCAAAAGGCCGAGATAACCGACCGGCTTAATCGTTACGAGCAACGGATGCGATATGAATATGTGCCAGGATTCGAGGAGTTCATTGTCAAGATTAGGAAGGAGGGAATGAGAACTGCGCTTGCAACGAGTTCCAACCGCGAAAAGATGCAGAATGTTTACAATCAGCACAACGAGTTTAGGGAGTTTTTTGACGAGATTCTCACCGCGGAAGAATTCGATGAGAGTAAACCTTCTCCCGATTGCTATCTTAAGGCTGCCGCTCGACTCGGAGCCGCCCCCGAAGAGTGCGTAGTATTCGAGGATAGTTTCAACGGACTTAAAGCCGGAAAGGCATCGGGTGCGTACGTCGTGGGCCTCGCAACAACCAATTCACCCGAGGAAATAGATAAGTATTGCGAGTTGGTGATTAAGAATTTCAGGAATTTCGAACTCAAAATAGGATAAACAAACAATGGGCTATCTCTCAACCAACCGGAAGAAAATTACCGTGCGCACTTTCCTGGAGATGAAGGCTGCCGGAAAGAAAATAGCGCAGCTCACGGCCTATGATTTCACCACTGCACGACTAATTGACGAAGCCGGTATTGACAGTATTCTTGTAGGTGATTCGGCATCGAATGTTATGGCTGGCTATGCCGACACGCTACCTATTACTCTCGACGAAATGATATATCACGCTCGCTCTGTTGTTCGTGCTTGCCGTCGCAGTTTGGTGGTGTGCGACATGCCTTTTGGAACATTTCAGGCCTCGCGCGAAGAAGGAATCGGCAACGCCATTCGCATTGTAAAGGAGAGCGGTGTGGATGCACTGAAACTCGAGGGTGGAAGCGAAATTATCGACACAGTTCGCGGTATTATTGCGGCCGGTATTCCTGTTGTTAGTCATTTGGGCTTAACTCCGCAGAGCATTCATAAGTTCGGCGGTTACGGTCTTCGGGCATCGACCGAGGATGAGGCTCGGAAGTTGATCAACGATGCTTTGGCACTTGATGCTGCTGGCGTGTTTGCCATTACTCTAGAGAAGATTCCGGCTGCTTTGGCTGCTGAGGTTACTCGCAAGGTGAAAGCTGCAACAATCGGCATCGGCGCAGGGAGCGAAACCGATGGTCAGGTGTTGGTTTATGCTGATGCGTTAGGCCTGACCGATGAATTCTGTCCGAAATTTCTTCGTCGGTTTGCCGACGCCGGCCGCTGTATCACACAGGGTGTCCAGTCTTATATCGAGAGCGTGAAGATGGGCGATTATCCCAACGAGTCGGAGTCGTATTAACCGCCACCAGAAAAAATGAAACCTGCGCGCATCACTGTGGGCAAGTCTCAATATAATAAAAAGCCGCGCACGCTCGCTGACTGCTGCAACCGAGTTGTTTGAAAATAAACTCTGCTCAATTTCACGTCCTTATGCCAACTCGAGTGTTAGCCCGCATGTAGTCCGCCCATTCGCTAAGGACGGAGATATATTGTGCGGTCGGTAGACCGAATTAGCGCGGGAATCTGACAGGGGAATCATTCCTCCCCACCTTATTGTATATAAGAGACGGCATTATATATAAGAGACGGCATTATATATAAGAGACGGCCGACTAGAAATGATACATAATGTCGAGGCCGAGCTGAAAGGGATGGCCCTGTTGTGCGAAAGTGAGGCGGGTTCCGGTGGCTGAGCTCTGGATGGCGAAGGTATTATGGCGGGTGTCGGTTAGATTACGAATCCAGAGATTGAGGTGGAGGACACCGAAATTGGCGTCGGCATGGGCACCGAGAAGAGCGTAAAAATTTTGTCGGATGGTGTTGGCCATATCCCAATAAATCGGCCCGTTGGCCGATAGATTCAGTCCGACAGTGAGAGTTCGGAGGTGCATTTTGGCCGTAGGATTGATGAGGGCTGCGGGGTCGACTTTTATAAGATAATCGACCATTGTTCCTAGCGTGTGTCGTGGAATGAATGGCGTTTGTTTGTTGTGATATGGTGCAGTGATAGAGGCGTTCGTTCGGGTGAATCGTGCGCGTGCGAAGGCGTAGCTGAAGGCGTAGTTCATTTTTCCGTCAAGTGCGTTGCCTCGTAGTTGAGTTTCGATACCGAAGGTGTTACTTCGTAGGGCGTTGGTTGTTTGTCGACCGAATCCATAGTTCGATGCCATTACTGAAATTTGCTGGTTTCGGATTCTAGCGTAGTAAGCTGCTAAGTCAACGTGGAGCTGTTTGTTTTTTGTGTTGAGATGTGCTCCAATCTCGTAGTTCCAGCTGGTTTCGGGTTTATATGTTATTGTTTCGGCAAGAGCACGATATTGTTCGGGCGTGTGGGCAATGTTGATGTCTTGTCGGGCAGTTTGCGTTACAGCTGACAGCTCGGCCTGTAGAATGTCGGCAAACATCTGGATATTGTATCCTCCGGCACGATAGCCTTTTGCACATGTAAAGTAGATGTTACTCTGGTTAGGGAGTTTGTAAAGCAGGCCCGCTTTGGGGAGTATATGTTTGAATCGGGTGCTTTCGTTGCTCCGTAGTATTGAGGTGATGGTTGGTGTGAGGGTTACGCCCATTACTTGCTCGTTGAGTGTTGCTCGAGCCGATGTTGCATAGTCAATTTCGATTCGCGAGATGTCGTATCGTAATCCGATGGTAGCCGTGAGCCGACGGGTTAGGGCGATGTTGCTTTCGTGGAATATTCCAAGGTTGGTACTTGGCGTTTGGAATGTTCCAGGAATAGGACTCATGTTGATTGTGATGTTGCATCCGCCTGCGGCTTGTATCATCGTTCGAGCTGTGACGAGGGCGGCTAATTGTGCCTGTTCGGGCGACATTCCGTTTTGAATGAGTTTCTGCGCTATGCCGGCGGCCATGGATTTGAGAATTCCGTTGTAGGCATATTGGGTGATGAGTTGCGATAGGTGTTTATTCATGTCGTTCCCGAAAACAACAGGCGATTCGGTTCTAAGCCACTGGTGGGTTGCAATGGCTCCGAAGGTCCAATTCCATGTGGCAGGAGTTGTGTTCTTTATGGTTAGTTCTTGGGTTAGAGCGTTTTGTTTTTGTTTCTGTTGGAGCAGCAGATAGTCTTTTGGCAGATAATCTACATCCATTAGCATTCGGTCTTTGAGGAATTGCCACGTCATCATGGAGTTTATTTCAAATTGCGGAGCAGTGTATTTTATTCCGAATCCGGTGTTGAGCAAATGTCGTTTGTAAGAGCTTTGTCTGTTTTGATTAGGAGCCTGCGTGCCTGGCTTCAAACCAAATAATGGTGATGTGATTGGAGCTTGCGCAATCTGCTCGGAAGTTAGAAACAATCCGTAGGGCGCGGCGTTTTGATCGGTGTTCTGATAGTCGGACGTGAGCATGAAATTCCAGTTGGTGTTAGTTCGCCAAAGGAGCTTCGCTCTCGAGCCAAATTCGTTTATCAAACTAGCATACTCACCGTTGAATTTATTCTTGAATGATCCATTCTCTCCACTGTAGAATGCGGCTAGCGAATAGGCAAAGTTGTCGCTTTGCTTTTTGTACAAAACCGCTTCAAATTCTCGCTTGAACTTGGTTCCAATAGATAGTTTAATATCTGTTCCCTGATAGTTGAACGGATTGCGGGTGTAGAGGCGAATTAATCCGCCCTCGGTGTTGGTTCCGTAGAGCGTGCTTTGCGGACCGCGCAGAATATCTATACGTTCAACATTATAAATGTGGAAGTTAAGGGCGCTTTTACTCTGGATGGGCATTCCATCAAGATATATCCCCATCGCTGGCGAATAAACTCGCGAACCGATACCTCGGATATATATCGAAGAAGTGTAGCGACTTCCGTAGTTGGGCATGGCAAACGATGGAACAAAAGCCGAAAGCTGATGCAAACTGCCAACATTAAGCAAATGCAGCTGATTTTGACCGAAAGTAGTACTGCTCAAAGGTTGTTGTCGCAAGCGGAGATTCTCTTTCGGTTGGTCAACGATAACAACCTCCTCTATGTCGTAGACTCGTGAAGAATCTTCAACAATATCTTTACATACAGCACTCATCTTGGTCGATGATGTCAGGGCTAACAAACAGCTTAGTAGAAATACATTTCTAGTCATTATAGTCACTTGTTTCTAATTAATTTTGCAGTGTTGCAAAGGTATGCAGATTCGCCAGAACAGGCAATCCGAAACCTTATTCAGCTCGTTTTGAAAAGTTTGGCAATTTATGTTTTAGTCTTTACTTTTGCAACGCTTCCATTGCAGGGTAATGGAAGCGAAAATAAACAGAAAACAGAATAAAAATATATGAAGCGACAAGGTCAGTCATTATCGTTAAAAACACTCACGAAAAACAACGTTTGGGAAATTCAAGAAAACGACATCTTCAGGTTATGGAGTCAGGCAGAACGCGATTCAGATTTCAAAGAAAACAGACATCGCTATATGGACGTAATCAAGAGTGCCTTCATGGTTGAAGAAATTAAGCTTGACAGGCCCGAAATTCTTAAGAAATATCAAGAACGCGGATTCAAAACCAATAACGTGCGCATGGACGACCATGTCACCGTGAAGTGGGCCATAAAAAAGAAACCGATTCTCAGAGTAACCGACCTCACGATGGAGAATATTCATCACATCTCGGCACATAAACTCATAAAAGTACTCGAACGTAACTTTGGAGGCGGATGGGATAGCCTTTCAAAATCGGTGCAGAACATAATTCAATCAGCATTCGACGTAACCACAACCACCATGCCCACCAACCGCATTAAAAATCCGGGCGGACTCTATGAAAAGAAATGTAACGAAGGCTATGAAGTACTAGAAATTCCAAAAGGCGGATGGACAGAAGCTATTTTCGTTAGAGATAAAATGGTTTTCGAGTTGCCGCCTGAAGAAGAAGAGGAAAAAGTTGTCGCCGCTCCTGAGAAACCGAAGGAATCTCCAGAAGAAAAACTCGAAGAAACAGTCCAAACCGAACCTTTGCCCGCCGAAACCGAAAGCACAGGACAAGAGGAAGAAGACGATTCTTTCGACGACGAAAAACTAACCGAAGAAAGTTATCGCACAACCTATGAGACTAATCCCGAGGATTTGGAAATGCAAGCCGAAGAGGTAACCGACGAGGAGGAATTCTAAACTCCGCGATTGCATTTCATTTGATAAGCCAAACGCACGCCGTGATCCGGAATTTCTATAATACCACAATACTGAAATCCCGCTCCGAGCAAAAGATGTTGCATTATTTGATTATCGGCGTGCGTGTCTATCCGAATATTCGCAGTTTGTCGCGAACAATAATCCAAGATTCTTTTGAAAACCCCACGAGCTCCCGGAGCCGAGGCTATGCGATGAATCACGCAATAAGGTTCATCGTTTAACCATCGGCCGTCTATGTTTCGATAAGTGTCGTCAGGACCGGGAATAAAAGCGAATGTCGCCACAGGCTTTCCATCGTCCACAACAATATACGAATGCCCTTTGAGAATATCGGTAAGCAACTGCTCATGTGACGGATAACCCGGTTCCCACTGTCGCATATTACCTGACTCTCTCATCTTTTCTTTACCAAGATCGATGAGATTCTCAACGGTAACAAGATCTGTCGTATTAGCCTTTATTATTTCCATATTGTTCGATTTGCTTTTCTGTGCAGAGCGAAAGGAATGCCCCAAGTTTATAGGCATTCAAAACAATTAGTGAAGGATGGCGGCCCGTTAGATTTAGCCTTTCGAGCGGACAGAAAATACTATGGAATAACCTAACTGCCGGACGAATAATCGCAAGCCTACGCGCTGTTTGGACAAGCTGAGAATAGTCGCAAAGCTCAATCTCGAAGTTCTTCAGAGTTTGTAAACTGATGTCGATTTTCTCCAAATATGCCGCATTAGTTTCATATTTCCGATAAACAACCGGGTTCTCAATGTAAGTTATCGGAACAGCTCGAAGACTCAATCGTCGACCAAAATCTACGTCTTCATATCCGAATCTCCTGAATCGCTCATCAATCCGAACTTCCAGCATAGTTTGTCGGCGAATAGCGAAGTTTGTTGTCCGGAAACTTTTGTAAGGCTCGGTTTGTTGGCAGTCTACTGAATGTCTTGCATAGTAATTGTGTTCGTAAAGATAGCGCAAACAACTTCTGGCAGACTGGTTGGTAGGAAGTTCGGGGCAGACTCCACCGCAAATAACATCACTTTCGGGTGTCATCGCATTGAGATAAATCTCCAAGAAGGAATCGTTCTCGATTTCAATACTACTGTCGAGAAATATCAAATACTCATAGCTCGCCATTTCGGCCAGCAGATTCCTAATGGCAGCTCGTCCGTGATTCTTTTTGTTCCGAACTAACCGACAGTTGGGCAATTCGTTCACGGTACTATTTTGGCGAATGAAACATGGGTCGGTCGAAGCATCGTCCATAACTATTATTTCATACGTCAGCCTAGGGATTTTATTAGCCTGCTCACAGAGGGTCTTAACCTGCGTCAAACACAGGTCGTTGTATGTTGGAATAAGGATGGATATGTTTCTGTTCACGCGAACAAATTTACGATAATGTTGCATATACGTTTAATTACAGCCACATAAGTAGATTTAAAGTCGTATTTTTGCACGCGCTGCTACGTGATGGCAGCATAAAATTCAAACCTAATTAAATAGTTTTTTATGGCAACAAAAATCAGATTGCAACGCGGAGGTCGCAAAGGCTATGCTTTCTACAGCATCGTCATCGCCGACGCTCGCGCACCACGTGATGGTAAATTTACTGAGAAGATTGGCACTTACAATCCAAACACCAATCCGGCCACAGTAGATTTGAATTTCGAACGTGCCCTTTATTGGGTTGGCGTAGGAGCTCAGCCAACAGACACTACTCGGAACATTCTTCGTAATGAAGGTGTCTACATGATGAAGCATCTTCTTGGAGGCGTTAAGAAAGGCGCTTTCGATGAAGCCGAATGTCAGAAGCGTTTCGATGCTTGGAAACAGTCAAAGATTGCTTCGCGCGAAGCTCTTGGCAAAAAAGAAGCCGACGAAAAGAAGGCCATAATCGCCAAGAATCTCGAAGCTGAGAAGAAAATCAATGAAGCAATAGCCAAGAAAGTGGCCGATAAAAAGGCTGCCGAAGAGGCTGCAAAAGTTGAAGAAGCTGCAGTAGCAGTTGCTGAAGAAACATCGGCAGAAGAAGAAGTTCAGGCAGCCGAAACTCCGGTAGCTGAAGCTCAGACAACTGAAGCTACAGCAACTGAAACAACAGAAGCTTAAAAGCCATTGTTTCTCAAACCAACAGGATGGGGAGGTGAATGCAAATAAATGGCATTTACCTCCCGTTTTTATATTCAGCCACCAAAGAAATTCAGAGATTCGACAACGCGTATCAGAGAGAGCACAAAAAAGAACCCGCTTTTGGAAAATTCAATAAAAGTCCTACCTTTGCAATGTTCTAAACACACTTATGTTTCATTCCTCGAAGCATATTTTCACAGATAGAATAAAAACTCCCTTCACATTTAATTTTTTATGTTCAGTAAAGAAGAATTATTAGAGAAAGATATTTCCGAATTGGGGAATATCGCAAATGAAATCGGCGCAGATTTCAAACATGACGACGATAAAGATTCTCTCGTTTATGCCATACTAGACCGACAAGCCATAGAAGTTGGAACAACTCATCCGTTAACAAATAAAAGGAAACGCACACGAATAGCACGAAAAGAAACCGATAGAGTGTATTCAGTTAATGGAGACAACGGCGAGAACTTCGACACACAGAAAAGCAAAACAAATGCCGAAACGCAACCCTCAATTTTCAAAGAAGAAAAAACAAACGACAACCTCTTGAAACTAGAAGGCAAAGACCCCGAAGAAATCCTTGCATCGTTACCAAAACACCGCGGACGTAAATCGAAAGCCGAACTCGAAACCATAGCCGCTGCAGAAGCCGCTATACGCGAACGGCAAATGCGCGAAAATGAACAACAAGAAACTATGAAAGAAGAAACCGAACAACAAAACAACGACACCCTAGCTATACCCGAAGCAGAATTTGCCGCAAAAAAATCCGAACAGAATCAAAACGCCAATGAAGAAAACAACATGCTGGCTAAATTGCAAGAAAAAGTGAACGCACACAACGAAGAAAACACAACCATACACTTAATTGAAGAAGAAACACCCAACGGCGTTTGGGAAGGTGACCCTGGAGACGGAACCGACTTCATTCCAGTTGTCGACATACCTATCGAAGACGAAGGCGTTATGCCCATCTACGATATGTTCGACCGCCCCATAACACAGACACAAACCCCCAATATGCCCAACAATTATAAGGCACCCACACAAGCACCCGCAAATGATAAATTCGACTTTGCAGACATCATCACCGCAAATGGAGTACTGGAAATAATGTCGGATGGATATGGATTCCTACGCTCAAGCGACTACAACTATCTCTCATCGCCCGACGACATATACGTATCAGCAAACCAAATCAAAAACAACGGACTCAAAACCGGCGACGTTATAGAATGCGGCATACGACCACCACGCGAAGGAGAAAAATATTTCCCGATGACAAGCATCGAAAAAATAAACGGGCGCAAACCAAACGAAATGCGCGACCGCATATCCTTCGAACATCTCACCCCACTCTTCCCCAACGAAAAATTCACACTTTGCGGCAATCCCCATACAACAAACCTCTCCACACGAATTGTAGACCTCTTCTCACCAATCGGAAAAGGACAGCGCGCACTCATCGTAGCACAGCCCAAAACCGGTAAAACAATTCTCATGAAGGACATCGCCAACGCCATCGCAGCCAACCATCCCGAGGCCTATCTCATGATGCTCCTCATAGACGAACGACCCGAAGAAGTAACCGACATGGCACGAACCGTCAATGCCGAAGTCATAGCATCCACATTCGACGAACCAGCCGAACGCCACGTCAAAATAGCCGGCATAGTGCTCGAAAAAGCAAAACGAATGGTTGAATGCGGGCACGACGTTGTCATCTTCCTTGATTCCATAACCCGACTCGCCCGCGCCTACAACACCGTAGCCCCAGCAAGCGGAAAAGTACTCACCGGCGGAGTCGACGCCAACGCCCTCCAAAAGCCCAAACGATTCTTCGGAGCAGCACGAAACATCGAAGGAGGAGGCTCGCTCACAATCATCGCAACCGCCCTCATCGACACCGGTTCAAAGATGGATGAAGTTATATTCGAAGAATTCAAAGGAACCGGCAATATGGAATTACAACTCGACCGAGTCCTATCCAACAAACGCATCTTCCCAGCCGTGAACCTCGTTGCGTCGAGCACCCGTCGCGACGACCTATTGCAAGACAAGACAACACTCGACCGCATGTGGATTCTCCGCAAATACATCGCCGACATGACAGCCATAGAAGCCATGAATTCACTGCACGACCGAATGGCTCGTACACGCGACAACGAAGAATTCCTGATGTCGATGAACGGATAAATTCTCATCTCAACCCATACAAAACAGGGTGCGCCTAGCTAGGGGCGCACCCTGTTTTGTATATTCTTCATTGTGTTGTGGATTATCTTGTCAAATTCAACATTTGGCTCCCTATCGATAAACTCCTCCCTCCGCTACTTATCTTAATATTTCAGGGGTATTCGGCAATCCTCTTAGCCTTTACGACAGTATCGCAAGTGCTAAAACAAGTATATATATTCATTTGCGCTAGCGTCGCACATAGGTCTCCATCCTATTTACATACGTATCTCCTAGAAATTACTCCCGTATTGCAATACGATTGTTCCCGTATTCCCTTCTATTTATATACGGAGCCCCCTCTATTTGCTCCCGTACTCCATTCTATTTATATACGGAGTCCCTTCTATTTATATACGTACTCTCATTGTTTTCTAAACCGAGAAATTGAATTATCATCATGATGAAAAATTAGTTTCATCATGATGATACAAACGTTTCATCATGATGATAAATTTGTGTCATCACGATGATAATCCAATTTCTCAAGTATGTCTATGATACAACTCCCTAATGTGAATAGAAGGGAGTACGTATATAAATAGAAGGGAATACGGGAACAATCGCATTGCAATACGGGAGTAATTTCTAGGGAATACGGGAGTAGATACACGTGGGCTCGTATGTAGATGGAAAGAACTCCGGGAGTAATTTCCAGGAGTTCGGGAGTAGAGGAATGGATTTATGTATTGGCTTGCTCGGAGATTCGTAAGGGGGCAATTAATTATCCGTATGTATAGAAAAGGGGTCTACAGGTATCTTTAATTACGTGTTGATTCCACTATGACCGAAGATGATAGCCCGTTTTTATACCGCAGGGAATTAGAATGGCAGAAAGAAAGTCTTATACACTGTTTTTCAGTTGTTTTTCTAGTGACAGTATGTGTTTAGCCGACAAAAAACCTTGTGTTCCGGAGGAAATAATTTCAAAATTCTTTAAGTAATCATTAGGAGGCATGAGAAACATCGCCTATATTCGCGAAAGTTATTTTATAACAGTTAGTAATTATTTCTTTTATTATTAAACCAAACCTTTTCACAACATGAAAACAAAGGCCTACTTATTGGGAAGCATCATTGCAATAGCAACTGCTTTACCGGCATCGGCACAAATTAAACCGATGACTCAGATTCCTTTTACGGCTGAACGACTTCTGCCAGGTCAGAAAAGCGCTACGCCGGAAATTGATGTCGAGAAAGAATACCCGTTGCTCAAGGGTAGATTGGCGATAGACAACAGGAGCGCGTTATTTAAACGACCAACTACAGTGTTGAAATCGACTCCGAAGGTAACGCCGCTGCAAGTCAACCAGAATCTTACGATTTGGGGAAACCTTCTGTCTAACGGCAGCTTGCAGGGAATCTATTCTTTTAATCCTACGCCGACCATTAACTTCACAGAATTGCTTGCTTACAGTGAATCTTATTTTAATGGCGGAAGCGCTCTTATAGGCGACAACTTGCATGGTATCTATTTTGATGCAAGGCTTGCACCCCAAGGTATTATTCTGGTTTATTATTATGCGTTCGACATCTATACTTGGGATTTCTCAATTGAACCCAAGATGGTGCAGGGCTACAACCTGATTGCCATGGAAACTGCTTATGACCCGACAAACGATAAGATTTTCGGAGAGTTCTATACTGCAGACCTTAAGGGTATGGAATGGGGCGAAATTGACTACACAACGCTCACTCGTACTACAATCGGACCTGCACAGCGTACGTATGTTGCATTGGGGGTGACCAATGACGGACGGGCCTTCGGTGTTGCAGATGATGGGAATCTCTATCAGATTGACCGTGCCACAGGTACTGAAACTCTGAAAGGCTCGACGGGCATACGGATTACTAACGATAAGGGTATCTATTATTTCCAGAGCGGAGAAATCGACCCGAAGACCAATGAGTTCTATTGGGCAGCTACGAATTCCGAACAAGTTTCGACTCTCTACACGGTCGATCTAAACGACGGTCATCTCACGGAGGTTGGACAATTGAACGATATCAACATTCTTGGAATGACCATTCCTAAACCCAGAGCCGTTGAAGATGCACCCGAAAGTGTGACGGATGTGAACTTGAACTTCACGAATGAAAGTAGAACGGGCATGGTTTCTTTCAAAGCTCCTAGCAAAACATATGGCGGTGCGGCTTTGGCAGGTAATCTCAAATACACCATAACGGCGAATGATGAAGAAATTGCTAAAGACCAACCGATGTCATCGGGAGCTACAGTCAATGCCCCCGCAACTGTAAATAAAGAAGGAATGTATGTGTTCACGATAACGGCAAGCAACGACAAAGGTCAAAGCCCCAAGGTGAAAGTGAAGAAGTATATCGGCTATGATGTTCCGAAACCTGTGAAAGACATAACCTTCAGTATCGAAGAAGCAACGAGAGAAGCTAAACTGACATGGACTGCTCCAACGGAAGGTCTTAATAGAGGATATATCGGAAATCTTACGTATGATGTCTATCGAATAAAGAACTCCGACACAACGCTGGTTGCAAATAACATTACACAGACCAGCTTCAGCGAAATTCTTCCGCAAGCGAAATTGGCTAGTTACACTTATGCTATTTGTGCTGTGAACACCACTCAAAAAAGTAGATTGGCAAAGAGTAACTACAAGATTTTCGGTGATGTGTTTGAACCGCCATACTTCGATAACTTTGAAGACGAAAGTTCATCAAGGTTCTACAAGATTATTGATAATAACAATGACTGGTCGACCTGGGAATGGGTTAACGACAGAGATAAGGGTAAGTCATTCTTCTATAAATTCAGCAAGAAGAATACGGGCGACGACTGGCTCATCACTCCGGCATTCAAGCTCAAAGGCGGTAAGACATATAATGTATTATTCAAAGCCAGTGGCCGAAATTCGTTCTATCCCGAACGCATTGAAGTTAAATACGGAACCAGTACAACCGCTGAAGGAATGACCGAAGAGGTGATGCCTACAACCGAAATAACATCGGGAGAATTTGAAGAATTTGAGAAACAGTTCACCCCTGCCGCCGACGGTGAATATTATATCGGCTTCCATGCTGTTTCAGAACCAGACAGATATTATCTCTTTTTAGATGATATCGGTATTGAAGTTGCAGCCGACAAGGCAGCTCCTGCAGCTGTGACAGACCTGAAAGCCACGCCTGATCCAACTGGCGCTCTGAAGTCGACCATCACCTTCAAAGCTCCGGACAAGACTATCAGCGGAAGCTCATTAGCAAACATAAGCAAGATTGAAGTCAAGTCGGGTAACCGTCTCGTTAAGGATATAACAGCCCCCGCACTTGGTTCAGTTCAAACAGTTATTGATAACGATGCAGTGGCCGGCTATAACTCTTATACCGTCATTGCCTACAATGACAAGGGTAATGGTATGAGAAACAATACGAAAGTTTATGTTGGCGTGGACGTTCCTACCAAACCCGATCCCAAGATAACAGATAACATCACGTCGGTGAAATTCAACTGGGAAGGTGTTACAGGAAGTCACGGTGGAATAATGCTTGCAGATAAATTGGAATACAATATATTCAATGTGAGTCCTCGAAATGAGATAGGCGATAAATTGGCTACTATTCCGGGCACTGCCACAGAGTACACCGTTACGGGTTTGAATACAAACGATGGTGAGCAAGCCTATGCTAAGTGGGCTATGAATGCCAAGACACCAACCGGAACCAGCGAATACGGAGTGACTTCTATCATTGTTGGAAAGCCCTATGTTCTGCCATATCACAACAGCTTCAAGGATGCCGGCGTAGAGGGTAAATTTGTTGCTCTGGAATCATTGGACCAGAGTGTTTCATGGAGTATCAGCGAACGAGTATCTGTTGATGATGATGGAGGTTCGCTCATCTTCAATCCAAAGAAAGAAGGCTATTCAAGCATTATTCCTGGAAAGTTAAGCTTTAGAGGCGCGTCAAATCCAAAACTAATCTTCGATTATCAAGGCGAGGCTGCAGCTCCTGGTAAGCTCGAAATACTAATTCGTCATAAAGACGGAACGTTTGATCCAGCTGTTTGGACACACGATTTCACCAACGAGCCGAATCCCGGAGAGTGGAATAATGTGGTTGTGAATCTTCCAGCATCGATTGCAAACGAAGATTATGTGCTCTTATGCATAAAAGCAACATCGAGTGGCGATATGAGTCAGGCGCCAATCTATGTGGATAACATCAACATTGCCGACCCATTGCAGAAAGATGCCGACATTGAACTAACAGTGCCGGATAATTTGAAGAAAGGTCAGATGGCTAATCTTAAACTTAAAGTAACTAGTCGTGGACTCGATAAAGTGGAGAACGCAAAGGTTAGAGTTAGCGTGAACAATAAGATTGTACACGAATCTACAATCAGTCAAGCAATTGGCTATGCCAAGAGCGTAGATATTCCTGTAACCTATAGAACTACCACTCTCGATCAGGCAACAAGTCTAAATGTTAAAGCCGAAGTAATAGTACAAGGCGACCTTTATGTCGACAATAACATAGCCAATGCAACCATCGCCCTTGAAAAGGCAAATGTTGCAGCTCCGACTGATTTGAAGAATACCGGAAACCATAAGCCTAACGTTGAACTAACGTGGAAAGCTCCTGCTTCGACACAGGAAACTGTAAATGACGACTTTGAGGAATATGAAGCATGGGGACTCGACTTCGGTAAGTGGACAACCGTAGATGCCGACCACGGTAAAGCCGGCTATCTAACTCAGAAAGCAAAGTATAATCATCAAGGCGAAGAGTTCGCATTCATGAACTGGAAACCATCCGACATCTTTAAGGCCGGCCAAGGTCTAGACCCACACTCTGGCGACAAAGCTGCAGTAGCAATCTATCAGGTTGAAGGTCAGAATTTCGTCGATGCCGATAACTGGATCATCAGTCCGGAGCTCTCAGGCAAGGAGCAAACTGTGAGATTCTGGGTGAACAATTACAAAGGGCCTAATTACGGAACTGAAACGTTCGAAATCCTCACCTCGTCGACTGGCAATGCCACGAGCGACTTCCAGAAGATTGGCGATACTTACACACAAGGCACTGGTACATGGACCGAAATCAGCGTTAAAGTTCCACAAGGCACCCGCTATTTCGCCATTCACCATATCACTTTAGGTGCTCAAGCATTCATCTTCATGATAGATGATGCAACCTTCGAGGCAAGTTCTGGAGCTAGTAGTTTCAACATCTATCGCGACAATGAATTCAAGATTAACACCACCGAGCTCACGTTTATCGATAACTCGGCCGACGCCGGAACAAGTAATCACACTTACAGCGTCACGGCAGTTTATTTTGACGGTTCAGAATCAGATCCTATTACGATTAGCGTAGCCAGTCTGATAGACGCTTTGCAGGCCGACGGTCAGTCATCCTTCACGGTTTACACTCTAGATGGCAAGCTCGTTCTGGATAAAGCCCGCAGTTTGAAGTCACTCCAGAAGGGCGTCTACATCATCAACGGTAAGAAGACGACAATAATAAAGTAGCCCCTTTGTTTTCATTTCGCCTCCAATAATTGGGACGCGAAAAATCCTAACTCTCTGTACAGCCGCAACCCACCTATGGGTTGCGGCTTTTTGAATTGCATTCGAGTGCGAGGAATACAATAGTATTTTTCGTCGTAGAGTGCCAGCGGCCGAGTTGGCTTCTATTGAGTATTAAAGCAAAGGAAATCGTCTCCGAATATAAAAGTTCTGTTTCCTCTCCAGGGTTTAAGCAGATTCTTAAACCGAATTCACTTTTAAGATGCAAAAAGAGGATGTGACTGTATTATCACATCCTCTTTTTGCATCTTAAAAGTATGTAGGCGATTATTCGTAGAGTCGTTTGAAGACCTCTGGAAGATAATCGATAATGTCACCTGCCATTAAACTTTCCTTTCCAAATTTGCGAGCCGCCATATCACCTGCTGCTCCGTGAATAAACATTCCAATAATACAAGCATTCAATTCCGAATATCCACGAGCCAGTAGAGCAGTAAGGATTCCCGTAAGAACATCGCCACTGCCAGCTGTAGCCATTCCGCTGTTGCCCGTGGGATTAAAAATAACCTTACCGTTAGGCAAACAAAGTGCGCTGTTTTTACCCTTAAGAATGATATATGCATTCAGATTTCGTGCCATATTCCGCGCACTGTTCAACCGTTCATAGTCGCAGGTCGAGGCTGAACCCGCAAGCCGTTCCATTTCCTTCGCGTGCGGGGTGAGAATGATTCCTTTGGGAAGTTGCTGCATCCAGGCCCGATGAGTACTCAGGATGTTCAGAGCATCGGCGTCGGCAACAATCGGGCAGCGTGTGCGGCGAATCTGTGAGATAATTGCAATGGCCGTGTTTTCGTCTGTTCCGAGTCCGGGCCCTATTCCGAGCGAATCGAATTTTTCCGCGTCTACAGTCTCAGTAAATTTCTCTTCATCAGCATCGATTTGCACAATCGCCTCGGGTACGGAAGTTTGAATAATGGTGTAGTTTTTCTCCGGAATATGCACCGTTGCCTTTCCTACACCCGATCGCAAACAGGCTCGAGTTGCCATAACTGCCGCACCCGCCATGCCGTAGCTTCCGGCAACGATGAGTGCATTACCCATTGAACCTTTATGGGCAAACTCGTTGCGTTGATGAATTAGTGCTCTGACTGTTGATTCGTCTAAAATGGAAAACTCCGTATCGGTGGTCTTGATATATTCTCGACTCAGACCTATGTCAAGAACCTTCACCCGACCAAGGAACTCTTGGGTGTCGGCGAAGAAGAATGCAAGTTTACGCTGATGTAAACTGAGGGTCACGTCGGCCTGAATGATATTGGCCCGCACGTTAGATGAGTTATCTTCGGCCATCAATCCCGATGGAATATCTATACTCACAACTTGTGCATTACTTTGATTGATATATTTGATGAGCGATGCAAATCCGCCGGCGATAGGCTTGTTGAGGCCCGACCCGAATAAACCATCAACAACCAGCATATCGGCCGTGAGTTCGGGTGGGTCGAACTTTATCGTGACTTCCGTGAACTCTTTCACATTCTGATTTTCTTTTAGTCGGTCACGATTCACAACACAGTCGGCCGATAAATCATTTGAAATATTGAAAAGGAATGCGCTTACTTTGTAACCTTTCTCGGCTAGCATCCGCGCTACGGCTAGCGCGTCGCCCCCGTTATTTCCAGGTCCGGCAAACACTGTTACAGGCGTATCGTTATTCCATTCTTCGGTTATTGCACGAGTTATTGTTCTAGCGGCTCTCTCCATAAGGTCTATTGATGATATGGGTTCATGTTCTATCGTAAATTTATCGAGCTCTTTAATCTGTGAGTTTGTAAAAATCTTCATAATAGCGCAAATTTACTAACATACATGCAGAAACATCCCCTACGCACATTACTTTTGTGCTCATGCAATCATCAAAACTCCAAGAAATACAATTGCTCGTGAGGAAACTCAACGAGGCATCGGATGCCTACTACAATGGGCGCGCCGAAATGATGACCGATTTCGAATGGAATGCCGACTTAGATAGATTGAAACGTCTTGAAATCGAAAGTGGTATTGTTTTGCCAGAATCACCGACAAACAGAGTTGGAGCCGACAATACTTTGGGGCAAAAGGAAGAACACGAGTTTGCAGCTCTGTCGCTAGCCAAGACCAAGAGCGTTATCGAATTGGCTAAATGGGCTAGCGGCAGACCGATTTGGTTGTCGTGGAAGTTGGATGGACTGACGCTAGTTGTGACATACGACAGTGGACGACTCACAAAAGTTGTCACACGCGGCGATGGACACATCGGTACGAATATAACCCATCTTGCGAAGGCTATAGAGGGCATAAGGTCGGAGGTTAGCGACACTGGACATATTGTTATCCGCGGTGAGGCTGTGATTAGTTATGCCGACTTCGAGCAATTTAATATGGAGGCTGATGAGGAATATGCCAACCCGCGTAATCTGGCGTCGGGTTCACTTACGCTCAAGAATGCCAACGAAGCCAAGACGCGCCATCTGCAATGGATTCCTTTCACGCTTGTACATTCCGATAGCGAGATTCGGTCGTGGGGTGAACGGATGGAGTTCTTGCGCCGGCTGGGATTCAATCCCGTGGAGCACGAACTGATTGCGAATCCGGAGCCCCACAATATAGAAAAGGTAATTGAACAATGGACAGAACGGGTAACCTCGATCGAAAATAGATTCCCTTTCCCGGTGGATGGACTAGTTATAAACTACGATGACACGGAATATGCGTCAACAGGTTCGGTTACCGGTCATCATGCCACACGTGCCGGTTATGCTTTCAAATGGCAAGACGAGAGTGCTGAAACCCAACTCGAGAGAATCGAATGGTCGTGCGCAGTGTCGACAATATCACCGATTGCCGTGTTCCGCCCGGTTGAGCTGGAAGGCACAATGGTTAAGCGAGCCAGTCTTTGCAACATATCAGAATGCCGACGTTTGGGAATCGGTGACAGTGGAACACAGATTGCTGTCATCAAAGCCAATAAGATTATTCCAAAGGTCATCGAAGTCATCCGTCGCAAGGGCGATCTGCATATACCTACTACTTGTCCTGTTTGCAGTGCGCCAACAGAAATAATCCGAAGCGAGATTAGTAGCACCGAAACTCTACACTGCACCAACAAACGATGTGCGGCAAAGCAACTTAAGAAGTTTGCAAGATTTGTGTCGAAAGAAGGCATGAGTATCGATGGCCTGTCTGAACAAACGTTGCAGAAATTCGTAAACCTTGGGTGGGTTTTGGAATATGCCAACATATTCAATCTAAGTGTCCACGCTAACGAAATACGAAGCATCGATGGTTTCGGAGATCGCAGCGTGAATAATTTGCTCACTGCAATAGAGAAAGCACGAAACGCTGAGGCTCGTCGCCTGCTTTATGCACTCAATATTCCGCTTGTGGGTAAAGAAGTTTGCATGCGTTTGTTATCAGCCTATTCACTTGAGGAGCTAATCATCCATGCTCGTCAAGCTAGCGACCCGGCAATATTTTCGTCAATCCCCGGTATTGGTCCGGAGAAAAGCACGAGTTTCGTGACATGGATGCAGGATGCTGAAAATATCAAGATACTCGATAATTTGCTGCACGAGCTCAGTGTCTCGCAACCAGTGTCCGAATTAAAGGGAGAACGTTGCAAAGGACAAACCTTTGCTATAACTGGCGATGTGCAGCGTTACAAGAATCGTGATGAACTGAAAGCCTATATCGAAAGCCAGGGTGGCAAGGTTACAGGAAGTGTTTCAAAGTCAACCGACTTCCTCATCAACAATGATGCCGAAAGTACATCGAGTAAGAACCAAAAGGCAAAGGCTCTATCAATACCCATAATCACCGAAGGCGAATTCATCGAACGATTCGGAGAATAGAAATACTTTACTCATTCAAATACATTTCACTTATGGAAAATAACCAGAAACTCATCGCCCAGTGCGAAGCGAAAGCGCGCGAATGGTTGTCGCCTGCTTTCGACGAAACAACAAAGAAAAAGGTTCAAAACATGTTGGAAAATCCCGACAAAAACGAACTCATTGAGAGCTTCTACAAAGACCTCGAGTTCGGTACCGGAGGATTGCGTGGAATCATGGGCGCCGGCTCGAATCGGATGAATATCTACACAGTGGGTATGGCTACGCAGGGGTTTGCCAACTATCTGAAGAAGAATTTCAAGGATAAAGAGCAGATAAGTGTAGTTGTTTGCTATGACTGCCGAAACAACTCGCGCCTCTTTGCAGAAACGGTTGCTGACATCTTCTCGGGTAATGGAATCAAGGTTTATCTCTTTGAAGACATGCGCCCTACGCCCGAATGTTCATTCGCCATTAGACATTTCAAGGCACAGGCTGGTGTTAACATGACAGCTAGCCATAATCCCCGTGAATATAATGGCTACAAGGCTTATTGGGAAGATGGTGCACAGGTGCTAAGTCCACACGACACGGGTATCATCGACGAAGTGAACAAAGTTAAGGTTGAAGACATCTGCTTCGAAGCCCGTCCGGAGCTAATCCAGATAATCGGCAAGGAAATAGATCAGATTTATCTCGAGGAGATTAAAACTCTCTGCATAGACCCCGAGGTTATCACTCATCAGCACGACCTCAAAATTGTCTATACTCCGCTGCATGGGGCGGGTATGAAACTCATCCCACAATCACTCAACCTTTGGGGATTTAATAATATTCATTGCGTTAAGGAGCAGATGGTGAAGGATGGAAACTTTCCCACCGTTGACCGACCTAACCCCGAGTTTGCTGAAGCATTGACGCTAGCTCTTCGTGATGCTAAAGCCATTGATGCCGACATATTGATGGCCTCCGACCCAGATGCCGACCGTGTGGGAATGGCATGCAAAAACGATAAGGGGGAATGGGTGCTCATTAACGGAAACCAAACCTGCTTACTCTTCTTGTGGTATATCATTACTAATCGGCAGGCAGTGGGAAAGATGCAGCCCAGCGATTTTATAGTAAAAACTATAGTTACCACCGAGGTTATTGCCGAGATTGCCCGCAAACAACATATAGAAATGCGCGACTGTTACACCGGATTCAAATGGATTGCTCGCGAGATTGCACTCTCCGAAGGCAAACAGAAATACATAGGCGGAGGCGAAGAAAGCTATGGTTTCCTAGCCGAAGATTTTGTGCGCGACAAAGATGCTGTGAGTGCCTGTTCGCTGCTCGCCGAGATGTGTGCCTATGCCAAAGACCACGGTAAAACGCTCTACAACATTCTCATGGAAATCTACATTGAATATGGCTACAGCAAAGAACACACCGTGAACGTTGAGCGACCCGGCAAGAGCGGCGCCGAAGAAATTCAGCAGATGATGAAAAACTTCCGTATCAATCCGCCCCAACAGCTTGGCGGAAGCAGAATATGCGTTTGGAAAGACTATCAAACTCTTGAGGAAACCCACGACGATGGCTCGAAACATAAGCTCGAAATGCCCGACACGAGTAATGTTCTGCAATGGTTCTGCGAAGATGGAACAAAGGTGAGTGTTCGCCCGTCGGGAACCGAACCTAAGATTAAGTTCTATCTTGAGATTAAGGACAAAATGAACTCGCCTGTCGACTATACTGAGTGCGAAAAGCGAGCCGAGCAGAAAATCGAGAAAATCAAGAAAGACCTTGGTGTGTAATCCTTCCATATTTGCAACTGATTCAATAGTTGTGAAATAAAAGAAGACAGTCGACCGATTCCTGAATCAGTTGACTGTCTTTCATTAATCCAACCGAAAGATGAAAGAAAATCTCAAAGCCAAAACCGCAAAGGGATTGTTCTGGGGAGCCCTGAACAACGGAACAATGCAATTGCTCAACATTGTGGTAGGAATATTCCTGGCACGACTCCTGTCGCCGGCTGACTATGGACTCATTGGTATGCTTGCTGTGTTCACTGCCGTGGCAGGGGCCTTGCAAGAAAGCGGATTCACTACCGCACTTGCCAATATCGAACGTCCCACTTCGAACGACTACAATGCCGTGTTTTGGTTCAGCATAATCGTGAGTTGGTGCTCCTACGCCATTCTTTTTTTCTGTGCCCCGCTCATTGCCGCCTTCTTTCATCACGACGAACTAATTCTGCTTGCTCGATTCGTTTTCGCTACCCTTCTTTTCTCAGCCATCGGTACAGCTCCCACTGCCTATCTGTTCAAGAATATGATGGTGCGCGAAACCACCATCCTTCGTGTTTCATCGCTCTTCGTCTCCGGCACTGTTGGGATAACCCTAGCCCTATGCGGTTATGCTTACTGGAGTCTGGCTTGGCAACAGATGATTTACATTGTACTAATAAGTCTTGGGAGATTTTTCCTCATTCCTTGGCGACCGTCGTTGAAGATAGACTTCTCGCCGGTGAAGCGAATGTTCGTATTCAGCTATAAGATTCTAGTCACTACGATTGTCAACACCCTAAGTCAGAATCTGCTCACCTTTATTTTTGGTAGGCTTTACTCGGCTAAGGCTGTGGGTAATTTCTCGCAAGCATTCAAATGGGATACTATGGCAAGCAACTTTGTTTCGGGAACCATCGCCCAAGTTGCCCAGCCCGTACTGGTTGAGGTAAATAGCGACATTACTCGACAGAGAGCCGTGTTTAGAAAGATGCTTCGTTTCACCGCCTTCCTGGCCTTTCCTGCGATGTTCGGCTTGGCAATGGTAGCCCACGAATTTATAATCCTGCTCATTTCCGATACCTGGGTTGAAAGCATTCCTTTGCTTCGTATTCTATGTATTAGCGGTGCTTTTTTGCCGTTCTACACCATGTATCAAAACCTCATCATAAGTCACGGTCGGTCCTCGCTCTACATGTGGTGCACCATCGGACTCATCGCTATTCAGATCCTTTGTGTTATTCTTGTTCATAGTCGAGGCATAATCTTCATGGTGAGCGTTTACACCGCCATTACCATTCTATGGCTCTTTGTGTGGCAGATTCTTGCTTCGCGCCTCATCGGTTTGAAGCTGCGCGAAGCGGTAAAAGATATTGTTCCCTACTTTATCATCTCGGTTGGCATAATGTGCGCGATTTATTTTTCAACCGGTTTCATCAATAACCTTATTCTTCTCCTCATAGCGCGCATCATTCTTTCGGCTGTGCTTTATCTTCTTATTATGAAGCTATGTGGTTCGAAGATTCTACAAGAAATCATTGTGTATCTCGGACAGCGCAGAGTACGTTAACCTCTCGGCCAAATCAGCATGGGTTGGGCGAGAGGCTAAGTATGTAGGGACTATCCGTGAGAGAGGATTAGCAATATATAACCTCGAAAGAGATGATGGACGATAGACATGGGAAACAATGCCAATGTGGTCATAAGCCCGCATGTATGCCCCCCGTGTCTGTCTGCCCACCCGACAGGACGGTATATATTATGCAGTCGGTAGACCGAATTGGGATGTAGGTACAGAACACAGGGCCTGTACCTACATGCGGACTAACACCCGGACGGGAGCTCTTTTCTTAAACCAAACTCTCGTACAGCTGTATCGTGTGCATAAATGCATTTATAAAAGAATGTGGTAATTTTTCGTAGTTTTGTCCGTGCTTTGAGGATTATCAAAAACATTATAAGTAAGACAATATGGGTACTCATTAGCTCATATTTAATAGTGGCAGTACTACTCCATATTCCGGCGGTTCAGCGACTCATCGGCGACGGATTGGAAGGCATACTCGCCAGAAAATTCGGAACGACCGTGGAAGTAGGAAGAGTTAACCTCGGGATGCTGAACCGCGTGACGTTGGATGATATTCTGGTATACGACCAGCAGCAGAAAAAAATGTTGCAGATTACCCGACTCGCAACGCGTCTGAACATCATTGAAATATTGGGAGGTGAGAATGTCTCCATCTCGTCGATTCAGCTCTTTGGACTCAAAGCCAACCTCTATAAAAACAACGCTCAAAGCAAGCCTAACTTTCAGTTTGTGATCGATTCACTCTCTTCCGGAGGAGCAGACTCTGGGTTGAATCTGAAAATTCAGAGTATAATAGTTAGGCACGGTGCGGTGAAATACGATGATAATGCCGCTCCCGTAAAGCATGACGTAATATCTGCCAACCATATCGACCTGAAAGGAATTTCAGGACATTTCGTTCTGGAAAGTCTCACGGACAAGGAGGCGAAAGCAACGGTTAGATCGCTGGCTTTCGAGGAAAACTCCGGACTGGCAGTCAAGAATCTCCGATTCTCTTTACTGGCCGATAAGTATCGCGCCAGAATAAACGATTTCGAGCTCGAACTCGGGCAGAGCCGGATTTCCATTCCGCGTGTGGAGGCAACATACAGAACGATTGAGAAAGGAATCGACCTCGACGCAATGAACCTGTATGCGAGCATAGCCTCTTCAAAGCTGTCGCCGGTAGATATGGCGTTTCTCGACCGTAGACTGGGGCGATATAGTGGTGCGGTGTACTTCAGCGGAGATATTGAGGGCGGAAAAAGATGGATTAAAATTCGAAAGCTGAATCTTAGGTCGTCGAAACCATTCTTGTCGATGCGGTTGGATGGGCAGATTGTTAATCCTTTCGGGAATATGAAGTGGAATATTAGAGTTGCGTCGCTGCATGTTGGCCGAAATACCTGCGAACTGTTTGCAAGAGATTGGAAAATACCCATTCCGAAAGAGATTATTCGGTTGGGCTATGTGCACTTTGCGGGATATTCAGCAGGCGATAAAGAATCAGTCTCGCTTGGCGGCACACTAAAGTCTGACCTGGGCGGAGCGAAGTTCAATCTGAAATCAGGAAAGACAATACAGCTGGCTTTGAACACGCAAGAATTCAACGTGGGTGGGGTGCTCAATGATTCGCGCTTAGGAATGCTTACGGCACGGATGAATGTTCGGCTGGCTAGAAATCTATCGTCGGTTTGGGCGAAAGGTACAGTCGCATCGTTCGATTTCAATGGCTACTCCTATAAGAACATCGCCGTGGATGGAGATTATTCCAACGACACTTTCAACGGCATGGCATCCATAAACGATGCCGGTGGCACACTGTCGGTAAGAGGCCGGATAGAAAATATCCGAGGTTTCATCGAAAAGAGACGGCATATAATTGCGACTGTGAAAATCGATGCTAAGAGCTTCAATCCCGAGCGTCTAAATGTTACTAAGGCTGTGAACGACAAGTCGTTCAGTTTTTCGGCTTCGATTGAAGGACGCGGGTCGTCGCTCGATAATATCATGGGTTCGCTTTCGCTTGAGAATTTCTCGATGACCGGAAAGAACGAGCAATTCGCCCTGAACAGTTTGAAATTGAAGGTCGACAACAGTATGTTAAGAAAGATGCTCAACGTTCGCACCGATTTTGGAGAGGTGAATCTTAACGGGCAATACGACTACACAACTTTAGAGAGAAGCGTCGTTAGAATAGCTCGTACCTACTTCCCCATGCTATTTAAAGAGCCATGGAAAATGCCGATACTATCGAAGTATAATACCTTTTATATATATGCCAAGCTGGAGAAGAGCGATTGGCTGAAACCGCTGCTAGGATTGAATCTCGATTTACCATCGGCTTTATCGTTGAATGGGAAAATAGATGAGCGCACCAATTCCTTTAATATATACATAGACGCGCCTCGAGTTGTATACAGTGAGCAAACGTTTACTAATACGAATATTACAATGTTGGGTATTGCGGGCGATATGTTGGTGCAGGCCTCTACCCAACGAATGGATGCCGTCAACAGACCACTTTCATTGAAACTCAACGGGAAGGTTCATAATGGAACAATCGACTCGAAGATTGATTTCGTAACGCCGGGTAAAACTCCAATGCATGGTAATATCGACTCGCGTGCAACACTATTCAGATCACAGAACATACTAGGCGTACATATGCATTTCAATCCGTCGGAAATTAGTATTGATACAATTCGCCTGAATTTGCAGCCGTCGGAGTTTACTTATGTTAAGGGTACACTCGACATAGACCATTTCGAGGTATCGAATAGGAATCAGCACATTATTATCAACGGACAAACTACAGGCAATCCGCACGACTCGCTAACAATCCACCTCAAAGAAATAAACGTGCCCTATGTTCTCGATCTGCTGAATTTCCGTAGCGTTGCATTCGGTGGTGTGGCATCGGGAAGCATATCGTTGAAGTCTATTTTCACACATCCGCAGATGAGAGGTGCGCTCGACGTGAAAGATTTTACTTTCGAGCATGGCGACATGGGGCTTCTGCACGCCGAAGTGGACTATAATCACCGAGACGGAAAACTTAATATTGACGCTAAAGCTGATGCGGGAGCTGATTCATACACCGACATTAAAGGATATGTCGATATCAAAAACAGTTACATAAACCTACCTATCTACGCCCACGATACTCGGCTCTATTTCATTAAGAATTTCTGCGGGTCGTTCATGGACAACATTAATGCCACTGCCAACGGATGGTGTAAGGTGGTCGGGCCGCTTAGCAACATCAATCTTGAGGGCGACATGTATGCCTCCGGAACTCTGCACATGACTCCGATTGGAACGAAATACCATCTCGACGATTGCCGAATCAAGATGATTCCGAATAATATAATCTTTGAAAAAGATACGGTGACTGATGCTGAAGGACACATTGGAATCATCACAGGTGGATTGCATCATCGCGAACTACGAGCCCTCACGTACGACATCAACATCGAGTCGCGCAACCTTCTCGTCTATAACTTCCCGAAAAGAAGCCATGAAAATAGTATCTTCTGGGGAAAGGTTTATGCCTCCGGGCGATGCAACATCGTCGGTCGGTCGGGGGAAACAACTATAAACGTGGAAGCAATACCGAATAAGAACTCATTCATAACTTACAATGCGGCAAAAAACAATACTATCGACGAAAACTCTTTTATCAAGTGGCGTGACCTCACTCCCGATTCGACTCTCACTGTACACTTTCCAAATGATTCCCTGAAAAAAGTAGTTAGGCGTAACAACTTCCATGATAAGTTCAGCAGCGACCTGCGAATCAATTTCACTATAAATACTAATCCCGATTTTGCGTTGAATGTTCTGATGGATGAGGTGAACGGCGACAACATTGTGCTCAACGGCTCAGGCGGAATCCGGGCGACCTACTATAATAAAGGTGCACTACAAATGTTCGGCAACTTCAATATCGTCCACGGAGCCTATAACCTCACCATTCAAAACATTATCAAGAAACAGTTCACATTCCAGCCGGGTTCGGCTATCACCTTTGGAGGTGACCCGCTCAACGCGAATCTGAATCTGAAAGGACTCTACACACTCAATTCGGTTCCACTGAGCGATTTACATATCGGTAATTCTTTCACCTCAAACAATACTCGTGTGAATTGCCAGATGAATATCGAAGGAACACCCGAACAACCTACCGTGACCTTTGGTCTCGACTTACCTAATCTTTCAGCCGACGCACAACAGATGGTACACTCCATTCTTAATTCAGAACAAGATATGAATCAGCAAGTGCTCTATCTGCTGGCCGTTGGCCGATTCTATCCTCAGGAAACAAACAACGCAGCCCAGGAGGGTGCAGCTATGAGGCAAACGTCGCTAGCTATGCAAAGTTTACTCTCCGGAACGCTCTCGCAGCAAATAAATACCGTACTCTCGAATGTCGTAAAAAACAGTAACTGGAACTTCGGAGCAAACATTGCAACCGGAAATGAGGGATTCAGTAATGCCGAATACGAGGGACTTCTTTCGGGCAGTTTGCTCAACAATCGTCTGCTTTTCAATGGCGAATTTGGTTATCGTGACAATGTAGCTACAAATAACTCTTCCTTCATTGGCGATTTCGACATTCGTTACCTGCTCTTCCCAAGTGGAAGCCTTTCGCTACGGTTCTATAACCACACTAACGACCGCTATTTCACACGAAACTCATTAACGACACAGGGAGTCGGGTTAATCCTCAAAAAAGACTTCCATACTGTTTGGGATCTCTTCGGACTCCGACGAGGCAAAAGGAAAAAAGGAAAGCGAAGTCGCTGATTCGCAGTTTATATTATTATCTTTGCGCCTCGGATTCAGCAGCCTAAGCTGCAATCCAACAGAGAGAATTCATATATAAAGTCTAACTGTATTAATTCAATTCATTTTAAACACTTATGGCAAATTTAGAAGACGTCAAGAACGTACAACCTTTAGCCGACTTCAACTGGGACGAGTTCGAAAATGGGACTAATGTCGAAGTCAGTAAAGAAGAACTGGTGAAGGCCTACGATGAAACACTCAACAAAATCCAAGAGGCACAGGTAGTAGAAGGAATCGTAAGCTCAATCGACAAGAAAGAAGTAGTCGTAAATATCGGTTACAAAAGCGATGGAGTTATACCTGCATCTGAATTCCGCTACAATCCTGAGCTGAAAGTTGGAGACAAAGTCCAGGTCTATGTAGAAAACCAGGAAGACAAACGGGGGCAGCTCATGCTCTCCCACAGGAAGGCCCGCCTGCAAAAGAGCTGGGAAAACATCAACAAAGCAATGGAGAACGACGAAGTTATCCAAGGATACATCAAGAGTCGTACAAAAGGCGGCATGATTGTAGACGTGTTTGGCATTGAAGCTTTCCTCCCAGGCAGTCAGATTGACGTCCACCCAATACGCGACTATGACGTATTCGTAGGCAAAACAATGGAATTCAAAGTTGTTAAAATCAACCAAGAATTCCGCAACGTCGTTGTTTCGCACAAGGCACTAATTGAAGCAGAACTCGAAGCACAACGCAAAGAAATTATCTCGCACCTCGAGAAAGGACAAATCCTCGAAGGAACTGTCAAGAACATTACTTCCTATGGCGTATTTGTCGACCTTGGTGGCGTAGACGGCCTCATACACATAACCGATCTATCATGGGGACGTGTGAGCGACCCGCATGAAGTTGTTGCACTCGATGATAAGATAAACGTCGTTATCCTAGACTTCGATGAAGAAAAGAAACGCATAGCCCTAGGACTTAAACAACTTATTCCACACCCATGGGATGCACTCGACGCAAACCTCAAAGTGGGCGACCACATCAAAGGAAAAGTTGTTGTCATGGCCGATTACGGCGCATTCGTAGAAGTTCAGCCTGGAGTTGAAGGACTCATTCACGTTTCTGAGATGAGCTGGAGTCAACACCTCCGTTCGGCACAGGAATTCATGAAAGTGGGCGACGAAGTTGAGGCAGTTATCCTAACTCTCGATCGCGAAGAGCGCAAAATGTCGCTCGGCATAAAACAACTTCGTGAAGACCCATGGGAAGTTATCGAAGTGAAATATCCCATCGGCTCCAAGCACACGGCAACAGTTCGTAACTTCACCAACTTTGGTATCTTCGTGGAACTCGAAGAAGGAGTCGACGGATTAATACACGTGAGCGACCTCTCATGGACCAAGAAGGTTAAACACCCATCAGAGTTCACCTCACAGGGAGCACAGATTGACGTAGTGGTTCTCGAAATCGACAAGGAAAACAGACGTCTCAGCCTCGGCCACAAGCAGCTCGAAGACAATCCTTGGGATACTTACGAAACCCTATACACGCCCGGTTCGATTCACGAAGGCAAAATCACTGAATCGATGGACAAAGGTGCTGTTATCACTCTTAACGAGGGCGGCGAAGGTTTCGCAACACCGAAGCATCTCGTCAAGGAAGACGGTACGCAGGCTCAACTCGGTGAGGTTCTGCCTTTCGTTGTCATCGAATTCGTGAAAGACACTAAGCGTATAATTCTTTCTCATTCTCGTACGTTCGAAGAGGTGAAAGAAGAGCAGCCGCGCCGTCGTCATGCCAATAGCTCACGCAAGCAGCAGGAGGCACAGGTGAACAACGTTGCAGCAGGTACTTCGTTGGGTGATCTCGACGTGCTTGCCGACCTCAAAAAGAAGATGGAAGAAGGTCAATAAACCTTCTCCGTACAATTAAGGATTATCTTCATTGTAATTATAATCATACTTTTAAAGTGTCGAACCCTCCGAGGTTCGACGCTTTTTTTATGCTCATAAATCTCCAATTGGGGGCTTATATGACAAAAAGAATCTATCGAGCCTAAATAGAATTGGAAACTATCTGAAAGGTTCTTTTCTATTCCAAGGGAGGAGCGCAGCCTTACTCAATAGGAAGGCAACATCTTTCCCAATAGGAATCCGACACCTTTCCCAGTGGGAATCCGACACCTTTCCCAATAGGAAGACAATACCTTTCCCAGTGGGAACCCAAGAGCCTTCCCACTGGGGATAGTAACGACTGCTCAATAGGAGAGCGAAACGTTGCTCAACGGAGAGTCGATACGGAATAAAAGATAGATAAAACTGGATGTAATTTTAGTGTGAGACCGCTCTCCGATAAAAGCCATAATTACGAGACTTTTATCGGAGATGGTAGGAGAACCTATGAGTCCTTATTTTCGCGCTTGCGCTCCTGGTGGTCGAGGATGATTTTGCGCATGCGAATATTCTTGGGGGTCACTTCAACATATTCATCACCCTTTATATATTCCAGACATTCTTCCATACTCATTTCGGTTTTTGGAATGACGCGTGCTTTCTCGTCGGAACCGGAGGCGCGAATGTTAGTGAGTTGTTTAGCCTTGGTTACGTTGATGACAAGGTCGTTATCGTGGACGTGCTCGCCTACAACCTGTCCGCCATAGACTTCTTCTCCGGCATCGATAAAGAATTTTCCGCGGTCCTGGAGTTTATCGATGGCATAAGCATAGGCTGTTCCGTTTTCGAGAGCTATCATGGAGCCGTTTATTCTACGGGTTATTTCGCCCTTGAACGGTTGATAGTTTTTGAACCGGTGAGCCATGATGGCTTCGCCCTGGCTGGCGGTGAGAACATTTGTGCGGAGACCGATTATGCCGCGCGAGGGTACTTCAAAGGTTATGTTGACGCGCTCGCCTTCGGAATCCATTCCGAGGAGTTCGCCTTTGCGGCGGGTAACCATATCAATCATCCGACTGGAGAAATCGGTGGGTACGTTTATGGTAAGTTCTTCGATGGGTTCGCATTTTTTTCCGTCGATGTCTTTATAGATGACCTGTGGTTGGCCTACCTGCAGTTCGTAGCCCTCGCGCCGCATCGTTTCGATGAGTACGGAAAGGTGCAGTACTCCGCGCCCGCTGACAATCCATTTATCCATTGAACCTTCGAGTTGTTCAACTCTAAGGGCTAGGTTCTTTTCGAGCTCTTTTGTGAGGCGTTCGCTGATATGTCGCGAGGTGCAGAATTTGCCTTCGCGACCGAAGAAAGGCGAGTCGTTAATGGTGAAGAGCATACTCATAGTGGGTTCGTCGACAGCTATTGGCGGAAGGGGTTCGGGGTTTTCAAAGTCGGATATGGTGTCGCCTATTTCGAACTTTTCGAGTCCGATGACGGCGCATATATCTCCCGAGTCTACGTGGTCGGTTTTCTTATGTCCCATTCCTTCGAAAGTGTGGAGTTCTTTTATTTTAGTTCGTTCATGGGTTCCGTCGCGATGGCAGATGGTTATGTTTTGTCCATCTTTGAGGGTTCCTCTGTGCACTCGTCCCACTGCTATTCGTCCGGTGTAGCTGGAGTAGTCGAGCGATGTGATTAGCATTTGCGGTATTCCTTCGAGCTGGCGCGGTGCAGGAATAGATTCAACGATGAGGTCGAGCAGATAGTCGATATTGTCGGTTGGAGTTTTCCAGGTGCTATTCATCCATCCGTTTTTGGCCGAACCGTAGACTACAGGGAAGTCGAGCTGCTCTTCGGTTGCGTTGAGATCGCACATCAGGTCGAAAACCATTTCATAAACCTCTTCGGGGCGGCAGTTGGGTTTGTCGACCTTATTAATCACAACCATTGGTTTCAATCCAAGTTGCAGTGCCTTTTGGAGTACGAATCGTGTTTGCGGCATCGGGCCTTCGAAGGCATCTACAAGCAGCAGACATCCGTCGGCCATATTGAGCACTCGCTCCACCTCTCCACCGAAATCGGAGTGTCCAGGCGTGTCCAGGATATTTATCTTAGTTCCTTTCCAGTTTATGCTGACGTTTTTACTGAGTATTGTTATTCCTCTTTCGCGTTCGAGGTCGTTCGAGTCAAGTACCTCGTCGCTGTTGTTTTGTCCATCACGAAAGAGTTTGCCGGCCAACATCATCTTGTCGACTAGTGTAGTTTTTCCGTGGTCGACGTGCGCAATTACTGCGATATTACGAATATTTTGCATGAAAAATTTTTGAAGGAGTTTATTGTGAAAATCTGTTGGCAAAAGTACTGAGAAATTCCGAAAGCTTTGAGAGGCCATAAAAAGTTATACCTTTGCAAAGCAAACTCGGACAATCCGATGCATTCAACGTCGTTGCGACCAGGTTGTGATTAAGACCCCACGACGACCGCAGGATGTAATTGCACAAAACATTAATCAAAACAAAATCATGTATTTAAACAAAGAAAAGAAAACCGAGATTTTTACTCAGTACGGTAAGGCCCAGAGTTCAACCGACACCGGTTCGGCCGAGAGCCAGATTGCATTGTTCACCTATCGCATCAAGCATCTCACTGAACACGTTAAAAAGAATCACAAGGATTATGTAACAACACGTTCTCTTACCCGTTTGGTTGGTAAGCGCCGTGCGTTGCTCGATTATCTCTACGACCGCGACGTGGAACGCTATCGTGCAATCATCAAAACCTTGGGTCTGCGTAAATAAAGAAGTCCCGAATTCGTATAAGAATCCCCGCAACCGTCTTGCAAAGTCAGGTTGCGGGGATTTTGTTTTTCAGGCCCCCGATTCCGAGCATCGCTACATACAGCACTTCGGGCAGATTCCTTTTATCATATAGTTAACGTTGCGTTGTTTGTACCCTGCAGGAAGGGTTACTTCGGGTACGGGTGTATCAGGCAAGCAAAAGGTTCGATGGCATTGTTCGCAATAGAAATGCACGTGCAAGTCGTCGTCGATATTGTCGTCGTGGCTAAGACACAGTTCATAGCGCACGACGTCGTTACCATCCTCCACATGATGTACTAAACGATTCTCACGGAAAGCCGTCAAGGCCCTAAAGATGCTCGACTTATCAATGGTTATCAACTTATTTTCCAATTCTTTCATCGACATCGGATAGCCGGCTCTGTAGAGTGCGTCGGCTATAAGAATTCTATTAGCTGTGGGTTTAATTCCATGCTTGGTGAGCAGTTCGATTATTATTGTATTCTTCATTGTTCAGGGAGATGTAGTTCCATTTCAGGATATTTTTCCTGAAGTGCTTCGGCCATGTTACGGGTTGCGGCCATGAAAGTTTTATATTGTTCGGCCTCCGGGTTGAATGGTTTATGCGCCAGGGCCTCTTTTATCGGCTTCCATTCCTGTATGAATTGTCGGGCTTTTTCAGAGAGCAGTGCGGGTTGCAGTCGTTCCCAGATATATTCAACGGCCTGTGCGTTTGGATGCAGCATGTCGGCTTCATAGAAGCGATAGTCGCGCAGCTCATCGTTCACAATCTCGTAGGCAGGAAAATAATAAGCTATCTTGGGAAACAAGCTTATCAACCTGTCGGCAGCCAGCAATAACACGGCCTTTGCCAACTGGCTCTCATGATAGCCGTATTTTGCATAACGAATCGGACTAACGGTGACAATAATCTTTGTGTTAGCATTGCGCGATAAGGCCTTTTCAACAGCTCTCGACAGGAATTCTACACATTCGTCGATACTAAGTTCGCGTTCGTAGAAAAGCGATTGCGGTCTTTTCTGACAGTTGTCGACAATCTCGCCCGACGACTTCTCAACATACACGCGATTCGTGCCGAGCGTCATAGCCAGCGTATCCACGGGCCTCTCCACGCGTTCGACAGTGTGTAACACCGACGCCGGATTATACATCACACCGAACGGATTAACCATCGCTCTGAATTTCTCTTCAAAAAATCGCGTTCCGATGCGTTCTGCAAAGCACGAACCTGTAAACAGCATTTGTTCGCATGGTTGCAGCTCGAACGGAGCTTTCGGAATGTTTATAACTGTGCTGAATTTCATGACGCAAAGTTAATCAGTTAAATAGAGGTTCATTCTTAAACGTGTGGAAAGACTCTCAGGGGCGTTTTGTGTATTTCTTCCATGGAAGAAATACATAAAACAACTGAATGTGTATTTCTTCCATGGAAGAAATACAGAAAATACCATTATCACGACAGAATAATAGTTTGAAAGGGCGACGGAGATGCTGGGACGACTGCGGCGAGGGAATTTTCAGTCATCGGGATTGTTTTTTCGGTTTATCACGTGTAAAAAGCCTGGCCGACGATTTTTTGATAATAAATGAGATGTTTTTTATAGTCCCCCGGTTCGGTTAGCTATTAAATTTGCGTTCGAGGATAGACCTTATATTACAGGGGCCGAATCTTAACACAGTAAATAACTTCTATATTTTAAAATTGAGGGTAATGAAAATGAATTTAAGCTTATCGAAAAGATTGAAGGGCCTGGCCATGTTGCTACTCGTATGCACAGCAACGGCTTCGGCACAGGATGACGGAGGAAAAAACAGCTCGGCAAACGGAAAGGAAGAAAATAACCGAAACGTTATGCTCAATGCTGCAAGCGCTAACGGACCGAGAGAGATTCAGATTGGACTCCCATCGGCCGACGTGAACGTGCTCGAAAATGGATTGCCCGTGACCTATGCCACCAATCCGCACAGTGTGAATACCATTTGGAGAGGCGACGCCAGCTTGAGTCATCAGGGACTTCTGAAGATTGCCGAAACAGCCATCACAACCGGTAACATAGGCTATGCCGTGAACTCGTTCACCCAACTGGGACGCGAGGGTTTTCACGGAACGCTTAACTACAAGACGAATCATTTCGGACTACAGGAGCTTTCGCTCAATATGAATGGCTCGCTGGGCAGCGGATGGTTCTACAGCGGAAGCATATATCAGGATTTCGACCCGGGAACGTTCAAAATCCGAAGTTCGCAACAGCAAGACCGAACGCAGATATACAAAGGTGCGCTCACGAAGAGATATGCTGCCGGGCGAGGCGAGTTCACGGCTATGTATAGCTATGCTAACAGTCATCCGGTTTATAATTTCGCAACACAGTCGGCACCATTTATCTACGTTGGCGATGGAAGTGTGAAGGAATATGGCGCGTTCAAGCTCGGCACAACCTCCTATCTGCCTGTCGACGCCGACATAACCTATCGCGACATTCGTACGGGCGAGCTGCGCAGCATCTCTTTGTACGACGCCATCGAGAATCGCAACAGCAGCATCTCGCTGATGAATAACTTCGACTTCGGCAATGGATTGAAATGGAAGGCCATCGCGAAATACGACCATGCTCACGGCGCTCTGGTTTATCAAACGCCCATGTCGCTCTTGCAGGTAAAGAATAATCCAACGTACAACTACTTATATCGCGGCCTTGACGGAGCAATGCTACCCTATGACGGCGAATATGTGCAGACGCGGATGTCGTGCCTCAACGCGGGCGATATAGATGAGTTCCTGTTCACCTCCGAGCTGTCGAAAAAGTTCAACACATCGACTCTTCGACTGGGCCTTAACGAGTGGTATTATCACATCGACTACGCGTCGAACACAACGATGTACGACCAAAGCGTGCCCGAAGACGGAACATATGCTATGCGGATGTATAACGCGAATCTGCACAGATTCTACTTCTACGATTTCAATAAGAATGCTTCGGAATACTATCGTGGACACGAAAACAAACTAGCTCTGTACTTCACACACGATTGGGACGTACTGCCCAAACTGAACCTCTATTACGGCGCGCGCGTTGAGATGCAGAAGCTCACCGGAGAGAATCTCGCGGTAGTTAATGCGGCAGGGAATTATGTGGGCCGATTCGCCGACTATTATATCGGAGCAACTGCACCCGACGGAACACTGATTGCACCTCGCCCGATTGATTACAATTGGTTCAACTACGACCTGGCTCTTGCGGCCACTTACAAGCTGAACAGCAACTTCGGCTTCACGGGCGACTTCACCTACATTGTGCAGCATCCCAAGTTCGAAGCCTTCTCGCCGGCTACCCTGCCCAATACCGACCAGATATCGGTGCCGCTCGGACGGGTCGGGATATATTACAACAACGCGTGGCTCAGTCTGACATCGCTTTTCTCCTATATCTCGAAAACCAATAATAACTCAACGCTGAATCTCCAGCACAACAGCGAAATTATGGCCGCGCCGCTCACCTACGATATTCAAACCATTGGATGGACAACCGACGTGATGGCACATCCGGTGAAAGGACTCGATATTCACTTCCTCTTCACCTATCAGCGGCCAACCTATAAGAAATATGAAACGTCCGTAACCTTCGGCGACGGCTATGTAGGACGAATCAATGCAACGGGCAATATCGTGGCCGAAGTACCGCGAGTGCTCATAGAATTCGACCCGAGCTATATGATAACAAAGGATTTGAAGATATGGACCAGCTTCCGATATTTCAGCAAAACCTACGCTAATATCAACGACGCCTACTATTTCAACGGCCACTGGGAAACCTTCGGCGGCCTCAACTGGCAGGTGAACGATAAACTATCGCTGGGTTGCACGGTAGTGAATTTCCTTAATCAAACCGGAGCCAAAGGCAGTATTGCCGGCACCGAACTAATTACGAAAAACGAAGCGGCCGGCATTCAAAATAAACTAATGACGGGAAGCTATCTGCGCCCCTTCACGGTTGAATTCACTGCATCGTTGAAATTCTAATCAAAAAGCAAAGTTGTGTATAAGAATATGGTTAGCACATCAACTCTCATAAAGGATAGATTGCAACTCGGCTGACAGATCGTAACCCAATGGATGCCAATTCGGCCATTAGGCCGCTGTAGGGACAGACCCCGTGTCTGTCCGCTCGGTTCGCAGAACCGAATTCACGTAAGGAAATATGTTTTGCGGGCGGTAGCCCGAGTTGGTATGGGGGGCGGACAGACACGGGGTCTGTCCCTACAGCGGCCTAACGGCCGAATTGGCGACTACGTTGGATTGCGAGCCTATCGGCCCGAATCCACAAAGGATGAGTAACTATATTTCTATACCTATCTCACATTAATAAAAAATAATCCTGCAAAATGAAGAAGAAAACAATTCTATGCGCCACCATGGCATGCGTATCGGTGGCCGCAACAGCACAAAAAATCAACGTTAGTAGCAACGGCGATACAACCATCGTGAGAATAGAAAATTCCACGAAATTCCTCATCTTGCCCGTGGAGGAGGATAAAGCCGAAGCCAGAGTAATGCTCGATAATAACCAGCCTTCGGACACGTGGATGGATATTCGTCTGGCACAAAATAAAACAGACTATTACGTTCCTTTCAAACTCAATGAAGGTGGCACGTCGGTAGTTAAGATTCTAGGGCTCGACCGGAATGCTCTCGCACTTCGAAATGGCGAAATGAAGCTGTCGAACGAGTGGAATGTGACTAATACCGACTTCTACCGTCCGTCATATCACCATACACCCTCCTACGGCTGGATGAACGACCCGAATGGAATGTTCTATAAGGATGGGGTCTATCATCTTTGTTATCAATACAACCCCTACGGCTCTAAATGGGGTAACATGCACTGGGGGCACGCCATCAGTCGCGACCTTATACATTGGAAGCAGGTTGAACCTACCATTGCACGCGACCCTATGGGGCACATATTCTCCGGAAGCGCGGTTGTCGACAAGAACGGAACAGCCGGTTACGGGCGCGATGCTATCGTGGCTCTCTATACGTCGGCCAGCGATAAAGGCCAGGTGCAGTGCATGGCTTATAGTACCGACGGCGGCTATACCTTTACGAAATATGAAGGAAATCCGGTGCTCACGCCTTTCGATGGCTTGAAAGACTTCCGCGACCCTAAAGTGTTCTGGTATGCACCTGCAAAAAAGTGGTTCATGATTGTGTCGGCCGATAAGGAGATGCGCTTCTATTCGTCGCCCGACCTGAAAAAGTGGACTTATGTCAGCGCATTCGGTCGAGGCTATGGTGCGCAACCCAATCAGTTTGAATGCCCGGACTTCTTCCAGCTCCCTGTCGACGGAAACAAGAACAAAAAGAAATGGGTGATGATTGTGAACATTAATCCGGGATGCCTCTTCGGAGGAAGCGCAACGGAATATTTCGTGGGCGATTTCGATGGCGAGAAATTCATATGCGACAGTAAACCGAACATTGCAAAGTTCCTCGATTACGGTAAAGACCATTACGCAACCGTGACTTTCTCCGGTCTCGAAGACCGCGTGCTGGGCATTGCGTGGATGAGTAACTGGCAATATGCTAACGTGACGCCCATCAAGCAATATCGTGGCGCAAACACTCTGCCGCGTGAGTTATCGCTTTTCACCGGCAAGGACGGGCAGATATACATGGCCGCCAACGTTGCACCCGAAGTGAAAGCCCTCCGCAAAAGCACCAAAACGCTTGCAAACGCCGAGCTTCTAAGAGAGAAGACGGTTAAAGACATCAACATGAGCGAAAGCAATGCCTTCGAACTCGAAATGGATGTTACACCCGGACAAGCAGATCGAACAGGATTGGTGCTCTACAATCAAAAGGGCGAAAAGATTGACATATACTTCGATATGAAGCGTCGTAGACTGGTCATGGACCGTACCGAAAGCGGACAGATTGCATTCGGAGAGAAAGCTGTGGCACACGATATCGAGAAGGAGTTCGACATTCACGAACATCGTGAAATCAAAGAACCCCTGCGTAAGGCAAACTCCGTGAACTATAAGAATGACTTCGCACTTGGAACTTGGGCGCCACTCAGTCTTTGTACCGGTAAGAACTATCATCTGAATGTGTTCGTTGATAAATGCTCCGTTGAAATCTTCGTGGATGGCGGGCGTATAGCCATGACTAATCTGGTGTTTCCCACGGCGCCCTACACATCGGTGAAGTTCTACTCCGACGGCAAGAAGGTTTCTTATCGAAACATAAAAGTGAGCCAACTCTCGCTCTAAACAACTACGATTATGAACAACAATAAAATCTTGCGATTCATCCCCGTGATGTTCTGCTTCTTCGCGATGGGATTTGTCGACCTTGTCGGAACCGCGTCGAACTATGTTAAGAGCGACCTCTCGTTAAACGACACCACGTCCAACCTTATGCCGTCGCTCGTGTTCTTCTGGTTCCTTATATTCTCCATTCCCACGGGTATGCTAATGAACCGAATCGGGCGTAAGAAAACCGTGCTGCTTAGTTTGGTTATAACAATAGTTTCGTTGCTTTTGCCTCTGCTTGGCGATTCGTTTCCGCTAATGCTCGTTTCGTTCTCCCTTCTGGGAATCGGCAACGCGCTTATGCAAACATCGCTCAACCCGCTTGTGGCAACCGTTATGCAAGGCGGCAATCTGGCCTCTACGCTCACCTTCGGGCAATTCGTTAAGGCCATCGCCTCGTTCATGGCCCCTTACATCGCCATGTGGGGAGCGATGGCATCCATCCCCTCGTTCGGCTTGGGGTGGCGAGTGCTCTTCCCAATCTATATGATAATCGGCGTGCTGGCAACGCTGTTGCTTTTCTCTACGCCGATAGTCGAAGAGCCCATCAAAGGCAAGCCCAGTTCGTTTATAGACTGCGTTAAACTGCTCGGCAAGCCAATCGTGCTACTTAGCTTTCTGGGCATAATGTGCCACGTGGGCATAGACGTTGGAACCAACACCACCGCACCGAAAATATTGATGGAACGCCTCGGCATAACGCTCAACGACGCCATGTTCTCAACCTCGCTCTACTTTGTTTTCCGCACCTTAGGTTGCCTCACCGGCTCGTTCTTTCTGCGAGTTATGAGCAATCGCGTGTTCTTCATCATCTCTGTTACCATGATGGGCCTATCGATGTGCGGACTAATTTTCGGGCACTCAACTGCCGTGCTCTACACCGCCATTGCTCTTGTGGGCTACGGCAACAGCAACATCTTTTCGATGGTGTTTGCCCGAGCATTGCAAAGTGTGCCCGACAAGCAGAACGAAGTAAGCGGACTCATGATTATGGGACTCTTTGGAGGAACAATATTCCCCCTTTTCATGGGACTGGCCAGCGACGCATTCCGCCAAATCGGAGCCGTGATGGTAATGGCAATCGGAGTAATATATCTTTTCACCTATATTCCAAAAATCAATAAGCAATGAAACAAATAATCGTTGGCCTCGGAGAGGCTCTTTGGGATTGCCTGCCTGAAGGAAGAAAACTGGGTGGGGCACCTGCAAATTTCGCATTTCATTCCGGTCAGTTCGGATATGATTCCTACGCCATCAGTGCCGTGGGAAATGATAAGTTGGGCGACGAGACCCTCGAAGAGTTCAACCTTAAACAGGTGAGATACATCATGCCGCGGGTGGAATATCCCACCGGAACTGTACAGGTGGAACTTGACGACGAGGGCGTACCAACCTATGATATCAAAGAAGGCGTAGCATGGGATAATATCCCTTTTACATCCGAAATAGAAGGCCTCGCTCGAACCGCCAGTGCCGTGTGTTTTGGCTCATTGGCACAGAGAAGCGTGGTGAGTAGGCAGACTATCGAGAGCTTCCTCGATGCTACAAGCAATAATTGTTTGAAGATTTTCGACATAAACCTACGGCAGAACTTTTATACCAAAGATATCATCTGCGACTCGCTCAATCGGTGTGACATTCTGAAGATAAACGATGAAGAACTCGTCACCATCGGTCGACTGTTCGGTTATCCCGGTCTTGACATGGAGAACAAATGTTGGCTTCTGCTAGGGAAATACAATCTCGACATGCTTGTTCTCACCTGCGGCGTGAACGGTTCTTACGTGTTCGCCCCGAACCTGAAGACATTCCACGAAACACCTAAGGTTGAGGTGGCCGATACTGTTGGCGCAGGCGATTCGTTCACAGGGGCATTCACCTCGGCCATACTGGCTGGTATGCCCATTCCCGACGCTCACAAACTGGCGGTCGACGTGAGCGCCTACGTATGCACATGCAACGGCGCCATGCCCCGTCTGCCCGACGAATATCTCTCCCGACTGAAATAGAGAGTCTCCGTAGGTAGGCACGCACACTCCCCTCTCGCCCTCCTATAACAGTTAAGCAGGACTATCCTCCTTTCAGGATAGTCCTGCTTTTCCGTAATACAGTCACACCTTACAAATTATACATTGCCTAGCATCCACAATATCAATACGATAGCATGCCCAATAGGAATCCTTGACCTTTCCCAATAGGAGTCCTCAACCTTTCCTTATAGGAGTCCTTGACCTTTCCTTATAGGAGTCCATGACCTTTCCTTATAGGAGTCCTCGACCTTTCCTATAAGGGGTGCTCTATATATCCTTAGGCGAGTTCGGTTTAAGAATCAATTTAAACTTCCGATGAGCCAATGGGGAATAAACAACGGATGCCAATTCGGGCATTAGCCCGCATGTAGGGACAGACCCCGTGTCTGTCCGCCTCCATGTCAATTCACTCTACCTACCGCATAACATATTTCCCCCTATCGTCAGGTGCGGACAGATACGGGGTCTGTCCCTACATGCGGCCTATCGGCCGAGTGGGAGTCTCTATCAAACCAAACTCGCATATATCCTTATAGGAGTCCTTGGCGACTCTAATATGAACATGATAATGCCCTCAATAGATATGCTCTTAAACACGAAACTCCCGATGCTCTTAATTAAAAGAGACATCGGGAGTTTTTGTCTGTTTGGAATAATCTTTATTTGTCTTATGCTTCGGGCTTTACGGTTTTAGCTGCGTATGCTTCTTCCGACAAAACAGAGACGGTGCTCTTGTTGTATCTTCCCTTGTGGAAATAAACAATTCCGTCGGCAAGCGCATACAGTGTATCGTCTTTGCCCTGTGCAACATTCTCGCCGGGGAAGTGACGGTTGCCGCGCTGACGAATGATTATATTGCCGGCAATGATTTTCTGACCTCCCCAAATCTTCACACCTAAACGCTTCGAGTGTGATTCGCGTCCGTTCTTAGAACTACCTACACCTTTCTTATGTGCCATTTGTTGTTCCTCCTTGGTTTAAGCGTTAATTGTTTTTATTTCAACCTGGGTAAACTGCGAGCGATGACCGTTCTTCTTACGGTAATCCTTGCGACGCTTCATCTTGAAAACGATTATTTTCTCGCCTTTCACAAGAGGAGCAACTACCTCGGCTACAACTTTTGCACCAGTAACAGTCGGTGCACCCACTGTGACAGTCCCGTCATTGTCGATGAGCAGAACTTTGTCGAACTCAACAGTCTTGCCTTCTTCAGCATCTTTGATGTGATTCACGAAGAGCTTCTTGCCTTCTTCGGCTTTGAACTGTTGACCGTTAATTTCTACAATTGCGTACATTATCTTTTTATTGTAAACGGTTTCACCGCCAGGCGGCCGGCATTCTCTTGCGGCGCTTATCAGGCCTGAACGGCATCAAAACGCTGCAAAAGTACAACCTTGGAGAGAGTTCTCAAAATCTCTAGAATAAACATTCACCTTTGCGAGAGGATGAAGAATAAACCTGATATCCGATTGAGGATAAAAAAACTTCCGCTCGATACTCGAACAGAAGCCTTTTTGATTCACATACGGATGGGAAAAACACACTATTCCCACTCGATAGTTGATGGTGGCTTGGATGAGATGTCGTAGCAAACACGATTGACACCCTTAACCTTGCGTATTATTTCGTTTGAAACATCGGCCAGGAAATCGTAGGGCAGATGAGCCCAGTCGGCCGTCATGGCATCTGTCGAAGTAACGGCACGCAAAGCCACAGGATGCTCGTAGGTACGCTCATCGCCCATCACTCCGACAGAGCGAATAGTTGAAAGGAGCACCGTACCGGCTTGCCAAACGTTGTCGTAGAGCTTCGTACCATCGGGCATTGTATAGGAATGCATCTTCTCGATGTAGATGTCGTCGGCATCCTGGAGTATTCTAACTTTCTCGGGAGTTATGTCGCCTAGGATTCTTACAGCCAGTCCGGGCCCAGGGAAGGGGTGACGATTGATGAGACGTTCGGGCATTCCCAGTTGTTTTCCAACTCTCCTAACCTCATCTTTGAAAAGCCATTGCAAGGGTTCGCATAGGTTGAGTTTCATCTCTTTGGGCAGACCTCCAACATTATGATGGCTTTTGATAGTCATGCCAGTGATACTGAGGCTCTCAATTCGGTCAGGGTATATCGTTCCTTGCGCGAGCCAGCGTGCGTCAGTTATTTTTCGAGCCTCGGCGTTGAACACTTCAACGAAATTGTGTCCAATGATTTTACGTTTCTCCTCTGGGTCAGTTATGCCTTTGAGGTCGCCAAAGAATTTGGCCGAGGCATCTACGCCAACAACGTTTAATCCTAATCCTTTATAAGCTTCCATGACTTTAGCGAATTCGTTCTTACGTAGCATTCCGTGATCCACGAAAATACAAGTGAGACGATTGCCGATTGCCTTGTTTAGCAATGTGGCGCACACTGAAGAGTCGACGCCACCAGAGAGTCCAAGGATAACTCGATCGTTGCCTAGTTGCTGTTTGAGTTCGGCCACAGTGCTTTCTACAAACGAGGCGGCACTCCATTCTTGTTTGCTTCCGCATATGCCGACCACGAAGTTCCTCAGTAGCTGCATTCCTTGTAGGGAGTGATAGACCTCGGGATGAAACTGTACGCCCCAGACAGGTTGGGTGTCGGATGTGTAGGCAGCGAATTTCACATCTCCGGTCGATGCAATAACTCGACAGTTATCGGGCAGTGCAGTAATAGTGTCGCCATGGCTCATCCATACCTGTGAATCGGGCTCAATGCCTTTTAGCAGAGGATTGTTAGGTTCAACAACTTCAAGATTGGCTCGGCCGTATTCGCGTGTTCCGGTTGGTTCAACTTTTCCACCTCCCATAGAGGAGATGAATTGTGCGCCGTAGCATATTCCGAGTACAGGGACTTTTCCTACGAACTCTGTTAAATCTACTTTGAAAGCTTCGGAATCGTGAACTGAATAGGGCGAGCCGGAGAGGATTACTCCAATGACCGAGGGGTCGTTCTTTGGGAACTTGTTGTAGGGGAGAATCTCACAAAAAGTGTCGAGCTCACGAACGCGTCGACCTATCAGCTGGGTTGTTTGTGACCCGAAATCTAGGATGATGATTTTTTGCATGTAAAGCTTATAACTGGTTTGAAAGTTAAGATACTATTTCTTCACCACGCAGGAACACTCGATTCACGAGCGGTGTGGTGTAGGAATATGGGATGAAATCGAGCGAAGGAATCGGGATGGTGATGAAGAAGTTGGCCATCTTGCCCACAGCTATCGAGCCGTAGTTGCGACTTAAATTCATCGCATAGGCGCCGTTCAGGGTTACGGCATTGAAGGCTTCGATGGGGAGAAGACGGAGCTTTATGCAGCCGAGGGAGAAGATGAACTTCATATCGCCCGAAGGAGTTGAGCCGGGATTATAGTCGCTGGCTAATGCCAAACTGAGACCGCGGTCGATGATTTGCCGGCCGGGAGCATATTTCATGTTAAGGAAGAAGGAGGTTCCGGGCAATGCGGTGGGAATGGTTTCGGCATTGCGGAAGAGTTCTATCTCTTCTTCGGTCATGCTTTCCAGATGGTCTACGGACAGGGCGTTATGACGTATGGCCACTTCTACGCCTCCCGATGCGGCGAGTTCGTCGGCATGAATCTTGGGACGCATTCCGTATTTCGCGGCTGCTTCCATGATTCGTCCGGTTTCGTCGGGGGTAAAGAAGCCTGTGTCGCAGAACACGTCGACAAAATCGGCTAACTTTTCTTCGCCTACAGCCGGAATCATTTCATTGATGACGAGGTCTACATATTCGGCTTGTCGACCGGCATATTCTCTCGACACGGCATGAGCGCCGAGGAAGGTGGAGACAACGCGTAATGGAGCTGTTTCTTTTATACGGCGAATCACGCGCAGCATCTTCAGTTCGTCTTCGGTGTTGAGACCGTAACCGCTCTTGATTTCGAGGCATCCGGTTCCTTTGCGAATCACTTCATTGACGCGTCGCATGGCTTGGTGGTAGAGTTCGTCTTCGCTGGTGTTGTGCAGCAGGTCGGCCGAGTTGAGGATACCTCCGCCTCGCTTGGCTATCTCGGCATAGCTGAGTCCGCGTATCTTATCCACGAACTCTTGTTCGCGACTTCCGCCGAAGACTACATGCGAATGCGAGTCGCACCATGAGGGCAGCACGGTTCCGCCTTCTGCATCGACGATGGTTACGTTGGGCGTATGCTCCAGGTCTTGGGCTTCGGCCATCTGTCCGAAACGTTTGATGATACCATCTTCAACATAAAGAAAGGCATCGTTGATGATGCCTGTCTCTGCCATTTCGCGGCCTTGCAAGCGCAGTTTGCCGTGGCTGTCTGCGCCTGCAAGGATTGCTATGTTTTTTACAAATAGTTTCATTTGCGCAAGAAGTCTACTGATTTAGCGATATGAGGTGCCATGAATTCGTCATTGACGATGAAAGGTACTTCTTTCCGATAGGCATTGAAGATAGCTTCGATGGCTGGCGACGACTTCAGTGGCCGACGGAACTCCAGCGCCTGGGCTGCATTGAACAGCTCGATGGCGAGCACTCGTTCTGTGTTGAGCACAACTTGATAGAGTTTCGTGGCGGCGTTGGCGCCCATGCTTACGTGGTCTTCCTGTCCTTGCGACGAGGGGATGCTGTCGGCTGAAGCGGGTGTACAGTACATCTTGCTCTGGCTCACGATAGAGGCGGCGGTGTATTGTGGAATCATGAATCCGCTGTTCACACCCGGTTTAGCTACCAGGAAGCTTGGAAGATTGCGTGTGCCGGATACGAGTTTGTAGATGCGTCGTTCGGAGATGTTGCTCAGTTCGCATAGGGCGATTGCGAGGAAGTCCATTGGTTGTGCAATGGGCTCGCCGTGGAAGTTGCCGGCTGAGATGACAAGGTCTTCGTCGGGGCAGACGGTTGGGTTGTCGGTAGCGGCGTTCACTTCGATGTCGATAACCGATTTCACGTAGCGTATCGTGTCTTTCGACGCGCCGTGCACTTGTGGCATGCAGCGGAACGAGTAGGGGTCTTGTACGTTTACCTTTGGTTGTTTGATGAGTTCGCTTCCTTCGAGCAGTTCGCGAATGTGTCGTGCGGTGTCTATTTGTCCTTGGTGCGGACGAACGGCGTGTACGGCGTGTGTGAATGGTTCGATGCGTCCATCGTAGGCTTCGAGCGACATGGCGCCTATCTTGTCTGCCCAGTCGCTCAATCGCTGTGCTTGTAGCAAGCACCAAACGGCGAAAGCGTTCATGTTCTGTGTTCCGTTGAGCAGTGCGAGTCCTTCTTTTGAAACGAGCTGGATGGGTTGCCAATTCATCTTCTTGAGCATTTCTTCGCCCGAGATAACTTCGCCGTTTATTTCTACGCTGCCAATGCCCAGAAGCGGCAGGCACAGGTGGGCTAACGGAACGAGGTCGCCCGATGCACCGAGCGAGCCTTGCATGTAGACAACGGGGTAGATGTCGTTGTTGAAGAAGCCAATCAGTCGCTCCACTGTTGCCAATTGGCAGCCGGAGAAGCCGTAGCTTAGCGACTGTATCTTCAGCAGGAGCATTATCTTCACGATTTCGTTTGGCACGCGTTCGCCTACGCCGCAGGCGTGCGACATCATAAGGTTTTTCTGGAGGTCGGAGAGTTGTTGCTTGTCGATAGATATTTTGCACAACGAGCCGAAGCCGGTTGTTACGCCGTAGATGGGCTTGTCTGATGCTTCAATCTTTTTGTCCAGATACTCGCGGCAGCGTGTAATTCTCTGTCGGGCGTCGTCGGAGAGCTCGAGTTTTATTCTTTTCTCTATAATCTCTCCGATGCGTTCGATGGAGAGGTGTTCTGCGCTTATTTGATGTGTCATTATAATTGATTTATTAAATTGTTTATAGGGATTGAGGTAGGGATGTAGACTGTTAAACTTAGACGGCGATTATCGCTCCTTAGGGCGGACGGTTGTCGTTTAACTTAGAGGACGATTGTCGCTTAACTTAGAGAACGATTGACGTTTAACTTAGAGGCCGATTGACGTCTAACTTAGAGGACAAATGTCGTTTCGTCGAGAGGACAATCGCTATCCCGTGCAAGCCCCGAAGGGGCGTCAGACCACAGGCAGGCGGTGGAGCCCTATCGGGCTCCACCGCTGTAAAATGGTCGACCAATCAACCGAAGCCCTGAAGGGGCGACGGAATGTGTGGCGGACGGAACTGTTCCCATTGCGTTGTTGTTAGAATGCTTTGTCGATGATGCCGTCGTCCACGAGGTTGGGGAGCGTTACGGTGAGGTTGGGTGTGCGCTCCATCTCGCGCTTGATGGCGTCGATGGAACCCTTGTTGCGTGCCCAGCTCCGGCGTGCGATGCCGTTGTTTACGTCCCAAAGTAGCATTTGCTGAATGCGGCGTGCCGAGTCGTCGCTTCCATCGACAACCATGCCGAAGCCGCCGTTGATGACTTCGCCCCAGCCTACTCCGCCGCCGTTGTGAATCGACACCCAAGTGGCGCCGCGGAAGGAGTCGCCGATGACGTTCTGTACGGCCATGTCGGCGCAGAATTGCGAACCGTCGTAGATGTTGCTGGTTTCGCGGAATGGCGAGTCGGTGCCTGATACGTCGTGATGGTCGCGCCCGAGCACAACGGGTTTGCTGATTCGGCCGCTGCGCACGGCTTCATTGAAGGCGAGGGCTATTTTTATTCTTCCCTCTGAATCGGCGTATAGGATGCGTGCTTGCGAACCTACGACGAGCTGATTCTTGCCGGCTTCCTTAATCCAGTGGATGTTGTCGTCTAACTGCCCGATGATGTCGGGAGTTGCAGTCTTGCGTATTTCTTCGAGAACTTCGGTTGCGATGCGGTCGGTTGTTGCCAGATCTTTCGGGTCGCCCGACGAGCATACCCATCGGAACGGGCCGAAACCATAGTCGAAGAACATCGGCCCCATGATGTCTTGCACGTAGGATGGATAACGGAACTTTCCGTTTTTGCCCATGATGTCGGCTCCTGCGCGACTTGATTCGAGTAGGAAAGCATTGCCGTAGTCGAAGAAGTACATGCCTTTTGCGGTGAGCCTGTTGATGGCTGCAACCTGACGGCGGAGCGACTCTTGTACCTTCTCTTTAAACTCTTCGGGGGCTTCGGCCATCATACGTTTTGATTCCTCAAGGCTCTGTCCGACGGGATAGTATCCGCCAGCCCATGGATTGTGGAGCGAGGTCTGGTCGCTTCCGAGGTCTACGCGAATGTTCTCGTCGGCGAGGCGTTCCCAGAGGTCTACCACGTTGCCTACGTATGCCATTGAAACTACGCGCTTTTCTTCAACGGCTTTGCGGATTGCAGGAATCAGCTCGTCGAGGTTTTCGTGCAGCTCGTCTACCCAACCTTGCTCATAACGCTTGCGGGCAGCTAACGGATTGATTTCGGCCGTTACGCTGACAACGCCTGCAATGTTTCCGGCCTTAGGCTGTGCGCCCGACATTCCGCCCAGACCTGCTGTAACAAACAGTTTCATGTTGTTGCCTCCTACCTTGCGAGCGGCGTTCAGGACAGTTATCGTCGTTCCGTGAACAATACCTTGTGGACCGATATACATATACGAGCCGGCCGTCATTTGTCCGTATTGACTTACGCCGAGTGCATTGTCGCGCTCCCAGTCGTCTGGCTTTGAATAGTTCGGAATAACCATTCCGTTTGTCACAACCACGCGTGGGGCGTTTTTGTGCGAGGGGAACAATCCGAGCGGGTGACCGGAATACATCACAAGTGTTTGCTCGTCGGTCATCTCGCTCAAGTATTTCATTACAAGCCGATATTGCGCCCAGTTCTGGAATACGGCGCCGTTCCCGCCATAGGTTATCAGTTCGTGCGGATGCTGTGCTACAGCCTTATCGAGGTTGTTCTGAATCATCATCATGATGGCTGCGGCCTGCTGCGAGCGGTGTGGATACTCGTCAATTGGACGGGCGTACATCTCGTAGGTAGGCCTGAAACGATACATGTATATTCTTCCATACGTTTTCAGTTCCTCCGCAAACTCGGGAGCCAGAACGGCGTGGAACTTCTGCGGGAAGTAGCGCAAAGCGTTGCGAAGTGCAAGCCTCTTTTCCTCTTCGGTAAGAATATCCTTGCGTTTAGGCGCATGGTTGATGGTCGTATCGTAGGCTTGCGGCTCAGGCAGTGTGTCGGGAATGCCGGCACGAATATCTTTTACGAATTGTTCTTTGGTCATAGTTGGATTACATTTTTGATTCAACGATTTTCAATATCTCTGCTTCTTCCGAATTAGCCTTTGCAATCAGTTCGTTGGCCTCGGCAACCAATTTGTCGGCAGTTGCGCGGTCTTTCAATCCGGCGGCGTTGATTTTCACGTTCAATCCGGCGCCAAGGACGGCAGCGCGAGCGGCCAATGCGCCTACTCCGGCATCGGAAACGCTGTTCGGATTACCTTCTTCGGCCATTGCGCGGCACAGCCCGAATACATGATAGGAGGCCTTCATCGTGTGCAACGGAACTTGTGTTGCATATAACGTGGCATCCTGAATGGCTGCCGAGCGTAAGGCTTTCTCTTCGTCGGTTCCTTTTGGCATTCCGAAGGCAGACATGATGCGATTGAAGGCTTCGGTGTCTTCGTCAACGAGTGCCATTAACTCTGTCTGAATCTTCTGTCCCTTGTCTGCCCAGTTGCTAAACTCTTCCCAGCGGGCATCCCAACCTGGTTTGTGGCTTGAGAGGTTGGCAACCATCGTTCCCAATGCTGCACCCAGCGCACCCATGTAGGCTGCGATGGTTCCGCCACCCGGAGCTGGAGATTCGCGCGATGTTTCGTCGGCGAAGCCTTTTACTGTCAGGTCGATAAGTCGGTCTGTCTTGTTCTCGTCTTCGAGCAGATACTCAATAACTTTCTCGCGTGGATTGAATGGTTTCAAATCAGCCAGTCCCATCGACGAGACGGCTATTTTAAGTATATCTTCCTCGGGAATGCCCGTAGAGCGGTTTTGCTTGCGCAAGAAATATTTACCTGCATCGATGAGCGTGCGTTTCGGTATCAAGCCAACGATTTCGGTACCTGTCACACGAACGCCACGGTTTTGTGCGCAACGACAGACCTCGTCGAAAGCAATGTGCAATGGGGTAACGTTTATATCGGTAATATTCATCGACACCTGTGCAATGCCGTATTCGTCGATAAACCAGCCAATCGCCTTTGTTCCTTTCAGCGTTCCGGGAATCATAATGGTTTTGCCATTGGCATCCTTCATCGGTTTACCAATCGGTGAACCTCCTTCGCGCTGCGGACGACCTTTTTCTCTAACGTCGAAAGCAATCGCGTTAGCCCTACGAGTGGATGTGGTGTTCAGGTTGAAGTTTGTTGCGATGAGAAAATCGCGTGCGCCCACGGCTGTGCATCCGGTGCGGGCAATCGATTCGTCAAAAGCTCGTGCGCCGAAATCGGGAGCTTCACCGGTATCGGTCATTCGTTCAGGCAGTCCTTCGTATTCGCCCTTACGACAAATGGCGAGGTTCTTTCTCTCGGGCTTTAGTACTGCAGCTTCATAGCAATAGCAAGGCACATTCAGTTCTTTTGCAATTCGTTCAGCCAACTTGCGAGCCAGTTCGGCACACTCTTCCAGCGTTATACCCGACACGGGGATGAGCGGGCAAACATCCGTTGCTCCCATTCGCGGATGGGCACCGTGATGCTGACGCATGTCGATGAGTTGTGCTGCTTTCTTCACTGCAAGGAAAGCTGCCTCGACAACCTCTTTGGGTTCGCCAACGAATGTTACCACCGTTCGATTAGTAGCCTCACCGGGGTCGACATCCAACAGTTTGACACCTTTTACAGAAACGATTTCGTCTGTGATTTGTTTGATTACATTTTGATTGCGTCCTTCGCTGAAATTAGGGACACATTCCACGATTTGTTTTTCTCGTATCATTTCAAATTTTATTTTATGTAATTGGGTAATAGCTTGAAAACGAGTGTAAAATTAAGGAGATGTGAAAAAACTACAAAATAAAAATCATTAATTCTCTAATCCCGTCAACCCAATGAACATCGCGCTTAAGAACAACTTTTAAAGTATGATAATCGGCTCGATTGGCACACGATTCATAATTGAGGAATCGATGATTTATATGACTAACAGAGCCTATATAATAAAAAGGTGGAATATTTTATTTCGCCTCACCATAGCAACTGTTGTAATGCTGAAATCGAGGGCTCCGGAGATTATATCGAATGCATCGGCCCGAAATAATTTATTTTCGAGCATTATATCATGTACAAGTACTGAAATAAATTATTCGGCGTTGCAAAGACAGATTCAGAGTACTAAAAACCGCCGAACAAGAGTGCTGAAAGAGCTCCTGAAACTTATTTCTCCTTTAGAAGGTCGCGAATCTCAGTTAGAAGTACCTCTTCGTTGTTAGGTTTAGCCGACTCTTCGGGTTTAGGCTCTTCTTTCCATCGTTTTGCGAGTGTGTTCATACCTTTGATCATGAGGAAAATGCAGAATGCAATAATGATGAAGTCCAGAATATTCTGTAAAAACATACCATACTTCACGGTGGCATCTTCGACATTGAAACTCAGTCCACTGAAGTCGATACCGCCCGTGATTACACCAAGAAGCGGCATGATTATATCGTCGACCAGCGAACTTACAATCTTGCCGAATGCGGCACCAATGATAACGCCCACAGCCATGTCCATCACATTGCCACGCATGGCAAACTCCTTGAATTCCTTTAAGAAACTATTCATAAACTATTTGATTTTAAATACTCGAAGATTCCGCCATGAGAAACTTCGAATCCTTGTGAATAACAATCTTTTTATAAAACAATCGGGCTTCCAATCTTTAATAATGTTTAATACAAAACCCGTCGGCAAAATTAAGAACTTCTATGTAACTTTGCCGATGTAAAAAGATAAAAGTTATCTATTTTCAGGAGCACAATCCAGCATTTTTTAATATTCATCTTAAATAAAAACGAAACAAATGATTAAAATTGGTATTAATGGTTTCGGTCGTATTGGCCGCTTCGTCTTCCGTTCCACTCTCGAGGAAGCAAACGCAAAAGATGTAGTTGTAGTAGGAATTAACGACCTTCTTCCGGTTGATTACATGGCTTACATGCTCAAGTATGATACTATGCACGGACAGTTCAAGGGAACAATCGAAGTCGATGCCACTAAAAATGAACTCATCGTAAATGGTAATCGTATTCGCGTAACAGCAGAAAAAGATGCAGCAGATTTGAAATGGGGTGAAATTGGAGCCGAATATATTGTTGAATCAACCGGTTTCTATCTCACAATGGACCGCGCAGAAAAGCACATTCAGGCCGGAGCAAAATATGTTATTCTCTCGGCCCCATCGAAAAAAGGTGATGACGGACGCCAGGCCGATATGTTCGTTTGCGGTGTAAATACTGATAAATATAACGGGCAGACTATCGTTTCGAACGCATCGTGCACAACAAACTGCCTCGCACCGATAGCAAAAGTTTTGAACGACAAATTTGGAATCGAAACCGGATTGATGACAACTGTACACTCAACCACAGCAACTCAGCGCACTGTTGACGGTCCGTCGTTGAAAGACTGGCGTGGCGGTCGTGCAGCATCGGGTAACATCATTCCTTCATCGACTGGAGCAGCAAAGGCTGTGGGTAAGGTTATTCCTGAGCTCGACGGCAAACTGACGGGTATTTCTATGCGAGTTCCGACTCTTGACGTGTCGGTTGTCGATCTCACGGTTAATCTCAAAAAACCGGCTTCAAAAGAAGATATCTGCAAAGCAATGAAAGACGCCGCAGAAGGTGAATTGAAAGGAATCCTTGGTTATACCGAAGATAAAGTTGTTTCTTCCGACTTCCTGGGATGCTCGCTCACATCAATTTTTGATGCCGATGCTGGAGTTTATCTCACAGACAAATTCGTGAAAGTCGTTTCATGGTATGACAACGAAATCGGTTACTCTCACAAGGTGGTCGACCTAATAAAGATAATGAAGAAACACAACGGATAATTCTGTTTTATAACGTTTATTATATGTGCCGCCCAGCAACAGTGTTGGGCGGCTTTTTTAAATATCTTTGCCAGCATTCATTTCTAAGTATCGTCTACAAGAACAACTGATGGAAAAGAAGCTAATCACGATTCTCGGACCAACTGCAAGCGGAAAAACTGCTCTTGCTGTGTCCCTTGCTCAGAAGTTAGCCGGAGAAATAATCTCAGCTGATTCACGACAGGTTTATCGTGACATGACTATCGGAACCGGTAAGGATTTGGACGATTATATAGTCAACGGACAACCAATACCTCATCATCTCATCGACATTTGCGATGCCGGAACAAAGTATAATCTCTTCCAGTTCCAGCACGATTTCCGAACGGCCTACAACGACATCTGTCGACGTAATGTTCAGCCAATACTTTGCGGAGGAACCGGATTATATATCGAGGCTGTGCTAAAAGGCTACAACTTGCACGAGGTTCCACGTAACGAAAAACTCCGACTCGAATTAAAAGACAAAACACTCGAACAGCTCACAGAAATCCTTATAAACCTCAAACGCCGAACTCAGTCAACCCTCCATAACAAAACCGACCTCGACTCCTGTCAGCGAGCCATACGAGCTATTGAAATTGAAACATTTAACCTCCGAACGCCAGCTTCCAAACGCACCTTCTTGCCCATTCAATCATTGATATTCGGGATAAATATCGACCGTAACATGCGCCGACAGAGAATCACCCAACGACTCAAAGAACGATTAGATAACGGACTAATCGAAGAAGTGCGCTCACTTCTTAACAGAGGAATATCAGCCGAAGCCCTAATCTACTACGGATTGGAATATAAATACATCACTGAACACATTATCGGTAAGTCAACTCTAGACCAAACCTTCCGTGCTCTCGAAACTGCAATACACCAGTTCGCAAAACGACAAATGACCTGGTTCAGAGGAATGGAACGTCGAGGATTCAAAATCAACTGGCTCGACGCCGAAATGCCTAACCACGAAAAGACGCAAACAATTATCAGCATGATAGAAGAACCAAAATAAGAGGAAACAAATATGACGAACCAACACAAATGGGGAATTATCTACTGTCCGAAAGGCGGTATTTTTGGATATGCCCGCAAACGCTGGGAACATGCCGAGCGATGCCTTAAAGCACGCGGTATAGACTATGACATGGTGCAAAGTGAAAATTCAAAGAGCGTTGTTAGACTAATAAGAATGATGGTGCACAACGGCTACGGAACCATTGTAATCTATGGTGGAGACTCGGCCCTTAACGACGCTGTGAACTATCTAATGCAAGAATCAGCCGAAGTGCGCAACCAAGTTGTTCTAGGAGTGATTCCGAACGGAATAATGAACGATTTTGCAAGATTCTGGGGATACAGTCAGGATGACGTTGAGAAAAACATCGGGTGGCTACAAAAACGACGTATACGGAAAATAGACCTCGGATGCATACACTACAAAAACCGAAAAGGTGAGAACTGCCACCGCCATTTCCTCAATTGCATAAATATCGGCTTCGTTGCATCCATCATGAACCTGCGTCGCCGTACTCGCAGTTTCTTTGGTTCACGCAGTTTGTCATTCATCTTCTCGTTTATATTCCTAGCTTTCCAACGGATGGACTACAACATGCACATTCGCATAAACGAGGATTTCATTAAGCGGAAAATCATGACCGTATGCATCGGCAATGCCCACGGATACGGACAAACCCCCAACGCCGTACCCTATAACGGTCTGCTCGACGCCTCGGTAGTTTATCCTCCCGAAATGACCCAACTTTTTGAAGGTATATACCTTTTCCTCCGCGGTAAATTTCTGAATCATCGAAGTGTTCATCCCTATCGTACTCGTAACATTGAGATGCACGTCGAGCCCAGCACAATGGTCAGCGTCGATGGCCGACTGCTAAGCAACACCCCTGTTGGCCCATTCCGTGTCACGGTCGAAAAGGAAGTAATAAACTTCCTCATCCCAGCCTAAGCCATTATTTCATGGACGACAATATTACGAATGCAATTTTTCAGGTCGACAATGTTCTTGTGTCGGCAGCGGTTCTAACCGAATGCTTCTGTTGTGACCTGAAGATTTGCAAGGGAAGATGTTGTGTCGAAGGCACGTCGGGTGCACCGGTGAATTTGGACGAGGTGATGGAACTTGAGAGTTCATTGGATGATTACTGGCCGTATATGAGCGCAACGGCACAGTCGGTTGTCGACAGTCACGGCGTGGCTTATACAGATTCGGATGGCGATTTGGTTACAAGCATTGTGGGCGGAAAAGACTGTATTTTCACGTGTTATGATGGCGATTGTTGTTTATGTTCAATAGAGCGAGCTCATTGCGTTGGCCGAACATTTGTTGAGAAGCCCGTTTCATGTGCACTCTATCCTCTGCGTGTTAAGGATTTTGGCGACGGTTTGTTTGGGATTACTTATCATCGTTGGTCTATATGCCAGTCGGCCGTCGATAAGGGTCGTAAGTTAGGTCTGCCGCTTTATGTTTTTCTTCGTGAGCCCCTCATTCGGAGGTTCGGCGATGAGTGGTATGGCAAGCTGGTTGAGTTGGCCGACGAGTTGAAGGCCTACAGCATATCTTAAATATCTATTATTTAATTAATCGTTTTCTTCATTGGTAACGATGCAACCGTGCAGGAGTCCATTTTACTTCTGCACTGTGCCTTTACACATACGTATCCCCGAGCGATTACATACGCAGCTCCGAATAACTACTCCCGAGTCCACGTGTATCTATTCCCGTATCTCCTAGAAATTACTCCCGTATTCCCTTCTATTTACATTAGGGAGTTGTATCATAGACATACTGGAGAAATTGAATTATCATCGTGATAAAACAAATTTATCATCACGATGAAACGTTTGTATCATCATGATGAAACTAATTTTTCATCGTGATGATAATTCAATTTCTCGGTTTAGAAAACAATGAGAGTACGTATATAAATAGAAGGGGCTTCGTATATAAATAGAAGGGAATACGGGAACAATCGCTCGGGAATACGGGAGTAATTTTTCAGAGATACGGGAGTAATTTCTAGAGGATAGGGACGTAATTTCTAGGAGATACGGGAATAGATACACGTGGACTCGGGAGTAGTTGGAAAGAGCTCCGGGAGTAATTTCCAGGGGTCTGGTATTACGAAGAATCCCTCGGGAGCTGTGCTTCCGAGGGATTTGGTTTTAAAGTGGGCAGCCTCCTACTCTCCCGCATTGCATTGCAGTACCATCGGCGCAATCGGGCTTAACTTCTCTGTTCGGAATGGGAAGAGGTGGAACACCGACGCAATAGCCACCCAAAGGGGGTTGACATTATTGACAGGCAAGATGTAATAAATAGTTCCCGCTTGAGGATGATTCTCTTTCAGGTCGGCTGCGAGATTGGCTTTACCTTGCTGGCTTGGCTTCTCGTATGACTTGTGATATTACTGAAAGTTCGAGGTTCTTTATATGAAAGTTTTTGGGCAATTAGTAGTGCTTGGCTTTGACGTCGCCGTCTTTACACCTGCACCCTATCAACGTCCTGGTCTAGGACGACCCTTATAAGGAGTTCTCATCTT
>NZ_JH594523.1:0-36719 GCF_000243035.1 Prevotella micans F0438
GACGTCAAAGCCAAGCACTACTAATTGCCCAAAAACTTTCATATAAAGAACCTCGAACTTTCAGTAATATCACAAGTCATACGAGAAGCCAAGCCAGCAAGGCAAAGCCAATCTCGTAGCCGACCTGAAAGAGAATCATCCTCAAGCGGAAACTATTTATTACATCTTGCCTGTCAATAATGTCAACCCCCTTTGGGTGGCTATTGCGTCGGTGTTCCACCTCTTCCCATTCCGAACAGAGAAGTTAAGCCCGATTGCGCCGATGGTACTGCAATGCAATGCGGGAGAGTAGGAGGCTGCCCACTTTAAAACCAAATCCCTCGGAAGCACAGCTCCCGAGGGATTCTTCGTAATACCAGACCCCTGGAAATTACTCCCGGAGCTCTTTCCAACTACTCCCGAGTCCACGTGTATCTATTCCCGTATCTCCTAGAAATTACGTCCCTATTCCATTCTATTTATATACGTACTCCCTTCTATTTACATTAGGGAGTTGTATCATAGACATACTGGAGAAATTGAATTATCATCATGATGGCACAAATTTATCATCACGATGAAACGTTTGTATCATCACGATGAAACGTTTGTATCATCATGATGAAACTAATTTTTCATCATGATGATAATTCAATTTCTCGGTTAAGAAAACAATGAGAGTACGTATATAAATAGAATGGACTCCGGGAGTAAATAGAATGGGATACGTATATAAATAGAATGGAATACGGGAGTAATCGCTCTGGGATACGTATTTAATCTCTATGGGATACGTCTGTAATTTCTAGGGGATAAACGTGTGTATCCGAGCGATTACATACGTACAACTCATTATACGCGTTCGGAGAATTAGTTATCCAAGTATTAATGACTGATTTACCCCAATAGAGAGAGAAAACGTAACCATGATTACGTTCAATATTTAGAGTTTTCTTGATTTGTTTACTCCGTAACCAAATAGTGCGAAGTCTGCTTTAGTTGGGTCACCGGGAAATATTTCGGAAAGAGTGGAGGTTAATCTTTGGGCTGCAGCCATACTAGTAGTTTTACTCTTCAACAATCCCAATTCTATCGCTTCATGAACAACATGAGTATCAAGAGGAAGCAGGAGGGTGCTCTGATCGATAAAGTCAGACCATAGACCGAGATCGACAGGGGAGTTTGAGCGCACCATCCATCTTAAAAACATACAGAGGCGTTTACAACACGAACGGGTGTCTTTAGGGATGATTTTGTTCGATTCTCGGTCGGCAAAGTAGGTACATATCGCCTCGAGTGCGGCGATGGCTCTGAACTTTCCGTTTTCAAGCTTTGCGTTGGGATTGATTGTGGTTCTAACGAACTGACCGATACTGTCGTGCGAGTATATCATTTGTCGCAGGGTATCGAAAAACGATAGCATGAGGTGATTTGAATAGAGGCGATAGAAGCAGGCTGAATCGTCGGGGATGTGTTTTCTGTATTCGCCTGATATTATCCAGTCGTGGGGGACACCCATTGTACAATCAAGTAAGAAATGTAACCGTTTGATGAATGCGCTTCGGGCACCATAACTCAAAGCGGATGCAATGAAGGCCATTATTTCTTTATTCTTAACGCCTTTGACTGCATGCATAAACTGGGCTGGATCGTTGAGGAGGAACTGTGGGTGTTCGTATTTCTCGGCGTATGCTATGAGTTTTTGTGCTGTATTGTTGTCGACGCTCATGCACTTATTCGGCTTTTGGAGCAAGAATTTGTTCTGCGTGATTCTTTACTTTTATTTCTTTCGGGCCAATGATTCGTTCGATTATTCCGGCTTCGTCGATTATAAAGGTGGTTCGGAATGTACCCATATACTTACGACCATACATGCTTTTCTCACCATATACGCCGAATGTTTCATTGAGTTTTTTATCAACGTCGGCAATTAGGGGGAAAGGGAGGTTGTTTTTCTCGATGAATTTCTTGTGCGATTTTTCGTCCTGCACACTTACTCCCACAATTGCGTAACCTTGACTGAGCAGTTCGTCGTAGTTGTCACGCAGGTTACAGGCTTCAGCTGTGCAGCCCGACGTAGAGTCTTTTGGATAAAAATAAAGTACGAGTTTCTGCCCTTTATAATGGCTTAGTTTGATTTCTTTTCCGTCCTGGTCTGTTCCGAGCCGTTCAGGTGCTTTGTCTCCTATGTTCATAATCGTTGTTTTTAAACAAGAGAGCGGCTCTTCCTAGAGTCGCTCTCTGTTTTCGTACAAAAATAAAGTTAGATAGTCTTGCAAATTATCTGTTAACGGCATCTGCTAGCTCTGCACCGGCTTTGAATTTAGCAACCTTCTTAGCTGCAATGTGAATCTTCTGCTTTGTGGCAGGGTTGATTCCCTCATGAGCTGGACGTTCGGTTACGGAGAAGGTTCCGAAACCAACTAGCTGGATTTTGTCACCTGCTACGAGTGCTCCTTTGATAGCTTCTGTTGTAGCATCTAATGCCTTTTTAGCGTCAGCCTTGCTAAGTCCTGCACCGGCGGCAATCTTTTCAATCAATTCTGATTTGTTCATACTTTTTTGAATTATAGATTAATTATTTGGGAAATAAAAAATTAAAACTGTGCTGCAAATATAAGCGTTTCCTTTTATAGCACAAACAAAAAGCTAGGAAAATAGCCGCTAGAGTGACTGATGAAAGGGTAATGGATGTACTTTGTGTAGGCTTGAGGGAAAAAATTCATACTTTTGTCATGTTTTTATAGGATTTCATCACTTAATCGATTAACGCATATGCGCAATATACCTGTAGTTACAAGAAATCTGCTCATCATCAATATCCTTGCTTTCTTTGCTTACGAGATTCTCGGCGGAATGGGCGTTGATTTGAATAATTTATTCGGACTTCATTTTTTTCTTGCGGGCGATTTCAGGCTTTGGCAGTTGTTCACTTATATGTTTATGCACGGCGGATTCATGCACATTCTCATGAATATGTTTATGCTTTGGATGTTCGGAATGGTTATGGAAAATGTGTGGGGGCCGCGTAAGTTTTTCTTCTATTATATTGTTTGCGGAATCGGAGCCGGCGTTTGTCAGGAACTGGCACAATATGTGTCGTATATGGCTGAAGGGTTTAATGCTTATGAATTCGTACAGATTGGTGCAATGAAGATTCCCGTAGAAACTTATCTCAACCAGTGGACAACCGTAGGAGCTTCGGGCGCAATATATGCCATATTGCTCGCCTTCGGAATGACCTTTCCCAACGAACGCATGTTCATCATCCCAATTCCCATCCCCATTAAAGCCAAATGGATAATAATAGGTTCTGTGGTTATGGAGCTTTTCTCTGCATTCGGAACCAGTAACGATGGAGTTGCGCATTTAGCTCATCTGGGTGGAATGTTGTTCGGATTCATACTCATAAGATATTGGCACAAACATCCCTATTCTGGCAATGGGGACTTCGGAACTAATAAAGGACGGCAATTCTTCAACAGAATGCGAACTAATTGGGAAAATAAAAAAGGACAAACTGCGTCGCCGCAAACTAAACCCGAGAGCGACTGGGAATACAACGCACGAAAAAAACGAGAACAGGATGAAATCGATAATATTCTCGATAAGGTACGAAAGAGCGGCTACGACAGTCTGACGAGAGAAGAAAAGCAACGTCTTTTCGACAGTAGTAAGAGATAAATCAATTAACTCATGGGGCACAAGACACGTAAGATTGTCAGACGAATAATAATGGCCGGTAATCTACTGGTCATTATTATTATGCTATCTGTCGGGCATATCGATCGGCTTAATCCGGTAAATCATCCTATGCTGGCCAACCTAGGTCTTGGCTTTCCGATACTGCTCGTATTAAATACTGGATTTCTGTTAATCTGGATATTCTTCCGTCGTAGACTGATATGGCTTCCGATCCTTGGTTTTCTTCTCTGTTTCGGCCCGATACGCAAATATATCCCTTTCAATTTACCTAAAGAAAAGCCCCATGGCTCGCTGAAAATCCTTTCCTATAATGTATTTCTTTTCGCTCCTTGGAATATACCCGATGGAGAACCCAATCCTATTATTGAGTATATCATCCGAAGTAAAGCCGACATAGTTTGTCTCCAAGAAGCAGGTCTGCAGGAACTTCGCGAGAAAGATGTACTACATCGTTTAGCAACCCATTATCAATACTGCGACACAACCATAAAACCTGTAACGCGAACCGAGTGTTTGATGCTTCTGAGCCGCTATCCAATCATCAAAAAAGAAATTATTCCTTTCAATTCCAAAGGAAATATGACCGTAGCCTATCTGCTCAATGTTAGAGGTATCGAAATGCTCGTCGTCAATAACCATCTTGAAAGCTATAATCTTAGCTCGCAAGATAAAGAAGGATTCAAATCGCTCATTAGACACCCCCTACCCACGCACTCCGCCAAAGGCGAATCAACCTATCTGCTCAAAAAACTAGGTGAAGCCTCTGCAAAGCGTGCTCCTGAAGCTGAAGCCGTGTCAAAATACGTGAAAGGATACCTCGACAGACATATCCCAGTAATAGTTTGCGGTGATTTCAACGATAGTCCGCTCAGTTACGTACACAGAACAATGGCCCGCGGTCTCACCGACGCCTACATTTCTACTGGTACTGGACCAGGATTTTCCTATCACAAAAGCGGAATGTACGTTCGGATAGACCACATTCTCTGCTCATCCGACCTCGAACCATATGAGGCACGAGTCGATGACCGCGTGAAACGCTCTGACCACTACCCAATTTATTGTTGGTTGAAATACCGTCCAAGAATCTAAACATTGATGATTTACAGATATGTAATTAGGTCTACTTTAGTATAAGATTTTTATCTCATTCTATCGAATTAAAAGTAAGGAAATAAGAAGACGGTCAACGTGCATATTTCTTCGATTATTAAATAGGTTTCAAATGTATTTCCCTTTATTCGAACTAGTATTTAGGTTTGCTCACTAACATCTCGACACAAATATTTGTCAAAACTTTTTGTCAAAACTCTTGCAGACAAAAAAGAAAGATTTATCTTTGCAAAATCAATTCAAGTACTATTTAATGATACACATGATTAGTTATTAGTAAGTTAATAGTCGAATTCTTGGCGCGTTCTCGTGATGAAAATCAGCCAATAAGAATTGAGTCAAGTAATTTTTTGAGTTATTTAGTTAAGTGGCAAGGTGTGTGTCTGCGTGAGCAGGCATACACCATTTTTTATCCCGATTACAAACACAATACGGGTTCGATATTTAGAAATGGTGTCATTCCGGATGCTATTATAAAATAATTTTGGTGTGGTTAACCTCTTTCCAGAGTAATAAAACAGGTTGAGACTTATGGAAAACTCTCCCTCTACCCTACTCCTTCCTTTAAGTTTTTGAGATTTCCATCATTAGTCCGGGGTTCGGGCCTGGAAGTCGTTTACGGTTGGGACAATATTGTCTACAACAAAAAAAGCCCGTAGGAACTTGAAATTCGAGTTCCTACGGGACAAAACTATTATGAAACAAAGTGAAATCTGTTTTTATCCGCAGTGGAAATATTTCTCAACAAGCTTAGCTACAGCCTCATCGTTGCCTGAAATATCTTTGCGAAGCGTACGGTCGTCGAAAGCGCGTAACTGGGTAATTATGCCGTCTATCATTGCAGGTGAGAACACACTGTGTTGCTCATAAACAGCCCGCTGCTGTTCCAGACGGTCAGCCGAAGCAGCACAACTGTCGGGCAACTGAGTCAATGCGGCAAAACGCTGGGCGTTTTCCGGGTCATGAATGTCGCCGTCAGCAAAAGTTTTGTCGGCTACTTCCAGCGCATCGGGTAATTCGAATCCATGACGGCAAGCCACACATAAACCGGCCAGAAGCTGGTAGATGTCGGCAGAGCCATCTGGTGAACGCATCTCAACAGTTTGCTTTTCACTGTAATCGCGCTTGGTGAGCGGCTCTATCGGGTTAGCCTCGTGACACATATCTTTACCTGAAGTCCAGCCCAGCGGAACACGTACCAGTACCGAGCGGTTGCTCATGCCCCAGCATACATTCGTGGGAGCTTCCTGATGGGGAACGAGACGGAAATAAGATGTCGGATTCTTATTGCCGAATGCAGTGATACTCTCTGCGAGTTTCATCATACCGGCAATGGCCTTACGAGCATTTTCGGAGAGTTTATTGCCGTCGAGCATAAGGTTACGTCCATCTTTCATGATACGCATGTGAACGTGCATTCCTGAACCGGCTTTCCCCACAGTTATTTTCGGAGCGAAGGTGATGTTGAGTCCTTCCTGATAGCCCATGTTGCGGATTATCCATTTGGCCAGCAGAATTTGTTCAGCACATTCGTTTGCTGGAACTGGTAGGAATTCTATTTCGGTTTGCTCGTAGCAATCGCCGTTTTCCACGAAGTTGCCAACTTCCGAGTGACCATATTTTATCTTACCTCCACATTCGGCGATTGCTTGCATACAACGTGTGCGGAAGTCGTTACCTTTAGCATAGGGTGCACTCTCGTGATAGCCTTTCTGGTCTACAGCGGGAAACACCTCTTCGTCGGGACGAATAACGTAATATTCCAACTCACCCATCGCATGAAATTCCATACCAGTTACTTTAGTGAAAGCGTCCATAGCTTTTTTTAGGGTGTGCTCGGGTGATGATGCCAGCGGCTCGCCATCACGATTGAAGAATGAGCAGAGCATACAAAGTGTTGGAATCTCTTCAAACGGATCGATGAAAGCAGTAGAAAAACGCGGCATCACATACAGGTCGCTACTTGCAGCCTGAATGAATGAAAAGAGTGAAGAACCGTCAACGCGCTCACCGCAAGTAAGAATGGTCTCCAAATAATCGGGTGTGTTGAGCATAAAGTTTAGGGTCTTCAACCTACCGTCACCACCGGGATACATGAAGTTCACCATCTTGATGTCCATTTCTCTTACAACACGGATGATGTCTTCTTTCGTGAACTCTTTCGAGGATTTACCTAGAAATGCCTCTATCTTATTTGCATAAAGGCCGAAGGTGTTATTTTCCATAAATGTGTTTGATGTTTAAGTTGTTAGAATTGTTATAGGTGCAAATGTACGTAATTAATCCAGACGTACAAGTGTTTCAGATGAATAATCGTAATCTCAAATTCCTTTATTCATGGGTTAGCGGAGGTACTTAGCTTACATATTGTCATGATATCTGAGATATTAGCATCTTATAGTCAAAATCAGGGAGGACTTGAGGCAGAGTCTAGACATATGCTTGGATGGGGTATAAGTCCATACTGCCTGATATAATAGGATGAATTATCTTTGCGGCTGGAATTAAGTGGTCTCTATTCAAAAACAATATGATATATATCGAACTCTTCTATACGTTCTTTGTCATCGGGCTTTTCGGATTCGGAGGAGGATATGGAATGCTGTCGCTCATTCAAACCGAAACCGTTGTTAGCCACCATTGGATGTCGTCAGCCGAGTTTACAAACGTGGTTGCCATATCGCAAATGACGCCCGGACCGGTGGGAATAAATTCGGCCACCTACTGCGGTTACACTGCTGTGCACAATATGGGCTACAACGATACTATGGCCGTTTTAGGCAGCGCAACCGCAACGATAGCTCTTGTACTTCCGTCGCTCATTCTGATGATTCTGATAAGTAAGATGTTTCTGAAATATATGAACACACGCGCGGTGAAATCTGTTTTCGGCGTACTTCGTCCCACGGTAGTGGGCTTGTTAGGAGCAGCCACGCTGTTGCTTTGCAATGCCGAAAACTTTTCTCTGCCCAGTGTTGACCCGTGGCAATTCGGAGTTAGCTTGTTTCTTTTTGCCGCAACATTCGTTGGCACCATGTGGCTCAAAATAAATCCAATTCACATGATTTGCGCTTCGGCTCTGGCTGGATTAATCTTGCTTTATTAACCGTTCAGGTCAGAGTGTGAGAAGATGGTAAGTTCCACCAGCCATGGTTTGTACCACGCCTTTCATTTCGAGTTCGAAAAGGATCGCTGAAAGACGGGCGATAGGAGTATCCGACTGTATAGCAAGGGTATTTATCTGAAGGTCGTTGTTCTTTGAAAGCACGTCAACAACCCGCTGCTCATCGGGCGATAGATCGGGAAAAAGGGTGCGTTCTATCCCTTGGTTACGTTTCTTTTTTGACTCTTCGGATGTTTCCCAATTCATGTCTTTCACAAAATCTTCGGCCGATGTAATCAGACCGGCTGTATTGTTATGTATTAGATTGTTACATCCTTCACTATATTCTGCACCGACAGCTCCGGGAAAAGCAAATACATCGCGACCATAACTCTGGGCTATCCGACAGGTTATCAGTCCGCCACCCTTACGTGCCGACTCCACCAACAGAGTTGCATCCGTACAGCCGGCTACGATTCTATTACGCTGAACAAAATTATGGGCTTTCGGCTGTGTATGAGTTGTGTATTCGGTAAGCAATCCGCCATTTTTAAGCATAGCCGCTGCCGTATCACGATGCGTACGTGGATAGATATCATCGAGCCCGTGAGCCACGATCCCCACAGTAGAAAGGCCATTATCGAGAGCTGCCCGATGAGCCGAAACGTCAATACCATAGGCTAATCCGCTAAAAATTATCACGTCGGGGCATAGATTCTTTAAATCGCGAACAAAAGCCTGAACTAATTCTCTACCGTAGGCCGTACAATGCCGTGTACCAACGATGCTAACCGTGTGACGGGCATTGAGGTTAGCATTGCCCAAACTGTAGAGTACCATCGGGGCGTCGGGACAGTTTTTCAACCGTTGTGGATAGTTAGGATCGGGCATGCAAAGTACTTTTATACGATGTTTTTCGGTATATTCCATCTCCTCTTCGGCCCGCTTTCTAAACTGTTCGAGAGTTGATAGGAGTTTCACGAAGCGATCGGATATGTCGGGACATATTTCACGAATGTGCTCCCGCGCATTCACAATTTTAGCAGCCGAGCCTACACGCGAATAGAGTTCGTACATCGCCATCGGCCGTGAAATGCCCAGCTGGGCCAACATAATAGAGCTGATTATTTCTTCCTGATTCATTGTTTATAGAACTTTTGCGAAGGTATCGTCATAATCCTTGCTCACGCCGAGGCGTCCGTTGATGAGCGTCACTAAATCGACCGTAGCATGGAAACACAGTTGTTCGTCGGGAAGTCGAAAAATGTCGTGCGTGAAAACATATCTCACACCTTCCTTTCTGAGTGCCATGCGCGACACAAATTCGTCGTCGCACCTGAGCGGCGTTTTATATTCCAAATTCATTCGCGCCACAACAGCATCTGTTCCTTTTTCATGCAGCTCGGCAAAACTCACTCCCAGCGAACGCAGGAATCTGTGGCGGGTGTGCTCGGTGTAGTGCAGATAGTTTGCATTGTTCACTATTCCCTCGATATCGCATTCATAGTCGCGCACCTCCATACGGGTTTCGAAAATGTAGTTGGGTTTTTCTTTCATTGAAAACGTCTTGATTGATGGAATGCAAAGTTATTAAGTAGACGTAACAAAATCTCTCACTAATATAAAATGAAGAACCTCCGCAAACTCCTTTCCGGGATTTGCAGAGGTTTTTCAATATGTGATAGGAATAATTTATTATTCTTCCTTTCTTATTTCTCCAGGCATATTTAACCCACTGGCTAAAATGGAAGTAACGTCTAGAATTTGTTGCTTCGATTCGGCAGGTATCTGCGATTCATTAATGAGCTTCACATAGCCAGCGGCGTATTTCCTTCGGGCTTTCATGTCGGGAATGGAGCGTAGTTTATTTATATAATCAGCAACCAAAGTCATATCTTCCTTTTTGCCCTCCTTAATATTCCTAATATATTCTATCATTTCGTCTTCGTTCAGATTTTCGGTTTCCTTATTATTCCTCTTGCTTGCTTTTACCATCTGTATAAAGGTGGCTAAATCAATGTCTGGAAAATCTTTACCCATATATTTCTTAATTTCCTCGAAAACATCTTTATACAAGCGTTCCTCAAATTGTTCCTTAGACAGTGTAGACAGGTCTAATTTCTCCTTATCATATTTCTTAATGGCTTTAATAAAAGCCTTGGCACATATCCACCCCACTTTAGATCCAGTAATTCGGCTAGACAATGGTTTCGGACCTTTCACATTCTTCCTTGAAGATTTCTTGATTTTTCCGGGATTAGTTAGCCTTACAGAATCGTCAACTTCATTATCTGATAACGACGGGAAGCTCGCATCAAACTCGGCAATACTTTGAGCCAAATCGACATAAGAAGGGTCACTACTAAAGTTTGTATTGGCTACACCCTCTGATTTCACACACGACGAAAACATTATCCCCACGACAAGAGCAATTGCTGCTCCAAACAATAATTTCTTTCTCATACTACTCTTCGTTAATTAGGTTATTAATAGATTATTCATGCATCGCTAACTAAAGCATGACACGAAAATTTCTTTGCAAGATTAGCACAAACATGCTTTGCAACCTAATGACTCATCGAGTTTTTTAAGACGAGTGAATATTCTACCGACCTATTGCATGTTAGATTGCTCCGAATCGGGAATAGTACAGCTAGAATGACCTGACAATTGGCGGGCGATATATTCGGGTGTGAAGCCAAGTTTGCTTTGGGCAACCTCTTCGGGGGTACCAGTGGAGAGAACAGTTCCGCCGCCACGGCCGCCTTCTGGGCCCATATCGATTATATGGTCGGCCAGCTTAATTACATCTAGATTGTGCTCGATAATGAGAACCGTATTACCACGGTCGACAAGCTGCTGGAGTACATGCATAAGTATGCGGATGTCTTCGAAATGAAGGCCGGTAGTAGGTTCGTCAAGAATGTAGAGTGTGCGTCCGGTGTCGCGTTTGGCAAGTTCGGTAGCTAGTTTCACACGTTGGCTTTCGCCGCCGGACAGGGTGGTGGAGCTTTGACCGAGCTTGATGTAGCCCAGACCGACGTCTTGCAGAGCTTTAATCTTTTTACGTATCTGGGGAACTGATTCAAAAAATTCCACAGCCATATTTACGGTCATATCGAGCACATCAGCGATGGATTTCCCCTTGAATCGCACTTCCATTGTTTCGCGGTTATATCGCTTCCCACGGCACACCTCACAGGGCACCATCACATCAGGCAGAAAATTCATTTCAATGGTTTTATATCCGTTTCCGCCGCATGTTTCGCATCGGCCTCCTTTGACGTTGAATGAGAATCGACCGGGTTTATAGCCTCTGATTTTTGCTTCGGGAAGACTCACGAAGAGTCGGCGTATGTCGGAGAAAACACCGGTATAGGTTGCAGGATTACTGCGTGGAGTTCGACCGATGGGACTTTGGTCTACGTCGACCACCTTATCAATATTTTCAATGCCTTCGATTCGGTCGTAGGGCATGGGCTTTTTTGTTGAGCGATAAAAGTGTTGCGAGAGGATGGGCTGGAGGGTTTCGTTGATGAGAGTGCTTTTACCAGAGCCTGAAACACCGGTTACAACGATTAGTGTACCCAGAGGAAATTCAACATCGATATTTTTAAGGTTGTTACCACGACAGCCATAGAGTTTGATGAACTGGCCGTTGCCTTTGCGCCGCTTAGGAGGCAAATCTATGGTGCGTTCGCCTTTGAGATATTGGGCGGTGAGGGTATTGGTAAGGAGCATTTCAGATGGCGTGCCTTGGAATACGACTTCACCTCCTTTTCGACCGGCAAGCGGACCGATGTCGACAATCCACTCGGCGGCACGCATCATGTCTTCGTCGTGCTCAACCACGACGACGGTATTACCGAGGTTACGTAGTTCTTTGAGGGATTTGATGAGCCGCTGATTGTCGCGCTGATGTAGTCCGATGGATGGTTCGTCGAGTATATAAAGCACATTAACAAGTTGCGAGCCAATTTGCGTTGCCAGTCGGATGCGCTGGCTTTCTCCTCCGGAGAGCGATGCGCTTTGTCGGTTGAGCGACAGATAGTCGAGCCCCACTTCGAGGAGGAAGTTGATTCGTTTTCGGATTTCCTTGATTATCTCGGTAGCTATGACGCGTTGCTTTTCATCGATATGCTTATCGAGTTCGTCGACCCATTCTTTGAGCTCGTTTATATCGAGTTCGGCCAGTTGGGCTATGTTCTTGTTCCAGATACGATAGGCCAGTGCCTCACGATTGAGTCGCGTACCGTTGCATTCGGGACAGATGGTTTCGCCGGTGAATTGGTCGGCCCATTTCTTGCCGGCTGCAGAGTCATCGTTTTCCATAACGTTTGTGAGATACTTCACAATTCCGTCGAACGTCGTGAAGTAGTCTGACGTTGTATGAACTAGCTCTTTCGATATCTTAATGTTGCCCAGCGAGCCATAAAGGATTTCGTCCATTGCCTCTTTCGGGATGTCTTTTATAGGCGTCTTGATAGTACAGTTGTGATTTTGGAGAATTGAATCGATTTGCCAAAATATCATTTGATTCCTGTACTTTCCGAGTGGTGCAATCCCACCATTGTAGATGTTTTGCTGTAGGTCGGGAATCACTTTTTTTATGTCAATCTTCACGATTCTTCCCAATCCTTTACAATGCGGACAGGCACCTTCGGGCGAATTGAACGAGAAGATGTTCGGTGCCGGTTCCTTATAGGCTATACCGGTTTCAGGGTCCATGAGTCGTTTAGAGAAATATTTTGTTTCGCCCGACTCTTTATCCATAATCATTATTAGCGAGTCGCCCTGTTTCATTGCCGCAGCCACGCTTCGGGCTAAGCGTTCGCGTTGGTTATCGAGCTTGGTATCGCTGAGTTTCATTTTGTCGATAACCACTTCGATGTTATGATTCTTGTATCGGTCGACCTTCATTCCTCGCGTGAGTTCCAATACTTCGCCGTCGACGCGTATGTTGAGATAGCCTTTCCGACGCATCTGTTCGAAGAGTTCGCGATAGTGGCCTTTACGATTCCGAACCAGCGGTGCGAGCAGATAGATTGCCCGTCCATGATAGTCGTTAAGAATCATGTCGACCACTCGCTCCTCGGTGTATTTCACCATTCGCGCTCCGCTTTTGTAGGAGTATGCCTCACCGGCGCGTGCATAGAGCAGTCGTAAATAATCGTATATCTCCGTTGTGGTTCCAACGGTTGAGCGCGGGTTTTTGTTTGTTGTCTTTTGTTCGATGGATATAACGGGCGACAGACCGGTGATTTTGTCTACATCCGGACGTGCCGTGTTTCCAAGGAAATTCCGGGCGTAGGCCGAGAAAGTTTCGATGTATCTCCGCTGCCCCTCGGCAAAGATGGTATCGAAAGCCAGCGAACTCTTTCCAGAGCCCGACAAGCCCGTGAACACCACCAATGAGTTGCGCGGAATCGTCACATCGACATTCTTCAAATTATGCACTCGCGAACCGAGCACTTCTATTTTATTTTTCATTCTTCGAGTTATTCAATATAGCTTCTCAACAGGTTCACATCGCGTTTGATTTTGAAAACTCTACCGTCGGCTCCCTTTGCCATGACGTTCACGAAATAAGTTCCATCGGGCACGGCGTGTCCCTGGAAAGTTCCGTCCCATCCGCCGGAGGGGTCGTTCCATTCATAGATTTTCTGTCCCCAGCGGTTGAAAATCACCGCACGGAATTCGATTATGCTTTTGTAGCCCGACTTAGCCTTGTAAACATCGTTCACCCCATCGCCGTTGGGCGAGAAAGCATTCGGCATTTGGAGTTCGCTTTCGCTTATGGTCACGGTTATGGGGTCGTAGATGTTGATAGTGTCGCCATTCAATATTTCGTATAGACGCATGGCAAAAGTTCCGGCTGCGTTGAATGTGTATTGCGTATCGGCTTCGTATCTGATAAACATTGTTCGATTTCCTTGCTCGCCGAAGTGCCATTCAAAGTGCGTTGCAGGGTCGATGCTTGTTGGCGGATTAGCTTTAAATGTCACCGTAAGCGGGGCCGAGCCGCTGAATCCTTGTGCTGATGTTATAGTATCGGTTTTGCCCTCCGAGTTGGTGTAAACTCCGCAGGGATTGCAATCTTGCGCCACGCAGTTAATCTGCCACGCGAAAGCGAACGCCATGATTATTATAGCAAATGTTTGTTTCATATATGATGTTTGTAGAATTATGATTCGCAAATGTACGCAATTCTATGTGGTTATATCTTCGCCACTAATACCACTGCTTGCTCCACTGGCTGACGGTAGGCGAAGCAGGAAAAGAGTAGACAATATGTAAATCTCTTTTATTTTTTTAACCACAAATTACTAGACATATAACAACCCTAGCCTATTTTTGCTACGTCGATTTACGATTGCCTATCGATTATCCATATCCGATGGAACTTCTCCCAATCGCATAACCGGCCAAGGATTATTTTAATCGAGGTATTTGGAGAGGTGTATCTCACAACTAATAATCAAACGTATGAAGAAGAAGATTTTTTTCATGATGCTACCCTTAGCTGGAATTTGTTTCAGCTGTAGCAATGCAGACAGCTCGGAAGATGTGTACAACCTTCCGGAACAAACACAACAAACGCGGAGTGTAGATGCTTCCGATGCTAAATTGGGAAAAGCTATAGCTTCCGTTATCGAAAAGAAAGATAAGTCTGATTACACATCAGACTATATCATATATTCTGCGGAGGACGATAAATGCTTCATCTTTACAGAAGAGGAATATTCATTTGCGTCAGCTCTTGCGGATGTTATAATGAGCGGCGCTTCTGATAAAATTATCTCTAGCGAACAATTGCTAAAGGCCCCCAAGAAGCCTGACACCGACTGGACTTATGTTAGTAAAGTAAGAAACGCTCTTCAAACTATTGAAATCGGAAATAAAATTAGAAAGCAGGCTCCTAAAGGTCAGAATATTGAAATCAAACTCATTGCCCAAAAGGATAGGTCATATAATGTCTATTGGAGACCTTTCAAATAGCTATCGAATCGTCTAAAACTTCTATAGAGCCCGGCCTAACGACCGGGCTTTTTTATTTTCCATGAGTTCGATTTAAGATAAACTTCGACTCGGGCAGAAGGCCCGCATGTAGGGACAGACCCCGAGGGGTGATTTGCTGTCCGGCACCCCACGCCAATTCGGTATACCGACCGAATAACAATTTCAGGTATGGCGACACATATATTTATCACGTCCTTGAACGACGGGAGGGCGGACAGACACGGGGTCTGTCCCTACATGCGGGCCTTCTGCCCGAGTCGAAGTTTATTTTAAACCGAAATCACATTACAATAAGAGATAAAAACAGACTGAAGATACCTTCGCACTTTGCGACAGGAACCTACGAGCCGATTTTATTGCTGATGAACATTACGCCGGGAGCCTCCAAGCCAGTCTTATTGCCGACGAACTTTGCGACAGGAACCTACGAGCTGTTTTTATAGCCTTCGCAACTTACAACAGCAAATAACAATAGGTTGAGGATGCTTTCGATTCCCTCGACGAGACATAAAATTAAGTTCCGGACGCTTTTGCAACTCTCGATGAGACATAGAACTCAGTTTCGGAACCCTTTGCAACTTACGAAGAGAGTCGCCAAGTAGTTTTTATAGCTATCGCACTTTGCAACAAGGATTACAAAATCAGTTTTATGACTATCGCATTTTGCTACGGGAGTCTCCCAACCGGCTTTATTGCCGATACACTTTGCGACGGGAAGGCGAAGGCCTTTTCTATCCGATTGCAAAATATTTTTATATAATAATCTATCAGATAGCCTATTACATTAATTATGGAAAATATTCGTCATATCGATGAATGTTTTCCATAGACTATGGAAAGTTATCGTTACTATAAATTGTTTATTCCATAATCTATGGAATATTATCACTACTATAGCCAGCTGATTCAATAGTCTATGGAAAAATATCGTTTATATAGATTGTTAATTCCATAGGTTATGGAAAATACTCGTTGGTATAACTAACTAATTCCATAGGCAATGGAAAACACATTCTAGTATGATTAATAATATCACTATACTATTGAAAAGATATTCCAATAGTATTGATATTTCTAATATAACATTGAAATATCATTTTATATCGGTATTTACAAGAAATATAACATGGAAAATATAATCTGATATAATTTATATATTCAATAATCTATGTAAATATTTAGTTTATATGCTTTTATATAAAAATATTTTGCAATCGGATAGAAAAGGTCTTCGTCGTCCCAGTCGCAAAGTGCATCGGCAATAAAACTGATTGGGAGACTCCCGTAGCAAAGTGCAATAACTATAAGAACAACTTTGTAACTCTCTTCGTAAGTTGCAAAGGGTTCCGGAACCGAGTTCTATGTCTCATCGTAAGTTGCAAAGGCGTCCGGAACTTAATTTTATGTCTCGTCGAGGGAAGCGAAAGCCTTCAGCATCTGGTTTGAACTACCTTCGCATAAGGTAAGACGGCTCTCGACAAAACAATCCGAGCTTTCTTGAAAGCTCAATCGTTTTGCCCTCGTTTGCACTACCTTTGCATCAAATAAAAAACAGTAGCAGATTATGATTCTATTCTTCAAAACAACAAAGGAGACTATCATTGCAGTCGAAATTGACCATCAACCCAAGATAAATGAAATAGAAAAATTGAAATGGCTCTTCGGAGAAGCAAATGTTCTGGAAACCGAACACGTTGAAGGGTTCTACATCGGACCAAGACGGGAAATGATTACGCCGTGGAGCACAAATGCCGTTGAGATTACACAGAATATGAGTCTCAACGGCATTTCGCGTGTTGAGGAATATTTTCCCGCTGACTCGGCCGACGCTGAACACGACACAATGTTGCAGAGAATGTATCAGGGGCTCGACCAGATGATTTTTTCATTCGAGCATCGAACCGAACCAGTCAGAATGATTGAAAACCTGGAAAAATTCAACGAAGAAGAAGGGCTCGCACTCTCGACTGACGAGATTGAATATCTGCACCAAGTTGCCAAACAAAACGGTAGACCGCTAACCGATTCGGAGGTGTTCGGCTTCGCGCAAATCAACTCGGAACACTGCCGACACAAAATTTTCGGAGGCGAATTCATCGTCGACGGAAAGAAGATGGAAAGTAGCCTGTTCGACCTTATCAAAAAGACAACCCGTGAGAATCCGGGACGTATTCTTTCGGCCTATAAAGACAATGTGGCCTTTGCCGAAGGACCGGAAATCGAACAGTTTGCACCGGCTAATCAAAGCGTGCCCGACTATTTCCGCGTAAAACCCATCGAAAGCGTCATCTCGCTAAAGGCCGAAACTCACAACTTCCCCACCACCGTGGAGCCGTTCAACGGCGCAGCCACCGGAACAGGAGGCGAAATTCGCGACCGCATGGGAGGCGGCACAGGCTCGTGGCCCATCGCAGGAACAGCAGTCTACATGACAGCCTATCCACGACTAAGGGACGACGGCGGGCGTCCCCTACCCCAACGCGATTGGGAGGATATTATGCCCGTACGGAAGTGGCTCTATCAATCGCCCGAACAGATTCTCATAAAGGCATCGAACGGGGCGAGTGATTTTGGGAATAAATTCGGACAGCCGCTCATCACCGGGTCGGTACTGACGTTCGAGCACGAGGAAAATGGAGAGAAATATGCCTACGACAAGGTGATTATGCTAGCCGGCGGCGTGGGCTACGGAACACGCGAGGATTGTTTGAAGAAAGAACCGCAGCCAGGCAACAAGATTGTCGTGGTGGGTGGCGAGAACTATAGAATCGGACTCGGAGGAGGTTCGGTGTCATCGGTCGACACGGGCCGATATTCCAACGGCATAGAATTGAATGCCATTCAACGAGCTAACCCCGAAATGCAAAAACGGGCCTATAATCTGGTACGCGCACTGGTCGAGGAGGGCAATAATCCTATCGTATCGATTCACGACCACGGCTCGGCCGGTCATCTGAACTGTCTGAGCGAACTGGTTGAAGATTGCGGCGGGCAAATCGAAATGGACAAGTTGCCCGTGGGCGATACAACTCTGAGTGCGAAGGAAATTATTGCCAACGAATCGCAGGAACGCATGGGATTGTTAATCGACGAACATCACCTTAACCATGTGCGGCGGATTGCCGAACGCGAAAGGGCTCCGATGTATTTGGTGGGCGAAACCACGGGCGATGCGCACTTCTCATTTGTTCAGGCCGACGGCGTAAGGCCATTCGATTTGGATGTGGCACAGATGTTCGGCCATTCGCCTAAAACGATTATGACCGATGAGAGCGTGGAGCGGAAGTATGCCGACGGAGAGTTCGACCAGAATAAGATTGAGGAATATCTCTCCCGTGTGCTCCGCTTGGAGGCAGTGGCTTGCAAAGATTGGCTCACAAACAAAGTAGACCGTTCGGTAACGGGTAAAGTGGCACGCCAACAATGCCAGGGACGCATCCAACTACCGCTTTCAGACTGCGGTGTGGTTGCGCTAGACTATCGCGGTCGCAAAGGCATCGCAACCGCAATCGGGCACGCTCCGCAAGCAGGACTGGTGTCGCCAGAAGCCGGGTCGGTGCTGTCGGTAGCCGAATCGCTTACAAACATTGTCTGGGCACCGCTGGCCGAGGGTATGGACAGTTTGAGCTTGTCGGCCAACTGGATGTGGCCCTGTCGCTCGCAAAAGGGCGAGGATGCACGACTCTATAAGGCCGTAGAGGCATTGTCGAATTTCTGCTGCGCCATTGGCGTGAATGTTCCCACAGGAAAAGATTCTCTGTCGTTGAGCCAACAATATCCCAACGGCGAGAAAATCATTTCGCCAGGCACGGTCATCGTCTCTAGTGGCGGCGAGGTAAGCGACGTTCGCAAGGTTGTGTCACCCGTTCTGGTAAACGATGCAGCTACCCGACTTCTGCACATCGACTTCAGTTTCGATAGTTTGAAACTAGGCGGCTCAGCTCTTGAGCAGAGTATTGGCCGACTAGGCTCGGAAGTACCTACAGTTCGCAACCCGCAATATTTCTGCGAATGCTTCGAGGCTGTCCAGGAAATGATTCGTCGCGGATGGATTCTTGCCGGACACGATATTTCGGCCGGCGGACTCATCACAACACTGCTCGAAATGACTTTCGCAAACGTGGATGGCGGCTTGCGGATAAACCTGTACGACATGGCCGGCGATAATCTTGTCAAGAAACTGTTTGCCGAGAACCCCGGTGTAGTTATCCAAATTTCTAACGAAAATGCCGATGCTGTGAAAGCTTTCCTCGAGGAGAACAACATCGGATTTGCTCGTATCGGAACTCCAACACCCGACAAACGCACTCTTTCAATCGCGGATAGAGATAAAAACATCGAGCTCAACATTGATGAGCTACGCGACACATGGTTTGAAACATCCTATCTGCTCGACCGTCGGCAAAGTATGAATGGAATGGCTCGCAAACGCCAGCGCAATTACAAAAAACAACCCATTGAAATGAAGTTCAACCCATCGTTCACCGGGCGCTTCGACCAATACGGACTCGACCCCGACAGATGGAAGAATAACTGCGGAACTATAGATTCACAGGCTCCACGCGCCGCAATTATCCGCGAAAAAGGAACCAACGGCGAACGTGAAATGGCCTATGCTCTATATATCGCAGGCTTCGAGGTTAAGGATGTCACAATGACCGACCTCGTGAGCGGGCGCGAAACCCTCGAGGAGGTTAACATGATTGTGTTCTGCGGCGGATTCTCAAACTCTGACGTACTGGGCTCGGCAAAAGGCTGGGCGGGTGCATTCCTATATAATCCGCGGGCAAAACAGGCACTCGAAAATTTCTATGCTCGCCAGGACACTCTATCGCTCGGTATCTGCAACGGATGCCAACTAATGGCCGAACTAAACCTCATCAACCCCGAACATAAACATTCGTCGCACCTCACACACAACCTCAGCACGAAGTTCGAAAGCAGTTTCCTCGGTGTAACTATTCCCGAAAACAACAGCGTTATGTTCGGGTCGCTCGGCGGTAGTAAGCTCGGAATATGGGTAGCCCATGGCGAGGGTCGATTCTATCTGCCCGAGTCGGAAGACAACTATAACATCGTAGCAAAATACAACTACGCCGAATATCCTGGTAATCCGAACGGTTCCGACTATAACGCCGCAGCTATCTGCTCTTCTAACGGTCGGCATCTCGCCATGATGCCCCATCTGGAACGCGCCGTGTTCCCTTGGCAGCAGGCTTATTATCCTCATGATAGGCGCAATGACGATGTAACTCCATGGATTGAGGCGTTCGTAAATGCCCGCAAATGGATTGAAACAAAAAAGAAATGAACGAGAGTGATAATAAACCCATCGAGCCCGCAAACTCAACAAAAGTAGAGTCGGCGGGCTCATTCTATTGGACAGCTTTCAAAACCTTCTTCAAAATTGGCGCCTTCACCCTGGGCGGAGGCTACGCCATGATTCCTATCATCAAGAGCGAAGTGGTTGAAAAACATAAATGGATTGCCGACGAGGAGTTCATCGACCTCATCGCCGTGGCACAGAGTTGTCCCGGCGTCTTCGCGGCTAACATTAGCATATTCATTGGCTATAAATTGCGCAAGCTGCGTGGCGCCCTGTGCACTTGTCTTGGCGCAGTGTTACCGTCGTTTCTCATCATTTTGCTCATAGCTCTGTTTTTCCACCGGTTCATGGATATACGCTGGGTTGCCGCCATGTTCCGCGGTATTCGTCCAGCCGTGGTTGCACTTATAGCCGTGCCCACGTTCAAGCTGGCCAAGAGTGCGAATATACGTTTCTCCAATTGCTGGATTCCCATTGTAACAGCCGGATTAATCTATTTGCTCGGCGTTAATCCGGTCTATATAATCATCGCCGCCGGCCTGAGTGGATATATATACGGACGAATCGTAAAACCCGAGGAATAACTATCTTATCGAGAATAAAAACTATTAATCACCAACGTTTCTCGGTAAATCGGAACAGTGTTCCGGTGGGACAAACGAACCGACAATATGGGCGAGGAATGAAAAACGAAAGCACAAAAACAATCACACCGATAATCAAAACAACCACATTAGCCGAAGTTACGATGAAGGCCGAAAAAACTTCATAATCCATCCATTCGAAACTAATACCAGTTATCATCAGTAGTATTAAAACTATGAAAAGCCACTGACGGACAAGATTGAGCCTTTTCACAAGGCGTTGACTTATATGCCATTTCTGTCGACTGATTTTTGCTGCTAGATCTTGAAGCGAACCACAAGGACAGAGGTTCGTACAGTAGTAGTTCTTCTTTCCAAAGAGCGGATAAATGAACGCTACAACGAGCATCACAATGAGTGTTAGCGAAGGCCAGATGTTTACGCCATTTGCCATGAAATTCACGAAAAGCGACCACGACAGAAAACTCCCACACCAGAAACCGAGAACGACAACGTTGAGAATGAGTTGCAGAATACGATAGCGTTTGTTTTTCAGGAAAAGTGGCAAGATTGCTCCCATGAGAGCTACAAGCAAGCCGAATATCAACTTAGCGTTGAGGTCGGGTTTCGAAACGAGAGCTTGCTCAGCCGCCTTTTTATCAGCATAAGCAAGTCCACGTTGCATGTTTCCGATTACTCCTCGCGATGAAAATGTGGCCCCACTCACTGCGTCGACTTTCATTTTGAGAGCCTCATCGGGCGTTCGTCCATTCCATGATTTTAATAAAGGTTTCACCATATTGAAAAATTCAGGCGTCTCTGAATTTTTGAGCGCACGAACGCTGACGACTCGTCCTTGTTGCAGATGAATCTCCAACGGGACTGGGCCTCCATAGCCTGATATATCCCGCCCAAGTGCGGTTGTATTTATAACCACAGTCCCATCATCAAGAGTATGCATAGTATCAGTTTGCATCTTATTATTTTTAATGTCCGCAGTGTCCTGCAAATCATGTCCTGCAATTTTCCCATCGCGCTGAATAGCTCCTGTTGCAATAACAACAATGCAAGTGAGTAGTAAGAGAATCTGTTGTAGCTTTTTCATCTTATATACTATGTTTCGAATAGTCGCAAAAGTAGCCATAAATACCCTGATGCATAGCCTGGCTCGATTCATTATTCTTCTCCTGGCAGCTATCCTTTTCCCCACCATAGGAATATATTTATCCGTCATTTTGGAATTTGGTTTCGGGCCCTAATCAATACTTTTGCAAACACAAAAGATTCCCAAAAGGGATAACTTTTCAGGATTATCAGAAAAGAAAGTTTTCCAAAAAGGACAACCGATAGAACATAACAAAACATTCAACAACAAGAAATATTATCAATGGAAATGAAGAATTTCACCATCACAAAGCGAGACGGAGCAAAGGAGCGTTTCTCGCTCGACAAGATTATGAATGCCATCGTTAAAGCATTCGAGAGTGTTAATGAACCAACCGATCTGGGCACGGTTTCGAAAATCCTGGCCAATTTGAATATCCACAATGACATAAAGGTGGAAGATATTCAGAATCAGGTAGAAGAAGCCTTGATGAGAGAAGGATTCTATAGGGTAGCAAAGAGTTTTATTGTGTATCGCCAACAACATGCAGAAGACCGCGAGACTCTCGAGAAGATGAAATTCCTTTCTGATTATTGTAAGGCAGAGAATGCTGCGACGGGTTCGAAATTCGATGCAAATGCCAATGTCGAAAACAAAAATATTGCGACTCTGATTGGTGAACTTCCCAAGCAGGGATTCATCAGATTGAATCGCCGATTGTTGACCGACCGTATAAAAAAAATGTACGGCAAGGAATTAGCGGATGAATATTTAAGTTTACTCACTAACCATTTTATATATAAAAACGACGAGACTAATCTGGCCAATTATTGCGCTTCGATAACCATGTATCCGTGGCTCATTGGCGGCACAACTTCGATAGGTGGGAACTCAACAGCACCAACGAATCTGAAAAGTTTTTGCGGTGGATTCATAAACATGGTGTTCATGGTTTCAAGTATGCTGGCTGGAGCTTGCGCTACCCCCGAATTTCTTATGTATATGAACTATTTCATTCAGAAAGAATATGGCAAGGACTATTGGAAGCGTGCCGATGAAGTGGTAGACTTGAGTATGAAAAAACGCACGATAGACAAAATCATAACCGACGATTTCGAGCAGATTGTCTACTCACTCAACCAACCCACAGGCGCACGTAACTATCAGGCTGTGTTCTGGAACATTTCTTACTACGACCGTTTCTATTTCGAATCGCTCTTCGACAACTTCTATTTCCCCGACGGTTCTCGACCTGACTGGGAGAGTCTTTCCTGGCTGCAGAAAAGATTCATGAAATGGTTCAATCAAGAACGTACCAAAGCCGTACTAACATTCCCCGTTGAAACCATGGCTCTGCTAGCCGAAAATGGCGAATGTCGCGACAAAGAATGGGGCGATTTCGCAGCAAGTATGTACGCCGAAGGTCACAGCTTCTTCACTTATATGAGCGACAACGCCGATTCTCTAAGCTCGTGCTGCCGCCTACGGAATGAGATTCAAGACAACGGATTCTCCTACACTCTAGGTGCGGGCGGAGTTTCGACAGGCTCGAAAAGCGTTCTCACAATCAATCTCAACAGATGCGTACAGCATGCCATGAGCCATGGAATCGACTACAAGGAACATCTCTCACACATCATCGACCTATGTCATAAAGTGCAGCTGGCCTACAATGAAAATCTCAAAAGACTCCTTCACAACGGAATGCTGCCACTCTTCGACGCCGGTTATATCAACATCGACAGACAATATCTCACCATCGGAATAAACGGACTCGTTGAATCAGCCGAATTTATGGGGCTCGACATAACCCCCAACGACGCATATAAAGAATATGTACAAAGCCTGCTCGGATTGATAGAAAAATACAACAAGCAATATCGCACCAAAGAAGCAATGTTCAACTGCGAAATGATTCCGGCAGAAAACGTCGGAGTGAAACACGCAAAATGGGACCGTGCCGATGGATATTTCGTACCGCGCGACTGCTACAACAGCTATTTCTATCGGGTTGAAGACGACAGCCTAACCATACTCGACAAATTCAAACTACACGGTACACCCTACATCGAACACCTCACAGGAGGTTCGGCCCTGCACATGAATCTCGACGAACACCTCTCGCAGCCACAATATCGCCAACTGCTTCGAGTGGCCGCCCAGGAAGGATGCAACTATTTCACGTTCAACATTCCGAACACCGTATGTAACGACTGTGGACACATCGACAAGCGCTATCTAAAAGAATGTCCGCACTGCCATTCCAAAAACGTAGACTATCTCACGCGTATCATCGGCTACATGAAACGCGTCAGCAACTTCTCGGCTGCCCGACAAGAAGAGGCCGCCCGCCGATACTATGCCACACAAGAAAAATATCCCGCAACAAACAATGAACAAATAAAAGAAACACAACTCGAGCCAACCGAATCACTCACATGCTGAAATTCGTAGGCACAGACATCGTTTTCCAAGAATTTCCAGACGAAGTGACTCTGGCAATCAACATCTCCAACTGCCCATGCAAATGCCCCGGCTGCCACAGCCCATTCCTGTGGAAAGACACCGGAACAGAACTCACCGAAGCCTCCATCGACCAACTCATCAACGAGGCTGGCAGCCAAATCACCTGCATCGGGTTCATGGGAGGAGATTCAGCTCCCGAACGAGTGAATCAACTTGCCGGACACATCAGAAAGAACCATCCCGACCGAAAAATCGGATGGTACACCGGTCGAACCACAATTTCGCCCCTCATCTCCCGCAACCGGTTCGATTATATAAAGGTAGGCCCCTACATTCGACATCTTGGTGCGCTGAACAGTCCAACAACCAACCAGCGTATGTATCGCTTCCATCCCGACGGTTCGTTCGACGACATCACTCACCGATTCCAGATAAACTCCACCTAGCCCAACCTTAAAGTTCCAAGTTCTCGTCTCTTTTTCTCAGCATTCGCCTCCTACCCGGGGCGAATGCTTTTTTTGTAGATGTTAATAACGTGAGTTCGATTTAAGAACCAGCCCATTGCCTCCTCGGAAACAATGGGGTAATAAACAACGAATGCCAATTCGGGCGGAAGGCCCGCATGTAGGGACAGACCCCGTGTCTGTCCGCCTCTCTGCCAATTCGGTCTACCGACCGCATAACATATTTCGTCCGGTCGTCTGGGTGCGTACAGACACGGGGGTTGTCCCTACATGCGGACGTTTCAGCAGACAGACATAAGGCCTATCCCTACACGGGCATTCCGGCGGACAGACACGGGGTCTGTCCCTACATGCGGGCATTCCGCCCGAGTTGGTATCTATTGAGTTTCAAAGCAGAGTAAATCGGATTCCCCGGTATAAGTTATGTCTACTCTCCAGGGGTTAAAAAGATTCTTAAACCGAATTCACATTAATAATTAATTGTCTCTAGTTTTATCTCTTTCCCTAGTCTCTCTACTCTAATATGTATTTCTGCCGTGGAAGAAAGACACATTAAGTTGTTTTATGTATTTCTGCCATGGAAGAAATACACATTTAATTGTTTTATGTATTTCTGCCGTGGAAGAAATACATAAAATGAGAACCTAAATATTGTAGAGGTCTCCTGCGAGTTCACTTAAGACAGAAAAAAGGGTGTATCGACCTGAATTCGATACACCCATCAGAGAGAGGTTTGTAGCTTAGTTTAGCTACTTGAACAAACAATTAGTTCATCACTAAATCAACAATCGTTTTTACCTTATATAAACTTTAAACCTATGTGTTTTTTCTAAAAAGGCCGCGCGGGGGATTGCCGATTCCACTTTGAATAAATTCTTATGCCGCGCGGAGGGGATTTCTTCTTAGTTCGTTTTCACCTTGAAGTTCCAGAAGAAGGCCGTACCCCAGGGTTCATCCTTACTTTCGGCGGCAGCAAGGGTGATATGAGTATTATCCATCTTAAGAATCCAATATTCGTACTGAGGTTTGTTGCCTTTGTTTACGAGAATACCCATGAGGGGGAAAGTGCCTTTGAAGGTGAGTTGACCGAAGTCGCCTGTGCTTTTCGGGGTGTGCTTTGTGCCATCCCACGAGGTGGAGCCGTCTTGGCCGCGACTGGTTTTAACGACTCTTTGTTTGCAGATGAATTTCATCCAGCCGTTGATACCGTCTTGCGGCAGATTCTTACTGGTAGCTTGACCGTCAATATCGGCTGCGCTGACTTTCCACCATGCTGGCCCATCGTGGTCGTTGAGGTTTCCGTTACCCCAAACGCCGTTTGGGTCGGTGTCATCCCACGTCCAGGTGCGCTCGCTGTAGTCGGTGCCGTAGAGAACTCTGTAGATTTCAGGCACGTCTTTATATTCGGTTATCGTAACATTTTTTTCAATCGATGTGAATGTTCCATCTTGATTGATAACGCGCACAATGAGCGATGTAACGGGTGGAGGGAACGATTTGAGTTCGCCCGCCACTCCGCTGGCGAGGATATTTCCATCCTGGTCGAGCACTTGTACTGGCAGAGCGGGAGAGGTGGAATAGGTGAACGCGTTTTCTGTACCTGTTTGGGTAAGGGTTACGCGATTTTGCAGTTCGGCAGCCGTGATGGCCGGCGAAGGATGTCCGCTATCTTCAATGCTGGTGTCGCAGGCTGCAATAGCTATGGCCAGCAGGGGAAGAAAGAATATTTTCTTTTTCATTGTTGTTGCTGTTAAAAAATTATTTACCACTGGTTATAGTCAGAGCCGCCTGCCCATCCTGGATTTTGATCGATGTGTCCATCGGCCCCTGCAGCGAGGGGTATTTGCGATTCTGGGATTTTGGCGAATCCGGCTGTTGCATTGTAGCGTGCCGCGTATCCTCCGCCATGGGGGGTGTTGTTGGTTTGCTGACCGTTGTTATATATTTTCACTCCGTTTTGCTTTTCGAGTGCAGTGGCGGCGATGTGCCAGCGGCGAATGTCGTTCCAGCGTAGGAATTCGAAGGCTAGCTCGTGGCGACGTTCGTTTTGCAGGGCTTCGAGCGAGTAGGCTGCAATCGGGGTGAGACCTGCACGTGCGCGAACTCGGTTTATACCGGTGACATCTTCCTTGAGTTCACTTTGCATGAGGAGCACTTCGGCGAATCTGATTAGCACAAGGTCGTTGATGTTATTTAGCTGGAAGTTTTCTGCATTACCCTTCCAGTTGTCTGTGCCATACATTATGTTTGCAAAGGATACAGATATTGTTCCATCGCTCTTTTTGGCTGTGACGGGCATAACTTTCTTGCCGTAGATTCCGGTTTCCTGGATGTATTCTCCGCCGCCGCCAAGTGCGTAACTTGGATATTCGTCGGTGGCTGCAACAAGACTGGCTTTCATTCGCACGTCGTTAGGTTCGGTAACTGTCCAATCGTTCACAAGTGCTGGCGAAACAGGGCCTGCTCCCCATCCACTTCCGAATGGGAATGTGCGTTCGTTTGTTCCCTGTCCGCGAACACCGAAGAAGAGGGCATACTGGTTGGAATATCCGATGTTGGAGTCGTTCCAGTCGGCATACTTAGAGAACTTAATGGCGAACATCGATTCAGGGTTCACGGCGTTATCGTCTTCAGCCCATTTGAGGTTTTTGCCTTTTGTGTAGTCGTAGTCCTCAACGGTACATCTGTTGGTGTATGCCCAGAGGTTGCGGAAGTCGGGAACGAGAGTATAACCCGAGTTGTTCACACAGTCGTCTATGTAAGCAATCACATCGGCCTTTGTGAGTTTCGAACCGTCGGGGAGTGTTACCTCGGTGAGAGGATTGTAGTTCGTGCTAGTCATGTCGGCCAACTGGTCGCCGTTGCAATACATTCCGGTATAGAAGAGCCAGCATCTCCCTAGCAGAGCCTCGGCCGCATACTTATCTACGTGCCCTATTCGTGTTGTCGAAGTGTTCTGTGCGGGCATTTCATCTATGGCTGTTTTGAGGTCGAGGAGAATTTGTCCCCATATCTGAGCCGGTGTTGCCTGAACAGGCTTTGCTGCCTCTGATGTTATGGTGAGCGGAATACGACCGTACATCGATGCCAACTCGTAGTAATAATAAGCACGGAGGAATCGTGCTTCGCCATCGGCCTGTGCTTTTTCGGTTGCATTGAGTTGCATGTTTTTCAAAGCGTCGAGCAATGAGTTAGCACGGTTTATTCCGATATAACGCTGAATGAAAAATTCGTTGGTCATGTCGGTTCCGAAGTTCATCAGCAAGTCCATAGCCTGCATGAGTTTATCGTTCGGTCCTCCACCACCTAGAACCTCGTCGCTTGCCAGATGCGAATAGAAAAGAAAGGTAGTTTGCGGCGTTGCTGTAGCCTTATTGAGGTTTTGATATATTCCTGCAAGGCCTTGTGCGATGTCGTTTTTTGTTTTGGGGAAGTTCTGTGTCGACTTCTCCGTATAGTTTTCGGCGTCGAGTGTGCACGATGTGAATGCACCCAGAGCTATAGCTGCTGCACCGATATAATATCCTATTTGTTTCATTGCAAGTTCTGTTTTTAGAATTTAATATTAACACCGATGAGGAAGGTGCGCGGCTGCGGATAGTTTCCAACATCTACACCAGTCACCCATGATTCATCTCCAATGGCAGTGCCTTGTTCAGGATCCATTCCTTCATAGGAAGTGATTGTGAAAAGGTTCTGTGCTTGGAAATATAGACGTAACTGCTGGAAGGGTGAGTTTTTCCACAAGCGGCAGAAGTCGTAACCAAGAGTGAGATTCTGGAGACGGAAATACCCTGCATCGTCGATATAGATGTCTGAAATGTTCTGCAGATTCACAGTGTTGCCCGGAAGTAAGAGCGGGTAACGATTAGATGTACCCTCACCGTGCCAATACTTATACACTTCAGAGGTCCAGTTGTCGAACTGTCCGTTTCCGAACTTACGATATGTGTGGGCAATTTGCATTCCAAGGGCTGCATAGCTCGAGAGCGAGAAATCGAATCCACTCCAGCTTGCACCAAGATTTATACCCATGGTTACTTTTGGGTGTGGATTACCAATCATCGTTTTATCGTTACTATCAATTTTGCCATCGCCATTCACGTCAACGAATTTCAGTCCACCTGGAGCGATTCCAGTTCCTTGTAGCGAGTTGGCAGCTTGTCCGCCGCAATTCTTTGCAAGATAATCATCCAGGTCGGCCTGATTCTGAATCACTCCTGCAGTTTTGAAACCCCAGAAATATCCAATAGGTAACCCTTCTTCCATTCGTGCGATATAGTCGGTCCCTTCAGATAGAAGCTCCTGACCGCCGTTGATATACCCACTACCGTTTCTAACCGCAGTGACTTTATTACTGTTTGAAGCAATGTTCCAGCCTACGTTGTATCTGAAATCTTTTCCGATTAAGTCAGTCCAATTAAGGGCAAGTTCAACACCTGTGTTACGAACTGAGCCGGCATTGCGCCTCTGGGAAGCATGGCCGTTAATTGGGGAAATGGGAACTTCTATGAGAAGGTCTTTCGTTTCCTTATTATACCAGTCAAAACTCAAAGCCAATCTATTGTTGAGGAAACGGGCATCGAATCCAATGTCGGTTTGTTCGGATGTTTCCCAAGTTAGATCAGGGTTCGACAAACGTGAGGGATAACCGCCCTGCATTCCCTTTGTCTTGTCGTTATTGAACGAGTATAGACCGTCATAACCGAATGAATAGGCTGCATAGTAACCGTAAGCGCCAATGTTTTCATTACCATTTTGTCCCCAGCTTGCACGCAGTTTCATGAAGTTCCACCAGTTGCTCATCGATTGCATGAACTTTTCATTACTGAGCACCCAACCGGCTGAGAATGACGGGAACCAGCCCCAGCGATGACCTTGGGCGAAATTCGATGAACCGTCGGCGCGGATAATTGCACTGAACATGTATTTTTCATCGAAATTGTAGTTCAGACGACCGAAATAGGACAATAGTGAATGGTCGTCAGACGGGAATCCTTGCAGATTAGTGTGTGTGGAGAAGTTATTGAAATAAGCATGTCTGAAATCGCTGAACAAACTATTTGTAGCAGTGGCTCTCATTTGTTCTGCCATGTTGTTTCCTTCACGTGAATATTCTGTTCCCACGAGCATATCGAAATTGTGCTTCTTCAGGTCGAACACATAGTTCAATGTGTTGGTTGTCGACCAATTCCAGCCCATTCCCATATTCATATCCATCTGGTCGGCCGTTCTTTGCTCATTCATATTATTATTATAAACGGCCTCATAAGTTTTCCACATGTTTGCATATTGCTTGTAGGAAAGTTGTCCGCGATAGGTTAAACCCTTGATGGGTTGAATTTCTAAGAAAGCCACAGCATTCAGATTGAACGATTTGTTTTTATTATTAGCGCTTTGGCCTGCAAGAATCTTATTGAGCGGATTGGCCATATATTGATTCAACGCCAGTAGTCCGTTCTCCTCTGTTCCCTGTGCGCGGAGATCATCATAATCAAACATAGTTCCATCTGCTGCATAAACCGGTACAATAGGAGCCGCAGCCATCATTGTGTATATGGCATTATTATATTGGTTGCCAATTCTGATACCCTGGCTCTGGCGATGCTGGAAATAGATATTCTCGCCGAACTTAACCACATCTCGGTTGCCATGACGATAGATAACATGCTCGGAGTTTATACGGAAAGTAAATCTGCTAAAATTCGATTTAACCGGACCACCAAACACACCGTCCTGGAATTGATAACCAAAACCAGAGCTGAATCTCGAAAGATCAGAACCACCGCTGATGTTAAGCGACTGACTCGTTGTCATTGCGTTCTTATTTTTCAAGAGTTCAAGCCAATTGGTGCCGGGATTGCTTCCGTTACGATAAGCATCTATTAAATCTTGGTTGAGATATTTTGTCCAATCATAAGGAGCACCACCACCATTCATACTCGTAATGTCCTGAATAGTCATGTATTCTCCAGCTGTAAGCATACGCGGCAGTTTTACAACGTTCTGCCAACCCATATTTCCATCGTAGTTCACTTGTACTTTTCCAGCCTTACCCTGTTTTGTTGTCACAAGGATAACACCGTTTGCAGCACGTGCACCATAAATAGCTGCCGAAGCAGCATCCTTCAGTACATCTATACGTTCGATGTCAGCGGGATTAATCGAGTTGATATCACCACCGGCTACACCGTCTATAACATATATAGGTGTAGGGTCACCGTTGGTTCCAGCACCACGTATGTTAACCTTGAAGCCATCTCCAGGCTGACCGGATGATGCAACTATATTCACACCTGGGCTTTGGTTCTGTAAAGCACTGAGCGGACTGATTGTGTTGCGATTTGCAATAGCCTCGCCCTTAACCTCGACGGTTGCACCGGTGACGAGTTTCTTCTTCTGCACACCATATCCCACAACCACCACTTCGTCCAGCGACTGGTTGTCCTGCTCGAGCAACACATTTATGCTATTGCTGTTGCCCACAGTAATCTCCTGCGCTTTGTAGCCGATGTAGGAAATAACAAGCGTTGCTCCCGGCTTAACGTTTATGGAAAAGTTACCATCGAAGTCTGTCACTGTTCCATTACTGGTACCTTTTTCCATAACGGTAGCCCCGATAATCGGACCGCTAGCGTCGCTAACGGTACCCCTCACTGTTCTCTGTTGCTGAACAGCCTCTACGGCTGCGTTTCCTTTCTCGGCAAACGCCGTGTTCGAAAACATCACACCGGTACATATTCCGGCGAGTAGCAAGTTTTTCGGAAATTTAAAAATCATGTTCAAGCCTATTTTTAGGTTATTGGTGATAGCGAATTAACGCATTACCCTATATATTAGGGCAGTTGCAAAGGTATCATAAAAGAATTCAGAGGTTATAATACTTTTTTAGTAGCTTCCTGCACTTTCTTCCCTAATGAAAGTATCACCAGTCATGTAACATCAATTGTTATACAAAAAGGTCCAGTTAGAATCTCTTCTAACCGGACCTTATCCCAAATTAACTATGGATACAAACTTGCTTTATTTTTTCATTCCCTTATAAGCTTTATTCAAGCCTTTGACAACCTCATCAGTTATATCGCAGGCTTTATCTGCATAGAGAATATTATCTCCACTCTTTGCAAGAACTATCGTATATTTCTTATCCTTGGTATATTCTTTAAGATAATTGTGCACACTGTCCGAAAGAGCCTTATTATAATTGGCCACCTCGTTTTGATATTCATTTCCCAAACGTTGCTGCAATGCCTCAGCATCCTGTGCCTGCTTCTGAATACTAGCCTGAATTTGTTGTGCCTGAACTTGCGTATATTTATTTGCTTGAATATTCTGTTGGAAGTTTGCAGCGGCTTGCTGAAGTGATTGTTGCTTGCCGGCTAGTATTTTCTGAATATTAGCTTCTTTATTTTTCATCAACTTCTTCACCTCTTTCCAATAAGTATATTGACTCATGATAGAATCAATATCCACATAAGCTATTTTTTGTCCCTCGGAAGTCTGAACGGTTGTCTCTATTTTCTCCGATTTTTTTGTATCGTTTGCCTGGGGTTGTTTGTTGCATGAAGTCATGGCTAAGACCATCACTCCTATAGCTAATGAATTTAAAATTCTCTTCATCTTTATATTCTTTATTTTATTGTTTTGTTAGTAAAGAAATCAGAATGCACGATTTTCTATTCGAGCTTCTTTATCTTGGTCTATGACACAATTGATTCCTTTTTCTTTCAAATAGCCGTTATCGTGAATATGTTGTGACTTAAAATTTCCATCTTTTAAGCAAATTATTCGTACGTTCAGCAAGATAAAAGCTATTGCAATTATTAACACACTACACAATAGAGTAATTATCATTATTTTTATCTTTGCGTCTGCTTTTTTACCGTGACAAAGGTAGGACAAAGCAATAATCTACCAAAAGATAACAAAGAAAATATTTAAAAATGGCAAACACAAAACTACAACCAGCTCTTGTTTTTGAGCACTTCGCAAAGATTAATCAGATTCCGCGGCCATCTAAGCGGGAAGAGAAAATCATCAAGTATCTAGAAGACTTTGGAAAAGAAAGAAATCTACTGACAAAAGTAGATCAAACCGGTAATGTACTAATCAGTAAGCCTGCAACAAAAGGCTTTGAGAAATATCCAACTATCATCCTACAAAGTCATATGGATATGGTTTGCGATAAATTAGTAGACATTGAATTTGACTTCGACAACGATCCTATTCAAACCTACGTCGAGGACGAATGGCTGCATGCTAAAGGTACGACTCTGGGAGCTGACGACGGAATTGGAGTAGCTATTGAGTTGGCTATTCTGGACTCTAATGACATAGAACATGGTCCGATTGAATGCCTTTTCACACGCGACGAAGAGACCGGAATGACAGGTGCATTTGGTCTGGAGTCAGGATTCATGACAGGCAAATATTTAATCAATCTCGACTCAGAAGACGAGGGACAGATTTTTGTGAGCTGCGCAGGCGGAATAAATACCAGCGCCGTGTTCAATTTCGAACGTGAAGATGCACCTAATGGATATTTCTTCATGGAGGCCAGCCTGAAAGGATTGAATGGCGGACACTCCGGAGACGACATCAATAAAAAGCTTGCAAATGCAATAAAAATCCTTTCCCGCTTCCTTTATATAGAGCAGGACAAAACCGACCTTCGTCTCGCACAGTGGAACTCGGGTAAAATGCACAATGCTATTCCTCGTGATGGAAAAGTTATATTCGCAGTTCCTGCTAATAAGAAAGAGGAAGTTAAAGCCGATTGGAATATTTTCACGAAAGGTGTAGAAGAAGAATATCATGTAACCGACCCGTCAATGGTTTGGAATCTCAGCAGCACAGACGCACAGAAAGTGATGCCGAAACAAATTTCACGCAATCTAATCCTCGCAATTCAGGCTCTCGACAATGGTCCTCTTGCAAATTGTCAGGACGAAGCCCTCGCCTGGCTGGTCGAAACATCAAGCAATATCGCAAGCGTTCAGAGCAGCGAGAACAAGGTTGACATCGTTTCTTCGCAACGTTCCAATGTTATAAGCAACCTCAAAAACATGGCCAACACCGTGAAAGCATGCTTTGAACTCGCCGGCGCTGATGTTCAGCAAAGCGATGGCTATCCTGCATGGAAAATGAATCCAAACTCTAAACTCGTTAAGGTTGCAACCGAAGAATACAAGAAACTGTTTAATAGAGAACCTAAAGTTTTAGGAATCCACGCTGGACTCGAATGCGGTCTCTTCTCCGAAAAATATCCCGATTTGGATATGATTAGCTTCGGACCGACCCTTCGTTGTGTTCATACTCCAGACGAACGTTTGCACATTCCAACCGTTCAGATGGTTTGGGATCATCTACTAGCCATTCTGAAGAATATCGATTAAGAAATACAGCACGCCCCCTGGAAAATTTTTGATTTTCCATTGTCTATTATCCTCCGCCAAATTATTCTCTAATTTGAGCGGAGGATTTTTATGTCTCGGTATATTTTCTGAGCAGATTAACGGGTTCTTCGCGCTCTTAGGAGTGAAGAGATGAAATCAGAGATATAGAAAAAAGGACACTCACGAAAAGCGCCCTTTGGTCATAGATAACTATAAATTAAACCTATCTATGCTTGTTCCTTTGGAATACCGAACGGAGCAACGGAAAGTTTCTTGTCTTTGGGAGGTTCTATCTTACCGAATTCGGCTTCATAACGAACGATATTATCATTCAATGTTGAGAGGAGACTTTTCGCGTGCTCCGGGGAAATTATAACCCGACTAGATACCATCGCTTTTGGAACACCAGGTAGTAGGGAGGCAAAATCTATCACAAACTCGGAGTTGGAATGCGATATGATTTGAAAGTTTGAATAAACTCCCTTTGCTATTTCTGGAGACAAATCTATTTGTAACTGCTGGGGGTGAGGATTCTTTTCGTTATTCATATTTTTCTTTTTGGTGAATTTTCCACGCAAAGATAGGCCCTTTCAACAGGAATAGGCCATGACACAATCTCGTTTTTTGTAACTTCGCTCGCGTTTCAAGTGACGCCAAACTATGAAAAGATTCAGAAAGTTATTGATTTGGATGAGTAGAATCCGACACGTACATGGTTTCGGCATACATTCTCCGTCGGCCTACCGATTTGCACGCGAAGTCATAACCAGTCGCCGAAGAACCAAGGAATGTAAAGAATTAGGGCGTTCTTTGAAAGGAGTTCCGCACATGGTTAGTAGGCTCGGCGAACTGTATTTCAGAATCAGTCTGCATGTTAAGTGCGATATCTGGCTCGATTGGCGCGGGTCGGGCGATGTTTATAAATTATATGTAGAGCTAACAGGACGACAGATACGATTCGTCAGTTCAGATGAATGCTTCGAATGGTCGCAGTTTGGTAAGAACGAACATCTAGTTGTCAGAGCAACGGTCGACGACCACACGGAAACGTTCTATGAGGAGGTGATAAATCATGCTAACGAGCATTCGATTCTGATTCTCGAACCTTCGAGCAACCGAAAAGCATTTTGCGATTTGTGGAAGAAGATTCTCGATGACGACCGAACAGGAGTGACTTTCGACCTTTATTATTGTGGGATTGTATTTTTCGACAAATACCGTCCGAAACAAAATCATATAGTGAATTTCTGAATGATGAAGAACAAAATATACACTCGAACCGGAGATACCGGTGAGACCGACCTTCGACACAATCTCCGAGTCAGGAAAACCGACCCCCGAATAGAGATTTGCGGAACACTCGACGAGCTCAACGCTCACATAGGTTTGCTCGTGGCTCAGCTTGCAAACAATAATCATAAAGAAGAGTTGAACAACGTGCAAAGCAGTCTGTTTACAATCGGCGCATCGATTGTATCGGATGCTTCGGTCAAAATCGAGGGAATGTCTGCTCAAACCCTAGAGCAGCTCATAGACGGTATGCAGGAGCAACTTCCGCCACAACATTGTTTCGTTCTGCCGGGTGGATGTATTCAGGCTGCGCAGGCCCATGTGTGCCGAACAGTATGCAGGCGCGCCGAACGACTAATTACAGGCCTCGAAACCCTGAAGTCTATACATCCCGAGACGTTAGCCTATATGAACCGTCTGTCCGACTATTTTTTCGTGCTTTCGCGCCATTTGAACATGCTCTCCAACACGCCTGAAAAAAGATGGGGCCCACTTGGAGATAAAAAATAATACACTACTTTTGCACGCAATTCATCAAACACTTTTAACATTTTTAGCCTATGTATTGGACATTGGAATTAGCTTCAAAACTTGAGGACGCACCTTGGCCGGCAACAAAGGAAGAACTCATTGACTATGCCACGCGTTCTGGAGCGCCGCTCGAGGTGCTCGAGAATCTGCAAGAGATAGAGGATGAAGGAGAGGCTTACGACAGCATTGAAGACATTTGGCCCGACTATCCTTCCAAGGACGATTTTCTATGGAACGAAGATGAATATTGACTAAGCATCGGCCCGAATATATTTAGACGTGCAATTCGGTTTCTTTTTCAGAACCGGATTGCACGTCTGCATTATGTGTACAGACCCGATAGAACTAACCACGGATAGCTATAATCACATCGTTTCGCAGTCTTACTAAAAATAAAAAATCAAATCTATCATTGCTGAAACAAATTGATTAATATACCTTTGCCGCCGTGAGACACTTAGTAACATATTCCATCGCCCCAGCGACACAGAGAAATTTCGATTTCTCTGTGATTTTTTCGTCCAATAATTTGGTGAGCTCGGAAAAAGTGCTAACACACACACACACACACACACACACACACACACACACACACACAGGCCAGACCTATTAATTAGTCTTTTCATACGCGCGCGACG
>NZ_JH594523.1:37023-107661 GCF_000243035.1 Prevotella micans F0438
ACACACACACACACACACACACACACACACACACACACACACACAGGCCAGACCTATTAATTAGCTTTTTCATACGCGCGCGCGAAGCGTGCCGTAAATCCATTATACACGGAGATTCCGGAAGGATTCTCCATGCCGTTTTTCGTACTCTTTCCGCAACCGATATAAGAGAAAATAAGGAAAGAGTTTATCCGCAAAACCCGCACGATTTCCGTGTGGCGAATACTCCCATTTCAGTAAATAAAAACTCCCGCTCGGCCAGTAGGCCGCATGTAGGGACAGACCCCGTGTCTGTCCGCCTCACTTCGGTTCTGCGAACCGAAGCAATATTATTGGTCGAAATGTCCGAGCGATTGCGTATTTATCCGGGCCTGGCGCCCGATGGGTGCGGACAGCAAATCACCCCTCGGGGTCTGTCCCTACATGCGGGCTGGGCCCGAATTGGCACAGATGTCGGACAGCAAACCATCCCTTCACCCCTTGCCACGATGACAAATAATGTAATCACGAAATAAAAATCATTATCCGTATGAACAAAAAAGAATTTACGAGGGGCGTTTATGTCCAGCCCCGTATCGAGACAATCTCATTGCAACATGAGTTCCACTTGCTCGTGCCTAGCGAGATTAAGCCCAAACCCGGAGGCCCCGAAGTGCACGACCCCGACGAGGACAACGATGAAGAGATTGAATTTGAATAACAAGAAACAGCAAACAACAATGAAACAAGTAATGAAGACTTATTATCGCTCGGCCGTCGCGCTCCTCGGCATGATAGCCGTGCTATCGTTCGGAGCCTGTGCCGACGACGAGATTGTAAATAACCGCCAGGGCGTGAAAGACGGTTTGGGCTTTTCAGTAAGCGATATTCAGGATGCCCCCGAAGACCAGACTCGTACGCTCAACGATAATCCCGAAGACTATGCCGTTCATAGCATCGACTTCACCGAGGAAGCCGGCAACGCCTGCTTGCAGGAAACCACCGTGCCGGGCGTGAACCCCGTAAAGCGCACCCCTGCCACCCGCTCCGACTTTCAAAACTCCATCGGTGCCCCGTTCGGTGCCTTTGCCTGCAAGAACGGCAGCGGCAAGCCCGACTTCTTCTACAACGAAAAGGTGGCTGCCAACGGTACGATGGTGTCGCCCAAGGTATGGACGAGCGATGAGAGCACTTTGCAGTTCTATGCCGTCTATCCATACATTGATGGTAGCAATCCCAATTTGCAATTAGTTCAGCCATTGGCGGGCGAGCTACCCAGCGTAGACTTTACCACGCCTACTGACATAGCAAACCAGATAGACCTCATGACAGCCTCCACGCAAGACATTACATACACTAGCACCGGCGGCGGCTCACACGTTGTTCCGCTCACGTTCTACCACTCCTTGACCGCCATCCGTTTCGGCGTAGGCTCGAACCTTTCGTGGGCCAAGACCATCAAGAGCGTAGAGTTCCAAGGCGTTTACAGCAAAGGCCGCTACGACATAAAGACCAAGACGTGGAGCAACCAAAGCGCCACACAGAACTACAAGCTCGACAACATCGGTGTATCCACCAGCGAAGCCGTAAATAACGTCATCCTTAAAGACGGTCATACGTTCCTTATGGTTCCCCAGACCCTCCCCGCCGGTGCCAAGATAGTCGTAACGTTTAGCGATGGCAACAGCATTACCGCCAAGATAGAAGGCAAGAAATGGAAGCCCGGCACCACCAAGACGTATATGATAACCGAAAAGAACAGCAACTGGAACTACATTATTCAAGCCACCAGTCCTACGGCTGTTGCCTATGATGCAACGCAAACCGGCAACTACGGCATCACCAGCTACCGACAAGTAGGTTCGGAAAAGCAGCCCGTAAAATGGCGAGTGGTGAAATATCAAGAGAGCACCGACGGCGGTGCCACATGGAGCGCGGAGAGCGACACCAAGCCCGCCTGGCTCACCAGCCTAACTCTCACCCAGGGCGACGGCAGTACAGCTGCCCAAACCGGTACGGGCACGCTCAAACCGGATTATACCGACCAGATGGCCGCATACAATAACGTGCTGAAAACCGCACAGGGAAAAGGCTCTATCGGCAACTATTACGACCTATCCACCCACGACTACAAGGGCAATGCGACCACCCGCAATACCGCCAATTCTTACCTGATCTCTGCTCCCGGCTATTACAAGATTCCATTGGTTTACGGTAATGCCATCACGGGCGGCAGTCCTAATCCTCACGCTTATACCAGTAATGCGGCACCGGGTAATTCCGATGTCTTGTATCATTTCAAGGATCACGCCAATATCGACATTGATAATCCTTGGATTACTCAAACCAACGGCGGTGCAAACGTTCCCGATGGTGCCAAGATTGTATGGACCGACCAGAGCGGCATTGTCGAAGCCAGCAGTCTCGGCATCGAGGGTAGCGGCACGAATGCCTTCGTCCACTTCCGTGTACCCCAGGACAAGATTAAGAACGGCAACGCTGTCATTGCTGTTACCAAGGGAGGCGTGGTCGTATGGTCGTGGCATCTGTGGTTCGACCACGACGACGTATTGAACACCATCCCGATAGTAAACCATCAGAACGTTACCTACAAATTCACCAAGCGTACCTTAGGTTATGTCGAAAAGCGTGAGAGAACCTCCTACACCCAGCCCCGTAAGGTGCGCCTAAAGGTGGAGCAGATCACTGCCAACTGCGGTACGAAGCAGTTTGGCTACATCGAAATCACGCAGAATAACTACAGCGTCTCCCAAGGGTTTTCCACGCTCTACCAGTGGGGCCGTAAGGATCCAATGCCTGGTACAAACACAATTCCCGAAGGTGCATTTACACAGGATGCCGGTGACAATATGTCCATACAAAATTGTATCCAGCATCCAGAGAACTTCTATACTTGGGGCACAGGTTGGTATGGGTCTGGCGGCTACAACCTTCTCAACTTCTGGTCGATGGACAACACAACAACAGGTGCAAATGATAGTCCTGTCGTAAAGACCATCTATGATCCTTGTCCTGCCGGCTTCAAGATACCGGCATCCAATGCTTTCACTGGTTTTACCACCACGGGTCAGGACACGAGCAACCTGAACGAGTTCAATGTTGAGGGGGCTTGGAATGCTGGGTGGAACTTCAAGTCTAGGGTTGGTACCAATACCGTCTTCTTCCCTGCTTTGGGCTATCGCCTCCACAGTAACGGTTCGTTGTACTACGTGGGCGTCCACGGTCTGTATTGGTCGGCCGTCCCGGGTAATCCGCTAGTCGGTTGCGGCCTGTATTTTGACTCCTCGAAACGTATGAATCCGTGGGGCCAAGACCGTCACGCATGCGCTTTCGCTGTACGTCCCGTGGCAGAGTAAACAAAGTGAAAATAGGAACAACGAACACACAAAAAAGATAGAAAGATGAAATACAAACCCTATCACCTATCGGCAAAACCCGCCCCGAAGCATTACGCCACCATCAGCCGCCGCGAGCAAATGACCTCCGATGACGCTGGCGATTCAGACGCCACGAGTAAATGACCTCCGGCGATGCTGGCGATTCAGACGCCGCGAGCAAATAAACTCCGGCGATGCTGGCGATTCAGACGCCACGAGTAAATGTCCTCCAGCGACGTCGGCGATTCAGACACCGGCATATTCATAACAACTTAAATCCATACCATTATGACAAAATCAAAGAAAATTGTGCGGCCCAACGCGTCGCGCTTCGACAACGCCCACCACACGGAGTACCATCGCGCGCTATACGATGCCGTGGAAGAAGTAGACAAACAGAAACTGCACGTGACAGACGAGATGCTCAAAACATGGCGTGCAGCCATCGACACGGAGGAGGAAATCAACCGCGAAACGGCTGCCTCCATCTATACGCAACAGCTCGTGGAAAAAGACCGAGAGCGCGACACGGTGCTCTCGTTCATCCTCGGCACCATCAACGTGAATCGGTACTCGACCGTGAAAAACATGCGCGAGGCATCTCGCGTACTGACCCTGGTACTGAAGCCCTATCGCGGCATTCAGGAAGAGGGTTTTACGGCAGAAACGGCGCACGTGGTAGGCATGCTGCACGATTTAGACAAACAGTCGGCCGAGGTAACGCTGCTCGGGCTCGACACATCGGTAGAGCAGCTGCGCACGCTGAACACAGACTACGAGAAACTGCTCAAACAACGCCGCACGAGTGAGATGGCCTCGGCATTACCCCCATCGAAAGTGGCACGCCCGAAAACCGACGGGGCGTGGGACATTATCGCCGACCAAATCTACGCCTCGTATCTCTTGACTGCCACCGATGCCGACCGCGACCTCATCGCGAAACTCATCGCTGACGTCAACAAAATCTCCGCCGACTTCAAGGAGATTCACAACATGACGATAGCGCAACGCGCCGCGGCCGAAAAGAAGAAAAAAGGCGGCGGAGATAAAAAGCCCTCCGACCCGAAGAAACCTTCCGACCCGAAAAAGCCCGACGATGGCAAAAAGCCTGGCGGCGGCGATACCCCGAAACCCGGTAGAGAAGAAGACCCCGGCGAAGACCAGGTATAGGAGCAAAGTGGAGATGATTCCCTCTCGTCATTATTACCCTCTCCCGCTTTAGAGAATTCCCCTCCCTCCCCCTTATACCCCTCTTGCTTTAAGAGGCTCCTCACCTCTCCTAGTTAGAGGAAGAAAAGAAATATCGTTTATATAATCATTCAGACCTGCATCCGTCACGACGACGCGTGCAGGTCGACTCTTTTTTATATAATCCCCAAAATCTTCCTTTGATGTGTTTGCAACCTAACAGATGCCAAGTCGGCATGTAGGGACAGACCCCGTGTCTGTCCGATACCCATACCGATGCCCACACCAATTCGGTCTGCCGACCGCATAACAATATTTCGCACCTGTTCTGTGATTTGGTATTTATTATGCCGTCCTTGTTGGACGGGGAACGGACAGACACGGGGTCTGTCCCTACATGCGGCCTACATGCCGACTTGACATCTGTTAGGTTGGTGGGCAATTATCTTGTATCGAACTCGCTTTCTTTTCTAACAGACTTAAACCGTAAAAGCATACAGTAGGACACCTTTTAACACTTAAATTGAAACTTATGCCTATATTTGCGAGCATCATTAACTCAAACAGTCAAGACATATCTTTCTTATTCATTTTATAAATCATTTTATTTATGAGAAATCTATTATTCCTTACGCAACTGATTGCTGTGTTATTCATCGCACCGTTGCAACTTAATGCTCAGCCTTATCCTAAGGCATCTTATCAACTCGAAGACGACGGTAGAACTCTTGCTAAATGGCTCGGCTCGGAGTCTGTGCTCAACTTAACGGCCGACCCCGCATTTGCGACTGTTGAGAAAATAGGCGAAAAAGCTTTTGCAGCTTGTAGGAGTTTGAAAAAAGTGACGCTTCCCGGAAAAACTTCATCTGTCGAGGCCGAGGCTTTCTCGGAATGTGACGAACTCTCGGAAATTTCTTGGAACGATGCGCTTGTGTCGATTGGCAACGATGCTTTCTTTGCTTGTAAGAAACTAAAGAGAGTCGATCTGAAATCGGTTCAAAACATCGGCAATACAGCTTTTAGCGGCTGCGCTTCGCTGGAGGAGGTGTTCATTCCAAAGAGCGTTGAAGAACTGGGCTATGCGGTATTCTATAACTGCAGGTCGATAAAGTCTTTTAGCGTTGACAAGGAGAATGAGTCTTTGGCTTCGTATAAAGACGTGCTGTTCGACCGGAATATGAGCTATCTGTTGGCTTATCCGAGAGGCAATGCAAGAACGGTTTTCACCGTCCCGCCAACTGTTACGATAATTGCCGGGAGAGCCTTCGATAACTGTTCGCAATTGCAAGAACTGACTCTTTCGCCGCGCATCACAATGATTGGTAAAAATGCCTTATTCAATTGTTCGGGATTGCAGAAAATCAGTATTCGCTCGTCAATAACGCCCGAATTGCAAGGCGACGCTCCGCTGAACGGAATCGATTTGGCAAACTGTAAACTCTATGTTCCCGAAGGTGCGATAGAAACTTATCGGGAGGCCGAGGTTTGGAAAAATTTCGTTCACGTAGAGCCGTTCCCCGCAATAACCGGTATCCCCGAAGACAGCTATCTGCTCGACGAGAACGGAACGACACTGCTTCGCTGGCTGGGAGGCGAAACGGAAATCGACATGGGCGCCGATCCTAAGCTGTCGGAAGTGGAAGTAATAGGCGCTGAAGCATTCAGTGTGCGCGGCGAACATCTAACACCCAATATGGCCCTGTTGAGTTTAAAAACGTCGCCCCGGTTGCGCAAGATTGAATCGGTTGGCGTGTGGTGTATTTCATTGCAGGAGATTGAACTCACCGAAGGTCTTGAAGAACTTGAAACAGCCGCATTCTCAGGTGGAATGTTCGTAAGAGAAATTAAACTGCCCGCATCACTTAAGAAGGTTGCCGGCGTTCCGTTCTATAATTTCTATGAGCTGACAACCTTGGATTTAGCTGAGGAAAGCGAAACGTTTACCCTGATGGACGACATGCTGGTCGAAAAAGGCACAAACCGACTAATCTTCACGCCGCAACACCGCAATAGATTCACGATACAAATTCCGAATGGAGTGAAGATTATCGGAGAGGACGCTTTCTCCGATAATAATTTCATTCGGAAGGTCATAGTTCCTGAAGGAGTCACCACTCTGGAAAAGACCTGCTTCCTGGGTTGCGATTGGCTAATGAATGTTGATTTACCCTCAAGCTTAACAACCATAGATTTCCGTGCCTTTGCCCGTTCGCAGTTGCTCGACAGCGTGATTGTACGCGCAACAACTCCTCCCGCATTGGTAATAGGTTCGGAAGGGCAGACTCCTTTCGACCGCATCGGCGACGAAGCCGTTCTGTGGGTGCCGCAAGTAGCACTGGAAGCCTATCGCGCCAACGAAACTTGGAGCAACGCTTTCACCGATATTCGTCCTTTGGAGAATCTTCCATCATCGGTTAATCGCCCCACCGACGGAAAGGAAAACATAACGCTAGCCAACCACGTGCTTAACGTCCGGGCCACCGGAAAAATAAGCGTCTTCAACAGTGCCGGCGTCAGGTTGGGCAGCGGAGTAAACAACCTAAGCGTTGCTCTTCCACAATCGGGCGGAATCTATTTACTAAACATCGACGGTCGTGTCATCAAGATTCTCAACAAATAAATCGCCTGACCAGGAGCTAACATAACATAATTGAATCCCGAAAGTTCAACAATGTTCTTTCGGGGTTTATTCTCTCTATTACGTACCTTTGCGGCATTATCGTTATCTTAAACTTTAAACTTAACAGAAGAAAAATGAGACTGAAACATGTATTTCTAGTTGCCTTTCTTTTTGTTGCCGGAATCGCATCCGCACAAATCGGACCGATTCCCGTTAACAAAAACGTAAGACAAGGTAAGCTCAGCAATGGTCTGACTTACTACATCCTCCACAACGAGTGGCCCGAAAATGTTGCTAACTTCTACATCGCACAGCGCGTGGGCTCAATTCAGGAGAACGACGACCAACGCGGACTGGCCCACTTCCTGGAGCACATGGCCTTCAACGGTTCGGAGCATTTCCCGGATTCAACGCTCCTTGAATTTACCCGCTCGCTCGGAGTGGAATTCGGAAGCAATCTGAATGCTTTCACCGGCGTTGAACAAACGGTTTATCGCGTGTGCGACGTTCCGACGAAGAGACAATCGGCCCTCGATTCGTGCTTACTCATCATGAAAGACTGGTCGAATGGTCTGACGCTCGCCGATAAGGAAATCGACAAGGAGCGCGGTGTGATTCACCAGGAATGGCAGTTGCATCAGGGTCCGGTTATGCGCATCTATGAACGTATATTGCCGAAAATCTATCCCAACTCGAAATATGGCTATCGTTTGCCTATTGGCTTGATGAGCATCGTGGATAACTTCAAATATCAGGTTCTACGCGACTATTACAAGAAATGGTATCGTCCCGACAACCAGTGTATCATCGTTGTTGGAGATGTGGACGTTGACCATATCGAAGACCAAATCAAGAAACTTTGGAGTGGCGTAACAGTTCCGGCTAATGCAGCTCAGGTTGTCGAGGAACAGGTTCCCGACACGAAGGAAGCTATCTATGTTTCCGATAAAGACAAAGAGATGCAGTACAGCTCGGTTGACATCTACATGAAACACGACGCCATGCCAAAGGAGGCTAAGGCCGACCAGAGCTACTACATCGACCAGTATGCCAAAAGAGTTATTTCTATGATGCTCAATCTGCGTCTCCGTGAAATGTCGCAGAAACCTGATTGTCCGTTCACCATGGCTTATGGCTATGACGGAAACTTCATGCTCTCGAGCACAAAGGACGCTTTCCAAATCAGTGGACAAGCTAAGGAAGGAAAAGACCTTGAAACTCTGGCAGCTCTCTATCGCGAGGCTCTACGGGTTTATCAATACGGATTCACTCCTGCCGAATTCGACCGTACAAAAGCCGAGATTCTTTCGCAACTGGAGTCTGAATACACCAACCGCAACAAGATTAAGAACGACCAATATGGCGACGAACTCCGTGACCATTTCCTCGAAAACGAGCCTATCCCAAGCAAGGAAGATGAATACAAAATCTTGAAACAGTTCATCGAAATGCCGGCTCTCAACGTTGAGGTTATAAACACATTCGCCAAAGAGCAGCTCATCTCCGACAAAGACAGCAACCTTGTTGCTCTCATCTTCGCTCAGGAGAAACCCGACAAGGTTTATGTAACCGAAGAGCAAATGGCCGAAACAATTGCTAAAGTGCGGTCAGAAAAGCTTGAACCTTATGTTGACAACACAAAGAACGAACCGCTACTCGACGAAACTAAACTGCCGAAAGCCGGCCGCATCGTTCGTGAAAAGGAGAGCCCAATTCTAGGCTTCAAAGAACTCACATTGAGCAATGGCGCTCGCGTGATTCTGAAGAAAACCGATTTCAAAGAGAACGAAATCCTGTTCCAGGCCATGGCCAAAGGCGGCTCGGGTTCGTACGGCAAAGACGATTACAGCAACCTGCAACTTTTCAATCCCATCATCGGCACAAGCGGACTGGGCAACTTCTCGCATCAAGAACTCACCAAAGCTCTCTATGGCAAACAGGTTTCTGTAGACCTCGGCCTTGGCAGTTACTATCAATTCTTAAGCGGTAGCTCTGTTCCGAAAGACATCGAAACGATGCTGCAGCTCGTTTACCTACACTTCACAGCCGTTAGCAAGGACATGGAGGCCTACAACGCAATGATGGCACAGTTCGAGCTTGCTCTCAAGAACAAAGACCTGTCGCCCGAAAGCGTTTACAGCGACTCGCTCACCGTAGCTCTCTACAACAACGACCCGCGCCACGCACCGGTTACCGTAAACACACTGAAGGAAATAGATTACGACCGCATCTTGCAGATATGGAAAGAACGTTTCGCCAACCCCGGACAATTCGTATACTATTTCGTTGGAAACTTCGACGAAGCAACCCTGCGCCCGCTAATCGAGAAATACATAGGTTGCCTGCCGCGTGGGAAAGCCGAAAACTGGGTTGAAACTCCAGGCTATGCCAAAGGAAACGTTATGAAGAAGTTCAAACGCGTGATGGAAACACCGAAATCGATAGCCTTCGACTTCCGTCATCAGATGCTGCCCTACACTCTCGAGAATTCTGTACTGGCCGACGCTGCCGGACAAGTACTATCGATGGTTTATCTCAAAACCATCCGCGAAGATGCCAGCGCAGCCTACTCTGTTAACGCTTCCGGCGGATTAACTCGCCGCGGCGGCAAGAGCATCGCAACTCTTCAGGTTTATTGCCCGATGGACCCCACAAAGGCTGATCTCGCTCTGCAACTGCTCAGCAAAGGTATGAAAGACAACACCATCAAGGTAGACGCCGACAAGGTGCAGAAGGTGAAAGATTTCATGCTCAAACAAGCCGACCAGGATGCAAAGAGCAACAATCACTGGATAGACATCATCGATGAATATATTTGGACTGGCGTTGATTTCCAAACCAAATATAAAGACACCGTTAAGGGCGTCACTCCTAAAAAGATTGCCAACTTCCTCAAGGCGCTCTCCGCAACTGGAAACCGCATTCAGGTTGTGATGTTACCCACAAAATAGAGTTTGATTTTCATCGACTATATTGAATTTTTTATAGTCGTCCCCGAGAGCTTGAGAGAGTTCTCGGGGATTTTATTTTTATTCCTACTGCCCCGGAAATAAATTATGAGGGGGAAGAACCACTAGCGTAACCCAAAATAAATTATTACAGAGTAGTGAAACATAAGGAAGGTTACGTGTAAGTTTTATATAAATTACGCGAGTCCGGTTTGATAGAGAGTCCCGCTCGGGCGGAACGACCGTATGTAGGGACAGACCTCGCGTCTGTCCGCACCCGGACGACAGGACGAAATATGTTATACGGTTGGCAGAGGGGCGGACGCGACCGGATGAAATATTGTTATGCGGTCGGTAGACCGAGTTGGCATGGAGGCGGAACAGACACAGGGTCTGTCCCTACATACGGGCCTTCCGCCCGAATTGGCATCCGTTGTTCTACACCCAGTGATAGAAAAACAAAAATGATTTTCGGCCACAGACACTCTGTGATAGAAAAACAAAAATGATTTTCGACCGCAGACACTCTGCGATGGAAAAACAAAAATGATTTCTGGCCGCTGGCACTCTGTGATGAAAAAACAAAAATGATTTTCGACCGCAGACACTCTGTGATGAAAAAACAAAAATGATTTCTGGCCGCAGACACTCTGTGACGGAAAAACAAAAATGATTTTCGGCCGCTGGCACTCTGTGATGAAAAAACAAAAATGATTTTCGACCGCAGACACTCTGTGATAGAAAAACAAAAATGATTTCTGGCCGCAGACACTCTGTGATAGACCGTCCTGTTGTCCGGACGGGGTGTTTGTTCCGTAATGACGGATGGACAATGCGACACTGACAAGCGACATCGCCCTATTCGTTATAGAATAAAAAAACAAGGGTGCGTCTTTCGACACACCCTCATCCTAAATAATCTTTTTAAATATTTCAATAACCCTGTGTTCCCTAGTTTCCTTTGGGCATAGAGAGACAGCCGTATTTCTTCGGCGTGTCGTGCTGAATAATAATCTTCTGCGAATTGAAGTAAACGCTATAGGCATTGTCATTAGTATTATCCGGGTCGCAATCCCATAGCCAGTAGCGACCTTCCTTTCCAACGTTACTCAATGCGCCGTCTACCCACCAGCCTAGCGCCGGAAGTGCAAAATAGCCTGAAACATTATGTACGCCTGTTTTTACAGTCTTTTCATGGCCTGACGATGGAGAAGCACCACTCCAATCATTACCATCGTAGGCAGTAGCATGACCTTTGATTATCTTCGGAATCCAAAGCAAACCCTTGAAAAGATGTCCATCTATTGTATAAGTCGTTTCATTATCCCAATAGCAATCTTGAGTAAGGATATATGAAGCATCATTGGGTTTAGGCACATCAGAGGTATAGTCTACCGTACCAGACTGCACTTCATAATAATCCTTCTCGTACCAACGCGTGTCGGTATCTAGTTTTGGCCACACATCATTAGGAGCTGCCGGAGCTGCGATAGAACCAACACCGCCCGTGATTACCCAATTATGCGGAGTGGGCAACGGAGATGACGGCATCCAATAGTAGTCTTTAGCGCCCCACATATGATAGGTTTCGAAGTTCTGACCGAAGTCAGGAATATCAAGCGAGAAGTATAAAGGCAGATTCTTCCCTTCCTCGAGTTTCATCTTCGCATAGTTTCTTTTAATACCAAAGACAGTGCCCGATACAGGGTCTAAGATTTTTATCTCAACCTGAACATTGGTGTATTCACCAGGGAAGGCAACCATCACAGCTGCTTTCTTACGAGCATCTGCTCTATTGGCGGCTATCGATAGACCATTGGAGATTTCCAAACGGATATATTTATTCAGAGAGTTACTCGGACGAGTTGTTAGGTCGATTCCTGCTTCGCTAAACGGACGAGTTCCATTTATACCCTGGTCGGCAGTAATCTTCACCTGACTTATATAAGTGTTCTTCATCTCGCCTTTCAGGTTATACACCATAAACGAAATATAGGACGCTTTGTGGCCGGCTTGATAACTCTGTCCTCTATAAGTATAGCCACCATTAGGATTGAAATAATAATTTATATATGGATAAAACCATGAACCATCCGGCTTCTTTAAGCTAATAGTGTGCCATCCACTAGCATAACCTATAAAACAATCGCCATTTTCACCCAACTGATCAGCAAAGCCGGCATCTCCGGTTTGCTTTTGAATATTCTTTATCCTTACCTGGTTAGGATTATTACTGCCACCCACATAACGTAAAGCATACGTATAATTCTGATTGGTCAACGGAATATCCTCATAATAGAAAGAAGCTTTCTTTATTATCTTATCATTTCCTGCATCCTTTTCTATTGGGGTCATATACTTGGCCGCCTTCCAATTCACCGGAGCATTTTGGGGAGAGCCAAGGTCAACGAAGAAATACTTATAGTCGTTAGCAGTCCAAACGAAGTCGAGTTTTGTTGCATCTTCGACACCTCCTGTACGACTTTTTGTCTCTTCATTTCCAAGACCACCGGTAAACAACACCTTGGGAAGTTCTTGCTCCTGTCCTTCTTTATCTTTACCGTTGTCCACGATATTATCGCTACCGCAGCCATACAGTCCAAAGACTGCTATGGCGCACAAAGCGAATGCTGAAACCGTTTTATTTCTTATTTGAAACATATTACTCAAAGTTTATATTGCTATTAATTATAAGTAAACTGCTCTCCTGGCCAAGTTTGATATCCTTTCGTACGATAGTTCTCACTATCATAATCATTTTCTATATGTATTCCGGCACTTGAGTTATTTGTATAAGGATTTGATAACTGTATCCTTAAATATGCGGCATAGATTTTACTGTTTGCGTGACCAACACCATACCCAGCATATCCCGTACTAGACCAAAAATAGCTATATCCATAACTAGTAGATTGAAGCATTTTTAATTGTCCATTTTCATAATAACCTAACGGAACTACATAGAAATAATTACCTCGTTGAGCTTCTGGTACATCACTCCAATCTGAAGGAGTTCTACTCTCAGAAGTATAACCAGCACTTACATCATTGCCTCCTTGTATCTTTTGAGACATATCCGGAACAGATACACCATAGTTATCAGCAATAACACTAGCCTTTAAGAACCATATACGTCCTGTAAACAAATGTCCATCATAGGTAAACGGTTCCGGATCCCAGCGCGGGTCTCCTTTGGTCACATACCAATGTAACAGATTAATTGTTGGAGCATCTGCATCTTTACTACCAGCAGGAGCATCCTTAGGCCCTGCTAAAGCAGCAGCATCTACATTACTAAAATAGCGCAATTGACCCGTTGAGGGATAGTTTATTTGGGCGGGAACTCCTAATGGCCCCCAATTGTGAGAAGCGGGGAAAGTACTATTCCAATAATTGTCCTGTGCACCCCACATATGATAAAGACCAAATTGTGAGCTATAGTCCTTACAAGTTAGCGCTGAATATATAGGAAGATTCTTTCCTGGATTTAATGTTAGGGTAGGAATACTTTTGGTGAATATGGCACTCGATTGAACTACCGGATCATATACCGTATATTCTATCTTTACATTGGTGTAGGTTCCCGGGGCTAGTACCATGATAGCACCATTGGTTTTTGCCGCATTCTTACTACTAGGAATTCCATAATTAGCAGTGATTGTACCACTATTATCTTTGGCACACTGTACCTGGATATATTTCTGTCCACCAGTAGGCCACTGAGATTGGTCTATACCATTATCATTAAATTTAAAATATTGACTAGTATTTCCCATAAATTGGTCAGATGAGATACGGATTCTCCATAGCTTACAATTTACAAGAACCTTATGGCTTTCGTCAGTAACAGCTCCACCGGCATAGGGCATAAAAGTTATAAAAGATGCACTGTGTTTTAGAGTAAAGTCATAATAAAGACCATTATCTTCGGCTATAGCTGTACCACAGTCACCATAAGCACGCAGTTTATTTGCCTGTCCCGGAACTAATTGTTCTTGGTCAGAATAGAAATAAGCTTGATTACCACTGACATAATTACCGTATCTAATCTTATAAGTCTCTTGATCTAAGGCTAACCCTCCTAAAGACCATGAAGCTGAAGTTATACGATTTTGCGCATCTCTAGTCAACACATCGCGTGTATAAAATGAACGCCAGTTATTTGTTTTAGTATCCCAAAGATATAATGTAGGAGAATCCTTATCTTCTTCCTCATCCCAATAGAACCGGATACCGGTTTTATGAGTCAGCGGGTCTAACTCTCCATAAACTCCAAGAGTACGTGAGCCATTGCTTTCGCGCATTGCAGTGGAATCGATAAAACCTCTAAACTGTTTGCCTTTCGCTTCGGGTTTCTCTGTGCCGCCATTGTCGGGATTCACAGGATCTACCGGCGAGTTTTCACCGGAGCAGCCGTATAAGCCTAGCGCCAAGACAAATGACGCAAGGACGGTTAAGTATTTACTTTTTCCCATTGAATTAATTTTTTTAATCGTTTAAATTCCTAACAGGAAAGCATCCTAGAGATCATCCTCCCAGACGCTCCCCCATTGCTTACCGTTGTTTACTTCGTTATCGTCTTCGGCCACACCGGCGCCTCCGCCACCTTGATTATAGGCGCCTCCGCCACTGTTTTGAGCGGAGCCGGGAGTGTTTTCGCCTCGAATAGAGGCGTCAAGAAGATAACTTTCATAGTCAACCCGACAAACTGTGATGGCGGGCTTGACATATTCAGCCAATTGTTCTGTTTCTTTCATCGTTTATATAATCACTATTTTAATTATAGACTTTATCGTCACAGAAATATTTACCCGAGTAAAAGGGGCGCTAGGCGGGTAAATCGTACAAAGAAATCTATTCGGCGCTTCCGAATAGATTTAAGGTTCAAACTAAATAATGCCTCTTAGGAAACTCGTATTTAAGTTATCGTGACATTAATTTTTACTTTCTTGATTTTGATACACTTGTTCTATTGTACGGCTGCAAAATTAAACATATTTTCAAAAACGACACAAATAAGGATAGTATTTTTGATTCAAAGCATTTCAGTGGAGAGGAAATTATTCGACGATGAACCCAGCGGTTCTCAGATCGGCCCAAAAATTAGGATATGATTTCGAAACAACTTCGGGATTCTTTATCGTGATTTCGCCCAAACAAATTGAAAGTGGAGCGAAAGACATGGCCATACGGTGGTCATCGTAAGTATCGATTATCGGGGCAACGTCGGGAGTACATCGTTCACCATTCCAAAGGATGTCGTCGCCTATAATATGAAGCACGTAGCCTAACTTAGCCATCTCACGTCGCATGGCCTCGATACGATCGGTTTCCTTTATTCGGAGACTCGAAAGACCAGTAAATAAGAAATGCGTGTTCATTACGGGGCACAGAGCAATGAGAGTTTGAACAAGATCGGGCTGATTGATGAAATCATATTCGAAACGCGGCAAAGGACGTTGATGTTTCGTGAGGATCAAATTTGTTAGGACACCCGACTGTTTGCTTTCAAAAGCGGTTTTCACGCCGAGTAGTGAAAAGATGTATTTCGAAGCCGAATCTCCTTGTCGTGAGGCATTCATAAGTCCAGGCAACACTATTCTGCTATTGGGGTCAGCAATCAGAGATAGAATGGCATACCAATAACCGGCCGATGTCCAATCATTTTCTATCGTGTAGTCACGTTTACAATATGGTTGAGCTTCAACAGCGATGGTATTGACATCCGTCCATTCGGCAATGGCTCCAAACTCATGCATCACGTGCAAAGTCAGGTCAATGTAGGGCCGCGAAATGATTTCGCCAAGTAGTCGAAGTTCCAATCCATCGTCAAGCATAGGCGCAATGAGCAGCAATGCCGAAATGAATTGTGAGCTCACATTGCCAGGCACATCCAATTGGCCTCCATGCAATCGGCGTCCTTTGATTCGCAGTGGTGGGAACCCTTCTTCGACCTCATATTCAATATCAGCACCAAGACTTCTAAGGGCCTCCACAAGCTCTTTTATGGGCCTATGTTTCATGCGGTCGCTGCCCGTGAGTAAATGCTCCTCACCCTCACTAATACTTAGATAGGCAGTCATAAATCGCATGGCTGTTCCGGACGCCATAATGTTGATAATATCGGGTCTAAGAGTGAGTGCGCGTACAATCACGTCTGTATCGTCGCAATCCGAAAGATTCTGAGGGAATATACCACTACCCGTAAGCGCATTAATGATTAAAGCACGATTACTTATGCTTTTTGAGGCAGGAAGATTAATAATCGTGTCGATATTTTGGGGAGCTTTTATGGTGTATTTCATTCCTGAATTTATTGTTTTTCTTACTCACGCAAAAGTAAGTAGATACTCACAATTAATTATCCCTGAATTTATCTCTATTCTCGGCCACAGAGTGCCAGCGACTAAAAAAGATATTAGTCGGAGTTTTACAGAGATTTCTATTTTATTATCAAAACTCACGTATGAATATAAGATTTCCTAAATTTGCGATTGCAACCGTATATAAAAAGTGCTCCTACGGTTGTCCGCAGGAGCAAGAAATCTTCGGCTTATAGCCTTGTTGTGAAAAGTCTTCACTGTGTATTTGATTGCAAATGTACTATTCAGACTTGAATAAACAAATAAAAAATAAATATGATACAAAAAATTTTTGGACTGGACCTTGGAACAAATTCAATAGGTTCTTCTGTTAGAAACCTAGAACTGGGAGAAAATCTTACGGAACAGCTGGAATTCTTTTCCTCAGATATCTTCGGAAGTAGCGTAAGCAAAAACAGTAATGGACGAGAATATTCATTAGCCGGTAATCGATCGGCACATCGCAGAAGTCGTGGACTGAATGAGGCAAGAAGGCGTAAGCTGTGGGCTACACTCGACTTACTTATTGAGCATGGTTTATGCCCAATGTCGCCTGATTCTCTAATGCAATGGCGTACTTATGACAAGCAAAAAGGATTGTACAGGCAGTATCCCATTGAAGATAAAGACTTCAATGCGTGGATCATGCTCGACTTTAATGGTGACGGAAAGCCTGATTATTCCAGTCCTTATCAACTCCGAAGAGAATTGGTAGTACGCCAATTTGATTTTGACCAGCCTATAGAGCGATATAAACTTGGACGAGCCTTATATCATATTGCTCAACACAGGGGATTCAAAAGTAGCAAAGGAGAAACCATAGCGGACCAGGAAAAGAACGAGAAGAAGCCTATTGCTGAGGAGGGTGCTGACATTGCCAACGAGATGAAGGCTTCGGAAACGAAACTCTCCAAAGGATTGGTTGCTTATATGCAAGAGAATCATCTAAAGACTGTTGGCGAGGCTTTTGCTAAACTTGAGGATGAAAGAGTAAGGATCAGGAATAATGAAAGTTATAGGGCAATACGGTCGCAATACCAGGATGAGATTAAAGAAATTTTTACTTATCAAAAAAAATTGTCGGTAGAAAGCGAACTATACGAACGTCTGACAAGTGAAAAGAAAGGTGTGGGCACAATTTTCTATAAGCGTCCATTACGGTCACAGCGGGGAAACGTGGGAAAATGTACGCTTGAGCGCAACAAACCACGCTGCCCGATAGGACGTCCTGAATTTGAGGAATTCCGCGCATGGACACTCATAAACAACATAAAAATAAGAGAAACGGCAGGAGAACCTTATAAACAACTCCCAATAAAACTACGGCAGGAACTTTTGAAAGACTGTTTCCTCTCCAAGGTAAAAGCTGATTTCAAGTTTGAGGATATCAGAAAGTATATAGAAAAACGATTGGGACTTAGTTTCTCAAACGACGACAAGACCATTAACTATAAAGACAGTGTAAGCATTGCCGCTTGTCCTGTCACTGTCCGTATGAAAAAGCTCTTGGGAGAAAACTGGGCAAACTGCCGGATTGACGGAGAAAAACGGAGACAGGCACATGGAAAGAATAATAATAATGAGCACATTGTAAGTTATACGGAAGAAGATATTTGGCATGTATGCTATAATGCGGAAGATCCGGAAGAAGTCTCCAATTTTGCAAGAAAAGCCCTGCATTGGGACGAGAATAAAATCAAGGAATTAGTACGTCTTTGGACTTCTATACCGCAAGGCTATGCTATGCTTAGTTTGAAAGCCATCCGAAATATCAACCGTATGCTGCTTTTAGGGCTTAAATATTCGGATGCGGTATTACTTGCTAAGTTACCCGATATTGTACCTGTGTCTGACGAAGATATCTTAGCTATTACCAAAGAGTTTCTACAGTTGGAGGACAAACTGAATCAAGAGAAGCAAATCAATAATATTGTCAACTCTCTGATTGCTAACTATAAGTCGAAACTTGAAGAGAACCGCTTTGCCGACCACAATTATCAATACCAGTTGGGTGAAGGAGATGACGAGGATATAAATACACAGATAAAGAGTCATATTGGTGCTAAACTCTGGGTACAGATAGGTGCCGATGAGCAGACGAAAATTTTTCAGGCGGTTAGGAGTAAATATCAAGACTTCTTCAAGAGTTATAAGCGGAAGTTTGTGGAGTCTCCAAAGTTAGGAGAGCTGCTGGTAGCGTTTCTTACCGAAAAGTTCCCTAATGTAAAGAGTAAGCAGTGGGAACGGTTGTATCATCCTTCTCAAATAGCAATCTATCGCCCGATTCCTGTGGACAACGACCGTTCTAAATTACGCTTGGGTAATCCTAATATCGGTGCCATTAAAAATCCTACCGTTATGAGAGTCCTTAACACTTTGCGTAGGAGGGTTAATCAACTTTTGGATGATGGAGTCATATCGCCTGATGAAACACGAGTTGTTGTTGAAACCGCACGTGAGCTGAATGATGCAAATACAAAATGGGCATTAGATAGATATAACAGGATTCGACGAGATGAAAATGAAAAGATAAGAAAAATCCTAAAAGAACTTAATCCTACCACAAATAGTATAAGTGAGCAAGACATTGATAAAGCCCGCTATATTTTTGAGCAGTGCGAGACAGATTTTTATACCGATGGGAAAGTACCTTACTATAACAAGGATATAAAAAAGTATAAGCTCTGGCTGGAACAAGGAGGACAATGTCTGTACACAGGGCAAACCATAAATCTGACAAACCTCTTCAATCCTAATGCTTTCGATATGGAACACACGATTCCTAAAAGTATCAGCTTCGATAATTCCGACCAGAACCTTACGCTCTGTGAATCCTATTATAACCGTTTTATCAAGAAGAACAATATCCCGACAGATATGCCTAATTACGACAAGGATGTAACGATAAACGGAAAAGAATACACAGCTATCAAGCCAAGACTCCAGAGATGGAAAGAACGTGTGGATAGGCTTAGCCGAAATGTTGATTTCTGGAAAGGACAGGCAAGACGAGCACAAGATAAAGACAGAAAAGACGAGTGTATCCGCGAAAAACATCTGTGGGATATGGAACTGGCATATTGGAAGGGAAAACTGGAACGCTTCACAATGACTGATGTTACCGATGGCTTTAAGAATAGTCAGCTTGTAGATACCCGTGTTATAACCCGTCATGCAGTTTTATATTTGAAAAGTATCTTCAACCATGTCGAAGTACAGAGAGGTGAAACGACTGCCGAGTTCCGCAAAATTCTTGGTCTTCAAAGTATAGATGAGAAGAAAGATCGTAGTCTTCACTCCCACCACGCTATTGATGCAACTATGCTAACTGTTATACCATCGGCGGCAAAGAGAGACCGTATGCTTGAACTGTTTTATAAGATTGAGGAGACTAAAAAAGCACTCAAGAATTATAACGATAACAATAAGACAGGCTTAAATCTCGAACTCAAAGGGCTGGAAGAAAAATTGGATAAAGAAAAGAAAGACTGCCGGGTTGGAAGACGTGTCAATGATCTTGACAGGTTTATCAATGAGAATATCATTGTTAGTCATCACACAAAGGATCAAGCTTTGACTCCGGCTCATCGTAGGTTAAGGAAACGAGGCAAAATTGTAGGAGGAAAAGAACATCCACGTTGGCAGACGGGAGATTCTCTAAGAGGAGAAATCCATAAGGCAAGTTATTATGGAGCTATCACACAGTTTGCAAAAGACGCAAATGGTAAAGTATTGATGAAAGACGGACAAGCACAAATAGACCCTACTATCTATTATGTGATACGGAGAGAACTTAAGTACAAGCGGTCGACACAAGACTCAGGTTTTACCAATTGGGAAGACTTGGAGAAAGTTATTGTCGATACAGATCTTTTCGGCCTGATGAAAGGGCAGTTCCCCGAAGGAACATCCTTTAAAGATGCCTGCGAACAAGGTTTTTATATGATAAAGAAAGGAAAAAATGGTGAGGGAGATGTCAAGACGCATAGGATAAGGCATGTGCGATGCAAGGCTGTCAAAACGGCATTGAGAATTAAGGAGCAGACTTATAAGTCTTCCAAGGATTATAAGCAATTCTTCTATGCAGCTGTAGGAGACTTGTACGTGATGTGTTACTATACGGATGGCAAGAAACGCGATTTCAAGATATACAGTTTGTATGACATATCGAATCATCGGAAATCGGGCACAGAAGATATTCCGAAGTTTATTACCGATAAGAAAGGAAATCATTTGCCCCTTGACTACAAGTTACGCACAGGCGACATGGTGTTGCTCTATAAAGATAATCCTGAGGAGCTGAAAGATTTAGATCAAGTTAATTTGAAACGACGTCTATACAAGGTCAACCGTTTCGAATCTGAGGGCCTAATTATCTTATTGACTCATCACTTATCAACAACAACCGAAAGAGGTTGTTCCATAGGTAAAATAGAGAATTATCAAAACCTCCCGACAGCTATCCGCTGTGGAATCAAGACAATTAAATTCCTGATAATGGGCAAGCACCGTGACTTTGTGATTAGGAATGGTAACATAGAATTCAAACACTGATGATAAAGAAAACCCTATACTTTGGGAATCCGGCTTATCTTTCACTTCGTAATGAGCAATTGGTTATACGATTGCCCGAAGTTGAGAAAGCAAATCTTCCGGAGGCGATAAAACAGGAAAGCACCAGAACGATTCCAATAGAAGATATTGGCGTCATGGTGCTCGACAATAAACAAATAACCATAACGCAGGGAGTTCTGGCAGCATTGCTCAACAATACGGTCACCGTGATAACATGCGATAACAAACGAATGCCAACAGGAATGCTGCTTCCACTTTCAGGAAACACATTGCACCAAGAACGTTTCCGCAATCAGATAGAAGCAGCCGTTCCTTTACGAAAACAGTTATGGCAACAAACTGTCAAGGCGAAAATTGAGAATCAAGCCTTCTGTTTGCAGAAGAACACGTCAAAATCATTCGCTCCTCTACATGTTCTTGCCCGTAGTGTGAGAAGCGATGATGCTGATAACAATGAGGCCCAGGCGGCAGCCTATTACTGGAAAAACATTTTCCCCAACCTACCTGATTTTACGAGAGATAAAGAAGGAACACCGCCCAACAACCTATTGAACTACGGATACGCCATTCTGCGTGCAGTGATTGCGCGAGCATTAGTTGGAAGTGGATTGCTTCCCGTCTATGGTATCCACCATCATAACCGCTACAATGCCTATTGTTTGGCCGACGATATTATGGAGCCTTATCGCCCGTTCGTCGACGACTTGGTTATCAAAACCACTAACAAAAAAGAAATCCCCGCAGAATTGACTACCGAACTTAAACAAGAGATGCTCATGATACCTGTTCTTGATGTACTTATTGGAGGCAAACGCAGTCCATTGATGATTGCAGCAGGACAAACCACGGCAAGCCTTGCGAAATGTTATAATGGCGAGAGTCGCAATATTGCTTATCCATCTTTCGTCTGATGCAAAGACTTAGCGAATATAGAGTCATGTGGGTGATGATTTTCTTCGACCTTCCAACCAATACGGTCAAAGAAAAACGCGCCTACACCGTTTTCCGAAAAGATTTAATGAAAGACGGCTTCACCATGTTTCAATTCTCCATCTATGTTCGCCATTGTGCCAGCAGAGAAAATGCAGATGTCCATGTGAAGCGTGTAAAATCCTTTATGCCCCGTTCGGGGAAAGTCTGTATAATGGTTATAACCGACAAACAGTTCGGTGATATTGAGGTTTTCAGTGGTACAAAGCCGCTCGCACCTAATGCCCCCGGTCAACAGCTCGAATTATTCTAAAAATCGGGCAAGGAACATACTCAAAACCTTATTAGCAGATATTGAGAGAAGCTAATCTCTTAGGGATTTGGTTCGTCCTTTCGTCAGGAGAACGAAACCCATGGAGTTTGACTTGTCTGCTCCCCTAAAGAATCATATTTTGTTCGTCGCTCTTCGCTCCCTGTCAACTTGGGCGTCAGCCCGCATGTAGGGACAGACTGCGTGTCTGTCCTACCGTTCGACAGGGCTGATAAACATATTATCCTATCAAACCACCAGGCGATTGTACATTCATTCGGGTTAAGGGGCTGGCCGGACAAACACGCGGTCTGTCCCTACATGCGGGCTACCTTCCGAATCCACGTCGATTCGGACTGCATCCGGCTATTTCTTGACCGCATGAGAGCCAAATACAATTGTATTTGCCCTCCTTTCACCAGGAGAACAGAAACCCCATGTGGTTTTGCCATCATTTCATGTTAAGAACTGAGTTTGATACCGGATTTCAACGCTCCAACTTCAAGAAGAAGTTGGAGCGTTGAAATCCGGGTGCTCCTTTTTCGAGCCGGAGAGAATTAGTTTGACTCCTGATAGAATTTCACCCCGTCGAATATATCTCCCGCGCTTATACCTACGTCTACTCGGCGTGCTTTACCACTATTATTAGGATATATTTCGGCAGTAAGCACATTACCTTTTATTTTGAGTTTGAACCAGCTTCCCGACAGTTCATCTAGTTTCTTTTGTGAAATATTATTGCCATTCTCAAGAACACTTTCCATCCAAAATGTTTGATAATTGGTGCACATTACTTGGATTGTTGCACCTGTACTTGGAACCTTAATGTTTCTGCTGGCATCCATCTCCGTACTGGCCCGAAGTTCCATGGGATCCCAAACGCCATCGTCGTCAGCCAGGTTGCAGGAGGTGAGGACACAGAGCATTGAAACGAAAACAAAAATAATCTTCTTCATTGTTGTTGTTATTGTTATTAGAAAAAATTGACTTGTGAGGTTGTTTGCAAAGCTAACATTTATGCCGCTCTAGTTCTTGAGTTGCGGATATTGTATTCGCGTGTGATACATCGACATCAAACGCTCGATGAGAACCTTCTTTGCCGTGGCGATGTCGTGGAATGTGATGGGGCAGTCGGTAAAAAATCCGTCGGCCATTTGAGCGTCTATGAGGCGATTCACAAGGGCACTGATAGTTTCTTCAGTATATTCAGTTAGCGAACGCGAGGCTGCCTCTACGGTATCACTCATCATCAATATGGCCTGCTCGCGTGTCGATGGGTTTGGACCGGGATAACGGAACGGGGCTTCGTCGACTTCCTCGCCAGGATGAGTGTTGCGATAATTTATGTAGAAATATTTCACGAGTCCATTGCCGTGATGGGTCGTGATGAATTCTTTTATAACTTTTGGGAGATTATACTTCTCGGCCAGTCTCAACCCTTCGTTCACGTGATTGATTATGATGTGCGCACTTTCTAGATCGGAAATCTTGTCGTGCGGATTCACCCCGGCCTGGTTTTCGGTAAAAAATACTGGGTTTTCCATCTTTCCGATGTCGTGATAAAGAGCTCCTGTTCTAACTAGCTGTCCTTTCGCTCCGATTTTATTTGCAATTTCGGCTGCCAGGTTCCCAACAGTTATGGAATGCTGGAATGTTCCGGGTGCCACCTCACTTAGTCGGCGTAGAATTTCGTTATTTGTGTTCGAAAGTTCAAAAAGAGTGACAGTGGAGATGAACCCGAATGTTTTTTCGATTACTAGCATGAGCGGATAAGTGAAAAGCAGCAGGAATCCGTTTACAAAGAAGTGATAGTAAACCGTTTGATCGAGCTTTGAGAAGTCGTCGGCTTGAATAAGTTGGATTGCAAAATATATCGCTGCCGAACCGAGGGTTACAAGTAGAGCCGTGAGGAATATCTGACTTCGTTTCGAAAGTTCGCGAAGGGAGAATATGGCCACAAGCCCGGCCACAAGCTGCACAATTATGAATTCATATTGATATTTCACCGCCACTGCACACACCAGCACCATCGTTGCATGAGCAATAAATGCCGTTCGCGAATCCATGAACACACGAACAAATATCGGAGCCATGGCAAAAGGCAGAATATAGACACTTAGGATGTTGTGCTCCATCATAAATGAAGTGAGAATCGGGAATATCACAAGCATCGCATAGAGTAGCGATATGGCTCGCGGTTTGTCGAAATAATCCTTCCGGAACAGAGCCAAATAGAGCGTGAAAAGTCCAATGAGAATGAGCACATAGAGTGCCTGTCCGAATAACGTAGAAGACTCCTCGTCTTTCGATTCGTTCATCTTCTCCATTGCTTTTTCGAACGAGTTGAGTACCCGGAAAGTATGAGCATCTACGATATCGCCTCGGTCGATGATTCGTTGTCCTTTAAGCACCATTCCCGAAGCCTGGGGTACAAGACTGAGCATATCGGCCATCTCGCTCTGACTGCGTTTCTTATCGTAGATGAGGTTCGGTTCAATGTATTCGTTAAGGTTGCACTGTTGCAATTCGGTTCGTTTCAGCTCTAGCAACGGGTCCATGAAAATGTGCTCGTAGGCTCCCATAGTTGAATAAATTTTACTAATGGGTTTGCTCACAGCCTGCTTCCCGGTTATCACATGGATCATGTTATTTGTATCGCGTATCTGCTCGGAAAACTGCTGCGCACTCATTATTCCATTGGAATACAGTTCATGCAAACGCTTGACGATAGCATCGTTATAAGCAGATGAGAGGCCAGGTATACCTTTCTCATATTTCTCCCTGAACTGTGAAATCTTCTTCCCCTCTACTTCTGTATTGAGATTGAAATAGGGCTGGAAATGCTGCATTATTGAGTCGCGTTCGCGTTTCAATGCTTCCTCGGACTTAAAAATCGGGAAGTCGAACTTTGCGATGAGCTGACCATACATCCACGGCTTACCCTCATCGTAGTGGAAGAGCTTTCCTTTTGTCCTCGGGAGGAAGAAAACAATGAGCACCATGGTTAAGATGACGAGTATGCTACGGGTGATTAGATTACGCCAGTGATAATCTCCGTTATTCTTGTATATCTGCATGTTTACTTATGTTGCGTGAGCCGCAAAAATACTAAAAAACGTAGAGTTATTCAGCTTGTACATCGGATGCTGGATATAATAATATACGTTTAATGAAGAACGGCTACTTATAGAATTACAGTAACTTTGCGCGACATGAAAACAACCGATATTCGACCGAAAGGCAACCCAATTGATTACACGATAAACATTCGAGGACGACTGCTCGACTTGAGTCGGCCTATTGTTATGGGCATTCTGAACGCCACGCCCGACTCATTCTTCGCCGATAGCAGAGTTCAAACCGAGAAAGAAATATTCAATCGCGCGAACAGTATAATTACCGAAGGAGCTAAAATAATCGACGTGGGTGCCTGTTCCACACGTCCAGGTGGCGAAGTAGCTAGCGAGGAAGAAGAGATGCGTCGACTGGAAATAGCGTTGCCCATCATTCGCAAGGCACAACCCGATGCAATTATATCAATAGACACTTTCCGCGCTTCAGTAGCTAGAAGATGCGTCGAAGATTTCGGGGCCGACATAATAAATGATGTTGAGGAAGGCAAAGACCCCGATATGTTCGCCACAGTTGCCGAACTGGGCGTACCGTATATCCTTATGTCGACTGCACCGAATTTGCATGACATGCTGATACGGTTCGCCGACAAATTGCAAAGGTTACGCGAATTGCGGCAGAAAGATATAATTATCGATCCGGGGTTCGGATTCGGCAAGACAATGGATGAAAACTATACCCTTCTAAACGAGATGGAGCGCCTACAGGTGCTCGAACTGCCTATGCTCGTCGGCATAAGTCGCAAACGAATGATTCACAAACTCCTCGGCATAACTCCCACTGAAAGCCTGAACGGCACAACAGTCCTAAACACCATAGCCCTGAGCAAAGGCGCATCCATATTGCGGGTACACGATATCAGAGCTGCCATCGAAGCCGTGATTATCTACAACGAGATGATTTCCAAAACAAAATAACAAAAACTATGTTCTTCGAATTCAGTATAAAGGACGCCATCGACATAATCCTAGTAGCGCTGATGCTCTACTACCTGTATCGGCTGATGAAAGAATCACGCTCGCTAAACGTATTTGTGGGTATAATGCTGTTCGTCATTTTATGGCTCATTGTGAGTCAGGTTCTAGAAATGCGCCTACTGGGCAGCATAATGGATAAGCTCGTTTCTGTCGGCGTAATCGGCTTAATAGTGCTCTTTCAGGAAGAAATCCGCCACTTCCTTTATAGTCTTGGCGCTCATCGGAAGGTTCGGAATCTGATGCAACTCTTCACCAACAGCAACAAAGAAGATGTCGACAAAGAGGCTATAATTCCAATCGTCATGGCCTGCATGAGCATGAGCCGTGGAAAAATAGGCGCACTGATTGTCGTTGAACGAGGAATATTGCTGGGCGACATAATCGAAACGGGCGATATAATCGACGCCAGAATAAATCAACGTCTCATTGAAAACATATTTTTCAAGAACTCACCTCTACACGACGGTGCAATGATAATTTCGAAAAAACGTATCAAGGCTGCAGGCTGTATCCTGCCCGTGAGTCACAAACAAGACATTCCCAAACAACTCGGTTTGCGCCATAGAGCCGCTATGGGTATCTCGCAAGATTCCGACGCCATCGCTATTGTGGTTTCTGAAGAAACTGGCAATATAAGCGTGGCCATACACGGTGAATTTCAGCTCCACCTATCAGCCGAGCAGCTGGAAAGTATTCTCACAAAAGAAATGATCCAGTAAAATAAAAGGATAGCTTATCATTTAGCCTATAAGGAAACATTTATATATAAAAGAAACGCCGGGACTCTCAACGAGCTCCGGCGTTTTGGTTATGTTTAACTCAAAATTCTTCAATTAGAAGGGAACCTCACGGTCACCTTTGTAATCCTGAATGATCCGTTAAACTTTACCTTAAATAGATAACTAAAAACCTAAATCTATTACTACTAACCTAAACAATCTATTAACCTTTTGACGATGCAAAGGTAGAGCAGCGATTAGTTTCTCGCAATAGTAATGCTAAGATAACTGTATTTTAATTCATCTTTCTTGACTTACATCAAATCGACTAGCATATTCTGTCCTTTGGCATAGTGTGGTTCAACCTAGCTAATCTATAAGAAGAGAATATCTATACCAATATTCCAAAAAGGGTTGTATACAGCGACTAGTAGTAATCAGTGGCTGTACTAATTTTGAAGAGAGCTAGCATTAACTTTAAACAGTGTCGCCATTACTCGCGATTAGAGCCAGAACTAAATAATAATAGCTCTGCTATTGGCTGACTACTTAATTAATTCTTACTTCAGAAAGAGTCTATAAAATCGTTCGCGCTTACTCTTGAAAATGCATACGTGAGCGCATAAATTTCTTCACGTGTCCCCGTGAAAAGCAACACGTGAGAAAATTTACGGGGACACGTGTCGGCCGACAACGCAACACGTAAAGAAATTTATGCGCTCACGTATGCGATTTCAAGAGCACGTTTACACCACCGAAAAGCATTGCGAATCGGAGAGCAAAATGATGTGTGAAGATATTTCATCGCAGAGCCTTTCATACCGGTTATGCACTGGTTTTCAAAAGAGAAGAAAGTTTCACAGTTACAATCTATTTATCCCTATCTTTGCGCGTATTATGGCAATAAGACAAACATCCCTTAAAGAACGGAAACGAATTGACATTCGCGAGCCACGAAGATATAAAGTGATTATTCACAACGATGAGGTCACAACAATGGATTTCGTTGTAAGAGTGCTACGCGAAGTATTCTTCATGTCGCCCGAAGATGCAGAAACAATGATGATGAAAGTACACAATGAAGGCGAATCGGTTGTGGGAATTTATTCCTACGACATTGCACGCTCAAAAGTAAGCAAGGCTATGTCTATGGCCCGCGAAGAAAAGTTTCCGCTACGTTTAACTTACGAACCCGAATTATGATTAAGTCTGGAGAAGTGCCCGTAACACCATGGCTCGGACGAGCTATCGGCACAACAATGGCAATGGCCGCATTGATGCATTATGAATTCGCTATTCCCGAACTGTTTCTTACCAATGCGATGAATCAGAAACCGTTCCAGATAGCAATGACCGACGATGTGATAGACAAAAATAAACTCAACCAAAAACTCAATAACTATCTCGTCGCACAGGAACGGGTGACGGGAGATGACGAGAAAACCGAAACCCGATTCTCCGAACAACTCCAAGAACTCTTCACCAACGGACTCAACATTGCCCTGAAAAGCGGCGAAAAACTGCTCGACGTGCCTCACATGGTGCGTGCGATGTTCGACCTGAAAGAATCGATGGCAGCATTCTGTCTCAAAACGACCGTGAACGACGAAGACAAATTCATCAACAAACTATCCGAAGCTTATAGCCGATTTTCAGCTAGCGAGGAAGCCCCGAACGACCCACAAATGACTCTAATGCGCGAGGAAGAAACCGAAGAAGGAGAAACAACCAACGAAGATACACCCTGGAAACAACTCGTGACAAACATAAACGACATACTCGACAGTCATAACCCACTCATCGGGCGCGAAGCAGAACTCGACAGAACAATACAGATTCTCTGCCGAAAGGAAAAGAACAATCCGCTACACATAGGCGACCCCGGAGTGGGAAAGACATCGCTCGTTTACGGCCTGGCCAAAAGAATCAAAGCCGGCAATGTTCCGCCCCGCCTCCAAAGATGCAAAATCTATCAGATGGACATGAGCACACTCCTGGCCGGAGCACAATTCAGGGGCGACTTTGAGAAACGACTCAAAGCGGTTATGGATGGGGCAACCGAAGAAGGAAACGTAATAATCTACCTCGACGAAATACATAACATCATCGGAGCCGGAACAACATCCGACGGTGGGCCCGATGCTTCGAATATGCTCAAGCCCTACCTCGAAGCCGGTAACATACGCTTCATCGGTTCGACAACCTACGACGAGTACAACCGACACATGTCGCGCTCGAAAGGAATCGTTCGCCGCTTTCAACAAATCGACATCCAAGAGCCATCCATCGAGACAACAATCGAAATCGTACGCGGACTCAAAAAGCAATACGAAACCTATCACAACGTACGCTATCGTCCAGTAACCCTGGAATACGCCGTCCGAGCAAGTGCGAAATACATACACGACCGCCATCTGCCCGACAAAGCCATCGACCTCATCGACGAAGCCGGAGCCTTTCTTGAACTACATCCCAATCAGGCTACGAACCAATTCGTAACCAAAGGCATAATCGACCAGATTCTCCAGAAAGTCTGCAAAATCGACGCAAAGGCAATGAAAGAAGAAAGCAACGAAAGCCTTCAAACACTCAACAAACGAATCAGCGCCAAGATATTCGGACAAGACCCGGCAGTTCGTCAAATCGTCGAAGCAGTGCAAATGGCCAAAGCCGGTTTGCTCGACGAGCAGAAACCCCTTGCAAATCTTCTCTTCGTTGGCCCCACCGGAGTAGGAAAAACCGAAGTGGCTAAAGTGCTCGCACAAGAACTCGGAATAGAACTAGTACGATTCGATATGAGCGAATACACCGAAAAGCATACCGTTGCCAAGCTCATTGGCTCGCCGGCCGGATATGTTGGCTACGAAGACGGCGGACTACTCACCGACGCAATCCGCAAGACACCTAACTGTGTACTATTGCTCGACGAAATCGAAAAAGCACATGCCGACATATACAATATTCTTCTACAGGTGATGGACTACGCCAAACTAACCGACAACCGCGGGCAGAAGGCCGACTTCAGAAACACCATACTCATCATGACATCAAACGCCGGAGCACAATTCGCCTCACAAGCCAATATCGGATTCGCCGGTCGAACAACACGAGGCGAAGCAATGCTCAAACAAATAAAACGAACCTTCAAACCCGAATTCATCAACCGCCTCTCATCAATTGTCGTATTCAACGAAATGAGCCGACAAATGGCCCAACTCATCCTCCAAAAGAAGCTCGACATACTTCAACAAATGCTCTCAGCAAAGAAAATCACCATGGAAATCACCCCCGAAGCCAACGAGCATCTACTCGCCCAAGGATTCACGCCCGAATACGGAGCACGCGAAATGGAACGCATCATCAACAACGAACTCAAACCGCTCTTCGTACACGAAATTCTCTTTGGCAAACTCAGAAAAGGCGGAGTGGCAACAGTTGAAGCAGTCAACAATAAGCTAAGGCTCAAAATCGGATAACTACATGGTGTTCCAACTCTACAAAGACATCATCGAATTCCCCGACCCGCACATGGGCGACGAAGACGGGCTCCTAGCAGTGGGAGGCGACCTGAGCACGGCCCGCCTCCTGATAGCTTATGAAAATGGAATATTCCCATGGTACGATTTCCGACGCTGCCCCCAAATAGAATGGTGGTGCCCGATGCAAAGATTCGTAATCTTTCCAGCCAACATCCACATCTCACACAGTATGCGAACCCTCCTAAACAAACAAGCCTACAAAACAACTATCAGTCAAGCCACAGAGAAAGTGATTGACCACTGCTCTCAACTACGCCTCAACCAACAAGGAGCCTGGCTCGGTAAAGAAATGGTTGCGGCATTCAAGGAGCTCAATCGAGCTGGCTATATTAAGAGCATAGAAGTATGGGACGCTCAACATCAGCTTGTCGGTGGACTCTACGGCGTCTCCATAGGTCGAAATTTCTTCGGCGAAAGCATGTTCTCGCTTACTCCATCAGCCTCTAAAATAGCCCTAATTGCACTTGCGGAAACACTAAAAAATAATGGCGGATTAATTGACTGCCAATTCGAAACTCCCCACCTCAAATCAATGGGCGGGACCACGATTCCTTACGATGATTATATGAAGATTCTTAACTCCTCCCTGAATTACAACAACCGGTTATTAGAAAAGGAATAGCCAACACTCTCTCAGCATTCACTAAAAAGATTATTTAAACGGGCGAACTTTTCCGCGCATATAGAAACTATCAGGTAAACAGAAGTTTCCGTATGCATATCTACACTAATTTACAGTAGTAGAGAATTAATTATCTAAACGTGGAGATATTATTATACAAGTGTGTATAACTCATTATACACACTTGTATAATTGTTTATACTAGTTAGTATAAGAAGCTATACACGTTTGTATAATTGTTTATACAAGTTAGTATAAGAAGCTATACACGTTTGTATAATTATTTGTACAAGTTAGTATAAGAAGTTGGATAAGTGGGGCTAATTAATCGGACAGACGTGTATAATACCATCGATGAATACTCTTGTCTGTAGCTATATAATTCCGGCAATTAGGGCTTATGCGCGACTTCGCCTGTTAAACAATACTCATGTCGAGCATACGCAAAAACTCAAGAGCGTCCACAATCTGGTGGACGCTCTTGAGTTGAATTGGGCGAAGGGGGCGTTATTTCTGACGGATGAAAATGTTTATCGGACAGCCATGGAATTGCCAGTTCTCGCGGATTTTGTTTTCTAGAAAGCGGCGATAGGGCTCTTTTACGTATTGGGGGAGGTTGGCGTAGAAGACAAAAGAGGGTATTTGGGTGTTGGGGAGTTGGGAGCAGTATTTTATTTTTATGTATTTGCCTTTTACTGATTGGGGAGGGGTTGCTTCGATGATTGGGAGCATTGTTTCGTTGAGCTTTGTCGTGCCTACGTGCATCTTTCGGTTGAGGTAGACTTGTTTTGCTTCTTCGAGTACTCGATAGATGCGCTGTTTGGTGAGGGCTGAGGCGAAGATTATCGGGAAGTCTACAAAGGGTGCCATGCGGTTTCGTATGGCATTTTCGAAGGTTGTTATGGCTTTTTGGCTTTTTTCTTCGACTAGGTCCCACTTGTTGACTACGACTACGAGACTTTTGTTGTTCTTTTGGATGAGTTGGAAGATGTTCATGTCTTGTGCTTCGATGCCTCGTGTGGCGTCAATCATTAGTATACAAACGTCAGAATTTTCAATACTTCGGATGGAGCGCATGACGGAGTAGAATTCAAGGTCCTCGGTTACTCGGTTCTTACGCCTGATACCCGCTGTGTCAACGAGATAGAAATCGAAGCCGAATTTGGTGTAACGTGTGTATATGCTGTCACGCGTAGTTCCGGCAATTTCGGTTACTATATTTCGGTCTTCACCGATGAAAGCATTTATGATGCTTGACTTTCCGGCGTTTGGTCGGCCAACAACTGCGAATCGTGGGAGCTCGTCTTCTGGGGCTTCATCGGGTAGATTTTGGAGTTTTTCGAGCAGAATATCTAGCAGGTCGCCTGAACCTCCTCCGCTCATGGCGCTGACGGGTATGGGTTCGCCGAGCCCGAGTTTATAGAACTCGGCTGTTTCGTAGTACTGCGCATTGTTGTCGACTTTGTTTGCTACGAGGATTACGGGGAGTTTTGTGCGTCTAAGAATTTGCGCAACGTCTTCATCCCAGTCGGTTATTCCAGTTTGCGTGTCGACTATGAATAGTACAAGGTCGGCTTCTTCGGTTGCTACGATAACTTGTCGCCTTATAGCGTCTTCGAATATATCATCGCTTTTAACCACCCATCCGCCAGTGTCGACGATGGAGAATTCTTTTCCGTTCCATTCGCATTTGCCATATTGCCGGTCGCGTGTGGTTCCGGCTGTTTCGCTGACAATGGCCCGACGTGATTTTGTGAGCCGATTGAAGAGGGTTGATTTCCCAACGTTGGGGCGTCCAACGATTGCTACTAAGTTTGCCATGTTGATGTGTTTTTAATCTTGGATGTATCCGAAGTTTGCCAGTTCTTTTTGAGAGTTTCGCCAGTCTTTCTGGACTTTGACGAATATTTCGAGATAGATTCCTTTATCGAAAAATCGTTCGAGCGATTTCCGAGCCTCAGTACTTACCTTTTTGAGAGCGTAGCCTTTATGCCCAATGATAATACCTTTCTGTGAGTTTCGTTCAACATAAATAATAGCACTGATGTTTATGTGCTGAGGGGTTTCTTTGAATTGTTCGACGGTGACTTCGACGGAGTAAGGAATCTCTTTATCGTAATAGCGTAGGATTTTTTCGCGTATAATCTCTGTTACGAAGAATTTGGCGGGTTTATCGGTGAGCTGGGCTTTATCGAAGTAAGCCGGGCTTTCGGGCAGTAGTTCCTCGATTCTTTTCATGAGAGTGTCAATACCGAATTTATTTTGGGCAGAAATCGGGAGAATCTCAGCATTGGGGAGTAGCCTATGCCATTTGTCGACTAGGGCGATGAGTTGTTTTTGGTTTATTAGGTCTATTTTGTTTATGAGCAGGATTACGGGAGTGTTTATGTTGCTCACTTTTGCAAGGAAGTCGGCATTCTTTTCCGGATTTTCGACGACGTCGGTGACATATAGTAGGATGTCGGCGTCGGTTAAGGCTGACTCCGAGAACTGTAGCATCATTTCCTGCATCTTATAATTTGGTTTGAGTACACCGGGTGTATCGGAAAACACGATTTGCGTGTCGGACGTATTTACTATACCCATTATACGATGACGTGTGGTTTGAGCTTTGAAAGTTGCGATGCTTATTTTCTCACCAACGAGTTGGTTCATGAGTGTGCTTTTTCCCACGTTAGGGTTGCCCACAATGTTTACAAATCCTGCTCTGTGCATATCTCTTCTTGTTTTGTGGAATTGAAAAACGCATCTAACTCTTTGGAGAAAGAAAGATGCGTTTGTCAAAGTTTTAAATTCTAAATATTGTCTTATTTCTTATCGGCTGCTGTTTTTCCGTCGTAAGCCCATTTGTAGAGCAATGCTCCGTTTACGAATCCTGCTCCGAAAGCTGTGAAAAGAATGTTGTCACCTTTCTTGAATTGTGATTCAAAATCCCATAGGACTAGTGGCATGCAAGCTGCACTCGTATTTCCGTAGTGCTGGATATTTACCAATACTTTTTCCATCGGAATACCGAGACGCTTCGAAACAGCCTCGATGATGCGGAGGTTTGCTTGGTGGCATACAACATGTGCAATGTCATCTTTCGTCAAGTTATTTCGTTTCAAAAGAACATCGCAATCGTCACCCATGGCAGTCACAGCATAGCGAAATACTGTTCGTCCCTCCTGATAAGTGTAGTGCAAACGGTGGTCGACTGTGAATCGGGATGAGGGACAAACCGAGCCCCCAGCTTTGATGTGTAGAAATGGAAGTCCTTTTCCGTCGGTGCGATGATAGGAATCTACTAATCCTATGTTCTCTTCTGTCGTACCTTCTACTAGAACTGCGCCGGCCCCATCGCCAAATAGCGGACAAGTTGCACGGTCGCGATAATCAGTTATCGCTGACATTTTATCAGCTCCTATGACAATGATTCGTTTGTATACTCCGCTTTGTATCATTTTGCACGCCACATCTAACGCATACATGAATCCACAGCAAGCAGCCGAGATGTCAAAAGCAAACGCGTTTTTCAAGCCGAGTTTCCCAAGAACGATGGAGGCTGTCGAAGGATGCACGTAGTCAGGAGTTGTCGTGGCTACGAGTATGGCGCCTATGGTATCGGGATCTACTTCTGTTTTCTTCAGAAGAAGTTTAGCAGCTTTACGCGCCATGTAGGAAGTGCCTAATCCTTCTTCGGTGAGTATTCGGCGTTCCTTAATTCCCGTGCGTGTCGTTATCCATTCATCGTTGGTATCAACCATTCTCGACAACTCTTCGTTGTTGAGAATATAGTCAGGAACATACCCTGCGACTCCTGTTATGACCGCATTGATTCGAGCCATTACTCAGCTGTTTCCTTAACGATAGCTACTTTCCCACGATAATAACCACAAGTGGGGCATACCGTGTGATAGACATAATATGCGCTACAGTTCGGACACACAGCTAATGTTGGTGCCACTGCTTTATCGTGAGTTCTTCTTTTGAGTGTACGAGTCTTTGACTGTCTTCTTTTTGGATGTGCCATAATTATTTATTCTTTAATGTTTTATTCTTTCAGTTTCGATAATGCAGCCCAGCGGGGATCTATTTCTTTCTCGTTTTCTTCACCATATCGGTTTGCGGTGTATTCTTCGAGTGTGTGTATCATAGCAGGATTGCATTCTCCTAGTTTATGAACATGTCTGATGGGTATTACAAGGATTAGAAATTCGTAGATAAACCAAGTAACATCTAGAATACCATCGTTTTCGGGTATTGTTAAGAGGGTGTCGTTTTCCTGGTTTTCTATTCCGAATCTAACTTCCAAACTTTGTTTTGTGTCGATTATTTGCTCCATAGGGTCAAGACAAATATCGCAGGGAATATTCACTGTACCAGTTTCATAGAAATTCAGGAAGAAGTTGTTATCTGCCGTTTTTTCGATATCGAGCGATACATACACCTTACCTCCATTTATTTGAGTAGCTTCGACGAACTTAAAGTAAGAATCATCGAGATTGAATTCAAGTTTGGTATGTCCCGTTTTCAATCCTTTCAAATCTATTCTAAGGGAGTCTAAGTCCATAATTGGCTGGCAAAGTTAATAAACTTTTTCTAACACAAAGACAAATCACTTCCTTTCGGTTATAAGGTCTGAAAGTCTTGTAGATATCGCAAAGAGGATATGTCCAAGCAAAAGACTACCGAGAATAATTCCGACGAAAAACAATACTCCGTGGATAGGTCGTGTAGCAAGCAGATTGGTTTGATATTTATAAAGTCCCGGAAGTTGTTCGGTTATGAGGTAAATGCAAAGAGTTGGAGTGAGAATAGTATTAAATAGAGGTTTATGTACACGGGGAAGTTGCCAAGTAAAGAAGAAGATCCCGATTGCCTGAAGAATGATGAGAGGATTATGATAGCCCAGGAAACGGAAAAGGTGAATTGTGCGAGGAGCAAAATGATTGATGACTAATTGTCCCACAACGAGTAACCCCACTGATAGACTCCAAAGTATGAGAGCTTTATTGCGTGATATGATTATACGATAGGTTTTCATATATCGCCCGAGGAAGTACATATAAAGTAGTCCGAAAAAGGTAGATCCTAGATTTGCCGTAGATATTATGGATAGAACTTGAATCATGGTGAGGGCAATAAGGACTATGTCAATTTGTTTTCGAGGTAAATGCTCGAAGCCGGCGTTGATAAGAGGCGAGAAAAGATAAACCATTATATAGGATGTCATGAACCACCAAAGGCTTGTAGAGATTGGTATGAAGTGGCGAATCATCGCTAGAGATTCAAATCTTACAAGTCCCATTTGAACCGACACTGCATAGGTCAGTACTGAGCATAGGAAGGCCAGTAGGCCAAGCATTATGAGCTTTTTCGTTTTGAAGCGAATGCCGAACCATCCGGAAATGAACATGAAAGTGTTTACAGCAGGACAGAGCAAAGCACATATAATAAAGGTGAGTTCCAGATTGTTTCCATAAGGTTCCCTGCCAATCATCTTATAGTTGAGTCCGTGTACCACGAGATGCCATGTATAGATAGCTAACATTAGTACGAAGCGTAGTAATTCAATGTTGGAATATCTTGTATTATTATTTGTCTGTCCCATTTACGTGTATTATTTCTTGAGTTCGATGGCGAATGTTGTACCTCGGCCCGGTTCGGAGTTCTTTACATAGATTCGACCATGATGATAGTCCTCAACGATTCTCTTGGCCAGCGACAAACCTAGTCCCCATCCTCGTTCTTTGGTCGTAAATCCAGGTCGAAATACGTTTTTGAGATTCTTCCGAGCTATTCCCTTACCGGTATCGCTGATTTCTACTATGGCCCGACGTTGGGTTTCGATTAACGATATGCTGATTGTTCCGTCCTGGTCTCCAATTGCATCAGCTGCGTTTCGACAGAGATTTTCGACAACCCATTGGAATAGTGATTGATTCAGCCTAACGATGATATCGTTACTTGGATAAACTTCCCTAATTATAATTTTCTTCGACGTTCTACGATCCATATAATCTACTGTCTGCGTTAGAATCTCATTCAAACTAGTAGGCAGTGGCTCGGGTAGAGACCCAATCTTCGAGAACCGATCCGCAATGAGCTGAAGCCTTTCGATATCTTTTTCCATTTCAGGCAGTAAATTATCTTCAGGATAACTCTCTTGCAATATAGTTGTCCAGGCGAGGAGCGACGATATGGGTGTACCTAGCTGATGAGCCGTCTCCTTGCTCAGTCCCACCCATACTTTGTTCTGCTCAGCTCGTTTTGATGTTTGAAGGGCGAAGATGGCAATGGCAACAAAGAGAATCACCACAGCCAACTGCGCGTAGGGATACACAGCAATTTGTTTAAGAAGCAACGAATCGTCATAGCATACCTCGATATAATCTCCCTGCCCACTACCGAGTTGTATTGGAATACTATGCCCCGCGGTTCTGAACTGAGTAGCGAGTTGTGTAATCTGTTCCAGGCTGTCTTTGGCTGTAGTTGCCTTTAGGGTTACGTTTCTATAGTCAGTCACATTTTGATGTTCGTCAAGTACGATTACAGGTATGGTATTATTCTCGTTGATGAGTTTGAGTACGAGTGCCAAGTCGGTGTTTTCATCGGCTTCGCTAAGCGATTTCATTGCTTCGGCCCAAATCTGCATCCGGCTCCGTTCTTGTTGTGCAAGATTACGGGTAAGGGCGTTGAAAATAATGAGCGACAATAGGGCTATGATTATAGCAGCTGCAATGAGGATTATTTTTATTTGTCGTGTTCTATCTGTCCACTGCATAGCTTAGGTATAACGTTTCAGCCCTTGATTTATTGTTTTTCAGAAATCCCCTTGGCCTATTGCATCGGGTAGAAGTATATTGGAAAATGACATGAAAAAAGCGACGGCCTTCACAGGCGATCGCTTTAAATCTTCAATAGGTATTAGTTCTTCTTAAGGTAAAAAGATTGTTTTCAGGATAACGAATGCAAAGATAAAGTAATCGAAGTTAACCTCCAAGACCTTATCGTATTTTTTTTGTCAAAGTATCGATGTGTGCGGGCACACCTGATTTTTTTATTTTTGTGCGGTTTGCGGGCCATCGAAATTTTTGGAAGTATTTGTATGTGGGGAATATGGACGAACTATTTAAGGATAAATTAATTGCAGAGAAGATCACAAAAAAGAGATTCTTATTGTATGTAGAGAGCCGATTGGGTTCTATTGGCCTGCGAGAAAAATTTACAACGGTATTGTATAAGAAAACTGTGTACAGCCCTTTTTAAGGTTTTGATAAATACAGAGGCATTGATTCTTATATGGCGGATTTGGGAAGGTGGTGCAGGTAATTTTAGGGTATTGTCTATTTTTCCGACAAATATTAGGCTACGTTTTTTAAGTATTTAGGTACAGTAGGAGAAAATATTCAGTTGCGATTTAGACTTGATTACGATTGGTAGAGAAGAATGTAAAAGTTCGGCTACGGGGATTATTCACTGATTCTCGATTTGTTCTTCATTGCGAAATCTTTCCATGAGGAGAAGTGCTTGTCAGACGATTCAGGGCGTCCCATTTGCAGATAGTGGCAGTAGGCTACGCCGAGCGCGTCGGTTGCGTCCATGAAGTGTGGCATTTGAGTATCTTTGAGTTTGAGGAGTCGCTGGAGCATATCAGCCACCTGTTCTTTCGAGGCCGAACCATTTCCGGTTATCGCCATTTTCACTTTCAGCGGAGCATACTCGTGAATGGGTACATCGCGCTGAATTGCCGCGGCGATGGCAACTCCCTGTGCTCGTCCGAGTTTGAGCATTGATTGAACATTTTTTCCGAAAAAGGGCGCTTCGATAGCCATTTCGTCTGGAAGATATTCTTTGATTATTCCCGTTACGCGGTCGAATATTTTTCCGAGGCGCAAGTAGGAGTCTCGTTCCTTACGCATATCAATAACCCCCATTACCACGAGTTCGGCCTTATTGCCGGTTACTCGCAGCACGCCATAGCCCATGACGTTTGTTCCGGGGTCTATGCCGAGGATTATTTTGGAGATTTGCGGGTTGAGATGGTTCATCTGTCCATATAGGGATTATGCGACAGTTCGAATCCAATTGTAGTTTTCGGTCCATGACCGGGATATATCCCGGTTTGGTCGGGCAATTGTGAAAGTTTCCGCAGGCTACCGATAATTTGAAACATACTTCCGCCTGGGAAATCAGTACGTCCGATACTTCCTTTAAAAAGAGTATCGCCGGTGAAGGCAATATTCTCCTCCCGACAATAGAATGTAACCGATCCGCCAGTGTGCCCTGGTGTTTCGATGACTTCGAATTGGTGATTTCCGAACTTGACAGGTTCTTCCAAATTAAGATAATCTCCCAGCGGCGGGAGTTCGCTATTAAGTTCGATCCCGAACATCTCGGTTGCCTGTTTGTCCAGATTTTCCATAAGTACACAGTCTTTTTCAGATGCCTCGGCTTTGAGTCCATAGGCCTTAAAGATGGTACCATTGCCGAAATTATGGTCCAGATGCCCGTGTGTAGAGAGAAGTCTAACCGGCTTAAGATTGTTATTCGCAATGAAATTCACGATTGCTTTTCGGTCTTCTTCGTAATAGGCTCCACAATCAATAATTACGCATTCCTGTGTTTCATCATGAACCACGTAACAATTCTCCTCGAGCATATTGCACACAAATCGTTCTATCTTAATCATTATCTTCCTAGCCTATTGGTATGTAAATAATATATTTCTCGTCGAACCACAGTTCCTCGAACCACTGCTTCACTGCCTCTGTTTGTGCGATTCGGCGGAAGGGTTTAACTTCCTCCTGAACATTGCCTCCTTTCAGAACCAAGAGTCCATTGGGAAGAGAGTTATGTTGGTCGGGAGCGATATTCTTCCTTACGATTTTCATCAGGTCAGGCAAAGGCATAACTGCCCGTGAGACGACGAAGTCGAATTTTCCCCGTTCGTCTTCGCCACGCATCTGTGCCGCCATGACATTCTCCAATCCGATAGCCTCGGCAACCTTTTCGGTCACGAGGATTTTCTTGCCTGTCCCATCTATCAGTTTGAAATTCGCCTCCGGAAACATAATTGCCAACGGAATACCCGGGAAACCGCCGCCCGTACCGAAATCGAGCACATTTGTCCCCTCTCTGAAACGAATCATCTTTGCAATTGCTAGCGAATGCAGTACATGATGTTCGTAGAGATTATCGATGTCCTTCCGCGAAATCACGTTAATCTTCGCGTTCCAATCCCTGTAGAGACTGTCGAGCGCATTGAACTGTTCCTTTTGCCGCTCATTTATTTCAGGAAAATATTTCGTTATCAAGTCTATCATATCAATATTCAATTGTTATTCGTCGCTCCTTTGAGTCGAGTTCTCCGGGCGTATATATAAAGGTGAGCGAATCGTCGGTGAGGATAAAGTTCTCCGTAGGATAGGCCTTAACACCGCCAAATGCTGTCGTAGCATCCATATCCTCGAGTTTTTCGGCTATCTTTTCCCCCAGCCGCTTCTTGTAATCGTTCCCGAACTCATTCTGCAGTGTTATGAGCTTTCCGGTTTCGGGGTCGAAGTTCCGCGCGATTACATACGTTAAAGGTCCCACACCGGAATTCTCGAGTCTAATGGACGACAAACATACAATCCCATTACCTTTTCCAGGTATGAATTGCGTATGTATATCAAGATTCCAATTCAGTTTACTCAATCCTTTCTCGGTTTCGCGGATGAGCCGCGCCATATCTCGATATTCAGCGATATATCTGCGTACAAATTCTCGGACGGCCTTTTCAGGTACAAGTCGTTCATTGCTAATCGAGAAATAATCGGGCTGGAGCAGTCCCATCCTCAACAGCGAATCATTAACCGTACCATATTTCTCACCTTTCAGATAAGCAAATTCCACATGGACGTGGCACGCCGTTGTGTCGTCGAGCTTCACGAGGGTGTCGGCCACCGCTTGTCCCACCGGAACAGTAAGTTTTTTGGACGATTTCTTACCGGTGCATCCTAACAAAATCAGGGCTATAAAAAACGAGAGAAATGTTGCTAAAATCTTCTGTAACATCATGCCGCAAAATTACTAAAACAAACGTGAGTTCAATTTATACGCGAGTCCTATATAGACTATTATCTATGGAATTATCAATGCTGCGGTTTAAAATAAAATTATAATATCGGCATTATCAATGCGGGTATTTAAAATATAATTGGAATCAGGGCATTATCAATGCTCATACTTAAAATAAAATATGTATAGCGGCATTATTAATGCGGGTATTTAAAATATAATTGGAATCAGAGCATTATCAATGCTTATACTTAAAATAAAATATATATAGCAGCATTATTAATGCGAGAGCTAAAAATAAAATATAAGTTAAGAACTTATCAATGCGGATATTAAAAATAAAAATATAGTTAAGGCATTATTAATGCGCCAGCTAAAAATAAAATATAAGTTAAGGCATTGACAATGCGTAAGATTAAAATAAAATAGTAGTACCAGCATTGTCAATGCTGATTATAAAAATAAATTTATAGTATCGGAATTTATAATTCCAGAACTACAATACTATATTCTGCAGATGAGATGCCTAACAAGATAGGCGCGGTAAGCTATCTTGAAGCTGAGAGATGTGTGCTGCTTGGCTCCGCCGGTGGAAGCATTGTTGTCGTGACGACGATAGGCGAGAAGCGGACGGTCGATGATTTTAACCGTATGGAAAGCGAGAGCAATGAGGGTAAGCCAGTTGTCGTGTGTGCAATAGCGGTGATTGGATGGGAATGGTAGGGCACGACGAAGAACTTCACGTCTGAAAGCAAGGCAGCAGCCTAGATAGCTGAACCGAAGAAGTTGGTTAATAAAGCCGTGGCGAGTGTGGCGGACTTCGAAAAACGATGGGGAGACAGGGGTGCCGTCGGCCGAAACGATTCGGGCGTCGGACACAACCATAGAATAATCTCTCAAATACTGCATGCAGGTTTCAACCTTGTTGGGTTGCCAAATGTCGTCCTGGTCGCACAGAAAAATATATTCTCCCCGGGCTTCGCATAGGGCGTTCTCGAAGTTGGGCGTATAGCCGTGCTTACCGAGGTTTTGAACAATTCGCAGCTGTGGAACATCGAGGTTACTGAGGATGGATAGGGTGGCGTCGGTCGAACCGTCGTCCGACACGATAATCTCGTCTTCAGAGCCGAGTTGCGGTAGAATTGATTCAATTTGTTCGGTAATGAATCTGGCCCCGTTAAAGGTCGCAATACAAACGGAAATCATCTTTTGCCTTTTGTTGTAATAGCGGCAAACATTCCGCGCCACATGTAGAGCCAGCGCGCGATTCCGCCTTTGATGAACGGGAAATAAATGAGTCGCAAAAAGAATTTCACGCCTTTGTTTACTTTGAACGAAAGCGGAACATAGGCGCGAGATATAAGTAAGAGGAGGTTGCGATATTGATAGAAATATCTCTTAGGAGCCGAGATGATAACAATGTGTCCGAAGATGTTGAGCATCCGCTGTCCAACCTTGTGTTGCAGCTGTAGGGCGGTTGTAGTTCCGCACACGAATCCCTTGGATAGGGCTCGGAAACACCATTCGCAATCCACAAAGTCAATGAAGAGTTGCTCGTCGAACATCCCGACGGTCTCGATAGCTTCGCGCGAAATGCAAGTGCCCGACGCGATAACCTCATTATTGAAAACGAAACTGCCCTCGCCACGGCGTTCCTTGTGGATAACCGACCGATAGACCTTACCGTTCTCCTTATCGACAATCGTTGCGCCGAGTGCGCCCAGATTGGGATAGGTCTTACGGACGAGTTCGAATTCGCCAACCATCTGTTCGGGATAGGTGTCGGCGAAAACACTGTCCTGGTCGAAAAACACCACATGTTGCACTTCAGAATCTTCCAAAACCATCTTTAAAGCTGCATTTTGAGCAGCGGCAATACCCTTGTTTCCGTTCATCGAAACATAACGCATCCGACCTACCATGGACGTGCAGAACGATGGTTCGGCCGAATTGTCGGCAATAGCACCCTTGAATCGAGATGCTATCATAACAAGATGCTCTAGCTCGGCTGGAGAGGGATTATAAAGAACAAAAACAAGCGAAGGTTGCAAGTGTGTGAGTTGGCTCATGAGGTTGTAAATCTGACTGCTGCAAAGTTATCCATTCTTCTGCAATTAGGGAAAAGGGCATAACTTTGCGGACGTCATAAATAGCCCTTCGGAAGTAAGACATAACGCAGAAATATCATGAAAATACTCTTCGATCATCAGATTTTCAGTCTCATTTACGGTGGTGCGTCGAAATATTTCGCCATGCTAATGGACAATCTTCCTCGAGGAACTTGGGATTGTACTGCACGCTTTTCGAGCAACGAGTATGTTCGAGATAAGCAGCTACTGTCGCCCACTTGCAAGAAACATTTCCGCGGACAAAACGTATTGCAGGAACGTCTCAACCGTCCTTACACCAATTGGAAAATCGGACGCGGACAATTCGACGTATTCCATCAAACCAACTTCGGAACATACTGTCTCAATGCCCTCGGTAACCGACCGATGGTGACAACATATCACGACTCGAATCTCTCGACTATCGACCCGCATCCCGAGATTGTAGAGCGGCAAAGAGTATCGCTCAATCGCGCCGACGCCATCATAACAGTAAGTAAAAATACACGCGCCGACCTGCTTAGGCTGTTTCCAATCGACGAGTCGAAGGTTCATGTGATATATCACGGAATCGAACGCACCGACCTCTCCCGACTGCCGAAAGAACGAATCATCCAATCACCCTATATCCTCTACGTTGGCCGCCGCTCCAAGTTCAAGAACTACGAAAACTTCGTTCGCGCCTGCTCCATGGTAGTTGCCCGCCATCCCGAACTGCAGATTGTTTGTACAGCAGCCCACTTCTCCGAACAAGAACAGGCTCTGCACCACAAACTCGGCATCGCCGGCAATATCCAATCCGTCATGGCCGATGAGCCCACGATGGAACGCCTCTATCGCGACGCTCTGGCCTTTGTATTCCCCAGTTTCTACGAAGGATTCGGCATGCCCATCCTCGAAGCGTGGAACTGCGGCTGCCCCGTACTGCTCTCCGACGCCAGTTGTTTCCCGGAGATAGCCGGCGACGCTGGTCTATATTTCAACCCCTCGTCGGCCGACGATATGACCTCGAAGATTCTTTCCGTTATCGAATCGCCCACCCTTCGCCAATCTCTCATCACCCGTGCAGCCCTGCGTCTTCCGTTGTTCTCCTGGCAAAAATGCGCCGACGAGCATATGCAAGTATACTCCTCCCTGATCTGAACTAGGACTAGATGAGCTCTGAACTAGGACTAGAAGAGCTCTAAAGTAGGACTAGATAGGCTTAGTCCCGGCATCATCCTCTTTCGAGATAACACTGTGAGTTGCATACCCCTCGTTCAACCCAGCGTTAAATAAGAGCCTAACTCGGAGGAATGGATGAGTTAAGTGAATAATAATCTGTATTTTTGCACGCAATAAATTTCCAAAATACATTTTATGTCTTCATTTGTTGCAGATAAAATCACTTTGGACGGCCTGACTTATGACGACGTCCTCCTAATCCCAGCTTATTCTGAAGTACTGCCCAAAGAGGTGGAGTTGAAAACCAGGTTTTCACGCAATATCGACCTTAATATCCCATTCGTTACGGCCGCTATGGATACCGTAACCGAAAGCTCGATGGCCATTGCCATCGCACGCGAAGGAGGCATAGGCGTAATTCATAAAAATATGGGCATTGACGAGCAGGCCCGACAGGTAGCTATCGTAAAACGGGCCGAGAACGGAATGATTTACGACCCGGTAACCATCAGGCAAGGACTTACGGTGAGAGATGCTCTGAAAATAATGTCGGAATATCACATAGGCGGTATCCCGGTGGTCGATTCGGATAATCATCTTGTAGGAATTGTAACCAACCGCGATTTGCGGTTCGAACGTAGACTAGACAAGACCATCGACGAGGTGATGACGAAAGATAACCTTGTGACCACCGACCAACAAACCGACCTCACAGCTGCGGCACAGATACTGCAAGAAAATAAAATCGAGAAGCTTCCCGTTGTCGATAAACACAATCGACTTGTGGGACTGATAACCTACAAAGACATAACTAAGGCCAAGGATAAACCTATGGCCTGTAAGGATAGCAAAGGTCGGTTACGCGTTGCGGCCGGCGTAGGCGTCACGGTAGACACGATGGAACGCGCCCAGGCACTGGTTGAAGCCGGTGTAGATGCAATCGTAATCGACACGGCTCACGGTCATTCTAAAGGGGTCATTGGCAAGCTACATGATGTAAAGGCGGCCTTCCCGAATTTAGACGTAGTTGTGGGGAATATCGCAACAGCCGAAGCCGCAAAATTCCTCGTTGAACATGGAGCCGACGCTGTGAAGGTAGGAATCGGGCCGGGGTCTATCTGCACAACCCGCGTGGTGGCCGGCGTTGGCGTTCCGCAGTTGAGCGCAGTCTATGACGTTTATTCGGCCTTGAAAGAAACCGACGTGCCACTTATTGCTGATGGTGGATTGCGCTATTCGGGCGACGTGGTGAAAGCTCTGGCAGCCGGCGGAAGTAGTGTTATGATTGGCTCACTGGTTGCCGGGACAGAAGAATCGCCTGGCGACACGATAATCTTCAATGGTCGTAAGTTCAAAAGCTACCGCGGCATGGGTTCGCTCGAAGCGATGGAACAGAAAAACGGTTCGCGCGACCGCTATTTCCAAGGCGATGTTTGCGACGTGAAGAAACTTGTACCGGAAGGAATAGCCGGTAGAGTTCCTTATAAAGGAACGGTTCAGGAGGTTATTTATCAACTCGTAGGCGGTTTGCGCTCGGGAATGGGCTATTGTGGCGCATCTTCAATTGCAGGGTTGCATAACGCCAAGTTCACTCGCATAACAAATGCCGGTGTGTTGGAAAGTCATCCGCACGACATCTCTATCACAAGCGAAGCACCTAACTATTCGAGATCAGAATAAAAACAAATACAAACATGAGAACCAAAGTATTATTATCAGCCCTTCTGCTTTGCGGCACGATGGCCTGCGCACAGAACGACCCGACAATAATGACTATAAACGGTCAGCCGGTAAGCCGTTCGGAATTCGAATATTCCTATAACAAGAATAACACCGACGGGGTTATCGACCGGAAGTCGATTGACGAATATGTCGACCTGTTCATCAATTATAAACTCAAGGTGCAGGCCGCACTCGATGCTCGGTTGGACACACTCCAGTCGTTCAAGTCGGAGTTCATGAGCTATCGCGACCAGCAAATTCGTCCGTCGTTCATAACCAATGAAGATGTTGAAAACGAGGCTCGGAAGATTTATCGCGAAACGCAAGAACGAATAGACGGTAGTGGCGGTATGATTAAATGTGCACATATCCTACTGGGGCTCGAGCAAAAGGCTGACAATGCCGAACAGACAACTATTAAGAATCGGGCCGATTCTATCTATAACGTTCTCAACAAAGGCGGCAACTTTGCTGCACTTGCAAGGATTTTTTCTACCGATAAGGGTTCTGCGATGAACGGTGGAGAACTTCCGCTAATTACAAAAGGACAAACTGTGCCGGAGTTCGAACGCGCATTACTGGCCCTGAAACCCGGAGAGATTAGTCAGCCTGTGCTATCGCCATTCGGCTACCACATAATCAAAATGATTAGCAAGCAGAACTTCTATCCTTATGATTCGGTTCGGAACGATATCATCCGCTTCATAGAGGCACGAGGAGTGAAAGAGCAAATCATCAATCAAAAGCTCGACACACTGGCTAAGCTCGCTGGCACCGGAGTGACGCCCGAACAGATTCTCGACAAGCGATTGGCCGAGATGGAAGCTAAGGACTCTGATTTAAAGAATCTGGTAAAGGAATATCACGACGGACTTCTTCTCTTCGAAATCAGTAATCGCACTGTTTGGGAGAAGGCAGCTAAAGATGAGGCTGGATTGGAAGCCTATTTCAAGAAGCATAAGAAAGACTACAAATGGGAGGAACCACGATTCAAGGGTATCGCTTATCACACGAAGAACAAGGCCGACATAAAAGCCGTTAGAGATTGCATTGCCAAAACGCCGTTCGCCCAATGGGGAGAAAAGTTGCGCAAAGCATTCAACAACGACAGCGTAATACGTATCAGAGTCGAGAAAGGTATTTTTAAGAAAGGCGATAATGCACTCGTAGATAAAGAAATCTTCAAGAAAGATACAGTCCTGTCACCCGTGAAGAATTATCCTTTCGACGCCGTCTATGGAAAAAAAATAAAAGCGCCTGAAGTGATGGACGACGTACGCGGACAGGTTGTTTCCGATTATCAGGAAGAACTGGAAAGAGCTTGGCTGGGCGAACTTCGCAGAAAATATAAGGTTGTTGTGAATCGTGACGTTCTGCTGACCGTAAACAAACACTAATCATGAGAATAAGAAAACAGAAATCGGCTCTTCTGCTGGCTTGCGCGGCTCTTTCTGTGTTGGGTTTGCGAGCTGGGGCCTACATCTCGAACGGAGCGATAGTGCCCGCTGATTCAACCGAAAAGCCAGTGATATCAATATCCGATTCGATTGAATCCAACAATGTTGTTGACGAGGTGATTTGGGTTGTCGGTGATGAACCGATATTAAAGTCGGACGTCGAAGTGATGAAACTGCAAGCCGAGGCTGAGGGTGTAAAGTGGAAGAGCGACCCTCTCTGTTCGATATTGGAGCAGCTGGCCGTGCAGAAACTCTTCCTACATCAGGCCGCGCTCGATAGTATCAAGGTATCGGAGTCCGAAATATCGCAGCAAATCGACCAACGAATAAACTATTGGATTGCACTGCCACAAATCGGTTCGAAAGAAAAGCTCGAGGAATATCAGCACAAAACGCTTTCACAAATTCGTCAAGACTTGCACGACGATATAAAGAACATGCAACTTGTTCAGAAGATGCAAGAGTCCCTCATCGGCGACGTAAAGATTTCGCCGGCTGAAGTGCGCGAATATTTCAAGAATCTCCCGGCAGACAGTATTCCACTCATTCCCACAACTGTCGAGGTGCAAATAATAACGCAGATGCCAAAGATATCTCCGGACGAGGTGAACCGCATAAAGAATCAGTTGCGTGACTACACCGAACGGGTCAATAAAGGCGAAACTTCTTTCCAAACACTGGCTCGGCTATATTCCGAGGACACTGGCTCGGCGCGTCAGGGAGGCGAACTGGGTTATATGGGGCGTGGGATGCTCGATCCGGCATTTGCCGCAGCTGCTTTCAATCTCACCGACCCGAAAAAATTATCGAAGGTTGTAGAGAGCGAGTTCGGTTATCACATAATTCAGTTTATCGACCGCCGTGGCGATAAAATAAACTGCCGCCACATATTAATAAAGCCTCGCATTTCACAATCGGCTATTGACGAAGCAAAGCAAAGACTCGACTCTATTGCAGACGAAATAAGAGCCGACAAATATTCGTTTGATGTTGCAGCCGCCTATGTTTCCGACGATAAAGACACTCGCAATAACAACGGTTTAATGGTTAACTCCTCGGCAAGCGAACGCACTTCACGCTTCAAAATGAAAGATCTGCCAACCGAGGTCGCGCGAATTGTAGACACGCTAAAGGTGGGCGAAGTTTCTCGTTCGTTCCAGATGGTTAACGACAAAGGCAAAACGCTATGCGCCATAGTTAAACTAAAAAGTAGAACGCCCGAGCATCGCGCCACCATCACCGAAGACTTTCAGGAAATGAAAAACATAGTTATAGCCCAGCGTCGGCAGAAAATTATTCACGACTGGGTAGAGAAAAAGGTCAAAGACACTTACGTGCGTATAAATCCTCGCTACAGAACAGACTGCAAGTTTGAATACGAAGGTTGGGTTAGATGAATTCAAACAACAAGAGCATATCCTTTTGCGGGCATAGAATCCTTATTATTTGGATTCTATGCCTGTTTGGCTTAGGCCTCCCTATCACAATCGAGGCACAGACAAAACCAGCGTCCAAAGGCGAGAAGGTGTTTATCGACCACGCCGACAAACTGCGCTATGACCAGTTCGTGATGCCCGACGTGCAGATTGCTACGGGGAGAGTAAAGTTTCGCTATAAGGATATGATTTTGCTTTGCGACAGCGCCTATCTCAACGACAAGCAAAATTGGTTCAAGGTCTTCGGGCATGTCGACCTACGACGCTCCGACGGAATGCGCCTAACATGCGAACGGGCACATTATGACGGGATGATGCAGCAGATGCACGCCAGAAAGAATGTTTTCTTCCGCGAACCGGGGCGTTCGCTAAGATGCGATAGCCTCGATTACGATATGGTTTCGAACATTGCAACCTATTTCGGCGGACGAGGCACGCTAGTTTATGGTCCCAGTACCGTCGTAGCCGACCGCGGAGATTACAACACCAAAACACACGACGCAAACTTCTACGGCGATGTAGTTATCCGCAGTCCGAAATATCGAATAAACACACCTTCAGCACGAGGAAACACCGAAACAGGAGTGATGAACGTCATCGGAAAATCTGTCATCAGAACAGCAAAAGGCGAAATAGTCCACACAAACAATGGAACATACAACAGCAAAACCGACCAAATGGAGCTCTTCGGGCATTCAACCATAACCTCGCCTCAACGCGATGTGGAGGGCGAAAATATAAGCTACAACAGCACCACCGGCGATGCCGAAGGACACGGCAATGTCAAGATTGTAGACAAGGTAAATCGGCGAACCATCACCGGCGACGACGTTGTTTACAACGCTAAAACAGGATACACCGAAGGACACGGTAATATGCGAATAGTAGACAATCTCCGGAAGCGAATCATCACAGGCGACAACGTTGTCTACAACGCCAAAACAGGTCACAGTGAAGGGCATGGCAACGTAAAGATTGTGGACAACTTAAAGCAACGAACCATCACCGGTCGCGACCTCACCTATAGCAACAATCATGAAGCCCACGGCGAAGGCGATGTGGATTTCATAGATTATAAGCGCAAACACGCCTTTCGCGGCGATTATGTTCACTACACCGACACGGTTGCCATTGCCTACGGAGGAAATCCCGGACCGACGGTTAAGGATTTCTCGCGCGGCGACACACTTTTTATGCATGCCGACACCATCAGCATGAAAACCTTCCACTTCAACACCCCACAGATGTACCGCGAAATCTACGGAGTTCATAATGTACGCGCTTTCCGGACAGACGTGCAGGCCGTCTGCGGATTTCTCGTCATCAACTCTCGCGATTCATGCATAACGATGTACGAAGACCCGATTGTTTGGAGCGGGCGCCGGCAGCTACTGGGAGATTCTATCAAAGCCTACATGAACGACTCTACAATAAAGAAAGCCTATGTTTTTGGCAACGCCCTTTCGGTGGAAGAACTCAATGAGAACGACAGGTTCAATCAGATTTCATCTAACAGAATGACTGCCGATTTTATCGATGGTAACGTTCGACGAGCCGACGCGATAGGCAATGTTCTCGTGGTTTACTATCGGGCCGACGACAAAGACGGGTCGCTCATCGCAATGAACTACACCGAAACCGACACCATGCGCATATATATGTCCGAACTCCGGAAGCTCCAAAAAATATGGATGCCCAAAGCCGACGGAGTGGTATACCCCATGACACAGATTCCCCCCGACCGCCTCAAACTGCCCAACTTCCAATGGTATCCCCTAATCCGCCCGCTCGACAAGTTCGACATATATAGAAAGGTGAGCCGCGAAAATGCAAACGAAATTCGCAAGCGAGCCATTGCCACCCCACCCCGGCAAAACATAATCGGAAAATAAAATTCATGGGATTCTTCAACCAGCCCAAACCGCGGCGATTCAATCACATCTATCAGTACGTCGACGAGCGCAAAGAGCGCATCGAAAAGCTCAAGCACGCCGACGCCTCCCATCAATCCAGCCGCCAATCAATTCACGAAGCCTTCCGTTCGCGCCGTAGCAATCGCCCAGACAATCGTACGTGGCAATCGATAGGTTTAATAGTAATCATACTACTATTTTTCCTACTCCTGCTCGGCAGCTTAACCTAAGGAGGAGCAAAATAATGATAAAGCTCAAAGCAGAAACACAACGCCATCCGCATGCTCTGGAAATTACATACGTATGCACGTAAATTTCTATACGTATCCCCATAAATTTCTATACGGGAAGAAATTTATGGGGATACGTATAGAAATTTACGTGCATACGGGAAGAAATTCAGGAGCATACGCATGCATTTTCAAGAGAAATGGGAATCGCCCGGAAACAAGGCGTTCCAGCCATTTTCCGAACCTCATAAAATAGCCTCCGGGCAACGAAATAGAAGTCTACAGATTTTCAGAAATAAAATTTACATGAGCGACATAATTCAACTCCTGCCCGACAACGTGGCCAATCAAATCGCAGCCGGCGAAGTAATTCAACGGCCAGCATCCATCATAAAAGAACTCGTTGAAAACGCCATCGACGCACGAGCCACGACCATAAACATTGCCGTTGTGGACGCCGGACGAACCTCCGTACAAGTACTCGACAATGGCTCGGGAATGACAGCCACCGACGCCCTAATGGCATTCGAACGACACGCAACCTCAAAAATTCGAGATGCGGCCGACCTGTTCACGCTCCAAACCATGGGATTCCGCGGCGAAGCACTAGCCTCAATAGCCGCCGTAGCACAGGTGGAACTCCGAACACGACGCGAGGCCGACCAACTGGGAACATCGCTCTCCATCGCCGGCAGTAAAATCCTATCACAAGAACCATGCTCCTGTCCGGCAGGAAGCAACTTCCTAGTCGAAAACCTATTCTTCAACGTACCAGCCAGACGCAAATTCCTCAAATCGAACTCCACAGAGTTAAACAACATAATCACAGCCTTCGAACGCATAGCCCTCGTATATCCAAACATCGCCTTCACCCTCCACAGCAACAACACCGAACTTTACAATCTAAAACCATCCGGCTACAAACAGCGAATTGTCGACATCTTCGGCAAACGACTAAGCCAAGGACTCCTTCCCGTAAACGTCGAGACAACCCTCTGCAATCTGCACGGATTCGTAGGTAAACCCGACTCAGCACGGAAAAAAGGAGCACTGCAATATTTCTTCGTCAACGGCCGATACATGAAACACCCCTACTTTAACCGCGCCATACAAGTAGCCTTCGAACGACTCATACCGCCAGGCGAACAAGTACCCTATTTCATCTACTTTGAAGTACCTGCCGAAACAATCGACGTAAATATCCACCCAACCAAAACCGAAATAAAATTCGAAAGCGAACAAGCCGTGTGGCAAATCCTAATGGCAGCAGTAAAAGAAGCCGTGGGACGATTCAACGACGTTCCCGCAATCGACTTCAATAACGAGGGCCGACCGGATATCCCCATCTTCAACCCCGACACGCATACCTCCGCACCGAAAATAAATCTCAATCCAGATTATAACCCATTCCGCGAAACACCGCACAAACGTAATCTCGACAATTGGGAAACAATCTACTCCCAAATTACGGCCGAAGAACCAACGCTCTTCGAAAACAACGAACAAGAAAACAGTATAATTGAAGAAAAATCGCCTGCGCACTATCAATACAAAGGAAAATATATCATGACAGCCGTAAAATCCGGTCTCATGATAATTGACCAACACCAGGCACACATCAGAATACTATACGAAGACTACATGCGGCAAATCGAAACCAAGAAACGTAACACACAAAAACTTCTCTTCCCTGAAATAATACAACTCCCTACCAAAACCAACCAATTCGCCGAAACAATTCTGCCTGAACTTAACGAAATGGGCTTTGAGCTAACCGACATCGGTGACGGCTCATATGCCGTAAATGGAATTCCTTCCGGTCTTGAAGGCCTTAACATTGCCAATCTGCTTGCCGAAATGCTTGCATCTGTGAACGAAATCACTTCAAACACCCGAACCGATATCGACCACACCCTCGCTCTAAGTTTGGCTCGCAATGCCGCAATCCCATACGGTCAAGTACTCGGAAACCAGGAAATGGAGAATATAGTGAACTCCCTGTTCGCATGCGAAAATGTGAATTACACGCCCGACGGACAAAAAATAATCTCCATTATGTCCCAATCCGATATCGACTCCCTGTTCGACAAATAATCTCCCTCACCGAAGATGTCTTACCACTCAATTTGTCTCTGGCCGTGTTGCAACAAATATTCGTTGCAACGCGAAAAATGCCGGTTCCCAAACCAACCGCCACGGTTAGCCGACAACGGTGACGGATGTACCGACTCTAATACCAGATGTTTGCCTTGGTCGATGAGACTCTTCTTTGAACGCGCAAATCCGCCCCAAAGCATAAATACCAAATTCTCCCGACCTGTACTCAAAGCACTAATCACCGCATCGGTGAATCGCCCCCAACCCAAATGCTGATGACTGTTTGCCACATGTGCCCTCACCGTAAGTGTGGCGTTGAGCAACAATACTCCCTGCTTAGCCCAACGACTTAGATTACCAGATTGAGGCGTCACTGTTCCCAAATCGGCTGCAATCTCTTTATAAATATTCACCAACGATGGCGGGATGGCAATTGTATCGGGTACCGAGAAACTCAGTCCCATGGCCTGCCCCGGCTCATGATAAGGGTCTTGCCCTATGATAACCACCTTCACATCCTCAAACGCACAAAGATTGAACGCATTAAAAATTAATCTTCCCGGTGGATAGCAAACAAACTGCCCATATTCTCGTCTAACTGCTTCTGCCAGTTCACTGAAATAAGGCTTACCGAACTCGTCTGCAAGCTGTCCTCGCCAGCTTTCTTCAATTTTAACTTCCATTTCTAAGATGTTCCTTCCATTTAATGTCTAAAAGTGCAGGCAAAAATACTAAAAACAACATGGGCTCTATATGCCGTTCTCAAAGTAAGATACTCCTTGAATGATAATTCTGGGAATAATAAGATTGATATCATTCTATAAACAGATATAACGTGAATTCTTCAACTCTTCTACACAATAAAAATATTGGTACTTGCGAGTTAGTGGTATCTTGCGCCGTACCTTTGCCAACCATGAAAGAGAGTATGCCTCGTCTAGAGTTTTCAAGTGGGTTAGTTTCGACGGGCGTTATTCCTCTTCGCAAATCAAGAATAATTTAAAAAGCAAAGAATTGAAAACATTTGAAGAACTTGGCGTGAACGAAAATATTCTTCGCGCCATCAGCGAATTGGGATTCGAACAGCCTATGCCCGTTCAGGAGGAAGTGATTCCTTATCTGCTTGGAAATAAAAACGACATCATCGCACTGGCACAAACCGGAACTGGAAAAACAGCAGCCTTCGGAATTCCATTACTACAGAGAATTGACACCGATAGCAGAACGACACAGGCCGTGGTACTTAGTCCAACTCGCGAACTTTGCCTACAGATTGCTGACGACCTGAGCGAATTTGGAAAATATATTCCGCATCTCCATATCGCCGCTGTTTATGGCGGAGCATCCATTGAGACACAAATAAAACAGCTCAGACACGGGGCACAAATAATAGTTGCAACGCCCGGGCGGCTCATCGACTTGATGCACCGCGGAAAAGCCAAATTGCAAGACGTGACCAACGTTGTGCTCGACGAGGCCGACGAAATGCTCAACATGGGATTCCAGGAAAGCATAACCGAAATTCTAACCGGAGTGCCAGATAACCGTAATACGTTGCTCTTCTCGGCTACAATGAGTCGAGAGGTAGAGCGGGTGGCAAAGGGATATCTCAACAACTACAAGCAAATCGTAGTGGGCTCCAGAAACGAGGGAGCCGAGCACGTGAATCACATATACTATTGCGTCAATGCGAAAGATAAATATCTCGCCCTGAAACGGCTTGTCGACTTCTATCCTAAGATATACGCCATTATTTTTTGCCGAACTAAAATCGAAACACAAGAGATTGCCGACAAGCTTATCAAAGACGGATATAACGCAGAATCGCTACATGGCGATCTGTCACAACCTCAACGCGACTTAACTATGCAAAAGTTCCGCTCGCATCTCACACAACTGCTAGTGGCTACCGACGTGGCAGCACGTGGACTGGATGTTGACGACCTTACACACGTAATAAACTACGGTCTTCCCGACGATATTGAGAACTACACTCATCGCTCTGGTCGAACCGGTCGCGCTGGCAAAAAAGGAACATCTATTTCAATAATCCACACACGAGAGAAATCGAAAGTCAAGAACATACAACGTGAAATAGGAAAAGAATTTATCGACGGAACTCTGCCCAGTCCCGAAGATATCTGTAAAAAACAACTCTTCAAAACGATGGACAATATCCTCAAAACTGATGTTGATGAACAGCAAATCAAACCATATATGGCCGACATTAAACGCCAGTTCGAATATATTGACAAAGAGGACATAATAAAGAAAATCGTTACCACAACATTCGGACGATTTCTACAGTACTACAAGAATGCACCACAAATCGAAAAGCCCTCCTCTTCTCGCCGTAAGGATTCCGACAACAAAACAAAACGCGACCAACGAAAAACCGAGGAAGGATATGCACGACTATTTATTAACCTCGGCAAGGTCGATGGCTTTTATCCTGCCGAAATAATGCAATTTATCAATCGCAATATTCACGGTCGCCAGGAGGTTGGACACATTGACATCCTACCAAAGCAAACCTATTTTGAAGTACCCAAACAAGACCTTCGGAAAGTTGCTCGCGCGCTCGACGGAACCTATTATCGAGGGCGGAAGGTGCGATGCAATTATGCCGACGATAAATCTCGTCCCCAATCACGTGGTAAAAAAGAAACTATCAAAAGCAGGTACACAAAGAAGCAAACCGACCAACCATCGCAATACAAATTCAAAAAGAATGATTGGAAAGAACTCCTAACAAATCAATAATTTTATTACCTACCTTAATTATAATAGTCCCTGTACGACGCGGAGAAATTTCGATTTCTCTGTAATTTCTTCGTCTGAATATTTGGTGGGTTCGAAAAAAGTGCTGACACATAAGCCAGACCTATTAATTCGCTTTTTCATACGCACGCGCGAAGAGCGTCGTATATCCAATATACACGGGTATTCCGAGAGGATTCTCCGTGCCATTTTCGTACCCTTTAGGCAACCGATATAAGGGAAAATAAGGAAATATTTTATCCTCAAAATCCACACCATTTTTGTGCGACGAATACTCCCATTCCTGTAAACATAAACTTCCACTCGGCCGGTAGTGACAGACCCCATGTCTGTCACTACATGCGGACTGGCGCTCGAATTGTGACATGGCTTGGAATTGCGAACCGTCTCGTTCCGAGTGGATATAGGAATATCGACCGGATTCGCATTATCTTGCCTAAGCTCTACTAGAAGCGACAGAGCATGGGCAGATATGTAGGATAGAAATGAAGACGTTATCGGAGGCGTTTAGACATCTTGCCGTCTGGAGTGATTCGTACTTCGACAACGTAACCCGACGAAGCATCGGGAATACCAATCGTTGCATTAAAAAAGAGTGCTTTCCGATCGGCTCGGTCAAATTCAAGATTGCGCAAGATACAATGTGCGATGAAATCGCGCGGAATATAGTTGGAGAACTCTTGTTTTAGGAAATCGTGCTTATAGACCACCGAGTCGCGGCTGCGGAGAGTAAGCGTAGAAACATTGTCGAGATAGGCGTTATCAACCTCTATGCCATTATCGTTGTAGGTAGACTTAATCACTCTTTCTGACGTGGTACAAGTTCTGATCTGGCAATCATAGAACCCCATATCGGTGCTCACAATCGTGTCTGAACCCGATTTGTCGAATAGGTTCATTGCATAAACATGATAGCCGAACGATGCCATGAGGTCTTTGTTTGAACTTCGGAAGAGGTTAACCTCGTCACCGTTCTGATTATTGAAACTGAAGAAAGCATTTGTTTGTTTGAGAATCTTATAGCCGTTGAGATTCTGTCCTTGCATATAAATTGAATCCTGAAAAATCCAGAATCTGACAGGCATGCTTGCCGAGTCGGGATAATAGATGCTGTCACCCTTGACCAACATCGCAGGTTCTTCGGTGTCATCAGTTGTCCAAAGTCCTTGCAACAGCTGCTTGGCTTGCTTGTCTTCGCTTTCCTGTGTTGATCTTCGTTTGCAGGCAACAACAATACTCAGAAGTGCCAGCAAAAGAATTATTGTTTGCCTCATTGTTTTGTTATTCGAAGACTTCGGCTTCCGAAAGCGGAAGAGCCTTTTTAAGATCTTTTTCCGAAAGAATCACTTCTTCGGGATTTATTGGCCACTCAATTGCCACTTGCGGGTCGTTCCATTGTAAACTTGCTTCGCTTTCGGGGACATAGGTATTATCGACCTTATATGTGAACACTGCCTCGGGAGATAGCACGAGAAATCCGTGAGCAAATCCGCGCGGAATGAAAAACTGCCGTTTATTTGCGGCCGAGAGTTCAACCATCACATAACGCCCGAAAGTGGGCGAGCTCTTTCTCAAATCGACTGCCACATCTAACACTCGACCAGTAATTACCCTAACCAGTTTTGCTTGCGAATGCTGGCCTTTTTGATAATGTAATCCGCGAAGAACGCCATAGCTTGACTTCGATTCGTTATCCTGAATAAAGTTTACGTGATGACCCACGTGAGCATCGAAATCATCCTGTCGCCAGGACTCAAAGAAATAACCTCTGTCATCATGGAAGACTTTGGGTTCTATGATCCAAACACCTTCTATTTCCGTCTGTTTATAATCCATTGTTTTGTGTTTTTGATTGCAGCAAAGTTAAGTAGATGCTTACAATTAATTGTGAACATCTACTTAATATCCGGGATTCTGAGTTAGTAGAGGATTTAGCGCGATGGCATTGGCCGGAATTGGGAAAACGGTAGTGTAGCCAGTGTATTCGTTTTCGAGAGGAGTGCGTTGGTCGTATGCAGAGGTAAACAGGTCGAACCGAATTAGGTCTTGTCTGCGCCAACCTTCCCACATCAACTCCATAAGACGTTCGTCGAGTATATTTTGGAACGTAGCCTGTCGAGCGGGCATACCAACGCGTGCTCTGACCATGTTGAGCTCGGCAGAACCATCAGTATTGTTTCGCATTTTAGCTTCCGACTTCATCAAAAGGACATCTGAATAGCGAAAGAGAACAATGTCGTTATCCTGGAGCTGACCGTCGTTGTAGGCTGTTAAGTCTATCTCGTATTTCTTCATACGTGCGCCGGCTGTTTTTTCGTAGGCTGAGCCGGTGAGATCCAGTTTCGCCTCTAGTGGTTTGTAGACTAGCGCATCACCATTGTTCAGCCGCACCACAGCACCTTTAACTCTCAAAGTATCACTAAAGAAGTTGAGATTATAGCGTGCATCGAGCGAATCAGTTCCGTAAGCGAAGGTTTCTACCGTCGACACTGTTGCACAGCTACCGTTCTCAGCGCCGAATCCTATTGCCGCTCCATGGTTATAATGTCTAGAGCGGAAGAGATATTTATATAATGTAGGATACAGCACCTTATCCATAGGGATTGTGAGGATGTTTTCGGGTGACGTTTCATTGTGTATCTTGAAATTATCGGCATAATTTGATGCCAACCGATAGCCCGATGCAGTTATAGAGTCACAATATGCCATGGTTGTTTGCCAGGCGTTTAGTCGGTGACTTCCAACGGTGAAGAAAATATTACTGCCATTAGGTCGTATGCCGTCAGTCCAGTCGTCGTCTGAATAAACCTCGGCATTGAGAGCTAACTTAGCCAGGAGGAAAAACGCAACAGGGCGAGTTACATGACCATAGTAAGTTCCATCCGTATTGCTCGATTTATTCGGTAGCATCGATGCAACCTTTTGAAGTTCGTTGAATGCGAAGCGAAATACCTCACTTCTTTTATTTTGCACAATTTCGTTTACCGGAACTTTATCGGAAGTTATCACCGGTACGCGCCCGAACATGTCAACCAGATAGAAATAGAACATAGCTCTGACAGCACGCACTTCGGCCTCGTAACTAGATTTCTGGTCGGCAGTGAGCAACCCGGAATGTTCCTCAATATTACGTAGCGAGCAATTACAGAGCATGACGACCTTAAACAGATAGTTCCAGGTATTGTTTAACGCGACATCGTGGGGCGTCCATTTGTGTTGATATAGCGATTGCCAGAATCCGCCATCGAACCAATCGCCGCCTCTTGTGGGTAGCATGGCTTCATCGGTTGTGAAAGTATTATAGTCGTAGACCCCGCGGTATGTTCCCTGGAGCCCCTGACTGTCATTAGTTCCGCCGAAATAGGCATAGAGTGTCGCAACGGTGTTTATATAAACGTTCTGCGCGTTGTCGTAGATTTTCTCTTCGGGCAGCTGATTCTTCGGCTGTTCATTAAGACACGACATGAATACCAGAGTCGACATTGCTATGAGAAATATTTTTTTGTTCATAAGTTCTTTTCCTTTAGTTTAAAACTGAATGCTTGCACTCAACAAATACGACCTGTAGACAGGAAACGATCGTTTATCATCGATGCCCAACGTAGACCCCACGATGTAGCTATTCACAATTGGCGTGAGTCCGCTGTAGGCAGTGATAGTAGCCAGATTATTAATGCTCAACGAGAACCGGAGCGAATTTATGAACCTCGATTTCACGCGAACATTCCATCCCACCGTGACATAGTCGAAATTCACATAGTCGCCGCTCTCCAGCCAATAATCCGTTGCCGTTTGATCTTTGATGTTTTGCTTCGGCGCCTCTTTCATCACGTTATAGTCGGGGAAACTTGCCATATTCATATAGCTCAATGAGGTTCCGTTATATATTTTATGCCCAAACGCCCCATTTATCTGCATTGAGATATCGAATTGCTTGAAGCGGAAACTAATGTTCGAGCCGAGCGTCATCTTCGGTGTTGCCTGTCCTGCAATACGTCTATCGCCACCATCCTCGAGGTTAATCTCCCCGTTCTTGTCCAAATCCTCTATTTCATAGCTATAGCTTCCATCAGGATTCCGTTTCAATCCCGTGCAATGAGGCAGATAGAACACTCCCAGCGGTTGGCCCACAATCTGGTATACCACATTATTATTTCCGCCATGGAATCCGGCACCATTCAGCGACCCGATACTCTTAATCGACGGGGCCGACATTCGCCGTCCATTATACTCGCCGCTCAACGAGAGCAATTTGTTGCGCTGCCAGGAAAGATTTACATTCACATTGAGCTCTACATCCTGCTTTTGAACAGGCGTAAATCCCATTCCCAATTCAAATCCGCTATTGCTCATACTACCCAGGTTGGCCAGCAGCTTGTCGTAGGTGTAGGGTGGCACAGGTACATCGTAGAGATAAAGCATATCGCGTGTTTTGGAGTAATAATATTCAGCCGTGAGAACCACCCGATTATTCACAAACCCCATATCGGCCCCGATATTAAAAGTCGACTTTGTTTCCCATTTCAAATCAGGATTCGCATTATGCACTATGCCCATAGTCACCGTGGGCGAACCCGAAAGCGGAACTATACCGCTCGGACCAACCAGACGAAGAGAATTGTAAGAACCGATTCCACCCAGGTTACCAGACATTCCGTAGCCAGAACGCAGTTTCAACATCGACAGCCAACGTAGGTTATGCATGAAAATTTCCCGTTTTATATCCCATTCCAGCGATGCTGACGGAAAAACTCCCCATCTGTTTTGTCGTCCAATCATTGAGCTCCCGTCGGCACGCGTAGTAATCGTAGCCGTATATCGTTCCATCAAACAGTAGCTCACATTAGCCATTACAGACGCCAGTGACGGAACCTCGTATCGACTTCCCGTGCCACCATACGGTCTCAACGAACCTGCACCAAGATTATGGTAGCCGAAATCGTTTACTGTGAATCCCCTAACCTGCGTCCAAAAGCCCGTTTGTCGGTTACGCTGATATTCGCCCAGCAAATGAACCTTAAGCGAATGAACGCTCCATGTATGGGAATAATCCAGCTCTGCATTCATAAGCCAACCTTCACTTTTATGCTCGCTACGATAGGCCTGCCCCTGCGCTGCCACCCACGTGGGGAGAAACTGTGCCAGCTCGGTGGAGTTGAAAGAATATGCTCCGAACACTCCGAATCTCAGTCCGCTCGTAACATCTGCTGTGAGTCTTAGATGAGTGTTGAAATTCAAACTACGCTCATCGTTATCCTGAAGCAACAGCGCCATCGGCGAAGCAATCTGCGAGGCCGTAGTATTCAAATCCCACTTGCCTTGTGCATTTCTTCCTTTCGGAAAAGTCGGGTTATGCGTCGCTGCCGAATAGCATAACTGCTGAACGTTGGGCACGTTGAAGTTTTTCTGCGTCGATCCGAAAACACCCATATCGATGTGCAGTTTGTCGTCGAAAGCAAGTTGCAATAAATCAAGCTTAGCCGAAAAGTTTTCATTCCGATTAGTTTTAATCACCGTGTAGTGATTCATATAGCCGAGCGAAGCGCGATAGTTCTGCTTGTCCGACCCGCCCGAAAATGCAACATGATGACTCTGAACTGTTCCCACGCGTGTTATGGCACGCTGAAAATCAGTATCACATCCGCCATCGTTGAAGCTCAAACCCATCAAGCGAGCTGTGGATGTATATTCCTTGCCGCTCAACATCGGCAAAAACTTATAGGCCGATTCTAAACCCACATTCCCATCGTAGGATATTTGGAACTGTCCGCCGCGACCTTTCCTCGTTGTAACCAAAATAACACCCGACGCACCGCGTGACCCATATTTTGCAGTCTCGGCCGCATTCTTCAGAATGGTGAAGCTCTCTATGTCGGCCGGATAAATAGTATTTAGAGTCGCCAAATCGGCCGACACACCATCGATAATCACCAGCGGGTCGTTTCCACCCGTGAGCGACGTTGTTCCCCGTACCCGAACGCTACTCAACATAGCCATCCTGTCGGCGCCTCCCGACTGCACGTTCACGCCTGCCGACTGTCCGCCGAGCGCCGTAATCGGATTCATCACCAAACCTTTATTCATTCGTTCACGCGTCACCACGTCGGCCGAACCGAACATCTCGGCTATTCTTGCACTGTCGTTAGCCTGCCAAATGTTCCTCTCCTGTGCGACAGCTCTTCCCGTACCGGTTGACAGAAGAATAAAAAAAATAATTACGGATGACCTCATTCTCATATATCCACGATTAGATTTATCTGTCAACAAAGATAATGCAAAGCATTCGCCCCAATCGCTACGAACAACTATTTAGAACAACAAAAAAAGGATGTGACAATTGCCACATCCTCTTCTCTTTGCGGAAAGTGAGGGATTCAAACCCCCGATACCCGAAAGGGGTATACCGGATTTCGAGTCCAGCGCATTCGATCACTCTGCCAACTTTCCTTCGAACGAATGCAAAGGTAGAACTTTTTTTCTCCCCCGCAAGATACGGTACCTCTTCGTCAACATCAGACACGACCATAGAGAACCTCTCCTCGCTTTCGCCTCTTGTTTTTCTTTAAGCCCTAATTTGTTTTCATCCTTTAAACCGTATATGTAGAGACCAAATTAGGTGCAAAGCAAAATCTACCTCTTCAGCCAAATAGCATAAAACAATAATCCTGCGGCACGGAATGGACATTTAATTTGTAAATTTGCAAACAGCTAATAGTAAATGGCTGACTGTTTTAGGATATCAAATTAATTTTAAAATAATTCGATTTTATGAACTATCTAACAAACGACAAACTTGTTATTGTCGGCGCGGCCGGCATGATTGGTTCTAACATGACGCAAACTGCGTTGATGCTTGGACTAACTCCGAATATTACTCTCTATGACGTTTTCTCGGCTGAAGGTGTGGCCGAAGAAATGCGCCAATGCGGATTCGACGATGCGAATATCGTTGCGACAACCGACGCTAAGGAAGCTTTTACAGGAGCTAAATATGTTATCTCGTCGGGCGGTGCCCCTCGTAAGGAAGGAATGACACGCGAGGACCTGCTCGTGGGTAATTCGAAAGCTGCCGAGGAATTGGGACAGAATATTAAGAAGTTCTGCCCGGATGCTAAGTTCTGCGTCGTTATCTTTAATCCGGCCGACATCACAGGTTTGGTTACTTTGGTGCACTCGGGTTTGAGACCTAATCAGGTTGCCACGCTTGCAGCACTCGACTCTACTCGCTTGAAAGGCGCACTAGCAAAGCATTTCGGAGTTAGCCAGAGCGAAATCAAAAACGCTTACACTTACGGTGGTCATGGCGAAAAGATGGCAGTGTTTGCGTCGCCAACAACCATCTGCGGCGTTAATTTGCTGGACATCATTGCTGGTAAGGCTAAGGCCAACGGTAAAGGAATCACAGCCGAGGAATGGAAGAAGCTGCAAGAAGAAGTTACACAGGGTGGTGCAAAAATTATAGAGCTTCGCAGACGGTCGTCGTTCCAGAGTCCGTCTTATCTGGCTGTTAAGATGATAGAGGCTGCTATGGGCGGCGAGGAATTCGAATATCCTTCAGGAACCTATGCCGACACTGCACGTTATAAGAACGTGATGATGGCCATGCCAACGCGTATCACTAACGATGGCGTGTACACTAAGCCGGTTATGGGCACTCAGGAAGAAGTTGCTTCGCTCGATGCTTCCTATGCTCACTTGCAGGGCCTGCGCGACCAGGTTATTTCACTCGGTGCTCTTCCGCCGATTGATAAATGGAAGGAGCTGAATCCGAATTTATAATTAATTATAAGGTTTTCATTGGGAGTGCGTCGAGATTGTTCTCGGCGCACTTTTTTATTCAATCTGAAACGGTTGACAGATGTCAAGTCGATTGATGCACGGCAACAATATACCATGCTGAAAGCTGTTGCAAAGGGTTATTCTTGTCATGGAAATGACGGCGGCATATCTTTGCATCCGAATTTTAAAAGGTTAAAGAAATAACCGGACGCAAAGGGCGCCCGACACAAAAAGAAAGGTAAAAAGATTATGATTTCAGTAGTATTAGCGGTAATCGCAGTGATTGCAGGAGCAATAGCACAGGCAGTGAGAGTAAACAGAAATCTGACTGCATAAAGTTTTCAGGAAAATAAGATAATAAATAGAGAGAGGTTTTAAATGGTTAGAGGGTGTGTCTATACAGGCACACCCTCTTTATATTGCATGAATCCCAGTATTAGAGTTTTATTTTCTTTTTCTTTCCTGAACTTTCGTTGCTCATCCGGTCGAGCGCCGTGACAACATAGGTATATTTCTTGTTTCCATCCTTATAACCGTTGAGTTTTACGAGCGGGAATGAGGTTATGGCTACGATATTCGACGGGTCGTCGAGGTTGGGTGCGACGGTTCCTTCAGCGCGGTAGACTACGTATTTGTATGGTTCGTCTTTCCAACCTTTCCCTTTGGGTTCTTTCCAAAAAAGATAGTAACCGTCGTCCATTTTGCGCACTTTCATTCCGCCGGGTTTGCGAGGAGCTTTATCGTCTATGAACGGCATGGAGGGTTGCAGAGCCGGGTATCGCCAATAGTTGCTGCGTAAGGTTCCGGCATAGTTTCCGGGATTATCTACAACGGCTGCTGCATACCATAGCACAGTGCCTTGAACGTTTTCAGCTTGTTCGTATAAACGATGTTTGGCTGGGAGTTGATGTTGGTTGGGGTTGTTAGGGTCAGGCGCCTTGACGGTTCGCAGAACATCCTCACCGATGTAGAGTGGCCGGCCGCCGGCGTTACGATTCCACCATTGGATAAGCTCTTTATAGTCGGCTGCCTTATGCCCGATTTCCCAATAGAGTTGTGGTACGCAGTAGTCTATCCATCCGTTGTTCACCCAGAGTAGGATGTTAGCGTAGAGGTCATCATAGTTCTGCAATCCGCTTGTTCGGCTTCCGACGCCTGGTGCTGTAGATGCGTTTCGGAATATTCCGAAAGGCGACACGCCGAATTTCACCCATGGTTTGGCGGCGTGAATGGTGTCAGAGAGCTGTTTAATGAATCTGTCGACGTTGCTGCGTCGCCAATCGCCGAGTGATAGCGAGTTTTTGTTATAGAGTTGATATTCGCGTTGGTCGGGTATGGATACTCCGGCCACGGGATAGGGGTAGAAGTAGTCGTCGATGTGCAGTCCGTCTATATCATATCGCCTCACGATGTCGGCAATCACTGTGCAGATGTAGTTTCGGTTCTCGGCTATACCTGGATTGAGGATGTATTGACTGTCGTAGGTGAACACCAGATCGGGCCGCCGCATAGCAATGTGGTTTGTGGCGAGCGCGGTTGTTCCCTTGGTTTTTGCACGATACGGATTCACCCAGGCGTGGAGTTCCATACCGCGTCGGTGACATTGTTCTATCATCCATTGCAGCGGATCCCAATAGGGCGATGGTGCAAGACCTTGTGTTCCGGTGAGGAATCGGCTCCAGGGTTCGTATTTACTTTGATAGAGTGCGTCGCATTCGGCTCGGACCTGGAATATTATGGCGTTTATTCCGTCACGCTGCAGTTCGTCGAGTTGTTTAACGAGTGTGGCCTGCATCTGCGAGGTGCCCAGCCCTTGAAATTGTCCGTTGACACACTGAATCCATGCTCCGCGAAATTCACGTTTTTTTGTTTTGCCGGCCGCGTTGATTGGCTGGCTCATTGCGCCCAAAAGAAAGGCTGCGAGCATGATGATTGATAGAAAACGAGTTTTGTTCATATTGCTTTATTATTATTCAAAGAGAACGCCCTGCGCTCTCTAATAGTGTAGAGAGTTGACAGGGCGTCGCTTCCTATGAAGATAAAAAGATTTCTGTGGGTTTATCTTATGGATATTTTCCTGACAACCTTTCCAACTTTCACGATGTAGCAACCTTTCGGCAGGTTGAGGTTGTAACGTTTGTCGTTGCCGTCGATTCTGATGCTCACCACGCGTACTCCGGTGACGTTGTAAATTTGAAGGGTTTCGTTTTCAGCACCTTCTATTCGGAGCACCGAGCCTGAGACGGATATGGATATGTTTTGGAAATCTTGGTCGAAGATTTCGATTGCTGTATTTGCTTTCGCGTTGAAGGGGATGATTGATAGTGTTAGCGAAAATAGAATGATTAGTGTGAGTATTTTCTGTTTCATAATTTGGCCTCCATTTTATGTGTTGCAAAGATAATGCTTTGAGGCTTAAGACTCTTTTATATGTCTGGTCTTAGTTTTTATTTTAGCATTCATTAATAAGCACGGGAGGCGTATTTTTATTTTCGAGCCTCATCAATATGTCGATTCCTGGAGAATCTATTTTTATTGCGGCCAGGTATATGGCTATAAAAAGAGCGACCTGCACGCGTCCATCTCGGAGTGTGCAGGTCTTTTTTCAAATTGATAATATAAACGAGTTTCTTATACCTGATCCTCGCCCGGATCTTCCTCGCGTCCGGGTTTCGGGGTATCGCCACCGGGCTTTTGGGGGTCTCCGGGTTTCTTGTCATCTGGTTTCTTCGGGTCATCCGGTTTTTTCGGATCGGAAGGTTTCTTACCATCATCGGGCTTCTTACCGTCGCCCGGCTTTTTACCGGAATCATCACCCTCTTTCCTCTTTTTGGCTGCTGCTTTCTGCGCCTGACTTTGGGCATGAGTATCGCGAAAATCGGAGGAGATATGATTAATGCCCGTCACCAGAGTGGTAATCATCTTCCGGTCGGCATCCACGGTCGAAAGAAGATAGCTAGCCTGAATGCACTGGCAAATGGCCTCAAAAATGCGCTCCGAGGTTTGACGAGCGACGCGAGTGTCGGGAAGATTCAGAGCGTCGCCATCGTTGCGACGGGTCACGATGAGGCGCTCATATTCCTCGTTCACAGTGTGAAGATGCTGCATAACATCTGTCAGTCCGAGTACGGCGATTTCGGGAACAAGCCGCGTAGCGTCCTTTTCCATACCTCGGATTAGTTCCGTTTCGTCCTCATTAATCTCCTTTTGGATTCCGAAATAGGGTTTCAGCTCCACCGACAACTTCTCGGCGGCCTTCCTCACCGGCTCGACGTGCGAATAACGCTGGGCGCGGATGATTCCGAAGAGGTTATTCAGCGCCTCATCGCGTTCACGGTCTTTGACAAGCATCTCCTTGGTTATGACCGAAGCCTGCGCTTGCCGAGTAATCTCAACCTCGACTTCGATGGCATCCTTCCACTCCTTGAGCATGTCGGGCGACACGTTGATTTTCGGCAAATCGGCCTTCGAGATGAGGTCGTACTGCGTCTGATGGAACTTCGCGTGCGCCGTATTACTGAAACGCGCGCCGCGGTTGCTTTCCAGCTTGATTGGACTTGTTGTTGTTGCCATAATTTTGATTTTTAAGATGATTAGAATAATAAACAGATATTTCGCGATGGTCTCTACGGTGTAGAAATGACCGGCACCGTTGGTCGTGGTGAAATCTACAGTGTAGAAATGACCAACACCATCGTCGCGGTGAAATCTACAGCGTAGAGACGACCAGCACCATAGGTCATGGTGAAATCTACGGCGTAGAAACGACCAACACCATCGTCGCGATGGAATCTACAGCGTAGAAACAACCAACATCATAGGTCATGGTGAAATTTACGGCGTAGAAATGACCAACACCGTCGGTCATGGTGAAATCTACAGCGTAGAAACGACCAACACCATAGGTCATGGTGGAATCTACAGCGTAGGAACAACCAATACCGTCGGTCATGCTGGAATCTACAGCGTAGAAACAACCAACACCATCGGTCATGCTGAAATCTACGGCGTAGGAAAGGGTATTATTGATGTAGGGATGGTTTTGCATATCAACAAAACCGATATTACCGTCGTCACGACCGTTTTGCACGTTGTGAAAAGGGTTTTTATCGTTGTCGCGCCCTACCCCATGCCAACTCGGGCGTTCCGCCCGCATGTAGGGACAGACCCCGTGTCTGTCCGAATCAATGCCAATTCGGTCTACCGACCGCATGATATATTCGGATCTATCGGCCCATATATTCATCCCGACCTGCCGAATAGGGCGGACAGACACGGGGTCTGTCCCTACGTGCGGGCCATTCTGGCCCGAATTGGCATCCGTCCACGTTGCGACCTGCCGGCCGAAGTATGGATTTAGACTACGTGCGACCTGCCGGCCAAATCCGCATAAAATAATAATCCGAGGCCCGACCGAATGCATTTCAATCCTCCCACATTTTATTATATCCCACATTGCCGGGCTCATCGGAGTCGTCGTCGGATTCCTCGTTGATAAGGTCGGGCTTGGAAAGTCCGCCATTCTCGGGCACCGAGTGCGAACTGACTACAAACTGGGCGATGTTATTATCGGTTGCGAGCTGAATGATTTTGATGCCGGGGGCGATGTATTTTGTCTTCATTGTTTCGTTGAGTTATTTGATGATTTTCTTGCCGTTGACGATGTAGATGCCGCGGCCGGGATTCGTTACGCGGCGGCCCTGGAGGTCGTAGACGACGTCTTCTTTCGCGGGCGTTGTAGGCTTGACAGTGTGAATGCCGGTCGTTTCGGATTCCTTGCGGGCGGCATCGAAGTCGATTGTAAATCCTTTGGCGGGCGCAATGGCTAGTGGCAGACGCAGACCCGCGCGATGAGCCGCCAGCTTGATGGAAGCACCATTCCGAGTGCCCTGCTTATAGAAACCCAGGCCCTCGTCGCCGTTATTGGAGAAGATATAATATTTGTAACCGGCTGCGTTGAACTCCTGTTCGGTGGCGGTGCCGATGAGCAGATTGCCCGCCACGCTCTCCTCCGTTCCCGCAACGGCCGCATAATATTCAATAGTTGAACTGGGCGTTCCTTGCAGAATAAATCCCGTTTGCTTCGGGATTATCTTGCCTGCTGTGAATGCCGTTACTTGGGCTTGGTCGGGAGTCATAATACTTCCGCTCGGAGTTATGCCCGTGATGATATACGCCGTGCAGCCGGCGGGAACTACAAAATTCTCGTTCTCGAGGTAGTAGGAAGTGTAGCCGCTGGTGCCTACATCTACAGTTTCAACATAGTGTCCGGCATGGTCCGACCATCCGGAGGCAGCAGCATAAAGCCCGGCATGGTCGGTATTGACATATATTTTCAGGTCGGCATGAGCGTCTCTAAAAGGAGCTCCGCTTCCAAAACCTCCATTCTCGCAATCAATAACTACTGGTACCTTACGGAGGTTGACAGTCTTTAGCGTCGGGTTGTCTCCAAAAGCATTATAGTTAATCCTTCTTACAGTAGAAGGGATGTCAATAGAAACAAGTTTATTGTCATCAAATGTACCCCCATTAATGAATACAAGCCCTTCTGGAAGAAGAAGCGTATGGATATTGCCACGATGGAAGTTGAGACCGACAAGATATTTCAGCTTTGTGCATTTGCTTAAATCTACGGTGCCGGTGTTATAGGCATGTGCAAAATTCATCCAGCCGATGCTGTCGCAGGTAGAAGGGAGGGTTAGTGTAAGGTCTGTACCTGTGGCGTAAGTTCCATTATCAAAACAGGTAGTTCCTACATTGCGAAGTCCCTCATGAAAAATAAGTTGGTCTTGCAATTGAGCGTATCGAAAACTTTCTCTTCCAATTTCTTCTACAGTTGTGGGCATATCGAAGTGTTTTACTGCGCTATTATTAAGCGCATAATCTCCAATTCTTTTTACCGTATAGGTTTGTCCGTTATTTGGATTTACCACCGTGGCAGGTACACTTATAGTAGTTGCGGTGTAGTCTGTGAGCCACCAAGAACTTCCGCCAGAACTATTTGTAAATTCCACATACCTATTCGCCGCATCGATGATGTTGTAATGCAGTAATACCCCCGCCGCATTCGGCGTGCTGAAAGATGGGGCTTGCGCCTTGCCTGCAATGGCTATGGCAAAGCATGAAATAATGAATAACAATCTTCTCATTTATATAGTTATGATTTTTGAATTAAATAATTGCACTAAAAAATCCCATTGTTCCCCACCCCGTAGGAATGGAGAAACGGGGTTGAGTTTTATTCCCCCACAACGAATCGTTCTGCATTTCCTGTCCTTCGTTTTCCTTGTCATCAATAACGTTGGACTTTGTTAATCCGCTGCCGTCCCAAGCTTTAGCATGGAAACAGAAAGCAAGCAAAAATGCTGATAATAATAAGTGTCTTTTCATTCCAATAATCGTTTAAAATATTTCTTAATTGAGTTCTTATTTCGTTCTTGATTCATTCGTAAAAGGACACGAAAAACTGAACAACAAAACTCGCGGGAGTATTGTTGTCTAAAGGATTTGCGTAACTTCTACGCGCGCGTAAAAATAAGTTAGGTGAGGCTAGGTGTGTGTGTGTGTGTGTGTGTGTGTGTGTGTGTGTGTGTGTGTTAGCTACTTTT
>NZ_JH594523.1:108009-151613 GCF_000243035.1 Prevotella micans F0438
TGTGTGTGTGTGTGTGTGTGTGTGTGTGTGTGTGTGTGTGTGTGTTAGCACTTTTTCCGAACCCACCAAATTATTGGACGAAAAAATTACAGAGAAATCGAAATTTCTCTGCGTCGCTGGGGCGATGAAATATGTTGCTAAGTGTCTCACGGCGGCAAAGGTATATTAATCAATTTATTTGGGCAAAATTTAGTGTGTCTTCTTGATTTAAGGCAAATGGAAAAGGAATTGAAAACATATAGAACGAACCGTGGAGTTCGTTCTATGTATAGGTGAATATTACGTATACGTTAATTGTGAATGTGTAGATATTGTTATTCGCGAAGTCTACCGAAGAAACGTAGCAAACTGATGAAGAGATTAATGAAATCGAGATATAAACGAAGGGCACCCATAAGAGCTTGCTTCTGAACTTGTTCGCCGGGAGCGCCGCCTGAACGAGCCATGGATTCTTTGATGTGCTGAACATCCCAGGCGGTCATACCCGTAAAAACAACTACGCCTATGCCGCTTACAATAAAATCTATCATTGTGCTGCGGAGAAAGAGATTTACAACCGCGGCGATGATTAATCCGATGAGGCCCATAGACGCTATTCCGCCCATCTTCGAGAGGTCTTTCTTGGTTACCGAGCCGATGATGGCCATCGTGCCGAACATTGCGGCTGTAATGACGAATGTTTTGAAGATAGAAGTAATGGGGTAGACGGCGAATATCCAGCCGAGGGTTACGCCGTTGAGAATTGCGTAGATAATGAAACCTACCGTGGCTTGAACAAGGGATAGCTTGTTGATGCGTGCACTGAGATAGGCCACAATGCCGATTTCGATTGCGCCGGCAATGAGGAATGTGAATCCGCCGCCGCCGAGTTGGAATAACAACGGGCCTGCCAGATAGGCTGTGAGGGCGGTAATAACGAGGGCGAGAGTCATCCAAAGATAAACCTTGCGCATCAGTGCGGGGAAAAATGTTGATGCGTCGATGTCCCAGTTCTCGGAGTTGAATACTCTTGAAAATTTTTCTGAATCCATAATCTTGCTGTTTTTTATTTGTGTTTAAAGGCCTGTTAGCCTATTGAGAAAGTTTGCAATAGTTGTGCCACGATTCTTGCTTATGATTTGTTTCGTTAGCTCGGTGCTGGCTTGTTGTGTGGAGTCGAGAATGGTTTTGAGCCTGATTGAATCGCGGCCGGGAAATCCTTTACGGCGTTCGTTCATGAAGTGGCTGGCCACGAGATTGCGTTTTATAATGGCATCTTGCCACTGTGCCATGATTCGGTTTTGGGGTGTTCCGCCAACCGAGCTGGTTTTGCCGATAGTGGCGTTTATTACTCCGGGTTCGGTTACAACGAGCAATTCTTGGGCGTCGAGGCGGTTCATTATGGGCAGGCGAATGATGCTAACGCGTTCGGTGTCGCCTTCGAAATGGAATCGGCCGTTCTTTACAATGGTTGAATCGACATTGCTGCGGTTGGCGTTTTGTTCGGGCACGAGATATATTGTTTGGCCTTCACGAATGCCGGGAAGCACTGCTCCTTCTATCCTGAATGTAGGACGGGAGGAGCAGGATGCGATAAGGAGCACGAGGGCCAAGAGAGGTAGGAGTTTCATCGTAGCCATTGTTCGGGATTGAGCTTAACGGTTTCTTTTCGGAGCTGGAATTGCAGCGTTCCGTCGGAACCTACTGTGCCGAGGGTTTGACCGGTTCCTACTTTTTGTCCTTTGCTAACGCTTACGCTTGAAAGGTAGAAGTAAACCGAGATGTAGGCACCGTGGCGCAGCATTACAACGGCTCCGCTTCCAGCGTTGTAAACAGCGCTTACTTCGCCTTTGAAGATACTTCGAACAGGACTGCCGGCCGCGCCTTTGATATTTATGCCCGGACTGTAGAGTTTGACATTTGAGAGGCCGTCTACGTTGTACGAACCGAAGTGCGTTACGATTCTTCCGGACATAGGCATGGGTAGCCTACCTTTATTATTAGCGAAACTTCCGGTTATTGCGCGGTCGGCCGAATTGAGGAGAGATTCCTCGGAGGCAGCCGAACTTTCGGCAGCACGGGCACGCTCAGCTCGTTCGCGGTCGGCAGCGGCTTTTCTTTCGGCGGCGAGTCTGGCCGATTCGGCCTCGCGTGCGGCCTGTGCGGCTTTTGCTTCGCGTGCAGCTGCGGCTTCGGCTCGTTTTGCTTCTTCTTTCGAGGCGGCATCTTGTCTGGCTTTGGCGGCTGCGGCTTCGCGCGCTTTTGCAGCTTCGCGTGCCTCGGCTTTAGCTTTTTCTTCGCGCGCCTTGGCTTCGGCAACACGTCGTGCATTCTCGCGAGCGGCAGCTTCGGCCTCGGCTTTTTTACGTGCAGCTTCGGCGGCTCGTGCTTTGGCAGCGGCAGCACGTTCGGCAGCCTTTGCCTTAGCTTCGGCAGCAGCACGGGCACGCATCTTTTGTATTTCAACTTGAACTAGGCGGTCGATTTGCGCGTTGATAGCCTGCTGTTTCTGTCGGCGTTCGGCAATCACCCCTTGAAGCACTTTTTGGTCTTGCTGCAACGACGAAACAACCTGCTGTTGCTCCACTTTTTTATTTTCCATCTGGGCATGCACCTGTCGGTCCTTATAGAGCAAATTACTCTTGTTGACACGCACCTCGTGAAGCTGTTTGCGTTTCTCGTTGATTTGCTCTTGTTTGGCTTTGAGGAGTTCGCCCTGGGCACGCTGATAGGTTGCATATTCACGAACAAATCGTAACCGGCGATACATCTGCGTAAGACTATTGGCGGAGAACACGAACATCATCTTGTCCTGAATGCTTCTGTGGCGAGCCATATAACGCATAGAAACGATGAAACGTTTACGACGTTCAACAAGTTGCTGTTCAAGTAGCCGGAGCTGTTCTTTGAGAATATCAATATTGTTATCCAAACCTTTAATATTCGATGAGAGCCGGTCTATGGTTTTCTGATGTTGCCCGATTTCCGTGTCAAGGGTCATAATCTTTTGTAAACGGTTGTCAACATCCTTTTGCTTCACCTTGAACTCCTCTTCGTGAGCCTTGATTTCCTTTTGGATTTGCTGATTCTGTTTCTGAAGATTCTTGATTTCCTCGGTAGTTACATAGCTCTGCGACTTGCCTTTTCCACCTTGTCGCCTTGCATTCTGTGACTGCTTGCCCTTTGTATTCTGCTTCGAAGTAGGTGCAGTTATCTTTTGCTTGACAGATTGCGATGCAACCTTCTTTTGTTTCGGATCGGTTTGCTTAATTGTCGTTTGTTTTTTATCCTTTCCGGTCGGAGCCGTTCGAGCCTTTTGTTCTTTAGCCGGCCTTTTATCGACTTTTTTATGCTGTGCCTGTAAAGTGATTGTACAGGCAAACAAAAGTATGTAGGATATCAGAAGTTTTTTCATTAGAGCATCATCAGTTTATCGAGAATTTCGTCGACGCCAACCTGTCGATACTTATCAGAAGGCGTAGTGAATGATTCCCATGTGTCGTTTGCAGTAATTTTTTCTAACTCGAGGGAGGCCTTAATCGTTTTCTTTTTTGCGGCAGCTTCTATGACAATGTCTTGTTGTGCAGGGAATGTCTTAGAACCAAATTCACGGAAGTCGGAATAATTCCAGCGAAGAACAGACACACCATCTGAACCGTTATATTTCGCTTCGGCCTGACCAATGAGTCCGGTTTGATAGTTGGCCATCCATTTATATTGCATCTTGCCGTCTTTGAGCATTATAGGAACAAGGGGTCCGTTCTTCGCCGATGTGTCGACGTTGAATTTATACACTCCGTCTTCGCCAACCTTTTTCTGTCCGGGAACGAAAAGTTGGTTCCAGAACAACGCTTGGAGCGAGTAGAAGTCGATGCCGTTGTTGCGCAGGAAAGCCACTTCTTCGTAGGTTGCCTTGACATATTGTTTGTGTATCCGGTCAATGAAGAGTACGTGGCTCGGTGTGAATTCAATCCGGCCAGCTTCGCTACGAAGCAACGGAATGAGTAATTGCAAGCGAATCACCTCATCTTTGCGCATTCGCAAAATTCCGGGAACAGAGATTTCCCTCGAATCAGTATTTACTGTGAAAGTAAGGTCGGAAACGAGGTTCTTTTGATATAGTGCCTGGTCTACCACTTTATGCACAAGTTCTACATTCTTTTTCAATTGTGCGCTGGCCTCAACAGTTCCTACCAAAACGAGCAGTACAAGTGCCAACAATCCTTTGAAGATATGTTTTGTATTCATTTTGCGATGTATTTTCTAAGTTGGATTTTTCTTTTGAGCAATTCGCTGTTGTTACCTTTTTGCAAAGCGCGCTGCCAATATTCCAGTGCCTTCTCTACGTTGCCAGTCATGGAGAATATATCGCCTACATGCTCCACAACGACATCATTCAGTTCACTATTGTTTTTGATGGCCTGCTCTATGTAATTTTTGGCCTCGTCGTATCGTTGTTGTTGAAACAAAATCCACGCATAGGTGTCAAGGAAAGTGCTGCTTGTAGGATTAGCCTTGATTGTTTTGTAACTCATCCGTTCGGCCTTATCTAAATCCTTTCCGAGTACGCTTAAATAGTAAGCATAGTTGTTGAGCACCTCAACATTGTCGGGCTTCCATTGCAGACAGCTGTCGAATGCAGCAAAGGCGTCATTATCGAGTCCTTTCTCATGGAGGATTTCTCCCATGATAGCATAGAAGTCGGCTACAAAATCTGGATTACTATCTTTCTTTATCTGACTGATTCCTTTCCTAAGCGTGACAAGCGCCGCTTCGTTGTCACGCTTTTGATATTGTGCCAGTCCTTGGAAATAATAGAAAGCCATTTCTTCAGGATTATATTCCTGTGCCGGTTTACAAAGTTCTATAATCCTGTCGTAGTCTTTCGAATCCCATATACTTTGAATAAGAGCTATACGAGCACGCAGATTCTCCGGTTCTACAGCTATGGCCTGCTCGTAAAGCCTATTTATAGATTCTTGCGGAGCTTTGAGCAGCGACATGTAGGCCGCCTTAAGCATTATTATGTCGGCATCCTGCTGCGGAAGAGTTAACACCTTATCGAACAGTTGAAGAATCGACACACTGTCACTTCCATCCGACCTACCGTTAATTATAGCATGTCGAAGCAGAGTCATCTTCGTTTCTTTATCTGTTTTTCGTGATTTCAGAAGACTGACGGTTAAGTCTTCCTCCATCTTAATGTTCTTCGTTTCACGATAATAATCAAGCAGTGAAAGTTGGGCCGCAACATTCTCGGGTTCTTCTTTCAGAACCGATTTGTAGACTGCAAACGCTTCTTTCTTGCGATTATTCTGTAGTAGCCAATTGCCCAACATAACTCGATAATTGAGCTCCAGAGGATGCTTGTTAACCAACGACTGCAGTTCTTCATATTCCTTCCGCTTCTCACCCATCTGTTCGTATAGTTGCATCTTCGTCAGAGAAATCTGTTCGTTTCCTCCCTCGACCAGCTCGAATCTCTCGAGTGTCTCAATCATCTTTTTATAGTTACTCTGCGCTCCGTAGAGCTGAAATAGAATCTGAATAATATCCTGCCGAGCTTTATTCGAAACATAGAGTCGTTCGTAGGCTGCAATAGCCTTATCGTATTCCTTCTGGGTTATGTAGAACTGTCCCAGCCGTTCCTGATAAGTTGAATTATCTGGATTGAGTTCAACAGCTCGCTCGAAATTCAAACGTGCCATTTTATTGTCTTTCATATCGACATAATATCCGGCCAACTCATAATAAACCTCCGGTGCCGATGGGTTAATATCGCGCGCATGCCTCAGAAGGTCGAACGATGCGCTGATGTTGCCCATCTCCTGTTGTCTGATACCTTCGAGGAAGAAATATTTGTAGCGTAGCAAGCTATCTTGCGACACTGCATTCGCCACAGTCGAGAAAAACAGTACGGTAGTTAATACCGTGGCACGACTTAGCACATTTTTTAATCTTAAATATTTTGTCATCCTGTTGTAAAACCTCATTTATTTCACGCCCGTGTGTCCATATCCTCCGGATCCACGCTCGGTTTCATCAAGAGTTTCCACCTCTATTAGTTCGCCCTGTTCATGACGTGCTATAACCATTTGTGCGATACGTTCACCAGAGTTGATAACGAAGTCCTTATCAGAAAGATTTATGAGTAAAACCATTATTTCACCTCGATAATCTGCATCAATCGTTCCCGGTGTATTGAGCACAGTTATTCCATGCTTCAAAGCTAGTCCACTTCGGGGTCTCACCTGTGCTTCGAACCCTTCGGGGAGCGCGATGTGAAGTCCTGTGGGAATTAGCCGACGTTCCATTGGATGAAGTGTTATCGTACTCTCGAGATTAGCACGCAGATCCATTCCGGCACTCTGATTGGTTGCATATCTTGGTAGTTCCTGACTGCCTTTGTTTATAACTTTAATAGTGAGCATGTTTATTTTTCAATGATATGCAAAATTAGTCATTTCCAACTAGATGCCTGAAAACCGCATTTTTCGAGCCCGGTTTTTAGCCTATTTTAATTACATCCGACACACACTAATTAATCCGAAAACTATTGGATTTACAGTCTTGCACTCGTTATTTATCTCAACTTATCAACGGAAAGCTATTCGTACAAGTGTGTTTTAGCACTAGAATTAATTGACAGTGATGCTGACAATGATTATACCCCAAAATACGGGAGCGGAGAACATCTTTGAGAGGTGGGAAATAATATTTACTTTTGTGCGACATGAAAAGGAAGATAATTCTGTGTTTTTCAGCTCTTATAACTCTGCTCACAACTATCGGGGCACAGGAGCACCTCAATCCCGAAGACAGAGCAGTGGATATGGATTCGCCAACGTTTGTACCGATGGTGCACATCGGGAAGGCGAAGGTTAATGGCGACAGCGTGCAATATGTGAGGACTAATAACATATACGTGTTTCCGCCCATGGAGTTCAAGGATGCCAAACAGCGCGAGGCCTATAACAGGCTTGTTTATAACATAAAAAAAGTGCTGCCAATGGCGAAGGAATGTAATCAGATTATACTCGAGACATATGCTTATCTGCAAACGCTACCAACTAAAAAAGAACGCGACGAGCATATGAAACGCGTCGAGCACGGCATTAAGGAACAATACACGCCACGGGTGAAAAAGCTCACTTATTCACAGGGGAAACTACTAATAAAACTAATCGACCGCGAAACTCATTCAACGGGATATGAATTGATTCAGGCTTTTCTCGGGCCAATTCGTGCGGGAGTATATCAGGCTTTTGCATGGATGTTCGGCGCCAGTTTGAAGAAACGCTACGACCCCAAAGGTTCCGATCGTCTTGTGGAACGAATCGTACTTCAAGTTGAGGCCGGACAGCTATAATTCCGAGACTTTCGTGAACTAAAGACCCTTTTCCTAAATCATTCTCCAAACGACAGCTATTAACGACGTCACGATTATTCCCAGGACAAGAGGGAGAAGCGTGGCGATGGCCGTCCACTTCGCGCTTTTTGTTTCTTTATAGATTGTATATATGGTGGTTGAACAAGGATGATGAAGCAAACAAAACACCATCAGGCACACGGCCGTGAGAAGATTCCAGCCGCCCATTAGAAGAATTTGTTTTGTTTCGGCCTCTGTACCTTCCATCAGTACGCCGGCCGCCGCCATATCGGTTTGACCTAGCACCAACATTGTCAGCATCAATATCGTTGGCATTACTATTTCGTTAGCCGGTATGGCCAGGATATAAGCCAGCAGAATAACCCCATTAAGCCCCATTATCCAACCCGGTGTGTCGAGCCATCCAATAAGATGTTGTGCTATACTCACATTACCCACCGTAACGTTGGAGCAGAGCCATATCACTGCTCCGGCAGGAGCTGCGAAGACAATGGCACGCCAAAGCACAATTAGCGTTCGGTCGATGAGCGACGTATAGAGCGTTTGCCAAAACTGCGGCGGTCGATAAGGCGGCAATTCTAGATGGAAAGTAGACACCTCACCGCGTAGGATCGTGCGCGAAAGCATCCACGAACTTCCGAACATAAACATTACTCCCATAAGTACCACGCTCATCACTGCCACAAGAGCCACAACACTGCTGTATTGCTGTGGCACGGCGGCGCCGATGAAAAGCGTAGCCAAAAGAATCTGCGTGGGCCAGCGCCCGTTGCACAACGAAAAATTATTGGTGATAATGGCGATGAGTCGTTCACGAGTACTGTCGATTATACGGGTAGACACCACACCGGCCGCGTTACATCCGAATCCCATGCTCATCGTGAGCGCTTGCTTGCCGTGAGCTCCTGCGCGTCGGAAAAGTTCGTCGAGATTAAACGCAACGCGTGGCAGATAACCGAAATCTTCGAGTAGTGTGAACAGTGGAAAGAATATTGCCATCGGCGGAAGCATAACCGACACGACCCAAGCGGTGGAAAGATATATCCCGTCGACAACCAATCCTGTGAGCCAGTCAGGCGACCCAATGCCGACGAAGCCCTCGCGCAGTGCAGGATGGATTATCCCGACAAGAAGTTCGTTGAGCCAACCAGACGGATAGTTCGAACCGATAATGGTGAGCCAAAAAACTACTCCGAGTAGCGCAACCATGATTGGGAAACCCCAAAAACGGTGTGTGAGAATGCGGTCGAGCTTCACATCGAAAGGCAGTCTACCGCGGTGTCCGCTTTGAGTAACGGTGTCGCGACAAATCTCCTCGGCCTGCGAATAAATATCTTCCATCCATTGGTCGTGAAAGTTGTTGCTTATTTGCATATGCACCTCTTCGGCTAGGGCATTGAGTTCCGGCGTTCCAAACCGTTCCATAACGCTGGGGTCGTTCTCCATTAATCTAAAGGCAATCCATTCGGCATTCCGAAGGTCGGGATAGATTTCCTTCACCCGCTCGGCCAGCATTTTCACCCGTTCAGCCGTGTCGGGTGGCAAATTAGTTGCCCGATGCGGTCGACAAACATATTCACCTGTTACAACCTCGCGAATCACGGCAAGAAGGTTATCTATGCCATGCCCTGAACGAGCCGAACAACCCACGACGGGTATTCCCAATCGGCGCGACAAGGCATTAAGGTTTATCTCGATATTGTTTCGCTTCGCCTCATCGAGCAAGTTCACGCAGAGTACGGCCTTGTCGGTTATTTGCAACACCTGCAGAATCAGATTCATATTGCGTTCGAGCCGTGTCGCATCTGCAACCATCACCGTGACATCGGGCTGACCGAAGAGAATGAAGTCGCGTGCAATTTCCTCGTCCTCCGATGTAGACGAAAGCGAATAAGTTCCGGGCAGGTCAACGATTCGATAAGTGTCGTTTTCATAATTGAAATATCCCTCGGCCTTCCCGACGGTTTTCCCCGGCCAGTTTCCGGTATGTTGTTTCAATCCGGTGAGAGCGTTGAACACCGTGCTCTTTCCGGTGTTCGGATTGCCGGCAAGGGCAACGACATAGCGTTCGCCTCCGGCTTGTGTACCTCGTCGCTGAAGACTTCTAAGCGATGCCTTCGGACAATTTGCGCATTGAGATTGTATTTCGGTCATGTTTTTTCTTTCGATTATAATTCTTGATATAAAATGTATTTCGCCTGGTCGTGCCGAAGTGCAATTGCAGTTCCGCGCACGGTGTAGGCAATCGGGTTGCCCATCGGACTCCGCATGTCGATACCCACAGTACTTCCTCTAACGAAACCCAAATCCATTAGACGTCTCCGCAAAGCTCCGCGACACGAAGGCGAAAGTCCAACAATACGTACCGTCTTCCCCGACTCGAGATTTACAAGTCTTCGTGCCCTCGTTCCGGGCTGCTTACTGGCCTCGGTCTCACTAATGGGTTCCATATTTATTGCCGAAAGTGCGACGACGGGCAAAACGAACCTCTCGCCTTCATACCTGAAAGCAAACGATACGTTGTCGATATGTGTAATGAAGATTATGGAGTCTTTCGTTATCCCAGTGTCGGCTATCCGAGCAAACAGAGTGAGATTATCGTCTTCGACATGAGTTATTTTCCACCACGACTGCACTTTCAACGGTTGTCCAACGGGTGCTTTGTCAATCATCTCAAGCGAATGAGTAGGAATCGGGTCACCATGCGGATCGAATAGCGGATTTCCAAGTAGCGATGCAATCCGTTCGCGTTCATCATCGCTTATTCTGTGCTCCATTCTGTGTGCCCGTTCGTGCCACTCGGGCGGTGCATAGCCCGAATGCTCTGCCAGATACTGCTCATATATTCTATGCGCACGAATTATCTTCAGGGCATGCTTCCGACCCTCTTCCGTAAGTTCGATGTACTCCCCTGCAGTGAGTTCGCCATTGAACACAAGTGCACCCACAACGGCAGCGATATTTTCGGGCGCAGAATTGAGCATTTTCGCTGTTTGTTTAGCCTCCTCGATTGTCATTTTGCCCCGATGTTCAAACACGGCTTTGAGGAAATCTTCCTGCAGTTCTTTTTCCTGTAATTTGTTTCGTTTCCGCAGCATATTCTTCACTGCCGAAAACATTTTGAATAAAGGTTGAGTTGGTTGGTTCATTGTTCTTTTCTCCTTTTCGTTTTGGGAATCGACACGCTCGCAAAAGTAAGTAGATGTTCACAATTAATTGTCTCTCGATTTATCTCTATTTTCCAGTCGCTCTGCACAGATTAAAAAAGGAATATTGCGAGCGTCATGATTGATGAAATACGGGAAAAGACGAAATACGCGAGTTCGGCTCAAGAGAAGTTCCCATTAGGCTTATCGACGACCTGTAGTGACAAACCCCATGTCTATCATTCATAGTCTCCCTACGAGAATTAAACGAATTCTTAAACCGAACTCACATACGAAATGAAAATAGAAAGAAACATTTATAATCATTTGGAATAACATGTGAGGAGCATTAGTTTTGCAAACAACTTTTCAATAACAATAAATATTTTTCCATGAAAAAAGTAACCTATGCAATTCTTATTGCAATTGTACTCGCTTCATGTTCGTCAAACGAACAAGAGTACATCGAGAAGAAAAGAGTTTCTCCAACCGTTGAAACTCCAAGTTTTAAAACTACCGTAGAAGAGGCCTCTGAAATAGCCCTCGATTTTGCCAACAAAATGGAAGCAAAATCAAATACCAGGGTCATTAAAAAGAAGAGTGTTGCCAATGTTGAAGCCTTGCGTGCATCGTCTGTCCAAACTCGCAGTTCAATAAATGCTATGGGTATAGACACGCTGTTCTACATCGTTAATTTCGCAGACAGCAGTGGTTTCGCAATTGTTTCTGCCGACAAAAGAACCGACCCATTGTACGCAATCATCGACGAAGGCAACTATAACATCAAAGAGTTAGAGAAAGAAAACAATGATGGTTTCCTCCTCTTCCTTGATAGGGCAATATTGAAAGAACTGGACGATATCAAGAATTATTATGGAAAGGAACTAACAAGAACTGTATACCCATGGGAAATGACTGATGCCGTTAAACCAATTCTCAAAACAAAATGGGGCCAAGGAGGAGCAAGAAAACCAAATAGTTATGGGAGATACTGTCCTAATAAAGTTACTGGCTGCGTTATCACCGCAGCTGCACAGATTCTATCACATTACGGAACTCCTCGTTCTGTGGGTGTCTCTTACGATAACAATCCTGAAGGTATAACGGTTTTACATTGGGATAGGATTCTGGCTGACAGCGAGGCAAATGATGGCCGACTTGATCCCAATAAAACGCCTGAATCAATGAATGAGATAGCTCATTTATGTCGTTGCCTGGGAGGACTACTTGACGCTGATTATGAATTTGCCAAAGACTCGAGATTTAATTCAACAGGTGTAAATTGTTCTAAATTTATAAAATGGCTTCCTAATGTCGGATTACACGCTACAAAACTCAGAGACTATAATGAGACAGACATAATGCAAACTATTAAAAAAGGACAGCCTGTATTTGGTTGCGGTAATCGGGGATACAAGAAAAAACTTTTTTGGAAAAAATTTACAGGTGGTCACGCTTGGGTATACGATGGATATATTGTAATATCTTGGGGGCAAGGGCATATAGAACGATTTATACATTGTAATTGGGGTTGGGATGGTTATCAGAATGGATTTTATCTGTCTGGGAATTTTCGGACAAGTCAGGGGCCTAAAGTGGACGATACTGGCAGAACAAGAAGTGGTAATGAGGGAGATTATGTATATAATTTAGAATATTCTGTAATATGGAAATAAAGAAGATTTTTTTAGTTTCGGTATCGATGATACTGCTAGCGCTCACATCGTGTGAAAATGAGAATTGGACTGAGTGGACCCCAATGTCGTTTGTTTGTGAAGAAACAACTATCGATGAATCCGAAAATATATCGGTTCCGGCCAGCGGAGGGACATACCATATTAAGTGTACTAACTATCGACTGATTTACCTTGATTATAACAGCCTTAGGGAAAACGATAAGAAGCGTTTACCTTCAAATTGGAAAGCTCCTATAAAGGAACTTAAAGGCGAATGGACTGAAGCGACAATGCAGGATAATGTGCTGACTGTTTCTATAAAGCCTAACAAGAGTGGAGAAAAGCGCAAGTCAGAGCTCATTATACGTTCTGCAGGTGTAATAGGAGGAGTAATATTCAACCAGGCGGCAGGATAAATTCAAAATACAATGAAGAAGTTTTTTTTAGTCTCGGTATCGATGATGCTGCTAGCGCTCACATCATGCACAATCACAGGGCCAGAAGTAGAAAAATGGGAGCGCATGTCGTTTGTTAGTGAAGAAACAACTATCGATAATTCTGGAAATATTTCAATCCCGGCTGAGGGAGGAACATATCATATAAAGTGTATAAACTATGAACAGATAGACTTTAATTATAATAGTCTTATAGAAGACGATATAGAAATGGACACAGAGAAGAGCCTCCCCAAATATGAGCTTAACGGCAACTGGACTAAGGTGATGCTTAAGGGTAATGTTTTAACCGTAACTATAAAACCTAATGATAGCGGAAAAGAACGTCGAACTGTACTTCTTACGTATTTTCTTGGTGCAACCGGATCTTTAACCTTCAATCAGGCGGCGGAATAAATCTGTTGGCAACATAAACAATTTAAACAATGAAGAAATTTATTTTTATCTCGGTATCGATGATACTGCTAGCGCTCACATCGTGTGAAAATGAGGATTGGATTGAGTGGACCCCAATGTCGTTTGTTAGTGAAGAAACAACTATCGACAAATCTGGAAACATATCGATTCCAGCGGAGGGAGGAACGTATCACATTAGGTGTACTAACTATAAATTGCTTGCCCTTGACTATAATAGTCTTAGAGAAAATGATAAGGAGCGTTTACCTTCAAATTGGAAAGATCCTGTAAAGGAACTTAAAGGCGAATGGACAGAAGTGACAATGCAGGATAATGTGCTGACAGTCTCTTTAAAGCCTAACAAGGGAGGAGAAAAACGCAAATCAGAAATCTATATATATTCTGCGGGGGCTATTGGAAGTATAATCTTCAATCAAGCAGCAGAATAAATCCGTTTGCAACATAAACAATTTAAACAATGAAGAAATTTATTTTTATCTCAGTATCGATGATACTGCTAGCGCTCACATCGTGTGAAAATGAGAATTGGACTGAGTGGACCCCAATGTCGTTTGTTTGTGAAGAAACAACTATCGATGAATCCGAAAATATATCGGTTCCGGCCAGTGGAGGAACGTATCACATTAGGTGTACTAACTATAAACTTATTGACCTTGATTATGACAGTCTTTGGGAAAACGATAAGAAGCGTTTACCTTCAAATTGGAAAGCTCCTATAAAGGAACTTAAAGGCGAATGGACTGAAGCGACAATGCAGGATAATGTGCTGACTGTTTCTATAAAGCCTAACAAGAGTGGAGAAAAGCGCAAGTCAGAGCTCATTATACGTTCTGCAGGTGCAACAGGGGGAGTAATTTTCAACCAGGCGGCAGAATAAAAGGCTGGCCAATTAGTGGTCGAATTAAAAAAGACCTCTGCAAAACCGAAAGGAATTGCAAAGGTCTTTTTTTTGTGGATTCGCGTGCGAGGGGAGGGGTGAGAGAGGAGGAGGGAGGGGTGAGGGAAGAGATTTATATGCTTAGTCGGAGAGCTTCGTCGACTGCGGCGTTTAGGCCGTCGACATCTTTTCCGCCGGCTTGGGCGTAGTGGGGCTGTCCGCCACCGCCGCCTTTGATTAGTTTGGCGGCCTGGCGAATTATGGTGCCTGCGTTTAGGCCGTGTTCTGAAACCATGTCGTCGCTAAACATCAGCGAAAGCATCGGGTGGTCTTCGTGGATTGACCCGATAATACAAACTAGACTCGACGGAATGGCTTCGCGAACTTTGAAAACAATGTCTTTAGCCGATGCGGGCTCCATTGGCAGGACGGCTTTAACTACATGGATACCATTTACTGTCTGGGCGTGTTCCACAAGATTTTTCGCCGTTCTCTCAACAGCTTGTTGTCTGAAACGTTCAATGCTTTTTTTCATAGCATCGTGTTCTTCAATGTATTTCATTAGCACGGCTTTGAGATCAGATGCGTTGTTGAACATTGCTTTGAGGTCGCAGAAGGTATCTTGAAGAAGGTAGATTGCGTCCTCGCACACCTGACCGGTCATAGCTTCTATTCGTCTGATGCCGGCGGCCACACTGCTTTCGCTTATAATCTTAAAGAAACCGATACGGCCGGTGGAGGTGGCGTGTATGCCTCCGCAAAATTCGCAGCTGGGACCAAAGCGAACAACGCGTACTGTATCACCGTATTTTTCGCCGAAGAGCGCAATGGCTCCCATTTTTCGGGCTTCGTCGATGGGTGTGTCGCGATGCTCGTCGAGAGGAATATCCTGCCGAATCATTCGGTTCACGATTCGTTCTACCTGTCGGAGTTCGTCATCGGTTATTTTTTGGAAATGCGCGACGTCGAACCGTAGCGTATCCGGGCTGACATAAGAACCTTTCTGTTCGGCATGCTCGCCCAGTACCTGTTTAAGAGCGTAGTCGAGCAGATGCGTAGCGGTGTGATTGGCAGCCGACGCTTCGCGCTTGTCGGTGTCGACGCATGCCATGAAATGGGCTGTAGGGTTTTTGGGGAGTTCTTTGACGATGTGAATGCTTTGATTGTTTTCGCGTTTGGTGTCGATAACCTCTATTGTTTCGTCCTCGCTCACGAGAACGCCCTGGTCGCCTACTTGTCCGCCCATCTCACCATAGAACGGGGTGTAATCTAACACGAGTTCATAGAAAGAACGTTTCTTTTGATTCACTTTCCGATAGCGCATAATCTTGCATTCGTATTCAGAATAGTCGTAGCCCACGAATTGCTGTTCGCCTTCGAAAAGGATTGTCCAGTCTTCGTTTTCAACAACGGCAGCATTACGCGCTCGTTGTTTTTGCTGCTGCATTTCGCGATTAAAAGCCTCGATATCGACGGTGTAGCCGTTCTCGCGACAAATAAGTTCAGTGAGGTCGAGTGGGAATCCATAAGTGTCGAATAGTCGGAATGCCTCCTGTCCGTCGAGCTGTGTTTCGTGTTTTTCTTCGAGCTGGTGCATGGCCTCGTTAAGGAGGGTTATGCCTTTATCGAGCGTGCGCAGGAAAGAATCTTCCTCTTCCTTTATTACTCGGCCGATGAGTTCGCGCTGAGCTGTAAGTTCGGGATAAGCCTGGCCCATTTCGTGAATCAGAACGTTGAGCAGTTTGTAGATGAAAGCCTCTTTCTGACCGAGGAAAGTATAGGCATATCTAACGGCACGTCGCAGGATTCGGCGAATCACATAGCCGGCTTTAGCGTTGCCGGGCAACTGTCCGTCGGCTATTGAGAAGGCCACGGCGCGAAGATGGTCGGCTACGACTCGCATGGCGATGTCGATTTTTTCCTGTTCGGTTCGGGCGTCGGTTGGCGTTGTGAATCCGTATCTCATTCCGCTAAGCTGTTCTATTTCGCGAATGATGGGCTGGAAAATGTCGGTGTCGTAGTTGGAGTGCTTGCCTTGGAGCATGCGAACGAGACGTTCGAATCCCATTCCGGTATCGATAACATTCATTGCCAGCGGGGTGAGCGAACCGTCGGCCTTGCGATTGAACTGCATAAACACGATGTTCCAAATCTCGATGACCTGCGGATTATCCTTGTTCACAAGCTCTCGACCGGGTATTCCGCCGTTTTTCTCTTCGGGCGGGCGCGAGTCTATGTGAATCTCCGAACACGGTCCGCAGGGTCCGGTATCGCCCATTTCCCAAAAATTATCGTGTCGATTTCCGTCCAGAATATGGTCGGCCGGCAAGTGTTTAGCCCAGCATCGAACAGCCTCTTCGTCGCGGTCAATTCCTTCTGCCGGACTTCCTTCGAACACGGTCACATATAGGTCTTCCGGATTAAGCTGCAACACATCCACCAAATATTCCCACGCATAATCAATAGCTCCTTCTTTGAAATAATCGCCGAAACTCCAGTTGCCCAGCATTTCGAACATAGTGTGATGATAGGTGTCGTGTCCAACCTCCTCAAGGTCGTTGTGCTTTCCGCTCACACGCAAACATTTCTGCGAGTCGGTTCGCCGACGCGGTTCCGGGTCTTTTATCCCAAGAATAACATCTTTCCATTGATTCATCCCCGCGTTGGTAAACATAAGTGTCGGATCGTCCTTTATGACCATTGGAGCAGAAGGTACAATTACGTGTCCTTTCGACTCGAAAAACTTCTTGAATGATTCGCGAATTTCGTTGGCTGTCATCATATTTTTATCAGTTTCTTTCAATTCTAAATTTACTTTTGAAGAGTTGCAAAGGTATTTCGTTATCGTTATTTTTGCAAATACTTTGCCGGCAGCTAACTATCTGGCAAGAACTTAGATATGGCAATCCAATCCCGCAAATTATATTATTCGATAGCAGAAGTTTCTAAGATGCTGAACGTTGCAAGCAGTCAGCTTCGTTATTGGGAGAGCGAGTTTCCGCACATTCGCCCAAAAACAAATGCGCGCGGAGTGAGGCGATACACTGAAGCAAACATCGAAGACCTGAAACTGATTTATAACCTTATAAAAGTTCGCGGATTCCGTATCTCGGCCGCCCGCAAAATTGTTTATGCCAAGCGAGGCGAGGCCAGTAACAAACAAAAACTTATCGAGCGACTAATCTTTGTGCGCGACGAACTGCAGGAACTAAAGCGCCATCTCGACCAATTGGTGTAAGATTCTCCCCTACTCCATCGTGTGCAGATATGTCAATACGGTGACCGTTTTGCGCCATTTTTTGCGGCGAAGCAAACCGGTGACCGTTTTTTGTTCCCGTCATTTGGGAGATGCTTTTCCGGTGGCAGGTTTGCGCTCTCCCCTGAAAAAACACATCAAAGTGAGGGTCACATTATGCTCCCCCGTAAAAAATCGTAGCAGAGTGAGGGTCATATCGTGCTCCCCCGTAAAAAATCATGGCAGAGTGAGGGTCATATTGTGTTCCCCCGTAAAAAATCGTGGCAGAGTGAGGGTCATATCGTGTTCCCCCGTAAAAAATCATGGCAGAGTGAGGGTCATATCATGCTCCCCCGTAAAAAATCATGGCAGAGTGAGGGTCATATCGTGCTCCAACATAAAAAATCACGGTAGAGTGAGGGTCATATCATGCTCCCACATAAAAAATCATAGCAGAGTGAGGGTCATATCGTGCTCCCCCGTAAAAAATCACGGCAGAGTGAGGGTCATATCGTGCTCCCCCGTAAAGAATAGTGGTAGAGTGAGGGTCACGAACTCGCATAAAAAAAAGAGGAATCATTCTGAATGATTCCTCTTTTTGCGCTCCAGGATGGGCTTGAACCAACGACCCCCTGATTAACAGTCAGGTGCTCTAACCAACTGAGCTACTGAAGCAGGTTTTTGTCCTATCAGGCGAATGCAAAAGTAGGGTGAAAAACCGGAACATCCAAAATTTTCATTGGAAAAGTTGTTTGAACAAAGGGCTGCAAGGCCATGAATGAAAGAGTGGGAGAAAGAACAATACGCAAGTCTACAAAGATTGCAGAGCTTGCGTATTGTAAGATTTTTCTTTTGAAAGAGAATGTGAGGAACTATCTCACAATTATTTTCTTCCCAGCATGGATATAGACTCCCGGCTTGGCTGGACGAAGGAGACGTTGTCCTGCGAGGGTGTAGTAATAAGGATCGGAGTTCGCCGACTGATATTGCGGGCGATTGATTCCGGTAGTTACGTTGACTTTATATTTACTGCCGTCGAGCGAATTGGAGATATTGAAAAATGAAGTTTCTTTCACGTCCAGCACATCAACCGTTTGTGGGGTTCCGCTTCCTACGCTGAAAACAAAGTTCACCACGTCAGTTGAGGTTGTGATATTAAAGCTCTTGACGAACCATTTCTTTCCGTTGCGAGTTTCAATGTCGGTCACTTTATCGCCAGGCCAACTGCCCGATACGGTTGAGTGACTGCCTCCCCAAATCCAGAAGTTTATTGCGGGCGAAGCTCCCGATGTAGAGGCCGCGCTCCATGCCGAACCGGCATCGTCGGCATTCACGTAGACTTTTATTTCATAGGGCGAAAAGTTGCGAACATTATACTGTCGGGTCACGATACCGCTAACTGCCGAACCTATCAGAAGCCCAACTTTGAGCGTTGTTGTCCCGGAGGGAATTGTGAGAGTTTCGCCGCTTTGAGCTTGCGTGCTGCTGGCGGTGGGATTAGTTCCATCGATTGTGTAGACCAACTTTGCGCCCGCCGTGGCTGATACTGCCGTGAGAGTAGTTTTTTGCGCGCCTTCGTATGTTCCGCTGGGCAAATCGACCCATGCTGTTTCAGTTTCAGGCGAAAGATAATAAGCGTAATGATAGCCGCTGAGCACCTTCACAAAACGATTAGCCGGAATCGACAACGAGTTGGCATCAGAACCCACAATCACGAGCAGTTTACCGCGTGTGCCGTCGACCGTATTGGCATAATATCGATTATTGTTTCGATAGTTCGTATAGTTGCTCATATTAGTTATTCCTGCAATCTTACGTGCGTCAATCATCGCCTTTATCTCTTTTCCGTAAGCCCGATAATGTGAATAAAACACACATGGCGTACCCGGCATTGCCAGCATGAAAGCATTAGCTGCCAGGGTGTCTTTACGAAGCGGGTCGTTCTGCTCGGTTGCCGAACGATATTGCGTATCATGATTTTCAACGAAAGTAACAGCCCACTGCTTATAGGCTCCATTATTGATGTTTATACCAGTTGCCTGACTCGCATCGCTCAGCAACGACCAGTTAGACGAACCGGTTTGCTGACCATTTGTCGACCCGTTAATCGCATTGCGCACCGCATATCGGAAAGCAAAATCGAAAGCTGCACTTCTCTTTCCAGTCGCGTCAATCCAGCTTCTCACGCTATGCGCATTACCATCCCAATATTCACCTACGGAAAACTTCACACCTGCGGCAGCATTATAATTTCCCACATGTTCGCCGGCGAATCCTTTTACCATGTCATATCTGAAGCCTGAATATCCAAGGTCATCGAGCAAATACTTCTCGTAGGCCTTCACGATTCTCTGCACGTTTGCACTTCGATGGTCCAAGTCGCGCATTCCGCCCCAGTCTTCACCGTCGTCGTTATGACTGCCGAGCTGAACACCCTCGCTAGCCGCCTGAGTAGCTGTCTGACCGCCATCATCGTTGGCACAGATGTCGGTTGAGAGAAGTTGATACGTATTACCGCCATAAGTCTCGGCCGGAAAAGCGAACCATCCTGTTGTATTATGATGATTCACAACTACGTCGGCAACCGTTCCGATTCCCGCAGCTTTGAATGCGCCAATCATCGACCGCAATTCGGCCTCGGTTCCGAAGCTCGAATTCTGGTTGAAATAATAATAAGGTGTATAGCCCATCGTATTGTAATTCTCTAAACATTTACCACTTTGCGGAACCCAAACGAGGTCAAAATATCCCGCAAAATCGCTAGTTTGCGCCTCCAGTGCAGTCCATTTCGACTCACTGAAAGAATCCCAGAAGAATCCTTGCAACATAACTCCATTATAGTTTGCCGGCCATCCGTCGGCCATCGCTGTTAGTGCTAGCACTAATCCGAAAACACTTGAAAGAATACGTTTCATCTCTTTTATACCTTTTTTGATTTATACCTTATCGGCATACCAACGGGCATGCTTTTCCGGTTCACAAATGTAATCTAATATCCTTCTTATATTTCAGTGCCACATGTCTCTCCGAGCAGTTTTAGAGTGTAAACGTTTACCTCCGGAATAAATCTTTTCCAGTATCACATTGTCTTTCCAAGCATATCGCGTCTCTTTTACTTCCGTATCCCCGTTAAATTTCTCCCGTACTCCCTTCTATTTATATACGTATCCCCTTCTATTTACATTAGGGAGTTGTATCATAGACATACTGGAGAAATCGAATTATCATCGTGATGAAACAAATTTATCATCACGATGAAACGTTTGTATCATCATTATGAAACTAATTTTTCATCATGATGATAATTAAATTTCTCGGTTAAGAAAACAATGAGAGTATGTATATAAATAGAAGGGACTCCATATATAAATAGAATGGAATACGGGAGCAATCGCGTTGCAATACGTATGTAGACAAATAATTATCAACGTGTAGGAACGATCAAGACATTTGTCGGGACAATATATACACTGGAGAAAGGAACATAATCTTCGGGTGTTGTGAAATACGGTGTAGACTTTGTATCGGAACCTGTATCGGGATTGGTTTGTGTGGCAAAAAGAGAAAAAAATTAGGGTGAATCTTCCGATTCACCCTAATTAAAGAATTTATTTCTGTTGTCCTAGGCGGATTCGAACCACCACAAACAGAACCAAAACCTGTTGTGCTACCATTACACCATAGGACAGAAGTTCTGCGTGCAAAGGTAAATCGTTTTATGAGCCTATCCAAATTTTTGTAAAACAGATACTCCTAATGTTAGGCCACGATGATTAGATGATAGTTCTTTTTTCCTTTTTGGATGAGGATGTATTTATCGTCTATGAGGTCGGTTTCGGTTATTGCCTGGTCGAAAGCTTGGAGCTTTTCTTTGTTTAGCGACACGCCGCCACCTTTAACCATCTTGCGCATCTCGCTTTTGCTTGGGAAGATTTGCATGCCTTCTTGATTGAGGGCGTCGACAGCTGGCTGACCGATGATGCTGTCGCGAGAAACATGATAGTGGGGCACGTCTTTAAAGACATCGGCAAATGTTTGCTGGTCGAGTTGGAGGAGATTTTCTTTGGTTGATTTGCCGAAGAGAATGTTCGAGGCTGCGATAGCCATATCGAGGTCGGCTTGCGAGTGAACCATTCGTGTAACTTCTTGGGCAAGTCGGCGTTGGAGGGTGCGTTGGCCGGGGTCGTTCCGATGTTCCTGAATAAGGTTATCGATGGTTTCCTTGTTGAGCGATGTGAATATTTTGATGTATTTCTCGGCATCGTCGTCGGTCACATTAAGCCAGAATTGATAGAAGGCGTAGGGGGTGGTTCGTTTGGGGTCGAGCCATATATTTCCGCTTTCGGTTTTTCCGAATTTCTTTCCGTCGGCTTTTGTGATAAGGGGGCATGTGAGGCAGTAGGCGTTGGCTTCTTGTCCGAGGGTTCGGCGTATTAGTTCTGTTCCGGTTGTCATATTTCCCCATTGGTCGTTTCCTCCGAGTTGTAGTTTGATTTGGTTGTTTTGGTAGAGATACAGGAAGTCGTAGCCTTGCAAAAGTTGGTAGGTGAATTCGGTGAACGAGAGCCCGTCGCTAGCTTCGCCGTTGAGTCTTCTTTTCACGCTGTCTTTTGCCATCATGTAGTTCACGGTGATGTGTTTTCCCACTTTTCGTGCGAAGTCGAGGAATGAAAAGTCTCTCATCCAGTCGTAATTGTTCACCATTTCGGCTTTGTTGGGTTCGTTGCTATCGAAGTCGAGGAACTTTGCGACTTGCTGTTTTATTGCTTCCTGGTTATGATATAGTGTCTCGGTGTCGAGCAGATTTCTTTCTTGGCTTTTACCTGATGGATCGCCAATCATTCCGGTTGCTCCGCCGACAAGCAGATAGGGTTTGTGTCCGCATCGTTGAAGATGTTGGAGCATCATAATCCCACATAGATGTCCTATGTGAAGCGAGTCGGCCGTGGGGTCGGTTCCAAGATAGGCCGATACCATTTCTTTTTCCAGGAGCTCTTCTGTTCCCGGCATTATCTGCGCTAGCATTCCGCGCCAACGGAGTTCTTCTACAAAGTTTTTCATTATCGATGTGTTTTGTGTTTTTGAAATGTTTATGGAACGGGGTCGTAGCCGCTTCCACCCCATGGATTGCACCTGAGTATGCGCCAGATGGCGAGCATAAGACCTTTTACAGGACCGTGCTTAAGCAATGCTTGTCGAGCATATTCAGAGCATGTGGGCACGAATCGGCAAGAGGGCGGAGTGTAGGGTGAGATAGCAACTTGATAGAATTTTATCGGGAGAAGGAGAAGTTGTACTAGGATTTTCGACAGGATTCCGATGATTTTTGATGCTGTTTTCATTAGGACTTACAGGCGTTCTGCTATTCTGTTGAGCAGGTTGACGACTTTTGATTGCACATTTGTTGAGTCATGCAATTGGTTGTCTATCCAAATAAAAGCAATAAGAAGTTGTTTTTGTGGAGTTAGTTTGTCGAATAAGATTTGTTTATTCCTCCTATAGGCCTCGCGCACCTGTCTTTTCACTCGATTTCGTTTCACAGCTAGTTTGAGTTGCTTTTTCGGAACGCTGACTAGCACTTGTACTTTACCTCCTCCGGTTCCCTCTTCGATTAACAGATAAATTGCCCGCAAGGGAAATGCTGTCATCGAACGGCTTACTCCCCCACAGAAGAGTTTATCGATTAGTTTCCTGCTACATAATCGTTCTTCTTTTCGGAAGGAGAGTTTATTGCTTGCGGGCATACTATGTTTAGTGGGAGAAGATTCCTTATTTGTTCTTCTTTAGATAGTCGCTAAGTGCACTTGTCATAGATGGAAACTTCTCTGAAGGTGCTTCAAGATCAAGCCTAAGTCCTTGCTTAGTTACTTCCTTAGCTGTTGCCGGACCGAAAGCGGCTATTTTGGTTTCACCTTGCTCGAAGTCGGGTATATTTTTCTTCAGAGCCTGCACGCCTGTCGGACTGAAGAATACAAGCATATCGTAGTCGAAGTCTTTCTTTTCTTCTTCGGTAAGGTCATTGCTAACAGTGCGATACATAACGCATTCCTTGTGCTTTAGTTTATGTCCGCCCAGCAGAGTGTTTATAGCTTTATTATGTACTGAACTTTGCGGAACGAGATACTTCTCGTCCTTATGTTTCACCATTGTGGGAACGAGATTGTCGAGCTTTCCGGAAGTTCCAAAGAACACTTTGCGTTTGCGATATTGAACGTATTTCTGGATGTAGAGCGCAATGGTTTCAATGACGCAGAAATATTTCATTGTTTCGGGAATGGTTATTCGCATCTCCTTTGCCAATTTGAAGTAGTTGTCGATGGCATGTCTGGATGTGAACACCACTGCAGTATAGTCGAGCAAGTTTATTTTTTGCTGGCGGAATTCCTTTGCTGTGAGTCCTTCAACTTTGAAGAACGGACGAAAAATAAATTCCACTCCGAATTCTTTTGCAATGTCATAATAGGGTGATTTGTCATTGGAGGGTTGTGGCTGAGACACCAATATCTTTTTTATCATTTTATTCTAAAAGTTTATTTTCAGAAAGTTCTCTACATATATCAAAATCCCTGCTAATGCTGTGAGTGGCATTATCTCAAGGGCGCAAAAGTACAAAATTATTTGTAGACCTAAATTGGTGCTTTTGAAAAACACCGCATACTGCTTTTGCATTGTAAACAGCTTAATTAAAAGCGTCACCGACAGAGTGTAGATGAGTGCAACTTGCATTGAAAGATTGAAATAGATCAGCAGAAGAACCAGAGGGAAAAGCAGCAGCCCTTCGATCGATGTGATGAAAAACCACCATTGTAGCCAACGCTGATTATCACTCTTGTTGAAGTAAACCCAATTCACTATTGAATACAGCATTCGTTTGAAGAGGAAATAGATTACAAATAGCGCGAAATATATTCCTACGTTTTTCATTTGTAGATCGTAGGAATGAATCTCTCCATTAGCCGAGTTATTATAGAGATTGTAGATTATGCTCAGAAGCAACGCTGCTTGGACAAACAGAAAAACTTGGAAGCGCATCTCGCCATAGGTTTCAACGTTGCTTTTCCTGTCTTTAGGCATTTTGAAAAGCGTTCTGAGCTGCCGGTTAATAAAGTTGCGCGACATCGAAATGGCAAACATCGCCAAAATAAAGCAAATGATGAGTAAACCTATCAAGGTATTGTCGTTACTGACGCTGTAGGGTTTCGGATCGCCTAGGATACCTCCGGTATTAACCGGTTCCATAGGACGAAAAAAATTATTGCCTTTGAAATAGCTTTCCTCCTGGAAACTAATATCAGTGAGTTTGAATTGTTTTATAGTTTTCGGTTGCAACAAACTCGGCGAAGATGTTTTCTTCGCCGAGTTCCCTGTCACAACTGTTGCTGTGTAACTGTTAGATTGCAAGAGAATATTGAAAGCTTTCGACATACGTGTGTTTACAATCCGAAGGCTTTCTTAATTTCATTCACCTTGTCGAGTTTCTCCCAAGTGAAGAGTTCAACCTGTATTTTCTGCGTATTGTGGTATCGACTAGTGAATATTTTTTCAACCCATTCGTTCCGGCGCCCCATATGTCCGTAAGCAGCTGTTTCTAGGTACATCGGTTGACGCAGTTTCAGCCTGCGCTCGATAGCCTTTGGACGAAGGTCGAACATCGACTTAATCTTCTCGGCTATTTCGCCGTCGGACATTTTAACTTTCGACCGTCCATAGGTATTCACATAAATACTTACCGGCTCAGCCACACCTATTGCATAAGCAAGCTGAACGAGCATCTCGTCGGCCACACCTGCTGCAACCATATTCTTAGCTATGTAACGCGAAGCGTAGGCTGCCGAACGGTCGACCTTACTCGAATCCTTACCCGAAAATGCTCCACCACCGTGGGCACCCTTACCACCGTAAGTATCTACGATTATTTTCCGACCCGTAAGACCAGTATCTCCATGCGGTCCACCGATAACGAATTTACCCGTTGGATTAACGAAATATTTTATATCGTCACCGAACAGTGATAGAACTTTTTCAGATTCTATCTGAGCCTTAACCCGCGGCATAAGAATCGTTTTCACATCCTCCCGAATCTTGTTGAGCATAGCCTTTTCAGCCGCTTCCTTCTTCTCGCATGAATCACTCTCGACACTAATAAACTCGTCATGCTGTGTCGAAACAACAATCGTGTCTATCCGTCGAGGAATATTGTTGTCGTCGTATTCGACCGTCACTTGGCTCTTCGAGTCGGGCCGCAAATAAGTCATTAGCTTACCTTCCTTCCGAATATCAGCCAGTGTCCGCACGATGAGATGTGCCAAATCAAGTGTCACGGGCATATAGTTGCTCGTTTCGTTGCAGGCATAACCAAACATCATACCCTGGTCACCGGCGCCTTGATTATCTATATCGCCGTTGTCGACTCCACGGTTAATATCGTCGCTCTGCTCATGAATGGCCGAGAGAACTCCGCAGCTATTACCATCGAACTGATATTCGGCCTTCGTATATCCTATATTATTAATTGTGTTACGCGCAACGGTCTGTAGGTCGACATATTCTTTCGAACGAATTTCGCCCATGATGACCACCTGTCCTGTTGTGTTGAAAGTTTCGATGGCGCAACGTGCATCTTGGTCGTAAGCAAGAAATTGGTCGAGTAGCGCATCACTGATTTGGTCGGCAACCTTATCGGGATGTCCCTCGGAAACCGATTCTGAAGAAAATAAATATGCCATTTGCTTTGAGTCTTGTTTTTTAATTTATTGTTTGCAAAGGTACAGCAAACTTGTTTCGCAGACAAGATTGTTAGCCCCGGAAGGAACTACAGACGTATGAGAAGACAAACAAAGAAACAAAGATGTGAGAATCCGTAATCCTCATGCCTATTAGAATCGAGTAGAGCTGCATGTAAAGACTGATAAACTAAATCAATGCTAATTCGACCTGGCTATTCCGCATTTAGGAACGGGCTCAGTGTCTATCTGTCCGTCCGTCTGTCAGGACGGAATAAATTTACACATGAGCTCAATAAGCCTGAATATATTTATACGGCTGGTAGCCTAATTGGTGTGGTGGAGACAAACAGACACGAGATCGTTCCTACATATAATCTACCGGTTGAATGGAATGTCTTCTTAAGCCAAACCTACGTTATAAAAAATCAAACGGCCCAACTCTTGCGATAATATTGCAAATAAGAAATCAGATAGTTTAACTATACGACAACATCGCAGAAAAACAAACGACTGGAGTCTTACTGTTAGACTATGCTCATACCGAACACACTGAAAAAATAGGGCTGCCACCTAATTAAAGGTTGCAGCCCTATTAAATACAATAATATGGACTTATATTTTTATTCAGCTATTATCTGTTGATAAGTTTCTTACCATCCTTGATAACAACGCCCTTGTAGTTCTTACCTACCTGCTGGCCACTGAGATTATAAATCTTGCCATTATTAACGGCCTTAGCCTTATCGGCTTCGATGTTTTCAATTCCATCGGCGATAGTGGCGCTACCTTGAAGAACAATGATTGGAGTCTTAGATTTGCCAGTCTTACCCTGGAGGTAAACCACTCCAACGCGCTTATCTACACCTGAAGGTAGAGCTTTGCATATCGGTTTAACAATAGAGATACTGTTCTTTGCATCAAATTCTGTAGCATCCACATCAGTAATCCAATCCGGCTTATCTGCAACGAAATAGTTGAAATTTCCACTCTGATCTTGGTATGGGAATGCTGTGAATACAGGTGCTCCACCAATGTTCTGCTTACCAGTCTTACCTTCATTAGAGATTGTCTGACCGTCGTTGGATACACGAAGAATATTCATATCGTGAAGCTCTGTTCCATCCATAGATACGTTAGCAGCACATTCTATATAGTCGAATCCACCTTTGACGCTAAAGAACAAGCTCAATCCTCCATAAATATCAATTTCCCTGAAGTCTCCATTCGCTGCCCTCCAAATACCATGCGACTGTATGTTCACGGAATCTTCAACCAACTGCTCACTTCCACGGAAACCGACGTTAATACCTGGATCCTGGAAACCAGTTATAACCATTGCATGAGGACCTTCAACTACGAAAGGAACATTACCAAGGGAACCGCTTAATGGGTCTATTCCTTTCTTATGGAAATTGATATTCACAACTCCAAACTTAAGTTTTCCCTGTTCCCCAACCGGAGCTACTTCAGTTACATCGTCAGCCGTAGCTTCAAGCTTGGCTATCGTATCAGTCCCGAGCGACCATTTACCTTCTCTATCTTCAGAAGCATTGAGAATAACCATTTTCAATTTTGCATTTGCAGCAATCGGGTGATTATCCTTAGATAGCACTAGGAAATGATAATCTTCTACATATAAAGGAGCTGCTGGTGCGGGTATATATTGAATAACTCCGACATTCTTCAATTTCACTCCATCTTTGAATTCAGTCTCACCGGTTCCGTATATGTAATTGATTCCATCTTTCTGGCCTTTATTATACCAAACTGCACCCAAACCGTAGTTTTTCGCCGTCATAGTGTCGAAGAAAGACAGATTGGTTATTGTATCTACAGCTAATAAGGATGGGCCATACTGGGCAAAATACTTGTTAGATTCACCCAATTGATAGGACTGTGTTCCTCTATGCAGAACAGGAGTATAATAACCACTTCCTGAATAATTGGTTACAAGATTACCATAAACGAAGTTGAAATCTGCATCTACAAACTGTGGATCAGCCGGCTTACTATCCTTACCTATAGTCCAATTGGTTTGTTTCTTGTTTGTAGATTTGTTGTAGAATTTCATATCGAATCCAGGAGGAACTATCAAAGCACTTATATAACGCTGTTTACCATCTGCAGTTATACCTGTGTACATTGTTCCTACCGGACGTGTGTAGTAAAGACCTTCAGGAAGCCCCTTGCGCGGAGCTTTTTTCTTTACAACCGGAGCTTCTAGGCTCCCAATAGCAACCTCTGCCTTTTCCATGCTGAGGTCAACTTTCTTGAATCCCGCATTACTCTTAATAGAATTTTGAGCGAAACTCGATACTGCTATCATCGTAGCAGCCGTAAGCAATAAAACTTTCTTCATACTAGTAATAATTAAATAAATACTACATTAAACTTAGAACGAACCACTGATTGGCGTCCATTGCCGAAACCAGCTTGATTGAATTCAAATCAAAAGCCGTTTTTTCGCGTGTGACAGTAAACTTCTGACTGAAAATATCTAGAAGGGTTCTTGCTTCGGGCACTCTGGTCAACAATGTTTGAGCCGGTGTGCTACTCGGAGCAGAAAAATTCAGGGTTATGCCGGTATCATCCTTCGCATAGGTGTAGTCGTACCACACAATAACTGTCTGCAAACCATTTCTAAATGAAATGCCTATCTGATAAAAATTTTCTCTGTCTTTTTTCTTGAACTGGAGCATGTTCAATGTAATTCCCTTCGAACGGAAGGCCTTAGCCACATTGTCATAAACAGTTTTGAAAGATTCAGACTTCCCGTTGGCATTAGTCATTCTCCAACTCTTCAGTTTCTCTGCCAGTGTTGCAGTTTCGTTAAAGAAACGAAGAGGGTCGTCACCCGAGATATAAAAATTCTCGTTTACAACAAAGTCCTTACCGTTCTTTGTAACCATCTGGAATTGGTCTTTCTCTGCATTATAACGGAATTCTTGCACCGATGTAGTTCCATAAACCTTGGGGTCGCGGAAACGGAGGAAGTAATCGCTACCGTTCTTCGTTACCAAAAAAGGATTGAAACTTTCATTGAGTACTCCATCCAAGTTATATGGATAGATGTTCGGAATACCGTCGTCGGCTCCTTCCATCTTATAAATGCTATCTCCGAAATGAATCACATCAAAAGTAGGAATCTTCGAAGGGAACATCTGCTTCTGGAAAGATGTCATCTCATTAATATAGTCGCTGTATTTAACGCCTTGCTCCATTGGAGTAAGTAGGTTATAGGTTCCGCGCTTCTTTCCTTTAAGCAACATATAGCTGGCATCTTCGGGTGCCTGTACTATAACGAACTCATAGTCGCCGCCTATCCCGACCCCAGTTTCATTCTTCGGATGATCTTGAGTTCCGGTTGAAGGAACATCCTCCGGATTAGAGAAAGCGTGAATAACCTTATTATAGGTGTTGAAAGTCAATACAGGCCCATTATCGGTTATCACCTCCCAAGAGGAAGAATCTTCCATGAACATATTTCCACTAAGGATATTATTCATCGCAGCCTTGACTGAACGGTCCTTATTGAAGTCTACCAGAACTAGATAACCATTTCCAAATGGAGCTTCTTTATCAGTAGTTGGATAGAGCTGCATAACCCATCCATTAGGCTGAGCCTCCAAACGAGAAGAGTATAATTCGCTAGCTGCATTGAGTCGCTCAGCAGCACTCTGACTGAATATATTATCTTCTTCACCTGCACATCCGGCAAAAGCAACAGACGCACCTAAGAGAAGAGATAATTGAAATATCTTATTCATAATACTGATTCTAAAATGTTATTGTTGTAAAGCCTTGTATTGATAAACCCACTGACGTAGCTTATCGATAATCTTCTTACCGTCAGTATCGATACTTATAAGTCTATTCTCGAGGTTACCATAGGCGTCAAGTTTGAATGTTCCATCAGGATTCTTTACAAACTGCCTTGACTGAACTTCACGACGAAGTTTATCTAAGTCTATCTTGTAATGTAGCATTAGATAGTTTCTCACAAGATCAACCTTTTGTAGGATAACTTCACGACCATTAATACCAGATGTATGAAGCCATTGAACCTTACCGTTTGCATCCAGAATAACATGACCTGCTGCATTGCGTACGCATCTGCGACGATAAACCTTATTCTCGCCACTCTCATTTTTCTTAAAGTATCCAATGGTATCCTTATTATAGCCATTAGGATTCCTCAGCAATTGAGCATATGCTTGTGCATCCTTACAATCAACCTGCTCCCATTCGTATTCTGCAGAATGTAAGAGTTGATTCCAACTAATAGAGTCACGAGTTATATAGTTCGCCATAGACTCTGCCCAGTCTTCATAAACCGCACTGGAGGCATAACTACTAACAAAACCACGACCTGCAGTTACAGAGTCGGCAATATTATTCCAACCAGATGCATCATATAAGCTATTGGACAAGGTATTGAACCTTAGAGGACGCTCATGAGTTTGGTCTAGGATATGTGCAAACTCATGATGCATAGTCTTAAAGAAATACTCGTTCATAACATAAATGTTACTAACATCCAGATTGTTTGCATTGTACAGATTAATTTTCACACCGCTACTGGCATCTCCAAGCACTTCGGTTCCCTTAGACGGATTGTAATTCTTTGAACCTGCAACCTGAATTACTCGAGGACTGTATTTCTTCATAAAGCTCTTATCAGCAATCGTGTCGTAAACATCATACCAAAGATATTTTGTGAGCACAGCCAAATCTACACTTTTATCATAAGCAGCAGGAGTTAGATTCTTTGTCATATCGGAACCAACATCCTCCATCCTATAAATGAAACGCAAATTATAAGGCTCCAGGAATTGCTTCCTAAGAAAGGTGTCGAGCGGGAATGTTACAGAGCTCTTATCTAAGTTATCGACAGATGCTCTTGTATCGAATATCGTAGGTGTAAACGAATCGTCTTTACTACAAGAAGAAAAAACGACACCTGTTATTATTACAACACCTAGAAAAAACTTCTTAAAATTAAGTTTCATATGTATATCCTCCTTAATTATTTATTTCTCAACCTCTCCAAATTCATAGAACTCGAATTGACCTTAGAATTAGATGATGAGAAATCTAATTGTGCTGGTTTACCTCCGGTGATACCCGTACGAGCAGATTCTGTTCCTGCAGAAAGAACTTCCCATGGAATCTCTATTATTCTCTTGGCATTATCTGCTGTTATAGTATCTCTCGAAAGCCCGACAATATGCTTCAAAGGAAGCCCCCAACGGCGAATATCAATGAATCGCATTCCCTCGAAAGCGTTTTCATAACGACGGAAATCATTTAAACAATTCATGTAAGGAACAGCTGCAGCAGGAATATTAAGTCCAACTCTTGCTTGTGCAAAGCTCCAGTCTTTAAAACAGTTTTCATGATTTTTATCACTCCAGTAACTTAAAAGAACATCCTTTGTAAGGAATTTTGTATTACCTGTTGTAAGATGGGCATCTTTATCCTTCTGCGAGAAATTCTTCAAAGAATAGTTCCAATAGGCCATCAAGTCGGCAGCAGCAGCATCATAACGACCTAACATAATCTTAGCCTCGGCACGTTCAAGCAAAAGTGAATTAGAGGTGAACGCACGGTATATAACATGAACATAACCCGTACCAGCTATCTTGTTTACGTATTGGAATTTCTCCTGAATCTTAGCTCCAAAGAATCCATAATCGCTAGAACCACTACTAAAAAGCATTCCACTAATAATAGGAATACTGGGTGCAATATAGCCAGACCAAAGGGGGCTAGGGTGTACCATTAGAGTAGCGCGAGCAGCAGGACCTGCACAAGAATAGCGAGAGCCGAATATTCGTCTAGGAAGGGCAGAATAAGTAGGTATAAGCAACAAATTATTATTCAATTCTGGATTTTGCCAAGCCGTTGCATAATCAGAAAGATTCGCTGTCTTCTCAAATACAGAATAGTCCATCATCATACGCTGAAGCCGAACTGTAGTGTCTGCTCCCAAGACAGCATCAGCATGAGCTATAACTTTTTCATACTGATGGGTAAAGAGATAAAATCGAGCAGCAAAAGCATGTGCAGCATTAACATTAAAATGGTATTTGGGAGCTACCTTATAATTAATATCAGAAATCTTCTCCAGTCCTAACTCTAAGTCTTTCTGTATACTATTGTAATTATCAGCAACACTTCCTCTTGGGTAATTCGACATTACAACATTATTTGTATGAGTTACATAAGGAATACCTTTATCATTCTTACTTGTCTCTGCATCTTTAAAGGGACTTGCAAAGAAATTAACAAGCATAAAGTGACTATAGGCACGCAGAAGTAAAGCCTCTCCTTCAGCAGCTCTCATCGATGGGCCGCGTTCAAGTGAATTAGGCACTAATTTATTTATTGCTTCTATCGCATAGTTAGCACAAGCTATGGTACGATAATAAGAAGCCCAAAGCTGTCCAGGAGAATCGCTCTCACCATAAGTAGCTTGAGTAGCAGGCTCGAAACGGAACAACTGATCGTCCCAACGAGCATACGAAGCATAGTTATAGTGAGAAAGAATCTGTTTATCATTAGGACTAGTCGGTAAGTGAGGAGATTGATTGTCAATAAGATTATCACTCGAGAGCTCACCTACCCAAGACGGGTTAGAATAAGGATAAGAAGTGATAAGCAATTTAATAATCTTCTCCTCGGAGTCAATCTCAGTACGCTCATCCGGATTTTTATCCAAGAAGCTATCGCTGCACGATGTGAGACCAACTGCAGTGATACCAAGAAATAAGGCTATATATTTTATTGATTTCATATGGAATCGTTTTGTGTAGATTAAAGCATATAAAAACTTATAGTCCCAAGCGAACTGTCAGTGTGAATTGTTTGGAAAGCGGTGAAGACACACCACCTGCACTAACGAATTCCGGGTCTTGACCATTAAGCTTTTTATCAGCATAGATAAGGAATAGGTTGGTAGCATCAAGCTTAAGAGAAGCGCTACGAAGACCTATCTTATTAATGAGTGAAGGTAAAAAGTCATAAGTCAAAGAAATATCTTTCATTCTTATGAAGCTACCATCAGCGACGCGTGCCGAACTATAGTTATAAGAATTATAAGCAAATCTCAGGTTTCTATCATTGTAATATTGACGTCTAGAAGCTATAGCTGGAATAGTTGTGAGCTTTTCATCTCCAGGCATTACCCAACGGTTCTTAAATTCCTTAGGCATAGCATCCATATCAGAATAAACTGCTGAGAATACCGGATCGAGACGAACCTTATTTCCAAAGCTATATGTTACAAAAACATTGAGTTTCCAGTTCTTCCAACGTACAGAGTTATTCAAACCGCCAGTTACAGTAGGTTCTGTAGACCCTTCATATTTCAGGAAGTTCAACTTCTCAAATTCCTGGAAGTTGATGTCTGTAGTTGTAACCTCACCATTTTGATTTATTATTTGTGGCACACCTTCGTCATTCAAGCCCACAAAAGGAATTGAGAACAAAGAGCGGTGAGGATAGCCTCTACGAATATTAGAACCTGAGTTATATATGAGATTTATAACTGAAGCGCGAGAAAGGACATCGGTAATCTCTGTATGTGTATAAGAGAAAGTGAAGTCGGAAGTCCAATCCCAGTTCTTAGTCATTATATTGTGCGTGGTGAGTGCTGCCTCAACACCATAGGATTTCATAGAAGCAACATTGGCGAATTTACGTATTTCACCATCCTCTCCACGTGTATTCACATATCCCATAAGATCGAAGTTATCACGCCAATACCAGTCTGTAACCAGGTTTATTCGGTTATCTAGGAAACCGAGGTCAACACCGATATTAAACTCTTTCTTCTTTTCATAAGTCAACTCGGAGTTACCATTCTGTGCCAAAGCTATACCTGTTTCCTGCTGAGCTCCCTGGGGCCGCCATACCGTTTCTGGTGAGAATACCGGCAGGGCATTTGAAGCAGCAATCTGGTCACCTGTTAGAGAATAACTCAAACGTAGGGTTCCATAGGATACAAGAGCATGGTGTGCATCCGACCATTTTTTAAACCATTCTTCTTCTGAAGCATTCCAACTCACACTGACATTTCCTGTTGGGAGCCAGCGACTACTTCTAGATTTACCGAGATTGTTATTACCATCATAACGACCTGTTAGATTCAAGGTATAACGACCCTTATAAGAATAATTCAAATTCGCATAGTAAGCCAGACGACGTGTCCATTGCTTAGAGAACTCTTGTAGTATGGTCCCTTCCTCACGAGCCTGTTTATAGAATAGTTCGTAGATTGTTTGTTTCCGACCATTATTATAGTCAACGGCATAAGCACTATTCATACGTGCATCATAATCAGCACGGTTTGCATCCATACCAATAAGAGCATTGAAAATGTGCATGTCATTCCATCTGCGTGCATATTGCATTGTTCCACGGAAGTCAAGCTGCTTCAAAGTATTCTCGTTCATAATGTTTATACCACCAGTTGGCATAACAGAAACAGGAAGACTATTGGGTTTATCGGGGTCAGTATATAAGAAAGAGTTATTACCTCTTATATTCGGATTATCTACACCAGCACGATAAGCTTCAGCCTGATTAGAATTATTCATAATAATATGCTCACGTGTAGCTGTATATGTACGATAACTACCTAACAGGTTTATTTCAAAGCCATCAAGAGGTTTCCATTTTGGTTTCCAGTTGAATTCGCCCGTAAATTTAAAGTCGTTTGTAAGAACATTGATAAAGTTGTTATCCAACTCACTGAAAACATTGAACGGGGCGTAGAAACGAGTGTAAGTTGCATAAGGATCTAGTGTACGAGAAGTATTCATCGAGTACTGGAATGGGTTAATATCGAAGTTACGACTAACCTTTCCACTAACAACATCGACATCCTGATTCAATGTACCAGGAGCCTGCTGATCACGATGACTTGCATTTGCACGCAGATTAATTGTTATCGCCCTAGACAGATTAAACGAAGCATTAACATTAGCTGTGTAACGTTCAACTTTACTATCCTTATACCATCCCGGATCGTTCAGAGCTGAAAGAGAAGCATAAAGGCTAGCATGATCTGTACCTGTAGAAATACTTATAGAGTGATTCTGCATGATATTGGTAGTGAATAACTGATCGAACCAATCAGTATTACGGAACTCTGCCGACTGCAAGAATCTATTCATTGCAGAAGTAGTGTAAGGAAGACCAAATTGTCCATTTGATTCGTTGTATTGCTTTATCAACTTATACATCTGGCCGTAAAGACCCGACGTAGAACTGTTAACCAGAGACTCCAACTGTAACCATCCCTTCGCAGCCATCTCCTTATAGATACCCATCTGTTCTTGGGAATTCGAGACATTATACTGATTATAAGAGGGTTTCATTCGATAGGTGAACTCACCGGTATAGTTCAAGGCACTACGACCAGAACGACCTTTTTTTGTAGTCACAACAACCACACCGGCCATAGCACGAGCACCATATATAGAGGTGGCCGAACCATCTTTCAACACTTGAAAGCTCTCAATATCGTCGGCATTCAAACCGGCAATAGCATTAGAAATAAGTGTAGCAGCATCTCCTGAGGAGAGATCGTCGGCACTCACATTAACGGCATCTTCCATTATTACACCATCAACAACCCACAATGGGCTTGAGCTACCATAAATAGATGTTGCACCACGAACACGGATTTTAGGAGCCGTACCGAAAGTGCTACTCACATTCTCAACGCTTACTCCGGCAACCTTACCTTCAAGCGAACGAGTAATGTCGGCAACACCATCCAAACGGGCCTTTTCCGCATCTACTTTCGTAGTAGCACCAGTGAAAAGACGTTTGTCCATCTTCTGAATACCGGTAACGACTACTTCACCTAATGTTTGTGACGCATCATCAGGGTAAAGGATAATCTTCATATTCTGACCACCTTTTACCTTTTGTGTTTTCATGCCAACGTAGCTAACAACCAAGGTTGGATTGCTCACTGGCGAATTAATACTGAATCGACCATCAAGGTCTGTTGCTGAACCGACTTTAGTTCCTTGCACAAGTATGGAGGCCCCAATAACAGGTACGTTGTCGTTGCCAATAACAACTCCGTTCACTGTAGTTTGAGCCAACGCTGTTCCCAATGCTAGAAACAAGCCGATGAAGAGCAGGGTTAATTTCTTTCCCATAAAAGCCTCATAATATTAATACTGTTTTCAATTGTTTTCGGTACCTAGTTGCAAAGATACACAAAATCCAAAAAGCACAAACCTTTTGCTAAAAAAAAGAAATCTGAAGTAGGTTTACCAGATTCGGGGTTGAAAGATATGGCCTTTCAAAGGCTCTTATAATAATAGGTGTAATTGTAGGAAGTATTATGCCTCGTTATCTTGGGCACGGCGTCGCTCGTCAAGGAGTTGGAAGTCTTTTTTCTGAAGTACAAAGTCGTTACCAAGATATTTCTCTTTCACTATTTTGTTTGCGGCGAGTTGTTCGGGAGTTCCTTTGAAGAGAATACGACCTTCGAAAAGCAAATAGGCCCGGTCGGTTATATTGAGAGTTTCGTGTACGTTGTGGTCGGTTATGAGAATACCGATGTTACGGAACTTAAGTCGCCAGACAATATGCTGGATATCTTCGACGGCTATTGGATCGACTCCAGCAAATGGTTCGTCAAGCATGATGAACTTTGGGTCGATGGCTAGGCAGCGGGCTATTTCACATCTACGACGCTCACCTCCTGAAAGTCGGTCGCCCAGATTTTTCCGCACTTTGTCAAGACGAAACTCAGCTATCAAACTTTCCATCTTTACCAGCCGTTCTGCATGCGACAGCTTGGTTGTTTCGAGTACACTCATGATATTATCCTCAACGCTCATTTTACGGAACACGCTAGCCTCCTGCGGCAGATACCCAATTCCGGCGCGGGCACGTTTGTAAACGGGGTAATTTGTTATTTCGTTGTCGTCGATGTATACATGCCCCCCGTTCGGTACAACCAGCCCCGTTGCCATATAAAATGACGTGGTTTTCCCGGCCCCGTTCGGTCCGAGAAGCCCAACAATTTCGCCCTGCTTAACATTTATGCTTACTCCGTTTGCCACGGTTCGTTTTCCGTAGCGTTTAACAAGTCCTTCGGTTCTGAGTACGCTTATTTTTTCGTTTTCAGGACGCACAATGATTTTCTCTATTCCGGTCATTCTTTTTCGGTGATTTCGGTGTGCTGACAAAAGTAGCAAAATTCAACTTAATAGTGTGTGACACGGCACGGAGGCTACGGAGTACATTGTAGGTTTCTATCGGAATTTGGTTACTTTTGCAAAAGTCAAAACCCAAATAACTTTATATGCAATTACTTAAATGGCTGAACACCCTAGGCAGATATTTGCTCCTTATGGGACGTTCTTTCAGCCGACCCGAACGTATGCGCATGTTCATGAAGCGCTACGTTAAGGAGATGTCGCAATTAGGCGTCGACTCAATAGGTATAGTTCTACTCATCTCCTTTTTTATAGGCGCTGTCATTTGCATTCAAATAAAGCTCAACGTGCAGAGTCCTTGGATGCCCAAATGGGTATCCGGCTATGTAACTCGTGAGATTATGCTACTCGAATTTTCGTCAAGCATCATGTGTCTTATTCTTTCGGGGAAAGTGGGTTCGAACATCGCCTCCGAACTTGGCACAATGCGTGTGACCCAACAAATCGACGCTCTAGAAATCATGGGTATTAACTCGGCAAGCTATCTCATCCTGCCCAAGATGCTGGGTTTGATAACTATAATGCCATTCCTAGTGATATTCTCAGCCGCCACAGGCATTCTGGGAGCCTATTCAACAGCCTATTTCGCACAAATCATCACGCCGGTCGACCTTACAGCCGGCATTCAGCACAGTTTTAATTCATGGTTCATGTGGATGAGCATTCTGAAGGGGCTTTTCTTTGCCTTCATCATTTCGAGTGTCTCGTCGTTCTTCGGCTATACAGTTAAAGGCGGATCCGTTGAAGTTGGCAAAGCATCGACCGATGCCGTGGTTTGCTCTAGCGTGTTAATCCTTTTCAGTGATGTATTTCTAACTCAAATGTTGAGCTAATCATGATTGAAGTTAAACATCTATATAAATCGTTCGGCGATAAAGAAGTTCTCCACGACATTAACACAACGTTCGAGGACGGACGGATAAACCTAATCATCGGACAGAGCGGAGCCGGCAAAACCGTACTTATGCGAACACTCGTTGGTCTATTAGAACCAACACAAGGCGAAGTGCTCTACGACAATCGGAACTTCGTTAACATGAACAAACGAGAGAAGATTCACATGCGACGAGAAATGGGAATGATATTCCAAGGTGCTGCGCTCTTCGACTCGTTAACCGTACTGGAGAACGTTCAGTTTCCGCTCGACATGTTTTCCGACATGATTCTGCGCGACCGTCAACGTCGTGCCCAGGAATGTCTCGACCGCGTAAACCTCTCTGACGCCGGAGACAAATATCCTGGCGAAATATCAGGCGGAATGCAAAAACGTGTTGCCATAGCTCGTGCTATCGTGATGAACCCGAAATATCTCTTTTGCGACGAGCCCAACTCCGGTCTCGATCCAAAAACTTCACTCGTCATCGACGACCTCCTATCGACCATCACCAAGGAGTTCGACATAACCACCATCATCAATACCCACGACATGAACTCCGTCATGGGTATCGGCGAAAGCATCATCTTCATCAGCGACGGTCGCAAAGAATGGCAGGGCAACAAAGACACTGTAATCTCCTCGCGCAACAAAAAACTCAACGACCTGGTCTTCGCCTCTGAACTATTCAAAAAGGTGAAAGAAGCCGAGATTGCGGAAAAATAAACCACACTTTAAAACTCCAATCGGTTAGATATCATTGTCGTTATGGAATCTACGATGTAGAAATTACCAGAATCATTGTCGTGGTAGAATCTACAGTGTAGAAATGAACAACACCGGCGGTAATGATGGTATCTACGGCGTAGAAATGACCAGCACCATCGGTAATTATGGTATCTACAGTGTAGAAATGACCAACACCATCGGTAATGATGGTATCTACAGCGTAGAAATGAACAACACCATCGGTCATGCTAGAATCTACAGCGTAGAAACGACCAACACCATCGGTCATGCTAGAATCTACGGCGTAGAAATGAACAACACCATCGGTCATGCTGGAATCTACGGCATAGAAACGACCAACACCGGCGGTAATGCTAGAATCTACGGCATAGAGACGAACAACACCGGTGGTAATGCTGGAATCTACGGCATAGAAATGAACAACACCATCGGTAATGCTGATATCTACGGCATAGAGACAACCAACACCATCGGTAATGCTGGAATCTACGGCATAGAAACGACCAACACCGGCGGTAATGCTAGAAACTTCCACGCCCGCGTAAAATCAAATTAGGTAAGACCAGATATGTGTTGGCAATTTTTTAGAACCCAACAAATTATCAGACAGAAAAATCACAGAGTATTGTGGTATCTCACCGTTTGCAGAAGAGCTTATTGCCCTCTCGCTGTCAACGGGGTTGGGGTGCTCCTTACACCTGATCCAAGTTTATTTAGTATTTTTGCGCGTTTTAATACAGTAAAATACCTAAGATGGCATCTGTTCAAATCAAAAAAGTAGAGAACAAAAAGGAGTTAGCTACCTTCATTAATTTCCATTACGACCTCTATAAAGGCAACCCTTATGACGTTCCAAATCTATTCAGTGACGACATGCGAGTTTTGTCGAAAGACAAGAATGCTGCTTTTGAGTTCTGCGAGGCCGAATATTTCATCGCAACCAGAGACAACAAAGTAGTGGGGCGTGTAGCGGCTATAATCAACTACAAGGCTAACAAAAAGTGGGGACGCGACGACGTGCGCTTCGGATGGATTGACTTCATTGACGACCTCGAGGTTTCTTCTGCTCTATTAAAGGCTGTAGAGAACTATGGTCGCGAGAAAGGAATGTTAAACATCGTTGGTCCACTGGGCTTCACCGATATGGACCCGGAGGGCATGCTCACCCATGGATTCGAAGAGCTCGGTACAATGGCAACTTCATATAACTATGAGTATTATCCGCGCCATATGGAAAAACTCGGCGGATGGGAAAAGGACAACGACTATGTGGAATACTATCTAAAAGTGCCCGACACCGTTCCAGAGAAATATGCCAAAGTGGCCCAAGTAGTTCAGCAGAGATATAATCTGCGGGTTAAAAAACTCACTAAGAAAGACGTCTTCAAAGGCGGATATGGCAAGAAGCTCTTCGCTCTGGTAAACGAAACGTTCCGTGACCTTTATGGCTATTCTGAACTAAGCGAAAGGCAAATCGAGGAATACGTACATATGTATTTCCCATTGGCCGACCTCAATTTGATAACCGTAATCGAGGATGGAAACCGTGATAACGAACCCATCGGACTCGGCATAACCATCCCGTCGCTTAGCAGAGCTCTACAGAAATGCCGGCGCGGTCGGTTGCTACCTTTCGGATGGTGGCACGTGCTGCGAGCAATCAAATTCCACAAGACCGAAAGCGTAGACTTACTGCTCATTGGCGTTCTGCCCGAATATCGTGCCAAGGGAGCTAATGCTCTGCTGTTTGCCGACCTAATTCCACGCTATATAAAATATGGTTTCAAATGGGGCGAAACTCACGTCGAAATGGAAACCAATGAAAATGTACAAAGCCAGTGGGGCCCACTGAACCCGATTAACCATAAACGCCGTCGGTGCTACAGGAAGGACATCGCCCAAGAAGACAAATAAAATTATGAACGATTCTGCAACATCAGTTAGCTATACAGACGAGAACATCAGGCACCTGTCCGATATGGAACACGTACGCACCCGGCCGGGTATGTACATAGGTCGCCTGGGCGACGGTAATCTGCCTGAAGACGGAATATATGTTCTACTGAAAGAGGTTATCGACAACTCGATAGACGAATTCAAGATGAACGCCGGCAACCGAATCGAGGTGGATATCGACGAAAATCTCTGCGTAAGTGTGCGCGACTACGGGCGCGGTATTCCACAAGGCAAACTCGTTGAGGCAGTATCGGTACTCAATACCGGCGGGAAATACGACTCTAAAGCTTTCAAGAAAAGCGTCGGCCTCAATGGCGTGGGCGTGAAAGCAGTCAATGCCCTTAGCTCGCACTTTGAAGTGAGAAGCTATCGCGAAGGAAAAATGCGCTCACTGACTTTCGAGAAAGGAATATTGCAGAACGACAGAACCGAAGCAACCAACGACGAAGATGGAACCTACATATTCTTCGAACCCGACAATGCGCTCTTCAAAAACTACCGTTTCCACGACGACATCGTGGAAACAATGCTCCGCAACTACACCTACCTCAACACGGGTCTAACCATTATGTACAACGGTCGGCGAATAGTGAGCAGACAAGGACTCAAAGACCTTCTCACCGACAACATGACCGTCGACCCACTCTATCCTATCGTGCATCTCAAAGGCGACGACATCGAAATCGCCTTCACCCACACTAACCAATACGGCGAAGAATATCACTCTTTCGTCAACGGTCAGCACACAACCCAGGGCGGAACCCACCAAACAGCATTCAAGGAGCACATTGCCAAAACAATCAAAGATTTCTACGGGAAATATGAATACGGCGACATCCGAAACGGAATCGTAGCCGCAATAGCCCTCAACGTTGAAGAGCCCGTCTTTGAATCGCAGACAAAAATCAAACTCGGCTCCACACAGATGTCACCAAACGGCGAAAGCATAAACAAATACGTGGGCGACTTCATCAAAACCAACGTAGACAACTATCTACACATTCATAAAGAAGACTTCACAGACATTCTCGAAACCAAAATAAAAGAAACCGAGCGCGAACGCAAAGCAATGGCCGGCATAACGAAACTCGCACGCGAAAGAGCAAAAAAATCCAACCTGCACAACCGCAAACTGCGCGACTGCCGGATTCACTTCTGCGATGTGAAAAACGAAAGAAAAGAGGAAAGCTCGCTCTTCATAACCGAGGGCGACTCGGCCAGCGGAAGCATCACCAAAAGTCGCGACGTTAATACTCAGGCCGTGTTCTCGCTCCGCGGAAAACCTCTCAACTCGTTCGGGCTAACCAAAAAGGTGGTCTACGAAAACGAAGAATTCAACCTCCTCCAAGCCGCACTCGACATCGAGGAAGGACTCGAAACACTGCGCTACAATAAAGTCATCGTCGCAACCGATGCCGACGTAGACGGAATGCACATCCGCCTGCTCATCATCACCTTCTTCCTCCAATTCTTCCCCGAGCTAATCAAAAAAGGTCACGTCTACGTACTCCAAACCCCACTCTTCCGCGTGCGCAACAGACGAACGAAAATCAAAAACAAAGCCATCGTTCAGGAGTACGACAGCCATCTCGCTAAAGGCGAAAAGAAAACCGACTTTATCACGCTTTATTGCTACTCCGAAGAGGAACGCCAAAACGCAATCCTCAACCTCGGCCCCGACCCCGAGATAACCCGCTTCAAAGGCTTAGGCGAAATCAGTCCCGAAGAATTCACACATTTCATAGGCCCCGAAATGCGCCTCGAACAAGTAACGCTCCACAAAACCGACCAAGTACAAAAACTCCTCGAATACTATATGGGAAAAAACACTATGGAGCGCCAAAACTTCATCATCGACAACCTAGTTATCGAGGAAGACCTCCCCGAAGACAACGAATAATTAAAAGCTTTATACAGCCCGCGAAGGAACGTTTTCCGCGTGCTCCGGAAATTGCATACGTGTGCGCATAAATTTCTTCCCGTATCCCCGTAAAATTCTATACGTAAAGAAATTTATCGGGACACGTGAGAAAATTCACGGGGATACGGGAAGAAATTTATGCGCACACGTATGCGTTTTCAAGAGAAAACCAGAATAGCCCTGAAACAACACGTTCCGGCCATTTTATTTAGCAACCTTGTCCACAAGTTCAGTTTAATAGAGACTCCAACTCGGGCGCTAGCCCGCATGTAGGGACAGACCCCGTGTCTGTCCGCCTCCCTATCAATTCGGTCTACCGACCGCATAACACATTCCTTCATGTCTGGTGCGGACAGACACGGGGTCTGTCCCTACATGCGGGCTAACGCTCGAATTGGCATCCGTTGTTTATTATCCATTGATCCCTCGCGGAGACTTAAGCAGATTCTTAAACCGAACTCACGTAATAACCCCTCTCCGTTAGATAACACTCATGCCGAGCATACCGAGACCTCTGCAAAACCTACCATCCTCTCAACTCTCACCCATACACTCTTAGAAGAATAAATATTTTTGATCAAAAGATACCGTTGGAGGTTATTTTTGAGTAGATAACAATCTTTTATCAGTGTTTTTTCATATTATCTGATAGAATTTGACACAATAATCCCAGGTGTTCGGTATAAGTTGTAGGCAATGGATTCCATAATATGCTGCGCATGTGTTTTTGAAAGTCCAACATATCTTGCTATTCCTGCACCAAACCATCTATGCATAGAACCAAAGGTACGTTCTACTTTGTAGCGTGTCTTACTTATCGCAACGTTGATACGCTGCTGCCTTTTGGTAATTTCATGTCCTCTTGTTCTCTTATGCATGATACGACTTTTGAGTTTCATACGTTTGAGGGTTTCTTTGTTCTCCATCGAGTCATATCCTTTATCGGCATAGAC
>NZ_JH594523.1:152170-180344 GCF_000243035.1 Prevotella micans F0438
GCCACGCTTTACAATGATTCCTTTAGCTTCCAATTGCCGATTAAACTCCTCAAGAAGCGTATCATACAAATCCGCTTCAACAAGAATGTTGCGAAAACGGCACACGGTAGTACTGTCAGGGACGATATCTTCCATGCCAAGACCTGCAAAGCGACTAAAAGACAGGCGGTCGTTAACCTGTTCTTCAACTTCTCCGTCACTCAGACCATACCAGGTGCGGAGTAATTCAATCTTGAATAAAACAAGGCTGTCATAGCCGGGCCGGCCGGTAGACTTATAGCCTTTTGTATAAGCCACTTCTATTATAGCACGAATAGGTGCCCAATCAATGACTGTGTTTATTTGTGAAAAGAATGTCTGCTTGACCTTTCTTTGCCCAAGGAATAGGTCAGCAAAACTTGGAGAGGATAACTTTTGTTTCATACCATAAAGGTACAAAAAATATTTAAGAAAGACAAATTATAGGAGGAGTTTTGCAGAGGTCTCATACCAGAAAGAGCTCGGCCTCATGCCGAGCTCTTTTCTACATATTTATTAATTCGGATTATCGCGTAAACCGAAATAAAAGCTATTTCTCGACAGTGATAGTTCTGCCGTTGACGATGTAGACACCCCGGTGAAGCGATTGCAAATTAGGCGCCTTGTCGAGTACGAGCCGACAGTCGATCGTATAAACGGTGAACGGGGCGGTAACCTCTGCCGGAATTCCGTCGACCCGAGTGGTTGGTTTCAGCTCTACTCCGTTCGATAATGCCGACTCGCCCGTATTATACACCACGCTCACGTGATATACTTGGGAAGCCGCAGGCACTACAGGGTCAATGTAATTCGCCGTCAGACTGTTGCCTACCTTACGCCTATCGCGGTAGATATTGTAGCTCGTAATGGCAAGCGGGGCCGCATCAAACTTAACGTCGTCTATGAGAAGTGCGTAAGCATCCTTCGATACGACATGCAAGGCAAAGTATTTAGCACCCTCCGGCAATTCGACGGAATACTGCGTCCACTCCGAATCTGCCTGTCCGACCGTTTGTAGCGTGACGAACTGCGTAGTATCGGTCGTGCTAGTAGAATATGCGATATTAAATGCCTCTCGATACGTATCCGACAAGCTCTTCGCATAAAAACTGATGGTTTGCCGCTCGCCGGAGAGCAGAGGCGAAATGAGCCAGTCGTCGTTATGCTTATTAACCGCATACTGACTTATGGCCGACATGCACGCCAGATATTGCTCGCCTGAATACGGCTTGAAGTTCGGATTCGCGTCAAGGTCGATACCTATTTGCGTCGGATTGAATACAATGAACGCCATCGGAGTTCCTTCATTCTCGAAAATCACGTTGTCTATACCGAACGTAGGTGCGCCGTCTCCGTCTATCACCGTCCAGCGTCCAAACCCTCCGGTTAGCCAAGCCTCGTAATCATCAAACGTATCTGTTGCTCCAGTTATTTCAGGAATGACTGGTGCAGACCATGTGAGTTCCGCACTCTTTCCGTTGACGATTTTCCCCTCCAAGTCAGAAATTCTGGGCAAGTCGGGATGCTTTATGGACATTTTTACTGTTTCCGACATATTATCGGAAACATCCATATCCTTGTCGTATTCCACCACAGCCCGCAACCGTACTGTGTCTGGCGAAGTCAGCGTCGGAGTATAGTAGAAGAATCTCATCATGTCAAGATCTTCCGTGAGAGTAAATGGTTCGGAGTCTGCCTCATATAGTTCGTCGTCTACATACAGCTTCACGGTATAGCCTGCCGCAGTCTGCCGCCCGATATTTGCAACGTAAACACTTATCCTACTGTCGACACCGATACTTCCTTTTGACGGGGCATACACAACTGTCTCAAGATTGTGCTCTAAATAATCAAGTACGTACACATTATCTATGATGACGGTAGAGCGCGGATCATTACTCTCAACAAGAAACTTGAGCAGGATATATTCTTCATCCTTATATCCTTCGAGCGATAGCGTTTCCTTCTTCCATTGTCTCTTTTTGGTCTCCTTATAATCGAATACTTTAAGCGTGTCGGTACTTCCGTCTTCTTTCATCACCAATACTTTCAAACGCACATCTTTCTCGTCTTCCTGTACATGCGCAAACTTCACTACTGGCTTTTGGGCACCTTTCAAACTAATTTTCCCTGAATTCAGTGACGCTTGTTCATGATTATTGCGCCCTTGCCACATGGCACAGCCTATTTTATTATCTATACTGTATTTGGTTGAGAAGCTGAAGTCATTTCCGTTCTCGCTTTCATTCCACCAGAAATATCCGGTAGGGTAATCAGGCGCGAAAGATTCGTGGAACTTAAGTTTATAAGGGTCGCCAGCTACAAGATACTGTGACTTGCCCATAGCGCTTTGTTTATTTTTGTAGGTGGCGGAAACTTTGTAATAGAGCACACTCTGTCCTCCCTCCAATACGATGTCTTTATCAGAATAACTTGTTGAAGTTAGATGCTCTGCCACTACTTTTCCTTTTATGTTATAGACGGTATAGGTCAATTCTTTCTCGTCTACATATCCTCCATTGCTGCCGATACTGCCTGGTGATTTCCACGTGAGTAGAATTCCCTCGCCATTTTTCTTTAATACAATGTCTTTGGGTACAGCAGGAGTATCGACACCCACATAAACTTGGGTTTTGGCGGGTTCTCCTCTCCCGTACGAGTTATAGACATAAACAGTATATACATTCATTCCATTTTCTACATCAGTATCGGTAAACGAGAAAGTTTGGCCCGGCGTAACATTATCGAAGGTCTTTACAAGGATTGAATCATTCCTGTAGACCTCAATCTTAGTAATATCAGACAATCCATTTCCGTCAATGCGTTTTGTTGGAGCCGAGAACGAAAGCGTAGCCGACAGTGTGCCCATTGCTCCTGCAACGGCTTTAAACTGCTGGACTGACGCTGGTGCAGCTAATGCGACATATACATCTATGGCTATACTGTCAACACATATCTTATATTGGCCAGCGTCGCTCAAGGCATGGAATCCGAAACGATAAGCGCCATCTTGCCTAATTGTGATTTGTTTTCGGAAAGTTGTATAGCTATCTGTACTGAATTTCGTAACAGGCATAAGCTCCGAGTAGGACGACGGATTGTCACCCGTACCGAAAGCTACGGCTAATTTCTCGTGGTAGTTCCAGAAACCGGCTTTATACTTGAATGAGAAATTATAAATGTATCCCGCTTTTAGTTTAATTGGCGGTGTCAGCAGCCAGTCGTCTGCGCTCTGCGTATCACTATAATTATATCTTGCTTCCTTGTTTGCCGACTTCAATATCCAGGTTGTATTATCGCCGTTCGAGTCTAAGATAACGAACGAAGATAGTGTGCTTTCGTTTTCAAATGTTTCAAGATAGGGCACATTCATTCCACTACCTACAGATATAGTATCCGAATAGGCGGCTTTACCCGCGAACACAGTATTGAAAGGAACTACAGAATAATAATAGGAAGTATATGTCTCCTTTGGGAGTAGCTCGCTGAAAGTTGTTCCAGAAAGACTGTCGGCTACGAGTTTTCCTCCCGGGAAACGATATAGTTTATACCTTATGCTTTCCGCGCTGCCAATATATCCATTATGCAATCCTTTGGAGGGAGCATTCCAGGTCAGAGTAGCTCTATTGTCAGTTTCATCGAGCATAAAGTACAGGTTGCTCACTTTCTCCGGCTTATCGTATCCTATCCAAATGTCGATAGCTGTTTCATCGCTTGTTCCTTTTTCGTTCTTTATCGTGACACATAATCGCTTCATACCGTCGGTAAGGTCGATTTGTTCAGCCACTTCAGCTCCAACAAGTGCAGAACGAGTCTTTATTTCTGAACCATTTACTTTTATCGAATACGTAAGCATGCCGCTTAAGCTGCTTCCATCTACCGCCACAGTTGGCAAAGTGAACTTTATAGTTCCGTGGTGTTGGGCCTGCGGAAAAGAAGCCTCGATACGTTCTACAGCTTGAGGAGCTTTATCTTTTGCTAGCCTTTTGGGAATATAGAGTGCGGCAAGCTCTTCTGTCTTCTGGAAATTAACTATCTCTGTCAACGAGCCATCGGTGGTACTTACTTCGTAGAGATGGGCTGTTTTATCTTTCAACAAAGCCGCCCAATAGAGTTTGCCGGTATTAGGGTCGAAAGCTGCCGACTGAACATATTGCCCAGGCACAACTCCCGTAGATCCGATGAGCGTAAGTTTCCCGTTACTTTTATCCACTTTGTATAGATTTCCACCTAGGCTTATACCATATAACTCTCCGTCGAGATTAGAGGCGAGTCCTATGAAATGAACCGAATCTAAGGAGCTTATGATTGTTTTCTCGAAAGTATAGTAGTCTATACTGCAGAAATCGAACCCAGCAAAGGATGGCTTATAGAAGCAACCATACACTGTGTTCGTAGGAATATCATAAGTCAGGTCGGTTGCCAGAAGACTGTTATCTTCCACTCTTTTCATTTCCAATTGCGCCCATCTACTGGTTTCGTATTCATAATAGTTCGCTGTCATTGTGCTTCCATAGCCTGAAAAGCGAATGAAGTGCAGCTTCCCATTATAAACGATTCCACCTCCGTTGGCGTTCATCATCGGGTCGATGTGCTCTTGACTCATTACGTAGTCATTCGTAGCATTGAAGGAATAGATACCGTATGGTTTCTGCGGCATTCCTTTCCACTCAGCGGAGTGAATTAGGTTTCCATATATTTTCACGGCATCAGCACCACTTTGTTTTCTTTTCATAGTGGCGAGAGTTTGGTTTATGCTTGGCAGGTCATCGTCTTGCAGAACCTGGCTCACGATACCCGAGGATGTTTTACTGTCTGTAGCCCTAATACTATCCAGTCCTGTCAAAATACGTGAAATCTGTATTGCTTCATTTTGTGCAGAAACGTTCTGCACCGGTATTGCGATAAGTGCAAGAATAGCAATCCCAATGAAGGTTGAGAGTTTTCTGTTCATGGCGAAATTGTGTTTAGAATCTATCTTACGATGATCTTTCTCGTCTTGCCATCTCTTGTCCGAACGATATTTATGCCTTTAAGAGGTGTCTTCGTCGGTATGCCACCTATGGTATAATGTACCGTCTCGTTGTTATCCTCAAGTATAGCGGCAATGCCACTGGTTTCTATTTCTATTATATTGTTGAAATCGGAGAAGCCTCCAGCGCTCTGATATCTTGCTTTTGTATCCTTGGGAACATAGAGTTTGCACTTCTGCTTGTCTACCCCATTAAATGGGTAGAAGCCACACGAAGGAGGATTTTCCGCATAGAGATAGAGATCTTCCAACGCTGCACAGCCCGATGCTGCGTAGTGCCCGATTTGAGTGATTGCCTTAGGTAACGACAACTTCCGAAGCTTCTTGCAATTTCCGAAAGCACTGGGCGGAACGATGTTAACATTCTCCGGCACGCTCAATTCAGTTAGTTCTCTACAACCCATGAAAGCTCCTTCTCCCAGTTCGGTAAGCGAAGCCGGCAAGGCAACCGACAGAAGCTTAATACATCCGTAGAATGTCCATTTGAATATACCCGTGACACCTTCCGGAACAGCGACGCTCCCGATTTCTGTACAGTCACAGAACGCTCCTTGCCCAATGTTTGCAACCGAAACAGGAATATCAATCGAAGTTAGCTCCTTACAACTCGAGAAAGTCCATTCACCAATTGTCGTCAGCCCTGTAGGAAGTGTAATCTTCGTTAGTTTCAGACAACCATGGAAAGCATAATCGCCTAAGATAGTGATACCATCGGCGACGGTGAAACTGCCGGTTTTCTTCTGCGGACATCTGACGAGAACCGTCTTCGTTTTGTTATAAAGAACACCATCTTCCGAAACAAAGGCCGCACACGACGTCGGGACATTAATCGCTGTGAGATTCTTGCAGTAATTGAAGGCACTTGCTTTTATCGTCTTCACGGAGGCAGGAAGCTCCATAACTGTTATTCCGTTGCAGAAACTGAATGCCGCTCCGTCAATATTCTCTATTGTTCCGGGGAAATTTATTTTCGTCAAAGCGACACAGTCTGAGAACGCCTCGTAGCCGATGTTCCTTATGCCGTTGGGAATAGAATATTCTGTTTCGGTTCGCGCCTGCGGGTATTTGATGAGCCGTGCATCCAACTTTCCGAAAAGCACTCCGTCAATTGAATAGAAAGCACTGTTGGTTTCCGGAACAGAGACATCCTTAAGATTCGCACAGACGCTGAATGCTTCCACTCCGATAGCGGTCACACTTTTGGGAATCACGACAGATTGCAGAGCCGGACAATTGTAAAACATATACTTTCCTAGCTCGTTATCGGCCGTATAGAAATTCTCGTAGGTGTTATAATCGTACATATAATAGTCGCCGCCTGCAACGATATTGGCATCAGTCATATCAAGCCGTGCCAGCTTTCCTCCCGACGGACCACCCGAAAGCATGATACCAGCCATCTCGCGAATCACTTGTATATCGCTTCCGTTCAGGTTGCCGGAGACTACAAGGTCGGTAGTTGTCAATTTATTTTCGCCGATGAGCGTCTTCAGCGTTCCAGCGGTTTCTACGTTAATAACTGTGTTTGCCCCTGCTAAGACTGCGCTTGTCAGGAGAACGAATGTTATAAAAATCTTTCTCATAAAAAATAAATATTTAGTTAGTAATATATACGATTCTCGCCACAGTGATATCTGTATGCGCAAATTTACAGCACCGCGTCGCAAAAAACCTCTTTTCTGCTGTGAAAATTTCAGTTTTTATATGGCTACATGAATTCGGTTTAAGAATCTGCCATCCTTTCATCAGGAGAACAGAAATACGGTCGTATTTGGCTGCCCTTTCACCAGGAGAACGAAAATACGACCGTATTTGACTTGTCCAACCGCCTTGGAGAATTGAATTTCGTTTGTCGCGCCTCGCCCAGCCTCCAACTCGGGCGGAACGACCGCATGTAGGGACATTCCTCGTGTCTATCCCTATCGCTCGAGTTGGCATAAAATAATAATCCGCGCCCCGACCGAACGTATTTTAATCCTGTCACATTCTGTTACAAGCGAGGGGCTTTATATTTTCTCCTCTAAATACATGGAAAAAGGAAGAATCGGCTAAGTTGTCGATTCTTCCTTTTAAAGTTCCTAGAGAAATTTATTGCTCTCTCTATTCTGTTTTATTTTCGTCTGCCTTTGCAGGCTCTTCTATCTCTGTAGACACTGTCGTTTCTGCTACCGTCTCCTCCGTTTCAGTCTTCTTTGTTGAACGGCGGCTACGACGTGTTTTCTTAACCTCAGTTTTCGGTGTCTTTGCCATATTCTCATCATAATCGACAAGCTCGATAAATGCGATTGGCGCAGCATCACCCCTGCGTAGCCCCAGTTTAATTACGCGGGTATATCCTCCAGGACGATCGCCGACCTTTACCGCAATTTCTTTGAAGAGTTCGGTTACCGCTTCTTTATTCTGAAGATAGCGGAACACCACACGACGGGAATTAGTTGTGTCGTTCTTCGACTTTGTTATCAGAGGCTCAACATATTTCTTTAGAGCCTTGGCTTTCGCCAGAGTCGTAGTGATTCTTTTGTGCTGAATAAGTGCGATGGCCAAATTTGTGAGTAAGGCGGCACGGTGATCAGCAGTACGACTCAGATGGTTGAATTTTTTATTATGTCTCATCTTATTTAACTTGTTGTATGCAGACAAAGAGTTGCAGAGGGATGTTTCTTCTTACTCTCTATCCAGTTTATACTTTGAGATATCGGTTCCAAACGATAAATTCAGACTCTCTAGCAAATCATCAAGCTCAGAGAGCGATTTCTTTCCGAAGTTCCGGAACTTCAGGAGGTCGGTTTTGTTGTATTGAATTAAATCACCTAATGTTTCAACATCGGCAGCCTTCAAACAATTCAGAGCACGCACACTGAGATTCAAACTAGAGTCGGTTAGCTTTGTTTTAAGCAACTGGCGCATGTGTAGAATCTCTTCATCGAACTCTTGATTTCCCTCCTGATCTGGATTTTCAAGCATTATTTTCTCATCAGAGAATAGTAGAAAATGATAAATCAGAATCTTGGATGCTTCCTTAAGTGCATCCTTCGGACGTATAGAACCATCTGTTGTAACTTCGATCATCAGTTTGTCATAGTCTGTCTTCTGTTCGACACGATATGGTTCAACTGTGTATCTAACATTACGTATTGGGGTGTAGATAGAATCGATTGGGAGTACGTTTACATCGGTGCAGAATTCTCTGTTTTCTTCAGAAGGGACATAACCTCTTCCCTTATTGATTGTCAGATCTAACTGCATCGATGCCTTAGCATCTAAACGACAAATCACCAAATCAGGGTTTAACACTTCAAATCCAGTCAGATACTTACCGATATCACCAGCTTTAAATTCCGTGGAATTCTCAACTGTGATACTAACTTTCTCATTCTCGAATTCTTCTACTACTTGCTTGAATCGAACTTGCTTGAGATTCAAGATGATGTTGGTAACATCTTCCTTTACACCAGGGACCGAAGAGAACTCATGTTCAACACCTGCAATTCTAACTGTGTTGATTGCATAGCCCTCCAGCGATGAAAGGAGGATGCGACGCAGGGCATTACCTATGGTAACTCCGAAGCCAGGCTCAAGTGGACGAAATTCGAATTTTCCGAACTTGTCATTAGCCTCCAGCATCACAACTTTATCAGGCTTTTGAAATGCTAATATCGCCATTAATTGAATGATTTTATTATTTAGAGTATAACTCTACGATTAACTGTTCCTTTATATTCTCTGGAATGTCTGCACGATCCGGCTTATGAAGATATTTACCACTCTTACTGCTTTCATCCCACTCTATCCAAGGATATTTACTATGATTGAAGCCGGCTAGGGCTAACTCTATAACTTCAAGAGACTTTGCTTTCTCTCTAACACCGACAACATCTCCTGGTTTAACGGCATATGAAGGAATATTCACCACACGACCATTAACCACAATGTGCTTATGCCCTACAAGTTGCCTAGCAGCTGCTCGCGTTGGGGCTATACCCAGACGATAAACTACATTGTCGAGGCGGCTTTCGAGGTTTTGAAGCAACACTTCACCCGTGATGCCATGGGCCTTCGCTGCTTTATCGAACATATTTCTGAATTGACGCTCTAGAATACCATATGTGTATTTCGCCTTTTGTTTTTCGGCTAACTGAGCACCGTATTCTGAAACCTTGCGGCGACGGTTGTTACCATGTTGGCCTGGAGGGAAATTTCGTCTAGATAAAACTTTATCTGCTCCAAATATGGGCTCCCCAAAGCGGCGTGCAATTCTAGATTTTGGACCTATGTATCTTGCCATAATTAAAAACTGTTTCTTTTTTAATTGTTAGAAATGTGATTATACACGACGACGTTTCGGTGGTCGACAACCATTATGAGGCAATGGAGTAACATCTATAATCTCCATAACCTGAATACCGGCAGCATTAATCGCACGAATAGCACTCTCACGACCATTACCTGGCCCCTTTACAAAAGCCTTAACCTTACGTAGCCCTAGATCAAAAGCAACCTTTGCACAATCCTCTGCAGCCGTCTGTGCTGCATAAGGAGTGTTTTTCTTCGAACCTCGGAATCCCATCTTACCCGCAGAAGACCAAGAAATGACCTGACCTTCATTGTTTGTCAAAGACACAATAATATTATTAAATGAACTATGAACGTGAAGCTGTCCAAGAGCTTCTACCCGAACATTTCTCTTCTTAGATGTTGCTGATTTCTTTGCCATATCTTTTTAGTTTTTAAACTCAAGCTAAACGTCATTAGGTTGACCTTCAACTCCCAACTAAATATTACTTAGTAGCCTTTTTCTTATTAGCAACAGTCTTCTTCCTTCCCTTACGGGTACGAGCATTATTCTTAGTACTTTGACCACGAACCGGAAGACCATTACGATGCCTAATTCCACGATAGCAACCTATATCCATAAGGCGCTTGATGTTCATTTGAATTTCTGAACGGAGGTCACCCTCCACTTTAAATTCAGCACCGATAATTTCACGGATCTTAGCGGCTTGGTCGTCAGACCATTCGCTAACTTTCAGGTCTCGGTCTATACCAGCCTTATCCAATATCTTTGCTGAACTACTTCGACCTATTCCATAAATGTAGGTCAATGCGATTTCGCCACGCTTACTTTGGGGCAAATCTACTCCAACAATTCTTATTGCCATTGATTATAAATTAATTAAAACACTTTGCTTATTATAAAAAGCACGCAAAAATAGACATTAATAGTAAGACTATTTCCTCTTTGCTTCTTTTTAACCCCCTATCCTTGACGTAGCTTAAACTTAGGGTTCTTCTTATTGATAACGAACAGCCTTCCCTTTCTACGAACAATCTTACAGTCAGGCGTACGTTTCTTTAATGACGTTCTTGTCTTCATATCTATTCTATATACGTTTTTATTTATATCTGAAAACTATTCTACCTTTCGTCAAGTCATATGGACTCATCTCTATTTTAACCTTGTCTCCAGGAAGAATCTTTATATAATGCATTCTCATTTTCCCAGAAATATGGGCAGTTATATCCACTCCATTCTCCAACTCAACACGGAACATTGCATTAGAAAGAGCTTCTACAATTACTCCGTCTTGCTCTATAGCAGATTGCTTTACCATAAGATCTGGTTTTTTAATATGCTGAAGGATTTTCTCTTCTAGTATGCCCTGAACTCAATAATCCATCATAATGTCGCATCATTAAATGTGATTCGATCTGTTGAATCGTATCTATAACAACACCCACTAGAATCAACAACGAAGTTCCTCCAAAAAATTGTCCGAATGCATCTTGCACACTAAGCAATCCGGCGAGAGCTGGCATTATAGCAATAAATGCAATGAAAAGAGAACCTGGCAGGGTTATCCGAGACATAACTGTATCAATATAATCTGCCGTGTCTTTCCCAGGCTTAACACCAGGAATAAAACCATTATTACGTTTTATATCTTCTGCTATTTGAGTCGGATTAAGAGTAATCGCGGTATAGAAATAAGTGAAGGCTATCACTAAAATCACATAAACCGCATTATATAAAAGACTCTTAGTATTCATCAATGATTGCAATACAGGACTAGCATTATCAGTTGAGTACTGAACTATCGCCAAAGGAATAAACATTAAAGCCTGAGCAAAAATAATCGGCATTACATTAGCAGCAAAAAGCTTTAAAGGAATATATTGGCGAGCCCCTCCATATTGTTTATTACCTACTACTCTTTTAGCATATTGCACAGGTATCTTACGCGTTCCCTGTACTAAAAGGATGGATGCACATACAACAGCATATAATATGACTATCTCTATTATGAACATAACAAGTCCGCCACTAGTTATAGCAGTAAATCGACTACTTACTTCTTGGAAAAAAGCCTGTGGGAGACGAGCTATAATTCCTATCATTATTATAAGAGATATACCATTTCCTATCCCTTTATCTGTTATGCGTTCACCAAGCCAAAGAATAAACATTGAACCGGCAGCAAGTATAATAGCAGCCGGTATCATAAAAGCCGTCCAGCTTATACCTGTTGCAAGAGCTCCGGCAGACTGTGCCTTTAGATTCAATAAATAGGAAGGCGCCTGGAATATTAGAATAAAAACTGTCAATGCCCTTGTATACCAATTAATCTTCTTATGTCCACTCTCACCTTCACGTTGCATCTTCTGGAAGTATGGTACCGTAACTGCCAGAAGTTGCATAACTATCGATGCAGAGATATAGGGCATTATTCCCAACGCAAAAATAGATGCATGAGAGAATGCCCCACCAGAAAACATATCCAACAGAGACATTAATCCGCCCGCTGTCTGTGACTGCAGCTTCTCCAAAAGACTAGGATTTATACCCGGGAGAACAACAAACGAACCAAAGCGATAAATAGCGGTGAACAGAATGGTAATTAAGAGGCGTTGGCGCAAATCCTCAATTTTCCAGCAGTTCTTCAGTGTCTCAATTATTTTTTTCATTGCTTAGATTATACTTATGCTACCTCCCATTGCTCTAATAGCATCTTCAGCAGCTTTAGAAAAAGCATGTGCTTCCACATTGACTTTCACTTTCAAATCACCATTAGCAAGTATTTTGATAAGTCTCTTGTCTTTTATAACACCACTTTCTCTGAATTCAATTATACCAATTTCTGTGAGACCTCTCTTCTCCACAATTTTCTGTATAGTAGAGAGATTAATCACATTATATTCTTTATGATTTATATTCTTAAAACCTGCTTTAGGAACACGGCGCTGAAGAGGCATTTGACCACCTTCAAAACCTATCTTCTTCTTATACCCAGAACGTGCCTTGGCTCCTTTATGCCCACGGGTAGAAGTACCGCCAAGACCCGAACCAGGACCACGCCCAATACGACGACGTGAATGAACAGCTCCTTTTGCTGGATGTAAATTATTTAATTTCATAAAAATGACTTTACTTAAATATTAGTTAATCAACAACTACTACCAAATGATGTACCTTCTTTATCATTCCCCGGTTACTATGCGTATCCTCAATTTCAATAATTTGAGAAATCTTACGTAGCCCTAGAGCAGAAAGAGTCTTTTTCTGGTCTATTGGAACACCTATAGAACTTCTAACTTGTTTAACTTTAATTGTTGCCATAACTCTTTATATTAACCGTTAAAGACTTTATTCATACTGATGCCCCTCTCTTTAGCAATAGTATATGCATCACGCATTTGTGAAAGTGCTTTTATCGTTGCTTTCACTAAGTTGTGCGGATTAGAAGAACCTTTAGATTTTGCTATAACATCTGTAACTCCAGCACTCTCTAGAACAGCACGCATAGCACCACCGGCTTTCATCCCTGTACCAGTTGCAGCTGGTTTAAGTAATACAAAAGCACCTCCGAAACGTGTTTCCATTTCATGAGGAACAGTGCCTTTCAAAATAGACACTTTTATAAGATTTTTCTTTGCTGTATCTGTTCCTTTCTGAATTGCCGCTGTAACTTCTCCAGCCTTACCTAGACCCCAACCTATAATTCCATTACCATCCCCCACAACAACAATTGCTGCGAAAGTAAAAGTACGACCACCTTTAGTAACCTTAGTTACACGATTAATTGCAACTAAATGTTCTTTCAGCTCTATATCACTATTTATTTTTACTTTATCCATTGAATATTTCATTTAGAATTTAAGCCCTTTCTCACGGGCCCCATCTGCTAGAGATTTTACCCTTCCATGATAAAGATAACCATTACGATCAAATACAACCTGCTCTATACCAATTGACAAAGCCTTTTCCGCCATAAGAGCTCCAACCTCTTTAGCCTGTTCTATCTTTGTCTTATTATCAAATCTTATAGAAGAAGCTGATACTAGAGTTTTGCCTGTAAGATCGTTAATAATCTGTGCATAAATCTGCCTATTACTACGAAAGACTGTCATTCGTGGACGTTCGGACGTTCCACTTATATTTTTACGAATACGGAATTTTATTTTAAGTCTCCTTATCTCTTTATTTGTCGCCATAACAATATTTATTAAAGTTTTATTTGGCTGCAGCAGTCTTACCAGACTTTCTGCGAATAACTTCCCCTCTGAATAAAATACCTTTGCCCTTATAAGGTTCTGGCATACGGAAAGAACGAATCTTTGCACAAATTAGGCCCAGCAATTGTTTATCGGCAGATTCTAATATTAAAAGAGGATTTTGATTGCGTTCACTCTTTGTTTCTACTTTTATCTCCTTTGGCAATTGTATAAAAATAGGATGCGTATATCCTAAGGAAAATTCTATTAAATTCCCTTGATTTGATACGCGGTAACCAACACCTATTAATTCCAAAATTTTTGTATACCCCTCACTTACACCTATTATCATATTATTTATAAGTGAGCGATATAAACCATGGAAAGCCTGTTTCTCCTTATAGTTGATAAGATTATTCTCATCAATCTCAAATCTTATCTGTGTTTTCTCTATAATTATCTTGATCGCAGGGTTTACTAATTGAGAAAGTTCTCCTTTAGGGCCTCTTACTGTAACAACATTATCTTTTAAAGCCACTGTAACACCTGACGGAATATCAATCGGTAATTTTCCTATTCTTGACATATTAAAACCTCTCTACATCAATAAACATAACAAAGAATTTCTCCCCCCACACTCTCTATACTGGCCTCCTTATTTGTCATAACTCCTTTAGACGTTGATATTACAGCAATACCAAGACCATTGATAACTCTAGGCATTTCTTTATAACCCGTATATTTACGAAGACCAGGCGTTGATACACGTTCTAGCTTTCTTATTACACTCTGCCGAGTTACCGGATCATACTTCAATGCGATTTTTATTGTTCCTTGTGGACCATCATCTATAAATCTATAGTTCAAAATGTATCCTTTTTCAAATAAAATCTTTGTTATAGACTTCTTTAAATTAGAAGAAGGAATCTCTACAATTCGATGATGAGCCAGAATTGCGTTTCTGAGCCTGGTCAGATAATCTGCGATTGGATCTGTCATAAATAAAATATAAATGTTTAATTAATCAGGACTCCCCTGACAATATTAAAATATTCTTTGAATTCACATATGACACTTAAACTACAACACTATAGAGAGACTAAGATCATACATGATAAAACTTACCAGCTAGCTTTTCTTATTCCAGGAATAAGCCCTTTGGAAGCCATTTCACGAAATTGTATACGAGAAAGACCAAACTGACGTATATATCCCTTAGGACGTCCTGTTATCTTACAACGATTATGAAGACGAATTGGATTTGCATTTTTAGGAATAGTCTGTAATTTACGAGCCGCCTCATAAGCTTCTGTCACATCATTCGTGGTCGCAATAATTCGCTTCAAAGCCATACGCTTCTCCGCATAACGAGCAACTAATTTTGCACGTTTTATCTCACGAGCTTTCATTGATTCTTTTGCCATAACATCTTAATCTTTTTTATTTTTTCTAAAGGGAAGCCCAAATGCTTTTAAAAGAGCAAATCCTTCTTCATCTGTCTTTGCTGAAGTAACGAAAGTAATATTCAGTCCTTGAATACGATCAACTTGGTCTATATTAATCTCCGGGAATATTATCTGTTCACTAATTCCTAGAGTATAATTACCTTTCCCATCAAATCGACTTGTAATTCCTTTAAAATCACGAATACGTGGCAAGGAAACTTTAATAAGTCTCTCTAAGAACTCATACATCTTTTCACGCCGCAAAGTAACCATCACTCCTATAGGCATTTTTTTACGAAGTTTAAAATTTGCAATATCCTTCTTAGAAAAGGTTGCGACAGCCTTTTGTCCCGCAATAGATGAAATTTCATTAATTGCTACATCTATAATCTTTTTATCTTGAGTAGCATCACCTAATCCTTGATTAATTACTATTTTTTTTAGGATTGGCACTTGCATCACTGAAGTATAATTAAATTGCTTCTTTAATTCTAAAGCTATAATATTCTTATATTGAACCTTTAATTGTGATGTATTCATCATTTGATCTCCTCTCCAGATTTTTTTGCAACACGTATTTTCTCCCCATTTTCGGTTTCTCTAATTGCAACACGCGTAGGTCCTCCACTTTTCGGATCTACTAAACTCAAATTTGACACATGAATAGGTGCTTCTTTCTTTACAAAACCGCCTTGAGGATTCTTGGCCGTTGGCTTTATACTTTTAGAGATTATATTTACTCCTTCCACTATTGCTCTTTCCTCAGAAACAAGTATTTTCAACACCTTATGAGGTGAGGGATATTTACCATTAGTACCCCTCTTATCCTTACTTTTTCCTGTAAGAACAAGAACCATATCTCCTTTTTTTATATGTAGTTTTCTCATATTATATCACAAACATAATTAAAGAACCTCAGAAGCTAACGATACTACTTTCATATTTACTGCACGTAGTTCACGAGCTACTGGACCAAATATTCGGCTCCCACGAATTTCGCCAGCATTATTTAATAAGACACAAGCATTATCATCAAAACGAATATAAGAACCGTCAGCACGTCGGATTTCTTTCTTTGTACGTACAATCAAGGCTTTTGAGACTACACCTTTTTTTAAATCGCTTGCAGGAATAACATTCTGAATAGCGACAACTATAATATCACCAATACTCGCATACCGACGTTTGGTCCCTCCAAGTACACGAATACACTTCGCCTCACGAGCACCACTATTATCACATACTGTAAGTCTCGATTCTGTCTGTATCATAACTATTTAGCCTTTTCTATAATTTGTATCAATCTCCATCTCTTAGTTTTACTTAAGGGACGTGTCTCCATTATTAAGACTGTATCACCAATATTCGCCAGACTACTTTCATCATGAACATGATATTTCTTTGTCTTTTGAACAAATTTACCATATATAGGATGCTGTTCTTTAAACTTAGCAGCAATAACAATAGTCTTATCCATCTTATTACTTACTACTACACCCTGTCTTAGTTTTCTTAAATTCCTTGTTTCCATCTGATCATTTTTCAAGTTCTCTTTTACGCATCTCCGTTTTCATACGTGCAATATCACGACGAGTGGTAGTTATTCGAGCAGAGTTTTCAAGAGGAGTAATATTATGTTCTAAACTCATTTTTATTAAAGCTCTCTTTTCTTCTGCAATCCTCTCAACCAGCTCTTTAGTATCAAGTATTTTAACTTCCTTATTTTTCATCACATTCAAGCATTTTTATCATAATCTCGTCTTACTATGAATTTTGTTTTAATTGGAAGTTTCTGCGCCGCAAGCCTTAATGCCTCTTTAGCTATATCAAAACTTACACCTTCAACTTCGAATAAAACCCTACCAGGTGTCACTGGGGCTACCCAACCTGCTGGATCGCCTTTACCCTTACCCATTCTCACATCAGCAGGTTTACGTGTAATTGGTTTGTCTGGAAAAATTCTAATCCATACTTGCCCCTGACGGTTCATATAACGATTTACCGCCACACGAGCAGCTTCTATCTGACGACTATCAATCCATTTAGATTCAAGAGTCTTTATTCCAAACGATCCAAAAGCTAACTGTGTACCTCTATGTGCATTACCCTTTCTTCCACGCCCATCCTGAGGTCTTCTATATCTTACCCTTTTTGGCTGTAACATGATAATCTTTTATTTCTAACGATTATTATTTCTTCTATAAACTCTCCCAGTTCTAACATTTCCATTATTAAAACGCGCATTTATCTTATCCTGAGTAAAGCCTGATGTCAAATCAATCTTTTTATAAAGTTCTCCTCTACAAATCCAGACCTTAATACCCAACAAGCCAACCTTTGTAAGAGCTTCTGTTTGACAATAATCTATATCAGCACGGAATGTATGTAATGGAGTACGTCCCTCTTTGAACATCTCTTTACGTGCTATCTCTGCACCATTGAGTCGACCTGAGATTTGAATCTTAATACCTTCTGCACCAGTACGCATAGTACTAGAAATTGCCATTTTTATTGCACGGCGGTAGGCTATCTTCCCTTCTATCTGTCGAACTATATTACTACCTACAATTGTAGCATCTAATTCCGGACGTTTAATCTCAAAAATATTGATTTGAATTTCCTTACCAAAGAGATTTTTCAACTCTTCCTTCAATTTATCAACATCTTGTCCACCTTTACCTATAACAATACCTGGACGTGCTGTACAAATTGTTATAGTTATTACCTTCAACGTACGTTCGATTATAATTCGTGAGACACTAGCTTTTTCAAGACGTTTATTCAGATATTTACGTATCTGTCTATCCTCAACTATATTCTCACCGAAGTTTTTACCACCGAACCAATTGGATTCCCAACCACGTACAATACCTAAACGGTTACTTATAGGATTAACTTTCTGTCCCATTCTATTACCTATTATTATTTACTTGTATTATCTTTTGATTCTACAAAAAGAGTGACGTGATTAGAACGTTTACGAATCCGATATCCACGTCCCTGAGGAGCAGGACGCATGCGTTTCATGGTAACACCCTCATCAACAAATATCTTAGAGATATAAAGTTCATTATCATCTGCCTTACGTTCATTCTTTGTTTCCCAATTTACAATAGCAGAGCGCAGGAGTTTCTCAACATCCTGAGCAGCAGCTTTTTTAGAAAACTTCAATATACTTAAGGCACGATTTACCTCCATCCCACGTACCATATCTACTACATATCTCATCTTACGTGGAGACGAAGGGCAATCTCTAAGTTTAGCAAAATACAGACTTCTTAGAGCCTCTTTATGAGCTTCTGCCTTTATATGTTTTCTTGCTCCCATTACTATTTAATTATATTTTCAACGAATTTTATCAAAGGTCTAACTTATTTTTTATTGTTACCAGAATGCCCTCCAAAGCGACGTGTTGGACTGAATTCACCAAGTTTATGACCTACCATATTCTCAGTAATATAAACCGGTATAAATTTATTCCCATTATGAACAGCAACTGTATGTCCTACAAAATCAGGAGAAATCATCGAAGCTCTAGCCCATGTCTTTACTACTGTTTTCTTTCCCTTCTCATTCATGATGAGAATCTTTTTTTCAAGAGAGACATTTATATAAGGACCTTTTTTTAATGAACGACTCATAATACAACTAACTCTTAATGTTTTTATTTCTTATTAGCTCTCTCTATAATATATTTATTAGAATGCTTCTTAGGAGCACGTGTCTTAAGCCCCTTAGCATACAATCCCTTGCGGGAACGAGGATGTCCTCCGGACTGACGGCCTTCACCACCACCCATAGGATGATCAACAGGGTTCATAACTACACCACGATTATGTGGACGACGGCCAAGCCAACGTGAACGACCAGCTTTTCCAGATTGCTCTAAGGCATGATCAGAGTTTCCGACACTACCTATAGTAGCCTTACAAGCAGAAAGTATTTTACGAGTCTCACCGGAAGGAAGCTTAATAACACAATAATTACCTTCGCGAGATGTCAGCTGTGCAAAATTACCTGCTGAACGTACGAGCAAAGCTCCTTGACCAGGACGCAATTCTATATTATGAATTACCGTACCAACAGGAATATTCGATAAAGGAATAGAATTACCAATCTCTGGTACAGCTTCAGTTCCAGAAAGTAACGTAGTACCAACCTCTAAGCCATTAGGAGCAATTATATAGCGTTTCTCGCCATCTGCATAGAATAATAAAGCGATTCTTGCAGAACGATTCGGATCATACTCTATAGTCTTTACCACTGCAGGAATACCATCTTTTTCTCGTTTGAAGTCAATAATACGAAACTTTTTCTTATGTCCACCTCCCATATAGCGGACTGTCATCTTACCTGTATTATTTCGACCACCAGTAGATTTTTTACCATAAACAAGAGACTTCTCAGGTACTTTTGCAGTAATATCCTCGAACATACCTATGATTTTATGTCTCTGTCCAGGTGTAACTGGTTTTAATTTACGTACTGCCATATCTCACTTAAATATTGCTATAAAAATCTATAATATCACCATTCTTCAATGTCACTATAACTTTTTTAAAAGCATTCTTTTTACCCTTTATAAGACCAGCTCTCGTATAACGTGACTGACGCTTACCAGAATAATTAATAGTATTTACATCGATTACGGTAACCTCATATAGGCTTTCTATTTCTCTCTTTATATCAAATTTATTAGCCTCTGGCTTAACTATAAAGCCATATTTCGGTCTAGCTAATTTCGTATAGGTATAGATCTTCTTTTCTTTCCGTATACTACCTTCCTTAAAGTTTTTCTTCCTAACAACATAGCTACGAGTTTCAGAGATTGCATTATTAGCCTCCCCTATCTTCTTGCTACACGTAATTATCTTCTTATCTTCAGAAGACTTTTCCGTTATTTTGGTCATCTTTTCAGTGACCAATGATTTTATTATAAATCCCATAATTATAGCTTCCTCTATTTATCTAAGATTTCTTCAATTCTCATCAAAGATTTCTCCGTTACAACGAGTACATCAGCATTCAACACTTTATATGAATTAGTCTGACTAGCAGTTGTAACATCAGCCTTTCTCAGATTACGAGCTGACAAATATACATTTTTTCTAACTTCAGGCAATATTAAAAGAACCTTTTCACCATCGATCTTCAAGTCTTTGACAACATTTATAAACTCCTTTGTTCTAGGAGCCTCAAAATCAAAATCTTCAACAACAATGATAGCTTGCTCCTGTGCCTTATAAGAGAGTGCAGACTTACGTGCTAGAGACCTTACTTTCTTATTTAGCTTAAAGCTATAATCACGTGGTTTAGGACCAAAAACTCGACCTCCACCAACAAGAACTGGTGAATTTATATCACCACGTCTAGCTCCTCCACCGCCTTTCTGACGACCTAATTTACGAGTAGAGCCAGAGTGTTCACTTCTTTCCTTAGTTTTACTTGTTCCCTGGCGCTGGGCGGCTAAGTATCGCTTTACATCAAGGTAGATAACATGATCATTTGGTTCAATCCCAAAGATATTTTCATTAAGAGTCACCTTACGACCAGTTTCTCGACCTTTAATATCTAATATATTAATATCCATTTATTTATTAATTATAAGAGTTGAACCAACACATCCGGCAACACTACCTTTTACAAGAAGTAGATTGTGCTCCGGAATTATCTTTAATACTTGGAGATTTTGAGTAGTTACTCTATCTCCGCCCATTTGGCCGCCCATTCGCATGCCTTTGAAAACCTTAGCAGGGTAAGAGCATGCACCAATAGAACCTGGCTTACGTGCACGGTCATCCTGTCCATGCGTTGACTGTCCAACACCTCCGAAACCATGACGTTTTACTACACCTTGAAATCCTTTACCTTTTGAAGTACCAACTACATCAACAAACTTGGTATCATTAAAGAGTTCTACGGTTATTGTATCACCTAGGTTATAATCCTCATTAAAACTGAACTCAGCCAAGTGTCTCTTTGGTGTTGTACCGGCTTTCTTAAAGTGTCCTTGTAAAGGTTTAGAAGTGTTCTTTTCCTTCACTTCGCCAAAACCTAACTGAACAGCCTTATAACCATCTTTTTCCTCTGTCTTCACCTGAGTTACAACACAAGGACCAGCTTCGATAACAGTGCACGGTAGATTCTTACCGTCGGCACTGAAAATAGATGTCATTCCTATTTTCTTTCCTAATAATCCTGGCATTTCAATTAATATTTAAAATGAATGAAGTTTATACTTATTATTAAACTTTAATCTCAACTTCTACGCCTGAAGGTAGTTCTAGTCTCATCAGAGCATCTACAGTCTTTGGAGTTGAACTATAGATGTCTATTAGCCGCTTGAAACTAGAAAGCTGGAATTGTTCACGGGCTTTCTTATTTACAAACGTAGAACGGTTCACTGTGTAGATTCGTTTATGGGTTGGCAATGGGATAGGCCCACTAACAATTGCCCCCGTAGTCTTAACAGCTTTAACTATCTTCTCTGCCGATTTATCAACTAATTGATAATCGTAAGATTTTAGCTTAATACGAATTTTCTGACTCATAGTCTTTTGTTTTTATTATTACAAATGAAGATGCATCCTCATAAGAGTCATACGCTATAAGGAATGCATCCTCTTATTAATTATTTTAATAATTCCGAATGTCCATTTAATTCATCAAGAATAGTCTTAGCGAGTGCGTTGGACACCGGAGAATGATGATCATACTCCATAGAAGACGTTGCACGGCCAGAGGTTATCGTTCTCAGAGTCGTTACATATCCAAACATCTCCGACAGCGGGACCATTGCCTTAACGATACGGGCACCACTACGAGCTTCATCCATTCCTTGTACAAGTCCGCGACGCTTATTAAGGTCACCTATTACATCACCCATATTTTCTTCAGGAGTAACGACTTCCACTTTCATTATGGGTTCCATGAGAACTGGAGTAGCCATTGGGCAAAGCTTCTTGAATGCTTGATGAGCTACAAGCTCGAAAGACAACTGATCTGAGTCTACCGGATGGAAAGAGCCATCAGTCAACGTTACCTTCATACCTGTCAGCGGAAAACCTCCAAGAACACCATTAGACAAACAATCCTTGAATCCTTTTTCAACAGCAGGTATAAATTCCTTAGGAATATTACCACCCTTAACCACGTTGACAAATTGAAGGTCACCTTCCGTGTAGTCCTCGTCTTTAGGTTCTATAGTAACGTCTATACAAGCAAACTTACCACGACCACCAGACTGTTTCTTATAAGTTTCACGACTCTGTGCCGACTTCGTAATGGCTTCCTTATAGTTAACCTGTGGTTTACCTTGATTACATTCAACCTTAAACTCTCGTTTCAAACGGTCGATGATAATATCCAGATGTAACTCACCCATTCCCGAGATGATTGTTTGCCCACTCTGTTCATCAGTACGTACTGTAAAAGTGGGGTCTTCCTCAGCAAGTTTTGCAAGACCGTTATCCAGTTTCGTTATATCAGCTTGACTCTTCGGTTCAACAGCAATAGAAATCACCGTATCAGGGAAAGTCATAGACTCCAATACTATTGGCTTATTCTCATCACAAAGAGTATCGCCCGTACGGATATCCTTAAAACCTACACCAGCGCCAATATCTCCTGCATCAATAGATTCCATTGGAATCTCTTTGTTCGAGTTCATTTGGAATAAACGACTTATACGTTCTTTTTTACCCGAACGAGGATTATAAACATAAGAGCCTGCTACGACCTTACCTGAATAGACTCTAAAGAATACCAAACGTCCCATAAATGGGTCAGTAGCAATCTTAAACGCCAGAGCCGAGGTAGGTTCATTTTCAGACGGTTTACGATCTTCCTCTTCGTCAGTATCAGGATTCGTTCCAACAATAGCTTGTGTATCGAGTGGTGAGGGCAAGAAAGCACAGGTGTAATCAAGCAGTGGCTGAACACCTTTATTCTTATAGGAGGAACCTAAAAGCATCGGACAGCATTCCATTGCAATACACCCCTTACGGACAGCCGCAATAATCTTTTCCTGGGGAATATCCTTTCCATCAAGATAGAGCTCCATAACTTCATCATCAAAGTTAGCAGCCGACTCCAGTAGTTTATCACGCCATTCATTAGCCTCATCAACCAATTCGGCAGGAATATCTTCAACATCATACTCCGCCCCCATAGTTTCATCATGCCAAAGAATTGCTTTCATCTTTATGAGGTCAACAACCCCTTTGAAGTTTTCTTCTGCTCCGATAGGAATCTGGATAGCAACAGGATTAGCTCCTAATACATCTTTCATCTGACGAACAGTCTCATAAAAGTCTGCACCGGAACGGTCCATCTTATTCACATAACCTATTCTTGGAACATTATATTTATCTGCTTGGCGCCACACTGTCTCCGACTGAGGTTGAACTCCATCAGCCGCAGAATAGGTTGCAATAGCTCCATCAAGCACACGCAAAGAGCGTTCAACCTCCGCAGTAAAGTCTACGTGTCCCGGAGTATCTATGAGGTTAATCTTGAAAGACTTCCCATCGTAGTTCCAATTACAGGTAGTTGCAGCCGATGTGATTGTTATACCGCGTTCTTGCTCCTGGGCCATCCAGTCCATTGTCGCAGCACCATCGTGTACTTCACCAATCTTGTGCGTCTTACCAGTATAGAACAAAATGCGTTCAGATGTCGTTGTCTTACCGGCATCAATATGGGCCATAATACCGATATTGCGGGTCAAATGTAAATCGCGATTTGCCATTTTCTTTTTTCCTTGTCTATGATATTAAAAGCCCTGTTTAAAATCTAAAATGAGCAAACGCACGGTTAGCCTCAGCCATACGGTGCATATCTTCTTTACGCTTGAAAGCGCCGCCTTGACTATTGAAAGCATCCATAATTTCAGAAGCCAGCTTCTCGGCCATGCTCTTTCCTCCACGTTTACGTGCGAATGCTATCATATTCTTCATCGACACGCTCTCTTTACGTTCTGGGCGAATCTCTGTCGGAACCTGGAATGTTGCTCCGCCAATACGACGACTTTTCACTTCAACCTGAGGAGTTATATTATCAAGAGCCTCTTTCCAAATCTCCAGAGGAGATTTTTCCTGGTCTTTTGCTTTCTCACTCACGATATCGAGTGCGGAATAGAATATCTCATAAGATATATTCTTCTTCCCATCATACATTAGATGATTTACAAACTTCGACACTCTTTGGTCGTTAAACTTGGGATCCGGGAGGATCACACGTTTCTTTGGTTTTGCTTTTCTCATTTTTAATATTAAAGCTTTTATTCTGCGGAGGCTGTCGTTTAACTTCGTTCTTCAACGCTCACTCTTGTCGTTTACTCAACCTATGGTTAACAATACTCCAGCAAAACTTATTTATTTCTTTGTTATACTCCTATATTCATCAGCCATCCCCGACTATTGAACTTGGAGTTTTGAAGTTCTGGTTTTTGTTTCCTCAGTGTTATAAGGTCTAAAAGGGGCGAACTTCAATTATGCTTATTTTTTAGCCTTAGGACGTTTAGCTCCGTATTTTGAGCGGCGTTGAGTACGGTTAGCAACTCCTGCCGTATCGAGAGTGCCGCGAACAATGTGATAGCGAACACCCGGGAGGTCCTTAACACGACCACCACGAACTAAAACTATACTGTGTTCTTGCAAATTGTGGCCTTCTCCTGGAATATAAGAGTTAACCTCTTTTTGATTTGTCAAACGAACACGGGCAACTTTTCGCATTGCCGAATTAGGCTTCTTAGGAGTTGTTGTGTAAACACGGACACAAACGCCACGACGCTGAGGACAATTATCCAAAGCCGGCGACTTGCTCTTTCCAACAATCACCTTTCTACCTTTTCTTACTAATTGTGAAATAGTAGGCATGATTCTTTATTTTATTTTTTATTCGTATTTGTCTTGTCAGAGATGGATTGAATGCATCGCTTTGAAAACTAGCCCAATTCAAACCATATTCGGGCCGCAAAAATACAAACATTATTCTGTAACCAACAACATGGCTTATTTATGAAGGTTCTATCTACACATCTTTTAACAATAGATAACTTATAAATACTCTTCCAGGTGTAACTTTCCAGGATTGAGGAGGGGACGGAAAGGTGTTTTTTCCGGATGTTAGACAAGAAAAGGCGCAAGCCTTACTTTGCATTGCATGCTTGCGCCTTTAGTTGATTAGTTTACCTTCCAAAGACCTTAATCGTAAGGAGGTACAGGATGTCTAGGGCTTCTTCTTTTTCTTATCGTCGCCTTTCCACTCTTCCCACCAGATTTGTTCGCTCACCATTGAGCGGGTAGACACCTTTCCGCTGGCAGTGCGACCGGTTTCGGGAATGAAGCGCACACGAACATTTTCGATATGTGCTGCTGTCACATCTTCGGCCTTGTCCATTCCCTTGCCTTTTGCGGCTATGGTGTAGTAGAATGTGCCAATGCCCTCGAGCTTAACGGTGCGTCCCTCTTTCATGAAACTACTCAACACCTTACCCAGGTTTTTCAACACGGCGTAGGTATCTCCCCGGCTTACGGTCGAGATTTCAGCCAACTCGTCGGCTACTTCGTCTGTCGTAGCCGGCCTTCCAACAATAACGGCTTGTGGATACCACTTGCCGTTGATTTTCTTCAGAACTTTCTTAAAGAATGCCATAATCGATACATTTAAAAAATTAATAACTATTCGTTCTATATAGGTAATGATTCCTATAGTCTATTGTCGTACAGAATCACCCCGGAGGTGATATAGGATCAGTCCGGGACTGATGTAGGATCGGTATGCTACTGATGTAGGATCAGTTCGGTACTGATGTATCATCATCTTGGAGCGATGATTTTATTCATCCCAAACCGATGTTCTTTTATAACCTATTTCCTCCGTTTCCTCTTCATCTTCGAAAATATCTTGCTTGGCATCTCCGCCGCCACCGGCCGAGCCGCCACCTATGGGCAGAGATATGGTTTCGAGCAACGACTCCGTTTCAAGGAGAGTTATTTCAATACGCGGCGAGATGTATGTTTTCTTTTCCATCATTGATTGTTGCTTTAGTGTGAATCAGAACTTATAGAACTTCTTGCCGTTCTTGATATATATTTCTCCACTCTTAAGAGCGTCGACATCCGTACCGAGCAGCTTGCCGTCGAGCGAATAAATCTTGCCGTCGCCCTTTTCGATGTCCTCTTCTGCATTATCAATTCCGGTTGTTTCGTTTTCGTCGTCGAGCACGATAGCGAATCCCTTAGCGGGCGTCGGACTGGTAGAGCGAATATAAGCCCTAAACGAATGCACAGTTCCGTTCGGATTATCCGTCTTAATCGGTTTCCACGTATTACTCTCTAGATTATAATATCCACCTGCAGCCGCCGTGGCATTATCGATATTTACAGTCGTCCCACCAAAGAATATCGTACCATCAGCCGTTGCCGGAACCTCGATTGTAGGTGGAGTAACCGGCACTTGAACGTTCATTTCAGTACCGAACGTATGCGTTCCGCCATCAGTTGTACGGACAAGATATGGTTTATTAGCCTCCAATTCTGTACCTCCATCGCCAATAGATACAAAACGAAAGTATGAACCACCACCAGTTTTTGCTGTTAATTCATAAGCACGCATCCCATTGGGAAGAGTTGCCGGATAAGGCAGACAAAGAGTATAATAACGTGGGCTCCCCCATGAATTACCATAAAAAGAACGCCCTGAATAAGTAGCTTTAGTTGCCAAGAATGGGTGTTGAATAGGATAATCGCACCAAGTACTAGAGTAGTTATCATAAACAACGAAATTATCACAAGTATTGCCTATAACAAAGTTTTCTTGTCCAGATTCGGCTATGCTAGAGCCTCCTGAAAGATACACCATAGTAAAAGGTTCGATTCCTCCAAAAATATTATATCCACTATATTCTCGTGTCAAAGTTGTGATTAATGGTGGTAGGCCGGCCATGTCTATATATTTGAGATTTCTAGACATTCCAAAAATATTTCCTACTTCAAAATTTATATTTGGATTGTCCTCGAACTTTATTATATCAAGCCCTGTATTTATGAATGCAAAGTTTTTTACAGTTCTAACACTACTTGGAATAATTAGGGTTCCTCTAAGATTATAACAATCCTGAAAGACTTGCCCTTCAATCGTTGTAAGGCTGTTAGGGAGCACCATAGGTCCTCTAAGAGCATAGCAATAACAAAAGATTCCATTTTTAAGTGTCGTTAGATTGTTTGGTAAAGTCACAGGCCCTGTAAGAGAACTACACATGTAAAAAGCATTTTCTCCAATAGTTGTTACACTATTTGGTATTACTAAAGCACCTGTTAATCCTTCACAGTATTCAAAAGCACCTCTTTCAATTGTCGTAATACCATTAGATAAATTCAAACTCGTTAATGACCTACATCCTAAAAAAGCATCCTCACCAATTGTTGTTACATTACTAGGAATAGTCAAAGTTCCCGTAAAATTGCAATAAGTAAATACTTGCTTCCCGATTTCTGTAATACTACTAGGTATAATTAATGAGCCTGTAAAATTAGCCCCCCAAAAAGCCATATCTGCTATAGTAGTAACACTATTGGGTATAACTAATGATCCAGTTAAGCCAGTGCATTGAGAAAAGGCGGTTCGCCCTATTGTTTTAACACTGTTGGGAATAAAAAGCTGACCTATTAAATTTGACTTTGACATAAAAGCTCCGTCTCCAATTGTAGTCACAGGATAGCTTATACTTCCAATAACTATCGCATTAGGAATATTAATTGGGCCAGTGAATGGGCTTTGTTGAGTTGTACCTGTAATAGTAGCCTCTAATCCATTAATTTGATATGTCCATTCAAGTCCGTTAGCTGTGTAAGTTCCCGACTGTGCTTGGATACCTATTGCAAGAGTCAGGAAGAAGATGATGAGATAGATTTTTTTCATTTGAATTACTTGTTATTTGTGATTAGAAACGAATATAAAATTCATCCTTACGCCGGGTTAAATAGCCCAGCGGAAAGGACATAAAAAGTGGCACGAAGAATCCTTTAGGAATCCCCGCGTTTATTGGGTTTACAGCACACTTCGCGCGCGCGTAAGATAAAGTAAAAAATGTATTATTAGAGGCTAGGTGCCAATGTGTGTGTGTGTGTGTGTGTGTGTGTGTGTGTGTGTGTGTGTGTGTGTGTGTGTGTGTGTGTGTGTAGTA
>NZ_JH594523.1:180476-192616 GCF_000243035.1 Prevotella micans F0438
ACTAGTGTGTGTGTGTGTGTGTGTGTGTGTGTGTGTGTGTGTGTGTGTGTGTGTGTGTGTGTGTGTGTGTGTATTAGCAAATTATTTGGAACAACCAAACATTTAGCACAAAAAGATGCAGGGAAATCGAAATTTCTCTGCGCTACATTATTGCTATAGAATGATATTGATAACCGTTTCACGGTGGCAAAGATAAGTAGAGTTTATTTAATAAACAAAAACAGTGCAAAAGAATCATCTGTTTTATAGCGTTTTAGCCGGGCTATAATTTCGGCTCGTGGGTGCGATAAACCAGATAGTCGCCATCGGCATACACTGTGAACCTCGGGCCTAGAGCTTCGTTGAGCGTACCTTGCCACTGCTCTTTAAAGGGATAGGCCGGCCACTTCAAACCGTAGCTCGACAGCTGCCTACAAGAGATATTAAAGATGCTCACCTGCTGACCGGCAAATGAACAGAACTCTGTATTACCCGATGAAGGGCAAAACCAGCCATGGTCGGTTATCATCACCGGACAGACACCCAGCTCACGACGATAGCGCATAAGCAGCGAGATATTGCCCAACGTATGGTTTTCGCGCTTACCAGTTGCCCCCAGATATATGAAATTACGCTCGGAGGTTCGGGTGAGGGCGAATCGGGTGGCCTTGGTGAGGTCGTTATCATCCTGCTCATCGAACTGATGATATATCTCTTTATATCGTTCACGCAGCGAGGGCGATATAGAGTCGCCATCGCCTATCACAGCCGTGGGTTCGAGTCCGTACTCAATGAGCTCGGCTAGCGCACCATCGCACACATAAAGCTCTTTTGCTTTACGAAGAATAGCGAGCGGTACTTCATGCCTAGGGAAATCGCCGGCGGCAAGAATCACCACACCGTCAGACGGGAGTTGCCCCTCGTGCCGGATATCGGCCTTGTAATCGCGCTTCCATTTGCGATAACCCGCCACAGCTATCACAGCATATAGAGCATAGAGAACGGCGGTAAAAGGTATATCCTTATATATATATAAGGTGGAGAGTTCAAGGTCGACAACAATCCATATCCACCACTGCTCGATATATTTTCGAGCCAGAGCCCACAGGCCAATAAAGCTAAGTGCATTGCCGAAGCTATCGAGTACCGGTACAGTGGAGTTAGTAAACTTCACGAGCACCAGCCAAAGTGCTCCCCAAAGAACGAAGAACACAGCGGTAGCAGGCAACACCAGTCGACGTGGGAAATGCGAAACAGGCAGTTCTTTCTGTTCGTGCCTGCCTAACTTCCAGAACAGGAAGCCGTAAATAGCAGCAAGAGCGTAATAAATCTGCATTCCAAAGTCGGCATACAGTCCGGCCTCGTAATAAACGAACATATAAACCACAGGCATCACGATTCCCGTTAGCCAAAGCCATATACTAGCCTTATATTCCTGATAGATGTAAACCAAGCCTATGAGCGTGCCCAATAGGTCAAGCCAGTGAGTGGATATGAATTCCTGCATCAGAATCGAAGTGTTATACTACCCATCATATTAAATCCGGCCATGGGCATAAAACCCAGCTGCCAATAGCGATTCTGAGGTGTGTAGTGAGCCGACTGACTGACGGCTGTATAGGCCCATCCACTGGCGGCGTAGTGATTATTGAAGATGTTGTTCAAGTCTAGACCTAAGAATATTTGTTTCAGGCCAAGAATTGTACGATGTAATCCGATGTTATACGACAGGTTTATATCAGTTTGCGAATAGCGCGGTAGCGACCGGTCTTTATTTTCAGTGTTGTCGAGATATTGCCGGCTCACGAAGTTAGTGTGCCAAACAGCCTCGAGCGATTTATAGTGGAAGTTGATAAACCCGTTCAGGATAGCCGACGGTGAGAATGAAAGCACCGAGTTATCATAGTGCACAACGGCAGGATGCTTGTCGTCGTCCCAGTTGTCGATGTATTCGTCGAAATCTTTTATTCGATTCGTACTCAAAGCAGCGTTGGCCTCGAGGGTCAGGCACGATAGAGCATCCCAGGCAGCGGTGATTTCAGCTCCCATACGATAGGAGCGGGCTATATTCGTTGTGAGATTCTCGCCGATGTCGCTTTTCTCACCAGTTTGCACGAACTGGTCTTTATAGTTCATGTAGTAGAAGTTCACACCTGCTCTTGCACGCGGAGCAGAGTATTGATAGCCCAGTTCTGCGTCCAGCAGATGCTCGGCTTTCGGTGCAGGATATTTTCCGTTGTCGGTGAAATTACTACGTTCGGGTTCTCTGCCGGCATAGGCCACCGAGGCATAAGCACGATGCGGCCCACTATGAAAGCTTATCCCAGCCTTAGGGTTCCAGAAATTATATGTGGCACGAATATCGAGTATCTGGTTCAGGAAGGTGCCATCAGCCTGCTTGTAAAACTTATCATTACGTCCATCGGTGGTGTAGCCCACATGGCGATATTGCACGTCGGCAAACAAATCCAACATGCTACTTGCATGATAGGTTGCCTTGGCGAAAGCCGAATAATCGTTCTTGCGTGCCTTAGAGTCATAATATCGGTGTCCTGTGAAATCTTGTATCTGTCCACGATTGGCCACGTAAGTGAGATAACCGAAATGACTGCCGCGGAATTGTTGTAAGTTCACCCCGCCGAGAACATCCCACTGTTCATCGCGATAATTCACGTTGTAAACCACACCATAGGTATGTTGAGACAGTCCCTTCTTCCGCACAAAATCGCTCCGCTTCACTTTCTTACCATTCACGTCGGTTGCAACGAGTCCGAACTTGTCGAACTTATTATTTTGGCGGAACTCGCTGTAATACCCGTAACCGTAGGTGTAATGAACGGATAGGTTATGTGTCCAGTGTTCGGATGGTTTCCAGGCGGTCGAGAGAATATTATGGTTCTGATAGAAGTTATCGGTTGTTCGCCTCCATAACGAACCGCCATCCATCGTGTAGCGTGATGTTTTATAGTTGCCATTCGCATCCTTGACGAACTTCCGGTTAACATCATCGAACTCCAAGCTTTCGTATAGCGGATTGAATCGCCCCAGCCCATGGGCATAAATATCCTGGTAGGTTCGTATACCCTCCATCATTAGCGACCCGTCGCTGTTTCCTGCCACTACGCCATTCCATGCCTGACCGGTTTTCTCGAAGTTGCCTATGTTCTTATATCGCACCTGAAAGTTGTTGCCCAACCATGTCAGTCCGCCATAGTATGAGCCCGACCGGCCGGCTGTGCCGTGTAAATATCCATCGGTACCGGTTTCGTGATACGCTCCGTCGAAAATGAATCCTTTACCTAGCAATCCGGTGGAGAAATTCAGACCGGTGTTATAAGTATTGTAGGAACCATACGAGCCACTCAACTCCAACTTAGGTTTCTTTGAGGGCGTAGCAGTGGCTAACGAAATGGAGCCTCCGAAAGCTCCGTCGCCGTTAGTCGACGTGCCTATTCCGCGCTGTACCTGCACGCTTCCAAGTAGGGCACTGAACGAATTCATATTTGCCCAGAACACTGTTTGGTCTTCGGGCGAATTGAGTGCAACGCCATCGAGCGTAACGTTGATTCTACTTCCGGCAGCCCCACGAATACGCATAGCCACGGTTCCGGTTCCGAGTCCGTTTTCGCCCCATGCCAGTATACCCGGTGTTCTAGTCAGCAGTAACGGAAGCTCACGCCCGCTGCGCGAAAACTTTTGCAGTTCGCCCTTCTTGATGTTAGCCACAGCATAGGGCGCATTTTTCTGTGCACGCACACCGGCCACAATAACCTCGGCTAGCTCTTCATGCGTGAGAGTGTCGGCGCTGTTTTGCGCCTTCGTTGCAGCCACACATATAAGTGAAGCTGCAAACATGATGAATTTCTTCATGTTTGTGTATTATGAAATGATTATTAAAAGGGGAGAGTAAAAATCCCTACGTCGGTATTATCCGCATCAGGTTCTCGGGTATATTCTCAGCACCGCCCAAACGAGCGAGCACCCCTTAGCTTCCACTCTGGAAGCCGGAGGCAAAGGTAAGATTTTATGACGAAACCATATTCCTCCCTCTATCACGTCTCTACAGCCCATCAATAGTTGTGTTCTATGCAACAATAGTTCTAATCAATGAACTATTCGTAATTCCGAACAGGATGCTATCATAACTTTGCGAGCAATTAATTAGTCGGCCGATTAACTCGGCGGGCATAACAAAAAAAATAAAAGGTATATAGGCATATGAAAAGTAAAGTAATTGCATTCTTAGAGTTTGCGTCGAATCTTCGCCAAACGGGTTTGAACTTAATCCGTGTGGCTATACTGATTGTTTTCGTTTGGATAGGCGGGTTGAAATTTACCCACTACGAGGCCGACGGTATCGTGCCCTTCGTGGCCAATAGTCCTTTCATGAGTTTCTTCTACGCCAAGGAAGCTCCGGAATACAAAGAATATAAAAATAAGGAGGGCGAACTGGTACTGAAGAACCGACAGTGGCATGAAGCTAACCGCACTTATACGTTTTCCTACGGTCTTGGTTGTCTCATCATGTCGATAGGCATCCTGGTGTTCCTCGGAATGTTCTGGCCCAAGGTTGGTATTTTCGGCGAACTGCTGTGCATAATCATGACTATAGGTACGTTGTCGTTCCTGGTAACCACACCAGAATGTTGGGTGCCCAATCTTGGTAGCGGTGAGCATGGATTCCCGTTGCTTTCGGGGGCAGGCCGACTTGTAGTTAAAGACACCGTGATATTGGCCGGAGCTATTACATTGCTTTCCGACACGGCAGGAAAACTCCTAAAGCAGTTCAAAAATTAGTCTACTTGTACAGTTAAGGAAAACGTTCGGGGAATATCCTCGAACGTTTTTCTATATCCAAATCACAACCGCAAATCCTAGAGTAATCTTCTAACATGCCTATCTTTGCACCTCTAGAAAATATTAGTATTAAGAAAACCGAAATGCAAAAAAAACTATTCGTTCTGCTCTACATCTGGCTAACTGTTGCTATGACAACCAACGCTTCGTCGACAATCCCGGTTAAGGGAAAAATAATACAACCCGATAACCCCAACATCTGCTATGTCGGGCGAATTTCGTTCAGCAACCCTCTGCGCCCTACTTTCAATTGGCCGGGAATCGAAATCGCCGCCCGATTCACCGGTACATCGCTAAAAATGATTGCTAAACCGAAAAGCGGATATTTCGTTTGCTCCATAGACGGAGCCGAACCTTTCAAGGTGAGCTTTAACAGCGAAAAAGATTCGGTAGTGAACCTAGCCACAGCCCTGCAAGACCGTGACCATGAGGTTCGACTAACCTACATCATCGAAGGTCTGCAGCGACACGCCGAATTCTTGGGATTCGCCATCGATGAAAACGCCACAATCCTTCCACCACCCATAATGCCCGAAAGGAAAATAGAATTCATCGGGAACTCCATAACATGCGCTTTCGGAATAGAAAGTATCGACGGTCGAGACCCCTATGAAGACGAAACCGAGAATCATTACCTAAGCTATGCCGCAATAGTTAGCAGAAATCTCAACGCCCAGCATTTCGCAATCGCACGAAGCGGACATGGAGTGTACAGAAATTACAACGGACCGCGCGAAGGAACCCCCACCAATCTACCAGGCGAATACGCCTACACCATTTTCGAAGACTATAACGAGAAATGGGATTTCGCACGCTGGACACCACAAGTTGTGTGCATCAATCTGGGCACGAACGATTTCTCTACAAACAACTACGACCCTGCACGATATGAAGAGGCTTATCGTAATTTCATCCGTACGATTCGAGCTTATTATCCCGACGCCGCAATCGTTTTGCTCAATGGGCCGATGCTAAAAGCTCGCGAGAATAAACTCCAAGCCTCAATTCTCAACAAATTACAGCGAGAGTTTCACAAGCAGGGCGATAAGCATATTTTCCGTTTTGAGTTTTCATTCCAAACGGGCGAACTGGGCTACGGCGCTTGCTACCATCCAAGTCTCAAGCAACACGAACGAATGGCCGAAGAACTCACCCCATTTCTCCGACAAATAATGAACTGGTAGCAATAAACCCCATCGTCCCACCCACTCGGCCGTTAGGCCGAATGGGCATAAATATCCAAACATAACAGGGTCAGGGAAATGTTATGAGGCTCGGCCGATAGGCCGCATGTAGGGACAGACCCCGTGTCTGTCCGATACCCATGCCAATTCGGTCTGCCGACCGCATGAGATTTTTTCTGCCCTGTTCTGCACGAATATTTATCCTGTCTTGGTGGATGGACAGGTGGGTGTGTCGGACAGACACGGGGTCTGTCCCTACACCTGCGGGCGTTCCGCCCGAATTGGCATCTGTTGGGTAGAACAAACATATCAAAGGAGGATTTTGTTGGGCTTATATAAAGATTTCGGGGCCTATAAAAACGGTCGACCTGCACGCGTCGTCACGACGGATGCAGGTCTTAATGATTATATAAACGATTTATCGTTCTTCCCCGGATTCGGGGAGGGAGGGGAAATTATTTTCCCCCTATACTTTATCTTCTCCGGGGTCTTCTTCTCGTCCGGGTTTCGGTGTTTTACCGTCATCCGGCTTTTTACCGTCGTCGGGTTTCTTCGGATTGGAAGGTTTCTTGCCATCGCCAGGCTTTTTCGGGTCGCCCTCGCCGGGTTTCTTATTATCATCTTTTTTCTTCGGATGGGCGAGAGCTTCCTCTTTGTAATGCTTGATTTCGGTGTTCATCTGGTCAATGAAGGTAGAATAAACAGCATCTCCTTCAACAACTGCGAGGGCGTTCACCTTTTGAACAAGTGTGCGATAGGCTTCGTCGCTTGCAGTGCGAGCGCGTTTAAGGTTGCCGATAATCACGAGAGCCTTGGCATGCAGACGGTCTTCGGTTATACCACGCAGTTTATCGTTCACATTCTTGAGCTCGATAATAGTGTGAGTAAGACCTAGCTTGGCAATTTCGGTTTGATACTTGTTTTCAAAATCGCTAATCAGGTTAAGCAACAAACCTGTTTCGCGGTCGAGTTGCATGGTGATTTTGATGTCGTAATCCTTCAACAGTTGTTTAACTACTTTCGCTGCCTCCACTGTTTCCTTGTTCGGGAAGAGCATATAGGCGTTTACAGCTTTCACGATGGCACGATAGATATTGTCGCGTTTACGGTCGGCCTCTCGAATGTCGTCGGATAGAAGACTTTTTTGCGATGTCACCAAAATTCGATCTTCCTCCTGCACTGCTCGTTCGAGCATCTGCAATTCGTTAGCAACTTTATCTTTTACCGCAGCGTCGGCTATTGCACGTTTATGCGCATTAGCTACAAACAAAAAATGAGCTCCATTGTTTAAATGCCCAATATCAAATCCTTTGATCTGTTTCATAGTTTATAAGTTTTAAAATTTATGATGCTGATACACGGCTTATCCGTGCGTTTTCTTTTTTAAGTCTAAGAGCGTGACACTCCTCGCTATTTCCGTTCAGATTTTTACTAGAGCGTGGCGCTCCTGACTGTTTTCTTTTGAAAAGCCACTAGAGCGTAGCGCTTCTCGTTGTTTCCGTTCAGATTTTTACTAGAGCGTGGCGCTCCTGGCTGTTTTCTTTTGAAAAGCCACTAGAGCGTGGCGCTTCTCGTTGTTTCCGTTCAGATTTCTATTAGAGCGTGACGCTTCTCGTTGCTTCCGTTCAGATTTTTACTAGAGCGTGGCGCTCCTGACTGTCTCAATATATTTTTCACTAAGAGGAGACGGTAACCTGACAGATACCAATTTGGGCGTTCCGCCCGAATGTAGGGACAGAATCATTTGCTACAAATCCAGGTCGGTGTCACCGTCAATGTCTTCATCGTTACCCCACTCGTCTTCGGTAGAACCATCACGTCCGGGAGCGGCGGTTGTGCACAAGAACTTCTCTTCTTCGACTTCGAGCACCTCGCACCAAGGGGAAACATATAATCCTTTTTCGTCAAGGAGTTGACTGACGGTTTGTTTGTTTTCTTTATTCATAACATCGATTTTTAATAGTTTACAAATGCTCGGACTCTGTAACGCGGATAGGTGAATTCGGCCAACGGGTCTTTGAGGTCGGCGGTGATATACATTTTGTTATTCGAGTTTGCTGTGAAGCAGAAAACCTGAGAAACAAAATTGGGCTCTGATTGTTGAAACACGGAATTGATATACTCGGAGCTTGTGTAATAATGATGCCCCTCTCCATTAGAATACCATAAAGGCATGCCACCGGCTTTTACAAGGGCGTAATTAACTATTTGAGAGCTATAGTTGGCGACGGCAAATCGGTCGTAAGTGCTTGGATCAGCCGGATTAGCTATTGTGAAATTTTGTCCGAAGCCAATGTTGAGATGAAGCCAATACCATTCATAAGCACTTGGAAGAAACCATTTGTTTTCGATTGCCAGGAAAGTTGCGTTATAAGGTAAACCCAAGCTTTGGCATTTACGAATCATTGCGTCGGGATATCTGTTACCGGCCCAATAGAAAGCGGGGTATAGTTTATTGAAATTCTTTCCTTTTATCTTCTTGGCGGGGTCTGTTATAACTTGACCCGGTCCTCCAAATTGCCAATTGAAACCAGTACTGCCATTGGGAATCCAAGTCCAATAATAACCGCCATGTGTGTCGTAGCTTATAGCATTTTGCCAGGAAGTGAATACTACGTCGTTGTCTCTCACCTTAACAAATTTAGGTTCTACTTGCCGTACCCATGCTGTGCTAGACCAACTTGCTTTATTTGCTTGTTCTTGCACATAAGTTGGAGGATTTTGGATAGATGGAGTGTAAGCCTCGGGGTAATCCCAAGGTGCAGCATCGAAGAGGCCCATTGCTAGATGGTCGGTTATACAGAGAGCAATAGGCAGGCGGTTGCCGCGGTCGCGCAGATAGCCGCTATTACCGTCCTGGAAGAGATAACGGAAGTTGGGTACTATGCGAATCTTTAGAGTGTAGGACTTGTTTACAACAACATTACCTATGCCCGACGAGAGTTTTTTTGCTGTAAAAGAGTTCATAGCCTTTCTATAGATCGGCGAAGGGTTGAGGAATGTCATTGCTATCTCACGGAACGGGGTTCCGGAAACAAAATAGGTATAATCGTTGCTTACCGAGGTATTGAAAGTTACTCCCAGGCCGGCATCGGGTTCATCGGCCGTTCGGGTGTAATAATGCTCGGGGAAAGGAAGCGGAGTGGGCGAGGCCGGTGCATAGGCATAAGCGTCGGTTATGAGATTATAGGTCATATCGTGTGATTGTGTGCCGGTTGCAATTCCGAGCCTCGTTCGCAAGTCGACCGGGAGGGGTGTAAGCGCCATCAGTTTAGTTCGGATTCGTCCGCCGGCATGGGTCATCGAGAATGTTATGTGCTGATTTTCTCCGCTCACGTAGACATCTTTTGCGAAGCCTATGAGTGCGCCACCAACATTTGAGTGTGGAATGGTGAATTTGTTGTTTTCGGCAGCCACATGTTCGTTGCAGCAATAGAAACTGTAAACTCCGGCGGGCAGGGATAACTGTCCGGCTGAGATTACGTTCCCACCCGAAACAACGAAGGTGAACATGCCTTTGTTGACTCCGGCTTTATAGGCAAAAACACGATAGGTCCCATCGCTTAGCCCAATCTTCGATGCTCGTGTTGCGGATTTAGTATCAGGCTCAAGAGTTAATTCAGCTTCGATACCGTCGGAGAGGTCGACGGTATCTTTGATAGTGGGTTGAGTGTTGCGAGTATCTTCTTCGATATCTACCCCGAAAGGAAGTTCGTTTATGGAGAAAGTTATGTTTCCCGCTTTGACCGTTGTGTTTCCCTCGGTCGGTTGCTGTGGCAGAGGGAGATTTTGTTCTTCGTTGGTGCATGCTGTTGTAAGTACTGCCAGGCAGATGATTGACAATAGATGCTTGTTTATTCTTCTTTTCATCATAATCGTGTTGTTATTGGTGATACTTCTTTTGAGTTATAGATCTACTTCCATGTCGTCGCCGTTCACGTCGATATCCGGATCGCCTGCCCAACCGTCTTCGCTCGAACTACCCGGGTTGGGATGTACGGTTGTATTTTCAAACACAACGAAGGCTCGCACTCTAAATGCTTTCGTGTAGTTGTAGGGCAAGCCTATGAGGTTCTTATTAGCCGGTGAGAGAAAGAAATAGAAGTCGGGACGTGTGGTTATTATATAGGCTTGGGTGGGAATGGGCCCTTCCGTACTTGTCCAGTAATAGCGCCCTTGCGGATCTGTGTCATCCCAAAGCGCCCATCCGCCAGCCGAAATGAATGCGTGCTTAACAATTAGTATGTTATACCATGTACTTATCGGGATTCCGCTCGCTACTCCGCCCGGAACTAATAGTCCGTTGTGGTTGCCAAAGCCGAGGTTATCAAGTAGTACCATCCATTCGTTAACGCTTGGCAGAAACCATCGTCCTGTTTGTGCAAGTAAGTCGGTGTCGTAAGCCTTTCCTTCATTTTGGCATCTGGTTAGCATATCCTTCCGATAGGCATCGGCCCAATAGAATGCAGGATAAGTTTCACGCTTGGCACCCTTTGAGCCGTTATAAGCCGGATTGGTGTGGTTGAGTGTTCCGCCAGCAGCCCATGTCCAATGTGCTCCACTAGTTACGGTTGTTATCGCGTCGTTCCATTGGGTAAGCGAGAAGATACGGTCGTTGTCCTGCTGTCCGGTAACTGACCAATTTCCTTGCAGAACTCCACCTGAAAAATATGAGGGAACAAAATCGCTATTCACATGCGAATCGTATAGCGCAACACCCAATCGTTTATTTAGCACTAATGCAACAGGAATACGATTGCCTTTGTCGCGAAGATATCCAGTGGTTCCATCTTGAAAAAGATATCGGAAGGCCGGTTTGAGTTTTACGCGCAACACATATGAGTGTCCAGCTAACATTTGTTGAGTCCCACTATTTATTTTCAGCGCACCATAAGAACTCATGGCCTTGCGATAGAGCTGCCCGGAGTTAGTGAATTGAAGCATGAGATTTGTGAGAGTGTTGTTTTGCAGCATATAGCGATAGTCGCTGCTTTCCATTGCATATATGTTCGCTAAAAGAGTAGGGTCGTAGATATCGGTAGCAGCTGTGTAGGCCGTGGTCGGAAATGAAAGCGTACTCTGTTTCGAAGAGGAATATGTTCCCGTTGGAATGTCATATATCACATCGCCGATTGCACCATTAGGAGTGGAAATCAACTTAGCCTGCACGTCTCCAGGAAACGGCATCAGGGCTGTTAGTCTTGTCTTGATGCGGGTTCCAACGTGCTTAATCGGGAAATTGACGGTTTTCTTTATGCCGCTCACCTGAACGTTCTTAGTTATGCCTATAAGAGCCGTGCCGGCATTGTCGACTTCGACCTTGAACTTGTTTTCTACTTGATTGAATTCAACTTTGTCGTTGCAACAATAGAAATCATAGGTGCCTTGTTGCAGAATGAGTTTTTCGAGATAGGTGATATTTCCTCCACTAACGGTGAAACTTATCTTTCCTTTGAAAGTGTTGGCCTGATAAACCATCATGCGATAGGTTCCGTCACTGAGTCCATTCTTCACTCCGCGAGTTACGGGTAGCTCTTCTTGTTCGAGAGTCACTTCGGCCTCAACGCTTTTGCTAAGCACAACGGTGTCGGTCATTAGCGGTTGTTCGGCAGTACGAGTTTTCTTTTCGATATCTTCTCCGAATGGCATTTCGCTAATATCAAATTTCACATTTCCCAAATCCACAACAGTGCTATTTTCGTCTTGTGGCTTTTGGGGATTTACTTGTTCTTCGTTGTCGCTGCTACATGCCGGAAGTAGGGCAATAAATAGCGCAGTACATAAGACAAGGAACAGTTTTCTACTTTTCTTCATAATTCTACATTTAAATTTTTGAGATAAAAATCCATTATTATTTCAGTTGCTTGATTGGTGGCGAAAGAATATTTGCACTTGTGGAAATGGGGGGATATTCCGTGCGAGAATCGCACGGGTTTTGTGGAGAAAATAAGCAACTATTTTCTCTTATATCGTTTCCCGAAAGGATACAAAAAACGGCACGGAGAATCCTCTCGGAATCCCCGTGTATACTGGATTTGCGACACGCTTCGCGCGCGCGTATGAAAAAGCTAATTAATAGGTCTGGCCTGTGTGTGTGTGTGTGTGTGTGTGTGTGTGTGT
>NZ_JH594523.1:192775-212951 GCF_000243035.1 Prevotella micans F0438
GTGTGTGTGTGTGTGTGTGTGTGTGTGTGTGTGTGTGTTAGCACTTTTTCCGAACCTACCAAATTATCAGACGAAAAAATCACAGAGAAATCGAAATTTCTCTGCGTCGCGGGGGCGATTGGGTTCTGGAAATGTATATCTAACTGTTTCACGGCGGCAAAGATATATTATTCAATTCGTTTCAACAAAATTTAGCGTGTCTTCTTGATTTAAAACAAGTGACTTATAATGTGAAAGAGGGTACGGTGCCATGTCTATTTTGTACTAAAATAATTGATGGCATGCCTATTTTGGCATGCCATCAGATTATGGTGATTTCGTCGCTACGAAATCAATCTCTACTATCAACCCTGTTTTTATTATCTGAAGAATTTAATTGTTTGTCCGGTGGCAGAAAGTAAATACAAGCCGGGACAGAACGTTTGAGTAGAGATTTTGGTTTGTGTACCCTTGAGTACGCCAGTAAGTACGCAAATACCGGTGGAGTTGTAGATAGCGAACGGTTTTCCGATTGCGGATGCGTCGGAGTTTATGGTGAGTTCGCTGCCATTGGTTTCTATTTGGAGTTGACTTGCGGCGATGGTGTGGTCTATTCCGTCGGTCGAACCGGTTGCTTCATACATTACATAGGCTTCTCCTTCGACTTCCTTTATCGGAGCGTGGGTGAATCCTTTCTCCATCGGAAGTTCCTTGAAGAGGGTGCAGTTAAGCGGCCCCTGGAGAGCCCATTCAGCTTCTGTAGCTTCGAGAGCCATAAAGGTTTCGGAGGACAGTTTACTCTTGTCGTATTCGAACTTATTACCGAATCCGTTGGTGCAAGAGTGCTCGTCTATGTCGCCGTCGGAGTTGTAATGCCATGTCCACGTGAGGGTGGTTTGCGGGTCGTAGTTGGGCCCGGGCACTTTCTTTATCGAGATGCGACGTCCTTGCTCGTCATAGCTGAATTCTTCGGCCCACACGAGCTCGTCGTTCTCGGGGTATATCTGACTAACACGGCTGATGTGCCCTGCAGCATCGTATTCAACCTTGCACACACGTCCCACATTATCTTCGAGCTTGTTGGATGGATAATCGAACTGGCGTATATCCACGCGAACAAGGCGCATCTGGTCGTCGTACACGAATTTCATCTTCACGTCTTCGGTGAGTGTTCGGTCGCCGGGGTCGGTACCATGTAGCGTAGCGCGAGCATATTCGGTTACATATCCGTGCTCATCGCGGTCGTAGATGTGGCGGGCCGACACGAGTGAGTCGGTTTGGTCGGCTTTAATGTTCCATTCTTCCTTTTCAATCATGTAGCCCTTGTCGTCGTAGGTATAGTAATAGACGTTGCTGCGAGGCTGGTCTATCATTTTATACTCTTCGCCTATCAGGCATCCACGACTGTCGTAGGAATAGGTTGTCGACTGCTCGCTCTCTGTTCCCTTCCACTCAACAACCTTTGCCATTCTGTACTTGTAAACGGCTGGGTCGGCGCGAAAATAATTAGGTGCCATCTTTACTTGTGCCGTGGCAAATTGCACTGCGGCCATCATCGTGGCGGCCGCTGCCAAACGTAGTTGTCTGTTCATTTTTTTCTTGTTTTATTGATTTATAAAAATGTTGGTTTTGGTTTTTCTTTATTCTTATTCGGGCACGTAGATAACCTCGCCGTTCTCCAGCTCATAGGCTACGCCTACTTTCTTTCCGCGTGAACCGTCGGTACGCGATTGATTTTTCGATGGAGTGTAGCGTTCTATCTTCTGTCCTTTCTTGGTTATTATTTCCATGTTTTCTTTCCCTGGATTTTTCACCATCGTATAGTCTTCTTTACTGAACACCTCAGTGATATTGTATCGTGTTACGAGCGCCACCATCAGCGCCACGGCAAAGACCATGGCCACGTCGAACAGGTTGCCAACGACACTCATCGGGTTGGTTTCCTCGTCGCGGAACAGTAGTCTGCGTCGTTTCATTGTGCATCTCCTTTCTGCGTGAGCAACTCGGCTAGGAATTCCAGTTGCAACATATCTTGCATATACCAGCGCTTTTTGATTTGCAACGTCGCCACGCCCACTATGGCCGAGAAGAGACCAACGACAGTTGTTGCGAAAGCCACCTGCATGTTGTAGGCCATTGATGCTATATCGCCCGTTGACAAACCAACAAGCGCGGGCCCCATAGGAATTAGCGTACCCATGAGTCCGAGCACCGGTCCGAGTTTGGAGAGGGTACGCGAGGTGCTCATTTCCTTGTCGGCCGCTACTTCAAACTGTGATAGCAGACGTGCAATGTGTGGTTCGCTGCCGCCGGCTTCGAGCATCCGATGAGCATAGGTTAGGAATGATGAAGAAGCGTTGTGCGGTAACCTATCGGCAAGTTCCGCGAGATTGTTGGCAGTGAGATTATCCAATTGTTCTTTCACCGCTTCATGTGTTTTGCGAACGTTCATATACTGGCCGAAGAATGTGCCGATTAGCAACAGGGCTCTTCCGAAGAAAATGAGCAGGAGTACAATGACGGGTACCAGAAGGCCCGTGGAAATCCAAAACAGAAAGTCTGAGATGTAAGTCATTCGTATAATGTTTTTATTATGTTATTCTAAAATCGGCGTTCCGGAAGAGCAAAATAGGTCTCGGGCGCACTGTCCCAAATTTGGGAAGACCAAAATAGAACTCGGGTGCGACGTCCCAACTTTGGGGAAGCCAAAATAGAACTCGGGCGCAACGTCCCAACTTTGGGAAGACCAAAATAGACCCCGAGTGCAACGTCCCAACTTTGGGAAAGCCAAAATAGACCTCGGGCACACTGTCCCAGCTTTGGGAAGACCAAAATAAACCTCGAGTGCAACGTCCCAACTTTGGGAAAGATATTTTCATCTGCGCTTTCTTCCTTTCCATCGATTAATAATCAATCCGAAGATTATGCCCATTGTCAATAAAACCGCGAAGCCTAACGACGCGAGCCAATCCACACTCCCTACTCCTTTGTTTTGGGTGGTTCCGTTCACGGTGGCTATCACGCCGAGAATGGCAATGAGAACCAACGAGAGGAAGAGCGTTTCGAGTCGCAGTTCGTGCTCGGGAAGCAAACGGCGAAGCAACCATGTGCCCGCAGGAACAATAACAAGAATGGCGCCGGCCATACCGTAGGCTATCAAACTGAACGAAGTACCGGGGAGGGCGAATATTACCTGAACCAGCATGCTGAACACTACAGGAAATATCATGAGTCCGGGGAAAAACGTAAGCACCGTGCGGATGATTCGCATTCGTCGGCGCAGTTCAGCGTGCGGCCTCCTGCACGCTGAAAACACACAGAACGTGAGCTGCACAATGATGTCGACGCTCAACAAGACAGCAATGTCGCGCATTAGCGACTGGTTGGCCAGCCACGCACTGATTTGTGTCTTCGATTGCTCGATGGCATAACCCCATGTGAGAGCCGTGAACAGAGCGAGCACAGCAGCGGTGACGAACATCGCACCTCGAGGAATGAACGTTTGCTTCAGCAGAAAACTGAAGCAAACCAGTACCATCAATATCGTCACTACGGTTTGCATCCGCCTTACTTACTTTTCTCCGTCGCGTCGTTGATTGCGATTGCGGCGCACAATAAATATCAAGCCCACAAGAACCACAACTACGACAATTCCTACAATTACATTACTGAGCACTCCTTTGCTCTGCTCCGTATTTTGCGATAGATTTTCCCTCTGCATCTTCATACCCTGCTTGCTGCCGGTGTCGCCTTGGCGTATCTTTTCGATATTGCCGTCGTAAAGACGTGCCGACGACTTGTCGGGCGCGCTCGAAACGATGTATTTACGCAGTTTGGCATTATTGCAAACGAAGCCCGAGCAAGACGGACGGTATTTGTTCACCAATTCAACGTGTCTCTTTGCCAACGTACCTATCTGTTCGCGGCTTGCCTTCCACATGCCCTTGCGAGCACTTTCGAGCATCACTGCCGTTATTTCTTCAATGGCAGCCGGGCTTTGCTTCTCGAAGAAAGCATCGGTTCCTAAGTTGTACTTGTCTTTGATATACACATCATACAGCTCGTTCCAGAATTCTTCGTCAATGGCCTTGGGTTTCATCACCTCCCATCCAAAGGTATTCTGCACGATAGCCGCAAATCCGGAAGCCGAACTTGCTCCACCTTTCATCTGTTCTTTTATGTAGGTGGGATTGAAGATGGTGGTGCGACTTTCCACGCCGATGGCTTCCTTCACTTCCTGCATGTGCATGTTATTTCGGTTGCGATAGTCGCTCAAATAGGCGTCGGGGTCTTTGCCCGTCACTTTGTTCACAGCTAGATTCAGTCCACCCATAAATTCGTACACGTGGTCGAGGCTTAACGCACCCCACGTGTTGCTTTGGCGAGGCTGGATAACGACGTCTGTCCGCGTCAGTGCTGCCTCGAAAGCATATTCCTTGAATGCCTCCCAGTTGTCGGCGTCGCCATAGAAGGCCCCCATGTTGTTAAGATACGTATCGGCTATCTCATCTCGCTTCTCCCAACGGTCGCCGCTTAGGACCATAGCTTGTATGCCTGTGCCGTAGTTACCGTTGATGCCGCCGAACACACGGCGTGAGGCAAGCTCGCGAGCCTCTTTAGGAGATACACCCTTATCGGTGAGCATACGTTCAGATTCTTTTACGCCCTCGGCAACCTGATTTTCGTACTTGTCATTCTTAGCAGCCGCGGCCATCTCCACGGCACGGTTAACGAGGAAGAGGCGCGATGCGGCGAGGTCGCGCAGCTGTCCGGAAGTTTGCACTACCACGTCGATACGCGGTCGGCCGAGTTCTTTCGAAGGAATCAGGCGCAAGTCGGACACACGACCGAACGCGTCTCTTACAGGCTCCACTCCGAGCATGTAGAGAATCTGTGCAATGGTTGCCCCTTCGGTTTCGATGAACTCACCGCTCCAGAGCGTGTAGCTCACCTTACGCGGAATACTGTCATTATGACGACGACGATACATGTCGATGGTGTTCTGAGCCAGTTCTTTTCCTTTCTCCCATGCCGTTTCACTAGGTGTAGCCTCAGCATTAATACCATATAGGTTACGACCTGTGGGCAAAGTGTTCGGGTTGGCTATAGGGTCGCCGCCCGGCGAAGGCATTGTAAATCCACCGTTCATAGCATTAACGATGCTCTCGAATTCCAGTCGCGGACTAATAAGGAGGTTAGTCTTGTACAGAGCCACGTTCTTAATTGTGCGCTCCAGCTCCATAATGGCAAAGGCAAGGTCTTTCTCTCGCTTGGAGTATTCAGGCTGCTTAGGCATCTTGCCCATCATAGCTTTCATTCCCTTCATCCCTTTCATACCTCCCATGGCAGCTGGTTTCTTGCCGTCTGTCTTTTCTTTGGCCGCCATCATTTTCTTCTTCATTTCGGGCGGCATACTCTTCATATCCTTTATGCCGAGCATCTTGCCCATGGCTTTCATCATAGCGATAGATGGCGTGTTCTTTCCGCCTTTCTTACCCGACGAACTCATGCCTTTACCCATACCCTTGCCCATGCTCATCATCATGGCCATAGGATTCTTAGGTTGCGAGAGTTCCTCATATATCTTGCGTGCCTTGTCGAGTTCTTGCTGCGTGATGCGGCCCGTCTGACACACGAGAGCGTCGGTTCCTGTAGCCGGATTGGCGAGCAGTCTGCCCACCAGAGCCTTTGCCGGCACAATGTAGCGTTCGGTGAAAATCGGCTTATGCTTAAGAAGCGTCATATCGGCTCGACCCATTGCACGGTCGATTCCGAACATGGAATAGGCTATCGGGTCGGTGCACATGGCATAAACGCTGCTCTCGATGCGTGCCGGCTCATAGGGCACTCCCATCGTGTAGAGTTGACCGGTTATCTTTTCGGTGGCCAACTCTTCGGCGAAGTTTTCAATGCGCAAAATGTCGGCTTCACTGTAAGGTTTATTCATAATACTATCGAGCCCGAGGTCGCGATGTATGCCTAACTTCACTGTCAGCGCCTTCACATCCAATGCGGCTTGCACAACACCAGGTTGATGCTTAGCCATGCGTTCGTTGTACAACTTTATCTTGTCTTCTAGTTCGTGATAGGTGCTGCGTAGATTGCTCTCCATGAATGGTGCGGTGAGATAGGATTGCAGTCCGGCATACGACCGCCGCTTGGCAATAAGTCCTTCGCCCACGTTGCAGATGGTGTATATATAAAGGTGTGGCGTGGAGCCCACGAGGCGGTCAGGCCAATCCTGATTGCTTAGTGCAACCTGCCGCTTTGGAGTGAATTCAAGACTTCCGTGTGTACCGAAGTGTATGAGCACATCGGCCTTAAAACCGTATTGCATCCACAAGTACGATGCGATATAATTGTGCGGAGGCGCGGCATCGGTGCCATGAGCAATCTTAAAGGCGTCGCCGCCTCGCCCGGCTGCATTCTGTGGCATTAGAACGATGTTGCCGAACCGTAGTCGAGGTACTCCCAGCTTACCGTCGGACGTGCTCATGTAATCTCCGGGGAAATCTCCGAAAGTCTTTACCACCTCGGCATATTTCTCCGGGCGCAAAGTTTTCTTCACCCAACTTTCGTATTGCTGCCTGGTTATCATTTCGGGTTTAGCGGTTTTCATGAATCGATCGGCCGCACCCTCGGCATAGGTTCCGAGTACGGCGCCTTGTTGCTGAATTAGCTGTTCGAGTTGTTCGGCAGATGCGGGCAATCCGCTAACGTTATACCCCTCGGCCTTGAGTTTGAGCAGCAGATTATAGAGCGAGGGTACTACTTCCATTCCGCTTGCCGTAAGTGCATTCTGCCCCGGCCCTTTGTAGTAGTAAATGGCAACACGTTTCTGTGCATTGGCTTTGTGGCGCAGGGCGATGTATCGGTTAACCGTACCGACGAATGTTTCTAACCGTTCGGGAATGGCAGCCACGTATTCCAGTCCGTCTTTGCCCATATAGTGACCGAATAGTGTGAACGACCGTAGTGCACCGTCAATCTCGGGCATCACCACGCTTTGCGACAGGAATCCGCCTCCCATTCCCATTTTGTCTTTCTCCCATTCGTCGACAGATTTATTTACGTTGAGCGGCGCGAATAGCGGAACGTTTTTCGCTTTAAGAAACTGTACCACATTGTCGCCCATCCGTCCGTGCGCCATGTTTATAACCGCTGCCAGAGGGATACTGTCGGCATGACCTCCCTCTATAAATTCGCGTATCGAGTTAATAGGATAAACCACATTACCGGTAGATTCGAGTTTGGCGATAAGCTCACGAGGTTCGCCCATCTGTCCGGTTATAATAACGGCTGGAGCAGCATTTTTCCACAAGCCTTTTTTACGAAGAAACGACTGATACCGGGCCACTGAAGGGAATTGAATATCCTCGCCGTCTTCGTTCTGGAGGTTGGGATGATATAGCAATCCCGACTCGCGTTCAACTAATCGTCCGGGCTCGGGTGCGTAAATAATCTTCTTGTCTACATATCGGCGCACGTAGCTAAGCATGTTGCGATAGTTTTCCTGTCCGCCGTTGGCTATGTAGCGCGAGAGCGTGTCGGCCGTGATGGAGTCGAGTGTTGTAAAATCGTTCTCCGGATTGGTTATCATCGTGCTCACGATGGGCGTGCCTTTATCTACGGCAGTCTCTATTTGTGCGCGTTGCTCTTCGGTGAGTCGCAAGCCCATGGCTTCGACGAACACGGCGTCGTAGCTGTCGATATTCTCCAGCTCGTCTACTCCCACTGATGAGATTTTGATGAGTGGGTTGTCGTTGGCCTTGGCGATATGACCGAGGGTGATGGCCTGATAGTTCACGAAAGCAATCTTCGTGGTGCCGAACCAGATGTTCCATGCCACTACGCCGAGGGCGATGAGCACCAGGCCGACGGCCGAAAGGATTATTTTCTTCTTCATAAAAACTGATGTTCTATTATGCTTTATTCTGATGGCGCACGTGGCGCATAATTATCGTGAATGACAAGTCGTATACTTGTCGACTACAACTCGTATAGTTGTGGGGCACAAGTCGTATACTTCTCAAATGCCAGTACTCACCACCTAAACATATCGGCTATGTTAACCGAAAGTGTGGCAACGTAAGTGATGCCATTATAAGGCAACTGCACGGCTGAATCGGCGGCTGTATCTTTGAAGTTGAACAGGTTGTCTATCATGAAACCGAGACTTATGCCGCGGGGTAACTCGGAACGCAGATTGACCGAGCATACCGTGCGCGGGTCGTAGACAGTTTTTATATACGACTTAGCCTTACTGTCGTAAGAATAACGCGTGATGCGCGACGCCCAATTGTTGTTGATTGATATAGACTCAGTAGTCTTCCCGAACTTATGCTTGTATTGTAGATTAAGACGCGCGCTGTGCGGACGGAGCCAGGACATGTTATAACCATCGCGCTTATTGTAGTCGTACACATAGGCGTAGGCTCCGGAAAGCGAGAGGCCGAAAGACGTTCGATAGTTTGCCGTGGCTTCGATACCGGTGGTTTTGACGTCAAGGGCGTTCACATAGCGCATGCTGTAAGACTTCTCGGGGTCTACATACTCATAGGCTATCTTGTTTTTGTATCGGTTGTGATAGGTTGATACGGCCACGTTGAGCGCACGGAAGTTGTATTCAGCCGATACCGATATCTGACTGCCTTCTTCGGGCTTAAGATCTTTATTTCCATACATCATAATACCTATGCCGCCCATGTTGAATTCCTGATAGAGCTCCTTAAGATTGGGCATGCGATAGCCGCGTGAATATCCGGCACGCAAGGTTATGCGCTCGATGGGCCGATAGAGTAGTGAGAGTTTCGGCGTGAAATGGAGATTGTAATGCATACCCTTGTCGGCACGGAATCCTAGTACTATATTCAGGTTGTCGGTTATGTGCCAATCTTCCTGGATACAGGCCGAGAATTGGTTCATGCTCACGTCGGCCGTGTCTTTCATGAAGTAGTGCTTCAGTCTCTCCCTTGCGAAGTCTATACCTCCACTTAGAGTGTGGCGACCAAAAGTGCCGGTATAGTAGAGCCGAAGCACGTCGTTGATGTTTCGATACACCTTTTCGCGCAGGTCTACTAGGTCGTAGACATTATTCTTCACATACACGTCTCTCAGGAATGAGAAGTCTATACTCTGGCAGTCGTCTATATGCCATTTCAGCTTCCCGCTCAGCGTGAGGTCATCGTAGCGAAGATGGAAGCGTTTGCCTCTATTCGACGGACGCGTGTTGCCGTAGTAGGAACCGCGTAAATCGAGGCTTAGTTTGTCGGTGAATCGGTATACGAATTTCTGCGAAAGGTCCATGATGCGGTAACCATAGATGGAGGTCTCTTCCGCATCGAGCGTATCGCGCTTTATTGTTCCGTCGGGTAGGATGGTTTCGCGTGTTTTTCCTTCCTTGTCTTTTATCGTGTAGGTGTCCCGCCGGCGGAATCCGTAGCTAGTGAGCGATGAGAACCGCTTCAGATTCACGCCCGCCGATACGGCATACGATTCTCCATTGAAACCTGCATAACGGGTGCGGACACTGGCATCGAACGGACGGAGACTCTTCTTGGTGATAATATTGATAACGCCGCCTATAGCTCGGCTGTCATAAAGCGTAGAGGCTGCTCCGCGTACCACCTCAACGCGCTCTATATTGTCGATGTTGAATCGGTTGTAGTCTATATTGTTTGCTCCTCCCTCGCCGCTGATGCGCTCTCCGTCAATGAGGAAGAGTACAGCTTTGCTGTCCATGCCCTGGTAGGTTATCTCCGTGGCCTGGCTCATACTGTTGTAGAAAAACTGTATGCCGGGCAGTGTGCTCTCGAGCAGCGTCGTAAGGTCGGGCGGATTAATAGCGGCAATTTCTTCTCGCGATATTACACGTGTTATCACCGGTACATCTTTCAGCGGATGTTCACTACGCGTGCCTGTAACCACAACTTCGTCCAAATTGGAGTCGGATGGGCGCAGACTCACCTTTATTATATTGCCATCCAGACCGTCTATTCTTATTCGTCCGGTTGAGAATCCCACGCAGCTCACTTTCAAAGTGAATGCGTCTGTGCTCTGCAAAGTCAGCTTGAATTCGCCTCGCGTATTCGTGCCGACGCTTATATTGGTTTTCTCTACAACAACTGATGCACCTGCAAGCGGATTACCTTCTGTATCGGTTACCACGCCGCACACAATACGTTCTGCGGGCAGCGACACGACATCGGAGCCTCGCATGCCGAGTGCCCATAACAAGGCAAACGACAGGAATAAAATAATCCTGGTCATGTTTTTCTTAGCCTTTAAAAAGGCGGGTGCACTTAAGGATTTCAGGCACACCCGCATGTTTACTTTGTCTTGGTTTGAATGAATCTCTCCCGGACTGGGGGAAAGATTCATACTAGTTTAGGGGGATAGAAGCTATCAGTCCTATTATTTGGAGTTCTTCACGAACTTATAGGTGAAGGTTGCAGTCTTCCTCTTACCAGTCTTATCCTTCAGGTCGGTGAACTGAATGAGGGCATAACTTCCGTCCTTGAACTTAACAATGAATACCGGTGTTTTCTTCGGGTCGGATTTCGACATCGTGAGCTCATATACTCCCATCTTCACCTTGTGCATCCAATAATAAAGGCCCATGTTCACGTAGTTCAACATGCAACCCAGCACGGTTGGTTTGGCCATCATACCACTCATGTCGCAAATCAAATAGGCTTTTGTGTCGCTTGCCCACTTCACTTTCTCCGGCAGAGTCTTGATGGTTTCAATGTCGGTAGTGTCGCTCATATAAGCTTCGCCGCCGTTGGTTTTAATGTCGTATATGTGGAAAGCCAGATGCCATTTTGCAGGAGCATTGTCCTTACCAGCTTCAACGGTTTTCGTTATTTTGTACTTTCCGAACCTATCAGTTTTTTCACCATCATCCGAATACGTACGCCATTCCTTGGCACTCACATCTTTTCGTATAGCCGTATCGCCCGTTTCGAGGTTCACATAAACCCACTTGTCGTAGTCGGGGAACATATTATCCTTCGTACCTTCATTTTGAGTTACAACCTCTAAAGACTTCTTAATAACCTTCGGTTCGTTCGGCGTAGGAACAGGATCATCTCCTCCACACGAGGAGAACACAAACGTTGATAGGCATAAAGCCCCTAGTAAATAATTAAATTTCATGTTTTAAAGATTAAGATGATAAAAATTTTGGATGCAAAATTACGGTGCGCCAAAATCTAAGGCAATACTCAAAAAGAGGTATATCCCCATAATCATATCTAGGTAGAAAAGTCCCCTAGAGAAAGGCATTCATACCTACTCGATACCATCGCCGGGAATAGTTAATGCGTTCTTTGGCTTTCCTGAAATAATATTCTACTTTTGCTCGTGTTAAATACAAAATAGGTATTTGTTATTCATTTTTTACTCATTTAATACATCACAAAATTATGGTTGTAGATTATAAAAAGCTAGGGCTCGTGAACACACGTGAAATGTTCAAGAGGGCCATCAATGGCGGATATGCCATTCCTGCATTCAATTTCAACAATCTCGAACAGTTGCAGGCCATCATCAAGGCTTCTTCCGAATTGAAATCGCCCGTGATTCTACAGGTTTCGAAAGGTGCCCGAAAGTATGCCAACCAAACCCTGCTGCGCTATCTAGCCGAGGGAGCTGTTGAATACGCAAAAGAAATTGGATGCCACCACCCCGAAATCGTTCTGCACCTCGACCACGGCGATAGCTTCGAAACATGCAAAAGCTGTGTGGACTACGGTTTTTCATCGGTTATGATTGACGGCTCGGCTCTCCCTTACGAAGAGAATATTGCCGTAACTAAAAAGGTAGTAGAATACGCTCATCAGTTCGACGTAACCGTTGAAGGCGAACTTGGAGTTCTCGCCGGAGTTGAAGACGATGTAGTGGCCGAAGAGTCGCACTACACCAAGCCCGAAGAGGTTGTCGACTTCGCAACCCGCACAGGCGTCGACTCGCTCGCCATTTCTATCGGAACATCGCACGGAGCCTACAAGTTCACTCCCGAACAATGTACACGCGATCCGAAAACCGGTCGGCTCGTTCCTCCCCCATTGGCTTTCGACGTATTGGAAGCTATCGAGAAAAAGCTCCCCGGATTCCCGATTGTTCTGCATGGCTCATCGTCGGTTCCGCAGGAATATGTCGACATCATCAACGCCCATGGCGGAAAGCTGCCCAACGCAGTCGGTATTCCCGAAGAGCAGCTCCGCAAGGCTACAAAGAGCGCCGTTTGCAAAATCAACATCGACTCTGACTCTCGCCTAGCTTTCACCGCCGGCGTACGTCAAACATTCGACGAGCATCCAGAATATTTCGACCCTCGCCAGTATTGCGGTAAGGCTCGCGAATACATGGAAGAACTCTACAAGCACAAAATCACCGACGTGCTTGGTTCAGACAACAAACTCGCCAATCTCGACTAAGAATATTAGTTTTTTTCATAAAATTCGGAAAGGGATGCGTCTTAACGATGTATCCCTTTCTTTTTGTTTGCTCTCTCGCTAATGCTATTACCAATATCTCAACACTGCAAATAATTTGCGGGAATAACTGCAAGACTATATAATAGTATAAACAATTTGCGGAAATCTCTGCAAGTGTTAAACATCAATGTAAACAACTTACGGAAGATCCCGCAAACAAACAACAATATATAATAATGCTATTTCTATAGTTCTAGCTGCATACCGTCGTAAGCGAAGTGGAAATGTTCGGGAAGACGACGCTGTGCTTCTTCGTGCAAACCTATATTATGGGTAAGGTGTGTGAGATAAGTTTCGGTAGCACCTATCTGCTTGCTGAAAGCTATCGCTTCGTCGATGAGTATATGTGAATGGTGGGGACGCTCCCAGCGCAGAGCATTTATCACGAGCACTTCAGTGCCTTGAAGAAGAGGCAGTTCGGTGGGAGAAATTGTTTTCATGTCGGTAATGTAAGTCAAAGAGCCGAATCGGAAACCGAGAATGGGCAACGTACCATGCATTACTTCAATTGGCATTATGTCGATACTTCCAATTCGGAAAGCATTGTGCGACGAGATGGTGTGTAATTTCAGACGAGGCACTCCGGGATAGAGTTTATCGGTGAAACAATAGGGCAGGTTGTGACGTAGGTCGTGGCATGTATTATCGTTGGCAAACACGTCGATGTCGCCTAGCTGACAATATGGTCGTACGTCGTCAATTCCACCGGCGTGGTCGTAGTGAATGTGTGTGATGAGGATTCCGTCAATTTTCCGGAATGGTTGAGGGAGAATTTGCTGACGGAAATCGGGGCCACAATCTATGAGTATTCTTGTATCGTCGGTTTCGAGCAGGGCCGATGTTCGCAGTCGATTATCTCGCGGGTCGTTGCTTCTGCAAACTTCGCAGTTGCAACCAATCACCGGAACACCGTTGGATGTTCCGGTACCTAGAAATGTGAGGATTTTCATTTGATGTTTACTTCGGGAAGAATTTCGATGCCAAATGCGCACCGAACGTCTTCCTGTATTGTTTTGCACAGGTTAAGCACCTCGCGTCCGGTTGCTCCTCCGTGGTTCACGAGCACAAGTGCTTGTTTGGAATATACTCCTGCTCGACCCAGTTGTTTGCCTTTCCATCCGAGTTGTTCAATCATCCATCCGGCAGGAATTTTTTCGCGATGAGCGTCGATGGTATAGTGGGGCATATTTTTGAATCGGGCCGCGAGCTGGTCGTATTTCTCCCGAGACACTACCGGATTCATAAAGAAACTCCCGGCATTTCCGATTTGTTTGGGGTCGGGCAACTTCTCGCGACGAATATCTATAATGGTTTGTCTGAGTTGCTGGGCGGTGGGACAGGATATTCCTCTCTCTTTCAGGGCTGCGCGGATGTTCCCATAGTCGAGCTTCGGTTGGAATGTGCGAGTAAGGCGGAACGTAACAGCGACGATTAGATATTTATCGCGCCACTCGGTTTTGAATCTGCTCGAACGATAGCTGTACTGACATTCTGCCGCGCTGAAAACAACTGTTTTACCGGTTCCTATCTCCACGGCCTCAACCTCTTCGATTATGTCTTTCGCCTCGGTTCCGTAGGCTCCGATGTTTTGCACCGCACTGGCTCCCACTTCTCCCGGAATGAGCGACAGATTTTCGGCGCCATAAAGATTGATGTTCACACAATGGGCCACGAAATCGTCCCAAACGAATCCCGACCCGCAACGAATCCGCTCGTCGTCTACCTGTTCGATAAAACAAATGCCCGAGTGCAGAACAGTTCCAGGATAATCTCCGGTCAGAAGCAGATTGCTTCCCCCTCCGATAATCAATAACGGAGAATCCGAATAATCCAGCGAGCACGCAAGTTCCGCGGCTTCTTCTTTTGTGGAATATTCCACGAAACGCCGACATTTCGCGTCTATCCCGAATGTGTTGTGTGCTAGCAGACTATAGTTTTCGAAGCTTTTCATCGACTTGGGAGCGAGGCTTTAACTTAATAAGCAATAAGCTTCACGAGTTGCCAACTGCCACCGTTCCGCTTGAACACTAGCTGTGTTTCAATTCCATTGGAAAGGCCGCGGAATGTTAGAATTTTCTTATTGCTGTCGGCATTTTTCTGCCCGTAAAGAATGTTGTATATCGTGTTTTTCGGTACTTCGGGTAGGAATGACGACCATTCCGAAGCCGGTATGTTTCGGTTAACTATCGACGTTTCTTCACCGTCAGGGTCCGGGCCGGTGTAAGAGAGCGGATTCTTAACATACTTCAGCCCGTCGCCTCCCAGAAATTGTGCCAGGAAGTCTAAGAACGAGGCATTGCTACTACTGCTGAATGGTGATTTCCTGATTTTGTTCAGCTTCCATTTCCCATCCTGATGGTCGAAGAGATATTGCTCAACCATTTGTTTCTTGAGATGTATTTTCTCGACCGTCACGCTATCTATGTCGGTTGATTTTGCAGCCTTCATCTGCTTTTCGTTGTCGAAAATAATTGTGTAGTAGCCTTGCTTTCGGAAGAAATGATCTGTTTTCCATTGCGCTTGCGACAACTGCTGCGTACCCTCGCCAGTTTCTATCTCAAGCGGGAATTTAATTCTGTTCTTCTGCAGTTTTCCATTGGCGATGAAGTTAAAGAAGAAATCGTCGAACAGCTGGTCGGCCGCTTTCGGCATAGGCGTTTCGGCGATAATCTTAGTGGCAGAATCAACAACCTCGGCCGAATCGCCACTCTGAACAGAATCGGTCGCAACAGAATCGGCTGCCTCGGGTTTCTTGCCCGTACAACCTCCGCCAATCCCAACCATAACGATGGCGAAAACAGCCAGGATGGATAAAAATACTTTTCTCATATTCGTTTAGTTTGTCTGAATTTCAAATGCAAAAGTAAGTAGATTATTCACTTTATCCGAAATGCTTAAGAAGCATATTTATGACGCACCAAAAACCTCGACTCTTCGCCTCAAAACCTCCTGGCACGGTATGATTATAAATGCTACCTTTGCACGCAATCAATCAAACATCAATATGTTAATAGACAAAATCGAAGAATTGCTCAAAGAAGTGAGCCAGCTTTCGGCTAATAACGCCGACGAAGTTGAACAACTGAGATTGAGATATCTCAGCAAAAAAGGCGAAATAAATGCACTTATGAGCGAGTTCAGAAACGTTGCAGCCGACCAGAAAAAAACTATAGGAATCAAAATAAATGAACTCAAACAGCAAGCACAGGAAAAAATAAACGCTCTGCGCGATTCGCTGCAGAGCACAAAAACACAAGACGTCGATACCGACCTCACGCGCACGCCCTACCCTATCAAACTAGGCACCCGGCATCCGCTCACACTCGTTCAGGACGAAATAATCGACATCTTCGCCCGCATGGGATTCATACTCTTCCAAGGGCCCGAAATAGACGACGACGAACACGTGTTCACAATGCTGAACTTCCCAGCCGACCATCCTGCACGCGACATGCAAGACACATTCTTCATAGAACGCGACAGCAACATAACACAAAATGTGCTCCTAAGAAGTCACACCACAAACGACGAAGCACACTACATGTCGACCAACGAACCTCCAATCCGAGTGCTCTGCCCAGGAAGAGTTTATCGCAACGAAGCCATCAGCGCGCGAGCCCACTGCTTCTTCCATCAGGTTGAAGGGCTCTACATCGACAAAGGCGTGAGCTTTGCCGACCTGAAACAAGTGCTCCTCACCTTTGCCCGCGAAATGTTCGGAACAAATACCAAAATACGCCTACGCCCAAGCTATTTCCCCTTCACCGAACCAAGCGCCGAGCTCGATATCAGCTGCAATATATGCGGAGGTAAAGGCTGCGGATTCTGCAAACACACCGGATGGGTTGAAATTCTGGGCTGCGGAATGACCGACCCGCACGACCTTGCCGTTTGTGGCATTGACCCCGACATATACACCGGTTACGCTTTCGGAATGGGAGTTGAACGCATAGCAAACCTGAAATATCGTGTAAACGACCTTCGACTTTTCTCCGAGAACGACGTGCGATTCCTTCGCGAGTTTGAATCGGCAACGTAAATAATCCATGATATAATAAAACGGCAAGCCCTGCACGCATCCATCTCGGAGCGTGCAGGGCTTTTGATTGATATATAAACGAATTTCTCTTACACCTGGTCTTCGCCGGGGTCTTCTTCGCGCCCGGGTTTGGGAGTATCTCCTCCGCCGCCGGGCTTCTTGGGGTCATTCGGCTTCTTGGGGTCATCGGGTTTCTTACCGTCGGAGGGTTTTTTCGGGTCGGAGGGCTTTTTACCTCCGCCGCCGGGTTTCTTGGGGTCATTGCCGTCCGACTTCTTCTTCCGGGCCGTGAGAACCTGCTCTTTGTAGCGCTTGATGAGCTCGTTCATGTAGTCGATGAACGCCGCGGCGTCCGATTGGTTCACGAATATCGGGAAGGCGTTCGCAACCTTAATCAGGTAAAAATATGCCGAATCGCTTTCTCGTCGGGCGATTCGCAAGGCGCCAAGAATTCGGGTGGAATCCGAGTCGGTGCGACTGTGAATCAGGCTTTCCAGCTTCGTATTGGCCGTTTTGAGCGCGGCGACGTAGGGTTGGATGCCGAGTCGAGCCACCTGGGCGGCGAATTTCGTCTCGCAATCGTCGATGAGGTTCGCAATCAGAGCCGTTTCGCGCTCGAGCTGCATCTGAGGGTTGATGCTGTAGTCTTTAAGATGCTGGGCGAGCTCCTTGGCCGCCTGGGCGACGTCGGCAACCGGCATGCGAAGGAACCCCTTCACGGCCGAACGATAGCCGGCGAAGAGTTTATCGCGTTCGATATCGAGCTCCCGGATGTCGTCGGTCGACAGGTTTTTCTGCGACAGAACCAGGCATCTGTCCTCCTCTTTCAGGGCGTTTGCGAGGCGTTCGGCGGCAGCCTTCACAACCGGATTAGTAACAAGAGCGGTCTCGGTAGCGATGCGCGTCGAAACGTCCTTGATGAACTGGTAATGCGCGCCGTTGTTGAGGTGATTCACGTCCAGATTATCGATTTCGGCGACATTTACCGTACTTGAAATGATTTTCTGTTTAACCATGATTTTGAATGATTTAAGTTCGAAATATTTACTCTTTGCGGAACTTCCGCGAGGGTTATTCAATTCTGTTTTTTGTTTGCGGAACTCCCGCGGGGCTCAAACCATTTGGTTTTTCATCTGCGGAACTTCCGCGGAGCTCAAACTATTTGGTTTTTTGTTTGCGGGAGTTCCGCGAGGCCCAAACCGTTTAGTTTCTTGTTTGCGGAAGTTCCGCGAAGCTCAAACCATTTGGTTTTTCATTTGCGGAACTCCCGCGAGGCTCAAACCATTTGGTTTCTCATCTGCGGAACTCCCGCGAGGCCCAAACCATTTGGTTTTTCGCTTGCGGAACTCCCGCAAGGTTGTTTCAATATGTTTTCTTATTCGGGCGAGCGATTTATTGCCCCATTCCATTTCGGGCTTTGCCCGCTCCAACTCGGGCGTTCCGCCCGCATGTAGGGACAGACCCCGTGTCTGTCCGCATCCCTCCGGTTCGCAGAACCGAATTCATATACAGAAATATATTTTGCGGTCGGTAGACCGAATTGGCGCGGGTATCGGCGCGGGTATCGGACAGACACGGGGTCTGTCCCTACGTGCGGGCCCTTCTGGCCCGAATTGGCATCCGTCCACGTTGCGACCTGCCGGCCGAATCGGCATAAAATAATAATCCGAGGCCCGACCGAACGCATTTCAATCCTCCCACATTTTATTATATCCCACATTGCCGGGCTCCTCGGAGTCGTCGGAGTCCTCGTTGAAGAATCCGTCCTTGGCCTGTCCACCGCCGCCGGGACCTGGCCCCGGGCCGATGGGAATAGAGAGACAAATGAACTGTTCGGACCTAAGACCGATGATTTCGATGGCGGGGCGAGCGTATGGTTTCTTTTGCATTGCTGTTTCCTCCGAGATTTAGAATTTGTAGAACTTCTTGCCGTTGACAATGTACATCTGGCCGCACTCGAGGGCATCGTAATCGGTGCCCATCAGCTTGCCGTCGATGGAATAAAATGGATATCGACCGCTCTTGATATCGGCCTCCGTATCATTCTCGAGATGGCGAACGTCGGTGGCACTATTGTCGTCGTCGAGCACCATGAAAAAGCTCTTGGCAGGAGTAGCGCCCGTCGGACTGGAGATAAAGCAGCGATAAGGCGCTATATAGTCGTTGGCTACGCCGTTCTGAACGGCCCACCACTTATTGCCATTGAGATAATAGGCTTTCTTCGCATAGGCCTCGGTATTACCGATAAATTCAGTAGTGCCGTTGAAAGCCCAGTCGCCGTCGGCAGATATCTGGGCCGTAGTAGAGACGTCTGGCGTAGCTGGCACTTGAACGTTCTGCATCGTCGGTAGGGTATGGCTCGCGCCATCGGTTATACGAACAAGATATGGCTTGTAGGCTTCGAGTCGGGTTCCAAGGGGTACGGGCGCAAAACAGAAAGCCTTGTTGCCGTCCTCATCGAGGCCTTTAAATATAAATTCGTAGGCCTGCATACCCGTGGGCAGGTCGGTGGGATAAGGCAAATAAAGGGTGCTCACCGCCTTGCCTGAAGTATTGGAGAATGTGCGGTTACACGTTACCTTCTTAGCCGTAAAAGCGTGGGGAGCGCGGAACGACATATCGTCGCTAATAAGCAGGTTGTCGCAGTAACCGTTGGCACGCACGATGTTGGTTTCGTCGGCGGTTTGATCTACACTTCCACCACCATTGTTTAGGTTGCCACAGGGATAGACATCGAAAGTAGCAGGAAGATAGATGAGGATCTGCCCTTGCAATCGAAGATACATGAAGAATTGTTGACCAGGCAATGAGCCATTTAGTTGAAAAGAGGCTGCCTTTAATTGTGTATTGGAAAGGTCGTAATACTCGATGTTGTATTGAGAAGATTGTGTCCAAGTGGAAATCCATGATTCCGATGCGGGGCGGTAGGTGCCAAAGGCTTTTGCGCCTAAAGAAGAAAGTTGAGAGCCCGCCTCGAAAGACAAATGTTTAATCCGCTGATTGCCAAAAGCAGTGTCTCCTATTTTTTGTACACTGGCAGGGATCACTAAGTTGTCGAAGGCAATGTCGGAAGTATTGGCATCGAAAGCACTCTTTCCGATCTCTTTCAGGGTGGAGGGCAAGGTAAGCGAGGAGATACCGCAACTGCCAAATGCAGCGTCTCCTATTTTAGTGACAGTGTAAGTGTTTGAGCCAACAGTCACTGTTGCCGGGATGTTGACAACGCCGCCGTTGGTCAAATCGTAACAACTGCTCTGTCGTGGATTAGGCACCTTATTCGGCGTACCGGTGATGGTGGCTTCAGTACCACTGACGGTGAATTGGAGGGTGAGCCCCTCGGAAACGACACTGTAGGTCTGTGCCGATGTGTTGCCGGACACTAACAGTGCCGCAAGCAACAATAAAATTGTAAGTGTTTGTTTCATCATCTTTTTACCTTTTTATATGAGTTATGTTTCTGAAAAATTCATCCTTATTCCCTCCTTACGCGGCTCATAAATAGACACGAAAAATGGCACAGAGAATCCTCTCGGAATCCCCGTGTATACTGGATGTGCGGCGCTCTACGCGCGCGCGTATGAAAAAGCTAATTAATAGGTCTGGCCTGTGTGTGTGTGTGTGTGTGTGTGTGTGTGTGTGTGTGTGTGTGTGTGTGTGT
>NZ_JH594523.1:213166-263624 GCF_000243035.1 Prevotella micans F0438
GTGTGTGTGTGTGTGTGTGTGTGTGTGTGTGTGTGTGTGTGTGTGTGTGTGTGTGTGTGTGTGTGTGTGTGTGTTAGCACTTTTTCCGAACCCACCAAATTATTGGACGAAAAAATCACAGAGAAATCGAAATTTCTCTGCGTCGCGGGGGCGATGGAATATGTTGCTAACTGTTTCACGGTGGCAAAGGTATATTAATCAATTTGTTTGAGCAAATATATTGCAAAAAGAACCGTATAAGCATTCTATCCCCTGCCGCTTAATTAAAGTAAGATTAAGGTTATAAGAGATACACTAAAAAAGCCGACAACTGGCATGAAGCTAGTTGCCGGCAAAACAAACTTTATTACTTAATAACAAATGGGTGTATGCTTATTCGTCGTCATCGTTTGCCTCAGCCTCATGTTTTGCAATGAGCTCCTGTTGCAGTTCGTTCGGAACGAGTTCGTAACTGGCAAATTTGGTTGTAAAACTGGCTCGGCCTCCAGTGAGCGAGCTAAGTGAAATACTGTAGTTAGCCAACTCCTTGAGTGGAATCTTGGCCTGGAGTTTCTGATATCCTGCTTCACTATCCATTCCCATAATCATGGCACGACGTCCTTGTAAATCACTCATCACGTCGCCCATATAATCGCCCGGAACGAATACCTCAAGGTCGTAAATGGGCTCGAGAATCTTTGGGCCAGCCTGTTTGAAAGCATCCGAGAATGCGTGACGAGCAGCGAGGGTGAAGGATAGTTCGTTGGAATCTACAGGATGCATCTTTCCATCGTAAACAATCACTCTTACATCACGGGCATAGCTGCCGGTGAGCGGGCCGCGTTCCATACAGTCCATAACTCCTTTGAGTATTGCAGGCATGAAACGAGCGTCGATGGCACCGCCTACAACCGAGTTGAGGAACACGAGCTTACCTCCCCATGGAAGGTCTTTTTCCTCACGGCTCTTGATATTCATTTTAAATTCCTGTCCGCCCAGCTTGTAGGATGTCGGGTCGGGCATCCCTTCGGCATAAGGCTCAACAATTAGATGAACCTCGCCAAACTGTCCGGCTCCTCCGCTCTGCTTCTTATGGCGATATTCGGCTTTGGCCTGTTTGGTTATAGTTTCGCGATAGGGTATCTTGGGTTCTTTGAACACTACTTGTAGCTTCTCATTGTTTTCTAGGCGCCATTTGAGAGTTCGGAGATGGAATTCACCTTGTCCGTGAACAATAACTTGACGTAGCTCCTTGCTTTGTTCGATAACCCATGTCGGGTCTTCCTGTCGCATACGTAGCAGGGCAGCCATAAGTTTTTCGGTGTCCTGAGAGTTTGCAGCCTCAATGGCGCGAGAATATTTCGAGTTAGGATATTTAATGAAATCGAATCGTTCTTCGGTTCCTTTTCCATTTAGTGTATTACCGGTTTTCACATCTTTGAGCTTCACGGTGCATCCCAGGTCGCCAGCGTTGAGTTGGTCAACGGGAATACGGTTGGCTCCAGCGCAAGCATAAATTTGTCCAATTCGTTCTTTCGATCCGCGGTCGGCATTGGTCAGGTCGTCGCCAGGCTTAATACTTCCGCTCATCACCTTGAAGTAACTCACTTCGCCGATGTGTGGTTCGAGTCCGGTTTTGAAAAAATAGATTGATTGCGGTCCGTTACTGTCTGGTGTTACTTCCTCGCCTCGTGTGTTATGAAGCTTTGGCATTTCGCTTACGAATGGCACCACATTACCTAAAAATTCCATGAGTCGACGCACACCCATGTCTTTTCCGGCACAAACGCAGAACACTGGGAAGATTGAACGCGTGATAAGTCCTTTACGGATGCCTTCTCGGAGTTCGTCCTCAGTTAGTGACTCGGCTTCGAAGAATTTCTCCATCAATCCTTCGTCGTTTTCAGCAGCTGCTTCAACAAGGGCTCTGTGAAGTTCCTGAGCTTTGTCCATTTCCTCGGCCGGAATATCCTCGATTATCGGAGTTCCGCCTTCTTCTTTCCAGCTGTATTTCTTCATCAGAAGAACATCTATAATGCTGTTGAATCCAGGACCTGTACTGATGGGGTACTGAATTTCGATGCACTTCGAACCGTAGATGTCGCGCATATTATTCATCACGTTATCGAAGTCGCATTTGTCGGAGTCCAGCTGATTAACCAGGAATATAACTGGCTTGTCGAGTTTCTCGGTGTAACGGAAACAGTTTTGCGTACCCACTTCAGGCCCATACTGGCCATTAATTAGGATAACAGCCTGGTCGGTGACATTGAGCGCAGTGATTGCACCACCTACAAAGTCATCGCTTCCCGGACAGTCGATGATGTTGAGTTTCTTGTTGTTCCATTCGACGTGGAAAACAGTTGGGAACACGGAGTAACCATATTCCTGCTCCACCGGAAAGTAATCACTTACTGTGTTCTTTGCTTCAACTGTTCCGCGGCGTTTAATGATGCCGGCTCCGAACAACATACTTTCGGCAAGAGTGGTCTTGCCGCTACCCGCACTGCCAAGCAGTGCAATGTTCTTGATTTCGTTTGTTTGATAAACCTTCATATCCAAGATAGATTTAAGTGAATATTAAATATGGATGCTTTTGGTTGCAAAAAAACAGGCCTCAAAGGCCTGATTTCTTACGGAGGCCTAAGATAGATATTTCAGTCGAGAGAGTTGCTCACTATCAAAAGCTCGAAGTTATTTTTTAGAACAAATTAGTAATTTTGCGTCCTATCTTTTCCCATTCTTTATTGTTTTCATGTCTGGATTATATCTCCACATTCCTTTCTGTGCAAGTCGCTGTATCTATTGCGGATTCTATTCCACGGTTCATCCAAAAGGCCACATTGGAATAAATATCCAGGAGCGATATATTTCTGCACTTTGCACTGAACTAAACCTACGCCGAAACTATCTGGCTAACGAGTCGCTTAGCACGATATATCTTGGCGGAGGAACTCCATCGCAACTGTTGCCCTCGCAACTGGAGCGAATCTTCTATAATATATATGAGGTGTACGGTTGCCGATTTGACGACATGGAAATAACAATGGAATGCAACCCTGACGATATAACCATCGGGTTCGCTAACAGTCTCAAGGCTTTGCCCGTGAACCGAATCTCCATGGGCGCACAAACCTTTTCAGACCAGCGATTGCAATTCCTTCGCCGACGACATACATCTGCCGACGTTCGACGAGCAATCAATCTACTGCGCACAGTTGCAGGAATCGACAATATATCGCTCGACCTTATGTTTGGATTCCCTTCTGAAACGCTAGAAGAATGGAGAGACGATGTCGACACTGCACTTTCGCTCGAAGTGGAACATATATCGGCCTACAGCTTGATGTTCGAAGAAGATACGCCGCTTTATCGTATGCTCGAAAGAGGTGAGACGAGCGAAATTGACGATGAGCTCTATCGCAGAATGTATAATCTGCTAATCGACAACCTCACCGCAGCCGGCTACGAACACTACGAAATAAGCAATTTCGCACAACCCCACCGTCGCTCACGTCATAACAGTTCATATTGGAGCGGAGTGCCCTACATAGGTATCGGCACAGCAGCCCATTCTTTCGACACGAATTCGAGACAGTGGAATGTAGCCGACATCAATCAATACATCTCCGCACTCGAAAACAACCGCCTGCCTATCGAAGGGCGTGAAGAACTCGATGCCAAGCTACAATATAACGACCTCATAACAACTGCTCTCCGAACCAGTGAAGGTATCGACCTAACAAAACTCTCGCCGGCCAACCGGGATTATCTGCTAACGTGCGCCGAACCGCATATACATAGCCGCCGGCTCGCACTCGGTAATAATAGCCTAACGCTAACCCGCGAAGGCATCTACATAAGCGACTCTATAATGGCCGACCTTATGGCTGTTTAACAAAACATAGAATTATGGACAACAACGAATTTGAAAAAATCTGGGAAACCAACCGGGACAAAATCCTTGCAAACGATAGCGACTATCAACGAATATTGAAAAGCTACACGGCATGGACGTGGGCCGATTATATCATCTTCATCGGCGGCTTCATTATCTGTGAACAGTTCATGCCCTCCATTTCCGAAAGCATTGTTCTTCAATATCTGCTAGCTCTCGCAGGAATGATTCTCATTTGGCTAGGCTATCGTCTCCTGCGAAGTCAACTCATAGGCAAGAAAACTCTACAACAAGCCGAACAAGAAGCAAAGGAACGCTATCGCCAAAGCCTCCATTAGAACGTTCTTTTTACAATAATGTTTGCCCGAATAATCTGATTAAGTAACTCTTAAACTTTCCGTCCGGTGATATTCAACCTAGTATATCCGGGGCACATGGAGTACAAGTGCAAAATATAATGATGCGAACATTCGTCCCTTTGTACGGTACTAAATAGAATGTCAATAGAACATTTGAAAAATAATCAGTTTCTGACACGAGGATTGCTAGAAACACTGTTTCTAACGACTTTCAAAACCGAATCAACCTAGAAACACTGTTTCTAGCGACTTTCAAAACCGAATCAGACTGGAAACACTGTTTCTAGCAATTTTCAAAACCGAATCAGACTGGAAACACTGTTTCTAGCAATTTTCAAAACTGAATCAGACTGGAAACACTGTTTCTAGCAATTTTCAAAACTGAATCAGACTAGAAACAGCGTTTCTAGCGATTTTCAAAACTGAATCAGGCTGGAAACACTGTTTCTAACGACTTTCAAAACCGAATCAGACTGGAAACACTGTTTCTAGCGATTTTCAAAATGAAATCAGCCAGAAGAACTGTACTTTCGAGAACTTTCCGATAAATTTGCAACAAGAAACACAGTCCACCACGGAGAAACAACAAAGAAACTATCTCTCCACACTGTATTTCCATTAAAATAATGAATATACCTAAACGCCGACAGCAGTAGGCAGATATTAATTTTTAAAAATCATTTCAGATATGAAGCAGATTCAAAAAATCAGTCTTGAAAGACTAGCCAACGGAGCTCATTTTCTGTTCTTAACCAACGCGCATAAACGTGCTACGGCCAACGCGGGGGTGAAAGACAAAGTTGTTAACGAATTGCACGCCCTCGAAATGGCCTTGAAAGAAGAAGACAGAATTCTGGCCACATCGCAGAAAAGCCCTCTTTCTGACGAAATCAAGAACGCCGACCGCCAACGCGACAAAATCTATCGCGGCATCGAAAAAGCCTTAAACGCTTTTATGCTCTTCCCCAACGAGGAAACCGTGAATGCGGCTAAAGAGGTGAAACGAATCATGAAAGCTCATAACATTAAAACCAGCATGCAGCTCGACCGCGAAACGGGTATGTTGCTCAATTTGATTGGCGATTTTGAAAACAAATGCCAAGCCGAAATAGCCAAACTGGGATTAACTACAACCGTGGTCGAACTAAAAACGGTTAACAACAAACTCATTGGCGTAACCGAAGACCGTCTTAAAGGCAGTATTGCCGTAATTGTTGGCGACCTTAAACGCGCTCGCAACCAAAGCGATGAGGCCTATCGCGCACTTGTTCTAAAAATCAATGCTCTTGCAGTTGTAGAAGGCGATGCGCCCTACGCGCAATTCATCGACCTTATGAATGCCGAAATAAAGCATTACAAGGAGGATGCCGTTATTCATAAAAAGAAGAAAGACAACGAAAAACCCGGCGACGATAAAAAGAAACCCGGTGATGACAAAAAGCCATCCGACCCCAAAAAACCCAATGACCCCAAGAAACCATCCGACCCGAAGAAACCCGACGACGGTAAAACTCCCAAACCCGGTCGCGAAGAAGACCCCGGCGAAGACCAAGTATAAAAGAAACTCGTTTATAAATCAATCAAAAGCCCTGCACGCATCCATCTCGGAGCGCGCAGGGCTCGCCGTTTTATATTTGTTCGATTTAGTAAGAATTGTTTTTTCAACTACTACTTCGTCCGCCTGTAAGCAACGAGAGGAGCGATGAGAAAAAACGGTTCAGAATACAGTGGAACAGTGCGCCCACAAGAAAGAGAACTGCGGGAGTGAAAAAATAGCAAATCGCCATTTGAACGTTGCCGGACGGATTGAGAATACCCGACTTGAAAAGCGAAATAATAATCCCAAGAGCCAATGTATGATAAGCAAACACAAAAAAACAGGCATCGGTGAGGATGGAAGGTAGCTGCTTGTAACGTCCACTTTGAATCGTGCGTGTTACGAGAGATATCGATAGCACGATGAGCGCGGCATACATAAGATTGTACATACCGAACTGTTTGAAGAATATCGCAAACAACAATCCACCCAGTAAGAAGGGACGGAACAGGGCGGTGAAGTCGGTTTTGTTGATTCCGAAATAAGCTCCGAAGCCAAAGAAAGCGAAAGCCTGCGGATTGAGTCCGGGGACGGAGGGAATATGGTCGGCCGCTAAAAGCAAGGCACAAAGAACAATGATAGCTATCGGCTTTTTGAATGACGATAACCACCGCAGACTCCAGAAAATTACGGGCGAAAGAATGACTAGAATTATCAGGTCGCGCACGAACCACATTGTTATATCCAAAGGTGCAGCTATTCCACCTTGGTTGCAGATAAGACTAATGTCCCAGAAAGAAAGCAGGAAATCAGTTATCCCGAATTGAGCGATAGGTTTGCCGATGGCGGAAGTCCATCCCGACTGCAGTTGTTCGGCTACGAAAAGGGCCACAAGGAATATTGCGTTCCACATAACGTAGGGCACGAGGAGCGAGCGAGTACGGCTACGCAACTTATCAAAATAATCTTTCTTCGAAAAGTCCGAACCTTTGAAGAACAAGAGTCCGCTGATGAAAAAGAAAAACGGATTCGCAAGTGGAGCAAGCGAACCCGACAGGAAGTCTATTATATTTCCTAACGACAACGATATACTGGCCAAATGAAGGAATGGAGTGTCGAGCAAGGCCGGATTCCACGCGGAACTAATTCCTCGGAAATCCGAATGGATAAAAAGAACGAACACTACCAAAGGGAATCGCAGAAAACTAATCACCTGCGACTGCACGCTGGCAGTGTTCATTTGTATAATCATAAGCCTTCTTAGGCCTGGAGCAGTTTGAGCGCCATTTCACGACCAAGGCGTTCACATTCCGCTTTAACCTCGGGTGTTAGAGCCTGTTTCATCTCAACAGGTTCGCCCACCTGTTCGAAGTGTAGCCGCTTTTCGTTCCATTCGCCGATTGCATTGACGGCCTTACTAGCCCAGGCATAGGAGCCGAACCATCCGATTAGATGATTCTTCACATCGTGGTTAGCTATCTCGGATAGGAGCACGTCCATCTCATGATAAAGCCCGGTATTATATGTTGGAGCGCCGACAATGAGTCCACGGAACTTGAACACATCGCGAATAATGTAGCTGTGGTGAGTTTTGGAAACATTGTATATCACGATGTCTTTCACTCCAGCAAGCGACGCAGCGCGAGCAATATGTTCGGCCATACGTTCGGTATTGCCATACATGGTTCCGTAGCAGATAACGAGGCCGGACGAAGTCTCATATTTCGACATGCGGTCGTACATCTCAACGACTTTCTCAACATGTTGGTGCCACACCGGTCCGTGGGTAGAACAGATGTAGTCAATGTGAATTCCGGCAAGTTTCTTGAGCGCGTTTTGCACCGGAATACCGTATTTGCCAACAATGTTCGAGTAGTAGCGCATCATTTCGTCCCAGCACCAATCGGTGTTTATTTCACTGTCGATAAGTCCACCGTTGAGAGCGCCGAAGCTACCGAATCCATCGCCCGAAAAGAGTATCGACTTCTGCCCTTCGCAAAGAGTCATCATTGTTTCGGGCCAGTGTACCATCGGCGTGAGGAAAAAGCGCAGTGTGTGGTGCCCGAGGTCGAGCGTATCGCCGTTCTTTATTTCGAGAGTATTTTCGCGTATGCCGTAGAATCCTGACATCATATCGAAGGTTTTCTTGTTTCCGATGACCTGAATATCAGGATAATATTTCCGAAGCAGAGCCAAACCGCCCGAATGGTCGGGCTCCATGTGGTTAATCACGAGATAGTCTATTTTCCTATCGCCCAGAACCTCGTGGACATTCTCAATGAACTGCACGAAGAAGTCGACTTCCACTGCGTCTATTAGGCATACCTTGTCGTCGTCGATAAGATAAGAATTATAGCTCACACCGTTCGGTAGCGGCCACAGGCCTTCGAAGAGCGCTTTATTGCGGTCGTTAACGCCTACGTAGTAGACTTTGTCTGTTATTTCAATCATATATACGTTTTATAAAGTTCAATTTTTCTGCATACTAAACACGTCATGCAATTCCATCATGCCAGTGAAGCGTATTACATCCTTTCCGCTGGGTATAACCGAGAGGTTTATAATTGCGTTATCGAACACTTCCATAACGAGCTGGTAGCTCTCCTGGTCGGAACGGGTTGACATCATAATTCTAACTCCATTCTTTATTGGTTCTTCGCGATAAGATGTGAGCGGCGCAACAAGATTCAACCCCTGTCCGCGACCATAAGGCACCTGATATACTCGCCCGAAATATGGCAGAAACAGCCCAACAGAATCGCGACTAACTTCCATTCCCCAGTCTTCACGCAACATCACCGATGGACCGCGCAAGGGATACATTCTATCTACGAAAACTTTATATCTCCTCGCTTCCAAGTGGCCTCGCACGGCAGCCGTACGGAATTGCTCCATTTGAGCCTTGGAAATCGGATTACCCATCGAGTCGTAATACTTTTCGGCACATCCCGCCAATGCGGCGGCGCATAATAGCCAAACAAATAATCTTTTCATTATTGATACCTCCTTTATTATTCAATTTGTTCGATATGTGGGGTTGTCACCTTTTCTATGGATGGGGCGGCCGATTTCACCTGAATGTCCTGCGGCTGCGTTGGTACGGTTGCAGGCTCAGGCACAGGAGCGGCTTTCGATGCTCCTTCACTTTCAGGATTCTTCTTACTGTAGGTTGCTTCATTGCCGGTTCTTGAATCGGTTTCGTCTTTAGTTTTCTCTTCGGTGGTGAGCAAATCTTCTTTCGACGGGCGCATGTTTGGCCATAAATAATTACCGATTATGTCGAGCGTATCCAAATCGGCCTTACGCTGCAGTTCTTCTTCGAGCACCTCCTGTGTTGGTGCAGGTTTATCTTCGGCTATTGCGAAATAGTATATCAATCCCATGACGACAATCATTGCTGCCCCGCAAAGAACCTTGAAAAAAAGAGTATGAGTGAATTTGGTTTTTCTTCGTTTCTGAGCCATAATAGAAATTAATCCTGTTTGTTTGCTTTGCTTGCAAAGGTAGATATTTCCCTATAGAACACTGAATAAGCTGTTGCACGTTAAGTATAAGTGATTAAATGCTGTTTAATTTTCTGGGTCTGCCTTTGAAATAACTTTCAGTTCGAACTTTAATATAATACCATCCGTAAAGGATATATATCTCGTGCGCTTCGATATGCAAGGCAACCAGTTGAGCGAGAACAATCTAACAAAGGATATTCCCGAACGACTTATTACCATCTCAATGTCTAAAGCAGGCAAAGAGTATTCACTGAAGTATCTCATGGCCTCGCATCACGTCATGACCGATGGCACCGACTACTTCTATCTCGGCGAAGCTTTCTATCCCACCTATACCACTACTCGCGTAGGCAACATGGTAACCACTGTCTTTAACGGATATGCCTATACGCACGCCGTTCTGGCCAAGTTCAACGAGCAGGGGGAGCTCATCTGGGACAATTGCTTCAAGATGGAACCCGGCAACCGACCGATGTACGTTAAGCGGTTTATATCATGCACGATGATGGGAAAGGATGTGAAGTTGATTTTCACCGACGGGAAATGGCTAGTGTCTAAACTCTTCAGAAATACCGACGGTAGCGTCTTGAAGGACCGTAAAACCGAACGGTTGGAAACCGACGATGCCGATGAAACTGTGAAGAAGGTGAGAAATTCGAACTCACTTCACTGGTACGACGATAACTTCATTGTGTACGGCACGCAAATAGTTAAGAACAAAGAGACGGGCGAACGGCGCAAAGTATTCTCAATCACGAAATACACAATTAAATAACTCATCATCATGAAGAAAGTATTTTCCATTCGGCTGCTTTTCATTATCGCAGTTGCCCTCTTAGTATCGCAGAAGATGCGGGCGCAAGCATTCGATGGCGCCGACGACCATAGAGTATATGTAGGCTACTCGCACATCGGCAAGCTATCGGGCGTAGAGCTCGGCTATGAAGAAGGTTTCAACGATTATCTCTCGTGGGGCATACAAGCCAACGTTCTTTTCACCGGCGATAAGCCCGACGAAGAAGGGAAGTTCCTTGACGCCTACGACGCATCATTCCACTGCAATTTCCACTGGTCGGAAGTTTTCAGACTGCCCTCTCGGTTCGACGTTTATACTGGCGTTTTAGCAGGTCTTAAAACCATCGGCATTGGTTGCGGCGCACGCTATCATTTCAGCGAAAACTTCGGTATTTATGCTGCTGCGCATTATTCGCCCATTTCCACCTTTACGTTAAGCGGCTCAAGAATCTACTACAAAGGCGAGCCGGCTCTCTCTGTCGGGTTGACCATCGGTTGGTAAGAGTGTCTCCCCCAGACCGCATCCGAAAGCCTATGCTTTGAGCGCAAACAGCGCAAGCAAAAGCCATAATGGCTTTTGCTTGCGCCTTATAGATTATCAGAGAGCACTGGTAACGGAACGCATATTTTATAGAATAGCAAGAGGCCATCTATAGCCTTACCGCATAATGTGCCAAGTGATTTGTCCAAGAATGGATTACATGCCAACTTATCGAGCGCCCCTTCTTTAGGATATATAATGATACAAGGTACGGGTGATAGGGTTGTTTCTTTAGTTATATTCTTATAACCAAAGTGCTTCAGAATATACAAATCACGACTATAGCCGCTCAGCTGCCAAATGACATCTTTATCTAAGGGCTTATTTTCATACTTCGGAATATATTTTGTATCTAAGATGGCCTTGTATTCTTTAGACTTATACAAGAAATCAGGAAATCCCGTCTTACCTTTAAATTGATAAGTAATCTTCTCGCGATAGGCTTCGTGAAGCAGCCCATATACATAATGCTCATAGAGTAGCGACATATCAAGCCAAAATGGAACGACTTTTCCCTCATCGTTACCTACCTTGCTAATGTTATAATCAAAGAGTCGAAGGATTAGTTTTGCCAGTCGAATTGCCTCATTGTAATTTGTGAACAACTTGTGAGCGCGTAGTCGCTTCACTTGTTTAATTTCAACCTTGTCGCTGACCTCACTAAACAGTGCAAGACTTTTATTCAATCGCAACTTTGCTACAGCTGCGGACCGTTCGTTTAAGCCTTGAAGCAAGCGCTGAGAGAATAAGAGTGCTTTCTTTATCAGTCTGTTTTCCGGGATGTCGGCCGAATATTCGTCATACTCGCAGAAAACCCTATCGTAGCGCCTAATAGCAATGTTCTGTCGCTCATTCTTCAAGATGCTAATGCGTCCTCTAACCTTCTTCAGGTTCTCACTTCGACTGACGTATCCTTTCTTCAATTCCCTAATTCTGCTTACAACGCCAAGAAAGTGTAGCACAAGTAGCGGACTTACGACACTTTGAAGCGCAGGCGCCTTTATGCTCGGCTTGTCAATGTATATCTCGTAGATAGTAGAGAATGACGCTAAGGATAAGTCAGAAGTAAAGCAGGTCATAAACATCCTCACGAAGTCGATCTGCTCCATCTTATGCTTTGTCGTTACAATCAAACTTTCTTGCTCATCGATCCATTCTGCTCCAATTTTGTATGAAGCATAATAGGCTTCAGGCAAATTGTCCGTGCGCTTACACCATTCAACAAGCTCCAACCTGTCATATTTGTCCTCCTTCTTACTGACAGGCAATTGTCCATGTTCTTGAAGCAGTATCACACTCATTCTCCCTCTTGCTCCTCTTCTTCGTTGACTTCTTCAATCGTAGCAGGCTGCAAATTGCGCCAGGCCCTAAACGCGGTTTCTTTCTCTTTGCTGCTCACGTTTAAGATACCATCGTTGATATATTCTGCAATAAGTGGCAATACTTCATAGTCCATCTTGTCTTTTAGCTCCTCTTCTGAAGCGGACATAAAGTAACTATGACCAACCATCAAATCATCTATACCTAAGTCTCCACACTGCTTTTTCCGGATGAATTCTTCAATGTTATTGAATAATGCGAGCGCTTGATTCTTTAGTGTAGGCTCGGTATAATGTTTCTCTATAACCGACCTGTCAGATTTTAATGTAACAAAAGCGAAACGCCGGCGCAATGCATAGTCAATCGTGCCCGTACTGCGGTCGGTGGTGTTCATCGTGCCGATGATATATAAATTTTTTGGCACACTGAACAGCTCCTTGGAATAAGGCAAAGTAACCTGAATAGGATGCTCGCTTCCTTCCCTCTTATCAATTTCTAACAGCGTTATCAATTCGCCGAAGATCTTGGCAACATTGCCTCGGTTTATTTCGTCAATGATGAGCACAACCTTGTTGTTGCCATGTATTTTGTATTCCTCTTTTACAGCTTCAATGAAAGCCTTGGCGTATGCAGGCCAATTGTTTTCCATTCCTTCTCCTATAGCTTGAAGTTTTACTTTTTCTATATTAAGAGGTGATGGACTATGTGTTTCGTCATGTGTGATTGTTGAATGTGTACTTCTGCATTTAATGGTAGTATTACCCTCCTCCCACCAAGCATAAAACGAAGATTTTCCTGTAATTGTAGGAATCACTCTCTTGTTCTCGAATCCGTTAATCTTATGGTGTAAGTAATCGTTAATACATTCGGTTATATCTTTACTTTCGTCCTCCGTTACAGCTTGGCAGGCCTGCTTAAAGATTCCGTCTTTCGGCTCGTAGGTTACGCCGACGCTTTCCCCTTGCTCATTTGTTCGCACACGCGGCTTTAACCCCTCAACAAAGTCTTCATAATCTAAAGACTGATGAAACGTAGTAAAGAAGATGCGCTTACCCGTCAGTTCTTTATATCGCTTTATCACGGTCTCGTGGTCTGTTAAATCTATATCAGTTACGCCCAAAACCTTCAGGGCTATACTGGCCGTATTATAAGTTTTACCGGTTCCCGGCGCACCTTGAATAATTATATTGCGCTTGCGCTCTAATAGGCGTGCACATTTGTTTGTAAATCCCATATTGTCTATATGTTTTAACCAATTATTAATGTATTTATATCGTTTTGTCCTATTACTGCATGAGGAAAAAGTTCCTTGACTGAAGAGGCGAGGAGGAGGAGGTTCCTTATAATCCTTTGCCCACGCCAATATTTTGACCCGTCTGAAATTTTTATGAAGAAACTCATCGGTTAGCTCCTTATTAGTAAAGCTATCACTAATAATCTGGCATAAAGCAATAGCTTCATGCCCTTTTCGAACAAGCACTATATCACCATTCTTAATCTTATACTTAAAGTTTTTGCATTGATAGTTGTCCCATTCACCGACTCCAATAATAGGCTCCTCCCTCTTTAACATCTTCTTGGAATCTATTCTTGCTTTTTCCTTATCTCCATAAGGTTTATACATCTGTATATGCCAATACTTATCCCTATGAATATCCATAATGCTATATATCTTATATTGCTTGCTGCTAATCACCTCTCGCCCTTTACGAACATCTTGCGATAGCGGGAGCCGACATTACGGAGCTTGCCATCGGATTCGAGGCGACGGGACAGGCGATAGGCCATCGGACGAGAGATATGAAGGGCCGATTGCAAATCGCCCACGAGAATAAGGGGCGACTCAGCAAAAAGATGGGCAAGGGCGGCGGCAATTTCCTCATCTGTGGGCATGGTACAAGTTTCGGAACTGTAAGTTCTATTCTCGAACCTGGCGTAGCTCAGCTCCTTGAGCAGTTGTTTGTCTGGGCGGAAATTAACCGTTCTGACGTATGCGTTGCGAAGCCTGAACTTATGACTGCGCGGGTCTTCGTAGAGTTCGCCCTTTACGGAGAGCGAGAAATAACCAAGTCCGGGCAGATGAACGCGATTGCCATCCATGAGTTGATTAACCATCTCTGTTTTAAGTGCTTCGAGAGCTCCCACAAGGTCGGCCTTAGTCATTGTTGTTGCCTTATCGATGAGTTTGGCCAGGGTGGCTATTCCAACGGTACCGTATTCATCGAGCACCACTTTTAGGGTGCTTTTGTTAGCCAGGGAGCCTGTTGTTCGGAGTAATTTGTAGGGTACTGCCATTGTGTTTGATTTTTAAGTGAATCCCGTCCGAGCTTGCTTTATGTGCGGATGTGCGGGGGTGGGATTACGGTTTCTGCTTTATTTATATACTACTTTCGTCTTCTTTACATAGGGAGTTGTATCATAGGCATACCAAGAAAACTGAATTATCATCATGATGAAACGATTTTTTTATCATGATGAAACGAATGTGTCATCGTGATGATAATTTTATTTCATCGTGATGATAATTCGATTTCTCGGTTACAAATATAAGGAGAGTCTATGAGTAATCAAAGAGGGATACGGGAGTTGATTAACGTGTATTAGGTTTAAAAGGCGCGGGCATACGGATACCGATTGAGTATGTGTAGAGACTGGCTGCGTATTTGTTAGTCCGGACGATTGGAATAATCTTTTCCAGGTCTGTCGGGGATAACCGAGTTGGCATTGGCTCTCGAGTGTTGAGCCAGAGTTCGGTTTACACTGAACTCGCGTTAATTTAATGTAGAAATAGGGTTAAGTGTGAGTTGGTTATTAGCGTCGTTCTGTGTTAATTGGATGGGGCGAAGGGGGATGTTAGCGGCCGCAAAGGGTGCGGTACGGACAGTGCTTGCAGTCGGTAAGGCGAGGAGTGGGGGCGAAGGGGAGTGAGGGATTGAAGATGTTCTGGAGAGTGGCGGTTAGGTTGGCGTTAAATTCCTCGGAGAGTTCGAGAGAATTTAGTAGGGGGGAACCGGCGAAGTTTAGGATGGGGTCGTAGTCGGGCGAGCCGGCGCGTTGGATAAATAGGAGGGCGGGGGCCACGGGACGAGATTCGGGATTGAGTGAATGAATATCGGGATTCAGAGGAGGGGACGGATGGGTGGCTTGGGGGATAGGAGAGTTGTCTACAGAGGTTTGAGAGGTGAGGAGGAGACTGTAGAGGATGGATTGGAGGGTGTAGTCTGACTTTTTAGTGTGGATGTTTTCGGGGGCGAAGATTTCGTCGACAGTTTTAAGTGGCTGTGCGGGGTTGTTGCCGGTCTTATAGTCGACTACACGCAGGATTTGTTCGGGTGTACCGATGTTTATTTCGTCGAGGCGGTCGATTCGTCCGTAGAGTTCGATGGTTCGGGTTGGGGAGCTGTTGGTCTGGCTGTCGGGTTCGAGTGTTAGGGTGATGGGTGTGCTGACTGGAGCTTCGTGGGCTATGACGCGAAGGGGAGCTACGCGGAGGTCGGTTCGGAGGAGGCGAAGGAGATAGGCTTTGATTACCTCGCGGTTGATGAGCTGGAGTCCGTTGAGTTTTGGGCGGGTGGTTTGTCCGGGTGGTTGGCGGAAGAGTTGGGTGGCGAAGGCCTGGTCGATGATGTTGTCGATTGATTGGGGGTTGCTCAGTAGTTGTCGGATGTTGTCGGGGGTTATGATTTGTCGGGGGAGGAGGGTTTCGTACATGAGCTGGGCGGCTTGGTGGAAGATGTTCCCGAAGATGCGGTTGTCGATATCGTCGGCGGGTGCGTCGGGTTCTTTTATTTGGGCTATGTATCGGTAGTAGAAGCGTAGCTGACAGCGCAGGAAGTTGCTGATGGCGGTTGGGGATATTCGGTTGAGTTGGGCGAGCTTTTCAATGACGCGTGTGTCTTTTTCGATTGTGGGGGCGGTGAGTGATATGGGTTTTTGGCCTGCTTTTAGGGCGCTTCGCTGGATTGGTGTGGGGAGTTCTACAAGGAGTTGTTGCATGAATCGGCTCATTTCGGATTCTCGTGTTCCTTGGGTTGAGTTGTTGTATAGTATGGTTATGGTTTCGGCGCGCTGAATCATTCGGTGGAAATAGTATCCGTAGATGGCTACTTTGTGGTCGATTGTGGTTAGGTTGTGTGCTTTTCGGATTGCGTGTGGTATGAATGAGGTGTCGCTGGTTGTTTTTGGCATGTTTCCTTCGTTGCATGAGAGTATGAGGATGTGTCGGAAGTCGATGTTTCGTGTTTCGAGCATTCCCATTATTTGTATGCCTTGGATGGGTTCGCCGTGGAAGGGTATGGTTGTGTTTGCGGCGAGCTGGTTGATGAGTCGTCGAAGAATCGGCAGGTCGGCCTGTAGGGTTTGGTTGGTTATGAGTTTTTCGATTCGTGTTAGGAGGGTGTACATTCGGAAGAGCGATTCGTCGAATAGTGGGTCTTTCATTTCGGCTCCGTTTCGGGCTATGGTGGCGGTTATTCGTGCGAGATATGCTAGGAGGGGGGATGGTTTGTCGGGTGTGTGTGGCTGTGGTTGGAGGATGGTGTTTGGTTGTGGTGTGATGTAGTAAAGATGGTTTTGGCTGATTTGGTTTTTGAGGGTTTCGATTTCTGGGCCTATGAGTCGTGCATAGGGGTGGCGCAGAACGCTGTTAGCTCGGGTTGTTCGGAAGGCTTTTTGGCGTTCTGAGTAGCCTTCGGTTTGTAGGGCGATGAGCTGGGTGATGAGCGACATGATGGGTGTTTGGCTGAGTGGATAGCCTGTTGTGATGTTTAGGTTTTCGACTTCGGGTGGAATGCAGTGTATTATGGTTGGGAGGAGGGTTTCGTTGCAGAGTACGATTGCGGTTTCACGTCCGTGGGCGAGTTTTTTTCCGTCACGTAGCCATTGTGTGGTGTAGCGTGCTTGTAGGTTTTCGGTTGGTGCGGATATGAATTGGATGTTTTTGGGTTGGGCTAGGGTTTTGTAGAAGTTGGTTGGGAGGTTTGGGTCGGAGGCTAGGGCGTTTGGGTAGCGTGAGAGCCATCGGCGGATGTAGGTACCTGATTCGTTGTTGGGGTTGAGGTAGTATTCGTCGTAGTCCCAGAAGAATTCGGCTTTTTCTTGTTTTTGTAGGTTGTCGAAGAGTTGTTGTTCTACTTTTTGCAGTACATTGAATCCTACGAAGAGGTATTTTTCGTATTCGGTGCAGAGTTCGGTGTTTTGGATTGCTTCTCGGTATAGCATTCCTTCGTAGGCCAGGCCTCGTGTGCGCATTTCGTTTTGGAAGGCGCTGTAGATTTGGGGCAGTTTGCTCCATTGGTTTAGGAATCGTTCGCGGATGATGGAGGGGTTGTCGGTGAAGGTTGCGAAGAATTTGCTTAGTTCTTGTTTTTGTTCTGTTGTGAGATAGTCGATGTTATCGAGTTCGCGGAGGTCGCTTATGTTTTTGAATACTTGTTTTGGTGATGCGAGGTTTTTGTCGATGTCGTCGAAGTCGGCTAGCATGACGAGTCCCCATCCGTAGAATTCGTCGAGGGTTTCGTTTCGTTCTGTTATTTGGTTATAGATTTTATGCAGTAGTGCTATGGTTTCGATTGGGTCGGCGAGGGTTAGTTTTGAGTATCGCTGGAATAGGTTGGATATTGTTATGCTGGCTGGGCTCCAGATGGGTTTTTGGGCTATCTGGGCGAGGGTTTCGTTCAGGAAGAGGGCGGCGCGTTTGTTTGGAAATATTATTGCTATTCGGGCTAGGTTTGTACCGTATTTGCTGATGATGTTTCGTGCTACTTGTTCGAGGAATGTGTTCATGTTGGGTTTGTTTTTTGATGTTTGGGGATTTTGTCCACTATTTCGTTCGGCTGACGGATTGATTGCAATCACTCCGAGGTTTCGTCTGATGGGAGCGATATCTCTTGGATTTCATCGCGTATCACATACCAGAGGTAGCCTTTGATTTTGGTATTTCCCATCTCGGCTAGCAGGTTCATGTAACGGCGCACTTGAAGGGCGTGACTGGGGTGTGGGGCGCCGAATTTGAAGTCGACTATGATGTGTTGTTTGCCGTCGGTCATGACTCTGTCTGGTCGGTGCTGAACGGCGCGCCCGAGTGTGGGGTCGTATTGGAGAATTGTGCATTCGTTGAAGAGTTGCCACTTGGGTGAGAACCAGTTTTTGACGACTGGGTTTTGCAGGGATTTGCTGATTCGGGTGGTGAGCTGCGCGGGGGTGATGTCGTCGTTGTAGATGATGCCTTCTTGCTGGAGTTGGTTTAGGTGGGGGGTGATGTCGGCTTCGGTTCGTATGTCGGCGAAGATTTGGTGGAGTACGTTTCCCACTTTTATATATTGGTTTTCTGGGGCATCTGGGTTGGCTTCAACAAATTGTCGGCTTCGGTTGCTTTGCCTGAATGTTGCTGCTTGTGGAAAGGTCTGGATGTGGATGAGCTGGGTTTTGATTGGGGCTGTAAATGGGTTTTGAGGGGCGGAGGTTGTGGGGATGATGGGGGCAGGGGCGTGGGTGAGCTGGCCGAATTGGAATTCGATTGGTTCTTGGGGGGATTCGGGGGCAATGAGCGTGGCTTCGGGAAGTTGTTGGGCGAGGTCGGGTAGTATTTGTTCGATGATTCGTGAACGGTTCTGGTGGGTGGTTGTGACTTTGGGTGCTCTTTTTCCGGATATGATGAGGTTTTGGGTGGTTCGGGTGAAGGCTACATAGAGCAAGTTGAGGTTGTCGAGTGTTTTTTGGAAGTGTTCTTCCTGATAGTCGGATTCGAAGACTGTGCCTTGCATCTTTTTAGCTGAGAAGTCGACTGGTACTATTGGCAGTGCGTTGAATGGGTGTGGCTTTTGGTGGGCTGGGCACCATATAGTATCTGATGGTTCGAGTTTCCAGTCGCAGAATGGTATTATGACGTTGGGGTATTCGAGACCTTTGCTGGCATGGATCGTTATGAGGCGTATGCCTTCGATTTCGTCGCTTTGGATTGTTTTGCTGTAGAGTGTTTCATCCCATTTGTCGAGGAACTCGTTTATGTCGGCGGGGTTGTCGCGGAGGTATTCAGCCAGTGTGTCGTAGAATGTGCATATGTAGGCGCTCTGACCTTCCAGTCGGTCGAGGTTGAAGATTGCGATGAGCCGGTCGATGAGGTCTATAACCGGTAGTCCTATGAGCTTGGCTTGTTCGTGGGTGAATTTCTCTGGGAGCAATTTGTCGAGCTGTGTTCGCTGGTTGTTATCGGTCAGGAGCAGTTCGTTGTCGGTTACGGGTTCGGCAAGCACTTGCTGGCGATATAGCTTTACTAGTTTGGCGCGGGTTAAATTGTCGTCGGGGTTAACGAGTAGGGTTAGGGCGGATATGATGACGGTCACGGCAAGGGATGCGTCGAGTCGGAAAGCCTCGTCGGAAACGATGTTTGCCTTGCCGCCGAGTTGCTGTAGAAAGGTTTCGACAATGTCTTGGATAACGCTTTTTGAGCGTACGAGAATTGCGATGTCGTTTTGTTGGTGGCCTTTGCTGAGGAGTTCTTCCACGGTTTCAACGAGCTGTGACAGGATTTGTTCGCGATATGTTGCTGGGTTTTCGGGCAGGAGGGTTATTCGGACGCTTCCCTTCCGACCTTTTCTTACGGGCTGTTGCACGAGGTCTGAATAAGCTTGGGCAAGCTCATCGGCCTGCTTGGAGCCTTCGTTTCGTAACATCGTTTCGGTTGCGCTTATTGCCCGACTAAAGAATGCATTATTGAAAAGCACGATGTTTTCTTCGGAGCGGAAGTTTTTATCGAGTGGGCGTATATCTAGATATTCGGGGCTGATTTTCCGATCGATGTTCCCTAGCAGCTGCCAGTCGCCTTGTCTCCATCGATAGATGCTTTGCTTAACGTCGCCCACAATGAGATTTCGCGAGCCGGTTTGCGCCATACAGTTTTCGAGTAGAGTTCTGAAGTTGCTCCATTGCGCAAGACTGGTGTCCTGAAACTCGTCAATCATGATGTGCTTAAGTCGGGTTCCGATTTTCTCGAAAATGAAAGGTGTGTCGGATGTCCCGATGATATTGCGAAGCAGAGATTGTGTGTTGCTAAGCATGAATCGGTTGGATTCGCGGTTGATTCGGTTCATTGTATCGGCTATGGCATGTAACAGGCGTAGCTGCGACAAATGGGCTAGCACCAGTTTAGCCGATTGATAGTTGCAAGCGGCCGATTGCCTGTACTCATCGAGGTTGGCAAGCATTGCGGAGAGTTTTTCGGAAGCCAGGGCGGTGATGGTGGCTTTTTCGGTGGCGGGACATTTGCCCGAAGTCCATTTATCGGGCTGCTCGATGCAGGTTTGCACATAACCGGGCGTGCTGTCCGGAAGAGGTTCGGCTTTGCTTTGCTTCACGAGGTATCCGTATAGGAATCGTCTGAAGAGCCCTGGTTCGTCGACCCCTGCGTGCTTTATTTCGTCGATAATCGCGCTGGCCGAGTCGTTGAGCTTCTTCTTGAGTGTGGATTGCATTCCGCGCAGCTCCTTGGTGTAGTTGTCGAAAAACGAATCGTCGGCAAAAAGAGCGTCGAGCTGGCGTTCGTGCTCTTTATAGAAATCCTTAAATATATTCTGCCCAAAATCCTTGATTTTCCCGATGACGTTCCAGCCAAGGTCGTCTTCGATGTTTCGGTCGATGTAATCGCGAATCCAGCGCAGAATATCCTGTCCCTGTTCGAGTCCATCGATGAGCTGGTCGACAGCTTTGTGTTCAACCTGACTATCGTTTAGGTCGACCCGCAAATTGGCCGTGAGATTCAGTTCGCGAGCCATGTTGCGCAGCACAAATTGGAAGAATGCATCGATGGTTTGGATACGGAAGTCGCTATAGCGATGGATTAGCAGTGAAAGAGCTAGTCGGGCATTCGAGCGTATGACTTGCTCCATAAGTCCGGTTCGACCTTGCACTTCGCGTAAATAACTCTCCGACGACTCAAGACCATTTGCGATTCCATAAAGTTGCGATAGGATGCGCGTTTTCATCTCCTGGGTGGCCTTGTTGGTGAAGGTTACGGCAAGGATGTGCTGATAATCTTCGGGATTTTTGATGAGCAGTGAGATATATTCCACCGCAAGTGTGAATGTTTTTCCCGACCCGGCCGACGCCTTATAGACTGTGAGTGCTTTGTTCATGATGCTTTTAAACGACGGGCAAGCTGATGCCGTTGATTTTTTGGTAGATGTCGAGGGCGTAGATATCGGTCATACCGCTGATGTAATCAATCACGGCCATGATGCGTGTTTCGATGTCGGGACTTTGTATGTCGTATTGACTCGAGAAGCGACGAATGAGCTGCCTACTGTGGAATTTATCCGGCTCCAGAGCTGCACCGATAAGTGCGTCCATAAGTGTTTCCATAATCTTATAGCCCGAGAGCTCCACGTCAAGCACGGTTCGGCTACTGTAAATCTTTTCGAGCGACACACTAGCGCAATGCCTGTAGTTCCCGCGTCCGGGTTCGGGAATATGGTCGATAAGCGAGCCCTCGAAAGTTCCGTCAAGAATTTCGCGCTCATGCTCCACGAACGCATCCACGCAATCGGCTTCGAGTTTTCCCACGGCACAGGCGCGGAAATAAACCACCTGTTCGTTCTCGTCGGTCACTCCCTCCTCAACAATCCTCTGGCGTATTGAGCAGCGTGTTTCCTCGTCGAAGAAGCCCAGCAAGAGGTCGGCAGTCTCCTCGAACGAAAGGAGTTTCAGTTTATGCGCGTCTTCGATATCCATAATTTCATAGCAAATATCATCGGCCGCCTCAACGAGATAAACCAGCGGATGTCGCGCATAAACATTTTGTCCCTTGCAAACGATTCCCAGTTCGTCGGCAATCTGCCTGTAGGTTTCTTCCTCCGTAGCGAAGAAGCCGAACTTGCCATGCTTGCCGGGAGCGGTCGACGGGAAGGGATATTTCACAACACTGGCCAGAGAGGAATAGGTCATCACGAAACCGCCCTCTCTTCGGCCCAGGAACCTATGCGTGAGCAGGCGGAAGGCATTGGCATTACCTTCGAAGTGGGTGAGATCGGCCCACATTCTTTCGCTCACATGCCGGCGAACTCTCTCGCCCGAATCTTCGGTAAAGAAACTCCGTATGGCTTTTTCGCCGCTGTGCCCGAACGGTGGATTACCCATATCGTGGGCGTAACAAGCTGTTTGTACAATCGTTCCTATCTCCTCGAATAGTGTTCCGGCTAGTTCGGGATGAACCTTTATAAGCCGGTGGGCCACATCATCGCCGAGCGACTTACCGAGCGATGCTACCTCGAGCGAATGTGTGAGTCGGTTGTGCACAAACACACTGCCCGGGAGCGGGAAAACCTGCGTTTTGTTCTGCAACCGACGAAAAGGCGCTGAATAAATGAGCCTGTCGCTATCGCGCTTGAATTCCGAGCGTTCATCGCGTCGCGCATAGTATCGATGTTCCTGTCCGAGCCTCTTACTGGAAATGAGTTTAATCCAATCCATATTCATTATTTTATATTATAAGCGTGGGGAAAAGATGTGGGCATTGAACAATGCACTCGCAAAAGTAAGTAGATGTGCACAATTAATTGCCTCTATGCTCATTCCAAGCCAGGCAATTGGATTACGAACCACCTTCTGCCTTATGTCGTTCTGTATTTTCGGACGACAAACTACATTCCATCTCATGTAGCACTACGACTTCAGACTGTGAACTACTTTCCATCATCTTACGCACTATGATTTTGGACGGCGAGCTTCTTTCCGCCCAGCGTCGTCCTGCGTTTTAGGACGGCAAAATGCCGGCTAACTCTTTCATTCAATTCTACAAAAAGATAACTTTATAAAATACCACCTTATAGAACTTCCTTTAAAGAATAATATCACAAATTAGTTATTAAAATAATTTCCGCAAAAGAATATCCTTATAAAAAAGTATCTTATATAGATTCCGGAAATACATAATTGCATTAGATATTATATTAAATATATTCTTTAAATGTTTATTCTTAATAAAGATTCATTTCAAGAAATTTCTGAAACAACTAATCTCATAGATGATGTTTTTCTGGAAAGTCTGGAAACAATTCAAATGTAATCAATATTCTTTAAAGAAATTCTGGAAATAACTTTCCTCTATAATTATCTATTTCAAGAATTTCTATAAAGTTTTATAAATCAAGGGTATATCTTTCAAGAATATATTTAAAGAACTTTCTACCTCTTACGCATCCCAAATCGTAGTGCAAATACATGCACAACTGCCTTGCATCTCCCAAATCACAATGCAACCGCATGCGCTAATGCCTGGCGCATCTCAAATCACAGCGTAAAAACATATGCAACTGCCTTACACCTCCCAAATCACAATGCAAACGCATGCACAACTACCTTGCATCTCCCAAATAACAATGCGTAAACCATGCACAACTGCCCGATGCGGATGGCAATTCAGGCGGAAAGGCCATGAGTTGGACTGATAGATTCTATTGATTAGGATAAATTTCTGGGAGACAAAAGAGCTACTTTTGCACGCATCAGTAGACAAACAAAACATGCAAGCAATGATATTCGCCGCCGGAAAAGGCACCCGACTCAAACCACTAACCGATTCCATACCGAAAGCACTGGTCGAAGTTAAAGGTAAAACTCTCTTGGCACGGACAATAGAATCTCTCAAAGCTGCCGGATGTGAACGAATCGTGGTGAACGTTCATCACTTTTCGGAGCAAATCAAGGATTATCTCGCACGACATGACTTCGGAATTGACATCAGAATATCCGATGAAACCTCACGACTGCTCGACACAGGGGGCGGAATCAAGTCGGCCGCCGCACTCCTGGACGTCACTCGACCGGTGCTTATTCATAACGTGGATATTCTCAGCAACGTAGACTTGCAAAACTTCTATAACTACAGCACCGGGGCAGATGTTCGTATGCTCGTTAGCCGAAGGAAAACGAAACGATATCTAATTTTCAACACAAACATGCGACTCGTAGGCTGGACGAATATCGAAACTTCCGAGATTAAATCGCCCTATCCTACCCTTCGACAACTTAAATTCGAAGCTCCCGATAAGGTCGGTTATCTTCAACACAACCACTATCTTCTGGCTTTCTCCGGAATACACGTTGTGGGACCGGAGTTATTCAATTGTCTACGAGCCGAACGCGAGAATGTTTTCCCGATAATGATTTTCTATCTACGCTATGCCGACCGCCTGAATATCCTCGGCTATGAAAAACCTGACCTAAAAATTCTCGACGTCGGCAAGCTCGACACTCTCCGCCAAGCTGAACAATTCGTTGACGAAGAGCTGTAGTAACTTAATTTCGGCTTAATCTGAGTTCTTAAGTCGAACTCACATTGTACGTTTATATATCAACAAAAAATATCTGCATGCTATGATAAGAACGCATGCAGATATTTGATTTTGAAACCAATAAATGGACTGATAGGAGGGGCAATATTACATTCCTATGCCGGTTCCGGTGCCAACGCCACCCATTTGCTGATTGGTACTTTTGTGTTCCTGGAAGTCGTTGGAAATCTTGCTTTCGTGTGTTTGGAATTGCTTCTTAGTGTTACCGAAATTCCACGTGAACGACAGGCCGATATAGCGCATCGGGATGATGATGTCCACGCTTTGTTCAAAGTCGGCACCGCGACTGTATTGGTCTATTTTTATCTTTCCGTCGAAAGGAGTCATAAATTGCAAACCTATGCTGAACTTGTCTTTGAAAAATGATTTATCGATGGTTGCACTGATGAAATCATACCCTCCGCTATAGCCCTGGAGGGTGTATTTCTTGGTCATTCCGCCGGCGAAGCAGCTTAGCTTAATATCCCACGGAAGAGTTTGTTGAATACCTGCGAAGACATCGGCCTGCCATCCGTGGTTGTGTGCAGCAAGCTGATTGGAGCGAATATCGCCGTAGTCGAATCCGCCGTTGAGCATCAGTCGGGTTTTGGGCGTAATGGCGTAGTTGACGAAGGTGTGGAAGTTTGTCCATCGGCTTCTAACGATGTTGCCGTAAGTTGTGTTGAGCGTGCCCGATTGCATGAACGAATACTCCGAAATTTGGTTGTCGGCAAAGTTCTCTCCCAGCGTTAGATTAATCATGAGTTTCGGAGTGAAGAAGTTGAACACGAAACTCACGTTGTGACTCTTTTCAACCTCGACGTTAGGATTACCGTATTTTATGTAGGTTGGATCCGAGTGGTCGACGTAGGGATTCATGTAACTTATTCCGGGTCGGGTAATGCGCATTCCGTAGTTTATTCCCATGTTCACCGTTGCGGCAAGATTATATGTTATGCTGGCCGATGGTACCAGGCTTCCGTAGTTCTTCTTGAAGTCGGAGCCCGAACCGAGAATGAACTTCACATCTTCCCAGGTATGTTCGTAGCGTAAGCCGGCCTTGGTTCCGAATTTGCCGATTGTGGCGGTGTATTCTGCGTAACCGGCGAGTATATTTTGGTTGTTTTTGTAGTTCACGCTCTTTGTCGGGTCGTAGGTTTGTACGCCGGCCAGGACGTTGTAGTATTTGGAGTCGGATGTGTTGAGTCGGAGAATATACTTCGCTCCGGTGTTTAAGACTTGTCCTTTTCCGATGGGCGTTGTGAAATCAGCCTGCGCCGTGTGTTCGGTTCCGCGCGTATTGGCTTCAGAGTAGAGGTCGCTCACCGGGAATGGTATTCCTGGTGGCAAGTTGGAGTAATATCGCTCGCTTTTTTCGCTGTTGGGCATTGTTGTGAAGAGATAACTCAGGACAAGAGAACTGGTTCGATCGGCGTTGAAGAATCGTTGATAGTCTATGCTTCCGTTATATGAGTTATTGTCGGTTTCAGTGGATGTGAAGTTGCTGTATTGGAATCCGGCGCCATAGATTCCGCCGATGTATTTCGTTGTTGGGTAACCGTTGTGCCTAAGTCCATATCGTGTCACGCCGAACGATGCTCCGAGATTACTCATAGAGTCAATTTCGAAGCCAAGGCTCACATTGCCCATGGTGAACGATTCTCGGCCACTGGCCGTTTGATAGTAATCCATCGTGCTTCCGTCGGGCGCTGTTCTTTTCATGAAAATCTCGGTGTCTTTGCTTTTTCCACGGCCATACATCAGGTTTACGCTGTAGGTAAACTTACCTTGCTGCCCGCTCACGAAAGCTGCTCCGCGCGAGCCTTTGTTACCCACGGTTGCGTTGATGTTTCCATTGTATCCGTTGGTGAAGGTTTTTTGTCCGTTTACATGATTCATCATAATGTTCAACACTCCACCGGTTCCTTCGGCGTCGAACCGAGCACCGGGATTGGTCACCACTTCTATTGATTTAACCGACGAGGCAGGCATCGATTTGAATATCTGCGATGGATTAGCCGAGAACATTATATTGGGCTTCCCATCAACATAAACTTTGAACGAACTCTGCCCGTTCACGGTTATGTTATCCTGTCCGTCAACTGTCACCATGGGTACTTTTCGCAGCATGTCGAGCACGGTATTGGTTTTCGAGTCGACGTCGTTCTGTACATCGTAGGTCATCTTATCGGTTTCCATCTTCACGAGCGGCTTCTGGGCCACAACGGTGACCCCTTCCATTTGCTTCGTGTCATCTTGAAATAGTAGCGTTCCCAAGTCGACCTTGTCCTTGTCTGCGCCGAGCGAAATTCGGCGTACGATTTCACGTCGACCCATGGAGTTGAACGATATGAAGAAATTGCCTTGCGCTGTGACCGTTTGAGAAAATCGCCCGTCGGTGTCAGTAACCCACATAGCGATTGGTTTTTCACTGTTCTTGTTCTTGTAAACTCTGATTGTTGCGTAAGGTTCGCCTTTTTTCGTTAACGAATCGAGCACCTCTCCGGTGATTGTTGTTTGAGCAGAAATTGCAGTCGTTATCGAAGCGAATACTAAGAGAAAAAATAATCTGGAATTCATTTTCATTTTGAATTAAGTTCGTGCAAAGATACTTAGAAAGGTTGCCTGTCACATTTGTGTTAATAGAATTTGGCAACTTGTTCATTGCTTTTAATAGTTTGTTTTTCGCTGCGAGAGGGATGTTGTTTGTTTTTAAGGTATTCCCGAATGGACAAATTCAGGAGCGCAACATGCCATCCATCCCTAAATAAAAAAGTAGAGGGGGCGACTATATCCTTTTACAAGGAATTATAGTTTTGCCTCCCTCTACCAACAGAATTATGCAAACAATCTATTCTGGACTTAGAGTTCCCAGCCGATAGCCGATGCACCTAGAACGGCGGCTGATGCGTCGTCGAGCGAGCTAACAAGGAATTTAGCTTTGTCTTTAAATATTCTGAGAACATGTGCGTCGTAGGATTTCTTTAGAGGTTTCATCAACAGGTCGCCGGCCTTTGTGAGTCCGCCGAAGAATACGAATGCTTCGGGAGAAGAGAATGCGGCAAAGTCAGCACATGCCTGACCGAGAATATCACCCGTAAAATCGAACACTCTTTTGGCAAGCTTGTCACCTTGTCCGGCGGCAATCGAAACGTCGAGCGATGTGATGTCTTCTACTTTTATTTCGCGCAACAACGATACCTCATCCGAATTTTTGAGGAACTCGCGAGCTGTACGTGCCACTCCAGTTGCAGAGCAATAGGTTTCAATGCAACCTTTACGACCGCATCCACAAAGTCGACCTTCTCCTCCACGGAAGAATATACTGTGACCGAGCTCACCGGCGAATCCGTCACAACCGTAGACTACTTGTCCGTTTATCACGATTCCAGATCCCACTCCTGTTCCGAGGGTTATCATGATAAAGTTTTTCATTCCTCTGGCCACGCCGTATTGCATCTCACCGATTGCGGCTGCGTTGGCATCGTTGGTTAATCCTACAGGAATTTTGAGATGTTTCTCAAACATTGCTGCCAATGGCACGGTACCTTCGTGTCCCCACGACAGATTAGGTGCGAATTCGATAGTTCCCTTATAGAAGTTGCCGTTGGGTGCTCCGATTCCCATTGCTTTTATTTGGCCTATTCCTCCCACTTTGGCCACAATGGGTTTGAGCGCTTCGACGCCTGCTGAGACAAAGTCTTCAACCGTTGTGTAAGTCTGTGTCTTAATAGTGTTGGTTGCCAACACCTGTCCACGTTGATCCACTATTCCGAAAACGGAATTAGTCCCTCCCAAGTCTAAACCTATAACGAAGGGCTTCAGTTCTTGAACGTCCATAAAATAATAAGTTTTTATGATGAAAAATTATACGCGCAAAGTTAAGTAGATGTTCACAATTAAACGTATATGGGCTTCTGTAATAAAGCCGCCAGAGCGGAGTGGTTCGTAATCTCGAATTTGTGCATACGGTAATCTTTTCGCACTTTTGCAATCAATTATGGACATGCAACTTCCCATTCAATTAGATATTCTTGATTTTATTTTTAAAGGCTTACTGATAGGCATCATTGCCTCAGCGCCGATGGGGCCAGTGGGGATTCTCTGTGTTCAGCGCACTTTGAATAAGGGTCGATGGTATGGCTTTATCACTGGCGTCGGGGCTGCCATAAGCGATTTTCTATACGCCTTGATTGTAGGTTTAGGAATGAGCTTTGTAATGGAACCTCTACAGAATCCTGCCTATCGGTTCATTCTTCAAATATCGGGCAGTGTTCTCTTGATGCTTTTCGGAATATATTGCTTCTTATCTAATCCGATGAAAAAGATGCACAAGAGCGGTAACATCAAGGGAACACTTCTTCACAACGGGGTCACGGCTTTCTTTGTCACCATATCTAACCCACTGATTATTTTTCTGATGATGGCTACTTTCGCGCAGTTTGCTTTTGTTCAGCCTTCACGCGTTCCGGAAATGATAATCGGGTTTGCTTGTATTCCGATTGGTGCACTGCTTTGGTGGTATGGACTGACGTGGCTTATTGACAAGATTCGCGAGAAGTTCGATGTCAACGGCATTCTCATCATCAACAAGGTTATTGGTGCCGTTGTGATTCTTTTTTCTCTAATTATGCTCATCGGTACAGTATTCAACCTGTATCATTTGCCGTCTTATTATTGAACGGAACATTATGTTTATTGCTAAAGAGTTGAGGCAAAAAAGCGTGGCCGAATATCTGCTCTACATGTGGCAGATAGAAGATATTATTAGGGCTTACGGATGTTCGCTCACAAGAATACGGGAAGAATATATAGACCGATTCGGATATGACGACGAACGCAAAGCCGACGAAGAAGATTGGTTCGGTGATTTAGTAAGGATGATGAACGAGGAAGGGTGTCGCCAACAAGGACATCTGCAAATCAACAAAATCATTATTCAAGAACTCACCGAGTTGCACAACCAGTTGCTGGCGTCGTCGAAATTCCCTTTCTATTCGGCCGAATACTATCGTGTGCTGCCTTTCATCGTTGAACTGCGCGGTAAAACCAAGCAGGTTGCCGACGATATGGCACGAACAAACAATGAACGTTTGAAAGATGTTGCCGCTCACCTAAAAGAGAGCGAAATTGAAACATGTTTCGACTTCCTTTACGGCGTGATGATGCTTCGACTGCAGAAAAAAGAAATCAGTCAGGAAACTAATTCAGCCATGAAAGAAATAACCACACTAGTGGGAATGCTGGCAGACTATTATCAAAAGGATAAAACAGAAGGTCTGCAATTTGAAGACAACTAAAGAAGGTATCAAAATGAATATTCTAGTAACGGGCGCCAATGGACAATTGGGTAACGAAATACAATTGGTAGCGAAAGAAAGTAAAGACAACTATGTGTTTACCGATGTGTGTGGCGACTATGCGAAGCTCGACATCACTAACCCAACCGAAATCGAAAACATGGTACGGCAAAACAACATAGAATGTGTTGTGAACTGTGCTGCGTGGACAAACGTAGACAAGGCCGAAACAGCCGGCCAGATAGTAGAAACCCTCAACGCTGCTGCCCCCGAAAATCTCGCAAGAGCAATGAAAAAAGTGGGTGGAATCCTCTTTCACATCAGTACCGACTATGTGTTCGGCGCCGACCCTTACAACACTCCTTGCAATGAAAATCAGCAGGGGACTCCTACTGGAGTCTACGGTTTCACCAAGCTTCAAGGCGAACAACGCATCATCGCAACCGGTGCAAGTCACATCATCATACGCACAGCCTGGCTTTACAGTGAGTTCGGCAACAACTTCGTCAAAACGATGTTACAACTCACTTCCACCAAGCCGCAACTCAAGGTAGTGTTCGACCAATGCGGAACGCCAACCTATGCCAAAGACCTCGCCGACGCAATATTCAATATTATCGAGAACAGGAAATTTTCCGGACACGATGGAATATATCATTTCTCGAACGAGGGAGTTTGCAGCTGGTATGACTTCGCCGTGAAAATTGCCCGACTAGCCGGAAACAACAGCTGCGACATTCAGCCATGCCACAGCGACGAATTCCCATCGCCAGTAAAACGCCCGGCCTATTCGGTACTAGACAAAACAAAAATCAAAAACACCTTCGGCATACACATTCCACACTGGGAAGAGAGTCTAGAAAAATGCCTCAGAAACCTGAAACCATGAACGAAATAGAACGTCGGCGAACTTTCGCCATCATCTCACATCCCGACGCCGGAAAAACAACGCTCACCGAAAAGTTCCTCCTCTTCGGCGGACAAATTCAGGTGGCCGGAGCAGTGAAAAGCAATAAGATTAAGAAAACTGCGACGTCCGACTGGATGGACATCGAAAAACAGCGCGGAATATCGGTATCCACTTCAGTGATGGAGTTCGATTATGAAGGCTACAAAGTCAACATCCTCGATACGCCCGGTCACCAAGACTTTGCCGAAGACACCTATCGTACACTCACAGCTGTCGACTCCGCAATCATTGTAGTCGACTCCGCAAAAGGCGTCGAAACACAAACACGCAAGCTCATGGAAGTGTGTAGGATGCGCAACACACCCGTAATAATTTTCATAAACAAAATGGACCGCGAAGGCCGAGATCCATTCGACCTCCTCGACCAGCTCGAAGAAGAACTCAAAATCAAAACCCTGCCCCTCTCCTGGCCCATCGGACAAGGCCTGCGCTTCAAAGGCGTCTACAACATCTACGAGCAAAACCTCAACCTCTTCACCCCAAACAAACAACGCGTCACCGAAACCATCGAAGTAGAAATATCCTCCGAAGAGCTCGACAACCAAGTCGGAACCGATTTCGCTCAACAACTCCGCAACGACATCGAACTCATCGACGGCGTTTATCCCGAATTCAATATAGAAGAATATAGAGCCGCCCAAACAGCCCCCGTATTCTTCGGTTCGGCACTCAACAATTTCGGCGTGCAAGAGCTACTCAACTGTTTCGTCAAAATAGCCCCCAGTCCGAAACCCACCCAGGCTGAAGAGCGAATCGTAGCACCCGAAGACTCCTCCTTTACCGGATTCATCTTCAAGATAACCGCCAACATCGACCCCAACCACCGGAGCTGCATAGCCTTCTGCAAAGTATGCTCCGGAAAATTCGAGCGCAACCAGCCATATCTCCACGTACGAAACAAGAAAACCATGCGATTCTCGTCGCCCACACAATTTATGGCACAACGAAAAAGCACTGTCGACTCAGCATTTCCGGGCGACATCGTGGGATTGCCCGATAGCGGAGGGCAATTCAAAATAGGCGATACCCTAACCGAAGGCGAAATCCTCCACTTTAAAGGTCTACCCAGTTTCTCGCCCGAACTTTTTAAATATATCGAGAACGACGACCCCATGAAATCCAAACAGTTCACCAAAGGTCTCGAGCAACTCATGAACGAGGGCGTAGCCCAGCTTTTCATCAATCAGTTCAACAACCGCAAGATTGTCGGAACCGTGGGACAGCTGCAATTCGAAGTAATCCAATATCGCCTCGAGCACGAATACAATGCCAAGTGCCGCTGGGAACCCGTACACCTTCACAAAGCCTGCTGGATTGAAGCCGACAACGAGGTAGAACTCGAGAACTTCAAGAAACGGAAATATCAATACATGGCCAAAGACACCGAAGGCCGCGATGTATTCCTCGCCGATTCAAGCTATATGCTAACCATGGCTCAACAGGATTTCGAGCACGTTAAATTCCATTTCACAAGCGAATTTTAGCATCTCCACTCGAGTTTCCATCCATTTCCAAACAGTTCACCCTCCAAACGAACCCCAAAGGTTATCCCTCAACCTTTGGGGTTTGTCATACCTCATCCCTAAGTTAATATCCACACCGTGACGAGGTCCGCCAAATATAGAATGAGAACATTTTTACGCGAGTTCGGTTTAATAGAGCCCCCACTCGGGCGTTAGCCCGCATGTAGGGACAGACCCCGTGTCTGTCCGCACCAGATGACAGGACGAAATATGTTATGCGGTCGGTAGACCGAATTGGCAGAGAGAGGCGGACAGACACGGGGTCTGTCCCTACATGCGGGCTAACGCCCGAATTGGCATCCGTTGTTTATTACCCATTGGCTCCTTCGGAGACTTAAGCAGACATCTTAAACCGAACTCACGTATTTCTAATGTGAATTCGATTCCAAATGCATGTCTTGATAGCTTTTAAACCTTACAACAAGTCTGTAAACGTTAGTTTGATTGCCCGTGAGATATGCAACAAGGAGAGTAAACCTTAGTTTGATAGTCGATGAACTTTGCGAAAGGAGAATAAACGTAGGTTTGATTGCCAGTGAGCCATGCAACGAGGAGAGTAAACCTTAGTTTGATAGCTGATGAACTTTACAACTGGGAGACAAATTCCTTCTTGCTCCGAGTTGCAGAGTTTTTTCTAATAATGACTTACTAAAATATTCTTTTCATAGCATATTGAATATATCCTATATATTAACATGTGTTTTCCATACCCTATGGAATTTATTATTCATACTACATTATACTTTCCATAGTCTATGGAAAGTACATAATATACTAATTTGTATTTTCCATTGTCTATGGATTTTATCATCTATATTATCATGTTCTTTCCATAGATTATGGAAAGAACATGATATACTAACGATAGTTTTCCATAATCTATGGAAACAATAAAATATACCAACGATAATTTTCCATAGACTATGGAATAAGCAAATATACTAGTTATAGTCTTCCATGGACTATTAGATTTACAATACAAATAAATCCTATTTTTAAATACTACAAGTAATATACATGTCAGTATATTACTATTTAAAAAAAACATGCAATTCAGAGCAAGAAGGAATTTGTCTCCCAGTTGTAAAGTTCATCAGCTATCAAACTAAGGTTTACTCTCCTCGTCGCATGGCTCACGGGCAATCAAACCTACGTTTATTCTCCTTTCGCAAAGTTCATCGGTTATCAAACTAAGGTTTACTCTCCTTGTTGCATGGCTCACGGGCAACCAAACTAAGGTTTACAGACTTGTCGTAAGGTTTAAAAGCCACCAAAACCATTTTTAGGTTCCCGTCGCAGAATTCAAATACATTCCAAAATCATCGTTGCTTGCGGTCGTGATTTCAACTTCCAACAAGAAGGCAAAAATTACAATAAATCAGGAAGTTGGACACATCAAAACCCAAATGTTTTCCTTTGAGTTTCAGGTCGATTAGAGTATCTTTGCGCCTATGAATATTCAACAACCCCAGAACTTTAAGTGGAGTGAGAACGTGATAATAATCGACGGAGATTATGTAGACAGAGTAGCGTTCAACCTCATTGTGAATTTTGAAAGAATGCTTAATCGAAAAATTCCGTCTGCCGATTTCAGCCAATGGATAGTAGACGTGTCACTAGACGGGAACCTACGACCGGGAAAACACGAAACACAGGTAATTATCTTACACGACGAAAACAGTAAGAAGCTGGAAAACTTCGTACCATCCGATTATGAAACCGAATTTAACGGTCAGGCATTCAACGACGATGTACTCGGCGAATTCATCATCAATACCATAGCCACCGGCAATGACGTGGCACAGAAAAACGATGTTATGCTCGACCTCATCACAATCATCCTTCCACACAACGAGGTGCGACGAATGATGATGCTGCCCGACACCGACGACCATCACACTCTAGGTATGATTCGGAACGCCCTCCGACCAGCCGGAGCCGAAAAAGAAATAACACTCTTCGGCATGCAACCCTTCGAAGGCGGAAACTTCAAACAACAAGTACTAGGCTATTCGCTCATGGACGCCATGGGCATAAAAGCCAGCGAACTCGAAAAACAATAAAAAACAAAGAATAAAATGAACAGAGTTTTAATGATAGGCGCAGGAGGAGTAGCCACCGTTGCCGCCTTTAAAATTGTGCAGAATCAAGACGTATTCAACGAACTAATCATCGCAAGCCGACGAAAAGAAAAATGCGACGAGCTTGTGAAAGCAATTCACAACAAAGGCTACAAAGCAAACATCAAAACAGCCCAAGTGGATGCCGACGACGTTGAACAACTCAAAGAATTATTCAATAAATACCGTCCGGAACTAGTGATAAATCTGGCCTTACCCTATCAAGACCTAACCGTGATGGAAGCCTGCCTGGCTTGTGGATGCAACTATCTCGACACGGCAAACTATGAGCCCAAAGACGAAGCCCACTTCGAATACAGCTGGCAGTGGGCCTACAAAGAAAGGTTCGAACAAGCCGGTCTAACCGCCATCCTCGGATGCGGATTCGACCCCGGAGTGTCGCAAGCATTCACAGCCTATGCCGCAAAACACCATTTCGACGAGATACACTATCTCGACATCGTAGACTGCAATGCCGGCAATCATCACAAAGCATTCGCAACCAACTTCAACCCCGAAATAAATATCCGCGAAATAACACAAAAAGGCCTCTACTATGAAGACGGACGATGGATTGAAACCGAACCGCTCGCCATTCACCGCGACATTACATACCCAAATATCGGGCCGCGCGACTCATATCTCATGCACCACGAAGAACTCGAATCGCTCGTGAAAAACTATCCCAGCATAAAGCGAGCACGATTCTGGATGACATTCGGACAGCAATATCTCACCTATCTCGACTGCATCCAAAACCTCGGTATGAGCAGGATAGATGAAATAGACTATGAAGCCAAACTGGCCGACGGTTCCGGTAAGACAGCCAAAGTGAAAATCGTTCCGCTGCAATTCCTCAAGGCAATCCTACCCAATCCGCAAGAACTCGGTGAAAACTACGACGGCGAAACATCCATAGGATGCCGAATCAGCGGAATCAAAAACGAAAGAGAACAAACCTACTACATCTACAACAACTGCAAACACCAGGATGCCTACAACGAAACAGGAATGCAAGGAGTGAGCTACACAACCGGCGTGCCGGCAATGGTGGGCGCAATGATGTTCTTTAAAGGATTATGGCGCAAACCCGGCGTATGGAATGTCGAAGACTTCGACCCAGATCCGTTCCTCGAGGAACTCAACCAACAAGGACTGCCATGGCACGACGAAATCGGCGGAGACCTCGAACTCTAAAACCAACCCCGGAAAAGAAACAAACAACCTAGAAACAATAACGCACAATGGCAAAAGAAAAAGACACTGAACAGAACGACAAAATGAAAGCCCTACAGGCAGCAATGGCCAAAATCGAAAAAGACTTCGGCAAAGGAGCCATCATGCGCATGGGCGACGAACAAATAGAAGACATAGAAGTGATTCCAACCGGCAGTCTAGCCCTAAACACAGCTCTAGGCATCGGAGGCTACCCCAGGGGCAGAGTCATCGAAATCTTCGGTCCGGAAAGTTCCGGTAAAACAACCCTGGCCATCCACGCCATAGCCGAAGAACAAAAAGCCGGTGGAGTAGCCGCATTCATCGACGCAGAACACGCATTCGACAGATTCTATGCCGAAAAACTTGGAGTCGACGTAAACAACCTCTGGATTTCGCAACCCGACAATGGCGAGCAAGCCCTCGAAATAGCCGAACAACTCATCCGCTCATCGGCCGTCGGCATAATCGTAGTCGACTCTGTGGCCGCCCTAACACCCAAAAAGGAAATCGAAGGCGATATGGGCGAGACCACCGTCGGACTCCAAGCTCGACTCATGAGCCAAGCTCTGCGCAAACTCACCTCAACCGTCTCCAAAACCAACACCTGCATTATCTTCATCAACCAGCTACGCGACAAAATCAACAGTATGCCTTTCTCCAATCCTGAAACCACAACCGGTGGAAATGCCTTGAAGTTCTACAGCTCCATAAGGCTCGACATACGCAAGATTGGTAGTGTCAAAGACGGAGATAAAATCCTCGGTAACCTAACCCGCGTGAAGGTAATCAAGAACAAAATGGCTCCGCCGTTCCGCAAAGCCGAATTTGAAATAACCTTCGGCGAAGGAATCTCAAAGACCGGCGAGCTTCTCGACCTCGGCGTTCAATTCGAAATCATAAAGAAAAGCGGTAGCTGGTTCAGTTACAACGATACCAAGCTAGCCCAAGGTCGCGACGGCGCCAAGAAAGTCATCAAAGACAATCCCGAACTTGCCGAAGAACTCGAAGGCCTCATCAAGCAGGCTATCATCGAGAAACAGTGATTATCCTCACCTCTTCACTAGTTCAATTATTCATCAACTCCCCCAAAGGTTATTTCTCAACCTTTGGGGGAGTTTCATTTTTGACTTCTAACTCTTAAAATCGGCTAAAAGAAAAACCTCTCTCGGATGGGAAAGCCGAGAGAGGTTCGTGGGGAATGAGATAAAATGGGTGCAATGGGGTGAGATATGTAGTGGCCGATGAGGGCTAGTCGAGCCACTTTACATAAGCGAAGTCTTGCCTATGAGCTAGGAGCTTGCTCTTTGGGAACATACGAACGGCACATTTGAAAGCGCCGGCAGCATCGGGTTCGAAGGCTACTTCGAAAGTGTAGAGGTTGCCTTCGGCTTTGACGAGTTTGAAGGGAATCACTTCATGAACCGATTGTTCGGCCGAAGGATCGCTGTTGAGCACTACAAATTCAAGACCGATGGCGTCGTTGAGGCCTTGCTCGTCAATTACGTATGTGAGGTGGGTTTTCCTACCGGTTACAACGTCTTGCAACTCATCGATGTTCTTGCTTACTACGTGAATGCTGTCCCATCGCTCGGCTACGGTTTCTTTCCATAGGGCAATCTCCTTTGCCAAACGATTATCGTTGGCATGGAGTTTCTTGGAGCGCTGGGCTTCTTTTTCGTAGAACTTTGAATAGTAATCGTCGAGCTGGCGCTTCATTGTGTAGTGAGGTGCGATGCTGGCGATTGAGTTCTTAACCACGCCCACCCAGTCGGCCGAGTAGTCGCGCTTCTCGGTCTTGTTGAAATAAAGGGGCACGATTTCGTTTTCGAGTAGTGAGTAGATGGTTGCTGCGTCGAGCTGGTCCTGATAGGTTTGATTCTCGTAGGTTCGTTCTTGTGGCAGAGCCCACCCGGCTCCTTCACGATAACCTTCAACCCACCATCCGTCGAGCACGGAAAGATTTACAACGCCGTTCATCTCAGCTTTTTCGCCCGATGTTCCACTAGCTTCGAGCGGTCGAGTTGGTGTGTTCATCCATATATCTACTCCCGAAACGAGGCGCCTGGCAAGCTGCATGTCGTAGTCTTCGAGGAAGATTATCTTACCGAGGAATTGCGGCATGCGCGATATTTCGAATATTCGCTTGATGAGTCCTTGTCCAGCTCCGTCGGCAGGATGTGCTTTTCCGGAGAAGAAGAAGAGCACAGGATGCTCGGGGTCGTTTACGATTCGCTCGAGGCGTTCGAGGTCAGTGAAGAGTAGGTGTGCTCGTTTGTAGGTTGCAAATCGTCGACAGAATCCAATCATGAGAGCGTTGGGGTTTATGCGTTCGAGTATGGAAACTACTTTTGCGGGGTCGCCCTGATTACGCAACCATTGCTGGGTGAATTTGTCGCGGATGTATTTGATGAGTTTCTTTTTGAGGGCCATCCGTGTGTTCCAGATAATTTCGTCGGGAACGTTGTAGATGGCGTGCCATATTTTCTCGTTGCTTTGGTCGGAAATGAAACTCGAGTCGAAGTATTCGTCGTAGACTTTGCGCCATTCGGTGGCTGTCCATGTGGGCAGGTGAACGCCGTTGGTTACATAGCCTACGTTGTTTTCTTCCGGGAAATAGCCCTTCCATAGCGGTGCGAACATTTTCTGACTAACCCATCCGTGAAGTTTGGATACGCCGTTAATTTCCTGACTGGTGTTGCAGGCGAAGGTGCTCATGCAGAATCGTTCGCTGTGGTCGTCTGGATTTGTTCGTCCCATGCCGATGAATTCATCCCATGAGATACCGAGTTTTTCGGGATAGGCTCCCATGTATTTGCCGAAGAGTTCTTCGTCGAAATAGTCGTGTCCGGCCGGCACTGGTGTATGAACGGTGTAGAGCGACGAGGCACGAACCAGTTCCATTGCTTGGTTGAAGGTTAGACCTTGGTCGATGTAATCGCAGAGGCGTTGTAGGTTGCAGAGGGCGGCGTGACCTTCGTTGCAATGGTAGATGTCCTTCTTTATGCCGAGCTTTTTGAGGGTTAGAATACCGCCTATTCCGAGGAGAATTTCCTGTTTGATTCGGTTTTCCCAGTCGCCTCCGTAAAGGGTGTGGGTTATGGGTCGGTCGAACTCGGAGTTCATGTCGTTATCGGTATCGAGGAGATAGAGTTTTATTCGTCCTACGTTGGCCACCCAGACTAGTGCGTGAACCTGATAGCCGTTATATGGCACATCGACCACTACTTGGTTTCCGTCTTTATCGAGCACTCGTTCGATGGGCAATGAGTTGAAATTCTGGGCGTCGTATTTGGCTATTTGTTGTCCGTCCATCGACAGGCTTTGTGTGAAGTAGCCGAATCTGTAGAGGAATCCCACGGCGCATAGGTCGACATTGGAATCGGATGCTTCCTTGAGATAGTCTCCGGCCAGCATACCGAGTCCGCCGGAATATATTTTCAATACTTGGTTTATTCCGTATTCCATCGAGAAATAGGCCACCGATGGGCGTTTCGTGTCGGGCTTTACGCTCATGTACTCGGTGAAGAGCTTGTAGACTTCTTTCACGCGCTTCATGAGTTCTTTGTCTTTTACTATGGCTTCTTTGCGCTCGTAGCTAAGGCGTTCGAGTAGCAGGACAGGGTTGTGCCCCACCTCTTCGTAGAGTTTTTCGTCGAGGCTTTTGAACATGTTTCGTGCTTGGTAGTTCCAAGACCACCACATGTTGTGAGCCAGTTTGTCGAGGCTTTCCATTTCTTTCGGAAGGCTCGATTTCACGTTAACCTCTTTCCAGCGAGGTTCGTTTGCATAATCCGATTTAATCTTCATAATCTTTTGAATTTATTTATCCTGTTACAATTTTAAAATATCTTGTTCTCGGGTGGTTGTCTAGTCCTAGGATAGATGAGATGTTGTCCTAGGACAGATGACCTCTAGTCCTATACCTGATGATGACAAGTCGTATTCTTGTCGACTACAAGTCGCATACTTGTGGGGCACGGGTCGTATTCTTGTCACTGACGCGCTTAATGGCGTGCTGCAGAGCGAGGTCGTAGGCAGCTTCGTAGTGCCTGATGAACTTGCTCCACAAAGCTTGTTCGGATAGCTTGGCAGCGGCTTTTCGGCAGAGATTTACTTTGTCTTTGCTGAAAGCCGAGAAGGCTGCTACGGTGCTCTTTATTTCGTCTACCACTTCGGCGTGGTTATAGTCTGTTCGATGAATAACCTTTACTCCGTCTTCAAGCTCGGCATATCTACCCTTGGCGGCGTTGGCCCAGAGACCGAATCCTGCGAGGTCGGTTGTTATACAGGGCACTTTGAATGCGATGGCTTCGAGCGGAGTGTAACCCCACGGTTCGTAGTACGAGGGGTATATGCAGAGGTCGTGACCAGGCAGAGCGTCGTAGTAGTCGAGTTCGAGAACGCCGTCGTTACCGTTGAGATAGCATGGCAGAAAGATGAGCTTAACCTTGTCGGAAGGCACATTCCTTATATTAAGACGACGGAAGGTGTTCATAACTGCGTCGTCGGCCATGTTGTTGAGATGATGGGTGAGCATAGGGGTGTCGAGCGGGGTGTCGAATTTTTGTCTGCTTTCAAGACGATCTACAAGGTCTTTGCGAGGTGCGCCCCACCATCCGGGTACTTCTACAAAGGCTACAATCTGCTTTTTGAGATTGAGGTCGAAGTTTAGTCCGTTCATGGCCTCAATGAATACGTCTATGCCTTTGTTGCGGAACTCGTATCGCCCACTGGTTGAAACTATCAGGGCGTCGTTGTCGATTTGCGTTCCGGTAAGGGCACGGGCAACGTTGAGTAGTCGGCGTCGGGCATCGCTGCGTTTCTTCTGGAAGTCGGCTCCACGCGGAACGAAATCGTTTTCGAATCCGTTGGGCAATACTACATCAGCGGGCTTGTCGAGTAGTTCCCGACATTCCGTAGCAGTGATGTCGCTAACGGTTGTGAAGCAATCTACGTTGTGGACGGTTTGTTTCTCGATGGAGTGCTTGCTCTGTATGTTGAGTTCCTGTGCCATCTGATCGCCGTTATAAGCCCACAGATATTCATAGAGCGGCTTATTGTTGCCGGCTATGCTTCGACCAATACATGTAGCGTGTGTGGTGAATATGGTAGCTATCTGTGGAACTAACTCGCGAAGAACGAGCGCTGCAAAGCCGGTTTGCCATTCGTTCGCATGAAAAACAACTTTCTTACTATCGTCGAGATAAAACCGATAGAAGCTTTCTACTACCTTAGCCGCGCCGTAGGCAAACATGGCAGAGTCGTCATAATCGCCATAGGCATGCAGACTATCGACTTGGAAATCTTCCCACAGCTTACCATAGATGTGATTCTTTTCCGGAAAGAACTGCTTGAAATCAACAAGTACTGCAATCGGGTTACCGGGCACTAGCCATCGTCCCACCTTTATTGTCAGCCCCTCGGTGGTTGCCTTCCGACGCCAATCGGCAAAGAGCTTATCATCAGATTTGAAATAAGAATATTGTTGTTCATTTCGACAATCCGGGCCAATAAAAATAATGTGGTCGTTCAACTTCTCCTGTAAGGTTTTTGCGCGAGTGGAAAGAACAGTATAAATGCCTCCCACTTTGTTGCACACTTCCCAGCTTGTCTCAAAAATATAATCCGGAAATAACATCTTTCTACCTAAAAAGTAACTACTAATGAAGTGCTGCAAAGGTAGCATAAAATAGCACACTTCAAAATGTTAGCTCCACTAATTCAAAAAAGAGAAGATAATGATAGACATAAAGCAGTAAATTTGCACAAAACAAGAAAAACTGTCTATGAAACAAATTTCAATCATTATTCTGTCAGTTGTCTTTGCACTCACCGCATTTGCCATTAAAGGAAATACGGCTCCTGCTCAACCGATCGATTCTACAATCTTCAAGGTGCATCTAGATAATAAGGAATATCAGGTGTGGCTCGACATCGATTTCTATAACAACAACATCATCGTTCCTAAGCAAGAAGTATTCGGCCCTGTACCCGGTTACCTGGGAGCAGTACGCGATACTAGGAAATGGATAATCTCCGACGCGATCGTGAAAGGACGAAGCGCGCAACTAACCATCATAAACGATTATGGTAGCGAAGACCTTAAAGCTCGTCTAACTCTGAATGCCGATTCTACCTATACCTTCGAGCAAATGTCGGGAAGCACTATCAAAATCGTAGTCGATAATAAATGGCTCAAGCTCCCAAAGAAACTCATTTTCACAAGGAAGAAATAGAAAATAGAAAAATAATTATCTTTGCATCGCTTAAATACTTATTCTACAAAGCCTGAGAGAGAGTAAGTCTAGGAAAGCACAAAATCAATATTCACGAATACAAAGAAGAACATGTTAAAGCAAAGAAATCTCTTATTCGCTTTGTTCCTAATGACCTGTTTGGGTGCTTTAGGACAGCAGATGCCGGTGCATTTCAGTGTGCATCAAAAACAAGTTAATCCGGGAGAAGTTGATGTTGTCTTCACTGCGAAAATAGACAACGGATGGCATGTCTATTCCACAGGCTTGCCAGCCGACGGGCCAACTTCAGCCACTCTGCATACAGAGAAAGCAGAGGGGGCAGAACCAATGGGCAAACTGGTGGCTCGCGGAAAAGAACTCAACGTACAAGACAATATCTTCGGAATGAAACTGCGCTATTTCGAAAAGAGCGTAACTTTTATTCAGAAGTATAAAATCACCGGCAAGACCTATAAAATAAAAGGCTACCTAGAGTATGGAGCTTGCAACGAAGAAATGTGCATGCCACCGTCGACAGTAGAGTTTAATTATAAAGGTAACGGACCAGCTGATGCGCCCGAAACAACTGAAAAAGAAGCTGACACAAAAGAAGAGACAGCCTTGACAAACGCTGACTCTACAAAATCGGAACAAGCAACAGCTCTTTCTCTTTCAGACTCAACACAGAACACTGGTTCAGAAACAACAGTTGCTTCGGCCAGCGAATTGTGGAAACCGGTAATTAAAGAACTAGAGACATTTAATAAAAATCAAGGAGGCGAAAGCAAATCGTTGATTTATATTTTCCTTATGGGAATTGTAGGCGGACTCTTAGCCCTACTTACCCCATGCGTTTGGCCTATCATTCCGATGACCGTGAGCTTCTTCCTGAAGCGTGCCAAGGACGATAAGAAGAAAGGTGTTAGAGATGCCATAACCTACGGAATCTCTATTGTCATAATCTACATGGCACTGGCTTTCCTTATCACCGCTATCTTCGGCCCACAAAAGCTCAACGACTTGGCAACAAACGCACCCTTCAACATATTCTTCTTCCTATTGTTAGTGGTGTTCGCATTCAGCTTCTTCGGATGGTTCGAACTTCGTCTGCCATCGTCGTGGGGAAATGCAATCGACAATAAAGCATCATCAACTACAGGTTTGCTATCAATATTCCTCATGGCGTTCACCCTTTCGTTGGTTAGCTTCTCGTGCACAGCTCCCGTAATCGGATTGCTTCTCGTGCAGGCAGCAACAAGTGGCGACTGGGCTGCTCCAACTGTCGGAATGTTCGGATTCGCCTTAGCCCTGGCCCTTCCGTTCTCGCTCTTCGCACTCTTCCCAACATGGCTCAAACAAGCACCGAAGTCGGGCTCATGGATGAATATGATTAAGGTTGTACTCGGATTCATCGAACTGGCCTTCGCATTGAAGTTCTTATCGGTTGCCGACCTGGCCTACGGATGGCACATTCTCGACCGCGAAACATTCCTCGCACTGTGGATTGTTATCTTTGGATTATTGGGATTATATCTCATAGGAAAACTCAAATTCCCACACGACGACCCAACGCAACATGCCATGCCTGTGCCGTCAATAATGCTCGGACTTGTTGTTCTAGCCTTCACCATCTACATGATTCCAGGTCTGTGGGGTGCACCATGTAAAGCCGTGAGTGCTTTCGCCCCACCGATGTACACTCAGGATTTCAATCTCCAAGATAACAGCGTACATGCACAGTACACCGACTATGATGAAGGAATGCAAGCTGCAGCCCGAGCCGGTAAACCTGTTATGATTGACTTCACCGGATTTGGCTGTGTGAACTGCCGAAAGATGGAAGGAGCTGTATGGTCGGATCCTCAAGTGGCCAGCAAGCTAACAAAGGATTATGTTCTAATCTCGCTCTACGTCGATGACAAAACGCCGCTCAAGAGCCCGATAGAAGTGAAGAATTCCGACGGAACTACACGAACCCTCCGCACAGTAGGCGACAAATGGAGCTATCTAGAGCAAATGAAGTTCGGTTATCTTGCCCAGCCTTTCCATGTCACTGTCGACAATCAAGGAAAGCCTCTTAGCGGAAGTTTCACCTACAAGGAAGACATTCCAGGCTATCTCAAATTCCTCGATAAAGGACTAGAGAACTACAAGAAATAACCCCCCGTCTTTCCGTCCACAAACAAGAATCCCGATGCGAATCTAGCTATAGAGTTGCATCGGGATTTTCTTTCCCCATTATTTCTTATTCATCTGCTTAACTTTGCCCCGCACAACTTCTTCTAAATAACATTTGAACAATATGAAAATCAGGTTTTCGATTCTGCTGCTATTCATTGGAGCCATCTTTGGCCTAATGGCTTGTGAAAAGGAGCAGAAGCAATATGTGATTGGCGTGTCGCAATGTTCGGAAGACATTTGGCGTGACAAACTCAACGACGAACTAATCATGGGAACCTATCAGCACGACAATGTCAAACTCAGATTTGCATCGGCCAACGACGACGACCGATTGCAAGCCCGGCAGATACGTCGATTCCTTCGTGAAGGAATCGACCTCCTTATCGTTTCGCCCAACCAGTTGCATACCATCTCGTCGGCCATAGATGAGGCATACGACCGAGGCATACCTGTAATTCTATTCGACCGAAAAACCGATTCTCGAAAATACACAGCTTTCATCGGCGCCGATAATTTCGAAGCCGGATGGGAAATGGGAAACTTCATTGTCAACAAACTAAAAGGTCGAGGGAATATTGTCGAAATAAGCGGGCTCGAAGGTTCGTCGCCAGCTATAGAACGACATCGAGGTTTTATGAAAGCTATTTCCCGACATCCTGAAATAAAACTCATCGCCCGTCGACATGCCGGATGGCTCAAACAAAAAGGCGAAACCGAAATGGACAATATTCTTGACTCCGTTACAGAAAAAATAGACTTCGTTTTCGCGCAGAACGACCGTATGGGACTAGGAGCTCGGCAAGCCTCACTCAAACACGGATTCAAGGAAACCAAATTTGTGGGAATCGATGCTCTACCAACACCCGGAGGCGGACTGGAAAATGTGCGCGACGGTCGACTAGCCGCCTCATATATTTACCCTACCCGCGGCGACCTCGTAATGCAGCTCGCAATGAACATTCTCGAAAACAGACCCTTTAAACGCGACAACTATCTCAAAGGCGCACTTGTAACACGAGAAAACGCCGACGTACTACTAATGCAAGGCGAAGAAATGGCCAAACAACGAGCACGATTATCATCTCTCCACAGCAAGGTAGACTCATATCTCGCACAGTACAACCACCAAAAAATGTATCTCCTCCTTTTCAGCATAATAATCTTGCTCCTCATCGGAATAATCGTCTACACCTATCGCACCGCCCTAGCAAAACGCCGCCTCGAACGCGAGGCTGTCAACGCAAAGCTCCAATTCTTCACGAACATCAGCCACGAACTACGCACACCGCTCACTCTAATTGCCGAACCCGTGAAGCACATAATGACCGACCCTAACCTCACCCGCAAACAACAAAACATGCTGCAAATTGTCAACCGAAATGTGGCAATACTCATCAGACTCGTAAACGAAATACTCGACTTCCGGAAAATCCAAAACGGAAAGATGGAACTAACCCTAACCTCCTTTAACCTAGGCGAGCATATGCACCGATGGCTCGAACTCTTCGCTGCCTCGGCCGAGAAAAAACACATAAAACTGCAACTGTACGTCCACGACCAACTGCCAATGCTAGCCGACCTGCACAAGGTTGAACAAATTTCCTACAACCTCCTAAGCAATGCCATTAAACACACTCCACGAGGCGGAGAGATTACGCTCTCGGCCACGCAGCAAGATCAAAATGTCAGAATAACCGTTGCCGACAACGGCCCAGGAATACCATACGACGAACAGCCACACATATTCAAACGATTCTATCAAACCCGAACATCGAACAAAGGCGGAACAGGCATCGGCCTGGCCATCGTCAAATCGTTCGCCGAAATCCAAGGCGGCTCCGTAACTCTCGAAAGCACCCCCGGAAAAGGAGCCGCATTCACTGCAACCCTCCCGCTTACTGTCCAAGATATCAAAGCAAAAACATCGTCAACAGAGCACACCATGGCACAACCCTACGAAATGCCCGCAAATGTTATAACCGGAAAAATCACCAATACAGCCAACAACGAAAAGCCACACCTGCTCGTGGTCGACGACAACGCCGATATATGTGCCTACATAGCCGAAATCCTTGACCCAAACTACAACATAACCCTAGCCGCCGACGGACGCGAAGCTCTCAATAAAGCACTCCGCGATGTGCCCGACATAATTCTATGCGACGTAATGATGCCAGTGATGGATGGAATGGAATTCTGCCGAAGAATAAAACAAGACATCATAACCAGCCATATACCCGTTGTACTACTAACAGCCCGCTCGCTCGACGAACAACGTACCGAAGGATACAACTGCGGAGCCGACGCATACATCACAAAACCTTTTACAGCCGAATTACTCAAATCCCGACTGCAAAGCCTTATCGACAACCGCCGATTAATGAAGATAGCTTTCTCGGCCGACTCTCCCATGCCATCGATACCGAAAAGCGCCGAAACCATTTTCGTAGACAAGTTCCGCCAGATAATCCAAACAAAACTCTCCGACCCCGAACTCAATGTCGACCGCATCAGTAACGAAATGGCTCTGAGCAAAGCCCAACTCTATCGAAAAATCAAAGCCCTGACAGGCACATCGCCTGCCGACATACTGCGCGAAGCCCGACTGAAACGCGCCGAAAGATATCTTCAAACAACAGACAAGAACATAGCTGAAATAGCCTATGAAGTAGGATTTTCATCGCCATCCTATTTCACAAAATGCTATCGCGAATATTTTGGGCACACTCCGAATAAACGACAATCAATCTAATCCCCCTACACTCCCCTGAAGTCTTCCTACATAAGCAGCCCCCATCAACCCAACAAATGCCAACTCGGCCGATAGGCCGCATGTAGGGACAGACCCCGTGTCTGTCCGATACCCATGCCAATTCGGTCTGCCGACCGCATGAGATTTTTTCTGCCCTGTTCTGCACGAATATTTATCCTGTCTTGGTGGATGGACAGGTGGTGTGTCGGACAGACACGGGGTCTGTCCCTACGTGCGGGCGTTCCGCCCGAATTGGCATCTGTTGGGTAGAACAAACATATCAAAGGAGGATTTTGTTGGGCTTATATAAAGATTTCGGGGCTTATAAAAACGAGCGACCTGCACGCGTCGTCATGACGGATGCAGGTCTTAATGATTATATAAACGATTTATCTTTCTTCCCCGGATTCGGGGAGGGAGGGGAAATTATTTTCCCCCTTATACTTTATCTTCTCCGGGGTCTTCTTCTCGTCCGGGTTTGGGGGAGCCGCCACCGGTTCCTCCGCCAGGCTTATTTCCACCGGAGCCGGTGCCGGTTGATTTTCCGCTCGGCTCGGGAACGACGACGAGTTTGCCTTTAGAGATTACGACCCAGATGGGGCTCTTGCCGGCGACGTTCAGTAGATACGCGCGCTTACGGCCTGTTCCGCGGAACTCGCGGGCGAACGAGAGGGCACCGCTCGAGAGGCCGCGTTCTCGCTCCAGTTCGGCGAAGAGCGGCTCGAGCTGAGCAGCGTATTTATCCATGTCGCGCTCGTGGGACGATTTGTTAGACGATTTGCGCTGCGCAAGATGAGCTTGCCAATTGTCGGCCTGGAAGTTGTATTGTTCCACCAGTTTTTCGATGGGCGGTGTAGGGTCGAGGTCGGCAAGCGCGATGATTCGTGTTAGAATCGTGTCGAGCGCCTTATCTACGGCCCCTCGCAAAGCGCGAACATCGAATTGACCGTGCGACTTGCTAACTTGAGCGCGATTGTGGTAAACTTCGTCGAAAGCTCTGTTAGCATTTTCCAGTCGTGTAACGGCAGGCATGGCACCCAGTCGGGCGAGCATGGCGGGCATATCACCCTCCTTGGTGTCGGCGATAAGATTTTTAATCATTCCCGTTTCCTGAACGTAGCCCTGAATATCGGCTTGCGGATAGCGCGACATAACCTCGCGGAGGCGTTTGGCGGCTTTAAGGGTCTCTTCGTCGTCCGACTGCAAATACATCTTAACCAACAACCGAAGTGCCTGATAAGCCTTGTCGCGCGCGTCGTCGAGTTTCACGAGGTCTTCGGTTCCGAACAGAACTTTCGACTGGTTTAGTGCCTTATCTTCGGCCTCGATAGCATCGCTAAGCGGTTTAAGTACCGCGGTTAACTTCTCAACGTTCGCCTCTTTGCATAGTCGTAAAATTGTGTTGGCGAACTCCAGGTGCTCAATGTGTCGTAGCTGACTTCTCATGAATTTTTTCATGTTGTTTGAGTTTTGAAATTTGTAATAGAATGGCTTTGAATAGCTGACTTTTATTTGTTTTACGTCTTCCAATTAGTTGGACGATGCGCCCGGGAATTTTTCTGCTCTTCCAACTAGTTGGACGACGTGTCACAATTTATTTGGACTCTTCCAACTAGTTGGATGACGTGCCACAATTTATTTGGACTCTTCCAACTAGTTGGATGATGTGCCACAATTTGTTTGGGCTCTTCCAACTAGTTGAATGACGTGCCCGAGATTTTTTCTCCTCTTCCAAGCAGTTGAAAGATTTGTATTGCATTATTTTCCAACATCCGATAATGTTTAGAAGTGAGTAAATGGGCGAATTGCAGCATAAGCTGGCCAATAATAACTCTTAAAAGTAAGACGATTTCTATCATAAGGCTCTATCTCTAAAGTCGCATAAATGCCTGGAGCATATTGAGTACTTGTTGCATAATTGCCAAATATCATTCGTCCAATTGCATTATAAGTGTTTATAGGAAAATATCTTGTGAAATATTGGTGGATTGCCATTGAAAAAGTTATCCTTGTTCCCCAATTTGTTATACCACTCCAGTCTATGGGGTAGCCACATTGTTTTGACATTACAGTATAGGCTTCTATCCATTGCCCAGCACTTGGTAGAAACCACCTGATATTCGATGCTACAGGGACACCAGGGTTGTAATGAGCTGCCTCATAATATATGTTGAAATTAGTTTGATCATTCGCTCTGAATATACCATCCGTATTACCAGATGGTTCCCATGTCCATTTCTCGCCATCCATATCATTAACTAAACTAGCTACAGTCGAGTATGTTGTAGAGTTGTATTTACCTCCGGGTGGGTTCTGGTCGGGATATTCGTTATTATTGTATTTGGTAGTGTTTTGCAATGCCATTGCCAGTCCTTTTGACGAGGCTGTTTTATCGCGTATAACTAAGCCGATACGCGACTTTGTTGGATTGTCTGTGAGATACCCGCTGGTGCCGTCGCTAAATAGATATTTCAATTTTGCCCATAAGAGAATTGTCATTTGATAGTTTTTATTGAGCCCCATTATATTACCATATGACGGATCTCCTGATTTAAAACCTATTGGTTTTGCATCGCTTAAATTACGCCCATCTCCAAAGGTTCCGCTCGTGAATTTCATACGCAGATTTGATATATCTACTCCAGGTGTATAATATATGTATTTATCGGGAGTTGCCCAACCTTGCATGTTGCTACCAGTGATTTCTGCTCCTGAATAAGAAATGGTACTTGGAGATATTGTACCTGAAGTTTGGCTAAAAGAATTAGTTGATGCAACATAAACTAATTTTGTTGGCCCATTAGAGTTTACTGGATAGATAGATGCTGTTGCACCGGGAAGTAGTTTCCCATAAGTCTGTAATTGGATGCTTAAACGCGAGCACGCATGTCTCATCTGGAAAGCTACTTTGCTCTGTGTACCATAGATAGATTGAGAGGTTTGCCCAAAGAAAGCGTCTTTTGCGTCATTGACGTTTAATTCCAAATTGTTGCCTACCTCTTGGAACTTGTCGTTGTAGCAAACAAAGTCGTACGTGCCCGGCTCTAAAATCATTTTGGTGGCCGAACTGGCATCGGGAGTAAACGTTGAGCCATTGAAAGTTCCTTTCATTGAACCCTTCAATACACCACCTTGATAGGCACGTATAGAATAATGCTTGTTTACAATGGCACGGGTGCGTGGTTTGGGATGAGAGCCTGCCTCAAAAATCTGCACCTCTCCTTCTATTCCATTTCCCAAATCAACATACTCATGTGAAACAGGTTTAGACAGTGTGCGGGTTTTATTCCAGTCAATACTGTCGAACTCTTCCTCTACGATATCAAAGTTAAGTCCTACCGATTTATTATCATGTTTGGGATTATCTACAGGCTCATTACCACAAGATGAAAAACCTATTGTTAGTCCTGCAATTAAGATGAATATTGTCTTTTTCATTTAATTTGTTTTTATCAATCTATATTTTAAACTTCCATTTCTCCTGAGAGTCCCCAGTTCTCCATTTCCCATCCAGTGTCTTCTTCTGGTTCGTTAGAAGATGCTGCGTTTGGGGTCACAGTAGTACAAATAAAACCCTCGTACTCTGTTTTTATAATCCGGCATTGGGGAGCTACGTAATATAGCTTTTGTCTTTGTGGCGTTTCAGCCATCGTCAGTGATTTTGTTTCCATAATTCTTTCTTTTTATCCTTTGAAAAACATTGATTATTTCTTCGTTATTTCTTCCTTACGCGGCTCGGAAAAGGGCACGACAAATGGAACAATAAAACTCGCCGGAGTTTCATTGTTTAAAGGATTTGCGTAACTTCTACGCGCGCGTAAAAAAATATAATTAGAGGCTAGGTGTGTGTGTGTGTGTGTGTGTGTGTGTGTGTGTGTGTGTGTGTGTGTGTGTGTG
>NZ_JH594523.1:264009-271128 GCF_000243035.1 Prevotella micans F0438
TGTGTGTGTGTGTGTGTGTGTGTGTGTGTGTGTGTGTGTGTGTGTGTGTGTGTGTGTTAGCACTTTTTCCGAACCCACCAAATTATCAGACGAAAAAATCACAGAGAAATCGAAATTTCTCTGCGTCGCTGGGGCGATAGGGTTCTGGAAATGTATTGCTAACTGTTTCACGTCGGCAAAGATATATTAATCAATTCATTTCAACAAAATTTAGCATGTCTTCTTGATTTAGAACAAGCAGAGCAGCATGTGGTTTTAGGTGCTACGGCTATACTTATATATGAGTTTGCATATTTTTGGGCGGAGAACTGATTTTATTTCTCTATGAGGCAAACGGCATAGGCCGAAATGCCTTCTTCGCGCCCAACAAAACCCATGCGTTCGGAGGTCGTGGCTTTGATGGAGATATCGTTAACGGAACAGCCTATCACATCGGCTAGGCATTGCTGCATAACTGGGATATGAGGATTTATCTTAGGACGCTCGGCACAGATGGTGGCGTCGATATTGCCCACACGATAACCCTCGCGGGCGATTAGTTCGATGGTTTTGCGGAGGATTATCTTTGAATCCATGTTGAGTGTTTCGCTGGATGTGTCGGGAAAGTGGTAGCCAATATCGCGCATGTTGGCAGCTCCGAGTAGAGCGTCACAGATTGCGTGAATCAATACATCGGCATCGCTGTGCCCTAGCAGTCCATGTGTGTGTGCTATACGAATGCCGCCGAGCATGAGAGGGCGCTCGGCGGTTAACTTATGGACATCGTAGCCCATTCCTATTCTTATCATATTCCTTTTTTATCTGCGTTTGAAGAGGTCTTTCAATCCGTCCATATCGAATAGCAGAGTGAAGCGCAAGGTTTGGTCGAGAGGGTTACTCTTTGCGGTTGCGATAACATATCCTGCGTCGAGTGAGAATACATTCATGCGGAATCCGGCTCCGACGGTGAAGTATTTTCGGTTGCCTTTGTTTTCACTTTCGTGATGATAGCCTGCACGGAGTGAGAATTGGTCGTTGTAAACGTATTCGGCTCCGAGACTCCATTGGATTTCTTGCAGTTCTTCGGAGAATCCGTTGGGCGCATCGCTGAAGCTTTTGAATATTCCGGATATAGAGGAAACGTCGTAGTATTCTTTTTGTAATCTGGTTTGATAGTTTACATCCTGTTCGCCCTCTTTCTTTTTTGGATAGGTTGGTACGAGGAGTTTATTTGCGTCAGCCGCGATGGTGAACTTATTGAACTCGTCGATGGGCACCATAAGCGATGCTCCAAGTCGAAGGTTAGTCGGAATAAATTCCGAGCGATTATCGCCTCCGAATGTGATTTTTGAGCCTATGTTAGAGATGTTCATCCCAAGTCCGAGCTGGCATTCACGACTTCCGATGTTAAGATAGTTTTGATAATATCCGGCCAGGTCGGCTGCAAATGCAGAGCCTGGCGTTGTTTCGCTTGTATAGTTGTAGGTGAGGTCGGAGTATATCCATCTTACGGCTGCTCCGAGAGAGAAGTGCTCGCTGAGCATTAGCGAATAGGCTACGTCGAGCGACATTTCATAGGGATTCATGGTTAGCGAGCTACCGTCGTTCGCACTAACTTCTCCAAGTGAGAAATAGCGCAGCGAACCGGAGACTGCACTGTAGTCGCCAATTCGATAGTAGCCGGAAAGATAGCCCAATCCCATGTCGTTGACAAGTTGCTTTAGCCATGGTGTATAGTTAATCGATACGCCGGCGCGTGATATGGCAAAAGGGTACTTTGCCGGATTCCAGTATTGCGAGTTCACGTCGGGGTCGGTTGCGGCTCCGATATCGCCCATCGCTCCGCCTCGCGCATCGGGCGAGAAGGATTGCGAGGTCACGGAGACATTCACGGGGTTAAAGAAGTCTTTCTTGTCTTGCGCAGCAACAGTTGTAACAATTGCTACGAGCATGAGCGTACCTATGAGGCGGACTTTTATGTTCATTTTCCTATTCATTTTTGGTTTATAGATAATTCGTTTGCATCGCTCGAGAAAACGCTGCGTGCTGTTCAATTATTGTTTATGACAATGAGTTTCTTTGCTTTCGACTCTCGGGTTGCTCCGTCGCAAGTGAGCTTCACCCGGTATAGATAGACTCCTGTGCGGAGCTTGGCTCCGTTTGCAATGATGAGGTTCCAATCGTAGGTGTAGGAGCCTTCGTTAGAAACCCCATACTCTTTGTTTTGCCAGAGTCGGCGGCCGCTGGTGTCGAACACTTCTATTTCAATATCGATACTCGAACCTGTTTGATTGTGGGCCACAATGAATGATGTTTGAGTCGTAGCGGGGTTCTTAGTGCAACTAATACTTTCAGTCTCGGGCGCGAGACCTTTCATCACATTGAAGCTGAGTGTTGCGGTAGAGGGATTATTGAGGATGTCCCAGGCACGGAATTGTAACTGGTGCGGACCTTCTTTGAGCGCGGGAATACTTAAATGAGTTTCACCTTTAGTGTAGCTTCCGAAGTCGAATTTGAAGTTTTCATTGAGATTATAAGTCTTCGCCGGGTTTCCATCAATAATAAGTTGCATATCGTGCCCCACTCCATTTCCGGCTGCGTTAATTCCGTCCTTATCGGATATCTGCGCCACGAAATAGGGCGTTGTGTTGACGTTGCCCCCATTTACGAACGATGGGCTGTTGAGATAACAGAAGAGCGACGGTCCGATAGAATCGTTCGCTACTTGTTCGGTTCCGTCGATATAGAACCGGCTCTCGTTTCCATGTGCAGTGAGTGTGCAGGTGGTGTTGGCGGCATAGACGTTGATGAGGCCCGTAGAGTTAGCATAGTTTATGTCGCGCGGCACGGCGAATGTGAATTCAAATCTTCCGCCAATCACGCTGTCGGTTCCGTTGTACAGAATTTTCTGTCGGTCGTAGAACCGGAACGGACTGTAGGTTTCATTATCTTGCTTGCGACAGGTGATGAGTTCGCGAGTGTCACGCACGGTTGCGGTCATCGTTCCGCGGAAGTTGTCTACGCTTTCGCTTCCCTTAGCTATGTAGCCAGTCACCTTGACTATACTTCCGGCTTTGAGGGTTATCTGCTCGCTTCCACCGACGGGTTTTCCATTTATCGAATCGATAATAGCTTTCAATGTGGGCAGGTTGAGCGACAGAGCCGGGTCGCCGAGCAATGAATACTGTAGTTTATTTCGGGTACGGTCGTTGCCAGTTTCAATCATATCGCATTTTGCTAGTCGTTGCGCTTCGCCAAGCGTTGTAGGTTTCCCGTTTGTAAAGCTCAGCACGTGTCGCATAAAAGCCGTGTTGATAGGCTTATTGTAGTTAGCATACACTGTTCGGGTCGTTCCCCAGAAGGCCATTGCACCACCTTTCTTGTTGAGCAAGCAGGTTTCGCCGATGGTGGGCGTTGTCCCGTCAAAGGGCATTATATCACAGCTCGCGGTTATCCATAGCGGAAGGTTGGAGTTGGTGAAACCGGCAAAATCGGTTATCCGGAGTACCCTTTCATGCGATATTTCAATCTCCGAACCATGCCCGGCATAGTCCATTACTAGCGCGCCCTGCGCCTGCTGTTGTTTGATAATTGCGCTCACCTCGGGATAGGTATGCCCAGTTGCCGATGAGGTACGAACATATGCATCCCACATCACCTTCTTCACGTGATAGCTAGGATGGGCCTGCATGATTACCTCTGCTGTTTCGTTCACATCTCTCATATGCAGATTGTTATTTCCGTCGTCGCCCATGAACATAATGATGTTTTCCCAGTTACCGGCATTCTTGTTAAGGGCATAGTTTATGGTTTTGTCCACGAGCGTTTTGGCATCGCTCACTTCGGTTACAGGGAATCGGCCTACACCCATGTCTTCCTTGTCGCGTGTTGTGAGATAGAGTCCTTCGCCGGCGTCGAGTAAAGTTATCCAGCCATCGTTAACATAGCAATCGGTTTCGCTGAATGAGTTTTCACTTTCATAAGCCAGCAGATAATCGTCGGGGTTAAGCCGGCTGCAATCGGTTGTGAGCATCCGGTTGTCCCATACGCAATCACCAAAAAGCAACACTGATTTGGGCAGTTGCGCCTCAGTCTCGGCACGGTCGTAGAGCATTTTCAAATAACGACGATAAGCCATTATATCAGGCGTTCCACTTGAGAATTCATTATAAAGTTCGTCGGCCGGAACAATACGAACGTTCATCGAATCGTGCTCCTTGTGGAAGTCAGCCAGCCGTTGCGCCTGATCGAGAAGTTTCTGACTGGTGGGGATAATTATCACCATATCCGCACTGGTGTGTGAATGCAGGTCCTGATTCGTTATACGATGAACATATTCGGGCGCAGAAAACGTTCCTGTTGCAAGATTAGGTACAGGCCGCGGTATGTCGTAAACGAAAGCGATATAATCCAGCCGAGCCGGACCACCCGAGAGCGTCGTAATCTTAACCGTGTCAGTAGGTTTCAGATTCCGCACCCTGTAGTTGCGTTCGGCTATCGCACCTTTATCGTAATCGTCTGTTCGGTTAATGCTGATATTGTCCACTATCGAATCGTTCAACGATACGGCTACGGTTGTTTTTATTGGCCCCGATGTGATGCTGATGATAAGCCTGCCCAGAGCTGAATTAGCTTTGTTCGGCATGGTGTAGGTTTGTGTTTGTCCAACGGCAATAGGTGTATTCTCGAACAGGTTCCGCCCCCCGTGATACCAGCTAAAGTTATCGACCTCGTGCAGCGAATAGTAATCGTTGGTCCTCTCATAAAACTTCGACATAAAGGTGACCGAATCAACCGAAAGTGGTGTACCGTCATTCTCAGTTAAGAAATAATATCCGTATTGCGAATATGGATTGCGGATGCGCTTGGTTGAAGTAATGCTGGGCCAACTTACCGGCCCCTTGCCGTAGAACAATCGCCGACCATTCACTGTACATGAGGCCACCTCCGGTAAATCATCCAGTTCGCGCAGTGTGAGCTCTTTCAGCACCTCGTCTTGAAGATTACCTCCATAGCCATATATCCGAACCTTGTTCACGTCAGTGAATCCAGCTTGCCTAACAAGTTCAGGCGTGATTTGATACACTCCGCTGGCCGGAACCCTAATCTTGGCCCATTTACCCGACCGTAGCACCGAGTGTTGAGCATATATCGAGGCATCCGATTGCCCCTCTCTCGCCTTCCGTGCAATATCACCGACCGGCCTCGCTGTCAATGCAATCATGAAGCTTACCATGAACTGTCGCCGCCCCTCGCGCTCAACAATCGGCACAAACGAAAACTCTAGTGAGCCGCGTTTACGCTCTACAACAATTTGCTTGCTAATCTCAGGCATTGTCGGCGGCGGAGTATTTGAAAGAGCATCATAAAGTTCCGATTCGCGCTTACTAAGGTCAATGAACTCCGGATAGCGAATCTCAATCTCATAAATAGAATCGGCATAGTTCCTTCCAAGCGGAATGGAATACGCAAACCTCGGAAGAACCGAATCAATTCGCACATCGTTTACCGTTAGATTGAAAAAACGCTGCGCCCGTGCTGCCGAGAAGCAGGCGCCAAATATGATGAGGATTATAATTATTCGTTTCATGCCGTATATATATAATGTGTAAGAAACTAGCCTTATGATCCGGTCTTTACTTGCAGTTAAATTCCAGGACCTTCGTGTCGTTCAGATAGCCTTCCAGATGGTCGTCGATATTCACTCGCCCCCAGCCTTCAACTGGACATCCGGTGTAAATCAAATCGCCCGTCTTGAGGGTGAAAAACCTACTCACATAACTAACTAGTTTGTCGGTCGTGTGAATCATATTTGCTGTCGAACCGCTCTGAACCGTCCTGCCATTTATGTCGAGCTTGAAATCAATATTTTCCAAATCTGTCAGAGATTTCTTGTCGACCCATTCACCCAGAACAGCCGACCCGTCGAATCCCTTACAAAGTTCCCACGGCCGACCTTCGGCACGGAACTTTCCGAGTAACTCACGTGCAGTGAAGTCAATTCCCACCGTAAGAGCATCGTAGTATCGGTGAGCGAACCGCTCGGGAATAGTTTTCCCTAGCCTACAGATACGAACTACGATTTCGGTTTCGTATTCAATGACTCCAAGCTCGTTGGGGATGAAAAACGGTTTATTATTAACCAGTAAAGCCGAATCAGGCTTCATGAAAATCATCGGATTTTCCGCGTTCAATAACGCTTCTTCCCGTGTTTTATTGTACGGGAAATAATTCTGTGCTACAGCAATAATCTTCATAACTCAATTTTCAATAATAACTTCCTTTGTGGCCCATTTCATTTTCAGCGACAAAGTTAATCAGTTGAGTACAATCCTGCCTTCGTTAATAAAATCGAGGCTCCGTCTATTGCGATGTACTTAGCTTGGTTTCTGAGTTTTCGCTGCCAAGCCATCTCGGCATAACAAGTTTCATATTCCTATCATCTTTTGGTATGTTCTAACATTCCTTTTTACATTATTTGGCTGTTCCGAAAGGATGTTATATCTTTGCCGCCGTGAGTGAATTAGCAATATCATACCAGAGCAATAACAGCATGCGAAGATTCTTGAAATTCTTTGCATCTTTTTTCGTCAATTACTTGGCCAATCCAAGTAATTTGCTAACACACACACACACACACACACACACACACACACACACACACACATTCGCACCTAGCGTCTAACTACACATTTTTCACTTTCGCTTACGCGCGCGCGAAGCGTGTCGTGACTCCTGTAAACAAAGGGCTCGTAAGGGTTCTCTTTGCTCACTTCTTCATGCCCTTTTGCCAAGCCGCGCAAGGGGGAAATAACGACAATTATTCAACTATAAAATTATTATAATGATATGAAGAGATTTTTATTCTATTTGTTCGCTATACTCTATTCGGTAGAATTTATGGCACAGAGCTTTACTGTAAACAATTCGGATGGTATGCCTCTCAAGTATACGGTGACAAGCACGAATCCTAATGAGGTAAAGCTGACAGGAAGGGGAACAATTCCTACAGGCTATACACTTGGCACGGAATTGAATGTACCTGCAACTGTCTTCTATGGTGGAAGCACATACAATGTCGTAGAGATTGCAAAAAATTGCTTTTTTCTCTGAAAGCATACTGACCAAAGTTAATCTTCC
>NZ_JH594523.1:271250-273274 GCF_000243035.1 Prevotella micans F0438
ATTCGCACCTAGCGTCTAACTACACATTTTTCACTTTCGCTTACGCGCGCGCGAAGCGTGTCGTGACTCCTGTAAACAAAGGGCTCGTAAGGGTTCTCTTTGCTCACTTCTTCATGCCCTTTTGCCAAGCCGCGCAAGGGGGAAATAACGACAATTATTCAACTATAAAATTATTATAATGATATGAAGAGATTTTTATTCTATTTGTTCGCTATACTCTATTCGGTAGAATTTATGGCACAGAGCTTTACTGTAAACAATTCGGATGGTATGCCTCTCAAGTATACGGTGACAAGCACGAATCCTAATGAGGTAAAGCTGACAGGAAGGGGAACAATTCCTACAGGCTATACACTTGGCACGGAATTGAATGTACCTGCAACTGTCTTCTATGGTGGAAGCACATACAATGTCGTAGAGATTGCAAAAAATTGCTTTTTCTCTGAAAGCATACTGACCAAAGTTAATCTTCCGGAAGGCATACGCACAATAGGCAGTTATGCCGTATTTCAGTCTTCCATATATTCTATCTCAATTCCAAGCACACTTACAAAGTTGGAGGAAAATGCCTTGCTCTTTATGGCTTATTCTTTTTCTGATAGTCATACAGGAGCACGTTTCCTCGATATGGACTTTTCAAAAACATCTATTACCGAATTTCCTATAAGTTCAGTGCAAATTGGCTCACACTCTAAGTCTATACTGCGAAGCGTGTCTTACCCTGCTACGACTCAGATAATATCTGAAGATCAATTCAGTAAGGACTATGATACTCCTCCTATAATATACTTGTATAACTCAATACCCGCGACATTAACGGTAAATATATCACAACCATTTTCTGGTCACAAAAATCCTTTCAGGTCAGCAACGCATATCTATGTTCCCATCGATGCTACCAAGATTTATGAGGACAATACGGACTGGGCGAAGTATAAAGGTCGATACTACGAGCAAGTGCCCGTAGGCCCCAGCGGCTACACTTCCTACTACCTCGAGAACGAGAACTTCCTCGTTCCCGCGGGCTGTACGGCGTATATCATCACGGGCATTACTCCGAGCGGAAGTATTATGACTCCCGACCAAGCCGTGGTGAAAGCGTTCGGAGCAGGCAAGATTATCCCGAAGCAGACGGGATTTATTCTGCAAGGCGCGGCAAACAGTACGGTGGTTTATCAGGCCAACGTTACGGGAACAGAAGAAAACGTGACGAACAATCTACTCATCGGCACCGCCACCGAGCAGGAGTTCAACGCAAGTGGTTACAAATATTATATCTTCTCCAATAACGGCGACGAGGGCATCGGCTTCTATAAGCAGGGCACTCGGAATGGTGCTTCCATCAAGCTGGCGGCACATCGCGCTGGTCTGCGTCTGCCCGAAGCCATTGCGCCTGCCAAAGGTTTTACAATCGACTTCGATGCCGCCCGCAAGGAGGCCGAAACGACCGGCATACGCGACGTTCGCCCGACAGTGCAGCCACGCGAAAACGTCGTCTACGACCTCCAGGGTCGGCGAGTTACAAATCCCGGTCGCGGCATCTACATCGTCAACGGCAAGAAAGTAGTGCGGGAGTAAGGAAGAAAGTATTAAGTAATAAGTAGTAAACAATGAAACAAAGATATATCACCCCGCAGATTAAGGTTATCCAACTCTTGACCGACGACAATATCGCCCAATTTGTTGTGAGTTCGCACTCCGTAGGCGAGAACGAAGGACTGGCCAAGCCCGGCATCTTCGACGAAGACGAGGAAGGCGGAGCAGGCGAACAAACGATGGCTGATTACTCGCCTTGGGAGGACTAAGGAATAGACATTGGAAGTGCCGGAGGATTCCTATAAGGAAAGGTCAAGGACTCCTATAAGGAAAGGTCAAGGACTCCTATAAGGAAAGGTCGAGGACTCCTATAAGGAAAGGTCGAGGACTCTAAGTATCACTCCTACGATACCTTAAGTATCAATCCAAGAGGAGTCTAAGTATAGCTCTTCGAGGATGTTCGACAGGCGTACTTTCCCATTCACAAT
>NZ_JH594523.1:273726-354457 GCF_000243035.1 Prevotella micans F0438
TCGCAAAGGGCAAAAGGCGTATGGGGCCGAACCCAAGGCTCCGCTCAAGTTCTCTCAGGAATGGCTCATCGACCGCATCGTTCGCGAAACGTCGTTGAGCGAGGGCGATGTTCGCAACGTTCTCATCACGCTGAAGAACATCATCAAAGAAGTGGTTACTCTGGGAGGTTCGCTCGACTTGGGCGACATCTTTTCGCTTCGCACCACGATACCCTCGAAGATGGAGGTGAAAGAGGAAGACGTATGTGCCACCTCGCTGAAACGTCCGCGAATACTGGTGCGCTGGAAGCAGCCCATCAGTGATGCTCTGAAGAAAATCGAAGTTGAGGTGGATAACCCCAAACGTAAGGAGAAAAAGGGTAGTTAAACGTCCCCGACCCCGGTCATCCCCAAAGCGCGGAGGAACCGAACAGTTCTATTCATGCAGGGGCGATTATGAAAGGGTGAAAAGATGCCGATGCCATACGAGCGGGCATGCTTTTCACCCTTTTGCTTTGCTATTCTTAAAAGTGATAGCAGGGATGCCGGCCGCGTGTGCTTGCATCCCTTCTTTGTGTTTGATGCTATAATTACCGCCTTGCGTAATCTAAGCCTACATAGCGTCGCATCTGGATTTGAACTATAATATCTGGCTTGGAGATGAGGATTTCAACCAATGAGAGGATTCTCTTCTTGTGAAGTTTCAGTTACTTGATATATTGTCGCCGGTATTCAAGCGGGCTGCATCCGAGATGGTCCTTGACATATTTGCCAAAGAAGCTCGTGTTGGGAAATCCGAGCTTGTTACTGATTTCCTTTACGCTCATCTCTGTCGTACGGAGATAGTTGGTGATGGCAGCGAGGGTGTATTCCTGTATCCATTCGTTGGCAGTCTTGCCCGAATTTTTCTTGCTGATGACGGTCAGGTATTTGGCAGAGATGCATAGCTGTGTCGCATAGAATTCGACGGTGCTGTGCTTGGCTTCCGTTGTTTGCAGGAGTTCGAGAAATTGATTGAAGAGCGACACGTTCTGCCTTGGGGCCACAGTCCCTGTCTCCGTGTGCTTCCGCAGAACGTTGCAGAAGCCTATAAGGACAGAACTGATAATGCCACGTAGCACCTCTGCCCTGTATTCTGCCTCTGCAGCGTCCTCCTCCTTCTTTTCCAAGCAGAGTTTCAGAAGGTCGTAGGTTTTCTCGTAGAAGATGAAGTCAGACTCTTCCATTTCTATCACGTTTAACTTCCTGACGTAGGTGAGCTGATTCCACACGTTGATGTAGCTGCGCAGGACTATTTGCAGCATGCGATTGGTAATACATACGGCTTGGTATTCAAAGTCGGGCGACACCATGATGTTGTCCAGCGACATCTCCGGTGGACAAATGAATAGCTGGTTGGCGTGTATGTTGAGTACCTGCCCGTTCACGGCTATCTGGCATTTCCCCCTTTTGCAGAATGCCAGAAGGTTCATGTTCGTATAAACGGCATCGGGCATGCCCAGCAGCTTCACGTTGTCGATGACAATGAGGTTGTCGTCTACGTAGTCGGGAGTAATTTTGAAGTTGTCCGTCTGCTGACTCAGGAGAATCTCTGTTTCGGTTGTTCTATTTCTCTTCATTGTGTGGAATAGCTGTGTGAATGTTCTTTTCGATTGCAAAATTATACCAACCCATCCGGACATGATGTTTCTTTTGGGAACGATTGTGTCTTATTTCGCCTTATATTCCCACTAAGGCAGTCTTAGTTCTGTTTTTGAACGTTCGTTATGTTTTCCGAATATCTAGTTTTGCCGCCAAGAAAACAAACAGCAAAAATGATATGATGAAGACAAAGATTATGATTGCCCTGTCTGCCCTCTCGCTGCTCACGGTTTCGTGCGGCAGGCAGAAGCAGCAGGAAGAGAATGTAGTCCGGGTAAAGACCATGGAGGTAGCTGCCACGTCGCTCTACGGTGGTCAGACTTATTCCGGTACCATCGAGGAGAACAACGGTGTCAGCCTTAGCTTCCCCGTGGGTGGAACGGTGAAGCAGCTGAACATTGCCGAAGGGCAGAGTGTAGCCGCCAGCCAACTCGTTGCTGTGCTGGATGCTACCACCCTTGGTTATCTCGTTTCGGCCTCGTCGGCAACCGTAGGACAAGCGCAGGCTGCCGTAGGACAGGCACATGTAGGCCTTGCCCAGGCAGAGAAGTCGGCAGCTCAGGCCTTAGATGCCTACAAGCGTATGAAGCTGCTCCACGACAATGGTTCCCTACCCGAGATAAAATGGGTAGAGGTGCAGACCCGTTACCAGCAGGCGCAGGATGCCGTCAACCAGGTGCGCCAGCAAGTTAGTCAGGCTGAAGCTGCCGTACAGACCGCCAAGGCACAGAAGAACATCTCTCTGAAGAATCTCCACGACACGCGCCTCTACGCCCCATCCTCAGGCTATATCTCCAAGAAGTTCACCGAGGTAGGGCAGAACATCGCTCCGGCACAGCCCGTGGCAATGCTCGTGGATATTCGTCAAGTTAAGGTGAAAATCAGTGTTCCTGAAGATGAGATAGCCCGAGTAAGGCTTGGGCAGACGCTTCGCTTCACGGTGTCGTCTCTCCCCGGCAAGTCGTTCACGGCACGGGTGACGGAGAAAGGTGTCGCTGCCGATCCTATCACCCGTTCGTATGAGGTGAAGGCATTGGCCGATAACGCCGACCGAAAGCTCCTCCCGGGTATGGTTTGTGATGTCTATGCCCAGCAGGCTTCGCCTACAGCCGCCTTCATCCTGCCTGCCAACATCATTCAGATAGATGTGGATAATCGCCCCTTCGTGTGGACGGTTGTGGGCGGAGTGGCCCGCAAGACGTCCGTGATGCTTGGTGAGAGTGTCGGCGACAATGTCCAGATAGTGGGTGGATTGTCGTCCAAAGACAGGATTATTGTGGAAGGACAGCAGAAAGTAAGTAACGGGATGAGGGTGGAGTAGACCCTTTCGGGTTAGCCCGAGAATAAAAAGATAGCTTCAATGAAAAAGAAATGCAACATAGTAGAATGGGCGATGCACTATCGGCAGATAGTCATCCTCATTACGAGTGTCTTGGTAGCTTTCGGCGTTTTCGCTCTCGCCAGGATGAATAAGAATGAGTTTCCCGACTTCACGGTGCGGCAGGGCGTTGTCGTCGCTGCCTATCCCGGCGCCACGGTCAGCGAGATGGAAAAGCAGGTGACGAAGCCTCTGGAAAATTACATCTTCACCTACAAGGAGGTGAAGAAAGCAAAGACCAAGTCCTACACCCAAGATGGACTCACCATCGTGCAGGTGGAGCTCAACGATGACATCGACGGTGCCGATAAGGAAAACTTCTGGAGCCGCTTCAAACTAGGTGTCCAACAGTTCAAGTCGTCGCTCCCTTCGGGTGTCCTCGCCCTGCAGGTGCAGGACGACTTTGGCGATGCCTCCTCGCTGCTTGTCACAATGGAGAGCAACGAGAAAACCTATCGCGAGCTAAATAACTATATGGACGACCTAAAGGAGCGGCTGCGCAACATCGAAAGTGTGGGCCGACTCAATGTCTATGGTGGCCAGCAGGAGCAAATCAGCGTCTATGTGGACACGCGAAAGCTGGCCCAGTATGGCATTGGACAGTCGCTAGTCTCATCGGCCCTGATGTCCAATGGCTTCAACACCACTGCCGGCTCACAAGCCACGCCCCGTTATGAGGCACCAATTCATGTGATCCGCTCGCTGAATATGGTTAACGATGTGGAGCAGATGATTGTCTATTCCAGTCCCGACGGCAATGTCGTCCGTGTAAAGGACATCGCCACCGTCCGCCACGAGTATCCTTCTCCCACCACCTTTGTCACCAATAACGGCAAGAAGTGTCTCGTCCTTAGCATCGAGATGAAGAAAGGCCGCAGCATTACCGATATGGGTGCGGCCGTGAAGAAGCAGATTGACGAGTTCCGCCACACCCTCCCCAAGGAGGTCAACATGTACACCATCACCGACCAGAGCCAGGTAGTGAGCGACTCGGTAGTCAATTTCCTCAAGGAACTTCTCATCGCCATCATCGCCGTGGTCGTTGTCGTGTTGCTGCTGATGCCCGTGCGTGTCGCCTTGGTGGCAGCCAGTACCATCCCAATCAGCATTTTCATTTCCCTCGGCCTGTTCTATGCTTTCGGCATAGAAATCAACACGGTGACTCTGGCTGCCCTCATCGTGACGTTGGGAATGATAGTAGACAACTCCATTGTTATCATCGACAACTATATGGAACTCCTTGCAGAGGGTATGAGCCGCTGGGATGCGAGCATCAAGAGCGCGAGCCACTTCTTCAAGTCCATCCTCACAGCCACGCTAGCCATCTCCATCACCTTCTTCCCCCTATTGCTGACGATGACGGGCATGTACCACGACTTCCTCTTGTTCTTCCCGTGGGGCATCACGATAGTCCTCCTGGTGTCGCTCCTCGTGGCCGAACTAATTACACCCTTCCTGCAGTTCTACTTCATCCGCGAGCCCATCCGTGAGCGGATCGGCGAGGATGGTAAGCCACGCTTCTCCTTCCTCAATCTGATGCAGAAATATTTCGACCGACTCATCGACTTCTGTTTTCGCCATCCTTACGGCGTGGTGGGCACGGCTGTCGTGTCGGTATTGGCAGGCGCAGTACTCATCACCATTCTGCCACAGAAGATGATGCCTACGGCCGAGCGCAACCAATTTGCCGTGGAAATATATCTTCCTACGGGCACCTCGCTAGACAGGACGACAGCCATTGCTGACTCCTTGGAGCACATACTGCGCAAGGACAGCCGCATCGTCTCCATTGCCTCCTTCAAGGGAACAGCCTCGCCTCGCTTCCAGACCTCCTATGCCCCACAGTTCGGAGGTAAGAACTATGCCCAGTTCATTGTCAACACCAAGGGCAACGATGCTACCCTGGGCGTACTTCACGACTACCGTATGCGTTACACCAATGCCTTCCCTGGCGCTTACGTGCGCTTCAAGCAGCTCAATTACAGTGCCGAGGGCAACTCTGTGGAGCTTCGCCTTTCGGGCGACAACTGGAACCAGCTGAAGCACACCGCCGATAGCATTACCCCGGTGTTCCGCTCCAATAAGCAGTTGATACTCTCTCGCAATGACGTTGAAGAACCTTTGCTCACCACCGATATCCATCTGGACGAGCAAAAAGCAAACCGTCTCGGTGTGAACAATACCCTCGTGGAGCTGACGATGGCCACCCGCTATAACAACAGCGGCATTCCCCTAACGACGATATGGGACGGCGACTATGGTATGCCTGTGGCTTTGAAGAGTAGCAAGGCCGACCGTGCCACCATTGCCGACATTGCCAATGAGCCGATTCCCATTGCCGGTGGACTGCGCACCGTCCCCCTGCGGCAGATAGCAAAAGTCTCACCCCGCTGGGAGGACGGGCAGATATGCCATCGCAATGGCCGACGCACCATCACTATCATGGCCGACGTAGTGGAAGGTGTGAACGTTATGGCTGTGACAACCGAACTACAGAAACAAATCAATCCCGACCGTCTCCCTAAGGGCATCTCCGCCGAGTGGGGCGGCGAGTATGAGCAGGCCAACGAGGCCAATCCACAGATTCTGAATGGCTTGCTCATCAGTGTTGTCGTCATCTTCTTCCTGATGCTCGCCCACTTCCGCAAGATAAGTACGGCGATCCTCTTGCTCGTCTCGCTCTCCTTGGTGCTCTTCGGTACGGCAATGGGCGTGCTCATTCCAGGCAGTGAGTTTTCGCTGACGTGCTACCTCGGTGTCATCTCGCTGATGGGTATCCTCGTCCGCAACGCCATCATCATGTACGACTATGCCGAGGAACTCCGCGAGACCGAGCATCTGACGGCCCACCAGGCCATCCAGCTGAGTGCCAAGAGGCGTATGCGCCCCATCTTCCTCACCTCTGCAGCTGCCTCCATGGGTGTTGTCCCGATGATGCTGGGCGGCTCTGGCCTGTGGGCCCCGATGGGCAACGTCATTTTCTTTGGTACGATGATCACGATGGTCTTCATCCTCACCATCCTCCCAATAGGCTATTGGCTCCTAATGAGCGGCTCCACAAGGAAGCGCGCCAAGAGCCTGGCGTTGGAAGAAGAATAGTCTTGAGTTAGGAATCTTGGATCAGAAGTTTCACTTCTTGACTCCACAACATATCGAAAACAATGAAAAGAAATATCATTCTGGCCCTCTCTCTTCTCATGAGTCTCACCCTCAGCGCCCAACAGCAGCTCACCCTCGAACAGATGAAGGCTTGCGCGCTGGCACACAACATCAATATTCGAACAGCCGACAATGCCATCCTTCAGGCCCGTGAGCAGAAAAAGGAAGCCTATACAAACTACTTCCCGCAGATAAGTGCCGTAGGAATAGGCTTCAAGACCACCACCGATGCGCTGAAGGCAGACATGAAGCTCTCCGAGTTGTTGCCCTCGTCGCTTGCCGCCGCCCTGCCAAGCGGTCTTGCCGCCACACTTCCTTCCACTCTCCCCGTGTCGATGGTGGACAAGGGCGTCATCGTAGGCGTCACCGCCATTCAGCCCATCTTTGCCGGTGGACAAATCGTCAATGGCAACAAGCTCGCCAATGTGGGCGTGGAGGTGAGCGAGATACAACGTCACTTGTCGGCCAATACCGTGGAACTCACCGCTGAACAATACTACTGGCAAATCGTGTCGCTCAAAGAGAAGCGGCGCACCCTCGATGCCGTCGGTGAGATGCTGGTGAAGATAGAGAAGGATGCCGATCTTGCCGTAAATGCCGGCGTGGGCATGCGCAACGACCTCTTGCAGGTTCAACTGAAAGAAAACGACGTGGAGAGCAACAAGATCAAGCTCGATAACGCTCTGCGCCTCTCCCGTATGGTGTTGGCACAGTATATCGGGGCGGACGACAGCGTGGATGTCACCACCGCGGTGGACCCCGCCGTCCTGCCGCCCTTCCCGATGCTGAAGGTCGACCATACCGCAGCCGTCCCATCTACGCCCGAGTACCAACTTTTGCAGAAGAATGTGGAGGCCGCCATGCTCCAGCGCAAGATTGAGCAGGGCAAGCTCCTCCCTACCGTGGGTGTGGGTATTGGCTACAACTACTACAACATGGGCAGCGGACTAGACAACAACTTCGGCGCCGTCTTTGCCACCGTTTCCATCCCCATCTCCCAGTGGTGGGACGGCTCCCACGCCGTCAGGCGCCGTAGGCTGGCAGAGGACAATGCCCGGCAACAGTTGGCCGACAACGCCCAGTTGCTCCAGATACGGATGCAGAAAAACTGGAACGACGTGGATGATGCCTACAAGCAGCTCGTCCTTGCCAAAAAAGGCATTGAACAGAGTGAGGAGAATCTCCGTCTGAACCACAACTTCTATCAGGCAGGCACGATAACGATGAACGATCTCCTCGACGCACAGCAGCAGTATCAGCAGTGCCGCGACCGCTACACCGATGCCTATGCCGCTTTGCAGACAAAGATATTGGAATATGAACAGAGCGTGGGAAAATAATTCAATATAAAAGAAAACAATTAGAAAGATGTTCCATAAATGATCGTAGAATGTAGTCAGAGTGTAGTAATGAATATGCTATCCACTGGCTACATTCTAATTATTTTTCTTTCAACATATTACCTTTTATCGTAGTTATGTAGTAGGATGATATCGGTGAAAGAGAAAGGATATCCAATAATCAGTTATCTGCATTACCAAACAAGAATATAGACTTTATGAACGCTGCCTCAATCAAAAGTTCCTTTTCACTTTGCCGATTGCCTGGCGATGAGCCTATCTATTTGGCAATGCTCTCTATGGGAATACCTGCACTTAAACTCATCGTGCCGAAATCACCCTTTTGGAGAAAGCATATCGTCTTTTCTGCTTTCTCATACTTGGTATTCTCAAAGGGATTGCAACGGGTCATCCTATGGCTGACTGCACAGCACGGTATATCAACTTGCTCAACCAATAAAGGTAGCGATTCAGGGTTTCTGTTGCCAATCCTCGTCTTTTCCAGATAGAAGCGATATTCTTCAAAGAAGTCTTCGCTTATAGTGGTTATGTATATATTTATCACCCCTTGTACTTTACAAACTCCTTAAGTAGATAATTTGTTCTCCAAACTTGGATAATCGATTCTCCAGGTTGGAATAATCAATTCTCCAGACTTGTATAACCAATTCTCTGAACTTGTATAATAAATTATACAGCTGTGTATAATTAGTTTATGTATACCTACTATTCCCTCTATACATACTAAAGAAGGATACGACTGCCATAATAAATAAAAGGGAATAAAGCCCAAACTAAAAGTTTTGCAAAACCTAAACGTGTCTTTGTCGCTTTAGAACTAGTTCAGCGGAAGTTTTGCTAATAATAAAGAAAACCGGAACTATCTTCCTTGGCTCGAAGTATAGTTCCGGTTAGAAAAGAAGAGAGTGTATTTGATTTGTCTTTCCTTTCAGAAGGCAAAAACTTATTTGCGAGTACGAACCGACTTCTGCGGTGCAGACTTCTTTGATGATTTCACCGTGGAAGTGGAATTCTTTAAAGATTTCGTAACGGGAATATCATTGCTTTCGGTAACCTTGGGCCTTTCGACAATGCTTTGCAATTCGAGGGTAAAAATGAGGGCCGAATAGGGGGCGATGTCTCGACCTGCACCGCGTTCGCCATAAGCTAACTCCTGTGGAATGTATATCTCCCATTTCGAACCTGACGGCATGAGCATCAGGGCTTCGCGCCAACCTTGGATGAGACCTTTCACACCGAAAGTGTCGTGAGCAGTATTATGGCGCGAGGTTGCATCGAACACCTTGCCGTCAATGGTTCTACCTTCATAAATCACGTTAACACGGTCGTCTATATCGGGCTTAGGGCCTGTTCCAAGGGTTATGATTCTGTATTGAAGTCCGTTAGGCAAGGTAACTACCTCTGGGCGTAGCTTATTTTCGGCGAGGAACTTTTCACCGGCTGCTTTGTTGGCCTGATCCTTCTGCTGTTTGAGCTGGTTGATTTTGTTTTGATAGAAATGTTCGGCCTCGGTTTGTTTGAACATACCGGAATCTTGCTGCAGCGAGGCTATGAAGCCTTGGTAGATTATATCGGCATCTATTTTCTCTACACCTTCAAATTGCGAGATAACTCCGGGGAGCATATTCTTTTCGACTTGTTTGGCAATGTCGAGACCGGTAGAATAGGCTGTGAACATGGAGTCTTTGCGATGGGCGATTCCTTCGCGCAGACCGCGCATGAATTCGGGCATTTGTGCCGGCGTTATCCCGACGTTCTGTGTAAGATACATTTCAAGTCCGCGTGTCATAGCCATTCCGGCTGCATATGAAATCGAGTCGGCCTGTGTGCGTAGGGCGGCTTTCTCGACTATTACTTGCTGAAGGGGTTTCTTTTGTTTTTTCTTGTCTTTCGCCTCGACAGTGGTGAATGCGGTGGTGGCGATGAGGAATGCTGAGAGTAGGAATATCTTTTTCATTTCGATTTGATTTTAGGATAAGAATAAGGCCGAGTTAAAAGAAACTCGACCCTATCATTCTCATGAAACAGTAAGATTCTTAGTTTGCTTTAGGTGATGGGGCAACTTCAGCCTTTGGTGCCTCGGGAGCTTTCTCGATTGACAGTAGCTCAACTGTGAAAATGAGAGTTGAAAATGGCTTGAGATCAGGACTGGGCTGCTGTGCTCCGTATCCTGCGCTGTAGGGGATGTAAATTTCCCATTTTGAACCTACTGGCATGTGAGTCAGGGCTTCGGTGAATCCGGGAATGACTCCGCTTACTGGCATGCTGGCATTATCGCGCTTGTCAAATTCTTTTCCTTCGAGCGTTTTACCGACGTAGTTTATCTTAACCATATCGGTTGCCTTAGGCATTGCACCTGTTCCCTTTTTGAGTTCTTTGTACTGAACACCTTTGGCTAATTTGACAACCCCTTCTTTCTTAGCATTTGCGGCCATGAAGGCGTCGCTCTTCTTCTTGTTTGCACCGTAGGTTTTCTCGGCGGCCTTAGCCTGGATTGCCTGTGATGTGTTCTGTTCGATTGTACGGGCCTGCTCAACGGTCATCTTCTTATAATCGCCCTTTGCACTGGCAGCAAATCCGGCAAGGAAGTTGTTCAGCGAAACAGTTTTTGTTGTGTCTTCGCCGAAAATCTGCTTGTTGATTTGATTTTTGATAACCATGTTCATTTGCATTCCCACACCAATACCTGCATTGTAGGCTGCTTTCTTTTTGTCGTCGGTGTTTTGCGCGCCATCGTTCATTCCTTTGATGAACTCATCGATGTAGGCTGTGTCGATGTCCATCTGCTGGAGATACTGCTTTACGTTTTGGCCCTGGTCTATTCCGAAGGCATAACTCAGTGAGTCAACATCTGATTTCATTTCCTCCTTGGGAGTAGATGAATTGCCGCATGCAGAGAATACTCCTGCAGCGATAGCCATTGCGGCTAGAATTGAAAGATTCTTCATTTTCTGTTATATGGTTTTAATTATGACTTTAAACAACTTCAATTAGTTCGACATCGAACACTAACGCTGCAAACGGCGGGATGGACGAGCCGGCTCCACGCTCACCATAGGCCAGATTATAGGGAATGAAGAAACGATATTTTGCTCCTTCCTGCATAAGCTGAACCCCCTCTGTCCATCCAGCAATCACTTGGTTAAGCCCGAATGTGGCTGGCTCCCCTCTATCGTATGAGCTGTCGAACTTGGTACCATCTATAAGCGTTCCTTCGTAATGACATTTCACACGGTCGGTTGCTTTCGGCTGCTTACCATTACCTTCACGAAGCACCTGATATTGTAATCCAGACGGAAGAACTATCACACCTTCTTTCTGGGCGTTATCCGACAAAAAATCTTCGCCAACCTGACGGAAAGCTTTGTTTGCCTCAGTATCTACAGCCTGCTGTTTTTCCTCCTGTTCTTGAAAGAATTTCTGCACGAGTTGCTGCGCCTCAGTTTCGTCTACTTTTAAATCTGCGCCAGAAAGAACGTCTTTAATGGCTTGTGCGAAATCATCGATGCTCAGTTCCTTCGCTCCCATATTAGCGAGTTGGGAACCGATTCCGATGCCCAATGCATAGCTTAGTTTATTCATTATTTTAATTATTTCTGTAAAATGATTTGCAAAGATAGGGTATTGAGTAGAAAGAGTGGAAACCATCAATTTAAAATTGACTAAATTTGCCTGGCGTACAAATAGCCTACTTTAAGTCGAAATAAATCAGAAATCAAACGACAAATTATGAGAAAAATAGTGTTCCTAACCGGAGCAGGAATGTCAGTAGAAAGCGGATTCAAAACTTTCCGCGGCAATGACGGACTGTGGGAAAATTATCCGGTTGAACAAGTGGCAACACACGAAGGATGGGAAAACAATCCAACACTCGTCACCAACTTTTACAATATGTTGCGAAAGAAACTCTATGATGCCGAACCCAATAAAGGACATAAGTTGATTAAAGATTTGGAAGAAAACTACAAAGTGACTGTTATAACACAGAACGTAGACAATCTGCACGAGAAGGCCGGCTCGACAAACGTGATTCATCTGCATGGCGAACTCACTAAGGTTTGCTCAAGCCGAGAACCATATAATCCAGAATACATTCGCGAACTCACGCCTGAGAATTGCGAGATTACACCAGGGATGCTAGCCGGCGATGGTAGTTTACTTCGTCCGTTCATCGTGTTCTTCAACGAGAACGTACCCATGATTGAACCCGCTGCCGAGGTTACTTCCAAAGCTGATATTTTCGTCATAGTCGGAACATCGCTCAATGTCTATCCAGCCGCCGGTCTTGTTCAATACGTCCCAGCCACCGCACCTATTTTTCTAATCGACCCCGAAGAAGTAAATGCGTCGGGCTGGCGGAATATAACTCATATAAAAAAAGGTGCGAGTCAAGGAATGGAAGAATTAATTCAAGAATATAGGATATGAAAAGACTGTTATTATTTTTTCTCTGCACCCTACTGACTTTGTCGCTCTCGGCGCAGAAAAACGTGTACAAGCTAAGCGTGAAAGATGGGAGCGGAAAAGTCGTCAAGCTCAAAGACTATAAAGGAAAGGTACTCTTAGTTGTAAACACAGCAACCAAATGCGGATTCACCCCGCAATATGAAGAGCTACAACGCCTCTACGACACCTACAAAGCACAAGGTTTCGAAATTCTTGACTTTCCTTGTAACCAGTTTGGCGAACAGGCCCCAGGGACATTCAAGGATATACATTCGTTCTGCACATCAACCTACGGAACAACTTTCACACAATTCGAGAAAATCGATGTGAACGGCCCTAATGAATCGCCGTTATACACGCTCCTGAAATCGAAACAACCTTTCAAAGGATTCGACACCAACACGAAAACCGGAAAATTCTTGGATGAAAAGTTCCATAAGGAGAATCCCAACTACGCCAAAGACCCATCAGTAAAATGGAATTTCACCAAGTTCCTAATTGACCGAAACGGAAATATCATAGACCGATTCGAACCCACAGTAGATATGAAAGACGTCGAAACGGGAGTTCGAACTGCACTCAAACTCTAATTAATGAAAGAATATCTCTTTGCGCTCATTCTTCTCCTAATCGCCCCGACACTAAAAGCACAGCAACCACATGATTGGGAGAAATTCTACGATGAACTCGCCTCTCAACAAGACGACAACAATGACTCGCGCGAAGAGATATTCGAAATACTATCCGAACTCGAAGAAAACCCCATAAACCTCAATACCGCAACAAAAGAAGACCTCGAACGTATTCCCTTTCTAACCGCTGAACAAATAGAAGATATTCAAGCCTACATCTATCGTTATCATGGAATACACACTCTGAGCGAACTAATGCTCATCGAATCGTTAGATGCAACAAGACGCAACTTACTAGCCAATTTCGTCTACGTGCAAATTGACGAATCTCTACGTCCATACCCTTCCCTCCACCAAATAGCAACCCAAGGTACGCATACCCTCATTGGGACCGGTCGGATTCCATTCTACGATAGGCAAGGCGACCGAAATGGATATCTTGGATATAAATATTCACACACTCTGCGATACAACTTTCACTACCGTGACTACTTCCAACTTGGGTTCGTTGGTTCACAAGATGCCGGAGAACCATTCTTTGCCCAACGAAACGCTATTGGCTACGACCACTACAGCTTCTATGCCGAAATACGTCGATTAAAAGTGATAGAGAATCTTGTCGTAGGTCGATACAAAGCCAACTTCGGCTATGGATTAGTCATAAGCAGTTACTTCAATCTCGGAAAAACCGCCGCCTTATCATCACTCGGCAGACAGAGCAACACCATCCGTCCCTACGCCTCGCGTTCGCAAGCGAAATATCTTCAAGGTGCAGCTGCAACAATCCGAATAGCTCCTAATCTAAAACTCTCCACCCTACTCTCGCACCGACCCGTAGACGCAACACTAAATCCCGACGGAACCATAAAAACCCTCCTCAAAACAAACTATCACCGAACACCCAAAGAAATGGAACGAAAAAACAATGCCACACAAACCCTACTCGCAACCAATCTTAATTTCCAACATAACGCCCTACACATAGGAGCCACAGCCCTATTCACCCGATTATCAAGACAACTCTCGCCAGACATTTCAAAAGCATATCTCCGCAATAATCCCACAGGAAATAATTTCTGGAATATAAGTCTAGACTACTCCATAAGCCGTCCTCGCTTGAGCATAGCTGGCGAAACTGCAACCGGCAAAAGCGGTGGCATTGCTACTATAAACAAACTCTCATGGCGTACAACCGAAACCATCTCGCTCCTTGCCATACAGCGATATTATGCCTACAAATATTCCTCTCTCCTAGCCGAAAGTTTCAGCGCAGGTGGCAACACGCAGAATGAAAGCGGACTACTCATCGGCGCAAACTATAACCTTGGAAGTATCCTAACTATACTCTTCTACACCGACTACGCCTACTTCTCTCATCCCCGATTCCGCGCCCACACAGCAAGTCATGCCTGGGATAATATGCTCTCTATAGCCTACACCATCAAACATATAACTATCTCGGCACGCTACCGGCTGAAAATCGACGAGAAAGATGCCCCCAAGACTAAAATTCTAACCCAAGAAACAACCCAACGGGCGCGCCTGTCCCTGGCATACTCTAACATCCATTGGCAAACCCAAACTCAATTCAATCTAACTCATTGCAACCGCCCTACTCCCAGCTTGGGTTACATGATTTCTCAAGCTATCGTATGGCATCCAACCGACGTCATCTCCCTCAATACCCTGCTAGGCTATTTCCACACCGATAACTTCGCCACCCGAATATATATCTACGAGCGTGGCCCCCGCTATACACTCAACTTCCCCTCCTTTTTCGGTAAAGGTTTCCACTATGCATTCATGTGCACTGCCAATCTAACGAAGCACCTCATGTTATTGCTCAAACTTTCCACTACAAAATATTTCGACCGTTCTCACATCTCCTCCGGTCTGCAACAGATAGATCACTCCTCGAAAATCGACCTTGACCTCCAGCTCCGCTATAAATTCTAATCCTCTTTCCTTTAATATCGGGTGTCCTAGAATAAGAATTGTTCAATTTACACCAAATTGGTCATTAGAAAATTAAAGGGAATAGTAGTCTTTAGACCTAATGACCAATTTGGGATTAACAAAGCGAGTGTAACACCATTGTATAAGAGTATACTACACCTTTGCCTAAAGGTGTAGTATACCTTTGACGAAGAGTGTAGTACACCTTTAGTGAAGGGTGTAGTACACCCCTGGCGAAGAGTATTCATTTGTAACTCTTTGCTTGCAAAATATCTAATAACCGATTTGGGTTTATATATGTCTGTACACCTGTTTAAAGATCGATACGATACCTCTGCAAAAGCTCTCACACATTGAATTTATATTTAGTTCTCGCTACCCCGCATAACAAAAACGGCAAAAAAAGACCTTTACGTTCGTAGCATAAAGGTCAAATTTATAGAAAAGCTCTCGTCTTTAGATGCAGCACTACATCACTTCAATACTTTGTGGGTTCTAATAGTGCCATCACTATATCGAGTCACAACTATATTAATACCCTTAAAAGGTTCTTTGGCCTCAAAGCCCAGCAAGTTGAAGTAGCGAGTTCCGACAACTTGAGCAATGGGTACATCAGCCGTGTTGATTCCTGTTGACTGCCAGGCCGGCATAAAGATAACCTCACCTAAAACGTTGTTGTCGACTTTGTGGGTAACCACTTCTTCAATGCTTGCACTATCCTGGACTGTAACATTCCATTTATTGCCTTGTGCATAAACAATGTTGGGCCCATTGTTATAGAGATCATAAAGATGGTCGTTGTTACCGTTGTTGACAAATACATTCTCGCCCGGATTATAGTCGGCTGCCTGCCTGTCTTCGTTCTTCCCTGCATTCACTTCAGGTTTTCCGATGATGGTTATGCCCCAAAAACTGTTCTCGATATGGTTACCCTTAATGAAAACTTTACCTCCTCCGGCAGAGTTATATAGGCTGATTCCGCTTCCCCCATTTTGAGGGTTGCTCTCAAATTTGTTGTTGAGCAAATAGTTGTCTTCAATGTACAGATTCATTGCTCCGATCATGGCAATGCCGTAACGGTTGTTTTCAATGCGGTTATTTTTCAATACTACTTTACCGCTAAATGCCATGTTAAGCATATTGCTCACACCAATGCCGCCTGCCAACGTCGGCTCTCCAATACCTATAACAGTGTTATTGGATATTATCACGTCATAATCGCCGCCGCAGGTAAGATTGATTTGCGGACGGTTGCTTTTACCCGTCGTGTTACGCAGGAAATGACACTTATCAATAATCACACCTACAGGCATATTGGCTCCGCTACTAATGGCACTTACGATGTTATCTACAAAATAGCAGTTTCTGATAACATTACTGCCACCAGGCGCACTGAACGTAAGAGCACTACCCGTCGAAAGCTTACCATTGTAGAGCTTAAATGTGCAGTTCTCAATAGTGTAGCCATCATTAGAGCCGGATAGCGTCACCCCCACATATTCAAACGTTACATGCTGTAATCGACCATCTCCGCGCAGGCGAAAACCTTTAGGGTTCGAGCTATCAAGAACTCTTGTGACAGTAGCCGTGTCTACCGGAGCAAAATCGGCAACACCTTCAACAATCACCTCAACCTTATCGCCGAGTTTAATCACGTCGTTGCTTTGCAGGCGTAGCGTGTCCTTGTTACTGATCGTGAAATTCTGTTCTACGACATAAGCGCCGTCACTAAAAGTTACACCACTATTGCCAATACTTGCCAAGTCTGCAAAAGTGAACATCTTGCCGGTTCCAGGACTGACATATTGTGCTGAAGCCGATGTGGCAGCTATTGCTGCTAACATTAGAGAAAAAATCTTTTTCATAGGATGGAAAATTATATTGTTATTATACAATTAAAGAGTTAGCGATATGGGAGATGAGCGAAAAGATTCTGCTCGCAAGTTGTCACATCAAAACAAAGAATGTTTATAGGTGTGCTCACAAAGATAATGATTTGCTTTCGACAGTGATGATTATTACTTGTTTTGATTTATCTGGAAAACAGAAATATTGAAAAAGGAATTGGTATTTCTATACCCAAATAATACCGTATTCCGGGAAGAAAAAATAGTTCCCGCTCTCACACATTGAATTTTATATTTAGTTGCCGCTCTTATTTCAAAAAGCTATACGAAATCCAAGGCATTCCTGGGTAATCTTGACTGTATAAGGGCCTATTTACATCTTATTTCAGCGAATTAGACACAATGATTCGTGGATAGGATGATGTACAGAGGTCTCGATACATTTTGAAAATTACTTGCGAAACTTCCGCAAGACACGGACAACTTGATCTCATTTCTGCAGAACTTCCACAATACTCAAACCATTTGGTCTCTCACTTGCATCATAGCACCGTAATACCGATCAATCTAGCATACTATAGTTTTTAATTCTAATGCACTAGTGTTATTACCATTTCGCACTACATTTGCACGCACAATCTACACATTATATATATAAGATATGAAAGAATGGATACTACTTGTTATATATATTGTCGTCTGGCAAACTGCAAATGCAACTGAGCGTGATACTGTTTTTCAGATGGTTGAGCCAGATAGTGTAACGCTTCAGAAGCATATTCAAGAGGAATCTATAAAGCATAACATACCTTACATGGGATTGGGATTCGTCGCTGCAGGATTTATGACTGGAGCACAGAAGCATAATTTCAGACATCTGAGACATTATTATCAGCCGAATTTCAAAAGCAAATGGGATGATTACACGCAATATACTCCTCTGGCAGCAACATGGATTCTGAAATCTTCTGGTGTGGAAGGACGTAGTTCATGGGGTAGATTGGCAGTTAGTAATGCATTGTCGGGTTTAACAATGGCCCTCTTAGTGAATAGTTTGAAGCACACTACTAAAGAACTACGACCTGATGGGACTTCTTACAACTCCTTTCCATCAGGACACACAGCAACATCGTTTGTCTGTGCAACTATTCTTCATCGTGAATATGGCATGACACGTAGTCCATGGTATAGTATCGCAGGCTATTCAGTGGCAACCGCAACTGGTGTTTTCCGCATTCTTAATAACCGACATTGGATTAACGATGTGCTTGTTGGAGCTGGAATTGGGATAATCTCAACAGATATTGGGTATCTAGTTGGCGATCTTATATTCAAACATCGTGGTATCAAACATAGTCTTCTATCAAGAAATATGCCTAATTTATTGAGCCAACCTTCATTTTTAAGTGTTGGAGTACAGATGGGAATCGGACCAAATAGTCTGAATTGTCCGCCAATCTATGACGACTATGATGAAAATATGCACCCATTTGCACCTGGAGATGAATCGGGAGAGAGTCATCCGTTAGGACTTCAATTATATCTAGGCCATAGTTCGTCTCTAAATGTTGAATGTGCTTACTTCATGAATAAGTATATAGGCTTCGGCGGACGAATAAGAGCTACAGCAATACCAGTTACAGCAAATGTAAATCTGGACAATGGATTCGAGTATGACGTAAAAACTGGTCAGCGAGGGGCAAATATTATTAAGGATTATATACGCTTCGCAGGTGTGGAATCGAATCATATCGGAATGTTCGACTTCAATATCGGTCCATATTTAGCCTACCCCGTGAACAAACATTTTGGAATAGGAGCAAAACTGCTCATCGGAAACAGACTAACAACCGATTATAGAGTCGATGCAATAGTAGACCTCGACATAAATGGAATAAAACAACTCATAGAGTCATTCAACCCAAACGACAAAAACATATTCGAACATCCTGAAGAAAAACAAGAACTCCTAAATCTTCTTCAGAGATTCGGCGACGGAAAAGGAATCCACAACAAGGAATTCATGTCTATCAAAGCAAACAATTCACCTGTATTCAGCACAGGCTTATCGCTTACATGGGCCTATAAACTGGGAATGGCTTTCAGAATAAATCTTGACTACGATTATTCACATCCCGAATACATTTATCATCTGAAAAATCGCTGGCAAGAAGGTCCAGAAGGAGAAATAGTCGATATCGTCGACACATTTCGGCGCAGCACAAGCATAAACAATCTCAGTTTAGGACTCGGAATGACCCTCTTCTTCTAAGTCCCGATATTTTACAGATATACTATATTCTTTCTATGTAAACCTAATTACTTCTTTTAATTCTGCATCATCAAAATCTCCAAATATCTATCTCTTCCTAACTGAATATTGTTCCAAAAACATTCCAAACACCACGTTCCGTACAATAATCAAAATAACCCGCATAATTTTACAGCCAAAGTTCTTGCACGGGCCTATCTTTGCATTAGTTTTTTTAGTGGTTAATTTAGTTTTAGTATTGAGAGCCTTGGTTGATGTGAATCAATCAAGGTCTTTTTTATTTATGAGGGGAAATAAATAAAAACAGTGAGGAGCTTATAGAGTTTGTTCTGAAACGAAAAAGGATTCCCGAGATTAGTTTGTTTTATCAGAAAATCTTTACCTTTACCACATTAATAAATTGCATTAAGCAAATTATGATTAAAGAGAATCTCCTACACTTATGTTATGCTCGCTATTATCCCTACCCTTGACTAGGTACAGGAGAAGCATGACATTAACTGGAATCAAATAGAGGAAGTCGTCAACACTCATCCTAACAGCATAAAGAGGCTAGTAGCTCGTATCATAAAGTTTGACACCATATTGACCATGAATGAACGTGTGCTTGCCCTTTCACGGTCAGACACATACATAAGCCAGAAACGAGAGATTCTCACAACGTAAGAAATATGAATAAAGCGCTATGTAAAAAGTCTCCATAAGTGATAGAGTTAGCCAATAAAGCGTTGGCTAAAAATCCACCCAAAACAGAGGCTCTTATGATTAAGGTAACAATGCTTATAGAGAGACTTAAATAGACTCAATTAATTATTAGAACTTAAGTCCCATGCGCAGCATTGCATGCATATCGCAATACGTATGTTCAATATAATAGCCTCTACAGGATATGGAGTAAAAGAAAAAAGCCATTCTTTGTAACTAGCGTTGACGAAGAGTATGGTTTCCTTAGTTACCACCTCAATATCTGGAAGATCAAGGGACAAGCACTCGTCTATTAGGGTAAGGAAAAGGTATCTCACGACATCTTATACTTTAGTCGAAAGAGCAAATATTGGAACAAAACAAATATTTATTTTGAGATTATACGTGTACTTCAATCTGAACAAAAAACTTTTAATGAAAAATGATGAAAATTGAACAAAAAGAACTGTTTAAGGCTGTACTCATTATAGTTGTGAGTATTGCGGCCGTAGCAGGTTGCTGGCAAATAGCACACGGCCTGCAAAACTTCCGTCAAGGAGAGTATAAAATTAAGGTTACCGGAATGGCTGAAAAGCAAATCAAGAGTGATCTTGTAGTGTGGAACATCACTGTTAGCGGCAAAGCTCCAACACAGAACGCTGCATACACTGAATTCAATCGCTCAAACAGATTAATAAGACAATACTTGCGCGAAAATAATATCGCAGATTCAACAATTTCAACTAATAGTGTAAGCGTTGAGAAGCAAACCAAGAGTATATATGATGAACATTCCGAACGCTATTTTGAACTTGATGATGGTTACGCTGTAAGGCAGGATATCACCATAACCTCACGTGATTTGCCCATAGTTGAACGCGTTTATCAGAAGATATCTGAGCTCTACGGACGCGATGTAAACTTCAGCAGCAGTGACCCGTTATATTATTATACCAAACTCGACGATCTTAAAATGGAGCTCCTTCACAATGCCAGTATCGATGCCTATAAACGTGCCGAAACCATCGCCGAAGGTTGCAATGCCAGCGTTGGTAGCCTACAGTCGTCAACTATGGGTGTATTTCAGATTGTTGGCCTGAACAGTAGCGAAGATTATAGCTGGGGAGGAACTTTCAATACCAGCGATAAAGAGAAGAAAGCCAGCATTACCATCCGCGCCGTTTATTCGCCAAGGTAAACAGAGCGATAACTAAGTTACTCATATGATAGATAAGGCTTAAACTCGTCTCACTTCGGTACCTAAGTAGTTGTCTTCGGAAATCTCGAAACAAAGTTGTTCTAGAGATAAATTAGAGATTAAACAACTATAAAAAAAGTAGGAAGAAAACTAACTTTAGTTTTCTTCCTACTCTATTATTAATCAAGCATTAAAACCAATTTACTTCGCAGCTCCTTGATTAGCAACAGCAGCTTGTTTGCGTTTTATTTCTTCAGGGTCACCAAGATAATAATCTTTGACCAAATTAAGATTATCATCGAACTCGAAAACATAAGGAACAGCTGTTGGAATATTCAACGAAATAATATCTTCGTTCGATATGTTCTTCAAATGCTTCACAATTCCTCGGAGACTATTCCCATGAGCTGCAACAATCACATCGTTGTGTTCTTTGAGACTTGGGAATATTTCGCATTCCCAATAGGGCATAACTCTTGCAATTGCATCTTTGAGGGATTCGGTTCTTGGAATATAATTGTTAGGAACCAAATTATAGCGAGGATCTTGTGTTGCGCTATTGGGATCAGAATCATCTAATGGTTTGGGAGCAACGTCGAAACTACGACGCCATATACGCACTTGTTCCTCACCAAACTTTTCAGCAGTTTCGCTTTTATTTAGTCCCTGCAAATTACCATAATGCTTTTCGTTTAAACGCCAGCTTTTCTTTACTGGAATCCAATCCAGATCCATTGTGTCTAGGACACTATTCAATGTTTTAATGGCACGTTTCAGATAAGATGTATAAGCAACCTCGAAGTTGATTCCAGCTTCTTTCAGAAGTTTGCCAGCTGTGCGAGCTTCTTCTTGGCCTTTTTCGCTAAGATCAACATTTGTCCATCCTGTAAACCTGTTTTCCTTATTCCAAAGACTTTCTCCATGACGAACTAAAACAATTCTTTTCATAATTCTTCTATTAAATATTATACAAAAAAATACCGTACAAATGTATTGCTTTCCCATTTCTTCCACAACATCAGTATAATGGATTATCTTATTTTTGCACGACATTTCTAACGCATCTCATATAAAGAAATATGAAAAGAAGTACATGGAGAAAGCATCACAAATGGGTAGGGATAACAATTTGTTTTTTCTTGATTATGTTTTGCTTTTCTGGCATAATCTTAAATCACCGAAACGTATTCAATGATATTAGTATCAGCCGGGGAATGCTCCCAGAGAAATATCGTTTTCACAACTGGAACAACGGACTTTTACGTGGCACCTTAAAATGTGAAACAAAAAACCGACAGCATTTAATCTTCCTTTATGGAACAGCCGGAATTTTCATAACCGACAGTACCGCATCGAAGTTCACAAGCTATAACAAAGGTATACTACACGGAGCCGACCATAAACAAATACGCAATATGGTTCAAACTCAACACGGCGATATCTTCGCAGCAAGCATTTGGGGTCTCTATCATCTCAAAGAAAAAGGATGGATTTCAATTCAGCTGCCAACAGAGGACAACGAACTAATTACTGACCTAACCATATACAAAGACACTATGGTGCTCCTCAGTCGCTCGTATGCCTACATAAGTCTTCCGCCCTACAAATCATTCCGGCGAATACAACTACAAGCGCCCAATAACTACAAAAACGAAGTGAGCATCTTCCGACAAATATGGCTATTACATTGCGGAGCACTGTTCGGAACTATCGGTAAACTAATCATGGATATCGTGGGACTTGCTCTGTCAGCCTTATGCATAACCGGTATATGGTTCTGGTTTAACCCTCGTAAACGATTAATGACCTGGCATGATGGAATAGGCCGCTACACCATAATTCTGACACTGCTTATTACATTCACCGGCTGGTGTCTCCGTCCACCTCTGATGATTCCACTCTCTTCATGTCGCACAAAGCCCATACCTGGCACTGTTCTAAGTACAAACAATGTATGGAACGACAAGTTACGCATGATTCGTTATGACAACCAAAACTCCGATTGGCTTGTTTCGACCTCCGAAGGATTCTTCTCTTTCAAATCACTCACCTCGCGTCCCGAGACCATAAAAAATGCACCTCCCGTAAGCGTGATGGGACAAACAGTGTGGCAGCGCGATGTCTGCGGCAGATGGCTAATCGGTTCTTTCAGCGGTTTATTTTTATGGGATCGTAACAGGGGAATTATAGAGGATTATTTCGCTGGTCACCCTAAGAATTCGAACCAATTACCCATTAAAGGCATTCCGATAAGTTCATATCCCATTTCGGGTTACAGTTCAGACTTTACTGATAAAGAATGTGTCGTCGACTATACCGAAGGCAGTTCGTTTGCTCCTCAACCAGATGAATTCAGCAATCTATCCATGTCATTATGGAATACAGCGCTTGAAGTCCATACCGGGCGCATTTACATGAGTTCGCTAGCCTCCTTTATATTTATATTTTTCGTTGGCCTATTTGTGCTTTGGTGTCTAATCTCAGGCTATATTCTTCGGCTAAGAAAAAAGTATCGGAATTAAATCTCTCCCCCCTCTACAAGAAGATTTCATATTATGCCAGGATTCCTTTTAGTAGGAATGTGGCATTCTGGTTACGTGCCACACCGGGAGTTATTTTGTAGGTATAGTTAATGTTTTCGGCGAGTTCAATTTCAAAGCAATAGTTCGAAAAACGTTCGGGATGTAGCTCGCTCATCTTCGACAGTTCCAAATCGTGGGTAGCAATCATACCGCTAACAGGTAGTGAAGATATGGCATTCAGGAAGAGCCGCGAGCCGTTAAGCTTATCGAGCGAATTGGTACCCTTCAGAATTTCGTCGAGAATTATTAGCGTGTGCTTACTATGACGGCAGAAATTGATGAGTTGTTTCAGTCGCAATAGTTCGGCATTGAAGTAGGATATGCCATGGGAAAGGTCGTCGGTGGTACGCATACTGCTGAAAAGCCGATAAACCGACACTTTCAACGCATCGGCAAAAACTGGCATTCCGTTCATCGCAAGAACATAGTTTATACCAACCGAACGTAGAAAGGTACTTTTACCGGCCATATTCGCGCCCGTGATAATATAGTAGTGGCCTTCTTCTATCATGAAATCATTGCGCACGGCTTTTTTACCGAGGAATGGATGATATAATCCTCGAGCCTCATAAACCATATTTTCATCGACGACTAGTTGGGCCGCTGTACCAAAAGGTTCGTTATATCTGAATGTCGCCATCGACACTAGCGCATCGATATGACTTACTTCGTCTACCCAATCCATCACATGCGACATATATAATCGCTGCCACTGGCAAAAACGACGCACTAAGAAGACGTCACTCAACAGGAATGTGTTCATGATTAACAATCCAAGGATATTACCTCGCCGGTCAAGTCCGTTGAGAATATCCTCCAAACGCTCGAACGATATAGACGCCGTTTGCAGTTGCCGAACAACCCGACGATTATCCTCGGCCTTGAACTGCGTCGCTGATAGATGTCGTATCAAACTGATATAGGCCTGCAGATGCTTGTGCAGAACATCAACCGATTTTCTAATCACCCGTAAAGGCTTCATACAAAGCAAAAACACCGCAATGAACTGTAAAACACCCCAAGTAACAGCCACTTCACCGCTCAGCGGCGTGAAGAACGGCAGGACAACGCTCGCCCAAAGACCTGCAATAGCTGCGTAAGCCACAATAATCACTGGTAAACTGCCCATAAACGATGGCAGTCGTACGGAACTTATCCGTTCGTGCGCTTCACGAATGGCCGAAGAATCGAGCTTTTCACCAGCCTTCTGCCCTATCGCAAGAAAATCGGCTCGCCACGTTTCCATTTCGGCCAGCTCATCTATCGCCTCTTTCTGTAGTGTTATCCTTTCTATTTCGCCTTGTGCAGACTCGTGTTCCGTACTCAACAGAGAGGCTAAACGGCGGCTCCCGCCAGTTGTTACAGTCCGATTGATACGCTGAAAAAGCGATTGTGAGCCGAATATATCCAGATCGAACGTGAATGGATGTTGCGGGTCAACATATTCTCTGCCGTCGTAAAAAGCACTGTAATCACCCTCTTGATATGCCATTTCATGCTGATAAACCTGTAACAAACTGTTTTGTGTTGCTATCTTTTCGCCATTGAGTACATCGAAACGTCGCACTATAAAATAAGCGATTACTGAAAGGGCTGCCATAACGAGCAGTAATCTGCCGCCAGCTGTTGTAGTGTAGAGAACAACGAAAACTATAAAGGCCAGGAAGAAAATGATTTGTCCTGCAACAAAGCTGCGGTTCTTCTGTTTAAGACCGGCTATTTCCTTAGCCAAACTTTGGGCTCTGTCTGCATAATATTCTTTTAGATTTATTTCCATAAACGGTTTTATTTTAAAGTCGTCTCTATATTACGAATAGCATTACAGGTATCCTGCAGATACTATACATCTTTGTTTTGCTCTTGCGCACATGACGCAAATGGAAAACAAAAATGTTTCGCTCATGCGCGAATGACGCAAATGGAAAACAAAAATGTTTCGCTCATGCGCGAATGACGCAAATGAGAAACAAAAACGTTTCGCTCGTGCGCGAATGACGCAAATGAGAAACAAAAATGTTTCGCTCGTGCGCGAATGACGCAAATAGGAAACAAAAACGTTTCGCTCGTGCGCGAATGACGCAAATGGGAAACAAGAATGTTTCGCTCATGCGCGAATGACGCAAATGAGAAACAAGAATGTTTCGCTCGTGCGCGAATGACGCAAACATATTACAAAAAGGTCTTGACCATCCTACAAGTCTAATTCTGTCAATACAGATATGTTATCAAACCAGATTATCATGAAGCGGGAAGTTCAATCCCCCACCCCCTCTATCCTACATTAACTGTAGTCTTTTTGTAAGGAAAGTACCCTTAAGAATCTCTCATTGAGTATTCAATCTTACCAACTCTGGTTTAAGAATTCTTGATGATAAATGCCCGAACCCTCATAGGATTGGAACTTTTAGGGTTTGCAGCAAACCATAGACTGTAAGTGGCTTCAGGATAAAGCACCATATGATAGGCGCTCCCTGCCGAGAATTCATCGCTTGCCCAATACCATCCGTCTCCTCGTGTACCGTTAACCCAAATGGGAGATTCTCCACCAGCTTGTACGAAGATTACTTTCACCAGTCGATCGTCCCAATTAAGATGTGTTCCAGCTGTTGGCCATGCCGTGAGTTGTGCGGGATTATATTTTCCCATTGTCTGGGCTGCAAGTTTCCATTCTCCCAATGCAGGAAGATACCAATTGGAAAGTTTGCCTGCCGGGGCTGTGATAGGAGTTAGAGGTACGTAATTAGCAGCTCTAACGAAGGCTGGAAAGTTGGGGTCGTTGGCATGGGCTACACCGGTAGCAGAGTGTGTAGTCGACCAGGTTTGGTTGTATCCGTCGACACTGTTATAAATCACCGAGAAGATTTGTGATGTTATCGTGTTGTGCTTTGCTTGATTATTACTCCAATTAAACAATCTAGAAGCTCCAACTTTAGCATCAGTAAGACCTATGGCTTTATTGGATGAAATCATTGCAGCAATAGGTGTTTTACCAGCAGACTTACCTTGCATGATTGTACCTGTAGTTCCATCGGAGAATAAGTACTGAAAGGAATAATAAAGTTTTATTTTCACCTTGTAGGATTCATTAGCTGCAAGTTTCTGGCGAGGGAAATTCATAAGATTCATACTATAACTGGCAATTGTTTTGCGGTAGAGCATGCCTGTTTTGAAGCGAATTACCATGGGATTTACAATGCTATTGGGAAGACAGTAATGATAGTTACTGGTTGAAGTATAGGTGTAATCGGCTGCTTCCGTAGTTACTGTGGGGAATGTTATTTCATGAGATACGCCTCCGGTAGATTCAGAGTTGAAAGTTCCATCGTTATTATAGATACTTAAATCTATTGCCCCTTGAGGCCCAACTTCTGCTCTTATATTGTTGATGTCCCAATAGGTAGTTAGTTCGTAGCGTATACGAGCTGCTAGGTGTTTCATTTGGAAGTTGACCTTATACTCCTTTCCGCTGACATTTGTAGTAGTTACTCCCATAAGAGCCTTTTCAGCATCTTGATTATATACATATAGTTGATTACCAGTTGGAGTTACCTGGTCGTTATGACACACGAAGGTGTAGGTGCCAGGTTCGAGTAATAGCATGGAAGATGTTCCAGCATCGGGTATGAAATTTTTTGAACTTCCGGCACCGCTGACGGTTCCTCTGAGTGTACCTACTCGATTGCCATTTTTAAGAGCATAGATAGTATAATGCTGATTAGTCATTTCCGTAGTACGGGTAGTAGCATGGTGCGTGTTATCAGCTACTTCACGTTCTACGGTTACTTCAGCTTCTATTCCATTGTCGAGTTTTATTATTTCTTTACCAAATGGGGCATTTGCAACATTTCGACTCCGGGTCACTTCTGTGTCTTCTGCATATGGTGTTTCGTCAATTATGAATTGTGAAGCACTCATTTCTATTTTGTCGTTCCCCTGCTTATGTTCGATCTCATTTCCACAACCCGTGAGAAGTATGAGTGCTATGATTGTGGCAATGATTATGTCTCTACTCTTCTTCATTGTTATTATTCATCGTTTATATTGATACACTTGAGGATGGCTTAAATTTCGCCTTCTCCTCCATTAACACCCTCTTCATTTCCCCATTCTTCCTCTGTGGAACCTGGAGGATTAGGTAATACTGTTGTACAAATAAATTGTTCCTGATCCATCTCTATAACTCTACATTCAGGAGTCTTATATAGACGTTTCTCATTTGTTTCTTTATTCATGCCTTGCTTTTTTATTATTACACATCATCTATTTTTTTGTTATTTCGAATTAGCATTAAAAATATTCTATCTCCCGACCTTCAATATCGCTCAGTAAAAGATTAGTTAGTCTGCTGGTTCCTATACGAAACCAATCAGTGGTAAGCCATTTTTCACCCAAGATTTCTTTAAAAATACTGTAGTAAATGATGGCATCCATAACAGTATTTATCCCGCCAGCCGGTTTCAATCCAATCTGAACACCTGTTTTAACATGATATTCCTTTATGGCCTGGCACATTACATAAACAGATTCAGGAGTTGCGCTGATTTTTTCTTTTCCGGTACTTGTTTTTACGTAATCTGCACCAGCATACATCGACAATAAGGCTGCAGTCTTTATGTTGCGAAAACCACCTAAATCACCAGTTTCGAGAATAACCTTCATAGGAATTTCGCCACAAATTTGTTTCAATTCGCTGATGGTGTCAAAAACACTCTCATAATCGCCAGAAAGGAATTTGCCTACCGGAAGAACGATGTCAATATGGGTGGCACCATCTTTTATAGCAAGCGCAGTTTCAATCGTCTTTACTTCAAGAAATGTTTGCGATGAAGGGAAACTGCCACAGACATTGGTTATATCGACGCCATCTACCTCTAAACTCTCAGCTATCAGTTTTGTAAAACAAGGATAGGCACAAATGGCAGCAACGTGGGGTAAACCGGGATACAAAGAATCAAAACGATTAACCTTTTCAGTCATTGCGAGAATGCTTTCCTCAGTATCGATTGTTCTAAGCGATGTTAGTTCTATACAACTCAAGAGGAACTTCTTTACCTCTAAGGTATCATTCTCGGCTACTCGCTCAACTATTATTTTCTTCACGGCCGATTTGACTTCTTCATCGGTTATGTCAAGATTATATTCTGCCAATATACGGTCGTATTTACTCGTAATGTTAGTTTGCCTGTTAAGGTCTTTCTTAATTATTTCCATATATTCTACTAGTTATTTTGATTTCAATTTTGAATTATTTATGTGGCGTTCTTTATCGCGCTCAGTTTTCTTTTCGAAACTCTTAGCAAGTTCCTCGGTTAAGTCTGTATTCGTTTGATTCGCAATGCAAATGAGTACCCAAAAGATGTCGGCCAGTTCTTCACCAATATTTGCCTGTTCGCCTGATTTAAAACTCTGATCACCATACACGCGAGCCATAACACGGGCTAATTCGCCAACTTCTTCGGTTAGACAAGCCATATTTGTTAGCTCGCTGAAATAGCACACGCCATATTTTTGTACCCATTCGTCGACTTTCATCTGTGCTTCTTTAATTGTCATCGCTTCATTCCTTGTTTTTTGTGTCCATGCATATTGTTACAGGGCCATCATTTATTAATTCTACTTTCATGTCTGCTCCGAATTCCCCCTCATCTACAGGTTTATCCAACAAACGACTTAACTCGTCGCAAAAAAGACGATACAACGGCTTAGATATTTCATGCCGAGCTGCATGAATCCAGCTTGGCCGATTGCCTTTCTTATAAGAAGCCATGAGGGTAAATTGTGATACTACTAATATATCACCCTTCTCGTCTATAATATTTCGATTCATCACTCCACAATCGTCATCGAAAACACGTAATCCAATTATTTTCTTCGTTAGCCACGAAACATCGCCCTCATTATCATCCTCTCCTATTCCTAAAAGAATAAGATAGCCTTTACCAATGGTAGATTTAACCCTCTCTCCTACTCTCACTGAAGCATGCGACACGCGTTGCAAAACAATTCTCATAAAAGTGTATTAATGAAAAAACTGGTAGACAATCATAGCTTTCGCAGAACCTAGAATATTCGCCAAGGTCTTCAAATCTGCATTTTTGATATCTTGAACTGTCCTTAATTCGGCTAGGAGTTTCTTCTTACTCTTCGGACCTATTCCTTTTATATCGTCCAAAACACTATGCAGTTGACGCTTCGAACGCTTGTTACGATGAAACGAGATAGCAAACCGATGCACCTCATCTTGCATCTGAGTTAGTATTTTGAACAATTCAGAATTTGTTCTCAAATCAATCACCTGGGGTGGAAATCCGAAAAGGAGTTCATTAGTTCGATGTCTGTTATCCTTAGCGAGCCCCGCAATGGGAACAGACAAATTCAACTCATCAACAATAACACTTCTCACAGCTTCCATATGACCTTTCCCTCCATCGATTATTATCAAATCTGGCAAAGGAGTGTTTTCTTTTATCATCCGTTTATATCTACGACTTACCACCTCACGCATAGAAGCATAATCATCAACACCTTTCACTGTCTTTATATTGTATCTGCGATAATCTTTCCTCGATGGCTTCAAGCCTTTATAAACAACACATCCCGCCACAGCATCAGACCCGGATATATTTGAGTTATCAAAACACTCTATATGATACGGAAGCTTGTTCAAATGCAATTGTTCTTGCAGATTCTGCATCAACCCTTTTAACTTTTCCTCAGAGTATTCCTTTTTCAGACGCTTGGAACAATTGAACTGATATTGTCTAGCATTCAGCTCTGATAGTTTCAAAAGATGCCGTTTTTCTCCTCGCTGCGGAACAAAGAAACAAACATCCTCGATCTCTAAATTCAACATAAAGGGCACTATAATCTCTCTAGCATCGCTATCGAATTTATCTCTAATCTCGGGAATAACCTTGCAAAGCATTTCTCTTTCGTCTTCATCATTTTCTCTATTATATTCGTATGTGAAGCTCTGATTTATCGCTCCACTATCCACATGAATATAATTAACGAATGCCTTCTTAGTCACTTCATCATTGACTACACTGAACACATCTACATTAGAGACGGTACGACTTACTATTTCACTCTTACTTATAAACTCTTTTATGATCAAATATCTCTGCTTATAAACTTCTGCTTTTTCAAACTCCAGTTTTTCTGAGCAGATAATCATCTTATCTTTCAAATATTTCAGGAGCTCACCTATATTTCCTTTCAGTACATTGCGTATCTGTTCTATATTATCCAAATAATCTTCTAAACTCTGATTTCCATTACAAGGTGCATTACAATTACCCAACTGAAACTCTACACACGGCTTAAACTTACCGCCTCTGACCATTTCTTCCGTAAAAGGAATACTACAAGAACGAGGTTTATAGACCTTCCTCACAACATCTAAAATTGAATACATCTTACTAATATGACCATAAGGGCCAAAATAGACACCTTTTTTCTTATCAATATCTCGAGTCTTAAAAACACGTGGAAGAAACTCATTAGAAACACAGATACTGGGATATGTCTTATCATCCTTAAGCATCATATTATACTTCGGTTGATATTGCTTGATCAAACTATCCTCTATCAAAAGAGCATCATCCTCTGTATTAACAACTGAATAAGAGATGTCGCAAATCTTAGAAACCAAAAACCTGGTCTTTTTGTCTAAAATATTCTTTTGAAAATAAGAAGACACTCGTCTTTTCAAATTTTTCGCTTTCCCAACATATATTATTTTACCCTCATTGTTATAAAATTGATACGTTCCAGGAAGTTCTGGCAGACTTAAATAAATCCCCTTCAAATAATCTTGTGTGTCCATTTTTTGTTTTCCGTTTCACGTGAAACCGGCAGCGTTATCCTAAAAACTCAAAAGCGAAGTTATTTCAATGTCTTTGTCGAATTTATTTCGGCTATGGGGAAATTCGCTACAAAGCTCTATGATAAAATTACAGAATATCTTTCTTGGGCAAAACCTCTTAACCAAATGACAAGCCGCATTCATTGTTCCTCCCGTAGCTAGTAGGTCGTCGTGGAGTAAAATAACGTCATTTTTATTAATTGCATCTTTATGAATCTCTATAATATCAGTGCCGTATTCTTTTCTGTATTCCTCTTTCACTGTCTCACATGGAAGCTTTCCAGGCTTACGACAAAGAACAACTCCTGCATTCAGTTTAACCGCTAAGGCAGAAGACATTACAAATCCCCGACTTTCTATTCCAACTATTTTCGTAATCCCTTTATCCTTATAAAGTTCATACATTTCATTAGTTATTTCATTTAGGGCTTCTGGCGATTTGAAAAGCGTTGTTACATCTCTAAAATTCACTCCTTTTACAGGCCAATCCTGTATACATCTCAGATGACTTAATAGAATCTTGTTATTCATCTTTATTCATAAAATATATTTTCTATACCCTTCAATTTTAACGTTTCATTAATGTCAGCAAAACACTGATATCGCTTTTACTCACACCAGGAATTCGATTTGCCTGCGCAATTGTTTCCGGTTGTATCTTTTCGAGTTTCTGCCTACTTTCAATGGAAATATCTTTTATTGTTGAATAATCGAATTTTCCTTTTATTCTTATATTTTCTAGTCTACGCATTTTCTCCGCAAACTTCTGTTCTCTTTCTATGTAACCCTTATATTTTATTCGTATTTCTGCAGCCTCAATAATTTCTTCATCTAATCCATCCAGAGCAACAAAAATCTCTGAAAGAGAGGGTATTCTCTTTGATAATTCTTTTATCTCGATATTTGGTCTTGAAATTAGGTCTCTAATTTTTAGAGTCCTGTTAACTACCGAATATCCCAAATAAGATAGCCAACCACTTATATCCGATTCTTTTATTGTAGTATTATTGCAATAGGAAATAATCTTCTTGATGTTTTTTTCCTTTTGTTCCCATTTCTCGAATCGACCAGATTTCACAATCCCTAAATTATACCCCTTACTCGTGAGCCGTGTGTCAGCATTATCTTGTCGAAGAAGCGTACGATATTCTGCACGAGAAGTGAACATTCTATAAGGCTCATCAACTCCTTTAGTTGTGAGATCATCTATTAATACCCCTATATAACTCTCATCTCTATGCATCACAAAAGGTTCGCTATTACAACAAAACAAGGCAGCATTAATTCCCGCTACTAATCCCTGACCCGCGGCCTCTTCATAGCCTGTCGTGCCATTTATCTGTCCTGCTAAGAATAATCCTTCTATGATTTTAGACTCTAAAGAATGTTTCAGTTGAATGGGGTCGAAATAATCATATTCGATAGCATAGCCTGGTCTGTATATTTTTGCATCGCGCAGAGCCGGAATCTGATGAAGAGCTTCTAATTGGATTTCCCAAGGCATACTTGAAGAAAAACCGTTCAGATACATTTCATTTGTATCTACGCCCTCAGGTTCCAAAAAAAGCGGATGACTCTCTCTCTTCTCAAAAGTCGTAATCTTTGTTTCTATAGATGGACAATATCGTGGGCCAATACTGTTGATTTGCCCATTTAAAAGAGGGGATTCACAAATTGAATTCCTCAATATTTTATGAACAGAAGGATTCGTGTTGCAGAGCCAACATGGCAGTTTAGAAAGGTTACGTTTACTATTAAGAAAAGAAAATCTATAATAATTCACCTCTCCCAATTGTGGTTCCAAATCTTCAAAGTGTACAGAACGTTTATCTATACGTACAGGAGTACCTGTTTTCATTCGGGCAGCTATTATACCATGTCTTGTTATACTCTCAGTAAGACTATGAACAGCTGGTTCCGAATGTCGTCCACCTTCGATTTGATTTCTTCCAATATGCATCAAACCGTTAAGAAATGTCCCAGTTGTGAGAATAACACTCTTTGCATAAAACTCTATACCCCATATAGTCTTTATTCCAAGAACTCTTTTCTCTTCTACAAGTAATTCATTTGCTTGATCTTGAAATATATCCAGATTCTCGATTCTGTCTAGAGTTTTTCGCCATTCCTGTATATATTTCTCTCTATCGCATTGAGCTCTAGGGCTCCAAACAGCGGGACCCTTTGAACGATTAAGCATACGGAATTGAATTGTTGTTGCATCCGTTATAAGTCCCATTTGACCTCCTAGAGCATCTATTTCTCGTACAATTTGTCCTTTAGCTATTCCTCCTATTGCCGGGTTACAACTCATTTGTCCAATTTTACCCATATCCATTGTAATAAGACAGGTCTTAGCACCCATATTTGCTGCAGCCGCAGCCGCTTCGCATCCGGCATGTCCTCCTCCTATTACAATAACATCATATCTAAAGTTCATATTTAACTCTATATTGGCGAGCAAAATTAAGAAATAATATTTGATATTATTTAGGACGCAATTTGCTTTATCATTAAAATATAGTATTTTTGCACGGCTTGAAACGAGATCATATACTTACATCTTGGTATTACAGTGAGTCGATTTATGCATGAATTTGAGTTATAAACACATTTGCTTTAATTCCAAATTAACACATCTACAACAATCTACAAGTTGAGAATTAAGTCTAACAAATTAAATATTTAAAATCAAAACATTTATGTGGTTAATCAATTCACCTATCGGTAGAAAAGTGGTAATGTCGTCTACCGGCATTTGCCTTATTCTTTTCCTGACATTCCACTGTTGCATGAACATTGCAGCTTTCTTTTCCGGGGAAGCTTACAATATGATATGCAGCTTTCTAGGTTCGAACTGGTATGCAGTTGCCGGTACGATGGGACTTGGAGCTCTTGCTGTTTTTCATATTGTTTACGCGTTTATTCTCACGGCACAGAATCGACGTGCACGAGGCAATGAACGTTATGCAGTTAGCAGTCGTCGTCCGGAAGTTAGTTGGGCAAGTCAGAATATGCTTGTTTTAGGTTTAATCATTCTGATAGGTTTATTATTGCATTTGTATAATTTCTGGGGACACATGATGTTTGCCGAATTAGCACACATTGAAGTTAAGCATCATCCGGCAGACGGTTTTGCATGGATTCAGGAAACATTTGCAAATCCGGTTTATTCGGTTCTCTATCTTCTTTGGATTCTGGCATTGTGGTTTCATTTGTCTCACGGTTTCTGGAGTTCTATGCAGACTTTTGGCTGGAGTGGAAAGATTTGGCTAAAGCGTTGGCAATGCATAGGACTCGTTTATGTAACTATTCTCATGTGCGTATTTGCCTTCTTGATTCTTGCATTCTGGCTGGGATTTGCACCGAGCTATGCCTGTGCCGCATAAATATTAATACATTAAATTTTGAAATAAGATTATGGCTAATCAAATAGATTCAAAAATTCCAGAAGGGCTTTTAGCCGAGAAATGGACGAATTATAAAGCTCATCAGAAACTCGTCAACCCAGCAAATAAACGCAAGCTCGATATCATCGTAGTCGGAACCGGACTGGCCGGTGCATCTGCCGCAGCTTCTCTCGGCGAGATGGGCTTCCACGTGATTAATCTTTGCATACAAGACTCTCCGCGACGTGCCCACTCCATTGCAGCACAAGGTGGAATCAACGCTGCCAAGAATTATCAAAACGACGGAGACTCTGTTTATCGTCTTTTTTACGACACCATTAAAGGCGGCGACTATCGCGCACGCGAAGCTAATGTATACCGTTTAGCCGAAGTCAGCGCAGCCATCATAGACCAATGTGTAGCGCAGGGCGTTCCTTTCGCAAGAGAATACGGTGGAATGCTAGCTAACCGTTCTTTCGGCGGAGTGCAAGTTTGCCGAACATTCTATGCCAAAGGACAAACAGGTCAGCAGTTGCTTCTAGGTGCATATTCCTCTTTAATGAAAGAGGTGAACAACGGAACTGTAGATTTATACACCCGTACCGAGATGGAAGACCTCGTGATTATAGATGGTCGAGCTCGAGGCATCATAGCCAAAGACCTCGTTTCAGGTAAGCTGATTCGTTTCGCTGCGCATGCCGTTTGTATTGCAACCGGCGGATATGGAAACGCTTATTTCCTTTCAACAAACGCAATGGGATGCAACTGTACCGCTGCGATGCAATGCTACCGAAAAGGCGCATACTTTGCTAACCCCGCTTTCGTGCAGATTCATCCAACCTGCATACCGGTACATGGCGACAAGCAATCCAAACTGACGCTTATGTCAGAATCTCTGCGTAATGACGGACGGATATGGGTGCCCAAGAAGATTGAAGATGCTAAGAAGCTCCAAGCAGGAACACTCCAAGGTCGCGACATTCCGGAAGAAGACCGCGATTATTATTTGGAGCGTCGCTACCCAGCATTCGGTAACCTCGTACCTCGCGACGTTGCCAGCCGCGCAGCCAAGGAGCGTACCGATAAAGGTTTCGGTGTGAACAACACAGGTTTGGCAGTATTCCTGGATTTTTCAGAAGCAATTCAGCGACTTGGAAAAGACCGCGTAGAGCAGCGCTACGGAAACCTCTTCGATATGTACGAAGAAATTACCGACGTCAATCCCTACGAAAATCCAATGATGATTTTCCCAGCAATACACTACACGATGGGCGGAATATGGGTCGACTACGAGCTGCAGACATCAATCAAGGGTCTATTTGCCCTAGGCGAATGTAACTTCTCCGACCACGGTGCAAACCGTCTTGGAGCATCCGCACTCATGCAAGGACTCTCCGACGGATACTTCGTTATTCCATACACAATGCAGAACTACTTGAGCGACCAAATAACTGTTCCGCGCTTTTCAACAGATCTGCCCGAATTCGAAGAAGCCGAACGCGCCGTTCAATCCGAGATGGACAGAATCTATAATATAAAAGGCGACGAAAGCGTCGACTCGATTCACAAGAAGCTCTATCATATCATGTGGGATTATGTCGGCATGGCACGCAACAAGGAAGGCCTCGAAAAAGCCCTCAAGATGTTGAAAGACCTTAGAAAAGAATTCAACGAGCACGTGCGAATTCCCGGCTCGAAAGAAGGTCTCAACGTCGAGCTCGACAAGGCAATCCACTTGCGCGATTTCATCACAATGGGCGAACTAGAAGCCTACGACGCGCTAAATCGTAACGAAAGCTGCGGAGGTCATTTCAGAGAAGAATCACAAACCGAAGAAGGAGAAGCTAAGCGCGACGATGAAAACTACATGTACGTAGCTTGTTGGAAGTATGAAGGTTCCGACGACGCAGTTCCCACGCTTCTCAAAGAAGATTTGGATTATCAGTATATAAAGGTTCAAACCAGAAACTACAAATCATAATAAAGGAATAACGAACAATGGATAAAAACATATCATTCACTTTGAAGGTTTGGCGCCAGAACGGTCCGAAAGAAAAAGGACATTTCGACACGTTCGACATGAAAGATATTCCCGGCGACACCTCCTTCCTCGAAATGCTCGACATTCTAAACGAGCAACTCATCGAAGACAACAAAGAACCCTTCGTTTTCGACCACGATTGTAGAGAAGGAATATGCGGCATGTGCTCGCTCTACATCAACGGACACCCGCATGGACCTGGTCAAGGAGCAACCACATGTCAGCTCTACATGCGCAAATTCAGCGACGGCGACATCATAACGGTTGAACCCTGGCGCTCGGCCGGTTACCCGGTAATAAAGGATTGTATGGTCGACCGTTCTGCATTCGACAAGATAATTGCCGCCGGAGGTTACACTTCGGTTCGTACAGGTCAGGCGCAGGATGCTAACAACATTCTAATTTCGAAGCCCGACGCAGATGAGGCTATGGATTGTGCCACATGTATAGGCTGCGGTGCCTGCGTTGCAGCTTGCAAGAATGGTTCCGCGATGCTCTTCGTTTCGTCGAAAGTGAGCCAGCTGGCTTTACTTCCGCAAGGAAAACCCGAGGCCGCACGTCGTGCAAAAGCAATGGTGATGAAAATGGAAGAGTTAGGCTTCGGAAATTGCACGAATACTCGTGCCTGCGAAGCTGAATGCCCGAAAAATGAGTCGATAGCAAACATTGCGCGATTGAATCGTGAATTCATTAAGGCGAAGTTTGCCGATTAAGAATACAAGTTTGCGATTATTTGTCAGGCGTGGTTGTCTGCAATAATCAATTCTTGTTTTATTGAGTTGGTTTTGTCCCGTGATTCTTAACTGAATCACGGGATTTTTAGTATCTAAATGGCAAGCTGAGAGCTCGAGTCAGTTTATTTTAGTGTTAATCGATGAGCTACGAGCTCGAGTCAGTGTATTTTAATGCTAACTGGCGAATAACGAGTTCTATTCATCTTCGCGAGGAATATCGGGTTTATTTTCCTTCTCGTGCTTTCCGCCCTTGCTGTGTTTTGGCGGTTCGGGAGCTTCCAAAAGTCTATCTTTGTCTACAACCACCCAGTTAATCTTAGATTTATCTTTTCCGGCCATTAACTGATACACATACTTTCCTTCTTCGTTTTTTCCTTTTCTTCCTGTGTATGTTAGAGTGCCTAATGCAAGTTTTTTAGCTACTTCGAAGGCTGTGATGAGTTTCTTAAGTTTGCGTTCTTCGGCTGTTTTCTGCGGAAGAACTTCATGTTTAAATCTGTAGATTAACTCGTTCATGAACAAGATGAATCCGTCGTAGTCGGATGTTCCGTCGACTTCTATGAACGCGTTGATTTTTCTCACGATTGCCAGATACGCGTTATCGGTTACTTTTCTTGACAGCTTGAGTGCATTTTTTGTTCCCGACGATTTTTCGTGGTCGCGAAGATAAACTGTTTTACGAACCTTTTCGTTAGCAGTTTTCAAGTTATTAACGAACAGATTCAGTTGCAGGAAATTTATTTCGCCCATATACTTGGATTCCAAATCTTCCAGGAAATTAGAGAGGATACCGGTTTTTCTATCGAGCTGCATGCGTTCAATTTTTCCGTAGTCAATTATGTGTTGCCATAGTGTATCGGCTGCATTCTTTTGAGCTCCTTCGGGGAAATTACGGAAATTTTTCACACCTGCTCTATAGCCTCTATAGTAGACGTCGCGCTCTTTGTCTGCTTTTCTAATCACATCGCTTTGAGAGTTCTTTCTACTTTTTACGAGGTTAGCGTTTTCGTTTGCAACTGCTGCAATTAGCGCGTCAACCTGATCTTTAAGTTTGGCGTAGACTTTAGCATCGTCTTTAGCTTTTTCTGCAGCTGACTGCATAAAATTGTAATGAGCGCCATTATTAATGGCGGTCAAACTAATAATAGAAATTTCTTTAGCCATAATCTAAGATTTTATGTTGTTAATATTCTATATAAAGTAATTGATTCAAGTTGATTATTAGATCAAACTATTCTGTTTGCGAAAATATGTAATATCTGCTTATGTGTCTAATGATAGAGGCGGATTGGTGTGTTTTTTAACAAATGATAAGTTTTCTGGCCGTTAAATCGTAGTCTAGACATGAATATTTCTTATTCTATTCTATCTTTTGTGTTTTACATCTTACGACATTTTATTTATATGGTTAGCGAGTATTTTTTTTCTTGAGCAAACTTTTCCGATTCATCAGAGGGGTTTTTTATTATTGAATAAATGATAAGTACTGAAAATAGTATGTTTTTACTCTTTATGAAATGACAAGCACAGGAAAGAGGGAGTTTTTATTCTTGATAAAATGACAAATGCTGGGCAGAGGGATTTTTTTGTTTGCGTGAATTGCAATATTAAAAACGAGGGTATTTTTTTAACTCCGTAAGTTGTGCGGTTAAAAAAGCAGGTATTTCTTTAACGGATACATTTTATCAAGAAGAAAAAAATGCTCGGATGAGCTTTCGTAACTTTAGCAAGAAAGAGAATGTTCTGATAATTAACTTTGCAATTTTATCTCTTAAATATGGAACGAGTTTTTTAATGGTTCGATTCGTTTGGTTAAAGAATCTGCAGTTTCACTTGCGGGAACTCTTTATTCAGGCTTCTAATTGTCTAAAAAAGAATAACTACTGTGTTAACAGCAAATCTTTAATGTGTTTTCAGGTGAATTAGATTACGATTATATATAACGATATGTTTTAAAGGTCGACAAAAAGTTGTGAGCTTTGAAATGCCTGGTTCAAAGGTATATAAAATATATCAAGTAAAGAAATGCCGTGTTTAGAGATTAATAAAAAATACAGTGTATAGATGGAGTTTGTTTATTGCTCGATATGATATATTCGGTTGTGAATTGTGCGGTTTTAAGGTCGATAGAATGTATTGAGTTTTGGATGGTGTGGTTTATGTTAGTATGGATTATATTGAGATTGTCGGTGCATGGTTTATGGCTCGATTGTGTGTATCGAGCCTTAAATTGGTGTATTAAAGAATTGGATGGGATGTTGTTAGTTGCGAAACGTGTCGCAGGAGGCTGAATAAGGCTGCGTGTGGATTAATTGCGCCGGTCGATGATAAAATCCAGGTAGGCTTTTAGAGAATCGCCTATAGGGCCTTTTTGCGCGTATTTTTCGATGAATTCCATGGCTCGCTTGTGATATAGATACATTTGATTACGTGCATACTCTATGCCGCCTTTTTCTTTGGTGAATGTTACGAGCTGTTCTATTTCTTTTGCCGATACGGTGTTATTTTTTACTTTACCGGCTATGTTGTTCATCAGTTCGTTTTGTTCGCTTTTGAGGGCAAATATGGCTGGCAGTGTTAGTTTTCCTTCCAGCATGTCGTTGCCGGCAGGTTTACCGGTCTCGCTTTCGGAGTCATAGTAATCGAAGATGTCGTCGCGAATCTGGAACATTATTCCGAGGTTATGTCCGAAGTTTCGTGCTGCTTCAACTATTTCGGGGTTTGCTCCTGCCGATTCGGCTCCTATTTCGGCGCAGGCAGCGAAGAGTGCTGCTGTTTTGCGGTTGATTATTTCGTAGTATGTACTTTCTTCGATGTTTCGGTTACTGATATTTGTTAGTTGGAGTATCTCTCCGTCGCTTAGTGTTCGCCCGAGTTGTGCCAGCATTCTAACGATTGTGTCGCTCTTTGTATAACTTACGTAAAGCAATGCTGTAGACAGGATGAAGTCGCCTACAAGAACGGCAGCTTTATTATCGTATGCTGCGTTCACGCTAGCTTGTCCCCTCCTCTCTCCGCTTTCATCTACTACATCGTCGTGTACAAGCGATGCTGTGTGCAGCAGTTCGAGTCCTACGGCAGCGTTTTGAGTTGTTAGTGTTACTTTTCCGAAGTTTTTAGCAATTAGGAGAATCAAAATTGGTCGCATTCGTTTTCCGCCTCTGTTTTTTATATGCTTCAAAGCTTGTTGAAGGAGTCCGTTATTGTGGCTTAGCGATTCTTCGAATATTTCGATGAAACGACAAAGTTCTGATTCTATTGGTTTGCGAATTAGAGAAAGACTATCCATTGGGAGTTAATTTTGAGCCAAAATTAATTATAATACATGAGAGTGAGCTTGTTTTTAGTAATTTTACGCCTAAATTCAATCTATCCATTATGTCGAAACTCTTTTTAATAGACGCTTATGCGCTTATTTATCGTTCTTACTACGCTTTTATTAAAAACCCTCGTATTAACTCGAAAGGCGATAATACTTCGGCTGTATTAGGTTTTTGCAATACTCTGCACGAAGTTTTGACGAAGGAAAAACCTACGCATATTGCGGTTGCGTTCGATTATGGTAAAACATTTCGTCACGAACGCTTTCCAGACTATAAAGCACAACGCGAAGAAACTCCAGAAGATATAAAACGTTCGGTTCCTATTATTAAAGAAATTCTGGAAGCAATGCATGTGCCTGTGCTTCAGGTAGATGGTTTTGAGGCCGATGATGTGATAGGAACGCTTGCCGTGAAATTTTCGAACGAAGGAATTGCAACTTATATGCTTACGCCAGATAAGGATTACGGTCAACTGGTGCGTGAGAATGTGTATATGTTTCGTCCACGTCATGGCGGTGGGTATGAAATGCTCGATGAATCGGCGATTGAAAAGAAATACGGAATTGAGAGTACAACACAGGTTATCGACTTACTTGCACTGATGGGCGATAGTGCCGATAATTTTCCGGGCTGTCCCGGCGTTGGTGAGAAAACGGCCGTGAAACTTATAGCTCAGTTCGGCTCGATTGAGAATATGCTGCAAAATACCGAGCAAATAGCTGGGAAGTTGAGAGAAAAAGTTGAAAACGCAAAAAGCGACATTGAGCTGTCTAAGTTTCTTGCAACTATTCGTACCGATGTGCCAATCGATGTGAAGCTCGATGAAATGAAAATAACTGAACCAGATGCTGAGAAGCTTAAGAAAATTTTCATCGAACTTGAATTTCGTACAATGTACAATAAATTCGTTGGCAGGAACCTCTCAAATCTCGCTCAGCAAAAGGATGAACTTAATCTCTTTGCAGAATATACCGGGAATGAGCCGGATGAACAAAAAGAAAAGCATTACGACACAATTAAAACTACGCCACATAATTATAAACTCGTTGATAGTGAGGAAGAAGCTCGTGCTCTTTTTGACTTTTTAATTACAAAGCGTTCTATTAGTCTAGACACTGAAACAACTTCTCTCTCTGCAATCGACGCAGAGTTGGTAGGTTTGAGCTTTGCTTGTGAAGAAGGTGAGGCTTTCTACGTTTCTATTCCGCCTGAACGTAACGAGGCCGAAAAACGAGTAAAAATTTTCAAGCCTCTCTACGAAAATGAAGAGATTGAAAAAATTGGGCAAAACATAAAATACGATTATGAGGTGTTGCGCAATTATGGAATAACCATCCGTGGCGAGTTCTTTGATACAATGATTGCACACTACGTTATCCAACCCGAGTTGAGGCATAATATGGATTATCTGGCCGAAACGTTGCTCGGTTACAAAACAATACACATCGACGAGCTCATAGGACCTAAAGGTAAGAATCAAAAAAATATGCGCAGCCTCTCCCCTACCGAGGTTTGCGATTATGCTTGCGAAGATGCCGACATAACGCTGCGTTTGAAGAACGTGCTAAAAGATAAATTAAAGAAATCTGGAGCTGACGAGTTGTTCAGAAAAATCGAGATGCCTCTTATTCCTGTTCTTGCTGAAATGGAAATCAATGGCGTCTGCCTCGACACTGAAGCGCTCAATGAAACGTCGCGAATATTCAACGAACGAATGAACGGCTACGAACAAAATATTTATGAGCTTGCAGGTGAGAGTTTCAATATATCAAGTCCAAGGCAAGTTGGGAATATACTGTTCGGTAAGCTGCAAATAGTTGACAAGCCGAAAAAAACTCGCACCGGACAATATGTAACTAACGAGGAGGTTCTGCAAAGCCTCAAAGCAAAGCATCCGATAGTGGAAAATATTCTTGCATACAGAGGGATGAAAAAACTTCTTAGTACGTACATCGATGCTCTTCCTAAACTTATAAATAAACGCACGGGCAGAATACATACGTCGTTCAATCAAGCTGCAACTTCTACCGGACGTTTGTCGTCGAGCGAACCAAATCTGCAAAATATTCCGGTCAGAACCGATGATGGAAAGGAAATACGCAAATGTTTTATACCCGAAAAAGGTTGTTTGTTCTTTTCCGCAGATTACAGTCAGATAGAACTTCGCATTATGGCACATCTTTCAGAAGATCCAAATATGATTGAGGCATTTCGTAATAACATAGATATTCACAAGGTCACTGCAGCTAAAATTTGGCATGAAAATATCGACGATGTCACAGAAACGCAACGCAAGAAGGCCAAGCAAGCTAATTTTGGTATAATCTATGGTATTACGACGTTCGGGCTTGCGCAGCGAATGGGAATTTCGAACTTGGAGGCTCGAAAAATAATTGACGGATACTTCAATACCTATCCTAAGGTTCGAGAATTTATTGATAAGTCGATAAAAGATGCTCGAAAGAAAGGATATGTTGAAACCTTGTTTAATCGTAAACGTTATCTGCCCGATATAAATAGTCATAATGCAACCGTGCGCGGTTTCGCCGAACGCAATGCTATCAATGCTCCAATACAAGGTTCGGAAGCCGATATAATAAAAGTTGCGATGATAAATATCCAACAAAGATTTGAACGCGAAAATATACGTTCAAAAATGATTCTTCAGGTTCACGATGAATTGAATTTTTCAGTTATTCCGGAAGAAAAGAACTTGGTGGAAAATATCGTGCTCGAAGAGATGCAACGCGCTTATGAATTAAATGTACCACTCGTTGCCGACGCCGGTTGGGGCAATAATTGGTTGGAAGCACATTAAAAACAATTGATTCATAACTCAACGCAAAAATTTCTTTCGTGCAAAAATGTACGAAAGATTGGTTGCATCGAGGACACGAGCAATTAGCAGAGAGCCGAACACGCTAAAAAATATCGTAATGATAATGAATGCAAAACCTGTTGAATCCCATGTAAAAAAGCGAAGATAGTACTTGCTTGAAAGCGTAAAAATCGGATGGAAAAGAAAAATTGGCAGTGTGTTCATGCCCAGATTAGAGAAAGCTGATTTTGCACGTGTGCCGAGCTTGCAAAAACACCACGAGCTGAAAGATAAGAAACAAAATACCGACGCAAATACCGCAATATCGGCCCAATCGCGGTGACGGCCGAAAATAATCAATGCAATAAATGGTAATATAGCGTAAGGCGTGGGGCGAAAAACGGCAGAATAATCGCAACGCGTTTGACGAAGAATAGTTCCGATGAAATAGTAAACCACCGTTTGAATGCTTATAATAGGCAGCACGAACGAAAGAACAGTCAACAGAAAGCCGAATACAGCGAATCGAGCAAAGAGATTGTTACCGAGAAATGGAATACACTTAAACGAGATGTAAAATACCGTGCTGCACACTAGCATAACATAAAAGAACCAGTAAGGCCCTATTGATGAAACAAAAATACGTTCGGCAAACTGCGAAACGGATAGTTCGGTTATCCTGTCGCGCACAGGAAGATAATATGATAGCAGTGAAAAGCTCGATACCATTACAACATAAGGAACTGCTATGCGTAGAAGATAGCCGCAAAACGCGCAAGGTGTTTTCTCGATGTTTGTTAGATAACCAGTTATTAGTAAGAACGAAGGCATCATAAAGGAGAGTATAATAGATTTTGTTTCTGGATAAAGCTCTCCGAAATGAACTATATGTATTAGCACAACCATCAAGATTAGTAATGCGCGGGCGAAATTTATTTCTTCGTGTAGTTTCATGTTGTTTTTGATTTCGATTGGTTGCAAATTTACAAAAATCGAGCTCTTAATGGCTCAAAATATGCGCGTTAGCCGTATGTAATGCGTTTTGCCTCTGCCGTGAAATATTCTTACTTTTGCATTACAGAGAAACAAAAGAAATCAAAATATTATGTCTTTAAAATGTGGTATAGTTGGTTTACCAAATGTCGGCAAATCAACACTTTTCAACTGTTTGAGCAGTGCAAAAGCACAAGCAGCCAACTTTCCGTTTTGCACCATAGAACCAAATCTTGGAACTATAACCGTACCCGATGAACGTTTAAATAAATTGGCCGAACTCGTAAATCCCGGACGAATAGTTCCTGCAACTTGCGAGATTGTCGACATAGCTGGGTTAGTTAAAGGCGCAAGTCGCGGCGAAGGTCTGGGCAACAAGTTCCTTGGGAATATTCGTGAGTGCGATGCTATCATACATGTTGTTCGATGCTTTGACGACGATAATGTTGTTCGTGAGGGTGGTTCGGCAGTGAATCCAATTGAGGATAAAGAAATCATCGACACAGAGCTTCAACTGAAAGATTTGGAGACAATAGATGCGCAGTTAACAAAACAACAAAAAGCAGCCAACGCCGGAAATAAGGAAGCAAAGGTTGCCGTTAAAGTTTTGGAAGCTTATAAGGCTGTTCTTGAACAGGGAAAAAATGCACGAAGTGTTTCGTTCGACAGTAAGGAAGAGCAGCAAGCAGCACATAATCTTTTTTTGCTCACAACGAAGCCGGTACTTTATGTTTGCAACGTTGACGAGCAAAGCGCAGTTAGCGGAAATGATTACAGCCGTCAGATTGAAGCCGTTGCAGCCAATGAAGGTGCAGAAACAATGACCATAGCTGCTAAGACTGAAGAAGAAATTGCATCGCTCGAAAACTACGAGGATAAGAAGTTGTTTCTCGATGAACTCGGTCTCGGCGAAAGCGGCGTTAATCGATTAATTAACAAGGCCTATCATCTGCTCGATTTGCAAACGTTTATAACTGCGGGAGAAATGGAAGTTAAGGCTTGGACTTTCCGTAAAGGTTGGAAGGCTCCACAATGCGCTGGAGTTATTCACACCGATTTCGAGAAAGGTTTTATTCGCGCCGAGGTTATTAAATATTCTGATTATGTTGAATATGGCTCGGAAACAGCCGTACGCGAAGCTGGCAAACTGCGAATCGAGGGAAAAGAATATGTCGTTGAAGACGGCGACATTATGCACTTTAGGTTTAATGTTTAAAACAAAATATCGATGAATCTGCTCTATATCTATTGGCAGCCTAGTGAATATTTAATTCATCTAGGCACGTTTGGCGTTCGGTGGTATGGTCTCTGTTGGGTAACCGGCCTAGCCTTGGGTTTCTTTCTTATGCGCTGGCTATATAAGCGGCACAAATACCCCGATGCAAAGTTTGAACCTCTCTTTTTGTATGTTTTCTTCGGAGTACTAATTGGCGGACGCTTAGGTCACTGCTTGTTCTATGAACCAAGTTATTTCCTCGGTTCGTGGGATGGTTTTGTAGAGATGTTTATTCCTATGAGACATCTTCAGGACGGTACGTGGAAGTTTGTAGGTTATCAAGGTCTCGCTTCGCACGGAGGAGTTTTCGGAATGTTATTGGGCTTAGTACTTTACATCCGACGGTCGAAAATGCCTGCATGGGTTGTTCTCGACTTTATGGGAATATGCTCGTGTATTACAGCAACATTTATTCGACTTGGAAACCTCATGAACTCCGAAATTATCGGGAAAACTACCGATCTACCTTGGGCATTCGTTTTCTTGAAGGTTGACTCGCAACCCAGACATCCCGGACAATTATATGAAGCTCTGGCTTATTTGATTTTCTTCGTGGTTATTTTGCTTATCTATCGTCGTAACAGTGCTAAAGTTGGCTCGGGTTTATTCTTTGGTTTGTGTCTTACGCTTGTTTTCAGTTTCCGTTTTTTAATTGAATTCACGAAAGAGGTTCAGGAGTCGTTCGAAAATTCATTACCTCTCGACATGGGGCAGCTTTTGAGTATTCCGCTTATAGCTTTCGGGGTGTGGGCAATCGTTCGGAGCAGAAAAATCTAGCTCTCCCCCACCCTATTTTGTTTTCGCACCAAAATTCTCAGTTGTGACTTTGAAGTTTTTAATCGAAAAATGCACAATATATCGTCCAGACGAAGCGTTGAGAGCTGCGTATAATTTAAATAATAAAACATCATGTTATTAACAACAACACCGACCATCCAGGGTCAAGAAATCAAAGAGTATCTAGGCATAGTAACTGGCGAGACCATCATCGGAGCAAATTTCATGAAGGATTTTCTTGCGGGAATACGAGACATTATCGGCGGACGAAGCGGTTCGTATGAGAAAGTTCTTCGCGAAGGAAAAGAAACCTCGCTGAAAGAGCTTGAAGAGCGCGCGCAGCAAATGGGAGCAAACGCAGTTGTAGGTATCGACTTAGACTACGAAACCGTTGGTGCGCAAGGTTCAATGCTAATGGTAACCTGTTCGGGAACAGCCGTGAAAATTTAATTCGAGAGGAAAGCCGCATGAAATTAGATTTCCGAATCTATTTGGCTTTAATTACAACCATTATGTCCCTTACCGCATCAGCGCAAGGGACTTTTTTTCTTTCTTATAGTAATAACTGTTCCGTAGAAAAACCGAATGCTTTAATAACTCTTCAAAAGCCTGACGGCAGTATATCTACGCTTGTCGATGAGTTGAAAGGAGTATATCAACAAGATTCTCTGCCATGTGAACATGGGAAATATTCACTCCTCACTGTTATCAGAACAAAATATTGTGGCAACGATTCATTGAGACGTTCTTTCACAGTTAATGAAAAAGAATTTGTGGATTGCAGAGTCACGCTAGAACACAATGTAAAGGATAGATATGCCTCGCAATGCAATGATTCTATTTTTGAATGCGATATTGAAATAACGAAACTACATGAGAAGGAGGATGGTGTAAACATTCGCTTTATTAAATACAATGATGATAGAGACGCCGATGTTCCCGGTCCATTGTTCATCATAAAAAATAACACTCGAGATACTTTGTGCGGTGAGTGGCTACCCGGTTATTTTTGGGGAGCGGTTGCAAGGATAGATAAAGGGAAGCGTTTGTTCTATAAAGTTGGCTACTTGTGTTCAAGTTGGGTCGATTCACCGCCGCTATATCCTGATTCTATAAAATACTCATGGATTGGGAGTTTAGGAAATATTCTCCGTCCAGGGAGGTATCGTTACAGAGTTAGATATTACAAGAAGGGCAATAAAACAGATGAAAATAAATCGGAAACAAAAGAGCAAGCAGATTTCAGGTGGTTTGCACGTTTAGACGAATTGTATTCGATTTACTGTGACTTTGAAGTGAAGGAGGTAAAATGAGAAAGCTCTGTTTGGTGTGTGTCGTCTCTATCGTTATTTTATCGAGCTGCGGAAGGGAGCGCGATAAAATTGCGCAGTCGAAAACGGAGTCGAAAATAGTTTTTCGCGACGAGGTTAGGCTTAAAACAACTCCGGTTAAGAATCAAGGCAGCAGTTCGCTTTGTTGGGTCTATGCTATGCTCGCCACAATCGAAACCGAACATTTGATGTTGGGCGATTCGGTTAATCTCAGTGCCGATTATATTGCTCGCTGTTTCATCTCCGAACAGGCAGCCCGAAGATTACTTTCCAACAACGAATCGAACACCACAACGCGCGGTATGGCAGGCATGGCAATCGATTTGCTCGAAACTAACGGACTTCATCATTACGACGCTTATCATCTGAAGCAAACAGTAGATTATGGCGTTCTATGCAGAAAAATAGACTGCATAACAACTGCTCCGGCACGAAATAATTTCAATCAACGAATGGACGCAGTAAACGAGTTATTGGACAAAAGCATTGGATTCCTCCCGCGAAAGGTTTTCTTTCGCAGCGCCATCTACACGCCTTATGAGTTCGCCAGAAGCGTGTGCAGAAAGGACGAATATCTAGGTTTAACCAGTTTCACCCATCATCCTTTCGGCGAGCGGTTCGCCATCGAACTTCCCGACAACTATTTCCACAACACTTTCCTAAACATTCCTTTAGATTCGATGATGATGATTGTTGAAAACAGCCTCCGCGCAGGTCATCCGGTGTGTTGGGAGGGCGATGTGAGCGAGCCCGGCTTTTCGTTCGCTAAAGGAATAGCCATCCTACCTAAGGGCACAAAATGCAATCAAACTACCCGACAAAAAGCATTTGAAAACAAAAGTACAACCGACGACCATTGCATGTCGATTATCGGTTTGGCCCGCGACGCTAACGGAACAAAGTATTTTATCTGCAAAAACAGTTGGGGAGAATCGAATCCCTACGGCGGTTTCATGTATTTAAGCCACGATTATGTGAAACTAAAAACGATAGCACTCTATGTTCAATCAAACCAAATTGGATTTAGAATGTAAGTTCGGTTTAGATGTGCCGCCGATAACCTTGCTTTTAATCATGAGAATAAAATTTACCCCCTAAAACGATTGTTCAAAACAGGAAACTTTTTATTTCGAAGGGAAATAATACATTATACTGGCTGGCAGAACCTCTGCCGAGACAAATACCCGAAGGCGCGAGGCTGGCAGAATCTCTGCCGGGAAGAATCCGGAAGGCGCGGGGCTGGCAGAATCTCTGCCGGGAAGAATCCGGACAGCGCGGAGCTGGCAGAGCCTCTGCCGGGAGGAATCCAGACAGCGCGGAGCTGGCAGAACCTCTGCCGGGAAGAATACAGAAGGCGCGGAGCTGGCAGAACCTCTGCCGGGAAGAATCCTGACGGCGCAGGTCTGGCAGAGCCTCTGCCGGGACAAATCCTGACTGCGCGGGGTTGGCAGAACCTCTGCCGAGAGGAATCAACGTGGATTCGGACAGACACGGGGTCTGTCCCTACATGAGGGGGCAAATCAATGTGGGTGGCGGACAGAAAATCACCTCTCGGAATCTGTCCCTACATACGGGAACGAATCAATGTGGGTATCGGACGGACAGCAAATCACCCCTCGGGGTTCTGTCCCTACATGAGGGGGCGAATCAATGTGTGGGCATTCTAATATTTCATTTATCATTACCTCGGGCCAACTCGGGCGGGAACGACCGCATGTAGGGACAGACCCCGTGTCTGTCCGCCCCCTCCGTCCGACAAGGACGGAATAAACACGTCATCCGAAAAACCACGAACGATTGTGCATGCATCCGACTCCCAAGGGACGGTCGGACAGACACGGGGAAGAATCCACGTGGGTATCGGACAGACACGGGGTCTGTCCCTACATGCGGGAACGAATCAATGTGTGTATCGGGCGGACTGCAAATCACCCCCTCGGGGTCTGTCCGCCCCCTCTCAATCTGGCAAAAACAATTTAACCTTATATGATATGCTTATCGGAATAAAACTGGTCGAGAATGTTAAGCATATCTGTCGGAAGATAGACCATTGCACGGTCGATAATCTCATACGGTATTTGGTAATAAGCCTCAGCAACAGCCCCGGCTATACAGGCTTTAGTATCGGTGTCGCCGTCGCAAAGTACAGCTATTCTGATTGTGTCTTCAAACGAGTTTGAATTGATGAAACAGCGTAAGGCCATCGGAACAGTTTCCTGACAGGTGGAATCGAAATGACCTTCAGCTCCGAGTTTCATTATGTCTCTTAAACGCGGAAGTTCATATCCATAGAATTTCTTCACTTTACACTCTACTTCACTCTTGGTGAATCGCATGTATTTAAGCCAGTGTATAACCTCGGCTATACATTCGGCACCTTTAATTCCTTCGGGATGATTATGAGTCGGTTCGGCCGATTTACGAGCTTCGGCCACTACATCTTCCCATTCGGTAAAGAGCCATCCAATCGGACTCACTCGCATTGCAGCACCGTTTCCGTATGAATTCATCGGTTCATGATCAGGTGAGTTGAGCCACTGAAGAAACATACTACCGTATCCGCCACCCATTGGGTTGGGATAACGATGACACCAATCGAGCAGCGCATCACGATAGGTTCTTCGATTGAGTACGGCATCAGCAATTGCAATGGTGCATACAGTATCGTCGGTAAACGAACATTCATCAGTGAAAAGTTCGAAATCACGCTTCGGTGCTTCGCCGAATTCGAATCGTGAGCCAACAATATCGCCAATTATTGCTCCTATCATGATTTGTTGCAGTTTAAAAAGACTATCGGATTGTTTTTCTTTTCTCGCGGTAAATCATCGTTTGTACTCCGACCGGGAATCGAACCCGGATCAAAGGTTTAGGAAACCTCCGTTCTATCCATTGAACTATCAGAGCATATGACGATTTTATGTTTGCAAAGATAGAGCTTTTCTCCATCATAATGCCAGAGCTAAAAGAGATAAGCCTAAGCCGCCATTTACCGAAAGGGAAAGAAAAACGACAGTACCAAAAATTCGTTATCTTTTATGAAAGTAACATTGCTTATTCTGGACGACATGGGGTATTGGATAACTTTGCAACACGTATATTTAAAACATTATGTAAAGATGAAAAGATTGTTTTTAAGTCAAATTGCGCTAGCCGTCTGCCTGGTGGGCTGTGTGGCTGGCAATGGAGATAATCATATTGGAAAAATAAACCATAAGGATGTAATTGGAAATAAAGAAAATCATACGATTGGATATTTCCATGGTTTAGAGGTCAACGGAAAATTTAACGTCCACTTCGTAGAAGGCAAAGTACATAAAGTTAGTTTCAGTAATCCCAGTCAGGCAAGTTTTAGAATCGAAGAAAGCGAACTGAAGATTAGATCGAAACATGGCATTAGAGTTCCGATTGATGTTTATATCACCGCCCCACAGATATCCGAAATAGAGCTCAATGGTACAATTAACTTCAAAGCAAAGAATATTCATGCATCGAAGCTCGATATAGATACAAAGGGCACTGTGAATGTAGACGTGGAGAAGATTTCGGTTACATCGTTCGATTTCGATAACGACGGTACAGTGAACTTCAATGCTAACGTTGACGCAATGAAAGCCGAATTCGATAACGAAGGAACATGTAAATTGAATATTGCCGTAAGCGCACAGAACATGGAACTTTCCAACAGCGGAACACAAACAGTTAATCTTGATTTCAAAGGCCTAAACTTGATACTGGATAATAAGGGTATAAATAATATAAACGCCGTTCTGGATTGCAACACCGTATCGGGCTCAAACTTTGGAACTAGTAAGATAGTTCTTTCAGGTAAAGCCAAAGAAGTGAATATCCATCCCGACAACTCAACGTTTATCGACACTACAAAACTGAATATTGAATAAAGGATAATTTTAGACTGATTATTCTCATTACAACAGGCTCTCTAAATTAAATTGAGAGTCTGTTTTTTTTGTTAATAGTTACTTTTGCACGCAAACAAAGACCAGAGGTTTGTTCCTACATAAACGATGAACAAAACAATAAACGACTTTGAGATAATGGCACCCGTTGGCTCTAAAGAGAGTCTTGTGGCTGCAATACAATCCGGTGCCGATTCGGTTTATTTCGGAATCGGACGGCTCAATATGCGATCACATTCTGCAAATCATTTCACCATCGACGATCTGAACTACATCGCTCGGATGTGCAACAGGAAAGGAATAAAAACTTATCTCACAGTAAACACAGTTATCTATGGCGACGACCTCGGAACAATGCGCGAGATTATAGATGCTGCAAAAACTGCGGGCATTTCGGCCGTAATAGCGAGCGACGTAGCGGTTATGATTCGCTGCCGAGAGGTTGGCATGGAAGTTCATCTATCGACACAGCTCAACATTTCAAACATTGAAGCGCTGAAATTCTACGCGCAGTTTGCCGATGTAGTTGTTCTTGCTCGCGAACTTAATATGGAGCAGGTGGCAGAGATTAATCGACAAATTATCGAGCAGAATATAACCGGGCCTGGAGGTGAATTGGTTCGTATTGAGATGTTCTGTCATGGCGCGCTGTGCATGGCTATATCCGGAAAGTGCTACATGAGTTTGCACGATGCGAATCGGTCGGCCAATCGCGGAGAATGCGTGCAAATTTGTAGGCGTTCGTACACCGTAACCGATAACGAAACGGGCACTCAGCTCGAAATCGATAATAAATACATAATGAGTCTGAAAGATCTGAAAACCGTTCGATTCATCGACCAAATGATGAATGCAGGTGTTAGAGTCTTCAAGATTGAAGGACGCGCACGCGGACCAGAATATGTTCACACCGTTGTATCGTGTTACAAGGAGGCAATAGCCAGTGTACTCAACGGAACTTTCAGCGAAAATAAAAAGGATGAATGGGATGAGCGTCTTGCCTCCGTTTTCAATCGTGGTTTCTGGGATGGATATTATCAAGGACAAACGATGGGCGAATGGACAAGAAACTACGGTAACAAAGCAACTGAAAAGAAGGTTCTCGTAGGTAAGGTTATAAAATACTTCTCGCGCCTTAGAGTGGCCGAAATATCAGTCGAGGCGTCGGAAATATCGGTTGGTGAGAAGATTCTTATAACCGGAACCACTACGGGCATAATGAACTTTCGGGTAGACGAAATAAGATACGAACTCGAACCGGTGGAGAAAGCCGAAAAAGGTTGGCGGGTATCTATTCCGGTGCCGAGAAAGGTTCGCCCAAACGATAAGATTTATAAACTCATAAAAGAAGAAAAACAATGACGATAAACGAACTTCAAGACAAGGTGGTAGAGGAATTCTCGGAATTAACCGACTGGATGGACAAATATCAAATGCTCATCGAACTAGGAAATGAGCTCGAACCACTCAACGAAAAATATAAAACCGAGAAAAACATAATCGATGGATGCCAAAGCCGAGTATGGCTGCAATGCGATATAGTAGACGGGCAACTGGTGTTCACTGCCGATTCTGACGCCCTTATAACAAAAGGAATCATCGCCCTGCTAATCAGAGTTATCAGTAATCACACGCCACAAGAAATCATCGATGCCGAGTTCTACTTTATCGACAGGATTGGATTGCGCCAACATCTAAGTCCAACGCGCAGCAATGGTTTACTTTCAATGGTTAAGCAAATCAAGGCTTATGCTCTAGCTTATTCTATCAAGAAAGGATGAGGAAGCTCCGCACAATAGAAATGAATCGCCTCTCAATTGAAGAATTCAGAGAGGCTCCGAAGCTGCCGCTAGTTGTGGTGCTCGACAATGTACGGTCGCTCTACAACATCGGCAGCATATTCCGTTCGTGCGACGCTTTCCGCGTAAAGTCCGTTTATTTATGCGGAATAACAGCAACGCCCCCAAATGCTGAGATTCATAAAACAGCACTCGGAGGCGAGGATTCTGTGGAGTGGAAATATTTTGAAAAAACAGAAGATGTAATACAGCAATTACGACAGGAAGATTATTTTATTTACAGTATCGAGCAAGTTGAAAATTCAACCCGACTGCAGAATCTTTCTCTCGATGCTACTAAGACATATGCAGTTGTTTTCGGAAACGAGGTGAAAGGAGTTTCGCAAAATGTTGTTGACTTGAGCAATGATTGTCTAGAAATTCCGCAGTTCGGAACCAAACACTCTCTAAACGTTAGCGTTGCCGCCGGAATTGTTATTTGGGAGTTTGCCCGTCAGTTGATTATTTGATTTTCGAAGTCACCGGATTATTTATTCCCTTCATTGAAACTAGATAAGCTTTAGCCGAACCGAATTTAAGTCGCATATCCAGTCGGATGGGGATATGGTTCTGGTCATCGCTCACGTAGAAACTCGCAATGTTTCTCCATTTCTTTCCGTTTTCATTTTCGTAGTAGGTCATTTCTAGACAACGATATTTATGCCCATCGTCGGCCTTCACTTCAGTCTTCCCGTTGTAAACAATCTTAGCTGGATGCATACTATTTCCGTCGACGATAGGGAAATTAACCGTCTGACCTTTCTTCCAACTTTCCGGATTAAAACTTCTTGCCCTCATAAAAATGCTCATCATGTCGAATACGCAATCATTGTAAGTTTTTTCTTGCCAATGATGCTTACCGTCATTGTCGATTCTATGTTGTTTAACTCTGCATTTTCCGCCCGGATAACTATAGAAAACCTCGTCTACTGTGTATCTCTTTCCTTCTCTGGCCCCCTTTCTATAATAGAGCGGCGCCATTTGTCGGGAGTCATAACAGAGAAGTGTGTCGCGCAGGACGAAATATTTATCCACCCGTCCGTTTCCGCGAGTAATTAGCGAAGCTTTGTAGGCAGGTGTGCCGTGATAGGTCGATGCAACTGTCGACCACAATGCCGTTCCTGCTTTAACCCAAACGAATTGCCAATTATAATAAAGGTTATAGTTGAGATGCTCTTCATTTCCAAACGCAGTATTTCGGAATGTACATTGTGCATGTGCCATAAGAGTCAGTATAAGGAATAGAGCCAGAAGTCTGATTTTTTGTTTCATAATTCGAGTTGTTTTAATCATTATTTTTTCGGTTCATATGTCAATCTTTATCCACTTCATTTTATAATCATTTTCTTTTCCTTTTAAAAAAAGAAAGGAAGGATGAGAATGATATGCCGTGGATTAGTGCAAAAGTTTTTGTCCTTATTCTTTGTTTTTCGACTATAAACATTTTGCGATTATTTATCAACTATTTTTTGAATGGTTATAGGTTGATTTTCAGGTCTGAAAATTGGTTATCAACACATTTACCAAACGTTGCAAAGATAATTGGTTTATATTTTTTCATTCTTCTGGCTGGTGTAAAACTTGACTAAAACTCTTTGTATAACTCATAGTTTATCCTCATTCCTCCCCCACTCTATTTTGTTGTGTTAAAGTCTTTATACTTATTCGGAAGTTATCATTGGGTTTTCAACATCGTTGTACACAATATATGGATTAAACGATGTGTACCGAATCAAACTATGTTGAAGTTAAAGCCCAGAAAGTTGTTTGTAGTATATGAGGTGCGAAATATGGGTATAAAGAGTTGCCATAGTTCTCGTTTGTCCCTTTTACATCTTCAGCAGACTTCAAATGTTGTGGTTTTGAGGTAGCTGCATAGTACCTTTGTCGGAAAAAGAATAAAAATATGAAATACCTCTTAGTTTCTGATATTCACGGTTGTTTACCAGCCCTTGAAAAGGTTCTAGATTTCTATGACCGAACCCGATGCGACATGCTTTGTATTCTGGGAGACATTCTGAATTATGGTCCACGCAACTCGCTGCCAGAAGGACTCGACCCGAAAGCAATTGTCGAACGACTAAACAGTAGGGTGGGGGACATTGTTGCCATTAGAGGCAACTGCGACTCGGAGGTCGACCAGATGTTGCTCAATTTCCCGATACTCTCGGATTATATATTGCTCATTGACAGCGGGAAAAGGCTATTTCTCACACACGGTCATGTTTACAATAAGGATAAAATGCCCAATATAAATTTCGATGCAATCGTCTACGGGCACACACATCTTTGGGAACTAACCCGGCAGGACGACACAATGGTATGCAATCTTGGGTCGATAACATTTCCGAAAGGAGGAAATCCGCCAACCTTCATGACCTATGAAGAGGGCATGTTCAGAGTCTATAAACTGGATGGGGATCTAATGGCCGAGGCAACTGTTTAATCTTTAAAATAATAGTAATGACAACTTCAGAAAAACCCTTAATACTTATCTCGAACGACGACGGATACCACTCCAATGGAATAAAAACTCTCGTTTCCTTTCTTTCAGATTTCGCTGAAATAGTTGTTTGCGCTCCCGAATCAGCCCGTTCGGGATATTCGTGTGCTTTCTCGGCTGCCGATTTTCTCAAGTTAAAGAAGAGGTACAATATTCCCGGATGCACCGTGTGGTCGTGCACAGGAACACCGGTTGATTGTGTGAAAATAGCGCTTGAAGTGCTTCTATCCGGTAGGCGCCCCAATCTCATAATTGGCGGAATCAACCATGGCGATAACTCATCGGTTAACACCCACTACAGCGGTACAATGGGCATTGCCTGTGAAGGCTGCATGAAATATATCCCGTCGATAGCCTTCTCGAACTGCGACAACGATACGGAAGCCAATCTTTCTCATCTTCGCAGCTATGTTCGCGAGATAGTTAAGCGGGTTCTAACTAACGGACTACCAAAGGGTGTCTGCCTTAACGTAAACTTCCCGCAGGTTGAACAGTTCAAAGGATTGAAAATTTGTCGGATGGGTTATGGAAGTTGGGTCGACGAGGTTGTGACTCGCAGTCATCCCTTAGGATATGAATACTATTGGATGGTGGGTTCCTACAGGAACGACGAGCCAAATGCAACCGATAACGACCGATGGGCACTCGAAAATGGATTCGTTTCGGTGACTCCGACAAGGATAGACGTAACAGACTATGAGCTACTGAACAAACTAAAATCCTGGGAGGAATGAAATACTATCTCATTGCCGGAGAGGCCTCGGGTGATCTGCATGCGTCGCGGCTGATGAGGTCTTTGAAGAGTTATGACTCCGAGGTCGAGTTTCGTTTCTTTGGCGGAGATCTTATGGCCGAGGTGGGTGGTAAACCGGTGAGGCACTACAAGGAGTTAGCTTATATGGGATTCGTGCCCGTGCTTCTGCATCTGCCAACAATTCTTCGTAACATGCGGATGTGCAAAAAAGATATTCTTGCGTGGAAGCCTGATGTGATTATTCTAGTAGACTATCCAGGTTTTAATCTGAAGATAGCCCGATTCGTTCGGAAAAATTATTGTATCCCAGTATTCTACTACATATCTCCCAAGATATGGGCCTGGAAAGAATATCGCATCCGTAACATAAAGCGCGATGTAAATGAACTTTATTCCATACTACCTTTTGAGGTGCCGTTTTTTGAACAGAAACATAACTACAGAATCCATTATGTGGGCAATCCAACGGTGGAAGAAATCGAAACCTTCAGAGTCAGGTATGTGGAACAATTTGTAGATTTCTGCGAACGTCACGAACTGGATAACAGGCCAATTATCGCTCTGTTAGCAGGTAGTCGAAAGCAAGAAATAAAAGATAATCTGCCTGCAATGATTGAGGCCGCGCGGCATTTTGAAGACTATCAAATAGTAGTTGCCGGAGCGCCGTCGGTCAACAAGAAATTTTACGATAGATTCATCGCCGCCGCACCGGTTAAAATCGTGAGCGATGAAACCTATCAGTTGCTCTCTAATGCATCCGTGGCATTAGTAACCAGCGGAACGGCCACGCTCGAAACCGCTCTGTTCAATGTTCCGCAAGTGGTGTGCTATGCTACGCCTGTGCCGATGTTGGTACGCTTTGCCTTCAAGCACATAATAAAAGTAAACTATATATCCCTGGTTAATCTTATAGCTAACCGCGAAGTGGTTCCTGAACTGCTGGCCGACCGGTTTAAGATTAGCAACATAGCAAACGAACTCTATAAGATTCTCCCCCTACAACCCGGTCGAGCCGCTATGCTTGAGAGTTATCGTTCGATACGTTCACAACTGGGCGACGAAATAGCTCCCGACAACGCTGCTCGCCTCATAATTCATCGCCTTAGTGAAGTACAAATGCATGAGGAATAGGGATTTCGTTCATTCAGAGTTTTTCCAGTATTTTTGCAAGCAAAAGAAATGTTATATGCCACAGCAAACAACAAACACCAACCAGGAATTTAAAGAAGTACTTGAAGAATGTAAGGTAATCTTCACACAGAAGCTGCACGATTATGGAGCGTCGTGGAGAATTCTTCGGCCATCATCGCTTACCGACCAGCTGTTAATCAAGGCTAAGCGCATTCGATCAATAGAAATAACGGGTCAGAATATGGTTGGCGAAGATATTAGGCCGGAATTCCTTGCCTTAATAAACTATGGCATAATAGGTTTGATTCAACTCGAACGCAGTTTTGCCGACAATACTGACATAACATCCGACGAGGCCATCGAACTGTATGGTCTTTATGCAACCCGAGCCTATGAACTCATGACTCACAAGAATCATGACTACGGCGAGGCGTGGAGACACATGCGGGTGAGTAGCTATACCGATTTTATCCTCACCAAAATTGAACGCATTAAAGAAATTGAAGACCTCGGCGGACAAACCATAGTAAGCGAGGGAATAGATGCAAATTACATGGATATTATCAACTACGCAGTGTTTGGAGCAATTAAACTGAAATGAGCATCCCTAAATCGGTTTTCGTGAATATTTGTCGAGCACTGCTGGCAATCACTTTCATCTTTTCGGGTTTTGTCAAAGCCATTGATCCTATGGGAACCCAATATAAGCTGGACGATTATGTTAAGGCCGTAGGTATGGCAGGTATTATTCCCGAATGGATTCTGCTGATGCTGTCGGTGATTCTTTCGGCGCTCGAGTTCACGTTGGGTGTGCTTATGTTGATGGCTATAAGGCGCCGATTGGTGAGCCGGCTTACACTGGTTTTCATGACTGTGATGACCGCTGTTACTCTATGGCTGGCTGTTGCCAACCCGATTCAGGATTGTGGATGTTTCGGTGACGCAATTCATCTCACTAATGCGCAGACATTCGCTAAGAATGTTGTGTTACTCCTGTCGGCATGCATAGTTGCAAAGTGGCCACTTCTTCAGCACAGATTCATCTCGAAAACCAATCAGTGGATAGCTGTAAACTTTACTATAATCTTCATTTTTGCGGCATCGCTGTTTAGTCTTTATTATCTGCCAATATTCGATTTTCGCCCCTATTATATAGGACAGAACATTCAGAAAGCTATGGAAATTCCACCCGGCGCCAAGCGAACGAAATATAAGACAACGTTCATTTGCGTGAAAAACGGGGTCGAGAGAGAGTTCGACGAGAATAACTATCCCTACAATGATACAACGTGGGTGTTTAAAGACACAAGGCAGGAGATTCTCGAGCATGGCTATGAACCGCCAATTCACGATTTCTCTATAACTGATGAGAAAACCGGCGCCGATATTACGCGACAAATCCTTAATTGGAAGGGTTACACATTTCTTCTCATAGCACCCCTCCTGGAGATTGCCGACGACAGTAATTTTGCCGATATTGAGCGAATCTATCAATACGCTAAAATCAACGGCTACAGCTTTATAGGTCTTACATCAAGCACCTATTGTGGTCGGAATCGCTGGCGCGAACTTACAGGAGCCGAATACCCCTTCTATACAACTGATGGTACGACTCTCAAAACAATCGTGCGAAGTAATCCTGGCCTGGTGTTGCTCTATCAAGGCACTATCATCAATAAGTGGAGCACCAACAATATGCCTGGTGAGAAACAGCTTACAGCACCGCTCGCACTTACCGAACTAGGACGCGAACCGTCTAACAATACATGGACAAAGATTCTGCTCATAGTGTTAGGCTATGTTCTTCCGCTAGTGTTGCTAATCATTGCCGATCGTCTTTGGGCATGGACACGATGGCTAAGAAAGCGTGAACAACAAGTGATGAAAGAAGAAAACGAATAATAACTTTTTAAACGTAGAAAGAATATGAGAAAAAAAATTGTAGCAGGTAACTGGAAGATGAATGAAAACCTCCAAGAGGGAATCATTCTGGCGAAAGAGATTAATACAGTATTGGAAGCCGACAAACCTAATTGTGGCGTTGTGATTTGCACCCCGTTCATTCATTTGGCAAGTGTTGCCCAGGTACTTAACAAATCTCTCGTTTCGCTGGGTGCAGAAAACTGTGCCGACAAAGAAAAGGGTGCATACACCGGCGAGATTTCGGCTGCGATGGTAAAAAGCACGGGAGCTGAATATGTTATTCTAGGTCATTCGGAACGTCGCCAGTACTACAACGAAACACCTGAGATTCTGAAAGAAAAGGTGCGCCTTGCACTCGATAACGGACTGAAGGTTATTTTCTGCTGCGGTGAAACCCTCGAAGAGCGCGAAGCCGAGAAACAGAATGCCATTGTGAAAGCCGAACTGGAGAACTCCGTGTTCAATCTCAGCTCAACAGATTGGGAGAATATTATTCTGGCCTACGAACCTATCTGGGCCATCGGAACTGGCAAAACAGCAACCTCTGACCAAGCTGAAGAGATGCTAGCCTACATACGCTCCATAGTGGCCGAGAAATATGGCCGTGAAGCTGCCGATGATACCACCATTCTCTATGGCGGAAGCTGTAATCCTGGTAATGCCGCCGAACTTTTCTCGAAACCAGATATCGACGGCGGACTCATTGGTGGAGCATCGCTCAAAACATCCGACTTCAAAGCAATCATAGACGCTTGGAAAAAATAAAACCATCAATCTTCTGCGGGGTCTCCATAAACAGCGTGGTCCCGCAGAGAAAAAATTAGACCTACAATGAAAAAGTTGCTCACTACATTAGCCATCTTGTTCCTTGGAATCCTGTCGATCGCCGCACAGGGTACAGTCACAATATCGCACAGTTCTGACATTGATGCACTCGTAAACAAAAAACAAACTACTAAAACCAAAGAACAAATCAAAGCCGAAAAAAAAGCTGCCAAGAAAGCCGAAAAAGAGAAAAAGAAACTTGAGAAAGAGCAGCAAAAAAATAAACGAACCGTTGAGCTCAAACCCCAGCAAGCCAATCCCTCGGCAACACTCAAACAGGAGGTTAAGAAAATCACTGTTCCCAAGATTAGTGAAATTCAGGAAGAACTCCCCCGTGTTAAACGCGAACCCACCCAACCCATGCAACGCACAAAGCTCGTGAAGAAGCGAGTTAAACACGAACCTGTAGGAACCCAAAAAGTAACTCGTAGAGTACTCAAAGGAATAACTAAAACCCGCGGATTTCGAGTGCAAGCCTATACAGGTGGAAATACCCGCGCAGCCCGTCAGGAAGCCGAACGAATAGGGCAACAGGTAAAGATGCTTTTTCCCGAGGAACCTGTTTACGTGCACTTCTACTCACCCCGATGGATGTGCCTCGTTGGTAACTATACCGACTACGAACAGGCCCGAAAAGTCCTACGCAAACTACAGCGTAACGGTATTCCCAAGGCTGGAATAATCAGAATGATGGTCACTGCGACCACATCGGTACCGATTGAATAAATAAAAATCTACAAATAATACACATGAATCCAGAAACCGAATTGCGCGAAGGTCTCGACGACATTGCAGCGCACTATAAGGAAATTATCAAACTCCTTGGCGAAGATCCCAAACGCGAAGGTCTTCTCAAGACTCCCATGCGAGTGGCAAAGGCTATGCAGATTCTCACCAGAGGCTACACGCAGAATCCTCACAAAGTACTCACCGATGCTTTGTTTTCCGAGAAATACGACCAGATGGTTATCGTGAAAGACATTGACTTTTTCTCAATGTGCGAACATCACATACTGCCTTTTTACGGCAAAGTGCACGTAGCCTACATACCTAACGGATACATTACCGGATTGAGTAAAGTTGCAAGAGTCATCGATATATTCAGTCACCGGCTTCAAGTGCAGGAGCGCCTCACCGAACAGATAAAAGATTGCATACAAAAAACTCTTCATCCTTTGGGCACAATGGTCATAATCGAAGCTAATCACATGTGTATGCAGATGCGTGGTGTAGAAAAGCAGAATTCCATAACTACAACCAGTGCATTCAGTGGTGCATTCAACCAAGCCAAGACGCGTGAAGAGTTTATGAAACTACTTTAATTGTCCAATTCCTTAGGACGATAGCATACCCACCGATGATAAATGCCAAATCCCACTTTGGGACAGTGCATTCACCGATGGTAAAATCGGAAAATCAAAACATATACATATAAACATCAAAATATAAACAACGATGATGAAACGATGTCGAATAATCCCATTGATAATACTCTGCATCATGACCGTGTCCACACTGACATCATGCTTGAAAGACAAGCTAGACTATCAACAGAACGTTACCAACGCCGTGAAAACTATGTCAGGCAAATACATCGGTACGATGGTATCTGTTACAAACGATGGAAAACATCTCGACCCGGTTGATAACATCAAGTGGAAGGTCGATACCACTGGTATAAAACTCAAAGGATTCCCCCTGAAGAATCTGGCGCAAGGATTCAATACAACCGACGACCAAAAAGTGCTAAGCGCTCTACTTGCTGCCGACACAACATCGGTAAACTTAGAAATGCTCATCGGAAATAGTAATCTCGGTGGCCAGATAATTAGCTTCTTTACACGTCCCATGGCAACTTTTAATCTCACTATCGACGGTACAAAGCGCACCTATGTTATCGACGGTGTAGAAACTAAATACGAAATGAGTGGAGGAATATATATCATGCAATCACAATCCATGAATTTCTACTTCCGAATAAACAGGATGCGCGAAATGTTACAAAACCAAAACGGAACGAGCTTCCAAAAAGTGAAAGGATTCAAATACGGGATGCGATTCAACTTAACATCAAAATCAGTAACCAAATGAAATTCATCTCTTGGAATGTAAACGGACTTCGTGCTGTAGTTGGCAAAGGCTTCGTAGAAAGTTTTGAAACGTTCGGGGCTGATTTCTTTTGCCTTCAGGAAACCAAAATGCAGGCAGGACAATTGGATATCAGTTTTCCTGGATATGAATCCTATTGGAACTATGCCGAAAAGAAAGGCTATTCTGGCACGGCAATCTTCACGAAGTATAAACCGCTAAGCGTGACCTATGGAATGAATATCGACGAACACGACCACGAAGGTCGAATCATAACCCTGGAAATGGAGCAGTTCTTTCTCGTGACCGTCTACACGCCCAACTCGCAAGATGGACTTCGCCGACTCGACTATCGTATGCAATGGGAGAGCGATTTCCTGGCTTATCTTACCAGTCTTGACTGCCGAAAACCCGTCATCGTGTGTGGTGATATGAATGTGGCACATGAGGAAATAGACCTCAAGAACCCCCAAAATAATCGTCGTAACGCCGGCTTCACCGATGAAGAGCGACAGAAAATGACAACTTTGCTTGCCTCAGGATTTGTCGATACTTTCAGAACACTTCACCCGGAGGAGCAAAAATATTCCTGGTGGTCATACAGATTTAAGGCTCGCGAAAAGAATGTGGGATGGCGTATAGACTATTTTCTTATATCTGAACGACTTGTACCGCAGCTCGTCGAGGCCACGATTCACGCCGAAATAATGGGAAGCGACCACTGTCCTGTGGAGCTCGTTCTCAACATCTAAAAGCTGAATGAACGGGCAGGTAAAATCTCTCATATTAATGGCTGTCGTCATGACAGCCGTTTTTGTCTACTCCCTAATGCCGGGGGTTGTAGAAATAGGTCCGCTCGTATTCCAAAAAGTTAATCTTCCATTCATAAACAAACCTAAACCGGCAGTTCGCCACATTGTTAATTGTAGACCGAAACTAAGGCATCACACTTTTCTCTTTTTTGGGGACTCTATGGTTGAAGGTCTAGCTAAACGATTAGCCGATTATACCGGCGAAAACAATCACCGACTCTACACCGTGATTTGGTATAGCTCAACAACCGAGCGCTGGGCCTCAACGCGAACGCTTGAGTATTTCATTCATCAGTATAAGCCAACCTACATCATATTGTGCCTTGGTAGCAACGAACTCTTCGTGAACGACCTCGATACGCGTGCAGAATATATAGCCACGCTTGTTGACAAGATGAATGGTCTGCCTTACGTGTGGATTGGACCTGCCGATTGGAACGGCAATACGGGTATCGTTAATCTCATTGCCAAAGGTGCTGGCCGGGGCCATTTCTTCGATAGTAAACATATGAATCTGCAACGCGGAACCGACCATTATCATCCTACATGGCTGGCGTCGGCCCAGTGGATGGATAGTGTCGTACGATTTATGTCGAGTCACGAGGCTGCCGATCCCGTGCAGCTTCACTATCCAAAAGCCCATCATAAAGCTGCTGCCACAAAACTTCTTATCCCCAATTTCAAAGGCTATTAGAAAATGAATATTGACGTGCAGCAAGCAATTCAAATACTTATTAGTTTCATTACCACGCAGAATGAAAACTGGTCGATGAGCTCTATCCCATTCATGCTCCTGTTCATGGTTTTCATGATGGGCTATTTATTGTTCTCCGGTCGGATTCGGTCGGTCTACGTTGTACTCTTCAGTCTATTCTTTGCATTCAAAGCAAACGGTACGCTCATGTGGTTACTTCCTGCAAATGCGCTGCTATCATGGTTTTTCACACGCCGGATGATGCTGCTTGAACGTGGTAGGCCGCGTATCTTTGGCCTGGCTGCAGTGATAATAATAGAACTCCTCCCACTACTATATTTCAAATACACTAATTTTTTCCTCGCTATTCTCGGTGACATCCTCGAAACAAACTTTGCCTTCCACTCGCTTATCCTACCTGTTGGCATATCTTTTTATACTTTCCAAACCATCAGCTACACTGTTGATGTCTACAAACACCGGCTGCCCGCTGATGTTTCGCTGCTTGATTATCTTTTCTACGCAACCTTCTTTCCTCTGATCATAGCTGGCCCAATAACACGTGCAGAAGTTCTCCTACCACAAATCAACAATTCTCGTCCTACCGATAGCTACTTACCATATACCGGCCTTTGGCTCATAATCTGTGGAATAATTAAGAAGGTTATTGTGGCCGACTATCTCGTACAATATAACAACTGGATATTCACCGATCCTACAGCCTACTCCGGATTCGAAAATCTTATGGGAGTACTAGGCTATACCATGCAGATTTATTTCGATTTCGCCGGCTACAGTGACTTCGCTATTGGTACTTCCGCCCTTATGGGCATTAGTCTACCTATCAATTTCAGCTTCCCCTACCAAAGTTTAAATTTGACCGAGTTCTGGCATAGGTGGCACATCTCGCTATCCAAATGGTTTCGTGATTATCTCTACATCCCGTTGGGTGGAAACCGGTGCGGTAATATACGAACCTATCTCAACAGTTTCGTCGTGATGCTCATTGCTGGTCTATGGCACGGTGCCTCCGGAATGTTTTTTCTCTGGGGAGTATTACATGGTGTTGGTCTGGTTGCGCATAAATTCTTTCTCCGCCATGGCCTTTCTCGTATTCCTGACATTCTGCCTATACGAATTGCGAGTTTGCTTGTAACTTTTACTTACGTTGCCTTTGCATGGATATTTTTCCGTGCACCCAATCTCGACACCGCACTTGCTATAATCAATAACATAGGTCATAACCTTAACCTCGGCGATGCTTTACCTTTCCTGTATGCCCGTCCTTTGTGGTTACTCATGCTCCTCCTTGGCTTACAGCTCCACACCATTCGCGAGCATGACTATGACTGGCTACGCCACTCTTTCATCTCCAGTCATTGGATAATGAAACTAATGTTGACTGCTCTCGTCATCCAATTGGCAATCAACATTAGCCAGGATAATATTCAACCTTTTATTTACACTGCTTTTTAGTTTTAAAGTTCTACTAACCGATTTGGGTTAAAGAATATAAATGTAAAGAAGTTACAATTTGCTTCTAGTGAGTTTCTTCCTACCTTTGTTTGCGTTCGTTAACGAAATGGATGAGCCATTTTCGAAACTAAGTATTTAATATACCTAACATAGATATTAATATGAATTATTCAAGTAAACGACTATCAACCTGCTTGGTGATGCTTTTCAGCTTCATTCTAGCAATCACGGCAGGTCCAAGAAGTAAGGCTGCCATTAAAGCAGCTGCTATTAAAGCCCTTGAAAGTTCATCTCTCAGGATGAACTCTATAACAAGAGGGCAACTGAAAATGCTACAGGTAAACAAAGAGTTTGTTGTTATGGGTTACGAAGATGGTGGATTCGTCATTGTTAGCAAAGATGATTTGACACCTGAGATCATCGGGTACTCCACGACCGATTTCAATGAAGCAATTAAAAACGAAAGCTTCAAATGGTATCTTAAAGCTGTCCAAGCCACAGTGGAAAGTATTGTGGCATCAGGCAAATCATACAAAACGATCAAGCCCGACATCAACAAGTTTCCTGCTCAAATGTCCCCGCTTATTAAATCGCACTGGGGACAGGAATCTCCCTACAACGACCTTTGTCCCGAAGGAACTGTATCGGGTACGGGTTCATGGCAGGGATATGGCAAAACCGGACGGACTGTGAGTGGATGTGTAGCTACGGCTATGGCACAAATCATCTACTACAATCGTTTTCCATCACGCGGAAATGGCACGCACTCAGTTAGAGTTAAGCAAGCCGACGGTTCATATAAAACTGTAGCTGTGAACTACGATGAAAGTATTTACGATTACGATAACATGCTTAACGATTACAAACAAGGAAGTTATAATGCAGTTCAAGGAAAAGCAGTTGCTAAGCTAATGCTAGATTGTGGCGTGGCATCTGACATGCAATATGCCACCGATGGTTCGGGAACGTACACAAGTAATGCAGCTGTAGGATTGAGACGTAATTTCGGATATCCTGCGACAACCAGAATGGTTGAACGTAAGAACTTTTCTGAAGAGGATTGGATGGATATGGTGTTCACCGAAGTGAGCGCACATCGCGCCATCCTCTACACCGGAGTTGACTTGGCGAATGGCGGGCACGCTTTTGTGCTATGCGGATATAACTCCGACGGAAAGGTGTGGATAAACTGGGGATGGAACGGTAGCGCAGACGGATACTACGACATCGCTCTGCTGAATCCCAAAAGTTCTGGATTGAAATTCTCATCATATCAAGACATGATTATCGGCTTTGGCGGTAAGCCTGTCGATACGGTTAAAGACACTGTTACTGTAGCATCGCCGGGAACGCTCAATACGCTCATCCCCGACTCTCTAGTAACACGCATCTCGTTGCTGAAAGTCAATGGAAACATAAACTCGACTGACATCAAATTCATTCGCCTCATTGCCGGATACGACGACAAAAACAAAACAACTCACAGTTCACTTTCAGTGCTCGACCTTTCAGATGCTAACATTGTTGCTGGAGGCGACGCCTATCTTATTGAAGGAGACAAGAGTCTAACCACCGTAGACAACGTGCTCCCAGAACGCGCATTCTATAATGTGTCAGGATTGAATAAGCTCTATCTGCCTAAGACCATGAAGAGCTTCGGTAACGGAGCTTTCGGACGATTAGTGAGCCTAGACTCACTTTATATACCGACCGGAGCCGACAAAGAATATGTGGTGATGGACAAAGTTATCTACAATGCCGATACAACCAACGTGCTCGCAACATATTCCTACAGGGAAGGCGAAATTACTCTACCCGCTACGGTGACCGAAATTAACGACTACGGTATGTCGGGTGCCAGCATGCTTACACGGGTCAACCTGCCTGCATCGTTGAAATTCATCGGCAATGAAGCATTCGCCGGCAACTATGCACTCGAGCAAATTAGATGTTATTTCAAAGATCCTGTAGCACTTGGCAGTAAGGTGTTCAATGAAATGGACAAGAGCAGTATTAAACTCTATGTGCCCGCCGGAAGCTTGACTAAATTTAAGAGAGCCGCACAGTGGAAAGATTTCTACACCGTGGCACATAAGAACATCATAGAATTCGGAACCTCGCTCAAAGTGCGTAATGCCCTGAGACGATACGGAGAAAACAACCCATCGTTCGGATGGAAAACGGAAGGTGACTTTGTTAACGGAAGACCAGAACTCTCGTGTGAAGCCACGCCAACATCACCTGTTGGAAAATACGTGATTCACATAAGCCGTGGAACTATAACCGAACCCATGGTTGATTTTCACGACGGTTATCTCACAGTCGAAAAGGCGATTGCCGAAATGAAAGCCGACGACAAAACTATTGACGGAGACGAAACACTCCAGTTCACTTATACCGTTAGCGGATTGAAGAACAACGAAACTTCCGTTGTCCTAACCGTGCAACCGCAGTTCAGTATAGTTGATGCCATGGGACAAACCGTGACCAACTACAGTAAGAAAGGCACATACTACATCTCTATCAGCGGAGCTGAGTCCCAGAACTACACTTTCAACTACACGCCAGGAACGCTAATCGTGAAGAGTTCTGCTACGGGTATCGACAATGTTCAGTCGGCCAACTCCGAGGCTCGGTTCGATATCTACACCGTCTCTGGCGCCCTCATCGGCAAAGGAGTAATCAGCCTTCGCGGTCTGCCCAAAGGCGTCTATATCGTAAACGGTAAGAAGATTGTTAAATAAAATTCCAATCGGAAATCATAGAGACAAAAATAGCCTTGCAACATGTGGCGTTGCAAGGCTATTTTTTAGCCTGTCACACCAAACAAACGAATCGAAATTATGAGTGAACTTTCAGAACAAAGAATTGATTATCTGTTCATGATTGAACAGGCAATCAAAGCCCCTTCCGGGCATAACACGCAACCATGGCTATTCAAAATCGGCGATTCAGAAATAGCTATATATCCCGATACGACAAAAGCTCTCCCGGTTGTCGACCCCGATAACAGAGAACTCTTTGTTAGTCTCGGTTGTGCAGCCGAAAACCTCTGTATAGCCGCCACGCACAAGGGATATGCAACCGCCATGACAGTAACGGCCGATGGAATTGTGAAAATCAAACTCTTGAAACAGGAGAACATAACCCCCGAAGATTTATTTCCACAAATAGAACTGCGGCAAACCAATCGAAGCGTATTTAATGGGCGGATAATTCCTGCGGAAAACATCACCATCTTAAACAACATTTCTTCACAACCGGGCATCGGAGTTCATTTCTTCAAAAATGGAACCCGCGAGTTTAAAACCATTGCCGAAAATGTTTATCAAGGGAACAGTCGACAGATGAATAATCCCGATTTTAAACAAGAATTAAGATTGTGGATGCGCTACAACAAGAAACATCAGGATCAAATGTATGACGGACTGAGCTATGCTGTTTTCGGTGCGCCAAATGTTCCGATGTTTATTGCTAAGGCCGTTATTTCAGGGTCCATAAATGAATATTCGCAGAATAAGGCCGACCGGAAGAAGATAGTGTCATCGTCTCATCTGGTTCTACTAACAACTTCCGAAAACACCGTCAAGCAATGGATTAATCTTGGTCGCATACTTGAGCGAATTCTTCTCGTATCAACGCAGATGGGAATAGCAAATGCCTACCTGAATCAGCCCAACGAGGAACGTGAAATATCATTCGAGATGGCAAAATCGCTCGGTATCGTAAACGAGTATCCCACCGTCTTACTGCGCATGGGTTACGGAAAACGAGTGCCTTACTCTTTAAGAAGGAAGCTTGAATCGTTTATCCCAATAGATAAATAAGAACATAATCTATGCGAGTTTGGTTAGATTTTTACACCGCTCGCAGATTTTTTATATGAGATTCAGACGCCATATGTGTTGAGATTTATCGATAGGGCAGAGTAGAGGTTCGAATCAACATATTCGAATCTCTATTTGTCTAGATGAATCAATTACTCCCCTCAATTATCAAAGTTCTCTAGAGGTATTATGTAGTCGTCCTTTAAAAAGGAGCGTAATTGTTGATAAATTTTTGAAATAACTCCTTTTTAAAGGGCGACTATATCGGAAAAAATCGAACCTCAAGAGATGAGATAGACTCTTGAGGTTCGATAGCTAGGAGATACCACAACTCTAGTAATTCGGATGAAATAACTAGAATTTGATGAATGGACGAACAAAATTTGAAGGTATACTCTTATTGAAAGAACTTAGGCGGATGTAGCTCATAGTGCATCCAGTGTTCATAGCATGCGTTTTATTATATTCTCCAGATGTCCAAATCCATTCGCCCAGGGTTTCTGTTCCACCAGCCTGAACGAACACAGTTCGATAGATTTTACCATCCCATCCTGAATTGAAATCTCCCCAGTTATTCGCTTGGCTCTTATTAAACTTACCTATCCCTGCGTAGGCATCGAGTACTTCTCCTAAGGCGGGAAGGAACCATTTACTAAGATTAGGACCTGTCAATGTCACTCCAGGATTATAATGTGCGGCAATGTAGAAGGCTGGAAATATGGTTGATTGGTTGGCCTTGATTGTAGAATGGTCGGTGCTTTGTGCAGCGTCGTAGGTGATTTCATATCCCCATAGAATGCTTTTGTGGTCGGAGAAGTTTTCACTGTGTCCGGCATTATGGAATTGTCCTTCACTGTTGGCCCATTTTGCACTTCCTACACTTCTCAGAGCCATGGCCTTGTTTCCGGGAATAACGGCTCCGATAGGTTTTTTACCTGCAGCAAGACCATCGGCAAGAGAGGAGGTTGTCCCGTCGTGGAAGAGATAAGAGTAGGAGTAGTAGAGCCTAAGTTTCACCGTGTAGGATTCGTTGGCTTTGAGCTCAGTTGTCGGAAAGTTCTTCATATTTAGGGCCGCTGCCGATGAGAGATTTTTGCGATATATACTACCGTTATTGAATTTTAGTTTTATGTTATTGCCATTGGTTCCTGGCATCACATAAATAAAGCCTGATGTTGACTCGCCTTTATATGGGAATGTATTTGGGTTGGTGTTTGGGAATGAAAAAGTAGGTGTCGTGACGTTCTGTAGCGAGCCGTTTTGTTGTGTTCCGTTTTCTAGATTGTATGTTATGCTGCTAGGCATACCTGTTATGCTTGCTTGCGCAGAGACCCCTGAGAATTCCCAGTAAGCATCTGCTTCGAATCGCACTCGAGCGGCTTGATGCTTCATCGTGAAATGCACTGCATATTGATTGCCACTGATAGTGGTTTGGGTTATTCCGATTAAGGCTGTCTGAGCGTTCGCTACTGTTACGGTGAGGTTTGTTCCGTCGTCGGCGACAGCGTCGTTGTAACAAACAAACGTGTAGGTTCCCGGTTCGAGAATGAGTTTTTGCGCCGAGCTAGCGTCCGGTTGGAATTTCTTACTTGCACCGCTTCCACTGACGGTACCTTTCATTATTGCTCCAGGAATACGCTGACTGTTCTTAACCACATAGATGGTATAGTGCTGGTTTGGCATCTCGGCGCGTGTTGAAGGCGATTGGATTTCGGGAAATACCTCCTGTTCAATGGTTAGGAGAGCATCTATACCGTCGCTAAGTTTAATCGATTTCTTTGCTACAGATCTTGCCGTGCGCGAAAGCAGTATGTCGTCGTTGAAATTCATTTCACTCAATGTAAATGATGCGGCGCTAAGTTCAATTTTGCCATCGGGGCGCTGCACGGGTTCGTTTTCGTCTTTATTACATCCAGTTAGGAATGGAATTATTTCTTCTGATACATTTCGGCTTGGGTTTGAATAAGTTTGGCGTCGTCGAAATAGTTTATTTGCATGGCTGTACGAATTTCGTCCATTGTTTGGGTGGCGGTTTCGCGGGCGGTTACAGAGCCTTTACGCAAGATATTATAAATCTCAGGAATGTCCTGTTCGAACTCATGGCGACGGGCGCGGATAGGTTCTAGTATTTTGTTGAGTACGCTATTGAGGAGTTTCTTGCATTTCATATCGCCTATCCCTCCAGCTGCGTAGGCAGCTTTGAGCTCGTGGAGTGAAGTAAATTCGGGCCAGAACTGGGAAAAGTCTTCATCGGTGGCAAAGGCGTCGAGATAAGTGAATACGGCATTGCCCTCAACGTGTCCAGGGTCAGTAACGTTTATGTGCTTGGGGTCTGTATACATTCCTTTAACCTTGTTCCAAACTATATCGGCATCGTCGGAAAGATAGATGCAGTTGCCGAGACTTTTGCTCATCTTTTCACGCCCGTCGGTTCCTGGAAGACGGCGTGCTGTGGCGTTTTCTGGTAGCATAATTTCAGGTTCTACAAGTACGGGAGAATAGGTTTGATTGAATCGGCGGACGAGTTCGCGGGTGAGTTCAATCATCGGTTCCTGGTCTTCGCCTACAGGAATAGTGGTTGCCTTGAAAGCTACGATGTCGGCTGCCTGCGAAACCGGATATGCAAAGAAGCCAAGTGGAATATTGGCTTCGAAGTTTCGCATCTTTATTTCGGTTTTCACTGTGGGATTACGTTGCACGCGGCTTACGCTTACGAGATTCATCAGATAGGTTGTGAGTTCGGCCAGTTCGGGAATCCGGCTCTGAATATAGAGCGTGCATTGTTCGGGGTCAAGGCCCACTGATAGATAGTCGAGTGCAACCTCGATGATGTTCTGCCTGATTTTCTCGGGATTTTCGGCGTTATCGGTGAGTGCTTGCACGTCGGCCATGAAGACAAACATCTTGTCGTAGTTTCCGTTGTTCTGGAGTTCCACTCGGCGGCGTAGCGAGCCCACATAATGTCCGAGGTGCAGCTTTCCGGTGGGGCGGTCACCAGTTAAGATTATCTTTCCCATAGGTTGTTTATTCTTTATGAAAAGTCCGAACTCTGAATTGGAGTTCGGGCTTTTCGACGTAACAATTATTTCTCTAAGTTATAATTCACACGCAAGAGAGTGCCGCTGAATTTGCGTTGCAATCGTAGCGTGTTGTTTGTAGACGAGAGGTAGTACAAGGTATCGGTATACGTTCCGTGCGAAAGATAGAAACGATAAACCCGGTCGCCGGCAAACTTGTAAATGCCTTCTTGATGAGTTTTGTTATCGTCGTAGAACTTATACGCTCCATCTTTGAAATCTACTTTGAAATTGTTTGTCGGAATCAATTTGCCTTGCAGTTTTTCCTTATTCCATTCGTTTATTTCGACGGTGTCGATACGTGTTATTTTCCATGTTCCTTTCACGAGTTGCTCATTGAATAGAGGGAGTTTAATCTCGTTGTTGTTGTCGCACGAAGTTAGACTGAATGTCATGGCAGCGAAAGCCATCATTGCTAAAAAAATCTTTTTCATCTTTGTTATAATTTTGTGTTAAACTTATTCTGTTATGTCCACGTCTGAGTAAATGTCTGTGGAGTCATTTTCTTGCCTGTTGTGTTGTTGTTTTTTCTGTTCTTCTTCCACAATTTCTTTCTTTACAGGAGCTGTTTTGACAGTGTCGATTTGCGGCGTTACTACCTGTTTAGTTGGTGTTTCGTAGGGTATGGTGTCGGTTACTTCTGGTGTTTTCGGTTCTTCAGAAGGAATTTCGGATGGGCGCAGAGCGAAATAAGCCAAGGCACCAACGACTACTACGAGCAGACCGATGATAATGCCCCAGAGCACTGTGCGGTCGGGCTTCTGTTCGGGTATTCCTTGCGTCGAGTTCCCGTTTGGGGGATTGAACGATTGCCGTTCTTCGCTTTGCGTATTGCCGCTGACGAGCGGTAGTGTTACTTCCATGATGCTGTGGCAATGCGGACAGTTGCATTCTATAGTTTGTCCTTCGCCAGCATCAACGATAAACTGGGTGCCACAATTGTCGCATGTTATTTGATACTTCATAGCTGTATGTTTGATAATACCTTTCTTGTTGCTCCCGACTGCTGGCTTACATAACGCTTAGCGGCTTCGGAGCTTTGGGCCAGAAAACTTTCGTCGGCTAAAAGAGAATCTATGGTCTGTGCAAAGCTGTCGTAATTGTAGATTTCGAATCCGCCACCGGCTTCGACGAGTCCTTTAGCTTCGGCGAAACGCGCGTTGTTTGGTCCGAAAATCACAGGTAGTCCCCATACGGCGGCTTCGAGAAGATTGTGTATTCCTGCACCGAAACCGCCTCCGACATAGGCTATGTCCCCATATTTGTAGATTGACGAGAGGAGTCCGAAGCAGTCGACTATCAATACTTCAGCCTCCCGAGCTGCTTGCTCATTGGTTTGTGTATAGCGAACGGTGCGTCGGTTGCCCAGCAAGTTGGTAATTTGACTTAGATGTCCCTCGTCAATGAGATGAGGTGCAAGGATTATTTTCCAGTCGCTACAGTTGTTGAAATATTGAAGGATTATTTCCTCGTCGGGCAGCCAGGACGATCCTACGACGAACACTTTCGCTCCATTAGCGAAACTTTCGATAATGGGCAGTGCTTGGCTAATCTCTTTTATTTGCAGAACTCGGTCGAAGCGTGTATCGCCCACTACTAGTACGTCGGTTATTCCAATCTTCCCGAGAAGTTGCTTGCTCTCTTCGTTTTGTACAAAGAAACGCGAAAAGCATTTCAGAACGTGCCCGTATTCCCATCCATACCATTTGAAGAATATCTGTTCCGGGCGGAAGATGCTCGACACGCTATAGACCGGTACGCCACGATGACGAAGAATGTGGAGGTAGTTGTACCAGAATTCGTACTTGATAAAGAATGCCATCTCTGGTCTTATAGTGCGCAGGAATCGGCGTGCATTGCTTACAGTATCTATCGGTAGATAGGTTATGATATCGGCGCCGGAATAGTTTTTCCGTACTTCATAGCCGGATGGCGAGAAGAATGTAAGTAGAATTTTATACTCCGGATAATCCTTTCTGATTTGTTCAATGAGCGGCCGGCCCTGCTCGAATTCACCCAACGATGCGGCATGAAACCAAATGTATTTTGCTTCTGGGTCCGTTTTTTCGCGAAGAACGCTGAAAGCTTCGCGTTCGCCTTTGCGCATTCTTCTCACCTTTTCGTTGAAAAGGCTATACACAGCGATGCTCAGCTGCATGGCATACATTATGGCGTTATACATCTTTCGGCGGTTTAATTATCCAAGTGTTTCGATTGCCTTATGTAGTCGGCGAAGCGTTTCTTCTTTTCCGAGAAAAGCTGATATGTCGAACATACCCGGACCTTTGCCCTCGCCGACAAGTGCGAGGCGGAAGGCGTTCATGATATCGCCTAGTTTATATTCCTTGCTCTCGACCCATTTCATTACGATAGGTTCTTGCCCTTCGACAGAAAAGTCGGTTATATCGGCCAGTATCTGTGAAAGTTCGGTCATTTGCTGGGCGGAATATTCTTTCCAGCGTTTCTTCACGGTTTTCTCGTCGTATTTTGTTGGGGCGATGAAGAAGAACGAGCACAAATCCCATAGTTCTTTGACGAACGAAACGCGGTCTTTCATCAGATGTACAACCGTATTCACCCGTTCCATCGGAACATCCACGCCGTTATTTGCAACAATCGGAGCGAAAAGATGAGCTATTTCGTCGTCGGTTTTGCGGAGAATATATTCGTGGTTGAACCACATTCCTTTTTGATAATCGAACTTGGCGCCACTTTTCGAGCATTTGGCAATATCGAATGCCTTGACGAGCTCTTCGAGCGAAAATAGTTCCTGCTCTGTGCCTGGATTCCATCCCAACAAAGCTAGGAAGTTTACAACAGCTTCGGGGAAATATCCGCTTTCGCGATAGCCTGAACTAACTTCTTCGGTTTTCGGGTCGTGCCATTCTAGCGGAAACACGGGGAAGCCGAGTCGGTCGCCGTCACGTTTGCTCAATTTTCCTTTCCCTTCGGGTTTCAGCAGCAGCGGTAAGTGGGCAAACTGCGGCATGGATTCTTCCCATCCGAAAGCCTTATAGAGAAGCACATGCAGAGGGGCGCTAGGTAACCATTCTTCACCGCGAATCACATGCGATATTTTCATTAGATGGTCGTCGACGATATTAGCCAAATGATAGGTTGGCAGTTCGTCGGCGCTTTTATAGAGTACCTTGTCGTCGAGTATATTGCTCTTCACGCATACGTCGCCGCGAATGATGTCGTTCACATGTACGTCTAGCCCTGGTTCGATTTTGAACCGAACGACATATTGCTGTCCGTCTTCAATAAGCGCATCGGTTTCCTGTTTCGACATTGTCAGCGAGTTTCGCATTTGCATACGTGTGTGTGCGTCGTATTGGAAGTTTTCTATTTCATTGCGTTTAGCTTCCAGTTCCTGGGGTGTGTCGAAGGCGATGTAAGCTTTTCCTTCCGAAAGCAGCTGGTCAACGTATTCCTTATATATATGTCGGCGTTCGCTTTGTCTGTATGGGCCGTATTCTCCGCCTATGCCTACGCCTTCGTCGAATTTTATTCCGAGCCATTTAAACGATTCGGCGATATATTCTTCAGCTCCCGGCACGAATCGGTTGGAGTCGGTATCTTCGATGCGGAAGACGAATTTGCCTCCGTTCTGTCGGGCGAAGAGATAGTTATAGAGTGCGGTGCGCACGCCGCCTATGTGTAAAGGGCCGGTTGGACTAGGTGCGAAGCGTACTCTCACGTTATTTTCTGTCATGTGATAGTTATGTGTATGATTTCGGTGAATTTCGGGCAAAAGTAAATCTTTTTTCCCGATAAGGCTCTTTTCGCAGCCTGGTGGGCTGTGGTACTTTGTTTATACGCTGACGATTGAGAAACGGCATAATTACTAAAAAAAGACCTCGGAGGGAACTTCTCTCTCCGAGGCTTTTGTGTATTGCGTAATATAGCTAAACGAGCTAGAAATAAATCATTGCGCCTATGCCGAACTCGTTGGTATACGAAAAACGTAATGGGCTATCGACTTTATTCTTGCCGAAATATCTTCCCAGTAAATTATATAACTTCACACCGAAGCTGACTCCTTTCTGTGATTTTTGTCGAAAGGCCAGGATACTTCTTGCAGCTAGGCCCCATTTGCTTAGACTGTTTGAATCGGTTCCTCTCAAACTGCACATCGAGGCAAATAATCCGTAATCTAATGTTAGCTGGACTTGTTTTCCGTCTAGGATATAGAGTACGGGATATTCGTAGCCTATATTCAGGATAGTGACTGATTTAAGATGTGTTTTGGTAGTGTTGTCTTGATTTTTTGCCATGCCCAATTCTACAATAAACCATATCGGTTCGCCTTTTTCATTTTTAATATTTGTTCCTAATTGGACAGTTGGGCCCATTAACGGCACGGCATATTCGCCATTGGGGAATGTGCTCGAAGAATTTAAATCTACTCCGATTCTGTTGTAGGAGACGGAGCCCATAAAGTTGTTTTTGCTTCTTTTAGGAATCTCTTGTGAAGATTCTGGTTTCTGTACTTCTGCTTGTTCGGGCTGAATTACTTGGGCCGACAAGTTTGATGCAAACAGCGTGCTCCACAAAAGGAGTATGAGGGCGAGGGGACGTGGGGTGGGGGAGAGGTTCTTTTTTCTCATAATTTTTGTAATTAGATTGTTAATGAATTTCGGTTTAAGTTGGTTTATATGTTTGCTGGAAAAGCTCACAGGCAAAGATAACTTAATGTGTTGGTATGAAAAAACGGCGCGAGCAATTAGTTTGCTTGCGCCGTCGCATTGTTCAGAGAAATGAGAAGTTATGGTTTCTTCTTCTTCACTTCGCGTTCGTAGGAGATGTTGCGCAGTTGTTCCTTGAAATCTACGCTGGGAGTGAGAATCACGTGCGGCTTGATTGTTTCAGTGTCGAACGACTTTTCATCCACCGCTCCCTTGCTGCTAAGGCCGAGGCGCATCGTGGCGAATTCGCCGAGTTGAACACTGAAACCGTCTCTCAGATACCCCGGTAGACGGTCTACGAAGTTTGACAGCACGTTTTCCACATCACCACGCGTGAGCGACGAGCGCCCGGAAATGTCGGCCGCGATTTCGTGTAGTGTCTTGTGTCCGGCGTTCACTGGGTTGGCGTAGATCTTCTTCTTTGTTCTGTCTTGCGGATTAGCCCGCTCAATTAATCTAATCTTCATGATTTTAAAATTTAAATTGATGTATTTTATTTCGCAGCCCGAGGACTGTTTTTTAAGGTTTCGGAAATGGTCGAAACGCCTTGTTTTAGGGCGATTCTCATTTTCTCTGGAAAACGCATACGTATGCGCATAAATTTCTTTACGTATCCCCGTAAATTTCTTTACGTATCCCCGTAAATTTTCTTACGTATCCCGATAAATTTCTATACGTGTGGAATTTTGCGCGCATACGTAAAGAAATTTATGCGCACACGTATGCAATTTCAAGAGCTCTCGGAAAGCGCTTTCCGAGGGAGGAATATATTGGGGGTTGCCTTACTATTAAATTCCATTTTGTTCTTTATTGATATTTTATAAATGGGCGAACGTTTGCTTGGGTGTTCTTTGCATATGTTGTCCACCAAAGGCTATTCTTAACCGGACTGTCAATAAAGGATACTACGCCAGCATGACTAGTGCTGTATTCGGTGCTAGACCAATAAGTTCCATTCGCCAATGCCGTGCCACCCACTTGTGTGAAAGCCAAATCGGGCATAGGCTTATTCCATGGATGATTGATGAAATAGGCCGTTAATAATGAAGCATCGCCTAATGATAAGGCGGTATAAACATACTTCCATTCGCCAATACTGGGCAAATGCCATTTCTTACCCGTGAGACTTCCGGTTAAACTTACGCCGGGCAAATACTCTCCAGCACGCCAATAGGCCATAACATCTAAAGCATTGACCATTCCGTCGGAACTTCCGCTGATTTCCCAGGAATATTTATAACCTTCCATGTCGTTAAACATATCTGTCGTGGGTACAGAGTTGAACATCTTATAGTTCACTTGTTTATTCCATACCACTCTGTTATCCCATTCACAGGTATTTCCCCCATTGGCATCTTTCAGTGCTATGGCAATTCCTTTACTTTGGCTCGCCACTACGGCGATGGGCACTTTGGGGGTAGCGAGCGGGTTACCTTGCTTATCGACGTAGCGTTTCGTTTTGCCATCGCTAGCGCGCAGGGCGGTGTATTGGGTGGAGTTGATGAAGTCGGTGGTACCGTCGCTCATCAGGTAGAGGAAGTTGTACTTCAGGTTGATGTTTACTAAATACGACTCGTTGATGTCCATGACGTGGGCTGAGTGGATGTCGGGATCGACGAGACTGATAAGGTTAACACTGACACCAGCCATATTCTTCTTATAGATCTGCCCGCCGGTAAACGTGAGTTTGAAACCTTCCATGTCGGTACCGGGCACGAAGTAGAGGTACTCGTTACTCTGGGTGGTGTAGGTGCCGTTGGCATCGGGGGTTGTGGCACTGGCGGGGAAGGTGAGGGGTTCGTTGAGAGGATTCAGTTCGCCATCGTTCAACTTATCGCCACCGTAGGGCAGTTCAAAGGTGCAATCCTTAGGCAGCAAATTGGTGTTGTAAGCTTGCAGGCTAGCAGTGGTGGAGGCTTGAATAGGCATCCAGCCGGTGAGCTTGATGCGCATGCGGCAGCCTACGTGGCTCATCTCGAAATCTACATACTGCGGGTCGGGGGTGGCAGTCACGGTATATTCGGTCTGACCGATCAGTGCCTTGTCGGCATTCTCGCGGGTGAGCTTCAGGCCGGGTGTACCATACGAGGTGGTGACTTTGGTCAGTCGGCTGTTGTGCAACACGAAGATGTATTTGCCCGGATCGAGGTATACGCGTGTACCGGGGGTGAACTTGCCGTCTTTCAACGTGCCTGTGCATTGGGCTTCGAGGGTGTAGGAGGGGAAGGAGCCTTTGAACACAAGCATCGTGTAGGTGTCGTTGTCTAAGGCACGGGTGGCAGTAGCGGGGCGCTGGGTTTTGGTGGTGTCGCGCTGCACGGTTACTTCGGCCAGCAGGTTGTTGCCCAAGTCTACGGTCTTGCGACTGATGATGTCGGGTTTCTGCGCGGCGCGGGTGCCGGCATATTCTTTTTCGGCATTGAAATCCTTAACGTTTACCTTGAACTCGATGCCCTGGGCGATGTCTACCTTGCCCTTGTTATCGTTGTCGGTCTTTGCGTTATCGTTACTGCTGCAGGCGGTCATCAATGCCAACAGTGCAGCGCTTAGAATGATTTTTGTCTTCATTGTGTCTGTTTCCTTTCTTAAGTTTACTTAATCTTCGTCTTCCCATATGCTTTCCTTCGTCGGTGCAACGTTACTCTCGTCGCCGAAGAATGCGGTGCCGCCCTCGTGGTTCTTCTCATCCCACGGGTCGGTGCTTGAGGGATTACCGCCGTTGGGGCGGACTGATACGCATACGAATTGTTCGTTCTCGAGTTCGATTGCCTCACTCTTGGGAGGCTCGTAAAAATGCTTTTTGTTCATACTGATACTTATTATTTCGTGATTACATTATTTGTAGTTGTGGCAAGGGGTGATAATCGAAAAGAATGATATAATATCCATAAACCAACTTGCGCCAATTCGGCCTATCGGCCGCATGTAGGGACAGACCCCGTGTCTGTCCGCACCCGTCGGCCGCCAGGCTGGGATAAATACGCAATCGCTTGGACTTTTCGACCAATATATTGCTTCGGTTCGTAGAACCGAAGTGAGGTGGACAGACACGGGGTCTGTCCCTACATGCGGCCGATAGGCCGAGTGTGGATTTATATTTGTGGAGACACGGCGTTTCACCTCCCGAAAATCGTGCGGATTTTGTCGGGAAAATTGGTCCTTATTTTCCCTTATATCGGTTCCCCCAATGGCACGAAAAACTGCACGAAGAATCCTCTCGGAATCCCCGTGTATACTGGGTGTGCAACGCTCTACGCGCGCGCGTATAAAAAAGCTAGCTAATAGGCTGTGTGTGTGTGTGTGTGTGTGTGTGTGTGTGTGTGTGTGTGTGTGTTAGCTTACTTTTCTGGAGTCCGCCAAGAATATAACGTTAAAAAAACACGGAAGAAGTGACTTTCTCTCGCGCTGCTGTGTTACTATAATAAAAGGAGAACCGATTACTCATGGCGGCAAAAGTAATTAGTCCATTTCGATTAGGCAAAAAAGAGAAC
>NZ_JH594523.1:354799-359856 GCF_000243035.1 Prevotella micans F0438
TGTGTGTGTGTGTGTGTGTGTGTGTGTGTGTGTGTGTGTGTGTGTTAGCACTTTTCTGGAGTCCGCCAAGAATATAACGTTAAAAAACACGGAAGAAGTGACTTTCTCTCGCGCTGCTGTGTTACTATAATAAAAGGAGAACCGATTACTCATGGCGGCAAAAGTAATTAGTCCATTTCGATTAGGCAAAAAAGAGAACAATCTTTTTTATTTTGAGTAAAAGTTGAAGAGAACTATACAGAATCCTCAATAAGCTTCTCACATCTTTCCCTATCAAGATATACGAAAAAGAAGGTTGCCTACTCGTAGGCAACCTTCTTTCTATTATATTAAATCTAGAAGACAACTTAATTCTTAAAGAAGTCTTTCACTGCCTCATTGGGCACCATTTGTTCGTCAAAAATGTAAGCGCCGGTCTTCGGGCTCTTAACCATCTTAATAACTTTCGTATATGCTCGCCCGTCCGTAGAACCTTCGTGGAGGGTAGCAACCGCTTTCTTTGCCATAGTTCCTTTATGTTTTAACTATTAATTAAATACAAGTTCGGATTACTTGATTTCCTTATGAAGAGTCATCTTCTTCAAGATGGAATTGTATTTCATCAGCTCCAAACGCTCCGGCGTGTTCTTGCGATTCTTTGTCGTCACATAACGACTTGTGCCGGGCATGCCGCTGTTCTTCATCTCGGTGCATTCCAAAATGACCTGAACTCTATTTCCTTTTGCTTTCTTTGCCATGATATTTTAATCTCCTATCACTTTAATGTCTTTCCAATCGACATAGCCTTTAGAAACAGCATGCTTTAAGGCTGCATCGAGCCCAACCTTATTAATCAACCGAAGGCCGGCTGCACTAATCTTCAATTCTATCCAGCAGCTTTCCTCAACATAAAAGAATTTCTTGCTGAACAGATTTACATCAAAACTACGCTTGGTGCGGTGCTTCGAGTGAGACACATTACATCCTATCTGTGCCTTCTTTCCTGTGATTTGACAAATCTTAGACATTGCTATCGTTCGTTTTGTTATTCGTTATTTTAAGTCTATTCCAAACAGGACGCAAAATTACATAAAAAATCCTGATACGGAAATCATGCATTATGTTTATCCTTTGAATTAAGTTTTTTTGGAGAGATAGAAACCTCTATTCCTTAGAGTGTTGCTCGTTTAAATAGTCAAGCATGAGGTGTATTGCTTTGTTGGTTGCTATGGCCAGATTTATGTCTCTTCCGAAGTCTTCGGTGAGTAATAATGTGCGGATATCGTCTTTGCTGCCGTAGGCGAGCCACATTGTTCCGACGGGGTGTTCGGCTGAGCCGCCTCCTGGGCCGGCAATGCCTGTCGATGAGATTGCGTAGTCTACGCCGAGTGTTTTGATTGCGCCTAGAGCCATTTGTTTTGCTACTTCTTCGCACACGGCTGTTTGCTCTTGTAGCAGTTGGTGTGATACGCCGAGGAGTTTTTCTTTGATTTCGTCGGTGTAGGAAACGATGCCGCCTTTGAAATAATCGGAGGCGCCTGGAATGGCTATTAATGCTTCGCTGATTCGTCCGCCAGTGCAGCTTTCGGCTGTTCCGATTGTCAATCCTGATGAGTAGAGGATGTCGCCTATCTGGCGAGATATTATTTTACTTTCAAATTCCATATAGAATAGTTTTTTATTCGAAGGTTACTTTGCTGAAGGCGGGAATGCTTATGTCGGCAAAGTTTCCGTCGTTGTATTTATATGTTCCGACACAGGCTATCATTGCTGCATTGTCGGTTGTGTAGCTGAATTTGGGAATATAGATTGTCCATCCATATTTTTCGGCGTGTTCGTGGAAAGAGTTTCGCAGGCCGTTGTTAGCAGATACTCCGCCGGCCAGGGCTACGTGTTTTATTCCGGTTGACTCGACTGCTCGACGGAGTTTTTTCATTAAGATTTTTACGATGGTGTGTTCTAGGCTGGCGGCTAAATCTTCTTTGTGGAGTTCGATGAAGTCGGGGGTGCCGTCGGTCCATTCTCTTAGGTTATAGAGGAAAGATGTTTTCAAGCCGGAGAAAGAATAATCGAAGCCTGGCACGTTTGGTTCGGCGAATTTAAAGGCGAGTGGATTGCCCTGTCGAGCTAGTTTGTCGATTATCGGTCCACCGGGATATCCCAGTCCCATAACTTTGGAGCATTTATCGATTGCTTCGCCGGCAGCGTCGTCGATGGTTTGTCCGAGTACTTCCATATTGTTATAGGCGTTTACTTTCACGATTTGCGAGTTTCCTCCCGACACCAGCAGGCAAATAAACGGAAAGGGGGGATTATGTTCGTCGTCGTCGGTTTCTTTTATGAAGTGCGCCATCACGTGTCCTTGTAGATGGTTTACATCAATCAGTGGTATGCCCAGTGAGCGGGCGAATCCTTTTGCGAAGCTAACGCCGACGAGCAGGCTGCCCATCAGACCCGGTCCGCGTGTGAAAGCTACTGCCGAGAGCTGTTCTTTTTCGATTCCGGCGCGTTTTATTGCTTGGTCGACCACCGGAACGATATTTTCCTGATGAGCTCGCGATGCCAGTTCGGGAACTACTCCGCCATAGGCTTTATGAATCTCCTGTGAAGCTGTGACATTGCTAAGAATAACTCTATTCCGCATAACGGCTGCGCTGGTGTCGTCGCAACTGCTTTCGATGCCTAGAATATAGATATTTGGATTATTCATTTTCAGTGTGTCAGAATATCCAGTCCGTGTTCGGTCATCACGAATGTGTGTTCCCACTGGGCCGATGGGAGTTCGTCGCCTGTGATGATTTCCCATCCGAACGGGTCGTCGGCATTGAGGAATACGCGCCAGGTTCCCATGTTTATCATTGGTTCGATGGTGAATACCATTCCGGGGACGAGTACCATTCCGGTGCCTCGATGTCCGTAGTGACTTACTTCCGGGTCTTCGTGGAATTCGAGTCCTACGCCATGTCCGCACAGGTCGCGCACCACTCCGTAGCCATATTTCTTTGCATGCTTTTCGATAGCATGTCCTATGTCGCCTACGAAGCCGTAGGGTTTAGCTGCTTCGGCTCCGATTTCGAGGCATTCGCGTGTTACTCTAACGAGTTGTTCTTTTTCGGGCGATGTTTTTCCGATGATGAACATTCGGCTGGCGTCAGCATAATATCCATCTACAATCGTGGTCATATCGACGTTGATTATGTCGCCTTCTTTCAGTACGTCTTCTTCTTTCGGAACTCCATGGCACACTACTTCGTTTATACTTGTGCACACGCTTTTGGGGAAGCCTTCATAGTTGAGGCATGCTGGCGTTGCGTTGTGTTCTTTGCAATATTGCATACAAATATTGTCGATTTCCTGCGTATTCATTCCCGCATGAATAGCCTCGGCCACAGCGTCGAGGCATCCGGTGTTAACCACGCCACTTCGTCTGATTCCTTCGATTTGTTCAGGAGTTTTAATCAGGTTGCGTGTTGGCACTAGCTTTCCCCGCTTTTCAAGTTCCATTATTTTGATGTCCATTTCAGTGGGTTTCTGTCCTGGCAGGCAGTGCCATCTTTTTTTCTTTATAATCATGAGTCTGTGTATTATAAACTTCTGCATGCAAAAGTAAGTAGATGTTCATAATTATACGTGTTTCGGCATAACTAACCATACCCCGGTTCCATGGGAGCGGAATAGCCGGTATGAGAATACCCACAAGCAAGTATTGATGGATATTAATTGTTGTCTTTTCCAAGAAGTATTACTCAAAGATTATGATTTACAGTGCGGAAGTAACATTTGTTATCCTGGGGGCCTATAGAGCCGGCTATCTTTATGAGCAACTAATTTTTAAAATGATATGGCAATGACAGAGAAGAAAATGGATGCTATGCAAGGACATTGGGTGTTGGCCAGGCTCGGCAAACGTATACTAAGACCCGGCGGCATGGAAATGACTCGTAAGATGTTAGAGAAACTCAATGTAAGTACCGACGACGATGTTGTGGAATTTGCACCGGGATTGGGCTATACGGCACGACTGACGGTTGCGAAGAAACCACGTTCGTACACAGCCGTGGAACTGAATGAAGAGGCTGCAGCCCTTGTCAGACGAAATGTAGAACCGGCATATCCCGCCTTGAATGTCGTAACAGGTAATGCTGCAGATACGGGACTGCCTGATTCGTACGCGACGAAAGTGTATGGCGAGGCCATGCTTACGATGCAATCTATGGAGAAAAAAGATGCTATCGTGGCCGAAGCAGCCAGGATTCTAAAGCCAGGAGGACGGTATGGCATACACGAAATAGCCCTCCAACCGGCGGAAATCAGTGATGAAAAGAAGCGTGAAATACGCCATGAACTGCAAATGGGCATACGCACCAGTGTTCACCCTCTAACCCGCAGAGAGTGGGAAGAGCTACTCGGTAGACATGGAATGCAAGTGGAGTATGTTTATGAAAATGGTATGCTACTCTTGGAACCTAAACGCATGATTGATGACGAAGGCCTGTGGAGGTTTTTGCTCATACAGCTTCGTATGTTGTTCAATAGGAATGCCCGACAGGCCGTACTACGTATGCGTAGTTGTTTCCGTAAATATAGACGGCATCTTACCGGTATTACAATCGTAGCGAGGAAGATGTAAACAGTAGAAAAAACAGACTATATAATGTGCAGGAGCTCGGCTTCATGGTTGTTTTCGTCCATGGAGCCGAGTCTCCATTGCTCAGCAGCTCAATCCATCTCTTAGCTTAACCTCCCGCTGCTATTTTCGCATCATCATAGAACTACGATGATGCGAAACAATTATTAATGCATTAAAATATTGCTACGATGCTGCAATATATTTATTAATGCATCAAAATATTGCTACGATGCTGCATTGCATTTATAAATGCAGCAAAATAGCACTACGATGATGTCTCAAGATTATTTATACACCAAAATATTGCTACGATGCTGCATTGCATTTATAAATGCAGCAAAATAGCACTACGATGATGTCTCAAGATTATTTATACACCAAAATATTGCTACGATGCTGCATTGCATTTATAAATGCAGCAAAATAGCACTACGATGATGTCTCAAGA
>NZ_JH594523.1:360003-369858 GCF_000243035.1 Prevotella micans F0438
TACGATGCTGCAATATATTTATTATGCATCAAATATTGCTACGATGCTGCATTGCATTTATAAATGCAGCAAAATAGCACTACGATGATGTCTCAAGATTATTTATACACCAAAATATTGCTACGATGCTGCATTGCATTTATAAATGCAGCAAAATAGCACTACGATGATGTCTCAAGATTATTTATACACCAAAATATTGCTACGATGCTGCATTGCATTTATAAATGCAGCAAAATAGCACTACGATGATGTCTCAAGATTATTTATACACCAAAATATTGCTACGATGCTGCATTGTATTTATAAATGCAGCAAAATAGCACTATGATGATGTATCAAAATTATTTTTACACCAAAATAGCACTATGATGCTGCAATATATTTATTGTTACATCAACGTATTAATATTTTGATATATCGATTTTGTTTTTACATCATCGTAGTAGTATTTCGGAATGAATAATTTATTTGCACACCAAAATATATATACGATAGTGCGATAAAGACTGTGGCAGGATTTCAACCGAATGTGGACAGGTTGTCCTAGGTCTCGGTTCTATTATGTGAGTTCGGTTTAAGAATCCGCTTAATCCTAGTGGGGTAGGATGAATGTTAGACACTGATGCCAACTCGGGAGTTAGCCCGCCTGTAGGGACAGACCCCGTGTCTGTCCGCTCGCCTGCCTGTTAAGGATAGGGCATGTTATGCGGTAGGTAAACCGAATTGGTATGGGAATCGGACAGACACGGGGTCTGTCCCTACATGCGGCCGGTAGGGCGAGTTGGTATCCGTGTCTGTTCACCCATTGTACATATAAACAGAGCTTAAGCGGATTCTTAAACCGAATTCACGTTTATATTATATGGAAGTTAGTGGATGTGATTAGTCTTTGTCGCGGTGTTTTTCTCCATCGCCACGGTCGGGTTGGCGTGGGCGACGTTCGGAGCGAACTTGTGGTTCTTCTTCGGGCTGGAGGGCTGGGTCGTTTTGTGGTTGTGACTTTTTTTCTTTTTCCTGTGCGTCTTTTTTGGCTTTAATTTCTTTGAGGCGTTCGGCTTCTTCGAGACGCTGTTTTTCCTGGACTTCACGGAGCGAGTCTCTGATTTGTGCTATACGGCGCAGTGAGTCGAGTCGCAGCGAGTCGCTGTGGCTCATACTGCGTTTGAAGGCGTAGCTGATGTGTCTGCTTTGCATCTGGTTGGCTCGTGCTTGGTCGCCGGGGGTTAGTTTGCCGTTAACGTATTGTTCTATCATGAGTGCGCCGATTGGCACTCCGAAATCGGCTCCGAATCCGCCGTTTTCTACGTATACAGCTATGGCTATTTTGGGGTTTTCTACGGGGGCGAATCCCATAAACACAGAGTGGTCTTTACCGCGGTTTTGGGCTGTTCCGGTTTTGCCGGCAAGGGTGTAGCCTGGATGTACGGCGTGGGAGCAGGTTCCGCCGCGAACGGATGCCATCATGCCGGCTATTACTTCGTCGTAGGCTCGGGCAGAGCCTTTGGTATGGTGCCAAGTGGTGTATTCGGGTGCGAGCTTTTGGCCTTGGACGTGTCGTACGATGTGGGGCGTGATGAAGTGTCCGCGGTTGGCGATGGTTGCTCCGAGGTTGGCTATTTGCAGTGGGGTTAGGTTCACTTCGCCCTGTCCGATGGATATGGATATGACGGATAGAGGGCCCCATCGTCCGAATGCATTATCGTAGAAATGGGCGTTTGGAATCATACCACGTTTTTCGCCCGGGATGTCGACTCCGAGTTTGTATCCGAATCCCATCGAAACCATATAATCGCGCCAAGTGTCCATGGCTTTGTCGAGGGTTTTGTATTTGCGTCGGTTGGATAGCATGTAGTAGAGTCCCCAGCAGAAGTAGGCGTTGCATGATGTGCTGATTGCGGGTACGAGCGAGATTGGTGCGCCGTGGGGGTGACATCCCACGTGGAGGCCTTTGAAAGAGAAGCCTCGCGCACAGGGATAGAGTGTGGAGTCGTTAAGTATTCCTTCGGTGTAGAACGTAACGGCCTGACTGGTTTTGAAGGTCGAACCGGGTGGATATTGTCCCATTATGGCTCGGTTGAGGAGTGGTTTTGCTGGGTCGAGCGACATTTCCTTCTGATGTTTTCCGCGCAGCTTGCCCACCATGGTTCGAGGGTCGAATGTGGGCGATGAAACCATTGCTAGTATTTGCCCTGTCTTAGGTTCGATGGCTACGATGGCTCCGAGCTTTCCTTCCATGAGTCGTTCTCCGAGTGCTTGGAGATTGGCGTCGATTCCGAGTTGGATGTCACGCCCTGGGAGTGGAGGTTGGTCGTATTTCCCGTTTTTGTATCTTCCTTTAATTCTTCCGTGTGCGTCGCGTAGGAGAATCTGCACTCCTTTTTGTCCGCGTAGCGGTTTCTCGTATTCGCGTTCTACTCCCATCTTACCGATATAGTCTCCCGGCTGATAGTAATCGTCTTGCTGTATATCGTGTTCGCTAGCTTCGGCGACGTCGCCAAGGATGTGTGCCGCTATGTTTTGTTTGTATTGGCGTATGCTTCGGCGGCGTATGTAGAATCCGGGGAATCTGTAGAGTTTTTCCTGGAATGCGCTGAATTCTTTGTCGCTGAGTTGATTTATGAAGAGCTGTTGTATGAATCGCGAATAACCTGGGTTTTTACGCGGGTCTTTGATGTCGTTCATCCTCTTAATGAAGAATTCCTTTGTTATGCCTAGCGTTTGGCATAGTTCGAGAGTGTCAATTCTGCCTTTCTCTTCGTTCATGACAACCATAATGTCGTAAGCAGGTTGGTTGTAGACGAGGAGCTTGCCGTGCCTATCGGTTATGATTCCGCGTGATGGAAATTCAATCTTCTTGAGAAAGGCGTTCGAATCGGCACTCTTTCTGTAGTCGTCGCTGGCTATTTGGAGTGCGAAAAGTCGGGCGAGATATATGAATATTATCGCTACAGCTACTGAACTGAGCACCATTCGCCGTCTTTCCATATATACTTTCTTCATATCCTGCTTCGCATTTGTTCGATTACCAGGATAAGTAATATTGTAAGCGCGGTACTTGCGCCGGCACACTCAGCCCATTCGATGAGGTTGAAGAAGCTGAACATTTCTAGAGAGAAGAAAGTAAAAATGTGGATGGTGGTTAATACGAAAATGTAGACTATGAAATTGAACACTCCCAGAGTTCTCATTCCCGGTATGAGAGTTTCGCTGCTTTCGCGCGATAGGAATGGTCTTATAGCAAATGGTTGCAGGGCCGCGATTAGGGTTAGCGATGCCGCGGTGACACCTGGAGTATTGTTGAAGGCATCAAGTGTGAGACCAATGGCGAATGCCCATAGCATGGCAGACCATTGTGGATAATTACGTGGGAAAAGTAGAATAAAGTAGACGTAAAGCAATGGGGTGGCAATACCGAACATGTGGATGTGATTCAGCAAAAACACTTGTAGGATTATGAGGATTGATGCCCATAGAAATCGTTTCAAGAAATCGGTGTTCATTCGTTGGGAATTCTTTATTCTTCTGATGTTGGGTCTTGGGTTAGATTTTTCATTGAGTCGCGTGCAGCTTCAATGACATGTCGCTGTTCGAGAATGGATGAGTCGTCGATAAGGCATACGTCGCGTAGTGTTCCGAAGTCGGTTGAGAGTTGTATTGCGATTCGGAATGATAGCCCGTCTTTTGAATTATAGACATGCTTCACTTTCCCAACTAGAACGCCAACAGGGAAAATAGATGAGTATCCGCTTGTGATAACTCGGTCGCCTATTTTGAATCGGGCGTGTCGGGGTACGTCGTCAAGATAAGCAATATCGCTTCGTCCACCTGCCCATCTTAAATATCCGAAATAGTTGCGACCGGAGATAGAGCAGCTTATGTTCGATTTGGAATTAAGCACAGGGATAACAACAGAATAATGTATGCCTACGAAATAGACTGTTCCTACGATTCCGTTTCCGCAAACAACACCCATGTCTTTGCGAACACCATCCCATGAACCTTTGTTTATCGTGATCAGGTTGTCTTCGCGGTTTATAGAGTTGGCTACTACTTTTGCGGGAATGAGTCGAAACTTTGCGAGTGTGCGGTATTGTCCGCGGGAGAGAAACTGCGGGTCGCGAGTCTTTTCATATAGTTTCGTGGAGAGTTCTTTCACCTCTTGTTCAAGGATGATATTACGCTGGGTAAGCTGTTCGTTATTCTTACTCATAGTGAAGAACGATGTGAGGTTAGAACTCAATTCATATACCTTTCCAGTGACGAAGTTAGCCGATGTGAACCATACGCTTCCTTGATAGTCGTTGAAACGGAATAATAAGACTACACTGGTTACTTCTAAAAAGACGAAAAGAAACCAGTGTTTGTAACGAGCTAAAAATTCGGTGAGATTGTGCATGGTTCGCTATAAAAATCAATCGCCGCCCATCCGAAACGCTCTTCCGTGGGAGAGTGGTTGTCGGCAGACGGCAATCTTTTCACGTGAGTTCCTAACTAACGCATCAGGAACGAAAATCTTTCTACATTCTTCAATGCAATTCCAGCGCCCTTGGCAACACTGTGCAAGGGGTCTTCAGCAATGTGGAATTTAATGTTGATTTTTTCGGTTAAACGTCTGTCTATACCGCGTAGCAGAGCTCCGCCTCCACTGAGGTAGATTCCATTTTTCACAATGTCAGCATATAACTCGGGAGGTGTATTCTCGAGTGCGGACAATACGGCATTTTCAATCTTGGCCACAGTTTTGTCTAAGCTGTGGGCTACTTCCTGATAGCAAACAGGCACTTCCATCGGCAGAGCAGTGATTCTGTTCGGACCGTGAACAACATAGTCTTCGGGGGCATCGCTACCCAGATCCGTCAGCGCAGAACCTACGTGTAATTTGATTCGCTCAGCCATTCGCTCGCTTATTCTAACATTGTGCTGGCGACTCATATACTCTTGGATATCGGCTGTTAAATCATCGCCGGCTACACGAATGGAGTTGTTACATACTATTCCGCCCAGCGAAATCACTGCAATCTCGGTACTTCCGCCGCCGATGTCGACAATCATATTGCCTTCCGGTGCCTCGACATCCAACCCCATTCCGAGAGCAGCAGCCATAGGCTCGAAAATCAAAAAAACATCACGTCCGTCGGCATGTTCAGCCGAATCGCGAACGGCTCTCAGTTCAACTTCGGTTGAGCCCGAAGGCACGCCAATTACCATGCGTAGTGATGGTGAGAAAAATCTGTTCCCACTGTGAACCATCTTCACCAATCCGCGAATCATTTGTTCGCAAGCAGTGAAGTCGGCAATCACTCCGTCGCGCAATGGACGGATGGTTCTAATGTTCGGATGCTCTTTCTCGTACATCATCTTTGCGCTTTCACCTACAGCAATCATCTTGTCTGTACGGCGATCGAGAGCAACCACGGATGGTTCGTCGACAACTATATTGTCGTCGCTAATAATAATGGTATTAGCCGTTCCGAGGTCCATTGCAATTTCTTGGATAAAAGAAAAAAGTCCCATTGTTTGTGTGTTCTAATTAAAAGTGATGGCGGTACTTTAAACACCTCCATCAATAATTTTGTTTGTGTTTGTTGTTTTGTAGTCTATGTGTTTTTACTTGGCAAACCATTCATGTATTGCAGCATCGTAATTACTGCTCACTCCGAATGCCCGCTCGGCAAACATCTTTCGGTCTTCAAGTTCGGTTTGTGCTCCTTTGGTGTTCAACAACTGAAGAAGCACCGGGTATTCGGCCTTGCTCGGAATAATCACAACATCTTCGAAATTCTTTGCTCCGGCACGAATAAGAGATATGCCGCCGATATCTATTTTCTCTATTATTTCCTGGTCGTTGGCACCGTTTATAACAGTTTGCTCAAAAGGATATAGATCTACAATTACGAGGTCTATGTCAGGGATTTCATATTTCGCCATCTGTTTGCGATCGTCTTCATTATTACGACGTGCAAGGATTCCGCCGAATATTTTCGGGTGAAGCGTTTTGACCCTTCCGCCCAGAATAGATGGATAGGATGTTATATCCTCTACTTTTAGGCAGTCGTAGCCAAGTGATTCTATGAAATGTTGGGTACCTCCGGTGCTAAGAAACTTAACTTCTTCTTCGTTGAGTTTTTTGAGCAAATCGTCGAGACCATCCTTATGGAAAACAGATATAAGCGCTGTTCTAATTTGTTTTGTACCAGCCATTATGAAAGCTTTAGAGATTCGTTTGCAAAGGTAATGATTCACAATCAGCATGCAATTTTTTCATGCCAAAAAAACAAAATGAAACCGTTTGTTTCAGGGCTATCCGGCACATTTCTTTCCGAATTCAGGGTCAATTTTAAGCAACGATGCAACGATGAATGGAAACAGACAGGAGAGCATCACAATGATGAAGAATATTTCATAGCCTGCCCATTGTGCCAACGCGCCAGCGAAAAAACCAGGAAGCATCATCGATAGGGCCATGAAGCCGGTACAAAGGGCATAGTGGCTTGTTTTGTGTTTGCCTTTGCTGAAATATATCATAAATAGCATGTATGCGCTGAATCCAAATCCATAACCGAGGTTCTCAATGAACACTGCCGTGCAAATAGCAATGATGCTTTTGGGTAGTTCGTAAGCCAGGTAGACGTAGGCAATGTTAGGTAATGTTATGGCGGTTGTCATGGGCCAGAGCCATCGTTTCAGTCCTCCGCGGCTGGCAACCATACCACCAAGGACTCCACCGATCAGAAGGCCTATGACACCAACTGTTCCATTAACTAATCCATATTCCTTGAGCGATAAAGCCAGTCCGCCTTTTCCTGCCGGGGCTTGAAGAAAGAGTTGTGACACAGGCGTGATGAGCGCTTCGGGTAATCTGAACAAAAGGATGAATGCTATGGCCACCCATACTTGTTTTTTACGAAAAAACGAGATGAATGTTTCAGCAAAATCCCGGAACAAACCGGCTGCTGACAAATGTGTATGTTCGGAATCTTCCGTTGGCTTCGGAAGAATGAAGCGGTGATAGAGCGACAACCCAATAAACAGTGCCATAAGTGTATAAAAAATTAGCGACCAACTAAGCTGTATACCCACTTGTTTCTGCATTATTCCTGCGAGAGCGACAAGTCCGCCTTTTCCCACAACAATAGATACTCTATAAAATGTAGAGCGTATACCAACGAAAAACGTTTGCTGATGCTGGTTGAGTCCGAGCATATAAAATCCGTCGGCGGTTACATCGTGGGTTGCGCTACTGAATGCCAGCAACCAAAAGAAGCATATAGTGCCTTGCAGCCACCACACCGTGTCTACCGTAAAAGCCACGCTGGCAAAAGCTGCACCAAGCAACATCTGCATTGAAACAACCCACCAGCGTTTAGTTTTAATAAGGTCGAGAAACGGACTCCAAGCGGGTTTTATCACCCACGGAAGATATAGCCACGAGGTATAAAAGGTTACTTCGGCATCTGACAGCCCCATCTGCATGTAAATCTCTATCGACAAAAACGTAACCGCAACATATGGCAGTCCTTCGGCGAAATAGAGTGACGGAACCCAGGTCCATGGAGATATTTTTCGTTGCTTCATGGGGATTTTTTACACGTAGGTTTCAAGGAATTTTACGTTACCCGATACCTCAATAGTTGTCGAGTCGGCTGACACGAGTAGGGTTTCACCAGCTTGTAACTTATATTCTCTATCCTGCTCGTCAATCACTGTTCCATGCCCTTCAAGTGCAATCAGAATCACGAATGAATCGAGCTCTGAATAGTCCAGTGTCATAGGCTCTGTGAGATCATAAAGACTGGTTGTGAAGTGTTCGCAGCCCACCAGTTCAACGGCTTCGTTTTTTGCCGGAGTATAGTGTGTCCTGTAGTCGGCTGCCACTCTGTAATCTATACACTCGGCTGCCTCGCAAGTGTGAAGTTGCCGATAGTTTCCATTTTTATCTTTGCGTTTAAAGTCGTATATCCTATAAGTAACGTCACTCGTTTCTTGGATCTCAGCAAGGAAGCATCCGGCTCCGATTGAGTGAATTCTTCCAGCAGGTAAGAAGAATACATCGCCCTCTTTGACGTTGTATTCGACTAGAGCCTCGGTTATCGTGTCGTTTTCCACCATAGCCTTGTATTCCTCGGGTGTTATGCTTTTTTTCAATCCGCTACGAAGAGTTGCATTGGCTGAGCTTTTCATTATATACCACATCTCGGTTTTTCCTCTTCCCAATCCTCGAGCTGCAGCTTTCTTATCATCTGGATGAACCTGAATTGACAACTGTTCGCGAGCATCAATAAACTTAACTAGCAACGGAAATTCGTTTCCGAAGCGTGCGTAATTCTCCTTGCCAACTAACTTCGCTCCCATTTCTTTGAGCACATCGTTCAGTTTCCAACCGGCAAATTTGCCTTCGAGCACCACGCTCTCGTTATTCTTTACTCCCGACACTTCCCAACTTTCGCCCACCTGTGTTTCGGTGGATTGCAGATGTTTAAAAGGGATAATTTTGTCTCCGCCCCAAAGCGTTTGCTTCAGCAGCGCACAGAATCTTAATATTTCCATCTTATTGATTATTTCACGCCTAGGTGTAACCTCTAGACGATTATCTTGATTTTTCTGTACTGTTCACGGAACTCACTAGGCGAGCAGCCTTTCTTACGTTTAAAAATGCGATTGAAATTACTAAGGTTATTATATCCGCACTTGAAACTGATATTTGCAACGCTCTCTTCTGTATTGAGTAGTAATCTTGATGCGAATCCCATACGCACATCAATTATATAATCACTTAGAGTCCTACCAGTATGCATACGGAAGAACCGGCTGAACGAACTTTGACTCATATTAGCCAAATCGGCCAATGTTTCGAGCTTCAATTCATACATATAATTCTCATTAATATAATTCTTCACCTTCAGTACCCGTTTCGAATCGTCCTCAATCTGCACCTTTGCATACGATGATGAGGCCAGTGTTCTTGCTCCACCCGAACGTGCCAGCGTATCTAGAATACGAAGGAATCTCAACAGCGCCTCAAACTTTCCGTTCACCTGTGAAAGCATATCAATGTCGTGATAAACCTTCATTATCGCACTGGTTGAGAAAGCTAATCCTTTCTGCGCCTCTTTGAGCATATTACGTATTGGTAGGAATGGTCTTTTTTCGAAGAATCCATCATCGAGTCCAAACTTGAAGTGCACTGTTATTTCTCTTATGTCGTTGCTTGTACACTGATACTGTTCCCAGACGTGTTCCAGGTTTTCGCTGGCGATGAGTGCCAAATCGTATTCGCCTATAATCTCCGTACAGTCACCAACAATCCTACGTACACCGGGTGCGTGTTCAACGAAATTGAGCTCATATTCTTCGTGATTGTGAATCGGGTAGTCGAACTCTTTTTTATGTCTTTCGGCAATGTACAAGGCATCTTGTTCCTCAAGTAGAGTTATTTCGTGCATTACGTGGAATCCATTCATGTGTGCAAAGATAATTGAAGATGATTGCAAAACAAATTTTGCTCTCCATCATAAACAGTTTTACGGTCTACCGATGCTTTAGCAGCCCTATTGTACCTGTAAATTGCGACAAATGTGTACGTGGAGGCGAATAATGTTGCTACTTTTCTTTTTACAAGATATTTGCTCAAACAAATTGATTCCTATATCTTTGCCGCCGTGAGTTACATAGCAACATATTCCATCGCCCCGATGACGCAGAGAAATTTCGATTTCTCTGTGATTTTTTCGTCTGATAATTTGGTGGGCTCGGAAAAAGTGCTAACACACACACACACACACACACACACACACACACACACACACACACACACACACACACACACACACACACACACACACACACACACAC
>NZ_JH594523.1:370219-389204 GCF_000243035.1 Prevotella micans F0438
AGGCCGCATGTAGGGACAGACCCCGTGTCTGTCCGCCTCACTTCGGTTCTGCGAACCGAAGCAATATATTGGTCGAAAGGTCCGAGCGATGGATATTTATCCCGTCCTTATCGGACGGGTGCGGACAGACACGGGGTCTGTCCCTACATGCGGCCGATAGGCCGAATTGGCGCAAGTTGGTTTATGGATATTATATCATTCTTTTCGATTATCACCCCTTGCTACAAATGTGTAATCACGAAATAAAATCATTATCAGTATGAAGAAAAAGAATTCCAAAAAGGCGCGTATGTCCCGCCTTTCATCGAGACAATCTCATTGCAACACGAATTCCATCTGCTTGTTCCGAGCGAAATCAAACCCAAGCCGGGAACACCCGAGATTGAAGACAACGAAGATGAGAATGAAGAAATTGAATTTGAATAACCCAAAAAGAAGTAGCAACATGATTAAGAACAAACTTTCTCTCGCCCTGCTTTGCACGGCCGTACTATTCATAGGCTCGTGTGCAGATGAAAACATAACAGACAACAACCATGGCAACAAAGGCGGCATGAGCTTCGAAGTGTCCGACGTTCAGGATGCGCCCGAAGATAATCCTCAATCGCGCAGTCTTGCCGCCGCCGAACCCATCGGCAGTATTCCGTTTAACGAGTCCATTGCTGCCGATGCCTGCCTTCAGGAAACAACCATCGACGGCGTTAACCCGGTTAAACGCACGCCTGAAACCCGCGCATTCCTGAAAAGCACCATTGATGCCGACTTCGGCGTTTCGGCAAGTAAAAACGGCAGCAACCAAGCCGACTATTTCTACAATGAACGCGTTAGCAATACCGGCGTAATGGTAAACCCCAAGATCTGGTCTACCGACGCCTCCAGTCTTAAATTCTACGCTATTTACCCTTATATGGACGGCTCGAACCCGAACCAAAAGTTAGTCCAGGCATCAGCAAACGCATTGCCCACAGTCGACTTCATAGCCTCCACGGATATTGCCAACCAAACCGACCTTATGTCGGCCGTTACTAATGAAATTTCCTACACCCCATCCTCCGGCGGAGCCGCCCATGTAGTGCCTCTAAAGTTCCGCCACGCCCTTACCGCCATCCGTTTCGGCGTAGGTTCCAATCTTTCGTGGGGCAAAACAATTAAGAGCGTAGAGTTCCAAAACATTCATAACAAAGGCAACTACAATCCCGCCACTCACACCTGGACAACCGGTAGCACTACGGCAAACTTTAAGCTCGACAACATCAACGTTCTCACCAACGGTACACTTAACAACGTGATTCTTAAAGATGGTAACACATTCCTTATGGTTCCTCAAACCCTTCCCAGCGGCGCAAAAATCGTTATCACCTTCAACGACGGCACTAGTATCACCGCTAAAATCGAAGGTGGAAAATGGAAGCCTGGCACTACGAAGACATATATGATGACCGAGAAAAACAGTAATTGGGAGTATATAATTCAAGCCACATCTCCCTCTGCCGTTGGATACAACATTTCTCAAACCGGTGCCTATGGCATCATAAGCTATCGTAAAGTTGGAACAACATTTCAACCCGTTAAATGGCGAGTTGTGAAATATCAAGAAAGCACAGACGGTGGATTAACCTGGGGACCGGAAAGCGATACAAAGCCTACATGGCTCACAGCATTAAGCAAAGAAAATGGCGATGGTGGAACAATAGCCGAAACGGGTACAGCAAGTATAAAAACAAGCATAGTAGACTTATTGGATGAACGTAATGCTAAATTAAAGATTAACCCTAAAGGCAGTATTGGTGAGTATTACGACCTCTCTACACACGATATAAAAGGTAATCCCACTTCTCGCAACACAGCTAACTGTTATGTCATATCTCATCCGGGATACTACAAACTCCCTCTGGTATATGGCAATGCTATAAAGGATGGGAATAAGAACGAAAGTTCCTATAAGACCACTAATACTGGCACATTTATCTTACAGAATTTCAAAGACCATATGGAGCAAAACATAACTGACCCTTGGATAGAGAAAACCAACGGTGGTGCAAATAATGGAATAGATAACGCTAAGGTGGTCTGGGCAGACGAATCAAACTTAGTGAGCAATCTGGCTATAGAACACGATGTGTTGGGTGACGGTTATTTACAATTTGAAGTAAAGGCAGAGAATATAAGAGGTGGAAATGTTGTAGTTGCGGCCATGAGAGGTAGTACTATTGTATGGTCATGGCATCTTTGGTTTGCTCCTGATAATGTATTGGATAAGATAGAAGTAACCAACTTTCAAGGTGTCAAATACTACTTTGCTTCTGAAACTATAGGTTGGCGATACACCTCTTGGAAAGAAACCAACTATAAACAACCACGTAAAGTAAAGGTTCAAATAGAGCAACTTACAAGAAATTCAGGTACTGTTCAAAAAGCTGAATTTACTATTACACAAAATCCAGCTACAATAGTAAAGAATGGTAATTCTACGCTTTATCAATGGGGACGTAAGGATGCACTCCCAGGTGTTACTTCCGTATCAGAAGGCTCGTTTAATGAGAATGCCGGGGGTAATATGTCTATACAGAATGGGATTCAACATCCAGAAAATTTCTACACTTATTCTCCGTCTTGGTACAACACACCACCATTAGGTTATTCATATATTAATCTTTGGTCGATGAGAAATATAACTATCAGTTTAAATGATAACCCAGTTATCAAAACCATTTATGATCCCTCTCCAGCAGGTTTTAATGTACCAGCTTCTAACGCTTTTACAGCTTTTACTACTACAGGAGAAGATCGTGGCCCAATAAATACTATTGGTTGGAATGGAGGCTGGGTCTTGAATAATAAAATCACAAATCCTAATGCTACAATTTATATACCTCCTACAGGATTTCGTAGTAACACTAATGGGGGGTTGCATAATGTGATGCTTAGTTGTAATTGTTGGACGGCGATTCCGAGTAGTTTGCATCACGCTTACAATATGGTATATGGTCCGTCCTATTTAGAACCAAAGAACCGAGAAATACGAGCATACGGGCGAGCTGTACATCCGGTAGCAGAACAAAGTAATCCTTGATATTCTAGTATAGAAACCATGCAAACCAAGGGTCTTTATATAATCTACGACGTAGAAAGTAAGGGTATCTACAGTGGTGCCCACTTCTACGCTGTAGAAAGTAGGGCAACCAACGGTGAAACTCATTCCTACGGCATCGATAGGAGCTTTACCGAGTGTGATGGTCATTCTGACGCCGTAGAAAGCTGGGGAATCGAGTGTGAGGCTCATTCCGACGCCGTAGAAATCGGGAGAACCGAGTGTGAGGCTCATTCTGACGCTGTAGAAATCGGGAGAACCGAGTGTGAGGCTCATTCTGACGCCGTAGAAATCGGGAGAACCGAGAGTGATGCTCATTCTGACGTCGTAGAAATCGGGAGAACCGAGAGTGATGGTCATTCCGACGCCGTAGAAAGCTGGGGAACCGAGAGTGATGCTCATTCTGACGTCGTAGAAAGCTGGGGAATCGAGTGTGATGCTCATTCTGACATCGCAGTAGGCATGGCGACAACTGATTTGCAGATAATTTATCCTATCATATTTCATTAATCAAAAACAACTCAAAGAAAATGGCAACAACAACAAGTCCAATCAAATTGGAAAGCAACCGCGGAGCACGTTTCCATAACGTTATGCATGCGAAGTTTCATCAAACACAGTACGACCTTATCGCGAAGACCGACCTCGCGAAAATAAATGTAACGCCCGACATGCTCAAGGAGTGGAAAGACGCCATAGAAGTAGAGGTTGAAATTAACAAACAGGCCCAGGCGTCGGTTACAACAAACGAAATGCTCGCAAAAGACCGCGAGCGCGACGAGGCCCTCATTAATCTCTTCGGAATAATTCGCGCCCAGCTCTATTCGCATGTAGAAGTGGTTAGAAAAGCGGCCGCAAAACTGGCAGTTGAACTTAAACCTTATTTCGGAATAAGAAAGGAGATTAACGAGAATGAAACGGGACTGATTCGCGGTTTGGAGAAAGATGCTACCCGTCTCACGTCCGAGCTTGCCGTCTTAGGACTAAACGATGTAATGCAACATCTTCATATCGTTAACGAGGAATACGAGCAAATGGTTGTATCGCGCCGTAGTGCTGGCGATGCACTGAAATTGCCCGATTCTCGGGTAGCTCGTCAGAACAGCGAGCGAATATTCGAAGCCATTTGTCAGTGCATTCAGGCCAGTTATTTGATTTCGCCTGTTGATGCCGACCGGAAGCTGATTGCCGACCTGGTAACGTCACTGAACCATGTTTCGGCTGATTTCCGTTACACTCACGCTCAAAGTCAGGCGCAGAAGTCAGCGGCCAAAAAGAGGAAGGATAACGGGGATGATAATCCCAAGAAACCCTCCGACCCGAAAAAGCCCGGCGATGATGGTAAAAAACCGGATGATGGTAAGAAACCTGGCGAGGGCAAAAAGCCCGAAGACCCCAAGAAGCCCGGTGGCGACACCCCGAAACCCGGACGAGAGGAAGACCCGGGCGAAGACCAAGTATAAGGGTTCGGTTTAAGAGAGATTATCCCCTCCTTGTCGGGCAAGCGTCGGATAGACACTCCCACTCGGGCGGGACGCCCGCATGTAGGGACAGACCCCGAGGGGTGATTTGCTGTCCGATACCCATAGGAAACAAATAAAATATCGTTTATATAATCATTAAGACCTGCATCCGTCATGACGACGCGTGCAGGTCGACCGTTTTTATAGGTTTCGGGATAAAAACAAGGTGTCCGTATGTAGTTTTTTACGAGCTATTCGGAACGAACAAAGAACATGAGATGTTTGGTTGCTATAGACACTTTGGCTATTTTCGCGCCGTAATAATTGACACATAAGAAAGGATATACTATCAATGGCTAAAGATGAAAAAGGACTGACTCCGATGATGAAACAGTTCTTCTCTATGAAAGCAAAACACCCAGATGCTTTGCTGCTCTTCCGCTGCGGCGATTTCTATGAAACCTACTGCGACGATGCCATAGAGACGTCGAAAATCCTGGGAATCACGCTCACGAAAAGAAATAACGGAGCTGCAAGCGGCGACGAAATGGCCGGTTTCCCTCATCATGCGCTCGATACCTATCTGCCTAAACTCGTGAGAGCGGGCAAGCGGGTGGCAATATGCGACCAGCTGGAAGACCCGAAAAAAAAACGCGAGGAAATTAAAGGCAAACGCGGACTAACAGCCATGGACAAAATGGTGAAACGAGGTATAACCGAACTCGTGACACCCGGAGTGGCCATGGGCGACAATGTGCTCAACTATAAGGAAAATAATTTCCTGGCGGCGGTTCATTTCGGTAAAGGAGCCTGCGGGGTGAGCTTTCTGGATATCTCGACCGGTGAATTCCTTACGGGCGAGGGGTCGTTTGATTATGTTGAAAAACTCATCGGGAACTTCGCACCGAAAGAAGTGCTCTATAATCGAGAAAGGAAGCAGGATTTCTTGAAATATTTCGGTTCGCGAATATGCACTTTCGAGTTGGACGAGTGGGTGTTCACCGAACAAACAGCACGGCAGAAACTACTGAAACATTTCAAAACAAAGAATCTCAAAGGATTCGGTACCGACCATCTGCATAACGGAATCGTGGCGGCCGGAGCCATAATGCAATATCTTGAAATCACACAGCACACGAATATCAGTCATATAACCTCGCTTGCACGAATTGAAGAGGAGAAATATGTGCGGCTCGACCGATTCACAATTCGCTCGCTGGAACTTGTTGCACCTATGCACGATGAGGGAACGTCGCTTCTGAACGTGCTCGACCGGACAGTTACACCGATGGGTGGTAGAATGTTGAGGCGATGGATGGTGTTCCCGCTCAAGGATGTGAAGACCATAAACGAGCGTCTGGATGTGGTGGATTATTTTTTCCGCGAGCCCGACTTCCGCATATGTGTCGATGAACAGTTTCATCGTGTGGGCGACCTGGAACGAATCATATCGCGCGTGGCTGCCGGGAGGGTTTCACCACGCGAGGTGGTTCAACTCAAAAATGCTCTAATGGCTCTGCAACCGGTGAAGTCGGCTTGCTCGTCCACCAACAATGAAGTACTCAAACGCATAGGCGAACAGATTAATCTTTGCGAATCGTTACGCGAAAGAATCGAAAACGAAATCCATCCCGACCCACCACAGCTCGTAGCTAAAGGCGATGTGATTGCCGATGGATTCAATAGCGAACTTGACGAATTGCGCGCCATCAGAACCGGCGGGAAACAATATCTTATCGAAATTCAGCAAAAAGAAATCGAACAAACCGGTATAACATCGCTCAAAGTGGGCTTCAACAACGTGTTCGGATATTATCTGGAGGTGAGGAATACGTTCCGCAATAAAGTGCCCGCAGATTGGATTCGAAAGCAAACTCTCGCACAGGCCGAACGCTACATAACACCAGAGCTGAAAGAATATGAAGCAAAGATTCTTGGCGCCGATGAGAAAATTCTGGCGCTCGAAGCTAAACTCTTTGCCGAACTAGTGCAGGATATGCAGACCTTCATCCCGCAAATTCAGATAAACGCTAATCTTATCGCACATGTAGATTGCCTACTGTCGTTCGCAAAGACAGCCGAGGCACAGAGATATGTTAGGCCTGTAATCGACGAGGAAAACGTGATAGACATCCGGCAAGGACGGCATCCTGTGATTGAAACTCAGCTCCCGATAGGCGAACAATATGTCCCGAACGATGTGCTACTCGACTCGGAACATCAGCAAATAATGATTATAACCGGCCCTAACATGGCCGGTAAGTCGGCTCTTCTCCGGCAAACAGCTCTCATCGTTCTGCTGGCACAAGCAGGTAGTTTCGTTCCGGCCGAAAGTGCACGAATAGGATTGGTCGATAAGATTTTTACTCGTGTCGGCGCATCGGATAATATCTCGCTCGGCGAATCGACCTTCATGGTAGAGATGACCGAAGCAGCCAATATTCTCAACAATGTCACACCCCGCTCGCTGGTTCTTTTCGACGAACTCGGACGCGGCACCAGTACCTACGACGGAATAAGCATAGCATGGGCTATCGTTGAACATCTACACGAACAGCCACGCGCACGAGCTCGAACACTTTTCGCAACACACTATCACGAGCTCAACGAAATGGAAAAGATTTTCAAACGCATCCGCAACTACAATGTTGCAGTGCAGGAGCAAAACGGACGAGTAATTTTCATTCGCAAACTACAACGAGGCGGCAGCGAACACTCTTTCGGTATTCATGTGGCCGAGATAGCTGGTATGCCACCCTCAATTGTAAAACGCGCAGGAGTAGTACTGCGCGAACTAGAGGCCGACAACTCGCAAGTTGGCACAAATACTCGACCATCAGCAAAGAAATTGGAGCAAAGTCGGGAAGGAGTACAGTTGTCGTTTTATCAGCTCAACGATCCTGTGCTTCAACAAATACGCGACGAAATTCTCGGACTCGACATAAACAATCTCACACCCATGGACGCCCTCAATCGTCTCAACGACATCAAGCGAATTGTCTCTCCAAACGGCGCATAATAATAACAAGTCCATTCCGAGACTATCCTCGAACAGAAATAGAGAGCTGAAAAAATCCACTGCCATCCAGTTTTATAAACTGCGATGGCGGTGGATTTCTCTGTTAATGATATAATCGTGTAGCTCTGTTTTCTAGAGTTTTTCTCCGTAGCAAAGGTCGCCCGCGTCACCGAATCCAGGAACAATATATTTGTGCTCGTTAAGCCCCTCATCTATGGCTGCACACCATATTGTTGTGGTTTCTTCGGGGAATGTATTCTTGATGTGCGCTATTCCTTCCGGCGAAGCAATTATGCAGGCAATGTGTACGTGTTTAGGAGTTCCCTTTGTAAGAATGGCTTTATAACCTAACTCCATCGAACCGCCAGTGGCCAGCATCGGGTCGGCTATGATGAGCGTCTTACCATTAATATCCGGAGTTGCAAGATATTCAACATGAATGTCAACCGTATGATGAGCTGCGTCCTTATATTCTCTATAGGCACTCACGAAAGCATTACCGGCATGGTCGAAAATATTCAGGAATCCATTGTGAAAAGGCAGTCCGGCACGGAAGATAGTTGCCAAAACAATTTTATCTGTTGGCACGCTCACTCGTGCAATTCCCAGCGGCGTGGTGACTTCCTGCTCTTTATAATTCAAAGTTTTTGAGATTTCGAAAGCCTCGAACTCACCTATACGCATCACATTATTGCGAAAAAGCAATCTATTCTTTTGATAATCCTTGTCGCGAATCTCAGCCATGTACTGGTTGATGATTGAATGTTGTTCCGAAAAATTGATTATTTCCATTTGTGTCTGTAAACGAAGAATAGTTATTCTTATTCGTGCAGCCTGCTGCTTAGCACCTTTATGTTCAAATTTGCGCAAAATTAAGAATTTCCTATTTCATTGCAAAGTGAGAATTACAAAGAAGAATGTGCCCCTTTTCGTTTTCAATACTTTAACCGAAAGCAAACCCACACTACCGTATTTTCCACAAGTCACGTTTGGCGAGCTTTAGATTTTATTTATCTTTGCCGCTGCTTTTTACAGTCTTTCTAAAAGACTAAGCGCTAACATTTTTCAACTAAATTCATTTTATAAAATGGCAAAGTTTGACAAGTCAATTTTAGCTAGCTATGGGATTACAACCGGCACAGCAGAGGTTTTGTATAACCCATCGTATGAAGTTCTTTTTAACGAAGAAACAAAAGAAAACCTCGAAGGTTTCGAGATTGGTCAGGAAACAGAATTAGGTGCAATCAACGTTATGACCGGAATATACACCGGCCGCTCTCCTAAGGATAAATTCATCGTCGATGATGAAACATCCCACGACACCGTTTGGTGGGACAGCGAGGAATATCACAACGACAACCATCGCGCCTCAAAAGAAGCATGGCACGCCGTAAAGGAAATCGCCCAGAAGGAATTATCCAACAAGCGCCTTTTCGTTGTCGACGGGTTCTGCGGAACACACAAAGACACCCGAATGAAAGTTCGCTTCATAGTTGAAGTTGCATGGCAGGCACATTTCGTTACGAACATGTTTATTCGCCCGAAAACAGAAGCCGATTTCGAGCAAGAGCCCGATTTCATCGTCTACAACGCATCAAAAGCAAAAGTCGAGAACTGGAAAGAACTCGGCCTACACTCCGAGACAGCCGTAGTATTCAACGTAACCAGTAAAGAGCAAGTTATCATCAACACATGGTACGGTGGCGAAATGAAGAAAGGAATGTTCTCAATGATGAACTACTTCCTACCCCTCAAAGGCATCGCCTCAATGCACTGCTCAGCCAATACCGACATGAACGGCGAAAACACTGCAATCTTCTTCGGTCTGTCAGGAACAGGAAAAACAACCCTCTCAACCGACCCAAAACGCCTACTCATCGGCGACGACGAGCACGGATGGGACGACAAGGGCGTATTCAACTTCGAAGGCGGATGCTACGCTAAGGTCATCAACCTCGACAAAGAAGCTGAACCAGATATCTACGGAGCTATCACACGCGATGCACTACTCGAGAACGTAACCGTTGACAAAAACGGAAAAATTGATTTCGTAGACAAGAGCGTAACCGAAAATACACGCGTTTCCTACCCGATATATCATATCAAGAATATACAGCGCCCCGAATCTCACGGTCCAGCTGCAAAGCAAGTGATATTCCTCTCGGCCGACGCATTCGGAGTTCTGCCACCGGTTTCAATCCTAAACGCCGAGCAAACGAAGTACTACTTCCTCTCCGGATTCACCGCCAAACTTGCCGGAACCGAACGCGGAATCACAGAGCCAACCCCAACCTTCTCAGCATGCTTCGGACAGGCATTCCTGGAACTCCATCCAACAAAATATGCCGAGGAACTTGTTAAGCACATGGAGAAGAGCGGCGCCAAAGCCTACCTCGTGAACACCGGCTGGAACGGAACAGGAAAGCGCATCTCCATAAAGGACACACGCGGAATCATCGACGCCATACTCGACCACTCAATCGACAAGGCACCGACAAAGACTATTCCCTACTTCGACTTCGTTGTTCCAACAGAACTCAAGGGCGTAGACACTAACATCCTCGACCCGCGCAACACCTACAAAAACGCATCCGAATGGGAAGAAAAAGCAAAAGATTTGGCAGCCCGCTTCATCAAGAACTTCAAGAAATATGAAGGCAACGAAGCCGGTAAAGCACTCGTAACCGCCGGTCCGAAGCTCTAAGAAAAGAATAATTTAGTTTTTCCATAACTTATCCAAGCCTCGTCAGTATTTATTTTACTGGCGAGGCTTTTTTACATCCATATATAAATAATAGAGAATGCGTATTACTCTAAAGCTAGACACTAGACCGCTGCAAAGACAGAAACCGACCTTTTTCAACACAAATCACAATCGCCCCGACTCCAGAATCAGTATAAATTACACTAAACACGCGCGTAAGAGTCTAACTTTGCAGCATCCCATCAAACAACAGATAATGATGAAGAAGATATTACTCGCAATACTGATATTGTTCCTGACCCAAGCGGAGACAACGGCGCAAACATTGCCGAAAATGTGGCGTAAGGCAAAGAATCAAGAGGTACTCCAACCAAAAGATGCACTCCGCACCATCGATACCATTATATATATGGCCAGAAAGAGAAAGGAATATGGCGATTTGCTTCGGGCCGAACTGCGACGAAGGCAAATTATACTGAAACTTTCACAAGACAGCACCATCTTGGCCATAGATTCGCTCAAGAAAGAAGAGCGCGAAGCAAGAGGGAAAGATGCGGTTATACAGGCGATATATTCCACTATTTTGGCCACCTTTTCGGTTAACGACACGACGCCCTACACCCGCATGGCGCTCGAAAGACCCGAATTGTTACAACGGATACGCGTAAAGCCCAAAACTTATCGCGCAATAACAAATGAGGAGTTCTCTGGAAAATACTTCAACTACGACCTGTTGAGCATCGTGGGACTAATCTTGGGAAACTATGATTTGCTGGCCGAAAGATATACACAGGCCGGAAATCGTGAGGCGATGTTCCTCATTGCATTCGAGAAGATTAGACAACAACTGCCAGAGAAAAGTCAGGAAGCCGACGTTTGGAGATTCATCGCTAAGCTCGATTCGCTCGGTCGCGCATATTCCGACATCGAACTTAGCGCCGAAACCGAAATACTCGCTTTACAACTGGCAAGCAGTACCGAACTTCTTGCCGATTCCTTGCTTCTGGAGCGTTGCGAAAAGGCAATTGCGAAGTGGAAGAAGTATCCGCGAATAGGAATCTTAAAGAAGATGGTAGATGAAAAGACTCGCTCGAATCTCTGGCTAGAACAATGGGGAGTGTTTCCTGTTTCGAAGAAGAATAAATTCCTAGTGAGGCATAGAAACGTGTCGCGGTTGAAGATGCTGATAAGGAAAGTTAACGATAAGAATATTGTTTGGGACGAGTTCGACACTAATGACGACGACGACCTCAAGGAACTAAGCAAATGTACTTCAAGAAAGCTCACGAAGACAATTGAACTGCCGAATCAAAATAAATCGAAGAAATACTATAGTCTCGTCGACCTACCCACTCTTCCTGCCGGATGCTATTTAATGGAACTATCGACAAAGCCCGAGACCGAAGTTGCACGGGCGATGTTTTTTGTAAGTAATTCAAGACCGATTGTTATGCCACTGCCGGGCGACAGCTTGCGAATTGCGATAGTCGATGCCATAACGAGTCGGCCCGAACATCAGGCTGGTTTGTCGTTCTTTGGGCATCGGGATATGGAACTCGACCGCAACGCCGAGGTTCGTATAGGAATCAACGACACGACACTAGACGTTCTGCAACTTCGTTCGGCTGAAGGCATCATTATTCCCATAGATCTAACCAAGGTGCGCGAGTTCGATAAGACAAGGTCAGGTCTTAAACAGGTAACGAATGTGTTTCTCGACCGGAAAGTCTATCAACCCGGAGAAACCGTACATGCGGTTATTGTTCGGCATCGAAACGAAGGACTAAAGATGCTTGCCGATACCGGGTGCGAACTGCAGGTGAAAATATTAGGTCCGACTTGGCAACAAGTTGATTCAGCGGTTTTAAAAACCGACAGCTACGGAACGGCAAGTGCGGAATTCGTGCTACCGAAAAACATGCTGAGTGGAATCTATCACATCTTGGTAGACGGCAATCTGGAATCATTCTCGGTCGAGAACTACAAACGCTCAACTTTCAGTGTATATGTGCAGAAGCCAACCATACGATATGTACTAGGCGATAGCGTGGTTGTTAGCGGATGGGCCAGAACGCTAATGGACGAACCGGTGAGAAATGCGGTAGTAACCTACACGTTAGACGGCATGCCCGGCGACAGTCTGCTAACCGATTCGGAGGGCAAGTTTGCAATTAAGATATTCTTGCCGAAAACACCGGGACACAAGTACTACAACTATTTTTATCTGAGATGTACCGTGACCGATAATACCGGTGAACAAGAAGAATTCTATACACAGTTGGGCGTAACCAACAAGCGAGTATGCCTCGATGCAACGATATGGGACGAATTGAAAGAACGCAGTGAACTCACCGATATGCGCTTCATCCTCACCAATGCTTCTGCGAAACTCATCAATGGAGAGGTGGAATATTGGTTCGAGGGCTATGAGCATTTGCGTCATAAAGTTCCATGCAACGTCGACATACCGTTTGTCGTGCCCTCCGAGATTCCTGACGGACTATGGAAACTCGTTGCCGTATGCGAAGACGACACGCTGCGACGTTCGTTCATAGTTTTCAGCAACAACATCGTGCGCCCATGCATCGATACGCCCAGTTGGTTCTATCAAACCTCGCGCAACTTCGGCCCGAACGATTCGCTACCTGTGACATTGCAAATCGGCACCAGTCGGCGCAACGTGCACGTGGTCTATTACGTTTGCAACAGCGAGCGGATACTCGAGGAAGGCTCGTTCGAAATGAGCGACACTATTCTGTACCGCGAACTGAAGTATAAACCTGAATACGCCGATGGAATCAGTCTTTATTATGCCTGGTTTGTTGACGGCGAATTCTACGACTATGAATTCAATATAAACCGACTTCTCCCCGAAACAAAGCTCAACCTTACATGGGAAACATTCCGCAACAAACTCGTTCCGGGCGGCGAGGAAACGTGGCGACTGAAAATAACCGATCCAGCCGGGCGCCCGATTACGGCGCAACTCATGGCAACGCTCTACGACGCCGCACTCGACAAGCTGCAAGCTAACAAATGGCAGCTCGAAACCGGACTACGGCTATGTGTTCCAAACGTCGAACAAGCATCGCCCGAAAAATTTCTCGGCTCCGACATGTACTTTTCCTCTACTGCCAGTCAGCGAAAGTACAGCTATCCTCATCTTTCGCTAGGCACAATGAGAAAGCTAATGGAGCTAGGCACAATGAGAAAGCTAATGGAGCAAGGCACAATGAAAGATGGAAATAGTAAACCGATTACAAAACGCTTGTTCACCGGGAGCTCGACCGCTGTGCATGTACGTGGACTGACGAGTTTGTATGGAGCACGGGCACAGGTTAAAGAAACGTTTATGGATATTTCAGGGGTTAGAATAGATCCGAATGAATTTCAACCGGTGGCTAGCGAGGCAAAGCGCAGGGAGAATCTTCCCGTCCGCACTAATCTCAAGCCTTTAGCCTTTTTCGTTCCCAGGCTAGAGTCGAACAATAAGGGCGAGGCTGTACTGAAATTCATGCTACCCGAAAGCGTCACCGCATGGCGATTCATCGGTTTGGCTCACACTCGCGACATGTTAAGCGGTACAATCAGCTCGACCGCCGTTGCAAAGAAATCGATAATGGTTCAGCCCAACATGCCGCGCTTTCTGCGTAAGGGCGACACTGCCACGATAAGCTGCCGAGTATTCAACACCTCCGAAAAGAATCTTGAAGGCCGAGTTTATTTGTGTCTTGTCGACCCGACAAGAGAACGGGTTGTTCATAATGACCAAAAATATTTTTCCTTGCGACCCGACAGCACCGGAACTATAAGTTTCGACTACCGTCCGTACCCCGACGACCCACCCGTGTTGATATGCGAAATCATGGCGTCGGCCGACGATACAAACGATGGCGAGCAGCACTATTTGCCCGTCATTGACAACAAAGAACCGATTACACAAACAATACCTTTCGAAATCGACGGCGTCGGTACTAAGCGCATCTCGATTGACGAATTAATTTCTAAGCTAGGCGACGATATCGAGGGATTTCCGCAGTTTACTATCGAATGCGCCAACAATCCCACGGCTCTTGTTCTGGGAGCGCTCCACGAATATGCCCATCCGGTTGACGGCTGCGCGATATGCCAGGCCATTGCATATTATTCGCTCCGTCTGGGCAGACATATCGTCGGAACGTCGGCCGAACTATGCGACATCATCCGTCGCCTTGACTCGCTGCCCGATTCGTCGGTCGACAAGCAAAGTGCTCTTCTGCGTAACGAGGAACTCAAAAACGTTTTGCCCGCCGAATCGCCATGGCTGGCGAAAGCAAAAGCCGAGACGAATGCATTGCGCGAACTGACTGTGTTCCTACCGGGCCAACCTCTCGACGGCAAAGAAGCGCTCCTCGTTCGTAAGCTCGCCGAGCTACAACAAGCCGACGGCTCGTGGGCGTGGATGAGCGGAATGCCGGGAAATCGGAACGTAACCAAATCGATTATGCTCATGCTTCTGCGCCTCAACAAACTCATAGGCGAGCAGCCCGATACGCGCTCAATGCTCAACGCCGCTTTCGCATATCTTGCTAAAGAGCCGACGCTCGACGAGCTCTACCTCATGTCGCTCGACAACCGAACCGACAGGAAGCAAACGGCCAAACTGCTCAACGAACTGCGCTCCCAACTATCCGAACTCGACATTTTATCGCTTGCACGGGCGGCCGTTCTATTCCATCATTCGGGCGACACGCGAACCGCCCGCGAAATCGTCAGCTCGCTGAAACAGCACACCGTGACCACCCCCGACGGTTGCCGATTCTATGACACCCGGCGGGCCAATTACTCTTGGTTCGACTACCAGATTCCATCGCAAGTGGCAGCCATTGAAGCCATCTCGCTCGTCACGCCGGCCGACAGTTCAACCATCCGCGAAATGTTGAAATGGCTATTCCGCGAAAAGCAAACGCAATATTGGAGCACAGCCATTCAGAGCGCCGATGCAATCTACGCGCTCCTCGGTTCGGCTACGGTTCGAAAACATCCGTCGGCCCCACCGATTATCAAATTCGACGGCCAAGCCATTGTTCCATCGGCCGAAACGACATCCTCCGTTCTGGGCTACAGGAAAGAAACGGTGAACATGACTCGCCAGCACGAACTTCAAATACAGTCAACCTCCGACGGTATTGTTTGGGGTGCGCTCTATTCGCATCTCGTCCAGAAGGGAGAGAATATCAAGCCGTCGGGCAGCGAGCTGAAAATAGTTCGCGATATAATTCCGCTTCAATCGGGCCCGCTACACGTTGGAAGCCGAGTGAAAGTAAGGATAACCGTAACCAGCACGCGCAACCTCGATTTTGTTCAGGTGGTCGACAAACGCGCCGCCTGTCTCGAATCGGTCACGAAGCATAGCGGCTATCGCTACGGTTCGGATGTGGGATATTACCTCGACCGTAAAGCCGACCGCACCGTGTATTTCATCGACAAACTCGCGCGCGGAACCCACATCATCGAAGAGGTTTATTACCTCGACCGCGCCGGAACCTACACAACCGGCTCCCTCACCGCCCAATGCGCCTATGCTCCCGCCTTTGCCGCCCTCGCACCGCCAACGGCATTGACAGTTAAACCGTAATGAGGGGCGGCGGGCGGGACGCCCGAGTGAACCTTGCACCGCCCACGGCATTGATAGTTGAACCATAATGAAAGGCGGACGACAGGACGCCTTGTAGGGACAGACCCCGTGTCTGTCCGAAAACACATGCGGACGGATGCGTGCGGGCGGATACGGGGGGTGTTTTTATATTCGCGCGGGACGCCCGAGTGAATCTCGCACCTGTTTTTCATAGTTCCTCCAGATATCCGGCGGATTTTTAAACCAAACTCGAGTTAAACGGGTGAGACCACTTGAAAAAACCATTCGGCAGAGATTCTGTTACACAAACAACTTCAGGAAACTGTGTGGAATGCGACATGTCACACAGGCAATTTCAATAGATTGTGTGGAATGCGACATGTCACACAAACAACTTCAAGAAACTGTGTGGCAGAGGCTCGGTTACACAGGCAATTTCAAGAGACTGTGTGGCAGGCGACATTTTACACAGTCAGTTTCAGAAGACTGTGTGGAATGCGGCATGTCACACAAACAATTTCTGTAGACTGTGTGAAATGTGGCATGTCACACAAACAACTTCAAGAAACTGTGTGGCAGGCGACATTCCACACAAGCAATTTCAGGAGACTGTGCAGCAGAGGCTCGGTTACACAGGCAGTTTCAGAAGACTGTGTATTTTTCGGATAAATTCCGGGAAATATCACTTGCAACCAGGCATACTATCTGTAATTTTGGACCGTCGACAGGGAATATCTCCCGGCAACAATAACATTACCTATAAATACGTATCGATTATGGCTAAAAACAATTCAAACACACCAAAACAACCCGATAGAGGACCGCAATACTCCTTGGACGACCTCTATTTCACAGTGTTCAACGAGCGGCGCAAATACGATGAGGACGGATATCCATATTATATCCCCATCGAAAAAAATACTCGCCCGACGGGCGTGAGAGTAATGGACAATTTCATGAATTATCTTAACGAAGGCTACAGCAGCATAAGCTCATTCTGCAAAACCGAAGGAGTGAATGAGACGGATTTCAGCCGCATGTGCAAGGTTCTCACGGGTATGAAAGCGCTGGAATTCAAAATAAGGTGGACCGAGCGAACCGTGGTCGATTTATTGCGCTACACCAACCTCTCGCCGGCCGAAGTGGCCGACCGTAGCGGCGTAGGTTCGCACAACAACATGTGTATTGCCTGCAAACGCGTCACCGGCCGCTCGAGCCGGGACTTCAGAAACTATGAGCGCGAAGAACGCGACGTTGGACTCTACAGAATATAAAATACAAACCGCCTACGTTAGCAGATGCCACATATAAACGGCAAATCCAACAACGAGCACGGCGCCCTCCCAACGCTGAAAAGTGTATTTAGTGAACGAAAAGAACCATACGGCTATCATCGAAACAACCATAACGGAAAGGTCGGCCATCGTAATGCCATGCAGCTCCATCGGACAGATGAGCCCCGTAGCACCGAGGATTCCGAGGATGTTGAACACGTTCGAACCAAGAACATTGCCGATGGCGATTCCGCTGTTTCCCTTGCGGGCCGACACAACACTCGTAGCCAGTTCGGGAAGCGAGGTTCCGCCGGCAACGATGGTTAAACCGATAACAGCTTCCGACACCCCGAGCTGAGTGGCAACGGCGGTTGCACCGTCGACAAAAAGATTGCTGCCGCCGATGAGACATGCCAGTCCGACAACAATCCACACAACCGATAACCACAACGCTCGTTTCTTCGGTTGCGGCTCCTCGGCAGTTTCAGGGCTTCGAGCCTGTTTAAGCGTGAAATACATGAACGCAATAAAGAGCGCAAAAAGTATGGCAGCATCCAACCTGCCGATGTTTCCGTCGAGGCACATCATCAAAAGAACCGTCGAGGCCACAAGAGCAAAAGGAATATCCTTCCTCACGGTAGATTTCAAAATAGTCATCGGCATCACCATCGCCGCCGCCCCCACAATGAGCAGCGAATTGAAAATGTTTGAACCAACAATATTTCCAACCGCCAAATCGGGCGTCCCTTTGAGTGCCGAAATAAGACTCACACAAAATTCGGGCATGCTTGTTCCGAGAGCCACAACGGTTAATCCGATTACGATTTGTGGCACGTTCATTCGTTCGGCCACAGCCACTGCGCCCTCTGTCAGCCGGTCGGCTCCCCAAAGAACGAGTATTATTCCGCCGACGATGAAAGAAATCTCAAGTATCATAGTTTCTGTTTTTAACGCCTGCGAAGTTAGTTAGAAGGGAGTAATTTTGCATCTGCTAGATTTAAGTGACAACAATAAATTGAGTTCTTTTTATGCATAATTTTCTGCCTCGAGGGCTTTATTATCTTCTGAATAGCGGCAAGAATTCAAAACTGGCCTATTACGCCGGAGCATTTGTCGACGTGAACTTGCCACACAGATTGCTTGCATGGCGACTTCAACACGAACTTCGGAAACTAAAAGGACGCAAGGATAAGGATTACATATCGCAACGGGTGAATTATTATAATCGCCTGACCGACGACACACCCTTTGATGCCGAGAAGTTCTTGAAAGAATGCGTTGAATTGCAACATCAGAAAATAACAGGACAAAAGGTCTATTATCTCGATTCGTTTCGATACGCAAAGAGCTTTCCTCTCAACAAACAGTGGGTGCTTCTGCCGGGCGATGTAGTTCATGTGCCCGATGTGAGACCTCTGCAAAACTCCTCCTATAATTTGTCTTTCTTAAATATTTTTTGTACCTTTATGGTATGAAACAAAAGTTATCCTCTCCAAGTTTTGCTGACCTATTCCTTGGGCAAAGAAAGGTCAAGCAGACATTCTTTTCACAAATAAACACAGTCATTGATTGGGCACCTATTCGTGCTATAATAGAAGTGGCTTATACAAAAGGCTATAAGTCTACCGGCCGGCCCGGCTATGACAGCCTTGTTTTATTCAAGATTGAATTACTCCGCACCTGGTATGGTCTGAGTGACGGAGAAGTTGAAGAACAGGTTAACGACCGCCTGTCTTTTAGTCGCTTTGCAGGTCTTGGCATGGAAGATATCGTCCCTGACAGTACTACCGTGTGCCGTTTTCGCAACATTCTTGTTG
>NZ_JH594523.1:389823-418194 GCF_000243035.1 Prevotella micans F0438
AAGGATATGACTCGATGGAGAACAAAGAAACCCTCAAACGTATGAAACTCAAAAGTCGTATCATGCATAAGAGAACAAGAGGACATGAAATTACCAAAAGGCAGCAGCGTATCAACGTTGCGATAAGTAAGACACGCTACAAAGTAGAACGTACCTTTGGTTCTATGCATAGATGGTTTGGTGCAGGAATAGCAAGATATGTTGGACTTTCAAAAACACATGCGCAGCATATTATGGAATCCATTGCCTACAACTTATACCGAACACCTGGGATTATTGTGTCAAATTCTATCAGATAATATGAAAAAACACTGATAAAAGATTGTTATCTACTCAAAAATAACCTCCAACGGTATCTTTTGATCAAAAATATTTATTCTTCTAAGAGTGTATGGGTGAGAGTTGAGAGGATGGTAGGTTTTGCAGAGGTCTCGATGTACCATCGGTTGTGAAGAGTCGCCCGATTGTTGAAAACAACGCCAATTCGGTGCTTATGAAATTAGATAGAGTTCGCCACTTCCTTTTCGTGAACGATAGAAAACCATTTTCCGAGAAACAAAATATGGCCATATTCCGTGGATTGATAGGACAAGACGGAGGCCCGGATTTGAAACGTAATAGATTCGATTTCGTAAAGCAGTATTTCGGGCATCCAATGTGCAATGTCGGGGTGATAGACAAACAATATCCAGAGTGGTGCACGGAAAAACTAACTATCGACGAACATTTGAATTATAAGTTCGTAATGGCTCTCGAAGGCAACGACGTGGCGAGTAATCTGAAATGGGTTATGTCGTCGAATTCAATTGCAGTGATGCCGAAGCCAACGTGCGAAACGTGGTTCATGGAAGGAACGCTCCGGCCGAACTATCATTATATCGAGATTAGACCAGATTTCGCAGATTTAGAAGAGCGGTTAAACTATTATATCTCACATCCCGACGAGGCGGAGAATATCGTGCAACATGCTCACGAATATGTTGCACAGTTTCGTAATGCGCGGCGTGAACAACTGATTTCGCTTCTGGTTCTAAAGAAATATTTCGACTTCATCGAACGTCGGCTTGCCGTTCTATAAAAACAGTGACGGCTTTCCGAATAGATTGCAAACCAAACTGCAATGGATTGATTTCGTTAAGTGGAACCCAACGAGCATCGGCAGCATCATCGGCGGCCCGTAGCGGAGCGATACTTTCAACAGAACATAGGAAGAACGAGTCGAGCGTCGGGACGTCGAAACCACTGTAACGATAAGTGTTCGGTAAAGAAAAAAGAAATTCGACACGATTTACCGTAAGCCCGGTTTCTTCTTTCACCTCGCGACCTACAGCTTGCCCCAAAGTTTCGTTTGTGTCGCAGAATCCGCCCGGAAGGTCGAGCGTTCCTCGAGCAGGTTCTGAGTTTCGTTTAACCACTAGCAATTCCTCTTTCTCGTTAAGAATAATCGCAGCCACAGCAGCGCTGGGATTGAGAAAATATTCGAATCCACACGACCGACAATGTTTGCTCTTCAACGAACTTTCTACGAATTGCGCACTTCCGCAAACAGGACAGTGAGTAAATTTCTCTAGCAAATGCATAATTACCAATTATCGGTTCTGAACGGAAAAAGTGGTAGAAGAGCCTGATTATAAACATTGCCAAGCTGGAAGTTTCGGAAACAATATCGCACAGCAACCGGATGCGGTACTTTCTCACTACGCACCATAAGTCCTATTCGCCAGTCGTAAGCCACTTCAGCTTTATGAAATACTCGGTCGTCGCCAGCAATTTCAAATCCTTGAAAATCCTCGTATCGACTGATTCCCTGATAGTCGTTCTTCAGAAATATGATGCACGTGTCGCCCTTAATTCTCATCTTTTCAAAACGTGCGCTTTCACACCTGATATTCTCGAATCCGTAATTTCTATTCAGGGCGATTTGAGCCAATCTTTCACCAACAGGCTTCTTCATTCGCGGGTGAATCTGTTGCGTTTCCCATGGATAAACACAATCATTCGTGCAAACGATAGCCGAGTTTGGAATTATCGTTTGCGCTTTGAGTTGTTGCTCGCGAAGATAGGCTGCCTCGGTTCCGTTAGCATCGTTGTTATACCAGCATGGGGCAATCTGTACAAAATAGAAAGGCAGCTGTCCCTGTCCGAACCCATTACGCCACTGTTCAACAAGACAAGCAAGCAGATTAGCATAGTTCGGAGAAGGAAATTCGACGTTCGAGCAACCTTGATAGAAAAGAATCCCCTTGACCGTGTAGCCGAGAATAGGCGAAAACGTTCCGTTACCCCACAGCAGCGGACGATGATAGTCCCAACTATATTGCCTGACAATCTGTGCACTGTCGAGCGGTTCCGATGTTAGCGCCTGCAGATTCTCACGATTGAGCCAACTCTCCACACGCGTACCACCTTTGTTTGCCTCTATGAGTCCGATGGGAATGTCGAGTGCCCGATTCATCATCCGAGCAAAGAAATATCCCACCGCACTTTGGTCAGGAACATTTCTCTGGTCTACACATCGCCACGAGCAAGACGCGTCATCGAGCGGATTCATCGCCATACGACTCGGAATCTTGCAGAACCGAATCTTATCAGTCAGTCCGCCGGCTTCAATAATCGCCTCGTTGCAGCCTTCAACCGGACAGTTCGGAAAGCCTTTCAGCGGCATCTCCATATTGCTCTGTCCAGCGCAAACCCAAACTTCACCCGCAAGAACATTGTTAATCACCGTTCGCTCACCATCGTCGAAGACTATATTAAGCGGCTGATATGATGCTCGTGGTGTAGTGACATCCACATTCCATTGCCCGTCCTTTCCAACCGTAGTAGAGTAGATTTGTACCGACCATGACACACTCACCTTGACAATTTTTCCATGTGTGCCCCAGCCCCAAAGATGAACTTTGCTTGTTTGCTGGACTATCATATTATCGGAAATGATGTGCGGAAGACGAACCTTGGCTTGCAGAAAAAGGACAGCTGTTAATAGCAGAACCGAAACTATTAAAATACGTTTACTCATAACTTATTTCTATCATATTGCTCACAAATGTACTAAAAACTCTAAAGCCCCGCTCCCTCCTGCTTACTTTTAGCTAACTTTGCGCAACATGAAAATCAAAAAAGAAAGGATTATATGAAGCTCCACAAAATCATTCTGCTCGTTGGTATAACTCTTCTCACAACCACAGCAAATGCCCAACAAACTTTTGATGTTAACCTCTATAACATGCTGCCCGAACACAGCAATGGCGACCTCTCGGACACCGCCAAGGTGAAAGTGTTCCTGCCCGATGAAAGCGATGCAACAGGGCGCGCCGTAATCATTTGCCCCGGAGGAGGCTACAGCATGCTAAGCATCAAGCATGAAGGCTATGATTGGGCCGAGTTCTTCCAAGACATGGGGATAGCCGCAATTGTTCTTAAGTATCGTATGCCACATGGCAATCCTGACATTCCAATCGAAGATGCCGAGCAGGCGATGAAGCTCGTGAGAATAAATGCCACCGGATGGAAAATCAATCGCAACGATATTGGTATAATGGGCTTTTCATCCGGTGGTCATCTGGCCGCAACCTTGGCAACACAAAGCCGTGGTGATGCCAAACCTGACTTCCAAATACTATTCTATCCAGTAATTTCGATGACTGAAGGGTTTGGACACGATGGAACGATGATAAATTTCCTAGGCAACAATCCCAGCAAGCGCGACCAAAAGAAATACAGCGCCGATTTGAATGTGAGTAGAGTCACTCCGCGGGCTTTTATCGCTTTAAGTGACGACGATGACACCGTACCGCCATCAAACGGGGTTAACTACTACATGGAACTCTACAGAAACGGTGTACACGCCTCCCTCCATGTCTATCCAAGTGGTGGACACGGGTGGGGAAGTAAGATAGGTTTCCGTTTCCATCAGGAGATGATGATGGATTTCAAAGCCTGGCTAAAGAGTTTCTAGTATCTGTACCATAAAATGATTCAGGCTCTGCAACGCTAACTGTTGCAGAGCCTGAATTTTTTATTTCATATGGCTGATTACATAATAATTTGTTTCTTTCCGTTGACTATATAGACACCATGAAGACCGGAAAGAGTTGATGCTGCTCGTCGAACAAGCTTGCCGTCTATCGTATAGACATCAAATGATGCATCAGACAGTCTTGGGAGATTAATTCCCGTCACAATTAAGCTTTCAGACACAGGTGCTGATTCTATTCCATCGGCATAAACGGCTGTCACGCTGAACAGATGGTCGCCGGCTGTAATAGGGCCGTGAACCAAATGGCTCGTAGAGTTGTTGGATACTGTAGCTAGGTGATTCTTATCGAAGTAGACATTATATTTTTCAACGCTGCCACCACGCACCGAGTATGATATATCGTCGACGAGTAATCCGAAAGCATCTGTTGCCGTGTGTCGAATAGCAAAATATTTTGTTCCAGCAGGCAAATGAACTGTTTTCTCGGTCCATTCCATCGTGGCGGTGACTGTCGAGCCTATTTGAATGAAGCTTTCGCGTCGGTTATCGGTCAACGAGTATAAAACTTCGTAAGTTTCATCGCCATACATATTCGAAAGGCATTTTACAAAGAAGGTTGCAGTTTGTTCAACACCTGGTAGTTCGGGTGAAATGAGCCAATCGTCAGCAGCTCCTGTCACTGGGCAGAATGAAATAAGATATTGTTCGCCGGAATGAGCTTTATCACCATCATACATATTAGCACCAAACACGCTTCTTGGGTTAATTACCTGCCAGGCGTGAGGTTTGGCAGAGTTAGGATATGTAACGGCTCCCCAAGCGCTAGTTGTTTGTGCGTCGCCATCTATCAATGTCCACTGACCGAACGCACCTTCATGTTTAGTACTCGTTATGCCTCCGAGTGAGAAAGGTTCAAACGTGCCAGTATTTTCAAAGTCTTCTGTAATTACGGTTGTAGTTTCTTTTAGTGCCTTCCAGTTCATTTGAATACCGTCTGATTTGGTTTCGAGAGTCAAATTCTCAGGACGAGCGGCTTGCGAGGCAACGACTTCGATTATTCTATCAGCAGAGTTATCAGATTTATTTTCATCGGCTTGGTAAATTATCTCAGCTTTCAGATTTACTTCTCCGGCAGCTGTGAAGATTGTTGTTGGCATCTTAGCTTCGATAATTTTTTCATTCATAGGTTCCAATCGGTCGCTAAATTCTTTATCGACAAGAATCATATCGCCTGCAGAAATCTTGACTTTATAATTGCTGGCATCCAATTTACCATAGTTTTTCATAACAAGACGTACATCTACCGATTCCCCAGCCTTTACAGTTGCTGGCGCATTGAAAGACAGCACCTTCAAATTATTCTCGAGCATATCTGTAATGTTGATATTATCGAAAACTAGTTTTCCAGCCGTATCGAACGATTCGAAAAGACCTATTCGTATATATCGCTCGTTAGAATAGGCTGAAAGATCTATCTGATATGTTCGATAATCGGTAGACGGATTAACGACACCAACCATTGTCTCACTTCCATCAGGTTTTACAACGTAGACACCAACCGTATTGCCACTCGAAGTACCTTTTACATCAAAAGTAAGAGTCGGATGGGCTGCACCACTAAGAGAAATCTTCCCGGAGTATAGCTCACCGTATTCAGTATCGGTAGGCGAGTTGATTTCGAAAGCGTATCCATCTCCGTCAGAAGCGTCTGCAGATATTTTCATAGTCATATCGCTTCCGGTACCGTTGAATTTCCAATATTTTGTAAGCGAACCTTTTGTTAGAGTCTCTTTGAAAGGTAATTCGTAAGGCTTACCTACTAATAGACCGCTCATATGAGCTTCGCCAGCACCCGCAATATTCTTTGGCTGAACGGCCCAGAACATTTCACCTTGCTCTCCGCTATCGGTATTGAAAACGACAGTCGACTGGTTATCATTTCGTATAGAGTCCAGCTTCTGATAAAGAAGTCTTGTACCATTATATATTGCCGTATTCCAAACCAAGTAGTCTACATTCTCCGGAATAACCAATCCACCATTAGCTCCAACTGTGCCAACCTTCTCCCAACTTAATTGAATATTAGAACCGCCATCAGCAATCTTTATATTATGTGCATAATCAGGAACATCAACCCCTACATATACACTTTTTTCATGCTTGACTCCTTGCTCATCTCCAGCGAAAGGCAACAAGGCATAAGTGTGTCGTCCCAGCTCTACATTTATATCCTGATAAGTAAGATTGGTTCCAGGAACAACATCAGCGAATGTTTCAATTATACGATTATCTCTTCGCAATTCAATTTTTGTTATCTTTTCAGTAAGATTAGTTCCTCCTGCAGTTCGAGTTGGTGCTTTAAAAGACACATCGGTTCTTAGCTCACCTGAAGCATCAGCTTTTACATTAAGATTGGTAACAGAATCAGGCGATGTAGCCATTGCATTAACCTCAACCATAACAGAATCTACATAAAGCGTCCATCCATCACGCGTGCTAAGTGCATGAACACCAAAATTATATTCTCCATCAGTATTAACGGTAATCGAATTATTCGAAAATACAGTGTAAGTAGCCGATTTTAGTTCTATTTCAGGTACAATTTCAGTTATCATACTCTCCACAGATGCCCCTTTACCCATTTTTACCTCAAACTTTTCAGGATAAACCTTCGATGTACCCGCACGAGCCTTAGCCCGGAGTGTGAATGAATAAGATTTTCCAGTTTGCAAGCGTACGGGCGGTGAAATCAACCAGTCGTCTGCAACAATTTCACCAAAGGTATAGCTTGCCGAATGAGATTTTGAATCATGCACCCATGCGCCGCGTGTGCCGAAGTTAGATTCCGACCTATCGCCAGCTACGTCGATAACCGTCCAAATACCAAATTTATCCTTGTTATCGAAGTCCTCGAAGTATGGAACGATAAATGCATTGCCTAAACGTTCCGAATTTGAAAATGAACGCTTACTGTGCTGTGTGCCATTGATTGCAACTACTGCATAAGTATAATTTGTAAGCTCTCCAACAGTTAATTGCTCTTCAAAGTAAGTATCCGTAAAGTTTTCAGCAACCTTAACCTCTTTTCCATCGCTAATTCTATATACATCATAAATCACTCCGCCCATATAACCGTTATTCAAACTTTTGCCAGGAGCTTCCCAATATAAAAAAGCATTTCCGCTAGCTTTGTCAATCTCCAAAACTATGTTAGAAGCCGGTTCTGGAACATCGTAACCAATCCATTTCTTTAATCGAGCCGTAGGCGAACTTCCGACAGCATTCGAAACTACTACATCAAATGTATGCATACCTTCGCTAACACTCACAGGAACTGTTTGATTCTCACCTGGATTAAAACTACCACTTCCAACAGATGTTCCATCGATAAAAACTTCCCAATTAAGACTTCCGCTAATTGCATCACCGCCAAATGTTTTCATGGGAGCAGTGAAAACTACTGCACCATTCGTAGATTCATCCTGGAACATAACCGATAAGTCTGTAACTTCAGCGGGTGCACCGTCTTTTGCAGCTGGTCGACGTATAAGCATGCCGGAGAAAGTATATTTTCCTAATTCATGAAGCTTCGTAGCAGCTCCAGTTTCCAAATTCACCGTGTAAAGAGATGTGCTCTGTGTTGTCTGATCTGTTCCCAGCCAGTAAAAAGTATCATCGGTCTGATCTATTTCTCCGGTTTGGAAGAAAAACGTCCCTTTATCATCAGAAACAGTTACGCCAGTTGGCCCAACCTTCATTTCATTACCAGATTGTTTATCTATACGATACAAATATCCGTCGGAAGCCACACCATAAAGTACGCCATCCTTCGTAATTCCCAATGCACAGTAAGTTTTAGATGATTTAAATAGCGTAGAGCGTTTTTTATTAGGATAATCAACGATGCCGATTTCTCTAGACTTTCCATCAGCGCTGTAGAACTCTCCGTAAGTAGTCCCATCATCTGCTTGAGCGGTTTCAAAAGCCATGAGAGCATAGTTATTCATCATTTCAGTCGAAAGAACAGTCCACGACTCAGTGTCTATAGTGTAAAGAATCGGAGAATAAGTCCCGCTACTATTCCTGGAGTTAAATCCAGCGTAAATTTTTCCATCGACAAGACCTATTCCATTATAGAACATGAAATTTCCTTTTATGAGAGGAGTCAAATTACTCGGAGAATTAGTGTTGCAGCTAGAAATACTCCTGTCAGTGGCTTTCGACATACCAGGAGCATAAGTTACATTAACCCACAGCTCTGCTCCACTACCGGTTTTAAGTAATTTTGTAGGCCTGTTTGTCGATTGATAACCAAATGAACCAGTCATTTCCTTTCCTAAATAAAGCATAGGGTCTAATCCTAATGCTACTCTCTCGTCAGTAGACTCTTTAATTGTTGACTGACTGTTTTTCATCTGTGCAACAGCTGTCAGAGACACCGTCGCGGCAATAAATGCCAAGATTGTTTTCTTCGTAACAACTAACATAATTAAAAATTTTAGGTTTTTGTGCTCCGGAGTCGCTATAATCATATATTTCAGTAATCCGACACATTTTATAACAGCTGCTAATTTACAAATTATTTATTAAATCAACATTTTGACTGAAATATTCTATAAAAATATTGATTCAAGAATCTCTTTGAGTAGTAGAATTAATTATGCTATTAACTCCAATCATTTTTTAGTTTACGTCCATACGTATGGACGATAAATCAAACTTACTTTAGATTAACGAAATACTATTAGTTCGATAAGTAGAACTATATTATAGTTTACGTAAATCTAAAAAGTGATAATCCAAGTAAAACTCTAATTAACACACACAAAACAAATGATAAGCTAAACATACTTCGATTTAACATCCTGATGTATGGATGCTAAGTCAAAATATATATTACTTAACAAAATGAACAAAGTTTATACCTATAAAAGTTTGCCGATTAATAAATAGTACATATTTTTGAATCGACAAACCAAAATAATCGGTGTCAACAAACAAGCAACCGATTAAAAATAAATTAGAATGAGCAGAACTAAACGAAAAGTGATTTCCAGACTGGTAAACGGTCCTGAATTTAGCTTCGACGACATTTATATAACCATTTTCAACGAACGCCGCAAGTTCGACGAGGATGGAAACCAGAGTTACATTCCAATCGAAAAAAATTTTAAGCCTTCCGGAGTACGCATATTCAACAGATTCATCAAATACATGGCCGACGGAAACATTTCGCTTCGCGCATTTTGCTCAAAAGAAGGTCTATTATTCTCAGAGCTATCCACCCTTTGCTTCATCATGGTTGGAATGACCGCGCTAGAATTCAAATCAAACTGGATTGCCAAGCGAGCAGGCGAATTGCTTCGCTACACCGACCTATCTTCTACCCAAGTAGCCCGCATAAGTGGCGCCGGCTCTCGTGCCAACCTTTATCACATATGCAAGAACTTCTACGACATCTCCGCCCTCCTCTATCGCAACTTCGAGCGCGAAGAACTCGATTTAAACCGCTACCGATTATAATGCATGATTGCTTTCTCTAATCATTTTCCAAGTTATTCATAAGTTTAGCCTATCTTCTCCAGATAATTTATAAATCGATCAAGTTTTTTGCTTGATTGCCCTGATTAATTTCACAGTCAATCAGGAGTTAGAAGAGTATTTTTTGATTGCGTCACGACACTCCTCCATTAACCACTTGGGTGTGCTGGTTGCGCCACAAATGCCAACAGTTGATGCACCACTAAACCAATCCATATTTATTTCGTCCGCGCTTTCCACCTGGTGGGCATTGGCGTTGACACTCTGACATTGTTGAAAAAGCACCTTGCCATTGGAGCTTTTACGACCTGCCACGAAGATTATAACGTCGTGACGAGACGCGAAGGTCGAAATATTGGGCATTCGATTGGCAACCTGCCTGCAAATGGTATCAAAACTGCGAAATGTAGCCGTGGACGAGATATGGTCCTGAATGTAGCATATGATTTTATGGAATTCGTCGAGATTTTTAGTGGTTTGAGAGTAGAGATAGATATCGTTTGAGAAGTCGAGCTTCTTTACATCGTCAAACTTATCGATAACTATAGCTCGGCTGTTAGTTTGTCCGACGAGTCCCAACACTTCGGCGTGGCCTTTCTTTCCAAAGATGACAATCGACGCGTTGCCAGGCGTTGTTATGCTCTTTTCAAACTGCATCTTAATTCTTCTTTGCAAGGCCAGTACCACAGGGCATGTAGCGTCAATGATTTCAATGTTATTTCGTTTGGCAAGTTCATAGGTTTCGGGGGGTTCACCGTGGGCGCGAAGCAACACCTTCACATTGCGGAGCTGTTTCATCTGTTCGTGATTGATGGTGACAAGCCCTATTTGTTCCAGTCGTTCAACCTCCATACTGTTATGGACAATGTCGCCCAAACAATAGAGCTTCGTACCCTTTGCAAGTTCCTCTTCGGCTTTTTTGATGGCAGTGGTCACGCCGAAGCAAAAGCCACTGCCACCATCAATTTCAATTTGCATCATTTATCAACGTTGAACTTCACAGCCCCCGTACGGCCTGAATACTCAGGCGAATAGGCACATTGAACCGTACAGATACCGGTTTGATAGGTTCCCTCGCGGTCGACGAAATATTCTGTTTCGATGATGTGCTTACCCTTAGCCATTAGATCGAAATAGTAGTTCGTTGTGTAATCTTTCGGCGCAATGTAGTAACCCCAATGGTATCCACTGATCTGATTCAATGGCTCTAGACATGCGGCCCGTTTGTCGATAAGTTGCACAAAGTCGTAGTCGCGGTCGGCCGTAATAGTGAGTCGTATAACGATTTTGTCACCTACTTTGAGCTGGTCGGTTTTCTTTTCGGTGAGGATTTCGCGCTTCACCTTCAATCCGGCAGCCGATTCGGCCACTTCAGTGACAGGCTGGAAGAACTGTGCATAAACGGCTCCCCAGCTTGTTCCAGTGCTGGTTTTCTCAACGGTGAAGGTCTTCACAGGCTTTTGATTCTGGTCGATACTTCGAACGGTTTTGACATATCCCAATCCAGCCGTAGCCTTCGGCGTTTCGAGAATGCTGCCATCGATTTTAAGCACCGATTGCGGTCCGTTGTCAATGCTCCACTTGCCATCGTTCATGAAGGCCCAAACGGCATCAACAGAATTGAGCGGCGTATCCCAAGCCTGTGTACGTTTTTCCTGTAGTAACCAACGTTGCATTTCCTCAATGGTCTGGCGATCGGTTGGCGTTATGAGCTTCAGAGCTTCAATAGCGGCCACCTCAGTTGGAATCTTGTAGTCGCGCCAGCTGTAATAAGCATTCCGTGAGTCGAAATATCGTCCTTTCTCCTCGTTGTAGACTGTGTATTCCTTTATGCTCTGGAGATATTCCATGGCTTTGGCGGTTTTATTATGCTGCTTCAGGATTACAGCCGTTAATGCTTTTCCGTAAATAGTGAGTTCGGTAGGTTTCTTCGAGATTCGGTCAACGAGATAGCTTATGTCGGCAGTTTCAGGACGCTTCAAAAGCGCGTTTATGTAGACATAATTGCAGAGCTCATCGGAGGGAATGGCAGTGTATTTATATTTCTTTTCGTTCTTCTTCATCTCCTTGACTTGCCACGCCACTTCCTTGTCGAGATAACGGAAAGAAGAGTTAATTATCGACGTTACGCCGGACTCGCTTTCACCAGTGAGAATTTGTAGACGAGCGAGTGTTTTGACAACAGTGATTGTCATGTAGAAACTCGGTAGCATATCGCAATACCATGAGAAAGCACCGTCGGACTTCTGGAGCTTTTTGATTTCGCTGAGCGTTGTCGACAGTTGATTACGTATAGAGTTCTCGTCGAAGAATTGCATGAGGTTTTGTTTCTGCTTGGCTTCGTTGTTAGCATCGGCAACCCATGGCGTTTCATTGAGCACTAGTTCTTTTAGCTCCTGATTCTTTTGCAGGGCCGACATCATCGAGGTTTCAGTACCCTTCTCTTGCTTCCATTGAAGGATAGTTTCCTTGATTTCGGGCGATGCTTTCAGAATCTTTTCAGCCAACTTATTTGCATAGTAGGCCGATGAGAGCGATACAGCGTTATTGCTGTAGTTATAGGCTACATAAGGCAGAGCCTGAATCATAAGCCAGGCAGGGTTATTGGTATATTCAACCGTGAGCCGCTGACCGGTTGTTCTCTTCGGGAAGAGTTTTGTTAGATCGATAGTCTCGGTACCCGGTTGGTTCTGCGTAAACGGATGAGTGTTTGTAACAAATTCCATGTTTGGAAGAATGGGCAGATAGCGTTGCTCGCCATCGGAATAGTTATCGCCGACTATCGATACTCGTGCAATAAGCAGAGATTGGTCGGCCGACAAGGTTTGCGAGTAGTTGTCAAGCAACTTGGCAATAGAGAAAGTTTCAGACGCACTACCCTGTGCAGTAATAACCACTTGCTTATTTTCGGAATATACAACTGTATCGGTTTCCGGATCGATAAGTTCGAGTGTGCAGGTGCCCTTAACCTCTTTATCGGATGTGTTGAACAGTCGAGACGAGATTGTCGCAGCATCTCCACGCCGTACAAATCGCGGAATATTGGGTTGCACCATCACAGTTTTCTGCGCCACTGCTTCGTCTTCAATCGCACCGTTATTAAGGTCTTCATCGTGTGCTACGCCAATGAATCGCCATGTGGTGAGACTTTCGGGAAGAGTGAACTTGATACTGATGTTGCCCTCGGAATCGGTTTGCAGTTGCGGATAGAAGAACGCTGTTTCGTTGAGGTTTTCGCGTAGCTGAACATCCTTCTTTAGCTTGGTATCAGATTTCTGCACTTCATCTTTCTTTATAACTGGAGCAGTGAATTTAATCTTTGCACGGGTTTCATAAGCATCTTCCGATTTATTGAAATCTTCATTAGATTCTACAGAGTCATATGCTACATCTTTCATCGGAGCGTAAGCATTGACGGTAATACCTGCTAGATTCCCCTGCAATTGTCTATTTATGTAACCATAACGGAATCCGCTCTCGGACTCAAAACCATCCAGGAATCTGATATCGAAGCCTGCGAACGACAGATTCCCAACCGACTGATAAGAGATATTTGCCGAAGACGAGACATTCAGCATCTGTCTGTAATAGGTGTTCCAACTGGTTTGAGGGATATTATCATAGAATGATGGCGACAATGACCACGAATGTGCCAGAATCTGGTCGAGGCTCTTATCGTAGAGCGTTGCCATGAGCTGGGCATCGGCTGCCTTACCATCAGGACGCTGAATGGTGACAGTCCACTCCTCTTTCTGACCTGGTGTGAGTTTGTTGCGGAAAGTTTTCCACTTTACAAGCAGGCGTTTGTCGGGCAGCGGACGAGCGATGGAATGCGAGTGCCTGTATAATTCTCCATCCTTCACCCAGGCCACGTTAAGCGTTATGCCGTCACCATATTCTTCCTTATAAGTAAAGGTACGGGTGGTGATAGCGTTACTCTGGTCGAACGCGCCGGTTTCAATGATTTTGTTTCCGGAGTAGATGGAATAGACCACGTGCTGATTGGCATCGGTCGAACCCATTTGGATGTAGACCGGCTTACCGTCGTTCGAGAATCTTGAATCGGTAGCATAGAACCAGTCGTGCGTTTCGATTACCGGTCTGCGGTCGGTGAGCGAGAACACATAGAAGTCGGTGTCGAGTGTGTCTTTTCCGCACAAGGCGTGCAAATGATAGCGTCCCGAAGTCATCGGTTTGAGCTGCACGGGTTTGTTGGCTTCAGCCGTAGCATAATTCTTATAAGGATCCTTAGCCTTAAAGTCGGCGTATGGCACGATGGCATATTTAACCTGTCCTTCGAGCTGCTTACCGGCCGCATTGAGATAATTAAAGGTTACAGATTTCAGTTCATCTTTAAGATTCTTCTCTTTCATGTTACTGCTGAAAGCCGTGGGTTGCGTTCCGAGCGGAAGCGAAGCATACCCCTGTCGCGATTCGCCGGCAAGGTCGGTTACATCGGCATTGACTTCAAAGTTGAAGAATCGAGCATAATGATATTCACTATTTTCTTCGGGAATGACGAAAGGTAGCGTCACGGTGAATTCGCCCTGGGCATCGGTTTTCACGTCGTCCTCGAACACTTGTTCATCGTTGTCTGGGGAGCGCCACCACCAGAAGGCTTGCTGACGATTCACGGTATAGTGCACCTTAGCGTTCTGAACCGGTACGCCGGCAAAGCTTTTTGCTCGTCCTTTAAGTTTAATGGTGTCGCCGGCGGTATAGGCTTCTTTATATTCGTCGAAAGTCACCTCGAATGTGGGACGTTTATATTCCTCGACGTTGAAACTTGCCGAACCGTTCAATCCTATTTTGGCAATAACGGAGAACGAACCGGTTAATCCGCTGCTCGGTAAATCAAATGAGGTCGACGCCGTTCCGAATCGGTCGGTTGTCACCTTATTGCTTGCTACGATTTCATAGTTAGCGTTGCGCAGTTCTATTTCGAAGGTCTGTCCGGCTTGCACTCTTGTTTTCAGTTCACTATTCGAATAATGGTAAACCACTGCTGCAACGTTGACTTTCTGTCCGGGCCGATAGATTACTCGGTCGGTGAAGACTCTTGACGTAACATTGCTCACAGAATAATTGCTATAGGAGAAGTTGTTATATATGCCGGCTATTTTGCATCCCCTGTCTTTATCGGTATAAACATAAACGGTATATGGTCTATCTTCTTTTAGATTAAAGATTGCCTCGCCGTCTTTATTTGCGGTTAGAATTTCGGTGTAGGCTTTTCGTTTATATCGTTCATCGAAAAAGAGCTTCAGCTTGGCGCCCGGCACGGGCTGACCGCTGGAGGCATCGACAACCACATATCGTATTTTATTTTTCGCCTGTTGTTCGGTCATCAAGAACAGGTTCGATGAATATAGCAATCGATATATAGATGGCATATTTTTCGTCGACGATTCGAACTTAACCAAATAAACGCCTTCCTTGAGTGCCGGAAGCTGAATAGAATCTTCGAAGAATTCATAAGCTTCGTGTCCCGAATAGGTGCGTTTAAAAACATGCTGTGTTTCGGGCTGCAGTTCTTTCTTGATTTTCTCTAGCTCCTTATTATATTCCGGATTCAGAGTTGTACTACCGTCCAGTTTTGTTCGAGTGATGGTGAGCGTCAGGTCTTTTATGTTCCTCATATTCACAAAGAGCTTCTGGTCGTTCTTTCCGGCAATAATCTGCGCTCCTATAGCTTTCGTTCCAAACGTGGGATTCGTTAGTTCTTTCCGTTCATTGGCGAGCGCTTTTATTCCCTGCCACGATTTCCATCGTTCAAGGCTTTCGTCGATGAACTTGATGAGTTCCTTGTTTGTTTTATCTTCTTTGATTACGTCATATTTTCTCACAGCTACTTCGCCGCATATCGGCAGGTCGCCATAGAGTTTTATAATCGAGTCGAGCCGCGAGAGTTCGTCTTTCTTATCTCTGACCATGAGCAACGCTGTGTAGCACGCCGCCTCTCTGTTGCCCCGCGCCACATAGAAACGGTTGAGCGCGGCATAGTTCTCGACTTCCATACCGATGACGTGTAGAAGGTCGTTGGCGAAAATATTATCGTCGGTACCTTTCGCGATGAGCGGATTGAATTCCGACATCTTATGCTGCGCCAACAGCTCGGGATGTTCGAGTGCTTTCTTATAATAATCGTCTTTATTCTCGCTCTCGTCGAATTCGAAGAGCCTTCCCAGCGCACAGTTATACACGGCTCCGAGCACGGCATCTTTCTTCTCCGATTCGGCAACTCGCTTCTTGAGATATTCCTTTTGCGTGGCTGCTGAGTCGGGCGAAATTTGAGTCCACAAACTAGACGAAAGCAGTTCGGCAGCCAGCAGATTTCCGTACGATTTCTCGCGGGCGGCCTTACTTCTAATTTTTTCGAGCACTTTGATTTGCGTTTTCGGCAAATCTTTGTTTTCCGCTTCTTTCACCTGCTTCCACAGCACCTCGTAGGTTTGGCCCCACAGTGTAAACGGTGTTGAAAGCATCATCAACAGAGAGATTAAGATTTTCTTCATGATGTATTTTATTTTCTGAATTGTGTCATTAATAAGTTAGTGTTGGCGAATGCAAAGATAGCGCAATAAAGCTCGCTTTGAATTGCCGAGACAAAGGTAATGCAAACGTCAGCCACAAGAATAAATCTTCGAATAGTGCCCTCCGTGTTACGCTAAAAGAAATGCAACGCTCATCGCGCCATTGCCTATGTGAGGCCGAAAATCACGCAAATCTACATTAATCGGGATTGCTTTTGTGCACACAAACGTTCGAGTTGGCATCCGCGGAGTAGTGAACATGGAATACGAATTTAAATCGGGTGTGCGCAACGGCTCGACATGGCACGAGCTATCGTTTTCAGCAATTAAAGAGCTTGCGAGAGCCTTAACGAGGATGTATTTGCGTCGGTTTTACCGCCGAGATGCGCATAAAACGTTCTTGCAGACTGTGTCAGAGTCCATTTTATCCTGAAAAATATCGTCGCCGACTATACAAAAACATTTTAAGCTCCGGCGACATCGTCGCTACGACTTAAAACTTATTTTTTATGCTGGCGACATCGTCGCCGGGACTTAAAAATTTATTTATGTTAAGGCGACGATGTCGCTTTAACTTATATTTTATTTTAAATGCTGGCGACGATGTCGCTGAAACAGAAAATAAGTTTTACGTCTCGGCGACACCGTCGCCTTAACATAAATAAATTTTTAACTGCTAGCGACACCGTCGCCTTAACTTATATTTTATTTCAACCCGCGGCGACGATGTCGCCTTAACTTATATTTTATTTTAAGTGCTGGCGACGATATCGCCAGCATATAAAATTTATTTCTTGTCCTAGCGACGATGTCGCCGATAACAAAAATAAATTATAAGTCGTGGCGACGCCGTCGCTATTACATATTATAAGTTTTAAATCCCATCGACAGCATCACTAATAACTAAAATAAGTTTTAAGTCGTAGCGACGATGTCGCCGGAGCTTAAAATGTTTCTGTATATAGTCGGCGACGATATTTTTCAGGATAGAATGGACTCTGACACAGTCTGCAAGAACATTTTATGCGCGCCTCGGCAGTAAAACCGACGCAAATACATCCTCGTTAAGGCTCTCGCAAGCTCTTTAATTGCTAAAAACGATAGCTCATGCCATGTCGAGCCGTTGCGCACACCCGATTTAAATTCGTATTCCATGTTCACTATTCCGCGGAGACCAACTCGAACGTTTGTGTGCACAAAACAATACTCACACTGTCACGGCAAAACCTACAAATAAACTTATCGCCCTTCGTGCTGAGCCAATTCTATACGTGAGTTCGGTTTAAGAACCGGCTGGATGCCTCCGATGAGCCAATGGGTAACAACGGATGCCACTCGGGCATAATGCCCGCATGTAGGGACAGACCCCGTGTCTGTCCGAGCCCCACGCCAATTCGATTTTACCGACCGCATAACATATTTCCCACTGTCATTCGGGTGCGGACAGACACGGGGTCTGTCCCTACATGCGGGCTAGCGCCCGAGTGGGAGACTTTATTAAACCGAATTCACATAATTCTATGATTTCACGAAAGAGATTCCGGTCGAGCAACCCGTCTGCTTCCGAAAAAAGCGTGCTCATCATTCCGCCCTCCAATCATCCATGAAACTCATGGTTTATAAGACGTTTAGAGCACCTGCGTAATTATTGTTAAATGAAATAGCGCGAGGAAAGCTTTAAATTTTATGGGTTACTTTTGCATGCAAAACCCACAGACAGGTTTTGAGTTTTTCTTCTTAAGGATATCCAAGCATAAATCAGATTATAATTTTAGATAATAAACAGGTATGAGAATTAATAACTTAACTCTGTGCGCCGGCATTGCCCTCGCATTGTTCAGCAGTTGTGGAAGCAGTAAACGAACACTGCCCACAAGCGACGAATTTCCAGTAATTACCATCGGCGCATCAAATGCACAGTTGAAGACCACTTATCCAGCCACCATAAAAGGCATTCAGGATGTTGAGGTTCGACCGAAAGTGAGCGGATTCATCACAAAACTCTACATCCACGAGGGCGAAGCCGTTCGTGCAGGTCAACTCCTTTTCGTAATCGATAATTCAACCTTCCAGGCTGCTGTGGAGCAGGCACAAGCACAGGTTAATTCGGCCCAGAGCGCAGTAAGTCAGGCCAAAGCCAGAGTAGTTCAGGCCAATGCATCCCTGACTTCGGCACAAGCCCAGGCAGCAACAGCCAAGCTAACCTATGACAACAGTAAGAGCCTCTATGCAAGTAAGGTCATCGGCGACTATGAATTGCAAACAGCCAAGAATACTTACGAAACCGCAATGGCCGCAATCAACCAGGCCAACAGCGGCATTGTGTCGGCCAGAGCGGCCGTTAACCAGGCCGAGTCGGGCGTGAAGCAAGCACAAGCCATGCTTTCGAGCGCAAAGGACAACCTGTCGTTCTGCTATGTCAAGAGTCCCACAACAGGATATGTGGGTAGTTTGCCTTATAAAGAAGGTGCGCTCGTAAGCCCATCGATTGCACAGCCCGTGACCACGATTAGCAACGTGTCGACAATGGAAGTTTATTTCTCGATGACCGAGGCCGATGTTCTGAAACTAAGTCGTTCGAACAACGGACTGAACAACGCCATCAAATCCTTCCCATCGGTTAGCTTGAAACTTGCCGACGGTTCGATATACAACCACGAAGGAACAATCGTAAAGACCAGCGGAATAATTAATCCCTCAACAGGAACAGTGAGCGTGATTGCTCGTTTTGCCAATCCGGAGCATCTGCTCAAAAGCGGCGGAAGCGGTCAGATAATCATCGCCCGAAGCGACAACAACGTACTGCAGATTCCACAAGATGCAACAACCCAGGTACAAGACAAGATATTCGTGTATAAGGTCGACAGCGAAAATAAGCTTCACTACAGCGAAATCACCGTTAATCCGCAAAACGACGGAGTGAAATACATCGTGACCAGCGGACTGAAAATGGGCGAGAGAATCGTCACCAAAGGCCTCACCACCTTGCAGGACGGAATGACCATCAAACCCGTCTCGGAAGCCGAATATGAAGCAATCATCAAAAAAGCCGAAGGACTTGGCGAAAAACAGAAAACCGCTGCCGGATTCATTGAAGCAATGACAAGTGGTGAGAAAAAGAAATAGTTAAAGCAAAGGAATTATGACATTCACGAATTTCATCAAACGCCCGGTTCTCTCAACGGTCGTGTCAATCTTCTTCGTACTTCTCGGTACGATTGGATTGATTTCTCTTCCGATTGAGCAGTATCCGGATATAGCCCCGCCAACAATCTCCGTAATGACTTTCTATCAGGGAGCCGACGCACAAACAGTGCTCAACTCGGTTGTTACCCCGCTGGAAGAAAGCATCAACGGAGTTGAAAACATGACCTATATACAGTCGAGTGCAACCAACGCCGGTATGGCCATGATAACCGTCTACTTCAAACAAGGAGCCGATGCAGACATGGCTGCCGTGAACGTGCAGAACCGCGTGTCGCAAGCGCTGGCGTTGCTGCCCGCCGAAGTTACGCGAGTAGGCGTGACGGTCACGAAAAGACAATCGTCCAACGTACTCATGTATTCGCTAACCACCGACGATGGCCGATATGACGACGAGTTCCTGACGAACTATAACAATATCAACGTCGTTCCGATGCTTAAGCGTATCAACGGTGTTGGCGATGTGAATACGCCGGGAATGAAAAGCTATTCGATGCGAATATGGCTCAAACCGGAAAAGATGAAGGAATACGGCCTCGTGCCATCTGACATTGCCGGCGTTCTTGCCGAGCAGAACATCGAGGCTGCCCCGGGTTCGTTCGGCGAACAGAGCAACATGAAGTACGAATATGTGATGCGCTATAAAGGTCGACTGAAAACAGCCGAGGAATACGGAAACATCATAATATCGAGTAATATCGGTGGTCAAACGCTTCATCTGCGCGATGTGGCCGACATCAAGTTGGGCGGTCTGCAATATTCGGTGTCGATGAAGAACAACAACCAACCGTCGGTTCTTGGAATGGTGCAGCAGATTGCTGGTTCCAATGCCACCGAAATAGCAACCAACGTGAAGGCAGCCCTTGCGGATATACAGAAAACTATGCCGCCGGGGATGAAGGTAACCGTCGAACAAGACGTAACAGAGTTCCTCTTTGCCTCAATAGAAGAAGTTCTCTCCACGCTCCTCATCACGCTGGTGCTTGTATTCTTCGTGGTTTACATCTTCCTGCAAGACATTCGCTCCACACTTATTCCGATGATTGCCGTACCGGTTGCACTCGTGGGAACATTCTTTTTCCTGTGGGTGTTCGGCTTCTCGATAAACTTGCTTACGCTCTCGGCGTTATTGCTGGCTATCGCAATTGTGGTCGACGATGCCATCGTAGTTGTTGAAGCAGTCCACGCTAAGCTTGACCTGGGATATAAGGATGCCCTGACAGCCTCTATCGACGCTATGAACGAGATTTCGGGCGCCATCATATCTATCACGCTGGTCATGGCGGCGGTATTCGTACCGGTGTCGTTCATCGGTGGAACTTCCGGAACGTTCTATCGTGAGTTCGGTGTGACGATGGCCGTGTCGATTGTCATATCGGCCGTGAACGCTCTGACTCTCTCACCGGCTCTCTGTGCCATATTCCTGAAACCGCACGGCGAAGAAGAAAAGAAACTCTCGCGCATAGACCGCTTCCATCAAGCATTCAATGTGCAGTATGAAAAGATTAATAAGAAGTATCAGCGCGGAGTTGAGAAAATCATAAACCACGGTAAGATTGCCGGAACTGCAGTTGTTGTGGGTATTGTTGCGCTCATTGTTTCGATGTCGTTCACCAAAACAGGACTTGTTCCAGATGAAGACACGGGTACACTGTTCGCATTTGTCTCCACTCCTCCGGGAACTTCGCAGACTGAGACACAGAAAATCACGAACCAGATTGACCGTATGCTTGCAAGCAACCCTTATATCGAGCGACGCGAGCAAATTCTGGGCTATAACTTCATGGCCGGCCAGGGTTCCGACCAGGCTACGTTCATCGTTAAACTCAAACCATTTGCCGAACGTGAATACAGTTTCTTCCAAAAAATCAAATCAGTGTTCACCGGTGCCGGTATCGCAGGATTGTTTATCGACCCGACATCGTCTAACATGATACTGGGAATGATTTACAAACAAACATCGTCCATAAAAGGTGCGCAGGTAATTGCTTTCGGTCCGCCGATGGTGCCGGGATTCTCGGCCGTAAGCGGTTTGAGTTTCTCGTTGGAAGACAAGACAGGTGGCGACCTCAACAAGTTCTTCCAGATTACGCAAGACTATCTGAAGGCGCTCAACGAACGACCCGAAATCAGCCGAGCCATGACTACCTATAATCCCAGCTATCCGCAATACATGGTAGATGTCGATGTAGCTAAAACCAAGCAGGCAGGAACGTCGCCCGCTGCAGTCTTGGCCGTTCTTCAAGGCTATTACGGCGGAATGTATGCCTCGAACTTCAACGCCTACGGTAAACTCTACCGAGTAATGATTCAAGGAACCGTTGACAGTCGGATGAACGAGAATAGTCTTAACGACATATACGTACGCACGCCATCAGGAATGTCGCCCGTGAGCGAATTCTGCACATTGCGCCGCGTCTACGGCCCGTCGAACATCGCACGCTTCAACCTCTTCACCTCCATTGCAGTCAATGCCTCAGCAGCCGACGGCTATTCCTCGGGCGACGCTATCAAGGCTGTCGAGGAAGTAGCTAGTCAGAAACTCCCGCAAGGCTACGGCTACGAATTCTCCGGACTAACCCGGTCGGAGCAAGAGTCGTCTAACTCAACCGCAATAATTTTCGTTCTGTGTATAGTGTTCGTCTACCTCATTTTGAGTGCACAGTATGAAAGCTATATTCTCCCACTTGCGGTGATTCTCTCTATTCCGTTCGGACTGGCTGGCGCTTTCATCTTCACAATGATATTCGGCCACAACAACGACATCTACATGCAGATTTCTCTGATTATGCTCATCGGATTGCTTGCCAAGAACGCTATTCTTATAGTTCAGTTCGCGCTCGAAAGGAGACAAACAGGTATGGCGATAAAATACTCGGCCATACTCGGTGCCGACGCCCGTTTACGACCAATTCTAATGACGTCGCTGGCAATGATTGTCGGGCTCCTCCCGCTTATGTTTGCCAGTGGAGTAGGCCGAAATGGAAACCAAACATTGGGAGCTGCTGCAGTGGGCGGAATGCTTATCGGCACATTGTGCCAGGTATTCATTGTACCGGCCCTGTTCATGTTCTTCCAGTATTTGCAAGAGCGCATAAAGCCTCTAGTGTTTGAAGACGAAAGCAATCCAGAGGTAGAAAAAGAACTCCGGCAATATACCCGTTGCTTCATTGAAGACAAAACCTCGGAGAAATAAAGCATTAACGAAAACAGACAAACAATGAAAAAGATAAATATAGCCATCGTAGCTCTTGCCGCCCTGTCGCTCACGGGGTGCAAGAGTCTGTATGGAAACTACGAACGGCCGGAAGTAAAAACATCCGGCATCGTTCGCAGTCCGATAGACGACAACGCAACCCTAGAAGGTTCCAACGACTTCGGTAATCTTCCGTGGCGAAGCGTTTTCACCGATCCACATCTGCAAACACTCATCGAAAAGGCATTGAACAACAATCCCGACCTGCTCAACGCCGCCCTCAATATCGACATAGCCGAACAACAGCTAAGCGCATCGAAACTTTCATTCCTTCCATCGCTGGCTCTCTCGCCAACCGGAACAGTTTCGCATTTCGGTTCGCACGTCGAAGCAACCAAATCCTATACCCTACCGCTCGTTGCAAGCTGGGAACTCGACCTCTTCGGCAAGTTACGCTCGTCAAAGAAGATGGCACAGGTGGCCCTCATCCAGGCACAAGATACCAAGGTAGCCGTACAAACAAGGCTCATCTGCAACGTGGCGAATCTGTATTACACCCTGCTGCAGCTCGACCGTCAGAACGAAATCGTGACCGGTATGAGTAATCTCACTCAAAATACCTGGGACATGATGAAAATGCAGATGGAACTAGGCCGAGCACGCTCTACCAGCGTACAAAGTGTTGAAGCAGCCTTCTACGGAGTACAGACACAAGCGGCCGACATTCGCCGACAAACCCGCGAAATCGAGAATTCCCTTAGTTTGCTTCTGGGTGAACCCGCACACGCAATTGCACGAGGAACACTCGACAATCAAAGTCTGCCCACGCATCTGGCTAAAGGCATAGGAGTAGAAATGCTAAGCAACCGTGCCGACGTGCACGCAAACGAAATGGCACTAGCACAATGTTTTTATAACATTCAGCAAGCCCGAAGCCAATTCTATCCCGCACTTAACATCAACGCAACAGGCGGATGGAGCAACGCAAACGGCCTGGTCAATCCCAGCAAACTACTCCTCAGCGCAGTTGGAAGCCTCACACAACCCATCTTCGCAAGAGGAAAGCTTAAAGCCAATCTCCGGGTAGCGCACGATAGATACAAACAGGCATTCAATACCTGGCAAAACAGTGTGCTCAAAGCCGGAGCCGAGGTGAGTAACGCTCTCGTAGCCTATAATTCGGCCGAAGAAAAAGGTAAACTACTAGAACAAAGAGTCTCCGTTCTGCAAAAAAATGTAGAATACACCGAGTTGCTCTACAAACAAAGCTCCAGCACCTACCTTGAAGTAATCACCGCACAGCAAAACCTCCTGAACGCCCAAGTGTCGCAAGTGCAGGAACAGTTCACAAAGCTACAGGCCATCGTGAACCTATACTATGCGCTAGGCGGAGGTCGACAATAGAAACAAATCCCAGAAACAAAACAACAAACCAACACAACAACCCCCAGCAGTAAGTTGGGCACTCTTCCCGAAAGGAAGAGCGGGGGAAGAAGAAATATGAGTAGCGAAATCAGTCAAAGGGCCGAAATATCACCCAAAGCCAAAATTGGCAACGGCTGCAAGATATACCCATTCGTGTACATCGAAGACGACGTCGAGATAGGCGACGACTGTATAATCTATCCTTTCGTAAGCATCCTCAACGGAACCCGGATGGGCCAAAGAAACACAATCCACCAATGTTCCGTTCTCGCAGCACTACCACAGGATTTTAATTTCGTTGGCGAAGAAAGCCAGCTCGTCATAGGCGACGATAACATCATACGCGAAAACGTGGTTATCAACCGGGCAACCCACCAAGGCGCACAAACCGTTATCGGTTCCGGCAACTTCCTCATGGAAGGCGCACATATTAGTCACGATACTAAAGTGGGCAATAACTGCGTGTTCGGCTACGGAACCAAGATTGCCGGCGACTGCATTATAGGCGACAATACGATATTCTCCTCGAGCGTTATCCAAAACGCCGGAACAAGAGTAGGAACCATGGCAATGATAAAAGCCGGAACCACATTCTCCGAAGACGTGCCACCCTATATCATTGCCGGCGGTAAACATGTTGCCTTTTCCGGGGTTAACTCAACGATATGCCGGTCGTGCGGAATAAACGAAAAGGTACTTAAACACATTTCCAACGCTTATCGATTGCTCTTCCACAGTCAAACTTCCGTATTCGACGCCTGCATACAAATAGACCGACAGGTGCCCGACTCTCCAGAGATTCGCAACATCGTGAGCTTCCTCCGGAATACTACGGGAGGAATTATCGGCAAATAATTCTCCAACCTCTCTATTCTCACAGAAAGGGATGCAATCTTTATTTGATTGCATCCCTTTTTAATGTGAGTTCGATATCAAGGATGATTTGCTGTCAGCCACCGTCCGACAAGGACGGCATAAATACCAAACCACAGAGTTAGGCCCGAAAATATTGTTATGCGGTCGGCAGACCGAATTGGTATGGGTATCGGACAGACACGGGGTCTGTCCCTACATACGTAGACACCCCATCAACCCAATCGATGCCAATTCGGCCAGTAGGCCGCATGTAGGGACAGACCCCGTGTCTGTCCGCCTCCCGTCCGACAAGGACGACATAATAACCCGCCCCCATCCGTCAAGGGAGAGGATAATTCCTCTTAAACCGAGCATATGTATAAAAACGGTCGACCTGCACGCGTCGTCATGACGGATGCAGGTCTGAATGATTATATAAACGATATTTTCTTTGTTTCCTCCTATGGGCATCGGACAGACACGGGGTCTGTCCCTACATGCGGGCGTCCCGCCCGAGTGGGAGTGTCTATCCGACGCTTGCCCGACAAGGACAAGATAATCTCTCTTAAACCAAACCCTTATACCTGGTCTTCGCCCGGGTCTTCCTCTCGTCCGGGTTTCGGGGTGTCGCCACCGGGCTTCTTGGGGTCTTCGGGCTTCTTGCCCTCGCCAGGCTTTTTGCCGTCGTCAGGTTTCTTACCATCATCCGGTTTTTTACCATCATCGCCGGGCTTTTTAGGGTCGGAGGGTTTCTTGGGATTATCATCACCCTCTTTCCTCTTTTTAGCCGCTGCTTTCTGCGCCTGACTTTGGGCGTGAGTATCGCGAAAATCGGAGGAGATATGATTAATGCCCGTCACCAGAGTGGTAATCATCTTCCGGTCGGCATCCACAGTCGAAAGAAGATAGCTAGCCTGAATGCACTGGCAAATGGCCTCAAAAATGCGCTCCGAGGTTTGACGGGCAACGCGAGTGTCGGGAAGATTCAGAGCGTCGCCATCGTTGCGACGGGTCACGATGAGGCGCTCATATTCCTCGTTCACCGTGTGAAGATGCTGCATAACATCTGTCAGCCCGAGCACGGCGATTTCGGGAACAAGCCGCGTGACGTCCTTTTCCATACCTCGGATTAGTTCCGTTTCGTCCTCATTAATCTCCTTTTGGATTCCGAAATAGGGTTTCAACTCCACCGACAACTTCTCGGCGGCCTTCCTCACCGGCTCGACGTGCGAATAACGCTGGGCGCGGATGATTCCGAAGAGATTATTCAGCGCCTCATCGCGCTCACGGTCTTTGACAAGCATCTCCTTGGTTATGACCGAAGCCTGCGCTTGCCGAGTAATCTCAACCTCGACTTCGATGGCATCCTTCCACTCCTTGAGCATGTCGGGCGACACGTTGATTTTCGGCAAATCGGCCTTCGAGATGAGGTCGTATTGCGTCTGATGGAACTTCGCGTGCGCCGTGTTACTGAAACGCGCGCCGCGGTTGCTTTCCAGCTTGATTGGACTTGTTGTTGTTGCCATAATTTTGATTTTTAAGATGATTAGAATAATAAACAGATATTTCGCGATGTAATCTACAGCGTAGAAATGACCAGCACCGTTGGTCGTGGTGAAATCTACGGCGTAGAAACGACCAACACCATTGTCGCGATGGAATCTACAGCGTAGAAACAACCAATACCATCGGTCATGCTGGAATCTACGGCGTAGAAATGGCCAACACCATCGGTCATGGTGAAATCTACAGCGTAGAAATGGCCAACACCGTCGGTCATGCCGGAATCTACAGCGTAGAAATGACCAATACCATCGGTCATGCTGGAATCTACAGCGTAGGAACAACCAATACCGTCGGTCATGCTGGAATCTACAGCGTAGAAACAACCAACACCGTCGGTCATGCTGAAATCTACGGCGTAGGAAAGGGTATTATTGATGTAGGGATGGTTTTGCATATCAACAAAACCGATATTACCGTCGTCACGACCGTTTTGCACGTTGTGAAAAGGTTTTTTATCGTTGTCGCGCCCTACCCCATGCCAACTCGGGCGTTCCGACCGTATGTAGGGACAGACCCCGTGTCTGTCCGCATCAATGCCAATTCGGTCTACCGACCGCATGATATATTCATCCCGACCTGCCGAATAGGGCGGACAGACACGGGGTCTGTCCCTACATTCGGGCCCTTCTGGCCCGAATTGGCATTCATCAATGTGTGCATATATCAGTCTTGGACAGAAGATTTTTAATTGTCGGCCACAGGGCGCACACCAGCTGCCCAACAGCATGAGAATATTCCGACTGTTGTTACACCTCCAGGACTGAATCCTACATTATTTGCAATACCATTAACTTTATTAGATAGCCAATAGTCACCACTAAGTCCCATTAGGGTTAATGGACTCCCTGGAGCATTTACTCTATAGCCACCTCCAGGACAATAAATTATTGCGTCAGGATCTGTGACCTTATTATTAAAATTCCAACCAAAATTCCATGAACCTGTTGCATTTATAGGGCCACCTGTGCCACCATTCTTTGTGAAGAAAGTGAAAGTGATAGGATGCGGTACTTGGAAACCAGCAGGACAAGGATCATATACGCTCTTCACCATATTATTTAGATTATTAGTTATGTTCCACAAATTACTATAATAAGGATTATTCCAATCAGTATAAAAAGGCCCCGAGCCTATAGCATTGAACATGTTTTCCGGATGTTGGATGGCGTAACTTACAGAACGCCCGCCAACCTGACTGTCGAATGAATAAGAACCTTGTATAATATTATCTGTACCAGGCAAAGCATCTTTACGACCCCATTGATACAGGGTATGATGGCCCACTATTGGCGTTACCCCATTTGTTTGTATTATGGTGAAGATAGCTTCTTGTTTTGTGCTATTGTTCGCTATTGTTTGCATCACTTTCACTTTAACCTCCCGAGGTTTAAAGAATGAGGAGCCTTTCCAGGTTGTGTATTTCCAACCTAAAGTCTCTTTGGAGATCTTGTATTGAATGTTTTGAAAATTAGTACAAGTGATGGTATTTAGCACATCAGGGGCTGTGAACCACAGGTGCCATGACCATACTACAACTCCATTCTTCGTGGCGGCTAGAACAACATTACCTGTTTTTATATCGTCTTTGGTTACCTCGAATTGAATATAGGCGTCGTTGCCGTCGTGTTCTATGGTGTAATCTGTGACGAGATCGGCTTCGTCGGCCCATACGATTTTAGCTCCATCTACTCCGCTGTTTGCCCCGCTGTTGGTCTTTTCAATCCATGGGTCATTAATATCGTTGCCTAGATGGTCTTTGAAGTTCTGCAAGATATATGTGCCGGTGTTGGAGGTCTTATAAGAACTCTCGTTCTTGTTTCCGTTCTTTATGGCATTACCGTAAACGAGAGGAATCTTGTAGAATCCGGGGGCAGAGATTACGTAACAGTTGGCGGTGCTGCGGGGAATAACTGTACCGTCGAGCTTGTGGGTCGACAGGTCGTAATAATTACTTGAGGTGCCGCGTGGAGTGGCTTCTTTCATGTCTTTATTACGCTTGGCCAGAAGGTCGGTTACGTCTTTAGTCACCGTTGCAGTACCTGTTTCGGCAACCGTGCCGCCATCGCCATTTT
>NZ_JH594523.1:420121-429689 GCF_000243035.1 Prevotella micans F0438
GTGTGTGTGTGTGTGTGTGTGTGTGTGTGTGTGTGTGTGTGTGTGTGTGTGTTAGCACTTTTTTCCGAACCCACCAAATTATTGGACGAAAAAATCACAGAGAAATCGAAATTTCTCTGCGTCGCGGGGGCGATGGAATATGTTGCTATGTAACTCACGGCGGCAAAGATATAGGAATCAATTTAATTAGGCAAAACTTAATCTATCTTCTTGATTTGGAACAAGAGGTTGTAATGTTATATTAACCCAAATTGGCCATAGGCAATGAGCTCTGACTAGTTATGGAGTTTTGTACTACCTTTGCGCGGCTGATATAATAGGAAGTTTTATATCGCTCAGGAAACATTTATAATAAAGGATTCAAACAAACACAAAATGGAAAATATGAAAAGAATATTCGCCAGGAAATTGCTCAACATCAAAGCCATAAAATTGCAGGTGAACGAACCTTTTACATGGGCCAGCGGATGGAAATCGCCTTTCTATTGCGACAATCGTAAGGCGCTATCACATTATGACATCAGAACCTTCGTGAAACTCGAACTCTCGCACGCTGTTCTGTCGGAATTTCCGCAAGCCACAGCTGTTGCCGGCGTCGCCACCGGAGCAATTGCGCAGGGGGCTCTCGTGGCTGATGAATTGGCTATGCCTTACGCCTATGTGAGACCGAAACCGAAAGACCACGGAATGAAAAACCTCATCGAAGGCGAATTGCCCAAAGGTGCACGAGTGGTTGTGGTGGAAGATTTGATTTCAACCGGCGGCTCGTCGCTAAAAGCCGTAGCCGCTCTTCGCGAGGCTGGATATGAAGTGGTGGGAATGGTGGCATCCTACACATACGGATTCGCTGTGGCCGAAAAGGCTTTCAAGGAAGCCGGCGTGCGATTGGTTACGCTCACCGATTATGAACAGGTGGTGGCCGAAGCCGTGAAAACAGGATATATTTCGGCCGATGATGTTCGTCAGCTCGACACTTGGCGAAGCGACCCGGCAAACTGGATGGGAGGAATGGCCGAATGAGCAAGTTCGAAAGTAAGGTTAAACCGATAGCCTATCCGCAAAGTAGCGTTTACAAAATGTTGAGCGATCTGAAAAACCTAGAACGCGTGAAAGAACATATGCCCGAGGATAAACTCAACGATTTGTCGTTCGACAGCGAAACAATAACCATAAATGCAAATATGATAGGGCGTATTTCGATGCGTGTCGTGGAGCGTGAGGAACCTAAAATGATTAAGTTCGAAAGCACAGAGTCGCCCGTCTCGTTCACGCTGTGGATACAGGTTGTTCCGGTAGGCAATGATGCCTCAAAAATGCGTCTCACCATCGATGCCGATATTCCGTTTGTTGCACGCGCAATGGTGTCGGGACCGCTGCAAGACGGCCTCGAGAAAATTGCCGACCTCCTGGCAGCTATCTCCTACGAAGAATGAAAAAAATAACGGTTTTTCTGCTCGCCCTTACATTGCTCGCCGGATGCGGAGAGAATAGTGGCTATGAGTTCAGCGATTATCATTGCAATCTAGTGCTCGACAATAGCAAACACCTCGACGCCACGCTTGCCACGGCCATGGACGTTTTCGCACCCGGTGTGTTCTGCACAATAGGCTATATATATAAAGGTGGAAACTATTACACTTTCCGCAACAACCATGGGCTTGTGTCGGAAAAACCATTCAATGGAATCGACCTGCGCCTGCAAAATAACCTACGCGTAGGACAGAATAACGGGCTTATCGTAGGATTTGGTAATCTGGACAACCCTCCTCAGTTCTTTGCCTACGACCAGCAATGCCCCAATTGTTTTTCGCTCAATACCATTCCAATGCGCTCCTATCCGTTAGTAGTCGACAACCTTGGTATAGCGCGCTGTAGCAACTGTCGTAGGGAATACAATCTCAACACCGGAGGTAACATAATAACCGGCCAGCGTGGTCGCCCGCTCATACGCTATCGCGCATCAACCAGCGGAGTACATGGTATTCTGAAAGTTTATTAATTAAACAAAGCTTTTGAGGGTTGGCTTTTAAGAATTATCTTTGCAAGCACATTGCCGCAATGGTGGAATTGGTAGACACGAGGGACTTAAAATCCCTTAGCCATACAACGGCTGTGCGGGTTCGAGTCCCGCTCGCGGCACAATTAACCTAACCGAAACTCTGATGAAACGAATCCTTCCTTTAATCTTTTTCTCCCTCTTGTTTTTTTCTTGCAGAAATAGCAATGGATTCTTCAAAATGGAAGGCCGATTGCTGCACATGAACCAAGGAGAGCTCTATTTATACAGCCCCGACGGCGTAATCGAAGGATTAGATACCATTAAAGTTGAGGCCGGTCGGTTCGCATTCCAGATTCCATGTGAAAAAGAAGGTACACTCGTGGTTGTTTTCCCGAACTTCTCGACACAACCTATTTTCACCGAACCTGGCGAAGAGGTGAATGTGAAGGCCGATGCGTCTCACCTCAGAGAAATAGAAGTGAAGGGCACTGAAGCCAACGAACTAATGTCTGATTTCAGAAAACAGGTGGCATCGGTTTCACCACCCGAAGAGCGCAAGTTTGCCGAACAGTTCGTGAAAGACCATCCTGAATCAATTGTTAGCCGCTACATCGTAAACAGATATTTCATACTCAACTCAACGCCAGATTATAAACTTGCTCTCAACTTGATTAAGGAAATGCAAACGGCGCAACCCGACAATTGGGAGCTAGAAAGAATGAAACGCCAGCTTCGTACAATGAAAAATGCAACCGTCGGCTTGAATCTACCACAATTCACCGTCAAAACACTCGGCGGGAAAACTATTACTGGCAACGAACTACGGCGCAATCACATGGTTATAATAAATGTGTGGGCATCGTGGGATTATAATAGTCTCGAAATGCAGCGCACCCTCAACGAAGCTGCACGGAAAGGTTATGCTACTGTACTGGGAATAAGCATTGATGCCAGTCCGAAGGATGTTAGACGGCTTCTGAAAGCCGACGATATAATCTTTGAAAACGTGTGCGACGGTCAGATGCTCGACGGTAAACTGCTTCAAACGCTCGGCCTAACAACCATGCCTGATAACATCGTCGTGAAGAATGGTAAAATTACCGAGCGTCGTGTTACAGCCAATACTATTCGCCAACGCATAAACAACCTCTAAAGAAACACCTATGCTTGTAAAAACATATTGTGCTGCAGTGAACGGAATGGAAGTAACAACCGTGACCGTTGAAGTGAGTCTTACCCGCGGAGTGATGTTCCATCTCACCGGCTTGGCCGATGTTGCTGTGAAAGAAAGTCACGACCGAATAACATCCGCTCTCCAGAACAACGGATTTAAGTTTCCAATCGCCGACATCACAGCTAATCTAGCACCCGCAGATCTCAAAAAAGAAGGTTCCGCATTCGACCTCCCACTTGCCATCGCTATCCTCGCCGCAAACGAAGATATACCCGCAACCAAGCTCGATAAATACATGCTTGTGGGTGAACTCAGTCTTGATGGCTCTCTCCAGCCCGTTAAGGGTGCTTTGCCAATAGCCATCAAGGCTCGCGCCGAACATTTTAAAGGTCTGATAGTTCCGAAAGCCAATGAGCATGAAGCAGCCGTGGTTGATACGCTCGAGGTCTACGGGATGGAGAATATTTCACAGGTCATTAACTTCCTCAATGGAAGCTACGACGCCGAACCTTGCATAATCGATACTCGTAAGGAATTCTATGAAAACCAATATGATTTCGACCTCGACTTTGCCGATGTGCGCGGACAGGAAAACGTGAAGCGTGCCCTCGAGATAGCTGCTGCCGGAGGTCATAACATCATCATGATTGGGCCGCCGGGAAGTGGAAAAAGCATGATGGCTAAACGCCTCCCGTCCATCCTCCCGCCACTCTCGCTTTCCGAGAGTCTCGAAACGACACAGATTCATTCAATAGCCGGAAAACTCAAACGCAACAGCGGTCTTATCAACCAACGTCCCTTTCGCAGTCCGCACCATACTATTTCCGAAGTGGCCCTCGTTGGCGGCGGGGCCAATCCTATGCCGGGCGAAATAACCCTCGCGCATAACGGGGTGCTTTTCTGTGACGAACTTCCTGAGTTCAACAAACACACCCTTGAAGTGCTGCGTCAGCCGCTCGAAGACCGACAAATAACCATCTCGCGGGCGAAATATACAGTTTCCTATCCCTGTAGTTTTATGTTCGTGGCCAGCATGAACCCCTGCCCGTGTGGATACTATGGCGACCCTACGCACAATTGCGTTTGTTCGCCTGGACAGATTCACCGTTATCTCTCAAAGATTTCCGGGCCACTGCTCGATCGTATCGATATTCAGTGTGAAATTTCCCCGCTCCCGTTTGCCGACATATCGCAGGCTTCGCCCGGAGAATCCAGTCGCAATATCCGCGAACGTGTAATCACCGCCCGCGCTCTGCAAACCAAGCGTTTCGAGGAATACAAAAACGTGCACTGCAATGCCCAAATGAGTGAACGAATGATTCATCATTTTGCCGAGCCAGATTCCGATTCCATTGCACTCCTCCGTAATGCCATGGAGCGTCTCAAGCTGTCGGCACGTGCCTATAATCGCATTCTCAAAGTGGCCCGTACGATAGCCGACCTTGTTGGCAGTCCCACAGTTCTCTCTGAACATATAGCCGAGGCCATCAGTTATCGCAATCTCGACCGCGGTGATTGGGCCGAGCGCGGCATCCCCTGCTAGACAAATTACCCGAATAATCGATTAAGCTAAACACTTTCTGCCCTTTGCTTTGCATTGTGACCTATGCGGGCGGAACGCCCGCCGTGGGGATAGACCCCGAGGGAATGATTCGCTGTCCAAAATACATGCCTCGGCCGACAGGTCGCAAAGTGGACGGATGCCAATTCGGGCCAGAAGGGCCCGCATGTAGGGACAGACCCCGAGGGGTGATTTGCTGTCCGATACCCGCGCCGATACCCGCTCCAATTCGGTCTACCGACCGCAAAACATATTTCTGTATATGAATTCGGTTCTGCGAACCGTAGGGATGCGGACAGACACGGGGTCTGTCCCTACATGCGGGCGTTCCGCCCGAGTTGGCGCGGGCAAAGCCCGAAGTGGAATGGAACAATAAATCGCTCGCCCGAATAAGAAAACATATTGAAACAACCTTGCGGGAGTTCCGCAAGCGAGAAACCAAATGGTTTTGGCCTTGCGGAAGTTCCGCAAATGAGAAACCAAATGGTTTGGGCCCCGCGGAAGTTCCGCAAACAGGAAACCAAATAGTTTTAGCCTCGCGGAAGTTCCGCAGCTGAAAAACCAAATGGTTTGGGCTTCGCGGGAGTTCCGCAAACAAGAAACCAAACGGTTTGGGTCTTGCAACATCGTTGCAAACAAGAAACTAAACAGTTCGGGCCTTGCAACATCGTTGCAAACGAGAAACTAAACGGTTTGAGCCTTGCAACACTGTTGCAAACGAGAAACTAAACAGTTTGGGCCTTGCAATATCGTTGCAAACAGGAAACCAAACGGTTTGGGCCTTGCAACATCGTTGCAAACGAGAAACCAAACAGTTTGAGCCTTGCAACACTGTTGCAAACGAGAAACTAAACGGTTTGAGCCTTGCAACATCGTTGCAAACGAGAAACCAAACGGTTTGGGTCTTGCAACATCGTTGCAAACGAGAAACCAAACAGTTCGGGCCCTGCAACATCGTTGCAGACAAGAAACCAAACGGTTCTGCCCTTGCAACAATGTTGCAACGCTATCGAATAAAATATTTAGAGAATAATTATTTAATTCATTTTTAATCCATCAGAAAATGAATACGGAAAACAAAAAAGCCTGCATGCTCCGAGATGGATGCGTGCAGGTCTTATTTTTTTCTGGAATTGTAACCCCATTTAGAGGGGGGAGACGCGAAGCTAAACGCGCATGGCTCGCATGGCGTTTAGAACGGCTAGAAGCATAACGCCAACGTCGGCAAAGACGGCCAATCCCATTGAGGCCAGTCCGAACGTGGCAAGAACAAGTACGCCAGCTTTTATGCCGATGGCGAATACGGTGTTCTGCCGGGCGATGCTGATTGTGCGGCGAGAGATGCGAATGGCTTGCGATATTTTCGAAGGTTTGTCGTCCATTAAAACCACGTCGGCAGCTTCGATAGCGGCGTCGCTTCCCAATCCGCCCATGGCAATTCCCACGTCGGCGCGGGCTAGAACGGGTGCGTCGTTTATACCGTCGCCAACGAAGGCTAATCTTTCGGTGGGCAAATTGTTGCGCAATAATTTTTCAACATGTTCAACCTTATCGGTTGGTAGCAGTTCGGCATGAAATTCGTCTATCGCAAGAGCGTCGGCAATCTGTTTGGCAGATGCTTGTCGGTCGCCCGTTAGCATAACGGTTTTTTTCACTCCGAGTTGTTTCAGTTGAGCGATGGCGTCGGCAGAATCAGCTTTGAGCTCGTCGGCAATGAGGATGTGCCCGGCATATTGACCGTCGACAGCCACGTGTATGATTGTGCCTTGATGAGCGCAGCATTTCTCGCAAGTGTGTGGCTCGGCTCCTATGGCTAGCATCATCTTTTCGTTGCCGACGCACACGGTTTTTCCATTCACGGTAGCTCGTATGCCTTGTCCGGCAATCTCGCTTGTTTGCTCAATCTTGCAGTCGTCCTTTTCAGCAGGATAAGCCTCTCGCAGAGCGGCGGCAACAGGATGGGTGGAATGTCGCTCAACGTGGGCCGCAAGATGCAACAGTTCGGTTTCGGAGAGTTGTTCGGGATGCACGGCGTTTACTTTGAATACACCGTGGGTAAGGGTTCCGGTTTTATCGAATACCACTGTTCGAGTTTTGGCCAGGGCATCCATATAATTTCCACCTTTGATGAGGATTCCGCGATGCGAGGCTCCGCCGATTCCGCTGAAGAATGTGAGCGGAATGGAAATAACCAGGGCGCACGGACAGCTTACGACGAGGAAGGTGAGGGCGCGATAAAGCCAGGTTGCAAAGGCATTGCCATAAGAGGGATAGAAGAGTGGCGGAACAAAGGCCAATACTAACGCTGCTACAACAACAATGGGCGTGTAGACGCGAGCGAATCGACGAATGAACGATTCACTGCGCGACTTGTTTTCGCCTGCATTTTCGACCAAGTCAATGATTTTTGCGGCAGTAGATTCGCCGAAAGTCTTGATGGCTATCACCCTGAGCAATCCGGAGATATTGACGCATCCCGAGATAACCTCATCGCCTGTGGAAACATCGCGAGGAGTGCTCTCTCCGGTTAGTGCAAGTGTATTCAAACTCGATGACCCGTCGAGGATTATTCCGTCGAGCGGAATGCGTTCTCCGGGTCTGATTATGATTGTTTCACCAACTGAAACCTGGTCGGGCTGCACGGTTAGAATTTCGCCTTTACGTTCTACATTGGCGTTGTCGGGTCGGATATCCATCAACTTTGTTATCGACTCACGGCTTCTGTCCTCAGCATAATCCTCGAACATCTCGCCCAGCTGAAAGAACAACATCACAAACACCGCTTCGAGGAATTCAGATTCGGCGCCAGGCAAGAATCCAATAAGCATAGCACCTATAGTGGCCAAACTCATTAGGAAATCCTCATCGAAAGGGTCGCCCTCCATAATACCTTCGGCAGCCTCAATCAGCACGTCGTAGCCAATCAACAAATAAGGCACAGAATACACTAGGAGCAATTGCCACATGGGCAGTTCTAAATTACGCTCAATCAGCCATGCTCCGAGTAGCAGCAGGGCGGTAAGAATAATTCTCAATAATTTTTTATTCATAGTTCAGTTGTATTGATTGTTTATTGCCGCAAAGTTATTTGGTTCGCCGTGCAACCGGGTTGCAAAAGGAGTGAGGTGATATAATTTCGTAATTTTGCATCACAACAAACAATATTCAATAGATATATGGTTAAAAAGGAAACACCCGTTTTGCTGCTTACGGGTTATTTGGGAAGCGGCAAAACAACACTGCTCAACAGAATTCTTTCAAATAAAAAAGGCATACGCTTCGCCGTCATTGTTAATGATATAGGCGAGGTGAATATCGACGCTAATCTAATAGAAAAAGGTGGCGTGGTAGACCAGAAAGACGAGTCGCTAGTTGCACTTCAGAACGGTTGCATTTGTTGTACGCTCAAGATGGACTTGGTTAAGCAATTGAGCGATATCATCGGTCAGAACCGTTTTGACTATATCGTTATTGAGGCAAGCGGAATTTGTGAACCCGCACCTATAGCTCAAACCATTAATGTTTATCCGAAAATGTATCCTGATTTGGTCAAGAACGGCTACGCAAAACTCGACTCCATCGTAACTGTGGTTGACGCCCGCCGAATGTGTGATGAGTTCTCGGCCGGCAACGACCTCTTGAAGAAAGACCTCGAGGAGGATGACATAGAGAATCTTCTCATCCAACAGATTGAGTTCTGCAACATTGTTCTGCTCAACAAAGCAGCCGATGTGTCGTCCGAAGAATTGGCTATGGTTAGAGACATAGTTCGCGCGCTGCAACCGCAAGCCGAAATAATCGAATGCAACTATGGCGATGTTGATTTGGAAAAGATTCTCAATACCGGACAGTTCGATTTCGAAAAGGTTGCAACGTCGGCCGCTTGGATAGCTGCTATCGAAGGTGAAGAGCATGAGCATCATCATCACGAGCATCATCATCACGACCACGACCATCTTGAAAATGAAGAGAGCGGTGAGGCGTTGGAATATAACATTCAAACCTTTGTCTATTATCGTAGACAGGCGTTCGATATAAACTTCTTTGACGATTTTGTAGCTCGCAAATGGCCTGCAAATATCATCCGCTGCAAAGGTCTATGCTATTTCCAGAGCGAGCGCGATATTTGCTACGTGTTCGAGCAGGCAGGCAAGCAGGTGAATCTTCGGAATGCCGGTCAATGGTATGCCACCATGCCACAATTCGAACTAAAGGAATTTCTGAAACAGAATCCAACCGTGAAGAAAGATTGGGAAGAACCTTACGGCGACCGGATGCAAAAGCTGGTGTTTATTGGTAAGGGACTCGACCGCGAAGCAATAACCCAGGCGCTCGACCAGTGTCTCGTGAGATGAAACTTCGAGTTTTCCCTCGCACAAAAAGCGTTAGAATGCTAAATCTGAAAAGCCGAAATACTTTGATAATTAAGTCATAATTCTAGCGATAAGCTCTGCTCCAAACCGGTCATTAGAAGTATTCTCTCCTAATGACCGATTAGGAGTAATAATCAAAAGGCTTAACCTCTTTTTTGCCCAAACAAATTGATTAATATACCTTTGCCGCCGTGAGTTACATAGCAACATATTCCATCGCCCCAGCGACGCAGAGAAATTTCAATTTCTCTGTGATTTTTTCGTCCGATAATTTGGTGGGTTCGGAAAAAAGTGCTAACACACACACACACACACACACACACACACACACACAGGCATCTAGCCTCACCTAACTTATTTTTACGCGCGCGAGGAAGTTACGCAAACCTAAGGAAACACAAGGGGTATAGCCATCTCTGGTGTTATTGTTTTTCGTACCCTCTCGGCAACCGATATAAGAG
>NZ_JH594523.1:430175-453824 GCF_000243035.1 Prevotella micans F0438
AAAGCAAATTCAGGTTCTTTTCCGGCTTCTACTATGCAGCACAATACTATCCGGGAGTAACAGTGACTGGTACCAATATTGGCAAATGGTTTTTGCCAGGAGGAAGAGATATCGACCCCGTTATGCGTAATCTTTACTGGGGTGCAGGTACTCCTGGTGAATATGGCACACATGTTTGGGGATATGGAGTTCCTTTAGATGACGCTATAAAGCAAGTAGGTGGAACAGCTATTTGTGATAACAGCAAAGCACATTGGGTCGCAACAGAAGGAGCGAATGTTCATTGGGATCCAGCGCATCCAAGTGATTTTTGTAATGAGGCTAATTTCAGACAGTTTAGAGTTAACGGTATTTATTTCAGTTATACCACGAAGAATAACTCTGTCCTTGTCCGCCCATTCGTATATTTCTAATAGAAAAACAACGTCTTCGGCACATGCCGAAAGCCGAAAAAACTCAAAAAGGGCGCTTCGGCACCCACCGAAGAGCAGAAAATTGAAAAAATAACGCTTCCCCCACGAGGGAAACCTAAAAAATGGTCTTGGCAGCGTTTCCCCCTAGAGCGAAAGACAGAAAATCAAAAAAACAGAGCTTCGCTCTGGCGCGAAACAGTGAAAAACGAAAAAATACATCGTCGCACAGGAGCGAAAGCTCGAAAATCTTAAAAACTAGGCTTCGCTCCGGAGCGAAGCACCAAAAATTGAAAAAACATCTCTTCGCGCTGGAGCGGGAACGCGGCCTCTCGAGCGGCTCGCTCTCGTTCGCCCGCGAGTTCCGCGGAACCGGCAAGAAGCGCGCGTATCTTCTTAATGTCGCCGGCAAGAGTGCCATCTGGGTCGTAATCTCTAAAGACAAACTCGTCGTCGTTCCCGAACCGAGCGGAAAATCAACTGGCTCCGGCTCAAAACATGGCGGCAGCGGGAATGATTCAGGCTCTGACTCTAAATCCGGTGACGGAACTGGCGGAGGAACCGACGGCTGCTCTCCCAAACCCGGACGCGAAGAAGACCCCGAAGAAGATAAAGTATAGAACTTATTATTTCGTTTATATATCCAGTCAAAAAGACCTGCATGCGCCGAGATGGACGCGTGCAGGTCGTGTTTTATATTAGAAGAATATTACTTGAAAATGCGTTCTACAAAAGTTAGTATAATCCCTCCTTGCCGTCCCATTTGTTCGTCAAACAATCATGGTAGTTGTTGTTTTGCGAGTCGTATTATTCAAATGAGAACATTACTGCAAAAACGCGTCTTAAACAGCTAAAATAAATGGCGTGAGAATTTTTGGCTGTTCAATTTTATGTAAATACATTTGCCACGCGTAAAAACGTAAGTGGATAATTCACAACGTCTAACATAAACAACAACAAACATTTTTTTATCTATGGAAGTTGAAAAAATCATGCAAGCCCTGGAACAAAAACATCCAGGCGAGTCTGAGTATTTGCAGGCTGTTCGCGAGGTGCTCATCTCTGTAAAGGACGTTTACAACCAGCATCCCGAATTTGAAAAGGCAAGCATCATCGAACGCATCGTTGAACCGGAGCGCATCATCACGTTCCGCGTTCCATGGGTCGACGATCAGGGTAAGGTACAGGTGAACATCGGTTACCGAGTTCAGTTCAACGGCGCTATCGGCCCTTACAAAGGCGGATTGCGTTTCCACGCCTCCGTTAACCTCAGCATCCTTAAGTTCCTTGGCTTTGAACAAACATTCAAAAACGCGCTTACAACCCTGCCCATGGGCGGCGGTAAAGGCGGCTCCGACTTCTCTCCACGCGGCAAGAGCGACGCCGAAATCATGCGTTTCTGCCAGTCGTTCATGAACGAGCTCTATCGCCACATCGGCCCGGATGAAGACGTTCCTGCAGGCGACATCGGCGTTGGCGGTCGCGAAATCGGATACCTCTTCGGTCAGTACAAGAAGCTCACCCACCAATTCCAAGGCATGCTCACCGGCAAAGGCATGGAATGGGGCGGTTCGATTCTTCGTCCTGAAGCAACCGGCTACGGCGCGCTCTACTTCGTTCATCAGATGATGCAAACCCACGGTATCGACATCAAAGGCAAGACCGTTGCCCTTAGCGGCTTCGGAAACGTAGCGTGGGGTGCTGCCAAGAAAGCAACCGAACTTGGGGCTAAGGTTATCACATTGAGCGGTCCCGACGGTTACATCTACGACCCCGACGGCATCAGCGGCGATAAGATTGAATACATGCTCGAGCTTCGCAACAGCGGTAACGACGTTTGCGAACCTTACGCAACCAAATATGCCGGTTCTAAATTCTTCAAAGGTCGCAAACCCTGGGAGCAGAAGGCCGACATCTATCTTCCGTGCGCCACTCAGAACGAACTCAACGGCGAGGATGCCGATAAGATTCTTTCTTACAAGCCTCTCTGCGTAGCCGAAGTTTCGAACATGGGTTGCACGGCCGAAGCAGCCGAGAAGTTCACCGCCACGAAGACACTCTTTGCTCCAGGCAAGGCAGTCAATGCCGGCGGTGTGGCCACCTCAGGTCTTGAGATGTCGCAAAACTCTCTCCGCTTGAGCTGGAGCCCTGAGGAAGTCGACGAAAAGCTGCACTACATCATGCGCTCCATCCACGAGCAGTGCGTGAGATACGGCACCGAATCCGACGGCTACATCGACTACGTTAAAGGAGCTAACATAGCAGGCTTCATGAAAGTAGCCAAGGCTATGCTAGCACAAGGAGTAGTATAAAACATAGAAAAATAGAATATAATACTCGGCGTCGATTCTCCATTCATTGGGAATCGACGCTTTTTTACGGAAGAACGGTAAACCATGAAAAGTAAATCAAACATCCGCCGAATCCTCGTATTAATGCTTATGTCGCTATTCGTAATCGGAGCGCGGGCGCAGAGCAAATTCCATGTAGACCTGGATTATCATTATTATCTCGGACTATACGAATATGAAAAAGGCGGCAGCTATACTCGTAACGAATACAAAATGGGTGGACACGCCCTAACACTGGCAACTCGCTATGATGTGACACCACGAATTTCAGTAGGATGGGGAACCGGGCTCGCTATCTACACCGAACCTACCCACACTACGATGCCTCTCTTTGCCACCGTGCGTTACAAAGCTTTTGAAAAGATGCCGAACATCTACGCATATGCTGACCTCGGTCTGGGAGTGCGATTCAAAGGCACGTCACTATCCAAAGGACCAACCGGTACCATCGGCATGGGATACACGAAAATGTTAGGAAAGCATTTTGGAGTGAACTTCCGAATGGGCTATAATCTGAGGCACTTCAGATACATCGCCTACACTATTTCAAACGAAGAAACCGGAGAAATAATCTACACGAAATACAATCATAACACTCGCCATTCCATCTCTTTCAATTTGGGTTTAACTTTCTAGCGGCAGATTTTTTAGCGTTTCGCGGCATTTATCCAGTATATCCAGCAGTTCGCATGCATTGGTTGAGCGCAACATTGCGATGCGAGTTTGTTTGAAATCGGGCACGCCTTTGAATATCGGTGACGCTGCCAGATGTCGACGGGTGTGGAGAATGCCGCGATACTCGTCGATGCGTTCAACGTTTATGCGTAACATTTCCTTGAGGACATCTATTTTTTCGTCGATGGTTAGGTCGGGCTCGTTGGGACTGCGGAATATCCATGGGCAACCAAAGGTGGCACGGCCAATCATAATAGCATCCACGCCATATTGCTCGAAGCGTTCATGTGCTGTTTGAGGACTGGTTACATCGCCGTTTCCGATTATTGGAATTGTAATGCGCGGATTATTCTTCACTTCGCCGATGAGGGTCCAATCGGCTTCGCCTGTGTACATCTGCGAGCGGGTTCGACCGTGAATTGTCAGCGCCTGAATCCCGCAATCCTCCAATTGTTCGGCCAGCTGGTCAATGATGAGGCTATTGCTATCCCATCCCAGTCTAGTTTTCACCGTGACCGGAGTTCGAACGGCGCGAACGACCTCACGTGTTATTTCGAGCAAGAGCGGAATATTGTTGAGCATTCCTGCTCCGGCGCCTTTAGATGCGATTTTCTTTACTGGACATCCGAAGTTCAGGTCAATCACGTCTGGCTCCGCCTGCTCAACTATCTTAGCCGCCTCAACCATTGAATTTACGTCGCGTCCATAGATTTGTATTCCTACCGGACGTTCCTCGGGGTCGATGATAATCTTCTTTAAGGTTGACTGGATGTTGCGTATCACGGCGTCTGCCGACACAAATTCCGTGTAAACCATTGCGGCTCCGAAACGTTTGCACATTCTGCGGAACCCTATGTCGGTGACATCTTCCATTGGTGCCAGAAAAAGAGGCCGCTCTCCAAAGTTTATATTTCCGATTTTCATGCGTGCAAAGTTAACTCGGGTTTTATGTATTCAAACTTAAAATGTCTGTCGGGTTCCAAAGGAGTACGTATAAAATACGGAGTTAGATTTGAAAGGAACTCCCTCGGCATTGAATCAATCATACGGGGTCTACATCAAAATATATTTGTATCGAAGAATAATGCTTGTCTGCCAGCAGAGCCATGTTAACCTGACGAAGATAGGTTCGTACATGGGTGTAATCAATGCCGTTTTCGAGTTTTAGTACAATTTTGCGTATGAATAGTGTTTTGATTCGCGCAACGGTGGGTTTGTCAGGACCGAGGACTCGAGAGCCAAGTATTTCGCGCAATCGGGAACCAAGTTCGAGTGCGGCTGAGTTGACGGTATTTTCGTTGCGATGTTTCAGGTAGATATATATGAGCCTGTAGAAGGGCGGATAGTGGAACTTGCGCCGCTCGGAGAGTTGGTCGGCGAAAAAAGATGAATAGTCGGCCTCCATCAGTTGACGGATGAGTGGCAGTTTGGGACTCTTTGTTTGCAGAATCACCAGTCCTTGCTTTCCCTTTCGACCGGCTCGCCCGCTCACCTGACTCATCATGGCGAAGGCCAGTTCGTGGGCTCGGAAGTCGGGATAGTTCATAATTGAGTCGGCGTCGAGAATACCAACCACTGAAACATTATCGAAATCGAGCCCTTTAGAAATCATTTGCGTACCGATGAGGAGGTTTGTTCGTCCGGTGGCAAAGTCGCTAATCAGCTTTTCGTAGGCGTTTCGCGAGCGAGTTGTGTCGAGGTCCATTCGAGCTATGCGCGCCTCGGGGAATAGTTCGCTAACGGCATCTTCAACCTTTTCGGTTCCATAGCCCCGCCCGCGAATTTCGTTGCTTTCGCAATTGGGGCATTTCTCTGGCAGTCGAGTAGTATAGCCGCAATAGTGACAGGTGATGATGTCAGTACTTTTGTGATGGGTGAGCGATACGTCGCAGTTGGGGCATTTGGGTACCCATCCACAAATAGGGCATTCAATCATAGGTGCGAAGCCTCGTCGATTTTGAAAAAGAATCACCTGTTTGTTTTCCGAGAGTGCGGTTCGGATGGCCGATATGAGACGTGGTGAAAAGAAACCCGACATCATCTTGCGACGTCGTAAATCTTTTGTGTCTACTATTTCGATTTCGGGCAACTTTATGTCCTTATATCGTTTGGTGAGGGTGACCAAACCATATTTTCCTTCGCGAGCATTATTATAGGTTTCAATCGCAGGGGTGGCAGTTCCAAGTAGAGTTTTGGCGTGATAGATTTGCGCCAGAATTATAGCTGCCGAACGGGCATGGTACCGTGGTGCAGGGTTTTGCTGTTTGAAGCTGGTTTCGTGTTCCTCGTCGATAATCACAAGGCCGAGTCGCTTGAAAGGCAGAAACACCGCCGAACGAGCACCGAGTATAACGTCGTAGGGTTCGGGTGATAGCTGTTTTTGCCAGATTTCAACCCGTTCAGCGTCGCTGTATTTGCTGTGGTATATCCCCAGTCGGGAGCCAAATATATCGCGCAATCGCTGCATCATCTGTACGGTCAGGGCAATTTCAGGAAGAAGATAGAGTACCTGTTCGTCTCGGTCGAGGGCCTCGGAAATTAGGTGTATATAAATTTCGGTTTTTCCAGAGGATGTGACTCCATGCAATAGAGTTACGGCGTGACTCAGCATTTGCTGAACAATATTTTCGTGCGCTTCGGATTGCGCTCTGTTCAGTGGTTTGATGTTTTCCATCCTAGGAGGAAGAGATGTGTTGAGCCGGCCAACTTCATGCTCTTCGATTCTCAAAACACCCTTTTGTACCAGAGCTTTCAGAGCGGCGGGATTACTGCGGGCTCGATTGAGTAGCACATCTTGCCCTAGCAGTACATTCGAAAGCTCGGTATTAGATGATTCGGAAAAAGCCATATCGATGAATGTTTCTACGATAGCTAGTTGCTTAGGTGCTCGAGCAAGTGAATCGAGCAATCGGTGTAGCTTAGATTCATCTTGGAAAGCATACTGTAGCATAACGAACAGTTCCACCCGTGGTTTGTAGGCTTCCAATTGCTTCAATCCCGTTGGCAGTGCGGCCTTCATCACGTCACCAAGAGGAGCCATGTAGTAGTCGGCTATCCATGTCCAAAGTCTGAACTGCTGTGGTAATATAATGGGTTGGTCATCTAGTACGGCAATGATATTTTTATATTCTATCGGTTTCTCTATAACTGATGGAATAACATCGCCTGTTATAATTCCGATATATTTTTTTGATTTCCCCAGCGGTACAAGTGCCCGCGTCCCTGGTATCGCTCTGTTTTCGAGTTTGTCGGGTACGGAGTAGGTGAATTGTCCTTCGAGCGGAAGTGGAAGGATTATGTTTACATGTTTCATTGCATTTGCAAAAGTATCCGGGATAATCAAATGAAAAAGGACACGCCCAGAAACGTGTCCCTATGTTTGATGTATAATCAAGATTGCTATAGCGGAGAAGTGAAGATGAAAGTACGAATAAACCAATAAGATAGGATTCCGCTCATATATCCTGCAAAAGCAATCCAGGAAATACGTTTCATGTACCATCCGAAGGTTATGTTTTCGAGCCCCATCACAATAACTCCCGCAGCGCTGCCAACAATTAGCATCGAACCACCCACGCCTGCACAATAGGCTAGCAGTTGCCAGAAGATTCCGTCAATGGCCATATCGCCTGTTGCCTGGATGGGATACATGCCCATGCTACCGGCGACGAGTGGAACGTTATCCACAATCGACGAGAGTACGCCTATGATTCCGGTGACGGCGTAGTGATTTCCGTCGAACGCTATGTTGAGGGTATCGCCAAGTCTGGTGAGAACTCCTATTTCTTCAAGACAAGCCACAGCCATGAGTATGCCAAGGAAGAAGAGAATGGTCGACATGTCAATTCTGCTAAGCAAATTGCACACACGCTTTGCAAAGTTCTCACTTCCGCCGATATTACGATGTTCGTAGCGATAGAATATCTCCGTGACCGTCCATAGAATACCAAGCACAAGCAGAATGCCAACAAATGGCGGCAGGTGAGTTATGTATTTAAAGATTGGCACGAAACACAGTCCGCCCACACCGATTGCAAAAACAGCTTTGCGTTGTTTACTGCCGAATTCGGCCCGGTCGTGTTTCATTTCTACATGCGTTTCGGCTTCGCCTACTGTTCCTTTCAATGTGTATTGTATAATGAAAACAGGAACAATAATCGATACTAGCGAAGGCAGGAATACCTCGCTTATTACACCAGCTGCGGTTATCATTCCCGAGTTCCAAAGCATTATGGTTGTTACATCGCCAATCGGAGAGAAAGCTCCCCCTGAATTTGCGGCGATAATTACGAGCGATGCATAAATCATGCGGTCTTTCCGCTCGGGAATGAGTTTTCTCAGAATCATAATCATCACTATGCTCGTTGTGAGATTGTCGAGAATAGCCGAGAGAAAGAAAGTCATGAACGCTATTCGCCAAAGTAATCCTCGCTTCGATTTAGAATGCATCACGTTTTTTACCCAGTTGAAACCTCCATTCTGATCGACAATTTCGACAATTGTCATTGCCCCCATCAGGAAGAAGAGGGTTGTTGAAGTGTCACCCAGATGCTCTATGATAACTGAGTTTACGAATTGTGTAAGTGAATCGGCTGTTCCCTTGAAATCAGGGTGCATAAGCTGAATAAATGATGCAGGGTTGACCATGTAGAGAGTCCAGCAGAACACGAACATCAACAAAGCGATTGCGGCCTTATTGATTTTGGTTAGATTCTCTGTTGCAATAAGTGTGTAGCCAGCAATGAACACTGCAATGATGGCAATAGTGAGAGTAGACATTCTAAATAATATATTATGTTAAAAAATAGTTACAAAGATAAGTGGATTAGAGTACTTCGTCGACTTTGAAATCAGTGGGATCGAAAGGGATATCTGGCAGTTTCTGGAAGTCGAAACAGATACCGATTTTGTAGGCTTGCGGAATCTTTGGTAGAAAACGGTCATAGTAGCCACGGCCGCGGCCTAGTCTGTTGCAATGTTCGTCGAAGCTCATGCCAGGAACAACAATGAGTTCTATCTTGCTTAATTCAGTGAAAGGTTCGCCTATTGGTTCCATGATATGGAAAGAGCTTTCACGAAGATCAGCTGGACCGGTATAGCATCGCACTTCCATGTCGGTGTCACTCACCACAACTGGCAGTAGAACTTTTTTGCCACTACTTGCCATTAGATCTATGAGCTTGTGAGTGTTCACCTCGTCGGGTAGAGAATTATAGAGCATTATCGTACTAACTTCTTGCAGCTTGGGGTGGGCGAGGAGTTTATCGATAATGGGGGATGATAGCTCGTGTAGTTCGGCCTGAGTGAACTGGTTTTTACGAGCGCGTATTTCCTTCCGGAGTTCTTTTTTTGTTTGCATTACAATCATTTTTTCTTCGGGAATGCGCCCGTTGTAGAAAACACTTTGAGTGCAGCCTTTATGTCGGGGTCTTTGAAGTTGAGATATTCAATCCATGCTTGTTCATCGAGAATATTGTAGATGATTCGGCTGTTAATGTATTTCTCGAGGAGCTTTCGCGATTTGGATATGAGGTTATTTCGTTTTCGGAGTCCGTTTTGCTGGGCATAGTTCACGAAGTCGTTGACGAGATTGCGGCCGTCGAGATAGTTTGTGAGAGGTTTGAGTTCTTTAAACTGCACAAGTTGCTTTCGGTGCTCGTCAGTATATTTGAAAGCGTATTGTAGGATGAGTCCACTCATGGCCGCCTCTTTGTAATAGGACGTCATGTCCGATGTATCTTCGGGCACGAATATATCAGGAGTTATTCCTCCACCTCCGTAGACGGTTCGCCCGATAGAGGTATGATAAGCTGGTCCGGTATGCTTGATACTGTCTTGTGAGAAGAATTCTCCGTGTTGGTATCTTGCGAGAAGGTCTTGCTCGTAGTCGGCATTTTCGCCTGGTTTGAACGGTTTTTGAATACAGCGTCCGGATGGGGTATAGTATCGGGCTATGGTTAGGCGAATGAGGCTCCCGTCAGGGAATCCTATTTGTTGCTGCACGAGGCCTTTACCGAACGAACGACGGCCTACGATAGTTGCGCGGTCATTGTCTTGCATAGCCCCGGCGAAGATTTCGGATGCCGATGCAGAGCCTTCATTGATGAGCACCACAAGCGGGATGTGTTGATAGCTTCCCTTACCATTACTTCTGTAGTCAGTACGCTGACTTTTTCGTCCTTCGGTATAAACAATGAGTTTGTTTTTCGGTAGGAATTCGTTAGCCATCTGTACGGCTACATCTAGGAGTCCACCAGTATTATCGCGCAGATCTATCACGAGATTTTCGGCATTATCGAGGTTGAGATGTTGTAGTGCTGTAATCATCTCGGCATAGGTTTTTTCGCTGAACGATTTGATGCGTATATATCCCGTTGTACTATCTAGCATGTAGGTGGCAGAAATACTTCTCATTGGTATATCACCGCGTGTTACAATTATCTCTTTCACCGTTTTGCTTCCATAGCGACGTATGCCGATTCGCACCTTCGAGTTCTTAGGGCCTTTAAGTCGGTGCTTAGCCTCGTTGTCGGTTACGATTTTACCGACAAAAGGTTTGCCGTCGATACTTACGATTTTGTCACCTGCCAGGATTCCGACTTTCTCAGCTGGACCGTTCTTAATAACGTTCTGTACTTGGATTGTGTCTTGTCTGATAACGAACTCGATGCCCACGCCAGAGAATGAGCCTTTCAGATCATCGGTAGCCGTTTGAACGTCTTTTGCGCTGATGTAGACTGAGTGTGGATCGAGCTCGGCGAGAATCTGCGGGAGGGCTTTCTCTACGAGGTCATTGATATTCACTGAGTCAACATATTGGTCATCTATGATATGCAGGAGATTATTAAGCCGGCTGCTTCCGCTGTTGATTATGTTCAGCCGGTTGCCTGCAAAATGATTCGTGTAGAACGAGCCGATAATTATTCCAATGGCCACGCAAAGAGCCATCCATAGCGGCATGAAACGGTTATTTTTCTTTTGACTCATTGTTTTCTAGGTTTAAATATTCCACCTTCACGCCTGCCTTTTCTAGCAGGTCTGTTCCGTCCGTCAGTCTGTATTGTTCTGCATAGACCACACGCTTGATACCCGACTGGATTATCAGTTTAGAGCATTCGATGCACGGCGCAGCAGTTACATAGAGAGTGGAACCGTCGCTGTTGTTACCGCTTCGGGCCAACTTAGTAATGGCATTGGCTTCGGCGTGCAGAACGTAAGGATAGGTGATGCCGTCAGCATCTTCGCAAACATTTTCGAATCCGCTGGGGGTTCCATTATATCCATCGCTTATTATCATTTTATTTTTCACCACAAGGGCTCCTACTTGTCGACGTTGGCAGTAGGAATTCTCGGCCCAGATGCGCGCCATGCGAAGATATCGGCGGTCGAGCAGTGTTTGTTTTGAAGCTTGAATATCGCTCATTATTATTTCTTGATTCCATTTCTTTCCAGAAGCGCGTCTATCGTAGGCTCCTGACCACGGAAGCGTTTGTAGAGTATCATGGGATGTTCTGTCCCGCCGCGTGAGAGGATATTGTCGCGGAACGACCAGGCTGTTTCCCGGTTAAAGATTCCATTCTTCTTGAACATGCTAAATGCGTCGGCATCGAGTACTTCAGCCCACTTATAACTGTAGTAGCCGGCGGCATATCCGCCTGCCATGATATGTGAGAACTGCGTTGTCATACATGTTTCGGGCAGCTGTTCTTCGATGATAGCTTTTGCCCAGGCTTTCTTCTCAAACGGAATTATGTCGTCTGTAAATTCGTCGCGTTGGGTGTAGTAGGCCATATCTAGCAAACCTAGGCTCACCTGTCGCAAACAGCTCATGGCTACATTGAAATTACGCGAGGCAATGACTTTGTCGATTAACTCATCGGGCATTGGCTCGCCTGTTTTATAGTGGAAAGCGAAAGTACGGAGGAACTCTTTCTCTACGGCATAGTTTTCCATGAATTGTGAAGGCAGCTCAACGAAGTCCCACCAAACGTTCGTACCCGATAAACTTTCGAACCGAGTGTTGGCAAACATACCGTGGAGCGAATGACCGAATTCATGCAAGAAGGTTTCAACCTCACCCAGCCTAAGCAAGGCCGGCTTACCGTCGGTGGGTTTCGACAGGTTCATGACTAGCGATGCGTGCGGACGAACGTTTGTACCGTCGCGCTTAATATACTGTCCTTGAAATTCAGTCATCCAGGCACCGTCGTGTTTTCCTTTTCGCGGGTGAAAATCAACATAGAGTACTGCGAGATAAGAGTCGTTGGCATCGAAAACCTCATAGGCTTTCACATCGGGATGGTAGACTGGAATCTGTTTGTTTTCCCGGAAAGTAATTCCATATAGTTTCGTAGCCAGACCGAAAACGCCATTGATTACATTGTTCACTTCGAGATAAGGACGAAGTTCTTCCGGGTCGAAATCATATTCTTTCACCTTGAGCCGATGACTGTAGTAGGCTGCGTCCCATGGTTTGAAGTCGAAATCTTCGCCCATTTCTTCTTTAGCAAGCGCTTTCACTTTCGCACTTTCGGCTATGGCAGCAGGTTTATAGGCTTCGATTAGATTATCGAGTAGCTTATAAACATTGTTCACCGATTCGGCCATACGATGTTTCATCACATAGTCGGCATATGTTTCATAGCCTAGCAATTGTGCCGTTTGTCGACGGAGGTTTATTAGTCGGCGGCATATTTCGAGATTATTCTCCTCATTGTCTTTTATGCAGAGCGTACTATGAGCCATGTAGAGCTCACGACGTAGCTCACGACGGTCGCTGTAGGTCATGAACGGACCGTAGCTTGGAGCATCTAACGTGAACACCCATCCTTCGAGATTCCGTTCGCGTGCAGATTCGGCAGCAGTTTCACGTGCTGTTTCTGGTAGTCCGGAAAGGTCAGCTTCGTTGGTTATGTGGAGTGTGTAGGCCTTATTTTCTTTCAACAGATTCTGCGAGAATTGCAGCGAGAGTATCGATGCTTCTTCGGTTAGACTACGCAACCGCTCTTTGTCGGTATCGTTAAGTAGAGCGCCACTCCGAACGAAGCCGTCGTAGCTGTCTTCGAGTAAGCGATTCTCCTCTACCGTGAGTTCACGATGCTTTTCATACACAGCTTTGACTCTTGCAAATAATTTCGGATTCAGACTGACGTCATTGGCGTGCTGCGTTAGTATCGGACTCATTTTCTGCGCTAGTTCTTCCATCTCGTCGTTGGTTTCTGCGCTTAGCATGTTGAAGAATACACTTGTCACGCGGTCTAGCAAGTCATAGTAATGTTTACGTCCTTCAACCTCGTCTTCTCTTGCGAGTGTATTGTCGAAAGTAGGTTCTTCGGGATTATTGATTGTTTTTTCAATCTCTTCGTTTTCTCGCCTGATGCCTTCCATTATGGCTTCTTCATAGTCGGCGAGTGTGATTTTATTGAAGGGCACGGTATCGTGCAGGGTATTGTATGATTCGAGAAAAGGATTTCGGTGAGTTTCCTTTTCGACGTTATGTTCTGTCATTCTCTCTAATATATAAAACGTTATAACACGTCGCAAAGTTACGCAATGAACCCCAAAAGCCTAGCAGACTTTTGAGGTTCGTTTTTGTTTATACAAAGAGTGTTTCTTGGACAATTTATTTAATCATATCCACTGAGCGTTTCACGAATGCGTCGAGGGCGGCACCTTTCAGCATTCCATTTTGAAGCAGAGCGAGGTCGATGATTTGATGGATAGCTGGATTTTGCTTAGACGATTCGGAGATAATTCCACGACGCTTTTCTTGTTCGCCAGCTAGAGCTTTTTCGGCGTTTTGGATTTCGTCTTTTTCGTTCTGTGTCACATCCTCGGGTTTTTTCTTGTTTCGCTCCTGACGTAGGGCGTCGAGCTTGGCCTGGATACCTTTGATTTCGGCGGTCACGGGCTTCAGACTGTCAGCAGTGCCGGTTTCGGTTGTCTTGAGGATGGCTTGAATGAGCGGATGATCGGTGTTTAGCACCAGATTGTATGAATCGGGCAGCTGGGCATAGAAGTTCATTCCTTGCTGGTAGCGACTCATTTCTTTCATTCGGCGCATATACTCGTCGGTTGTTATTTGTGCCGGTCGAGCGGTTGAACCCATGGGTTGCGACACAACATTGATTTGAACTCGGTCGATTTGCGGTAGCTGGGTTTGGAAGGCCTCGTTAATAAGTTCTTGCTTCTCAGTTGGTAGCTCCTGTTGCGACGAATTGTCTTTCAAAATCAACTTGTCGGCTGTGTTCGAATCGACGCGTACAAATCTACTCTTCTCGAGTTTCTGCTCGAGCATTGAAATCATGGGCAGGTCTAGTTCGCCATCGGCCAGCAGAACGCTGTAACCCTTGTCGCGTGCTGCCTGGATATAAGAATATTGCGCTTCGGTGTCGGTTGCATATAGATAAACTAGCGTATCTTCTTTATCAGTTTGATTTTCTTTGATGAGCGTACGATATTCGTCGAGTGTGAAGTTCTTGTGGTCGACGTCAGTTAGGAGCGTGAAATCTTTTGCTTTTTCATAGAAGTCGTTGTCCGAAAGATTTCCGTAGTTCACGAAAATCTTCAGGTCGGCCCATTTTGATTCATATTCCTTGCGGTTTTCTTTGAATAAACTGTTGAGTCGGTCGGCCACTTTACGTGTGATGTAGCCTGATATTTTCTTCACGTTTGCATCGGCTTGCAGGTAGCTCCGACTAACGTTGAGCGGGATGTCGGGCGAATCGATAACACCGTGCAAAAGAGTCAGAAATTCTGGCACAATACCGTCTACTTTGTCGGTCACATAGACCTGATTGCTGTAGAGCTGAATTTTATTCCGCTGCAGGTCGATGTTGTTCTTGATGGGTGGAAAATAGAGTATTCCTGTGAGATGGAACGGGAAGTCGACGTTGAGATGAATCCAGAACAGCGGTTCGTCGTTCATCGGGAACAGTGTGCGATAGAAACTCTTATAGTCTTCATCTTTAAGCGTTGTTGGAGCCTTTGTCCAGAGCGGCTCAGTGGAGTTAATCACATTGTCCTCATCGGTTTCAACCTGCTTTCCGTCTTTCCACGTTGTTTTCTTCCCGAAAATCACGGGTACGGGCATGAATTTGCAGTATTTGTTGAGCAGTTGTTCGATACGTTCTTTCTTGAGAAAGTCCTTACTGTCGTCGTCGATGTGGAGAACAATACTCGTTCCGCGTTCGGTCTTATCGATATCTTCGAGCGTATATTCGGGACTCCCATCGCAGCTCCATTTCACGGCTTGCGAGTCTGGACGATAGCTTTTAGTTAGGATGTCGACCCGCTTTGCAACCATGAAAGCCGAGTAGAAACCAAGTCCGAAATGCCCGATGATTGCTTCGGCCTTGTCTTTGTATTTCTCCATGAAATCGCTCACTCCCGAGAAAGCAATTTGATTTATGTAGCGTTCAATTTCATCGGCTGTCATACCGATTCCATTGTCGGTCACAGTGAGCGTTCCGGCCTGTTCGTCGACCGATACAGACACTTTAAGTTCCTTGTCGTCTACGCTAGTTTCGCCTGCTGTTGCCAGCGTACGTAGTTTTTGCGTTGCATCGACGGCATTTGAAACGAGTTCGCGCAAGAAAATTTCATGGTCTGAATAGAGAAACTTTTTAATCACGGGGAAGATGTTTTCTGTCGTAACCCCTATGTTACCTTTTTGCATGTGCGTTATAAATTTATTTGTTAAACCTTATGCCCCCATTTTTACAAACACCATGCCAATAACACGTCGTGTCATATCCGGTCAGACTATGTTTTCAATCGCTTGATAGGTTTAGGCTAAAAATGGTTTTTATCCCTTTGAATAATTAATTCTGATACTTAAAATTCTTATTAGTTACCAGCATTGGCAATGCGTATACTATAATTTTATTTTTAGCATACGCATTGATAGTTCTTTAACTTCTATTTTATATTAAGTATTGGCATTAATAATGCCTTAACTTATATTTTATTTTTAGTGTCCGCATTAATAATGCCTTAACTATAATTTACTTTTAAGTACATGCATTTATAATGCGGTAATATAAATATTATTTTAAGTATGGGCATTAATAATGCTTATAACTAAAATATATTTCAACAATGCGCATTAATAATGTCTATGCTTCTTTTTTATTTTAATCGCTAGAATTAATATTTCTATGAATAACTACCTTAATCGAATACATGAATACGTGCGTTCAGTTTAAACCGAACTCACATAGTAATAAAAAAGCGTGCCGCAAAAACTGCGACACGCTCTTATTAGAGAAGATATGAAATGTTTTAAGTGTTGTCTTATTCTTCTGATTTCTCTCCCTGACCGTTCTTGATTCGGCGGCCCAAAACAAGGTAGGCAACCGGCGATGCAATGAATATCGAGGAAAGTGTGCCGAAGAACACTCCGAGAATCATTGCGAACGAGAAACTGCGGATACTGTCGCCACCGAGAATAAAGATGGCTAGCAGAACTATCATCGTTGAGGCCGAAGTATTGATGGTTCGAGCCAACGTTTGGTTGATTGAATCGTTGAAGAGTGTTTGAACATCTTGCTTCGGATGCAGACGGAAGTTTTCACGGATTCGGTCGAATACCACCACCTTGTCGTTTATAGAATAACCAATCACAGTTAGGATGGCGCCGATGAATGTCTGGTCGATTTCGAGCGAGAAGCCTATCCAGCCGTAGCATAACGAGTAGAAGCCAACAACGATGAGGGTGTCGAAGGCTAGGGCTACGATTGAGCCGACCGAGAAGCCTACGTTTCGGAAACGAATGAGAATATAGACGAAGATGAACACCAAGGCGAGAATTACGCTGATGATGGCGCCGTTTGTGATGTCTTTAGCAACCGACGGACCTACTTTGGCTGAGCTGATGATTGAGCCGCCTTCACGTATGTCGGGGTTCTTGAAACTATCGACATTAGTTTGACTAACGAAGTTGCCTTTCCTCAATGCCTGATAGAGTAGCGTTTCAGCTTTGTCGTCTTCGAGTGGGTCGTTCGACTCGATATTGTAGTTGGTTGAAACACGAATTGTCTTTCCGTCGGTTCCGATGGCGATTACAGTTGTTGTAGCAGGTTTACCGGCGTTTTCGCCAATTGTGTTTATGAATGCTCCACTGAGCGATTTGCGGACGTCTTCAACATGTACAGCTTTGTTGAGTGCAACAACATAGTTTCGTCCACCCGTGAAGTCGATGCTTCGGCTTAGACCACGTGTCACAAAACTACCTATGAAGACGATAGCGGCGATTCCCCATATAGCAAAGGTCTTTTTATACATGCCCATGAAGCGTACGTTCTTGTCTTGCATGAGGTTCTTGCTGATGGAGGTGTAGAACTTCTGGTTCATCCATTTGTCTTTCTTCAGACGATTTTCGTATATAATACGGGTTAGGAATACGGCTGTGAAGAACGAGCATAGTATGCCGATTATCCATGTCGTGGCGAATCCTCTGATAGGACCTGTTCCGGTGACGAGGAGGATTATACCGGTGATGAGCGAAGTGAGGTTGGAGTCGAAGATAGCCGAGAAGGCATTGCTGTAACCGGCTTGCAGAGCTTGTTTTATGCCTTTGCCGGAGCGCATTTCTTCTTTTATTCGTTCATAAATTAGCACGTTGGCATCGACCGCCGTTCCCAGTGTCAGCACGATACCGGCAATTCCCGGCATGGTGAGTGCCGATTGGAATGAGGCTAAGATTCCAAGCGTGAAGAATAGATTGATAAGTAACGCGCAGTTTGCCAGCATACCGGGGATGAAGTCGTACATGACTAGCATGAATATCATCAGCAGGACGAAGGCTATTGCAAACGACCATAGTCCTTGCTGTATGGATTGTGCCCCGAGTGTAGGACCAACAACCTCTTCTTGAACGATTCGTGCAGGAGCGGGCATACGACCTGATTTCAGAGTGTTAGCCAGGTCTTTCGTGTCTTCGATAGTGAAGCTACCGGAAATTGACGACTGTCCGCCGGTGATTTCGCCGTCAACGCGTGGTGCCGAGTAAACAACTCCGTCAAGCACGATGGCAATAGCTTTGCCGACGTTGGCTTTTGTGAGTGCAGCCCATTCTCGTGCTCCTTCAGAGTTCATGGTCATGCTCACTTCGGGTCTTCCGAACTGGTTGAACTGGTCTTTTGCATCTGTTACTACGTCGCCTTCCATCGGTGCGCGTCCGTCGGAGGTCGTAATTTTAAGGGCGTGGAGTTCGTAAACGTTCTTTTGCTGGATTCCGTCGGCCGGTTTGGCACTCCACAACAGTTTCAGGTCGGTTGGCAGAACTTGTTTAGCCAACTGGCCGTGAATTATCTTATTGATTGCGGCTGTGTCGCGAATGTTGGCATATCCAACGATACTGAGCGACTGTCCTGGCAGAAGTTGCAGCATCGAAAGCAACGGATGTTCCTTTTTGGCTGCTGCCATTTGTGCATCAGCTCCCTTTGCGGCATTAGCAGCGGGGTCGTCTGAGTTCTTCAATGAGAATTTCGGCTTTTTAGCCGGCTTTTCGATTTTGGCTGTTTGTTTAGCGGTAGCTTTAGTCGTGTCTACTTTGGCAGTATCGATTTTTGTTTCGCCGTTTGCAAGGCGTTGGTCTAGTTGTGTGAGATAAGGATTAACCTCCTGGTTATTGTAGGTTTCCCAGAATTCGAGATTAGCTGAACCTTGCAGAAGTTTTCGCATACGTTCAGGTTCGCGAATACCGGGCATTTCGACCATGAGTCGGCCTTCTTGTCCTTCTAGCTTCTGAATGTTAGGCTGAACAACACCGAATTGGTCGATTCGGTTTCTAACAACGTTATACGAGTTGTCAATTGCAGCTGTTACCTCTTCGCGGAGGGCTTTCTCAACTTCGCTATCAGAGCTTTGTGTACTCACTTTTCCTTTGAGTTGCTGGGTAGCGAAGATTTCAGCTAGTCTATGCCCCGGGGCGTTCTTATGGTAGGCGTTTATGAAAAGTGTGATGAAGTCGCTCTGACTTGTTTCTTCCTCTTTCTTTGCCTCTTCGATTGATTTCTGGAATGCGACATCTGTTTTGTGGTCGGCCAGTACCTCGACAACGTCGGGAACGGAGATTTCTAGAATAACATTCATACCGCCCTTCAGGTCGAGACCTAGGCCTATCTGGGTTTCTAGACACTTCTGATAAGAGTATATTCCCAAATACTTGACAGAGTCTTTATAATCCTGTCGCGCAATTGGGTCTTTAATCTTCTCTGCCTGGCTGTCATAGTAGCTGGTGGCCACTGTAAAAGACAGGTAGAAGACACTTGCGAGCGTCAGGAGGACGGCAACACAAATTACTAATCCTTTGTTTTGCATTTTATTATATTTGATTTGATTGTTGTTTTCAGTATGATATTATCAATCAACGACCGTAGAAATGAAGTCGTGCAAAGATAATTATTTTTCACATTGTGGAAAAAGAATGCTATATAATTCGCCTGTGAGCATCTTTACCGAACATCTTAAATAACATAGGAGTTACATTTTTTGAACCATGAATTCCAGTAAGTGCAAGATGGTATTATACTTACTGGAATTCCACAAAGCTCATATCATTCTGTATTGTATCTCTTAGCAATTTGTGAGGTGGTTCTTTTTCATTAAATCCGGTGTTGCTAGAGTTCATAAATGTTTTATAATTATCTTTGTGTAGCCGAAACGAAACAAAGCCAGTGTTTAGTGGCATGGCGTTTGTTGAATATAGGCATCTGAACAAAGAGGTTTGAGACCTCTGTTTTTTTGTGTAATAAACCTTATAAAGAAAGGAATAAGAATGAACGATTTTAGGAAGTTTGCCACTCGACATCTGGGCATGAACGGCATGGTGATGGACGACGTGATGAAGTTACAGCAGCAATATCTGAATCCTTATATCTTGGAAGAACGCCAGCTGAATGTTACTCAGATGGATGTCTTTTCGCGTTTGATGATGGATCGTATAATCTTTCTGGGAACAGAAATCGATGACTACACAGCTAATACTCTTCAGGCGCAGCTACTCTATCTAGATTCTACCGATCCCGGGAAAGACATTTCTATCTATATAAATTCGCCGGGAGGAAGCGTTACGGCTGGTTTAGGAATATATGATACGATGCAGTTCATTTCGAGCGATGTGGCAACTATTTGCACTGGTATGGCCGCTTCGATGGCTGCTGTTCTGCTGGTTTCGGGAACAGAAGGTAAGCGGTCTGCACTTACACACAGCAGAGTGATGATTCATCAACCGCTTGGAGGAGTGCAAGGGCAGGCATCAGATATCGAAATCGAGGCTAAGGAAATTCAGAAATTCAAGAAAGAGCTCTATACCATCATAAGTAATCATTCGCACCAAACCTTCGAGAAGGTCTGGAACGATAGCGATCGCAACTACTGGATGAACGCTGAGGAAGCAAAAGATTACGGTATGATAGATGCGGTTCTAACAAAGAAGAAATAGTTTATGGCAGAAAAAAAATGTAGTTTCTGCGGTAGACCTGAAAAAGATGTTCGGCTGCTCTTAACGGGACTCAATGGTTACATCTGCGACGAATGTGCGCAACAAGCAAACAAAATCATTTTGCAATCGGGTGTGCTCAAAAATGATTTATCTGAAGAAAACTCTCTTCCTGATATGAAGAATGTTCCAAAGCCTAAAGAAATCAAGGCTTATCTGGATGAATATATTATCGGGCAAGATGAGGCCAAACGCTATCTTTCAGTGGCAGTCTACAATCATTATAAACGGTTGCAGCAGCCCGAAGAAAAGGATGGTGTGGAAATCGAAAAAAGCAATATAATAATGGTGGGCTCAACAGGAACTGGCAAAACGCTAATGGCTCGAACCATTGCTAGAATGCTGAAAGTACCGTTCACGATTGTCGATGCGACGGTTTTCACAGAGGCTGGATATGTAGGCGAAGACGTTGAAAGTATACTGTCACGTTTGCTTCAGGTAGCCGATTTCGATCTTGCAGCAACCGAACGTGGAATTGTTTTCATAGACGAAATCGACAAGATTGCTCGTAAGAGTGACAATCCAAGTATAACGCGCGACGTTAGCGGCGAGGGAGTTCAGCAAGGATTGCTAAAACTTCTCGAAGGTACAACTGTGAATGTTCCGCCTAAAGGAGGACGCAAGCATCCGGATCAAGATTACATTCAAGTCGACACGCGCAACATTCTTTTCATTTGCGGCGGAGCTTTCGACGGTATCGAACGGAAAATTGCTCAACGGCTCAACACACATGTCGTGGGATATAATTCCGTACAGAATGTGGCGAAAATCGATAAGGATGACCTCATGAAATATATTCTCCCACAAGACCTCAAATCGTTTGGGTTGATTCCCGAGATAATCGGACGCCTTCCAGTACTTACTTACCTCAATCCCCTCAACCGTGAAGCACTACGAAAGATTCTCGTCGAACCGAAGAACTCCATAGTTAGACAATATGAAAAACTCTTTGAGATGGACGGTATAAAGCTCTCGTTCACTAACGAGGCATTGGATTACATGGTCGACAAAGCAGTGGAGTATAAACTTGGTGCCCGTGGTCTGCGCTCCATCGTTGAATCGGTTATGATGGACGCAATGTTTGATATCCCCTCTAGCAAAGCGACAAATTTCGAAGTCGACGAAGATTACACCCGTAAACAACTCGACAAGGCGCACCTTCAAAAGCTTGACTCCAAATAACTCAAGGCGCTTAGCCAAACAATTAACATGACACAGACGCTTAATCTCACAGAGTATCTGAAACGCTATTTCGGCTTTGACAAGTTCAAAGGCGAACAGCAAGCAATCATCCAAAATCTTTTAGACGGCAACAACACATTCGTTTTGATGCCAACTGGTGGCGGAAAAAGTTTGTGCTATCAATTGCCGTCGCTTCTCATGGAAGGTACCGCAATAGTGGTTTCGCCACTTATTGCGCTGATGAAGAATCAGGTGGATGTCATCAACGGGATCAGTGAGGAAGATGGCCTTGCACACTACCTTAATTCTTCTTTGAAGAAACTCGAAATAGACCGCGTCAAAGCCGATATATCCTCAGGTAAAACAAAACTGCTCTATGTCGCGCCCGAGTCGCTCACGAAAGAAGAGAATGTAGAGTTTCTCAAGACTGTTAAGATTAGCTTCTATGCCATTGACGAGGCACATTGCATATCGGAATGGGGACACGATTTCCGACCGGAATATCGAAGGATCCGATTTGCAATCGACGAAATATGCAAAGCACCAATTATTGCCCTAACAGCAACTGCAACCGATAAGGTGCGAACCGACATCATCAAAAGTCTATGCATCGATGATTGTAAAGAATTCAAAAGTTCGTTCAACAGGCCTAACCTCTACTATGAAGTGCGTCCCAAACGCAGCGATGAAGATACCAATCGGCAGCTCATCCGATTCATAAGGCAGCACGCTGGTAAAAGCGGAATAATTTATTGTCTCTCACGTAGAAAGGTTGAAGAACTGGCAGCTGTTCTGCAGGCAAACGACATTAAAGCTGCTCCTTATCATGCCGGACTCGATTCCGAAACGCGTTCCAAAACACAAGACGGATTCCTAATGGAAGAAATAGACGTCATCGTTGCAACTATCGCTTTCGGAATGGGAATTGATAAACCCGATGTGCGTTTCGTAATTCACTATAATATTCCCAAAAGTCTGGAAGGTTATTACCAGGAAACAGGCAGGGCGGGACGCGACGGGGAAGAAGGTATATGCATAACTTTCTATTCGCAGAAAGACCTGAAAAAGCTCGATAAATTCATGGAAGGAAAGCCTGTTGCCGAACAGGAAATAGGCCGACAACTGCTTCACGAAACCGAAGCCTATGCCGAATCGTCGGTATGTCGACGTCGACTGTTGCTCCATTATTTTGGAGAAATCTATCCTAACCCCAATTGCGAGATGTGCGACAACTGTTTGCATCCGAAAGAACAGATCGAGGCTAGCAAGCAATTGCTAATTGTTCTGCAAGCCGTTAAAACGCTCGGTGAAAAGTTCACACAGGAATATATTATCAACTTCGTTAGCGGAAACGCCAGTGAAGACATCAAAGACCATCTTCACCACCAACTTGACGACTTCGGAGTGGGAGAAAAAGAAGATTCGAAGATTTGGGCGCCGGTGATACGCCACGCCCTGTTAGCTGGATTCTTGAGAAAAGACGTTGAAAGCTACGGACAATTAAAACTAACCGCAGCCGGAAAACGCTACATAAAAAATCCCACGAAATTCATGATAGTCCTCAATGCGGAATTTAACGAGGAAGACGAGGAAGACGAAATCATCGGAACGCCATCCGTGCTCGACCCCGAACTCTTTGCCATCCTCAAAGAATTGCGGCGCACCACAGCACGCAAACTCGAGATTCCACCCTACGTGATTTTTCAGGACGTTTCGCTCGAACAAATGGCAATGATGTATCCCATCACCGAAAATGAACTACAAAATATACAGGGAGTAGGTGCTGGAAAAGCAAAGCGTTACGGTGCTGAGTTCTGCAGAATAATAAAAAAATATTGTGAGGAAAATAATATAGAACGCCCCGAAGAACTTCGCGTTCGAACAGTCGTGAAACGCTCCATGCGGAAAGTGAAAATCATTCAGGATATCGACCGTAAACTGCCCCTCAACGACCTTGCAACAGCCCAAGGAATGGAGTTTGACGAACTACTAGATAATATTGAAGATATCGTCAACAGCGGAACCAAACTAAATATCGACTACTACCTCGAAGATATCTACGATGAAGATCAAATCGACGACATCTACGATTACTTCATGAATAGTGAAACCGACGATCTAGAGACTGCTGTGGTTGAGCTAAACGACGATTATTCGGAAGAAGAAATAAGACTCGTCAGAATAAAATTCCTATCTGAAATGGCTAATTAATCCCTATTATACCATGTCTTTGGATACGATTTCCCCTAATGAAACAGGTAAGAGAGCAGAACGCTTTTACTGTTCTTTTTACAATATGTTTGCCCAAATGAATTGATTAATATACCTTTGCCGCCGTGAGTTACATAGCAACATATTCCATCGCCCCCGCGACGCAGAGAGATTTCGATTTCTCTGTGATTTTTTCGTCCAATAATTTGGTGGGTTCGGAAAAAGTGCTAACACACACACACACACACACACACACACACACACACACACACACACACACACACACACACACACACACACACACACACACACACAC
>NZ_JH594523.1:454114-542582 GCF_000243035.1 Prevotella micans F0438
CACACACACACACACACACACACACACACACACAGGCATCTAGCCTCACCTAACTTATTTTTACGCGCGCGTAGAAGTTACGCAAACCTAATGAAACACAAGGGGTATAGCTATCTCTGGTGTTATGTTTTTCGTACCCTCTCGGCAACCGATATAAGAGAAAATAAGGAAAGATTTTACCGGCAAAACCTGCACGATTTCCGTGCAGTAAATTACCGTACCTCCATAAACATAAACTCCCACTCGGCCGATAGGCCGCATGTAGGGACAGACCCCGTGTCTGTCCGCCGGCACCTAGGCCTAATACATGCACAATCGCTCGGGTCTTACTTGGATAATATGTTTATCCCGTCCGTCAAAAGGACGGTGCGGACAGACACGGGGTCTGTCCCTACGTGCGGGCTGGTGCCCGAATTGGCATCGGTTGGGTTACGGATACCCTCTTGCTCCATCATCCCCTCTTCAATCACCCCTAACCCCTTGCCACGACGATAAATAAAGCAATAACGAAATAACAAGTATCATTATGAACAGAAAGCATTTCTACGAGCCTCCCAAGATTGAGGCAATCGAACTCGAGAACGAATTATTCTTTTGCACATCCGTAAGTCCTAACCCTGGCGGCTCGAACGAGAAAGACTATGACCCGGATGAGGACATCGACGGCGGCGAATATGAATTCGAGTAAACAACATCCAAAAAACAAGACGCAAAATGAAGACAAACTCAAAGATTATGATTCTCGCCGCGCTTGCCGGCTTTCTGGCCTCATCGTGCGGCAACGAAAACAATAACCAGCCCGAGCCCATGCCAAACGAAGAGCAAGGTATAACATTCAGCTTTACCGAGCAGGATTATGAATCCGACCAGGAGCTCACTCGTGCTACACCTCGTACGGAAACCGCATACCTTAGTGACTGTGAGGCCGAAGTGAGCGTAGAAAACGATCCCGACATAACCGTGAATAAAACCCGTGCCATCACCAACAAGCACTACACAATTCGCGCCTATCGCAACGGTGTAAAGATTGGCGAAATAAGAGGCACATTCAATGGCTCGACATTCACTCACGACGTAACATCTCCCAAAGACTTGCCATTGAATTTTGGTATGACCTATGACCTGGTAGCTTTCAACGATGATGTAATACCAATGGGAGATAATCTGACCGTTTCTCTTGATAAAGCTAGTACAGCTTTCATCGGCACAACCACAGTGCTCGCGAATCATCCTAAGAAAATGCAAGTTGCATTCACTATGAAGCATGTAGGAGCGCGTTTGCGCATACAGTTTCTTTGTCAGAAAGATATTCCCGGGAATATCACCACCACCATCGCCGGTACGACAGCCAACACCCTACCCGTAAGTATATCTTATAATCCCATGACAAAGGCCTACACCTCGACTACCGGCTCTATGACTCCCCGAACCAACAACTCACCTGCCAGTACACAAGCCAAATACACCGCTTCGAACGGTGGGCAGACATTTGACTACACCTCTACCTCTTCGAATTATCATTATTTCCTACCTACCACCACTGGCACCGATATTAAACTCAATCTCTCTGGTGGCACCGTATTTTGGAATCCTCTCACGGGTAGTATTCCTAAGCTAGGTGCAACGCTGACTATGCAATCGGGTAAATCGTATCTAATAAAAATCAAGCTTAAACCTAGGTTCACCTATCTATTTAGTGATGGCACAACAGGTTTTCGCTCACAAACCACCTATGGCGGAGCTCCCGCTGCAACAGCCAAGACACCCATTGCCGTTGTTGTTGGCCAGGGACGCGCCGTGGCGTTAAGGCCAGTAGATTATGGTGGTATTTTTGGAAAGAAAATACAGCATTTTACCACAATGTTTGCCGATTTCACAACCTGTATCAGTGATATGAGGGGCTACGAATATACTTGGGAAACAACTTATAGTGTTAATGGAACCGTAAAGGCAAACGATCCGACGAATGCTGTGGGGTTCTTTAAAGCAGGACGTTATAATCCAGGAGTATCCACAACATGGTTGCAGCAATCGGCGCACAGATGGTATGTGCCAGCCTATGGCGAATGGAAATTATTTTATCTCACTTTAGGTTTCGGCAACGAATCATTGCTTATAGGCACACCTTCAAGTTCACAATATTGGTCATTCACCTCGTCTTGTTACGGTTATCTAGCCATGCAGGCATTTACGCAGGTAGGTGGTGGTATATTTTCGAATCGTTATTATTTATCCAGTACTGAAAGTGATCCGTCTTGGTTTGCCGAACTCAATCTTAGCTCAACTAATATATATTGGAGTGGTGACGGACTTAAAGACTGGAGTGCCTATGTTAACTTGCCATTTATCAAGTATCAATAATTTGTATATAGTCTCTCGCGGGAGTTCCGCAAGCGAGAAACCAAATAGTTTTAGCCCCGCGGAACTTCCGCAAACAAGAAACCAAATGGTTTGAGCCTCGCGGAACTTCCGCAAATGATAAACCAAATAGTTTGGGCCTCGCGGAACTTCCGCAGATGAAAAACTAAATGGTTTGGGCTCCGCGGGAGTTCCGCAAATGAGAAACCAAATGGTTTGAGCTCCGCGGAAGTTCCGCAGATGAAAAACCAAATAGTTTGGGCTTCGCGGGAGTTCCGCAGACAAGAAACTAAACGGTTTGAGCCTCGCGGAACCCCCGCAAACAAAAAACAGAATTGAATAACCCTCGCGGAAGTTCCGCAAAGAGTAAATATTTCGAACTTAAATCATTCAAAATCATGGTTAAACAGAAAATCATTTCAAGTACGGTAAATGTCGCCGAAATCGATAATCTGGACGTGAATCACCTCAACAACGGCGCGCATTACCAGTTCATCAAGGACGTTTCGACGCGCATCGCTACCGAGACCGCCCTCGTTGCTAATCCGGTTGTGAAGGCTGCCGCCGAACGCCTCGCAAACGCCCTGAAAGAGGAGGACAGATGCCTGGTTCTGTCGCAGAAAAACCTGTCGACCGACGACATCCGGGAGCTCGACATCGAACGCGATAAACTCTTCGCCGGCTATCGTTCGGCCGTGAAGGGGTTCCTTCGCATGCCGGTTGCCGACGTCGCACAGGCAGCCAAGGAGCTCGCCCAGCATCTTAAAGACTACAGCATCAATCCTCACATGCAGCTCGAGCGCGAAACGGCTCTGATTGCGAACCTCATCGACGATTGCGAGACGAAATTCGCCGCCCAAGTGGCTCGACTCGGCATCCAACCCTACGTCGCCGCGCTCAAAACGGCCAATACGAAGCTGGAAAGCCTGATTCACAGTCGCACCGACTCCGATTCCACCCGAATTCTTGGTGCCTTGCGAATCGCCCGACGAGAAAGCGATTCGGCATATTTTTACCTGATTAAGGTTGCGAATGCCTTCCCGATATTCGTGAATCAATCGGACGCCGCGGCGTTCATCGACTACATGAACGAGCTCATCAAGCGCTACAAAGAGCAGGTTCTCACGGCCCGGAAGAAGAAGTCGGACGGCAATGACCCCAAGAAACCCGGAGGCGGAGGTAAAAAGCCCTCCGACCCGAAAAAACCCTCCGACGGTAAGAAACCCGATGACCCCAAGAAACCCGATGACCCGAAGAAACCCGGCGGCGGAGGAGATACTCCCAAACCCGGGCGCGAAGAAGACCCCGGCGAAGACCAGGTATAAAGAGGGTGGGATGATTCCACGCTAGGAAATCCTCATTCTCCATTTCCCTCTAGGAGACTCTTGTCTCTCTCATCCTGTTTTTAGAAAGCCTTCCTCCCTTCAGGCTCGAGGAACAAATAAAATATCGTTTATATAATCATTAAGACCTGCATCCGTCGCGACGACGCGTGCAGGTCGACCGTTTTTATATATACATGTGTTCGGTTTAAGAGAAATTATCCTCTCCCCCTTTGACGGACAATTGGATATACACTCCCACTCGGCCGATAGGCCGAATTGGCATCGATGGCATTGATTGGATTGATTGGGTCTGTGGTAGGGATAGTTCTCACGAAGCTAGGAAGAGAAAAACGCTCTATTAGGAACAAAGAAAATATCGTTTATATAATCATTCAGACCTGCATCTGTCACTCGACGCGTGCAGGTCTTTTCATTTTTTAAAAACAAACAGGAATTTTAAGATTCAACGTGTGCTATTATGTATCTTTGCCGCTGTTAAACCAAAAAAATAAGATTATGAAATGTTTTCTCAGGTTTCTGCTGTTGGCAGTCGCTTTGACATTCGGTTTCGAGGCGATGGCGCAAAGCCACAAATGGCAACACCTGCACAAGGTAAACAAACGCGAAACCATATTCGGATTGGCTAAGGAATATGGCGTGACCATTCAACAACTAATTGATGCTAACCCTGAAATGAAACAGGAGGGCTATGAGCTCAAGAAAGGCGACCTCATCCTCGTGCCTTTTGCGAAAGGCAAGGATTCGAAAAAAAATGAATCGCGCACCGAATCAACAATCAACAGAACCGCCGCTAAACAAACTGTGCAAGGAAAAGGTATACGAATAGGAATCATGTTGCCACTCCACAATCTGGATGGCGACGGAAAGCGAATGGTTGAATATTATCGCGGTATTCTTCTTGCATTGGAACAGCTGAAAAGCGAAGGGATTACAACCGATGTTCATGCGTGGAATGTACCTAAGGATGGCGATATTAAAACTACTCTGATGGACAAGAATGCGGAGAATCTCGACATAATTTTCGGTCCGCTTTATTCGTTCCAGGTTAAGCCGTTGGAAGATTTCTGTCGTGCACGCGGAACGAAATTGGTAATTCCGTTCTCGGTTGAAGGTGTAAACTTAGCGCAGACCCCCGATGTATTTCAGGTTTATCAGCCGGAAATGCAGCTCAACGAGCGTGCAATTGCTTGCTTTCTGGAGCGATTCCAAAGTACGCACCATATCATCTTCATTAATTGTAACGACCTGCACAGTCGAGTGGGAGCGTTCACAAGCGGATTGCGGAAACAACTTGAGGTTATGAATGTCAAATACGACCTCACGAACTTGAACTCGCCCATTTACGATTTTGCGAAACACTTCCACACAGCACGTCCGAATGTGGTTGTGCTTAATACCGAGAAAAGTCCGCAAATGAATCGGGTATTCGAGAAGATGGATTCGCTTAAGCGTATTCGACCGGGAGCAGCGATAGTAACCTATGGCTACACACAATGGTTCATGTATCAAGACCACGCGCTGCAGAATTTCTTTAAGTATAATGTTTATATCCCCACGACCTACTACTATAACAAGGTTGCCAATCGCACCGAGGCGTTCGAGAAACTCTATAAGGAAACCTATGGTGAGCCGATGGAGAAAACCAATATTCCGCGCATGGCACTTGTGGGCTACGACCAGGCAGAATTCTTCGTGCGCGGACTCAAAAATAGCGGACAGTCATTCCGAGGAATGAACTCTGAAGTGAAATATAAACCTCTACAAACACGCTACAACTTCGAGCAAGTTGGTCAGGGCGGTTATCGCAACAATCATTTCCAACTGATTCATTTCAAGTCAGACCAAACGATAGACAACCTCATCTACTAACATGAAGAATCTCCTCCTTCTATCCCTGTTCCTGCCCATTATGGCCTTTGCGCAAGTTGGCGAGCACAGAAATCAATTCTCCATTGGATTCGGGGGAGGATATGTTATGTCAAACGTGGGATTCGACCCCCGCGTGTCGCAATCACAACACGGTGGACTCATTGCTGGCGCCAGCTTTCGATATGTGTGTGAGAAATATTTCAAAACCATCTGTTCCGTGCAGGCCGAAGTGAACTACGCCTCGATTGGATGGAAAGAAAAAATTCTCACCCGAACCGACCAACCTGTGATTAATTCCAATGGGCAAGCCGAGAAATATTCACGCACGATAAACTATATTCAGATTCCCGTCATGGCCCATCTTGCCTGGGGAAAAGAACAAAACGGAGTGAATATCTTCGCTCAGGCCGGTCCGCAGATTGGAATATATCTGGGGGAATCGACAACGAAAAACTACACCCAACCAAACCTCGCGAACGATGGGACTGGCAGAAGCAATACTATCGTTAAACAAGAAGAAATGCCCGTGGAAAACAAATTCGATTACGGAATAACAGCCGGACTCGGAGCCGAATGGTACATCCCTAAAGCAGGGAGATTTATCCTTGAGGCACGCTACTACTACGGGCTCGGAAATATCTACGGAAATTCGAAGCGTGACTACTTTGGGAAGTCAAACTTCGGAAACATCATTATCAAGGCAACTTATTTGTTCGACTTAATCAAAAGCAATTAAATAATATGTTCAAAAATCATCCGAAAGGTCTACTGCTAGCTGCTCTCAGCAATATGGGAGAGCGCTTTGGCTACTACATCATGAATGCCGTATTGGCTCTGTTTCTGTGTTCAAAGTTCGGCTTGTCCGACGAAACCTCCGGCTTGATTGCCGCGTTCTTCCTCGCAGCAATCTATGTTATGAGTCTGGTTGGAGGAGCCATCGCCGACAAAACGCAAAACTATCAAAGAACAATCGAAAGTGGACTCGTCATCATGGCCATAGGTTATGTTGCGCTATCCATTCCGATTCTTGCAACACCTCAAAACAACTCCTATCTGCTTGCGTTCACGATCTTCGCACTTGTGCTCATCTCGTGTGGAAACGGATTGTTCAAGGGCAATCTTCAAGCTATTGTCGGACAGATGTACGACGACTTTGAAGCCGAAGCCGCAAAAGAATCGCCCGAAAAACTTAAATGGGCAATTGGACAACGCGACGCCGGATTCCAAATCTTCTACGTTTTTATAAATGTAGGTGCCCTGGTGGCTCCTTTCATCGCTCCGCTTCTGCGTAGCTGGTGGCTCAACCGAAACGGATTTGTCTACAATGCCGACCTCCCCCGCCTATGCCACGACTTTATAAACGGAAGTATTGGCGGAAACCTTGGCAACTTACAGAAACTAGCCGCCGAAGTCGGTGGAAATGCGGCCGACCTGGCATCGTTCTGTCCACAATATCTCGACGTGTTCAACACCGGCGTGCACTACAGTTTCATTGCCAGCGTGGTGATGATGCTCGTTTCGCTAATCATCTTCATGACCTCGAAACACCTCTTCCCAATGCCAGGTAAGAAAGAACAAGTAGTGGTTCAGGAATACACCGAAGAAGAAAAAATCACCATGGCCAAGGAAATCAAGCAGCGCATGTATGCTCTTTTTGCAGTGCTTGGCATCAGTGTGTTCTTCTGGTTCTCGTTCCATCAAAACGGACAAAGTTTATCGTTCTTCGCTCGCGACTTTGTGAAAACCGATTCCGTGGCACCCGAAGTATGGCAAGCTGTTAATCCTTTCTTTGTGATATTCTTAACCCCCGTTATTATGTGGGTGTTCTCTTATTTCACCAAGAAAGGCAAGCCTCTTTCAACACCGAAGAAGATAGCCTACGGAATGGGAATTGCCGGCCTGGCCTATCTGTTCCTCATGGCCCTGTCGATGACGATGGGTTATCCTTCAGCCGAAACATTCAGAAATATATCGCCCGAACTCTCCAGCGTGATGAAAGTTGGCCCATGGGTGCTCATTCTAACCTACTTCCTGCTCACGATGGCCGAGTTGTTTATTTCGCCTCTAGGTCTCAGTTTTGTGAGCAAGGTAGCCCCGAAGCATCTCCAAGGTCTATGTCAGGGATTATGGTTGGGTGCAACGGCCGTTGGCAACATTCTTCTTTGGATAGGTCCGTGGATGTACAACAAATATTCTCTCTGGATATGCTGGTTAGTGTTTGCTCTTGTGTGCATAATCTCCATGTCGGTGATGTTCGGCATGGTTAAATGGCTCGAAAGAGTAACCAAATCATAATCTACAATCAATTCCCTTTGGGGATTTAATAAGCAGGCATAAGTTGCATGATTGTTCAACTTATGCCTGCTTTTTTTGTCTGTTATCTCCACATTCCGTCTGCTTCCGGGCCTTATTTCATACTGCGATAGAAGAGCTACGCTAGAAAAATGAGGAATAACACTCTGTGTAATTTAGTATTCATGGAGGATAACCCTAGAAATATATTGTGTTGCACAAAGAGATTAAACAGATAGTGTAACAATAATATTTTTACACAAGGAACTTATAGTTTTTGTGTAGAAACAGCGTTTTCTCACAAAGAACTTAAACTGCTTGTGTAACAACGGTGTTTTCTCACAGAGAACTTACGGTTTTTGTGTAGCAACACTGTTGCTACACAAAGAACTTAAACTGCTTGTGTAACAACTGTGTTTTCTCACAGGGAACTTACGGTTTCTGTGTAGCAACAGTGTTTCCTCACAAAGAACTTATATTCCCTGTGTAGCAACACTGTTGCTACACAAGGAACTTATGATTTCTGTGTAACAACAGAGTTTTCTCACAGGGAACTTAAGATGCTTGTGTGAAAAGCAGGTTTTCTCACACTTATCTTAAAGTAACATTATAAAATCCAAGATAATAACAGGGAGATCTGTTCGCACCGAGGTTTTTCATTTGTAATTATTGCTCATCGATTGCGAATATCTCCGCCGATAAGATGAAACTGCGTAATCTGGTATTGCCATATCCTTAAAACAATGTGAATTAGATATGAGCACAAAAAGAGCTGCCCGAAAAAGGGCAGCTCTTGTGGGGTGTTTGAATATAATGTTTTTAAAATACCAAGCCAGTCGGGCTGGCCGACTGGCGAAGAATTATAGCCAGATGGAACCTGACTCTGAAGAGCCTTGTGTGAAATATTTCGTGAGATAGTCGGTTAGAGCTTCGCTCCACGAAATATTGAAGGCTTTCATGATGGCCTGAAGCACACTGTTGCTGCCTGCGCTTAAGCTGTTTTCAGGAGTTTTCTTTACATATGGTTCGATGCCTTCGACACCCATGGTCGTATCGAACTCTTCGAGGTATTCGTTGTTGTTCATCAACACCACTACCGGGACGGTTATGTTGATGTCCCACGAACCAACCTGAACCTGCGAAGCCGAGGGCTTATAGAAAGGACTGAAACCGTTGGCTTTCGGGTCTTTCTTTCCGCGGTTATCGTGTAGCAGTCGGATTCTCATGTCCATTGTCGTGCGATCTTTCAGGAAGGTAATGGCGCCTTTGAATCCGAGTGGATTGGTTCTTCCGGTCAGCTTAGCTAAGCCGCTGTGATAGGTCGTATCCCAGGGAGTCGTGTCAACATATTTATAATCGATAAAGCTGGTCGTGGCTTTGTCGGCCAGTTCTTGGCCTGTCATGAGATTCTTCGCATTTTCAATTGTGAAGAAGTGCTGATGAATGGCGTCCTGATTATTTAAAATGAACTGACTGTTCATTAGCTCGCCCTTGATGTTGTAATACTTGATGAACATGAGATACATCGGGGTGGGTATCGGGCCTTTACCATTGTCGTAGTCGTATGCCCCGATTACATAGAATTTACTTTGGCTTCCGTCTGCCAGTCCCCATCCCTTTCCAGGTTTGTTTTCGTATGTTATCGTCTGGATTCGTTTGAGGTATTTGGCCTTGGTTTCTGGATTTTGGTGAGGGCCGCCTTCGGTATCAATTTTATCCCATGGATTGTGCAGGTGGCATTCCACAAGTTTAATGGACACCTTGACGGGGTCTTCGTGAAGTTTGTCGGGTCCTGGTGTTGGAACTACGGGGTCTTTTTCGCAGGCTGTGAAAGCCACGGTCATGAATGCTGCTCCTAGCAACAGCATAACCGATTTAAACAGATTTTTTTTCATTCTTGTTTTGTTTTGAAGTTATTATAAATGAAGTTTTTCCTAGAAGAACCATCCGATCGAGCAGCGTATGTCACGTCCCATGTCGTGGGCGTAGTAGCGCGACCGGTTTGTATATTCTTTATATTCTTTGTTGAACAGGTTGTCGGCCGAAATGAAAATGCGTAGTTTGTTGCGCTCGGATATTTTCCAGTCAGCGCCTATTTCGAATCCCCACAGGCTGTAGGAAGGTGGCGTGAACGACACCAGGTCGCGAGCGGGGTCGAAATGTCTCTGCTTGAAAACGAATCGATGTTTCACTTGTAGCCAGCCCGTGAGCGCTCCCAGTTTTATGTCGGTGAGACTTGCATCGTGATCGATTCGTGCTGATGGGATATAAGGCAGATAGGCATGTGTTTTCTGCTCGTTCGCCCATATCAAACTGGAGAGTATATGATATTCCAGATGCTTTATGGGTTCAAAATGCAGGTCGATGTCTATGCCTCTGAAGAAAGCATCGGTTTGTTTATACTGAAACAGGGGATACGACCCCGAAAGAACTGTTATGTACTGGTGCGAAGGCTCATCGTAGATGTATCCGCCCACCCATTGGAGATAGGCGTCGAGGCGGACATCGAGAAAATCGTTTCTGTAGGCAATCGATGTTACCCATTTTGTGCTTTTCTCGGAGTGCATTGTTGAGTCGCCTCTGACAAACATGCCCGAACCGAGTTCGTTTCCGTTGCTGTAGAGCTCATGAACATGCGGTGCGCGCCAGGCAAGACCTATGTTGGATGTGAATTTCCAATTTTCAGTTGGTCTGTAGTTCATACCCAAATTGTAAGAGAAATTACTGAAATGGTGATGACCGCCGTAGGTTTTGAAAGTGTAATCATAACCCACTGCACGAGTTGCCTGATGGTCGAAACGTACTCCTGCTTCCGCGTCGAACGCACCTGCGCGGTATTTTTGCAGTGCATACAATCCGAAATCGTATTCCGTATAGTTCGGGATAATCGGAACAACTCCCGTTCCCTCCTGATTCGTATTGTTTATGTGTAAATATGATGCGCCTGTTTCAGTGTTCCACCCTGCATAATCCACATTCCACTTCAATTGATTCTGAAACGATGATAGTATCATACTAACTGCGGGAATTTTCGAATAGTCCATGCGCCGGTTTCTGTATTCTTTTCGGTCGTCATATTGATATGCAGTCTGCCAGAACAGTCTTCCGAGTCGTCCGACATCAAGATATATCTTCCCGATTGCCGTATGATGTACAACATGCTGATATGGATAGTCAATCTCTCTACTAAACGGGGATATATCCATGGGACGCCCAAGTTTGATGCGCTCTTTCAGCATATCTTCACTCCCCATCTGCGCACTTCTCATCACGCCCAGTTTAAGATTGTACATGCTGTAGAAACCTTCCACTCTTAATTTACCTCGACGATAGCCGAGCGATGCAGAGAAGTCGTGTTCTCGATAGCCGGTGTTGTTCAGTAGATAGTTGGCAGTGCCTTGGTCGCCTGCATTAGCCACAGTTCCTTGTAGTCTCCATGCAAAATTGCGATCGAAAGGAATGGTTCCCTCTGCTTGCCCAACGAAAGAGAAGCGGCGCCCATTAGTCCCGTAGAGTGCACGAGTGTGTCCCGTAATCTCTTTTTGCTGATATGGGAGTATCTTTTGTTCCATTACGATGATGCCGCCGAGGGCCTCCGAACCGTATCTCACCGATTCGGCCCCCTTGACAACTTCTATTGAACCGCTACTATTCTGATCTATCTCCGGAGCATGGTCTGCTCCCCACTGCTGTCCCGTTTGCCGGGCACCATTATTCACAATCAGGATGCGATTCCCATACATTCCGTTAATCACAGGCTTGGCAACTGTTGTGCCCGTCTGAATTGAGCTAACTCCGCTCACATGTTCAAGTAGTGAGGCTAAGGTTTTTCCCATCGAGCGATCAATCATATTTGCCGAGAGTTTGCTGCTGACGCTGTTTATACTGGTTTGGCGTCGCTCGGAAGTCACAACAACCTCGCCGAGAGTTTGCTCGCTGTTCAAGGCCGACTTTTTTTTCTGCTTTTTCGATGTCGTCTTAATTGTGTCTACCGCAAAAGTGTTGTCGTTTCCTTCTCCTGCAATGTTCTGAGCAGGAACTTGAATGGCAAAACCCAACATTAGCAGTACACACCACACGCATCTGCAAAGCTGCAATGCATTGTATTTCATCTGTGTGTTGAAAAATTATTTTTATTCTACAGTAATCGCGCAATTAATTCCGCGAAACACACGTGGAATAAACTTGAATGGAAAGTATACGATTGTTTTTAGGCCATAGTTGGCGGAGAGTGACTGTTCACGGATTCAACCAGTCTGTAAACAATCAGTGTCTCGAAGTGGTTAAGTGTGAAAGCAACGAATGAAATCATTGGGCGGAATTCCACTCCTCCGGTTTGTGTCGCTTGATTTAGAGTGAAGTCGCAAATGAAGCAATTACCTTTCGCAGAAGGGCCATCTTCATTGGTCGACATAGCTTTCCCTGCTTTTTCCAGCGGGTGATGGATATGCACATCTTTCAAAACATGCATAAACATGAATGTTGCAAGCAACATCCAGGCTAATAGCACTCTTTTTTGTTTATTGATATGCATCCAGACTATGTTTTATTTGTCACTCTCAAGATATTCTTGGCGATTCTGAACAATTATCGTCAAGCACGGGCAAAGATAAGATAAATGTTCCGATGTGTAGAGCTCAGATAGTACATGTGCTCCGTATTATTAACTTTCTTTAGATTCGTAAGTCAGTCATTCATAACTCTCTACCATAATTAAAATATATAATGCCACTTCTGGATATAAAATGAGCAGTAAATTTTTTCAAGATTTGATTTGGACTTTTCTAACGAGTGGAAAAATGTAAAATAGAATCATAAGTAATAGGTATTGCGGTGTTTTTCTGCGTTGTCTACCTTTGCGTGCAAATTGTATAAACCTGTTTTTATTCACAAATAATAATTGTATTATGAGAAAGAGAACATTTCTCCGTGCATTTGCTACGGTGGTTTTGTTGGCTACAGCAAATCTAGTTGCTTTTGCCGCAGACTATGTGAAGGTAAGTGATTCCGACGGTAAGGCAACTTTCTTTGCACTGTCAGAGAAACCTGTAGTTACGTTTAATTCCACATCTTTAGTACTCACAACAACCTCGCAAGTTGTGGAATATCCTCTTGTAAGTTATCGCTCCTTTGAATTTGTCAACGAAAGTGCAGGTGTTGAAAGCACAAATGTCGAAACGGCTAAATTTTCGTTTGGCAACACGCTCAAGGGCGAAGGATTAAACCCCGGAAGTAAACTCGCTGTATTTAGTATCGACGGAAAACTTCTGGCAAGCACTGTTGTAGCAAACAACGGTACAGCCGAAATCGAAATCAGCTCTTTCGCTGGTGTCTTAATCGTTAAATCATCATCCAAAACATTCAAATTCATCAAGAAATGAAGAAAATTTTTACTCTGGTAATAATCGCTCTCACAGCAGCAGTCTCCACACAGGCGCAAACAGTGGTCATTAACAAGACAGACGGTACATCAGTGACCTATAATGTCTCGGAAGTTCAAAACATAGCTTTCAATCCGGCCTCAACGTCCGTAGGAATAGCTGGCAACTATGAAGGCTCGAACACTTTGAAGGTTGGTCCGATGCCCGGTTCCTATGTAGCGAACAACGTGACCTATCATGTTGAGAGCAACTCCGACGGCACGATTAATATAACTACTGCCGACGAAGAATACAAAGGAACTCAGATGGGCGATCTCAAGCTCGGAGCTTTCACGATTCGAAACATTTCCTACGATAACGCAGCCCAAGCCTACGTGCGCGATTACACAAGCGACGGAGTGAGAGTGCGTTTCAAATCGAGCACGGGAATGGATGGAGAATACAGTTTCACCAGCGGCAAGATTACCGCCAGTCTTGACTCCGACGGAAAGCTTCACGTCACTAACGTGTTCAAGATTGGAAGAATGCCTTTCGAAATCACCGCAACTTTCGTAGGAACAAAAGAATAATCATCAACTCCCAGCACACATGCGTTTTGTATTCAATACGCTAAATATTCTTGCAGGCTGTGTCGTTTTCGTAACGATTACAGCCTGTAACGGTATTCTAGAAGGCATATACGACAAGCCGACGGCTGAGCTGCTCACAAAGAAAGGGCAATTAAGAATAGATGCGTCAAGTTGGACCGATTGGTACTACGTTGATTTCGATTCGCTAGCACTCATTGCTCAATCTGGAGACTCGTTGGCACTTGCGAAAGCACAGACGCAGTTCGTACCTTATCCTATTCCGCTTGATTCGACAGACGTGCAAACCGTAACACAGACGGGAATCTACACATATTGGTTCGATGTGTTTGGACAAGGCATTTCGAAAAATGAAAAACGAGGCTTTTACCAAACATCCTCACAACCCGAACCAAAGAAATGGAGCATTGCCATTCATCGAGACAATGTTAGGACAAATGGAGCAGCTGTGCTCGAAACAAACTACACTTCAATGGACGAATTGCCGAAGACTAGCTCTGCATTTATGGGTGCGAGCTTCCAAAAAGATGAGTTTACCGAGAATCAAGTGTGGGCCGACCAGTCGAAAATGTTTTCTATGCTCATCGGCTGTCAGGGAATAAGTATAAATCGCACTCTCTCCTCGTGGTTGACTCTCGAAATTCCTCCCATGCCCCCCTCATTCAAGCACAACAATCACATTTTCATAATCCGATTCAGTGACGGGAAGTGTGCAGCTGTGCAATTGGAAAACTATATCGGACTCACGGGCACAAAATGCCAGCTAACCGTTAATTATAAATATCCTTACTAGAAACACATGAATAGAATCATACCGATTTTTTCCACAGTCCTGCTATGCACAACAGCCTTACAAGCACAAGAAATGCTCGACTCCGTAGAGATGGAGCAGGTTGTTGTTACCGGAACCCGCACCCCCAAACTGCTCTCTAGCGCTCCGGTGCTTACGAAAGTAATCACGGCCTCCGACCTTCAGAAAACCGATGCCACGAATCTACGCGACCTACTTCAACAAGTCATTCCGGGCGTTGAGTTTTCATATGCTATGAATCAGCAAGTGCATTTTAATTTCTCGGGCTTTGGCGGGCAGAGTATGCTTGTACTTATAGACGGCGAGCGACTGGCCGGTGAGACTATGGACGACGTTGATTTCACCAGGATAGGAATGGAAAATGTCGAGAGAATCGAAATAATAAAAGGTGCAGCATCTGCGCTCTACGGGTCAAACGCAAACGGAGGCGTAATAAATATTATTACCAAGGAACGAGCCAAAAAATTCGGTCTGAATCTAAACTCGCGTATCGCACGACACAAAGAATGGCGCAACGGAGCTGTGCTGCAGTTCGCATCCGGCAAATTCACAAACTTGCTGACACTCAGTCGTAACACAATAGACAATTATAATGTCAAAAACGCAAACCAGCCCATCACACGAGTCATCTCAACAATCTATGGCGACGATGTAACAAGTGTGAAAGAGCAATTTACCTTCACACCGATAAGCAAGCTGATACTAACAGGCCGAGCTGGATATTTTATAAGACAGGTGGAGCGAACTCCAGGCACGAAAGAACGCTATCGCGATTTCTCTGGAGGTGTGAGAGCGCAATGGCAAATTGCAGAAAACGATTATATCGAGGGTGCATATGCTTTCGACCAGTATGATAAGTCGGACTACCAGGCAATAACTCGTCTCGACATCCGCGGATACTCAAATGTTCAGAACTCATTCCGAGTTTTATACAACAAAATGCTCGTCGGCGATGACCTGCTCTCAATCGGAGCCGATTTTTTGCACGACTACTTATTCAACAACCGGCTAAACGGTTCAACGAAAATACAGGATTCGTTCGATGCATTCGCACAATATGATATGAATCTGGGGCAGCAGTGGGAATTAGTGGGAGCTTTGCGTTATGATTACTTTTCCGACGGTCGCTCCTCACGAATCACGCCCAAATTAAGCACTCGCTACAGCCCCCGCCGAAATCTCAACATTCGTTTAGGCTATGGAATGGGCTTCCGCTCACCAACTTTGAAAGAGAAATACTACAACTTCGACATGTCCGGTATCTGGATTGTCGAAGGAAATCCCTCGCTCAAACCGGAGGTGAGCCATAATTTCAATATTTCGGCCGAATACACACGTAACCCCTACAATTTAACCGTGTGTGCCTACTACAACAGAGTGGACGACAAGATTGCAGCCGGTGCACCCTACTTCGCCACCCCCTCCGACCGCCTTCCAAGGCTTCCATACATAAACTTGGCCGGATACTCTGCCCTCGGAGCAGAAGCGACAGCACAGGCGCGGTGGAAATGCGGCCTTTCGGCACGAATTTCTTATGCTTTTACGCACGAACAACTGCCCAAAAACAAACAGGGAGCACAGGTGAACAATCAATACATCCCCGCACGGAAACATTCGATAGTCGTGCATACCGATTGGGACAAAAATTTGAATAAAAATCTGGGGCTGTGCATCGCACTTGACGGAAGAATACTCTCGGCAGTAGACAATAAGGAGTATGTTGATTATTATGACGTGTCGAAAGGACTTGTGTCAGTTCACTATCCCCCATACACGCTTTGGAAATTCTCGGTTGCAGCAAGAATCCGTAAGTTTGCAAAGCTCACAGCGGCAGTCGACAACGTACTGAATTACAAACCTAGCTACTATTATCTCAACTGTCCGCTCACTGATGGCGCAAATTTCATGCTGGGTCTATCTCTCGATGTCGACCAGCTATTCAAGTAAGATAAAAGCACTTATGGAACAAGAACACAACACAAAAAAGAAAAAATTTTGGTGGCGTACCATTGCATCATTCACAATCGTACTCTTCTCGATGCCTCTTGGGCATGCACTGATGATTCTCATGGAAAAATTTATGACTCCCGGACCAATGCACTACGCTGCATTTTTCATGGGATTGGCAGGTTTACTCATGGTAATCGTCGGAGTGTTCGTAAAAAGCGATACTCGACAAACGCTCTGGGGATTTTTCGGTGGACTTTTGTTCTGGACCGGATGGGTTGAATTCCTTTTTATGTATTATGCCCGCAGGTTCGGTGTGCAGCCGGAGATTGAGAATGGTGAAATTGTAACCAAGCCGGAGTATTTAATCCTTCCGGCGTCGTTTGGAATGTGGATGATGGTTATGACAATGTATATCTTCAGCACAAAGAACGGTTGTGACTTCATCACCTGGATTCAAAAGAAGTTATTTCGCAGTCGTAGAGCAGAAATAGTTCCTCAACCAATGACAAGACACACCTCAATCGTTACGTTTATGGAGTTAAATATGATATTATGGGCCATGTACTTACTCCTTATGTTCTGTTACGACAAAAATTTCCTGGGCGACCATCATCCCGTAACCTTTATTGTTGGAATAGGCTGCCTCATCGGCTCGCTCTTCATGTTTAAGAGGCAACTTTACCTTGGGTCGTGGGGTGCAAACATCCGAATGGCCATCGCGACAGTAATCATTTTCTGGACACCTGTGGAAATTCTCGGTCGGATGAACTTCTTTACCGAAATATGGGTGGAACCTGAACATTATATACCGCAGATGGTGACTATACTTGTGGTTTTTATCGCACTTTTTGTATATTTGTGGCTCAAAGCATCAAGGAGAAAACTCCGACGGGAAATTTCTCAATATGATTAGTACGTTTTTATCTTGATTCTTTGAAATGGATTAATTCCAAAAATGATATTAAGTTTTTCATTTTGTTCTTCGCCGACGATGTGAATCGTCGGCGAGATTTTTTTGCCACTCACTAAAAGAGCACAAGTCGAAAAATTGAACTGGCCAGCCCTCGTAACCGGAACATGAATGGAATACAGAAAAAATTTTCCATATACGACGACTGCATCTGTGGTTTTTAATCCGCTTTTTCTACTTTTGTGGCACGATGCTGTGAAGTATCATCTTGTTTCTGATAGGCAGGCGTGCCATTCGTATTCATCTTTTATTTGGAAAGAATTCGTTATCATCCCTAAATAACATTTTTATTGATACTTTTCAGTCTGTCAGACGATGTGAATCGTTGACAGACATTTTTTTTGATTCATGCAGAATTCGACCGATGAGAAAAAATCAAAATTTAATGCTTGTCTGGCGCCACCATATCACAATTTTCCCTATCTTTGCAAGCAGACGAGAGTGAACTTGGGAAATAGAATAAAAAAAATACTCTCACGGCACAGAGATATGAAGCTATATAACCAGCGGAGGAGATGGACACTCAATGACAGTGAAAAACGTTCTTTATTGGACACTCTTCCTCTCTGACCGCAAAAACAACTTACAGAATGACACTCATGCTCTATCGGAGAACGGAAAAAAAGAGACTGTTTCCGCTTGTTCTCACGCAGAGAGCGGGAATCAGGAGCCTAAATCAACTTGTTTTTAGCTACGGATGCAGTAGTAGACCCTCACAATCATTTAAAACCTCTCCGTATGCAGAAAACTAGCCTTCGAGACGACTCTCTCCCACTATGAGAGCGTAAAACGAGATTTCGAAACAGCTCTTTCCGTCTCCGAAACCCCAAAAATGGACTGCGAATAGACTCGTGCGCACTGCATAACTGCAAAATTCAGCCAGGAAATGACTCGTGCAGACTGCATAACCGCAAAATTCAGCCAAGAAATGACTCATGCAGACTGCAGAAGTCGGAAATGTGAATCGGATTTAACTTTCGCACACTGCAGAAGTCGAAAATGTGAACTAGATTTAACATCTGCACACTGCAGAAGTCGGAAATGTGAACTAGATTTAACTTTTGCACACTGCACAAGTCGAAAAATGGTTACAGAAAGCACTTCTGCACACTGCACAAGTCGAAACGAGGGCTCGAATTGCACAGCAGACCATTTCAAGAGTGGAGTAACTAACCTTTATTCAACGGCCTTCTTTGGCACGTCATGTAAAACCGCGAATTTTTGGAGCCATGCTCACTAAAAGAATCGCCACTTGACACAAAAAGGCAATCAATAGTATTCATTAACTGAAAAATTCATTTAGAAAAACAATGAAGAACAAGAAAATTAAGCGGATTAGCGGTTCAACGCTAACCATCGGACTGCACGCATTGATGCAGAACAGAGTTTTTAAACTTGTGAGCACTGTAGCTCCCGAAAAAATCAAGTTGACTCCAGAGGAGATGGCCGAATGGAGGAAAAGAATCGATTATGAGGATGATGCGGCGCGAACAGTTGTGGCTTCTGAAGACACGGCGAAGCTCAATCACATTGACCATGCGCGTTCGAGAGCGTTGACATCGCTCTTTGGCGACATCAGACAGGGAATTAAGTCGATTAAAGCAGAGAAGCACCAAGCAGGAGTGCGATTGAAGCTCATTGTTGACACTTACAAGAACATCCAGAGAGAAAACACAACCCTCCAAACGCAGACGGTGAAGGGGCTGCTCATCGATTTGGAGAAGCCGGAGCTAGTTCCGCACATTGCGGCTCTCGATCTTCGTTATGCGATTGATGTCTTGAAGGCAAAGAATGAGGAATTCGAAATGATTTTTTCCAGGCGTGCAGACAGCAAGAAGCTCCACGTTATCAATAAAAGCAGAGATGTGCGCAAGGAGAATGACGAAATGATTGAAAAAGTCTATTCCCACATCGAAGCGTCTCTGATTTATGCTGCAAATGAGGCAGACCAACACCTCATCTCCGACCTCATCGATGGCTTAAACGTGGTAAGCAATGAGATCAAGCTCTCTCGCAATGAAAGTATTGCACAGAGGAAGGCTGCGAAAAAGAGAAAAAACAAAAAGCCGGAAGGTAAGGAGCCCGAGAAGAAGCCCGACGACAAACAAAAACCAGGTCGGGAGGAAGACCCTGGGGAAGACAAAATTTGATTTTTTGTTCATATGCTTGGCGGAGGCACTTCTTGGAGGTTGTCTCCGCTTTTTCATGTAACACCCCACCGAAAATCACTAAAAATGAGGGTCTCGGACTCCAATTCTCTGCAAAAAAATCATCATAAACCATTTGTGAAGACTGCATGACCGTATTATTTCGTCAAGAAACCACTTGTGTCGGATGCATGAATATATCCTTTTAATTTTCAGCGACTTATGCTGGCTGCATGACCGTATTATTTCGTCAAGAAACCACTTATGCAGGCTACATGAATGCAGTCTACTAGAATGAAAACACAGCCGATGAGTGCTTATGAGTGATTTTGGGTTTTTATAGCATTCGAGGCACATAATAAGTAGGTATTTTGTTCAGAAAAGTCATTCAAGATGAAAAAAGATGTTTACAAAACATTAATTTTGCCTGCGTTGCTCTCCACACGAGTTAGAAATTTTGATTATAAACCTGGGATGTGCGCAGAGCAACAGGAAAAATCTTCATAGAATAGGGAGTAAAGCTATAGGAATATTACAAAAAAATTAAACAGTTCAAGATGAAACACTTTATCAGGAAATCGTTGCCAATTTTTCTTGGTGGCGTAATTGCACTTGCAGCATCGTGCACAAAAGAAGACGGGTTCGACGAGCCCACGCTTACTTTATCGGAAACAGCAATGAGTTTCGATAAAGGCATGAGTGAAAAAACCGTTACAATAACCACTAACCAAGCCAGCTGGATTGCCTCATCGCCAGCAGAAGGCGATTGGCTTGCAGTAACGAGCGAGGAAAATGTTCTGAAAATCAAAGTTCTTGAGAACACCCGTGGTTCAGAGCGAAAAACTTACGTTCTTGTTAACGCCGGCGGAGCTTCGGCAAAGCTGGAAGTTACTCAGAGTGCGGCCGACATTACACTTGACGTTATTCCCGACACTATATACATGCCACAGACTGGCGGCGAACGAACAGTTGACATTACAACAAACGCCACCTCCTACGAAATCGTGCCGGAAGAAACAACCTACTGGCTCACAATCGACAAACACGACGAAGATGTGAAGCTCCGAGCCGAAGCGAATAACACCGAGCGAGCAAGAAGCGTAAAGTTATACGCCAGGAGTGGCGAAAAGGCCAAGGAAATTGTTGTCGCACAGTCGGGCCGTTTAAAATACATTCTTGCAATCAATCCCGGAAACCCCATGAGCGTCCACAAAATGATGGATTTCGAGCTCTCGCGCGGCAGCTATCTCCGAAATTACCAGGCAGCCTATCCCAACTTCGGCATGCCCGAGATGTACACGTTCGTAACGGCATCTCCAATCTTCAAGCTCATTGAATACAGCAGCTACGACGGAGTTGTGCCCTCCGGAATTACAACCGTAGGCGACGGAATGATTGCTGTTAACGCCTGCAAGGACAAAGCATTCGAGCGTTTCCTTGAAGAGAACGGCTACCGACGTGTAAACGCCAATTCTGCGAAAGATTTTGTGAACGAGAGTGCCGGATTGACTCTGAATGTCACAATATCAGAGCGAGAGGGTAACGAAGGAGTAAATTTAACCTTCCGTCCGTTCCTCAAGCAAGACAAAAAATACCCAACTTTCGAAGCCATGCCGTACTTCCCCCTGGAATTGCTCCGAAAAGAAAATAAGAAAGAGCCCGCGGTTGTTGCCTACGAAACCGCAGCCGGAAGTACACTCGTCAGCCGTACGATGAGCGAAATAAATACCTCAGAGGTTTCCATCATGCAATACAAAATGAAAGCCGGAAGCACAGATGCGTTCTACGGCCGTGCTTATTTCTTCTTCACAACCGATCCGAAAGTGCCCGTAGATGCAAAATTCATCGGAAGTGTGGAAACCGGAGTGCTCCTATTTAAGAATGTGAACCTTGGACTCTGGCGTAACGGCACCGACTGGCACGTAACCGAAGAATTTAAGGAGCTCTTAGGTCAAGAGGGTTTCGAATTTAACAGCAGTTCGGGAAACAAACACTTCTTCATTCGTTCGTACGACCATTTACGCATAGCTGTTACGCCCATAAAGGACGACGACGAAACAGTTTTGGCTCTCCTCTTCAACTACGGCGATGCAGCAGCCAGCGGAAGCGCAGAGAGAGGCATACCGACTCTGAAAAATCTTCTGTCGGGCAAAGCCGCACGCAAAACAACCGGGAGATAAGAATCATGAAACTACTCATTAATAAAAACCGCTTACTCGCGGCTGCATCATTCTTTGTTTTATTGTTTGCAGCTGCCGGATGTTCGGATACAGCTGAGGTTGTGCAGCCCGAGTTTGCGGTTTCCGAAACCGAATTAGCATTCGAGCAGAGTGCAGGAGAGAAAATCGTTACCGTTGAAACCAATCTTGCCGACTGGATGCCCTCTTCGCCAGCCGAAGGAAGCTGGCTCTCACTCGAAAAGAGTGCCGGAAAGCTCGTAGTTAAGGCAAAAGAGAACGTCACGGGCGAAATTCGCAAAACTTATATCATTCTCAATGCCAGCAGAGCCGTAAAAAAAATCACGGTTTCGCAAGCTGCAGCCGTCGCGACTCTCGGAATCGAAGGCGGTGAGGTTCTGTTACCACAAAAGGGTGGCGACGTAACGGCATATATCACATCCAACCTGTCGGGCTATGAAATCAAGAAAACCGAAACGGCCGACTGGCTCACCGTGATTCCCAAAAAACACTCCGTGAAGTTTGTTGCACCTGTAAACCGCAGCACCAACGACCGTGTTGCCAAGCTCGCACTCGTAGGCAGTGGAAAAACGGCTGAAGTAATCGTTCGCCAACCGGGCATATCACTTTTCATTCTGGCATGCAACCCAGGTACACCGTTCGACATCTATAAAATGATGGATTTTGAGCATCGTCGAGGTAGCATACTCGCCGAATATGCCGCGCCCGACGCAAGTTTCGACCTCACGGAAGAAAGTTTTTACTTTCACACCACTTCACCGCTCTTCAAGGACATATATTATGTTCACGACACGCGAACCGGAGTGGCCACGAGAGTTTTCACGCGTTCGTTTACCGATGAAGGAATAAAAGCGGTTCGCTCGCCCGAGTTCAAAGCCTATCTTGCAGAGCGCGGATATGTGAGAAGTGAGCAAGACACGAATATCTATGTTAGCGAGCTTGAAAAACAAGCCATGCGAATAGACATTCTCGAATCGAACCATAGCGTCGTGCTCTTTTTTAACCAGGTGCGCACACAGCAGCAGGACTATCCGACGTTTGAAACCCTGAACCTCGGTCCGCTAGAACTCTTAAATAACGATAGTAAGAAGTCGTCCGATGTCGAAGCCTGGGAAAATTCGCAAGGAAGCAGCTTGATGGCCAAGCATACCAACGAAAATGGCGAAATAGAGGCCTTGTCGTTCAACACCAATCGCAATCCGCTCATAAATAGGAGCTACTTCTTCTATTCCAAGAGCAATAGTCCGCAAATTTCCAACTCGAAGATAGGTAGCGTGGAGCAATACACGCTAAATTTCGACACTCCCACACTGGGCGTGTGGCAAAATGGAAATAATTGGGACATCACCCGCCAGTTCGATAGCCTTCTGAAAGCAAATGGCTTCGTGTTCATTGAGAGCAGTGGCAAATTTCATGTCTACGGGCGCAAGAGCGACAAGCTAGTGCTCGCAATAAAAGGCGATAAGTTCTCCGACATAAATAACAATAAGCCCGTGCTTCAAATAGGCGTACTCTACAAGCCGAGTCTCTTCTCTCAAAACAGTTCGGAGGCCAGACGCGCACTGCATGAGTGCCTTCTGAAGATGAAAAACAACAGATAACAACAACACAACATGAAAAAAAATATATTATACCTGGCGTTAGCACTCGCACTGCCGATAATTTCGTCGTGTAGCAGCAGCGACGACCTGCGCGACTCATATTCTGAAACCCGAACCGTGTCGCTACCGGGCGGCATACAGGCTCTGGCAGGCAGAATGCACATAAAAGTGTCGCCCGAGGCCGTTCGGAAAATGAAACCGGGCACAAGCGGAGTCATCTCCATGCAAAGTGCGCCTACAAGGCTGTCGCGCGCAATGAACGACATCGGAACCTATCGCATTGAACGACTCTTTGCACCTGCAGGACAGTTCGAGGAACGTTCGATTGCATTCGGGCTCGATAGATGGTTCACAATTCACTTCGATTCGAGACAGGATTTAACAGCAGCTCTCAAAAAATTTCAGTCGTTAGACGAGGTTCAGGTAGCCGAAGAGGTTGCATGCCTTTCGTTTCCGGAGACTACGACTGCAGCTATGCCTGCCGAGCCATTAAAAGCCAAAGGCCCAGCCAGCGCACCCTTCAACGACCCGCAAATTGGCGCTCAATGGCACTACAAGAACGACGGCTCGATTGATTCCAGGAGTCGTGCAGGCTCCGACTGTAATGTTTGGCCCGTTTGGAAGGATTATACAACCGGCAAGCCTAACGTAATTGTCGCAATTATCGATGGTGGAATAGACGTGACTCACGAAGATTTGAAAGATAACCTTCATGTCAACACCGCAGAGCTTAACGGAACGCAAGGAGTCGATGATGATGGCAACGGCTTCGTCGACGACGTCTACGGATACAATTTCGTAGAGGCATCGGATGTTGTCGGTGGAAAAATTGAGCCAGATGATGCTGGCCACGGAACACACGTGGCCGGAACCGTGGCAGCCCGAAACAACAACGGTCTTGGCGTGGCCGGAATTGCCGGAGGCGATGGTAGCACGAATTCTGGCGTGAGGCTTTTAAGCTGTCAAATATTCCGCAAGAGTAAAGAAGAAGGCAGCGCCGAGGCAGCCATCAAGTATGCTGCCGATAATGGCGCCGTGATTGCACAGTGTTCGTGGGGATATGCCTCAAAAGAGAACGTGAAAGAACTTCCGAAGTCTCTGAAAGAGGCAATCGACTATTTTATAACGTTCGCGGGATGCGATGCTCACGGTGCGCAACGCTCGGATTCACCCATGAAGGGAGGAGTAATGATTTTTGCCGCCGGAAATGAGAACATGAACTTCAAGGAATTCCCTGCTGCCTACGAGAAAGTAATCTCGGTGGCTTCGACTGCCTGGAATTTTCAAAAAGCAAGCTACTCTAACTATGCAGACTGGGTTTCTATAAGCGCGCCGGGAGGCGATCAGGATGCATTTGGGCTAAAAGCCGGCGTTTTGAGTACCATGCCTAAGAAGATTGCCTCATCTGGCTACGGATATATGCAGGGTACGTCTATGGCATGCCCTCATGTGTCGGGAATTGCTGGGTTGGTGGTTTCATACTTCGGAAAACAAGGCTTTACGGCAGATATGCTCAAAGAGAGAATCGTGTCTTCATTCCTGCCTTACAATATCGATGAGCTCAACCCATCTTATAAAGGAAAATTGGGCACCGGCTTTATCGATGCCTACGCTGCATTCGCTCAAGACCAGGGAATCGCACCGCAAAAGGTTGAAAATATCGAAATTTCGCCCTCTTACTCCAGTGTGAGTCTAAAATGGAAAGCAGTTTCCGATGCCGACGACAAAACAGCTGCTTTCTACAATATATATATAAGTGATGCACCAATCACAACCGCTTCGCTTGCATCGATGGAGGCTCAACGAGTCAACGGAATCGGTTATTCGGTCGGCGGAACGATTAATCACAACTTCGAGTATCTTCGCGATAATACAAACTACTATTTCGCAATCGTCGCCATCGACAGATGGGGTCACGAATCGCCAGCCGCATTCGCCGAAGGTAAAACAAAACTCAATCACGCCCCATCCATAGAGGGCACGCCAGCCGAAACGGTTACAGTTGGCAGTGATGCAAAGAAATCGTTCGAGTTCACGATTCAGGATGCCGATGGTCATGAGTGGACGTATGCTCTCCGCGGCGACACAAGGGGAGTATCAACACGCAAGATTGATGAAAAGAAGGTTGAAGTCACAATCTGGCCCATCTTGAGTGCAGGCGACTATGAATTTACCGTTGTTGCAACCGACGAGTATGGCGCACGTTCAGAAAAAAAGGTGAAGTTCAGGATAGTTAAGTATGTTCCGCCAACTTTAATTGAACCGTTCAATGACATCATCCTCGGAATGGATATGCAAAACCATGTCGTGAAAGTTTCTACACATTATAATATGAGTAATCCTGCAGTCGCTTCCTATTCGGCCGTGTCGTCTAATCCTGCGGTGGCAGTTGTGGAGCCTTCGGCTGCGTCGGGAGGCGGCACGTTTAGCATTCGTGCATTGAGCAAGGGTACCTCTCGCATAACCGTAAGCGTGACCGACGGACAGAATACATCACAAAACTCATTCCAGGTAAGAGTTGTGCAGCATGAGTCTGACCCGGTTTATATGATTTATCCAATCCCGGTGCAAACAAATCTCAACGCACTTCTAAATTCCAGACTCAAGCAGGCCGAATTTGTCATAAATTCGCAAACGGGCGAAGAGGTGATGCGCGCAAGAGTGAAAACCAATAATAAAAATGTGGCAACCATAGACCTCAGCCGCCTTTCTCCTGGCACTTATCGCTTGTCTGTCAACACGGAGATTGGAAACTATAAGCAGGTTTTCATTAAACGATAAAGCACAAGTAGAAAAATGAATAAAAAAAGCATATTCGCGGCCTGCATGGTCGCAATCTTATCGACCGCAGGCGCAGTTGCACAAAACAGAACTCTCCCCGTGCTGTCGGTTAGCAATGAAGCTGGCTCGGCAAGTATGGGCGCAATTACAGTAACGGGTTCCGGAGGAATGCACATCTATACCAATCCAGCATTTTTCGTTCTAGGAGAGAACAAGGGCGCTGTCGACGTCTCGGCAGCCATGTTCTCGAAACAAGAGGGCGATGTCGGGCAGTTCGGAGTCTATTCTGCAGGCGCCGCATATCGTGTAGCCGGTCGGCATGCCATTCTTGCAGGCTTCCGATATGCCGGCGGATTGAAAATCGCCGGTTTCGACGCATTGGGGAATCCGACAAAAGATTATAAACCCTATGACTGGACGGCCGATATTGCCTACACATACCGTTTTAGCACTCGTTTTGCAGCCTTCATCGCAGGCTCGGCTGTTTATAGTCATCTTGCAAAGAACGCCCGCGGTGGCTCGGTATCATTTGGCGCAGTCTATAACTCGGAGAATGTAAAACTGGGCTCTGTTCCGGCACGTTATTCCATCAGCACTCGTGTATCAGACCTCGGACCGAAGCTCGACTACGGCAGCACCGAGGTAAATCTTCCAGCATCGGCAGCCATCGGCGGGAGATTGGAAATGGATCTCGCGCCAGAACACATGCTCACAGCAGCAGTGGCTTCGCGATATTATTTTATGCCCTCACACGATAAACTTCTCACTGCCGGAATCGGTGCGGAATACATGTACAACCGCACTGTAGCAGTTAGAGCCGGTTACGAACTCTCACAGCATAACCTCTCGCACATAACGCTCGGAGCGGGCTTGTGCTACAAGGGACTGCGCCTAAATGCCGGCTATTTGCTCAAAACCAATAATCAAGGAAGCAATAATTTTGTCGTAGGGCTCGGATTCGATTTTTAGGATAAACAAAATCATAACATTAACAACACATTACAAACATGAGAAAGATTTTTCTTCTAATTATTGCAATGGTGAGCATTGCAGCTTCGGCACAAATCACAGAAACACCAGAGGGTACGCTTCATGAAAACCTTTATCGATATAGCGATTCGTGGGTCGCAACATGGACAAGTGCAAAAGAAGGCGCATACGACGGTGTAGTAACCAAAATGGTTGAGGGAACTGACGGCGCTCTCTATCTCTACAACCCCATAGCTTCTCTCGACAGTAAAAGTTGGCTTAAACTAGAGAAAAAGAGTGAAGGAAAATACGTAGCAAAGCTTCCCCAACTCATCTACAGTTATGAAGACGACGATGATGACGAAGGTGGACAGAGCGTGAAGCATGAATTCTTCGCTCAACGAATGTTCAAAAGCGGAACGAGTTATAAAGTTTTGTCGAAAACCAGTCAAGTTGAGTTCACCTGGGACGGAGTAAGCCTCAAAATGGTGAACGACGCAGGGAATAATAACATTATTCTCGGTATGGTGGACAGCAAAGGTGAGTGGCAGAACAAAGGCGATTGGTCAATCTCAGTCATGAAGCTCACAACAGGCGAAATTGTTCCGCCAACGGATGGTGTGCAGTCTAAATTCCAGGTAAATTACACCGGTAGCACGGGTGCGGTTATTGTAGATGCGATTGAAAAGGATGGAAAAGTCTATCTTAAAGGCCTCTCGACTGCTCCAAAACTAAAAGATAAGTGGGTTGAGATGCTAACAACTGCCGACGGACTCTCATTTACCTCTGGTCAGTATCTCGGACAAGCAAAACACGAAGATTTTGGCGGTTATAGCAGCGACAAGAATACATACCACGTCTTCGCTGTGGCTTATGAGAAGAAATCGTCTGGCGATTCGGCCATAGTTAATAATGTTACACTGAAAAAGGATGCCGTCACCGGAAAATATTCCACAGACAAAAGCATCTGCATCACGCTCGGAACACAAAATCCTCCCTCGGACAATATCAAACAGTCCATGCCTAGGTTCACTTTGACACCCTATTCAGAAGCAGCAGGCACTCCTGTAGCTCCGGAGCTATACTATTGCTCTGCATCTCCGAGCTATGATTATTCTACGACAAATACGACGCTCGCATTCTACGTAAAAAATGAAAGTACGGAAGGTAAGTACCTCGACCCTGACAAAATGTATTACAATGTTTTTGTCAATGACTCTCCGACACCGTACACATTCCTCAAAAAAACGTATAACTACAATGCAGCTGACATGACCGATATTCCGTTTGCTTATAAAGATTCCTACAACCGCGACATCAAAGTCATAAATAACGAACGATATCTGCACTTCTACGAAAACAATATCAATAAACTCGGTGTCCAGATGGTCTACAGTGACGGAACAAACACATATCGCAGTTCTGTTATGCGCGCAGAGGTTGTCAACACCGGAATTGAGAATGTACAAGAGAACACAACTGCCGTAAAGGAAATTTATTCCACTGACGGACGTCGTATAAGTGCTCTCCAGCCAGGCTTAAACATTGTGCGTCGGTCCGACGGAAAAATCATAAAAGTAATTTCCAATCGCTAACCAAGCACAATAGCAAAATTTTCTCTAGGGGGCGCTCAAGCAGTGAGCAGCCCCCATTTATTTTTCCATATTTTCACTACTTTTGTGCGCATCTCACCTCACAAATCTCATAATAATCCTAACGACAATGAAAACATTACGTGACCGCATCCTGAAAGATGGGAAGTGCTTTCCGGGCGGCATTCTGAAAGTTGATAAGTTTATTAACCATCAGCTAGACCCGAATTTGATGAAACAAATAGCGGTTGAGTTCATCCGACGATACGCTTCTAGCGAAATAAATAAAATCATTACCGTTGAGGCAAGCGGAATTGCGCCTGCGATTATGATGGGGTTCCTGTTAGATCTGCCTGTTGTGTTCGCAAAAAAGAAACAACCATCGACCATGAGTGGAATGCTTTCAACAACAGTGTTCTCGTTCACTAAGCAGAGGGAGTATCACATTGTTCTTTCAGAGGAATATCTTGGTCCGAAAGACAAAGTTTTATTCGTAGACGACTTCCTGGCCTATGGCAATGCCGCAAAAGGAATTATAGACCTATGTCGCCAAGCAGGTGCTGAGCTCGTGGGTATGGGGTTCATTATCGAGAAGGCTTTCCAGCACGGTAGAGAAGTTATAGAGCAGGCTGGTATACGCTGTGAGAGCCTTGCGATAATCGAGTCGTTGGATAATTGTGAAATCAAATTGAAATATTGATAATATATGGAGAAGTCGAAAGAACTCATCTACGGTCTTAATGACAGGCCACCACTCCGGGAGACTCTTTTTGCGGCTGTTCAGCACCTGTTAGCCATTTTCGTAGCTATCATAACCCCTCCTCTCATCATCAGTTCGGCCTTGAAGTTCGATCTTGAGACTACCGGATTCCTTGTTTCGATGTCTCTCTTTGTGTCCGGGTTGGCCACGTTTGTGCAATGTCGACGGTTCGGCCCTGTGGGAGCTGGTTTGCTATGCATTCAAGGTACTTCTTTCTCCTTCATAAGTCCAATCATCGGTGCAGGAATGCTTGGTATGGTGGGTGGAAAGCTCAACACGGAAATGGCTCTCAGTTATATTCTCGGTGCGTGTTTGGTTGCTTCGGTTGTCGAAATGGTTGTGAGCCGATTGCTGCCTTATATTCGAAAGATTGTTACTCCGTTGGTATCCGGAATCGTTGTTTCGCTTATAGGAATGTGCCTCATTAAGGCTGGAATAAACTCCTGCGGTGGTGGACAGGTTGCAATGGAACTCGGCCAGTTCGGTTCGATGCAAAACTTAGGGTTAGCTTTGCTCGTTTTGGTGAGTATAATTGTTTTTAATCGGTCGGGCAATCGGTTTCTGCGCATGAGCTCTATCGTTCTAGGACTTCTTATAGGTTGTGTTGCTGCTTATTTTCTTGATATGATAGACTTTGGCCGACTGGAGGGTGCTGGCGCATTGAATATTCCTCTTCCATTCAAATATGGGTTGCGATTCGATTTAGGTTCGATAATCGCGTTGGGTTTGATATATCTTGTTACAGCCGTCGAGGCTTTCGGCGACATCACGGCGAACTCTCTTATTTCGGGCGAACCCGTAGAGGGCCCCGTATTTATGAAGCGGGCGCAAGGCGGAATTTTGGCCGATGGCTTCAACAGTTTTCTAGCCGCTATTTTCAACAGTTTCCCGAACTCTATCTTTGCTCAAAACAACGGAATGATTCAGCTCACGGGTGTGGCTAGTCGATATGTGGGCTATTTCATTGCCGGTGCGTTGGTACTGCTAGGTTTATTTCCTGTTGTTGGGCAGTTGTTCTCGCTTATTCCCGACAGTGTGCTTGGTGGCGCAACCCTTCTGATGTTCGGGACGGTTGCTGCGGCGGGTATCCGAATCATTGCCGCAACCGAGATAAGCCGGAAAGCTGTCTTGGTTATGGCTGTGAGCTTCGCCACCGGTCTTAGTGTGGAGCTTGTTCCGGGAATACTCGACCAGATGCCCGAACTGGTGAAGAGTATTTTCGCAAGCGGTATAACAACCGGCGGTTTGACGGCGATTCTAGCCAATGCTTTCATTCGTATCAAGGAGTAAACGGTAAGTAGATGTTTATGATTAAAGAGTTCTAGATTGACCACTGTTTTCAGGCCTTTTGTCGATAAGTGCTGATTAACAACTTATACCATAGTACTTTTCTTTTTATGGCATCATTGGGGATGACGATGCCAGAATGGTGTGCCCAACAAGTGGGTTCTATAAGACTGTGCCGTCTTGATAGAGTCTACTTGCTGTACATTGGTGAGTGATTCGCTTATCTGCCCGAAGGTCATCGTCTCTTCGTACGATGTATTCTTTGCCTTGCCGTTTGCCTTTATCAGACGGTTTAGATGGTTGCAGATATGGTCGTGGGGCCATCAGGTAAGAGTCTCAAGAAGATTTCATGCTTTGAGACTGTGCGTTCCATCCTATGAAACGCACGGTTTCATAGGATGGAATCCTGCGTTTCATAGGACGAAACTGTGCGTCTCAATGCCTGAAATTTCCCTGATACTCTAATCTATTCATACGCGTAACGGTCGATGTAGTTGTCGAACTCCAAATCTTCGGTGTATCCGTACTCTCGGAAGATGTTTATAATATCCGTATGCTGCTTGGGCATGAGGGTGAGCTGACCGTTCATGTAGCGATAGTAGGTGGGCCTACTGCCGAGATATTGTTGAATTTCTCTGCGTATCGGCGTGTCGTCTACGCGCTTTACGTTGAGGAATATCTTGCGGAATCCCCATGCGGCGCGTATTACTCGTTTCTCGACGAATAGCTTGCACTTGCCTTTTTGCAAGGCGTTGGGATAGACTGCGGGGCCTGTTGTTTTGTCGGCTGGCAGGTGCTGGCCGGCGAAATAGCGCATACAGGTTTCCTTCATCGGACATGGTTCGTTGAAACAGAGCTTCCAGGTGGGTGGGATGGAGTCGAAGTTGAATGATAGCTTATCCATATTCTTATATTGGTTATGTTTGATTGTGTATCAATTTGTTGTTTATAATCAACTTTATTGTTTTCAGCTTTTTATGTACTATAACTCCTTCGTAATAGGTTGTGAGGTCGTTTGAAAGTATGTACATGTTGTTGGTGATGCTTTTTATGCGTATGGAAATATTTATTTTCTCTTTGGTGATGCTGAAGTACTTATTTACGTAGCTTAATTCTTTAGTGTCATCGTAACAAACTAGAAAATCTTTATTGTTCTTAGATCGAAACATGCCGTATGTGTTACTTTCTGCTATTGAGTTTATTCCTCTGTATTCCCAATTCTGTATTGTAATGAAAATACGATTATGCCGGTGGCTGAATCTGATAACATACATCTCCGAGGAGTGCTCGGCAGATAGCTTTTCGATTATAGTGTATAAATCTAGCCTGGCATTGCTGATGCTAAGTTTTTTGAACTCATATTCGGTAGAGCGGTATAAGGAAGAGTCTCGTTCATTCACACTGTATGTTGTGAGCTTCTGGGCTAGGGCTATGCCTTGTGAACATAGACTAAAAAGTAAAATGAGGACTTTTATTTTCATTTGTCATTCAACCGTAACATGAGATATTCTAACTTGGAATTGAAAGCGATGCCCTTGTAACCGCGTGTCTTATAGTATTCATAATGAGTGAATAATTCTCCAGGGAAGCCTACTATGATATATTTCTTTTTTGAATTCTGAAAATCACTCCTAGCTATTTGTAATCCTCTTTCGTATGAGACGCTACTCAAGTCAATAGAATAACAAATTCTCATTTGTATTTTATGCTTTCCAAAATATCGCTTAAGCTTCTTCTCTACATTCTTGTCCAAGGTGTTTTGAATTCTTATCCTTTTTATCTCAGACACATAGCCTGATGAGTCTACTCCCAGAATGAAAAGCATACGTGTTTTGTTGTCTAACATCTGTTGTACGGTTTCTTGTCCTAAAAGTTCCAGCATGATTCGGGAAACCGTCATTGAATTACGTTCCAAACAATCACTGTCAATGCTTATCTGGCAAAAGCATTGCTGAAATATAAACTGGAGAAATATTATTATAAGAGTTCTCATACTAATTCATTTTATTTCCCTTAATCACTGTATCGGCAGGGCTGAAGCTTGGTAAAACAGTATCAGTGATAATTAAGATATTATCCGCGCCCAAACGAATGTTCCCTAACTTGCTGAACGCAAGTACCACAAGGAAGATGAAGAAAAACGACACTAAAAGGATATAAGACCAGCTAAGGTTTCTGTAAATACCAGACTGAACCGAGGTTAGCGCCGCATTCGTCCACTTTGGGAAAAAGCACAAACCAATGATAAACCTATCAGGACAAACAACCCGGGATAGGCAACGCTACGTGTAAAAGTTGATTTTTTGAAATTCATCTCTCTCTTAATAATTAAAATAACGATTCCGCCTACAATATATAAACATACATAGGTGATGATTATCTATCTTAAATCAGATTAGACAGCATTGCCGGAAAGATTGAAAACCGGCACAGATAATTATTGTGTGGTGATGAGTCGCAAACTGTCTGCTTTCGACCTCGCTTTCAACCACCGTTGGAGTTGCGTGCGTTCAGCACCAGACAAAGGATTGTTGCAGCCGGCAACGGCTATCGTGTAGCGGAGTGTCGTCGAAGTATCGGTGCGGGCTTCTGACACTTGCGAAAGACTTATTCTTCTCACCTTAGGGCAGACGGCTTTCACCTCTTGGGAAATCTCTTTCCCCAGATTCTCATAAGCGGTATATTCTTGTAACTGTTTGCTCACTGTGTTCAGTTGCGCTGTTTGTTCTATTAGCTGCTGCTGGATTGCTTTTGATGCCTGTGGCATCGTTTGCCCTTCAAGCAACAGGAGGCTGTCGGATTGGTATCCCTGAATAACATTCAGACGATACCCTGAAAGATGATAGTTCTCCAGCTTAAGGTTTGCCTTGTCAATGGCATTTTTCTCAATGGATTTTCCTATAGCCACGACTCTTATGGTCTTCTTGTCGTCGTTGCGACTATGGGAGAGTATCTGCGTACCTTTAAAGGTGAGTTCATTCTTAATGAATTGCTGCGTATTGCTATCTCGCACACTCATTCGAATAATCTGTATCGTCATATAGATAGCTGGCAACATAGTTGTGATTGTAATTACAATAATATATTTCTTTGCTTTTTTTAGTCGTCGGGTGTCAGCAAATGTCTTCCGCTTGAACCGTAACATTCTAACCCCGACAAAAGTAGAAAGGGCTATGAAAACAGTGTTGATAAAATAAAGATAGAACGCTCCGAAAAAGAATGAAAAATCTCCAACAGCCAAACCATACCCGGCTGTGCATAGTGGGGGCATTAGTGCCGTGGCGATGGCTACCCCCGGTATTACGTTTCCCTTGGCCTTGGTGGCTATGGCAAGAATACCGGCAGCACCACCGAAAATAGCCACGAGCACATCATACAACGAAGGTGAAGTGCGCGCTAACAACTCGGACTGTGCCTCATTAAGTGGCGTGATGACAAAGTAGATGGTTGCCGTTATCACACTGATGACGGTAGCAACCAAATAGTTTTTGATAGACCGCTTGAGCAATTCAAAATCATTGATCCCTACAGACAGCCCCATGCCGATAATCGGACCCATGAGTGGAGAAATAAGCATGGCACCGATGATTACTGCGGTGGAATTGAGGTTCAATCCCAATGAGGCAATAAAGATGGCAAAGATTAATACCCAAAGGTTGGAACCGTGAAACCTGACCCCACTACTGATCTGGCTGATTGTCTCCGCCTCGCTTTCCTTATCGGGAAGAGCATTAAAGTATCCCTTTACGACCTGCCAGAGTGTTCTTCCGTCTTGCGTCATTGTCTTTTGTATTTTTGTAACAAAAATACAAAAAAGAAATAACGTCATTATATGTGATGTTTTTTCTAGCCATGCAAGAATAAGGGCTGATTCCCGGTGTGGAAATCAGCCCTGTGGATTGTGTTCGGGTTTGATGGTTGAACCGTCGAACCTTTGATGAGGAGTTAGTTGCTTATTTCACGATGCACTTGCTGCCGTCTACAATGTAGATGCCTGGTTGCAGGTTATGAAGGCTCTCTGATTTACGACGAACCAGGGCGCCGCCAAGTGTGTAGATGTCGTGGGCGGCAGGCTTATCGCGTTCGATGGTTTCGATGTCGGTTGTGAAGTGAATGGTTATCGGGGCCGACTCGGAGCCGTCGAAATAAACAGCCGTGACGCTGTAGTCGTGAATCATGTCGGGAGCGAACGGTATGTCGGAGTAATTGGTTTCCGACGTGTTACCGCAATAAGCCCCGTCACAATAAATGTTGTAGCTCGTGAGTATGTTACCTGTTTCGTAGCTTGCGTCGTCAATCATGAAGATGGATGCTTGGTCTTTCGAGGTGTTGTGGTGAATGGCGAAATAGCGTGTGCCTGCGGGTAGTTTAACGCTTATTTCGGTCCATTTGCCCGACTCTTGTACGCGGGTGTCGCCGATTTTGACGAAGCTAGCGGTGTCGATGTCAGTTGAGGAAACGAGGACATCGAATGTTTCGCGTCCGCCGGTTTTCGGCTTAAAGTTGTTCACCCAGAAGCGGATTGTTTGTTCACGACCGGAGAGGAGTGGACTGATGAGCCAGTTGTTGGCGTCGACATATTTTGTTCCGTCTTTAGTGAATTGATATATTGACACGAGAGCGTGCTTTCCGGAGTGTGGGTCGAGGCCTTGTCCGGCGCCGAATATATCGCTAGGCTGCCAGTTGAGGAAGGCGAATTGCTCGTCTTGGTGCGGATAAGTTCCTTTTTCAGACAGAGCGCCTGCATGACCGTGGTCGGCGTCGACAGTTGTCCAATCACCGAAGGATGTTGCCCATGCTTCGTAGGTTTCAAAGTCGTCGTTCACGATATTTGTTTCGATGTTGGGCTCTTTCCATGTGAGCTTCAGTTTGTTTCCTGCTGCTTGTTCGGCTCGGAGGTTGGTTGGCTGTGGAAGGTTGGCTGTGTTGAGTTTCACGTCTTCTTCCTGGGAGTTGTTGGCATCCTCGAGGTCGTTTTCTGTTTCAACTCGTGCTACAATCTTCATGTTCGATGATTGGTCGAGCGAGCTGGTCCTCACGGTCACGGGAATTTCCACCTGTTGCATTAGCTGAACATCTTGGTTGATGGTTGTTGTGAAAGCTTCTTTTCCGTTCGCGGTGACGATGACTTTCGAGCCGCGGATGTTATCGATGCCAACGTTGGTTACTCTGATGTTGAGGTTTATGGGCTGTCCTTTCTTGACGCTTTCAACGGTTGTCATGGATATGGCAGCATCTTTCTGGAGCGGGTCGGTAATGTTGATATTATCGAAGTATATCGGGGTCGACTCTAGTGAGGCATTTGCTATACCGCGGATCCTAACGCGGATATAATCCTGCCCTATAAGGTCGGATGGTAAATCCAATATAACATGGTTCCACTTGGTCTCACCTGCCGGTAAGGCTGCAAAGTTCGATTCCCAGATTTTGCTTGATGTTCCGTCTTTCTTGATAATCTCGAGCTCTAGGGCTCCCTTCGTTCCTGACAGTGCGCGATAGTCGAAGAGTAGCTTGGGCAGTGTGGCTCCATTGAGGCTTATTTTTCCGCTGACGATTGATGCAGTGCCAGCTCTTTGAGGACGGAAGACGATTGCTCCACCGTCATTATCCACCGTCATGTCGCCTATGATTTCCCAGGTTGTTTCCTTGTTGGGACGCTCGATGGCGAAGAACTGGTTTTCAAGTGAAAGCTCTTTGAAACTGTTATGGAATGGCAGAATATATGGCGCGCCTACAACAATTGCACCGACTCCGTAGAGACTCGATCCCATATCGGTGTTTGCGTTCACGGCCCACTGCTTGTAGTTTTGCGGCCCATCGTTGTTGCTTAGTCCGCTTACAATATATTCCGTTCCGCCTTTAACCGAGCCTATCTTTTCGCCCACAGCACCGGCATCGGTCACGTTGTATATATCGTATCTTACTTCCGACGGAATTATGATTCCACCTGTTGCGCCCTCGACAGGCTGCCATGTAATCTTAGCCGATGTTGTCTGGTCGATTACCCGAACAATCGGTACGGTTGGTTTATCAATTCCGATGAACACCTTGCCAGTGGCGCGTTCTCCGGGTTCTTCTCCATTGAAGGCAATGACGGAGTATTCGTTACGTCCCTTAGTAGCCTTGTCGTCAGTGGCTGTTATGTTAGCTCCGGGAGTTGGGTTGTTAATAGTTTTGATGATGTAGTTGCCCTTGCGTATTTCAATTCGTGAGATTGTAGAGAGAGTTGTTCCACCAGTTGTTTGGGTTGGCGTTTTGAATGAGAACAATGCTTTTAGCGTGCCTGATGGGTCGGGCGAAATTGTGAGGTCGGTCACGGCTGCGGGCCTTGTGGGTTCTGCCGATTCAATCATGAGCGAATCCATGTAGAGGTAGTACATCTCGGCGTCGGATATGGCGTGGAATCCAAAGTGGTAATCGCCATCCACACTGGGAGAAAATGTACTGCTTAGCGGGGTGTAGGCAATGGATGATAATTCGGTTGGCCCCATAATCTGGTTGGCCATGTCGGAGGCCTTGTTACCTTGTCCATACATCACTTCGATGCGCTCAATACACGATTTAAGCGAATTGCGTGCACGGAAGCTCAATGTATAGTTCTTACCACCATGGAGATGTATGGGCGGGGTGATGAGCCAGTCATCGCCGCGGTTCGCATCGCTGAATTTGTAGAAGAAACAGTTGGTACTCCCGCTGAGCCATTTCCATGTTGAGCCGTCGTTGTTGGCGTCGATAATTGTGTAGAGGGCAGCATCAGTTTCGGTTAGGAAGTCGTCGAAGAATGGAATGCTGAATGCCGACCCCACTTCCACGCCGTTACTAAAAGCAAGACTACTCTGGTGTTTTTCATTCTTGGCGCGAACGGCATAGATGTATTTCTTCAGAGTCTCTGAGGGGATAATTCCGGTATAGGTTGTTCCGGTATAGTCATTTACGATGAGAGTGGTGTCGCTGCCGGATATTTTGTAGATGTCATATTTCAGCGTACCAAGGAAACCTCCGTACACGCCTTCGGTAGGAGCGTCCCATGTAACGGTGGCTTTATTGGCCGAGTTTATTTCGAGCTTTACGTTGGTTGCAGCTTTGGGAATATCGAAGCCAATGTAGGTTTCCATCTTGGTTTTCGGACTCCGGCCTACGCCATTACTCACCGTCACGGCAATCCTATTGATTCCCTCTGGCAGAGTGACGTCCACTTCGCATTCACTACCGGCCTGGACGGTGCCCGTTGCTATTTCGTTCTTGTTGCTGGTTATGTTGTAGGTCAATGCTCCGCTCAATGCTGAACCACCGAATGTTTTATTGGGGGCACGGAATTTTATTTTTCCGGAGAGCGATGAACCTGTAAACTCTTTAGTAAGATTTTCTATCGCGGCCGGAGCTGCGTTGGCAGCCTTCGGAGCGGGTATGGTTAGACCCATAACATTAGCGTTGAGCAAGCTGCCCACTTGGGTCACATGACCGTCGTTAAGATCGACCGTGTAGAGCATAGATAATCCGGTAGAGTCTACTGAAGCCCAATAGAACTCATCGGTACGAGGGTCGATTTCGCCACTCTGGAAATAGGCATTACCGTCGTGTCGGGCCACCTGGATGCCGGTAGAACCTTTAAGAGTTTCCTCTCCTGTGTTGCGGTCGATGTGATAAAGATTACCATCATTGGCAACACCGTAGGCTTTACCGTCGCTAGTGATTCCCATTGCGACATATTGATGTGTGGCCGGTCCAATGGTTGTGCGAGTCATGGTTTGATAGTCTATCACGCCGAATTCTTTACGAGATAAATCAGAGCTATAGAACTCGCCGAACACTTCGCCAGTTTGCGGGTCGTTAGCTGTTTCAGTTGCCACCACGCTATAATCTCTCACCACTTGCGGTTCGCCAATCATTTCCCATGTCTGGGTATCGAAAGCGAAATGAATAATGAGTATTATTCCCCAGCCCGAATAGGTTGTATCGAGATATATTCCGTGCAGCTGTTCGGCATCCTCCACTAGGCCGCTTCCGGCGTTGAAATAGCCTTTTTCATAGGAGGCTAATCTTGTGAATGAGATGTCGCTTACAGGATTGAACATGCAAATTCCAGTGAAGTTATTCGACAAGATATCTGCCCATATTTCCAGATTAGGCAATACCGTTAGTACCTCGCCTGCCTTGAGAGGCGCGTAGAGCGACGCTCCATTCACCGGTTCGCGCATAAGCGATGTTTTTGCATGGTTCAGCATCATTTGGTTGAACATCGGAAAGGCATTAGTCTTCTTTAGCTCTCCGCCCGGTTTTCTCGTTCCGGGTAGCACCTTTTCAAATTTAAAAGGTACTTCGGTTTTCGGCTCCGTTTGTGCCGACGCCGGCACAAGCATTGTACTTACAAAGGCTAGTGCGGCTAAAAGAAATGTTTTTCTTTTCATGTTGTGTTGGAATAAAATTGATAATTAAGATTGTGTAAATTATTACGGCGCGAAAATAGTCAAAGTGTTTATGTCGACCAAGATTTCCTTATGTTTTGTTTATGCGGAATCTCTAATTAAGATTTTAGATAGGTTAAGACACATTTATATATAGTCTCTGTGCCGAGTTTACGTTGATTGACGGGGTGAGAGACCGTCCCTCATTCTGTGGCTCATCATTTCTCGGCGTTTTTCTGGTTAACGCGATTAAAGTCTAGGTTTATTATACGAGCTAAAGGGGTCAGAAGAGTATTTTATGTCGATATTTACTTGCAGAAATACATCATAGTATGTTTTATGTCAATATTCACTTGCAGAAATACATATCGAGTATGTTTTATATCAATATTCACTTGCAGAAATACATATTGAGTATGTTTTATATCAATATTTACTTGCAGAAATACATATTGAGTATGGTTTGTGTCAATATTCACTTGCAGAAATACATATCGAGTATGGTTTGTGTCAATATTCATTTGCAGAAATACATATTGAGTATGTTTTATATCGATATTCACTTGCAGAAAGACATAATATTTGGTTTCTACGTCTGTCGAATGGCATGCAAGCAAGGTCGCGTTAACCGGATAGATAGAAATATGAGAATAAGGGATGTTGGAATTGTACGGCTTCACGACATGAAGTGTTTTGAGTTCGCCGGACACGTGTCGAATATGGATGAGAGGCGCGGATACCGTCTTATTTCTTAATGACTGATTGGGAATGAAGAGGGCAGGACTGGAATTTCTTTAGTTGTTTACCTTTGCACGCATAAGATTAGAAAAATCGAAAACCAAATGAATTGCGAAAAAAAAATAGATTGCTTCGTGCCTTGCGTTAGTAGGGAGCAGGCGGAGAATGTAATTAAAGAAATGAGCGGTTGTGACACTGTTGGTCGACTGAATATTCTCACAAACGGGGAAATGGCGACTCTCACAGATAGCCAGGCAGAAGATATGCCTAATGTAATGACGGTCGATGGACTGCTGTCATCGGTTACGATGAGAACCATCGCTCACGAAACAATGGGCGATTATGCTATGCTGTTCCTCAGAACAACACCGATTGTGATGGGCTATCGTGCAGTGGAGCGGATGCTACAGGTGGCAGTAGCGTCGGGTGCAGCAATGGTTTATGCCGACTATTATTCCATAAAGGGCGGTGAAAGGATGGCTCATCCGGTCATAGATTATCAGCCTGGAAGTGTGCGCGACGACTTTGACTTCGGATCGGTGGTTTTGATTCGGGCTGATTATCTACATGAATATGCTCGGCAAGAAACCGATTATGCGCACGCCGGATGGTTCGACCTTCGGCTGTTTCTTAGCCGTCGGGGGGAACTGGTGCATCTCAACGAATTTCTTTACACCGAAGAGGAGTATGACCTCCGGACGAGCGGCGAGAAGCAGTTCGACTATGTGAATCCGCATAACAAGCAGGTCCAGCTCGAGATGGAACGTGTGGTGACGAATCATCTGGCCGAAATTGGGGCGCTGGTAGACACAACTAAATATAAATCGCCCAACTTCGATACGGAGGAGTTCCCGGTAGAGGCGTCGGTGATTATTCCTGTTTATAACCGCGAGCATACCATTACAGATGCGGTGAAATCGGCTCTCGAGCAGGAAACTAAATTCGAGTATAATGTTATCGTTGTGGATAATCATTCAACTGACGGGACAACGGATATTCTGGCTAGACTGGCAGCTGAGAATACGAAGCTTGTGCACATTATACCCGGTAGAAACGACCTCGGGATAGGTGGATGCTGGAATGTGGCGTTGGCCGACAAGCGATGCGGACGCTTTGCAGTGCAGCTCGACAGCGACGACCTCTATTCATCGTCTGCGACGTTGCAGACCATTGTCGATGCCTTTCATGAACAACAGTCGGGCATGATTATCGGCAGCTATCGAATGTGCAACTTTCAGCTTGAAACACTGCCACCCGGACTCATCAGTCACGACGAATGGACAGAAGCTAACGGCTGTAATAATGCCCTTCGCATAAATGGACTCGGTGCACCGCGAGCATTCTTCACTCCGCTTGCTCGCAAGATTGGATTCCCGAATACGAGCTATGGCGAGGACTATGCCATGGGATTGGCGATTTGCCGAAGTCATAGAATCGGGCGAATTTATGATGAGTTATATCTCTGTCGACGATGGAGTGGCAATAGCGATGCAGCTCTAAGTATCGACAAAATCAACGCAAACAATCTTTATAAGGATCGGCTACGCACAATTGAAATATTCGCTCGCCAGAGACAGAGACTAGGTTGTTCGGTATTGCAACGATTCGCTAGCGAACAATTTCGGCGTTGGCCCGACGCGGCCAGGCGATTCAATGAACTTAAAAACGTACAAACGCGACAGCTGGGGATGCTTTCTGTTCAATTCAATCCAGGAAGAATTACAAGCACTGGCGCCAAGATAAACAAAGCTGCAATAGAGGCACGCCCATGCTTCCTTTGTGAGGAAAACAGACCGACTGAACAGATGAAGCTGGAGTTCGATGAGCAGTTCGACATTCTTATTAATCCGTTCCCCATTTTACCGATGCATTTCACTCTACCGTCACGGAATCATCAGCCGCAGAGAATTGCGGACAGCTATGTCACGATTAATCGTTTCCTCAACGCTTATCCCGAAACGATAGTGTTTTACAACGGGCCGAAATGCGGAGCCAGTGCGCCCGACCATCTGCATTTGCAGGCTGGGAGCGGACTGGTTCTACCTATTCAGTTGGCATGTGAAAAGGCCTATAATCTACAGCGTATATTCGAACTCGGGAGCGATGAATATATCGCCCGAGTTAAGGGATATGTTTGTCCGGCGTTACTAGTTAAAAGCAAGAACGAGGAGAGTTTCAAACGTTTGTTCAAGCGAGTCTATTATGTGCTTCCATGGCCTGCCGACAACATTGAACCGATGATGAATATTGTAGCCTGGCGTCAGTTGGGAGTACAGTTCACAGTTGTGTTTCCGCGGGCGAAACATCGGCCTGATTGTTATTATTCCGAGGGTTCTGAACAACTGCTTGTGAGTCCGGGTGCGCTCGATATGGGCGGGCTGCTCATCACGCCGCGTCAAACAGATTTTGAACGTCTCACCGAAGAACTTGCTACGAATATATTGCAGGAAGTGAGTCTTTCGGAAAGCAAAATGGCACGCTTAGTCGAACAAATAAAAAGAAATGAACCAATTGTAGCCGTAGGTATAATGAGTGCATCTGAAATCAGCTTTACTCTCAATGGCTGTTACACTGTTGATGGGGTCAAGATAAGCGGTTCGCATAAGGTTGTATTCACAAACGGCGGAATCGAATGGCAGAAGCAGATAAGCAAGGAAATAATCTTTCGGCCCGACTCTCCTGAAAGCTCATTCAAGCTCAATGATGTCGTCATTGGTAAAGAATTCCATTGGCAGCGGCACGAATCGCAAACCTTCTGCGGTGCACTTCGGCTGATAGTGGATAACAACCGTATTTGTGCTGTGAACGATGTGGAAATCGAAAAATATCTCGTGAGTGTTATTTCGAGCGAAATGAGTGCAACCGCTTCAACTGAACTCCTCAAAGCTCACGCCGTGATTTCGCGCAGCTGGATAATGGCACAGATAGGTAAGCGAAACGGCACGAAAACAACCGAGCAGTGTACCGAGGATGAGTTGACAAAATGGTATGATCGCGACGACCATAAGTTCTTTGACGTGTGTGCCGACGACCATTGCCAGCGCTATCAAGGTATAACCAAAGCTAGTAACCGGCGAGTGGCCGAGGCTGTGGAATTGACGCGTGGACAAGTGTTGATGCATGATGGTGAATTGTGCGATGCGCGTTTCAGTAAATGTTGCGGCGGCGCAACGGAGGAATATTCTTACTGTTGGGAGAATATTCATAAGCCTTACCTTACAGCTGTAGCCGACAAATCTGTAGCTGGCGACCTGCCCAATCTGACTCGCGAAGACGAGGCGCGCCGATGGATTCTTGCCGAACCTGAGGCTTTTTGCAACACTAAAAACAAGGAAGTACTGCAACAGGTACTTAATGACTATGATCAGGAAACGCCTGATTTTTACAGGTGGAGATTTACAATCGAGCAAAGCGAACTATCGGCCCTAATCAAACGTAAAACTGGAATAGATTTTGGGACTATTCGCGAACTTATTCCGCTTGAGCGAGGGCGAAGCGGTCGTATAAGCCGACTGAAAATTGTAGGATCTAATCGTACGTTTATCATCGGAAAAGAGCTCGAGATTCGTCGTGCTTTAAGCGAAACCCATCTTTACAGTTCGGCGTTTGTTGTCGACGCACTCGAAACGGTCGACGGTATCCCCTCACGATTCGTATTTCACGGAGCCGGTTGGGGACATGGTGTTGGTCTATGTCAAATAGGTGCTGCCGTGATGGGCGAAAAAGGTTATAAATACCACGAAATTCTGGCACATTATTATTCCGACACCACGATAGACAGGCAATATTGACCATGAACGATAAAATAATTAATGGAATCCCAATCGCCGGCTGGCGGAAAAGCAATTGGTTGTGGAGTTTACCGCTTTACTTAGCTTGCGGTGTGCCATATGTCACGGTATTTTTTACTGCAATTGTGTTTTTCAATCGAATGGGACTTTCGAACAGTGCAATTTCGTTTGTAAGTGCGCTCTGTTTTCTACCCATTGCTTTGCGTCCTTTGCTCGAACGAGTTGTGGTGTGGTATGGTACGAAGCGTAGATGGATTATTTTAACCGAGCTTGCTGTGATTGTTGCAGTCGAGATATTGGCATTAGCTCTCTACTCCCGATTTTGGTTGCCGATTTCTGTATTTCTGTTAGTAGCGATAGTCACGGCCGGCGAAATCCATTCGGTTGCCATAAAGTATTTCTATCGTCTTTCGACGGTGCGCCGACAACGGCGGGCAAGCATAATCATTCGAACCGTGATTTGTCTGATGTCTATTGCGGTGTTGTTTGCTCTTCCGGCAATGGTAGCTGGTAATTTGGAGGTTATCAATCGTACTATTCAGTCGTCGTGGACGGCCGCATTCCATATTGTTTCCGCGATAATGTTGGTGTTGCTTATTTTTCATATTGTTTTTCTTCCGCATCCGGTCGACATGCCATCGCATTCGGCCTGGAAAAGTTTGCAGTTCCGTTTAAAAGCCAGGATAAACCTCCTTGCGAGGCAGAATAATATGCTTCTCGTGGCTCTTTTTGTTTTCATTCTTCCTGAAAGTATGTTTTCGCGTGTTGTACCGCTGTTTCTCATTGATCCGGGAAGTAATGGCGGTTTAAGTTTGTCGCCTCAGGAGATTGCTCTCGTACTTGGAACGGTTGGAACATTCTCTTTGATAATCGGCATTATCCTTGGTGCTCGAGCAATTCGAATCCAGGGCTTGCGTCGAAGTTTCTGGCCAATGGCGTTGGCTATTACATTACCAAAAGCGCTATATATCTACCTTAGTTATAGTTTTACCTCGTCGTTGTGGCTCATCAATAGCTGTATGTTCGTTGAGCAATTATGTTTGGGTTTCGGCATAATGGTCTATACCACCATTGTTTTTGAAATATCTTCTAGTTCGCGTGCCATGTTTTCTCATTCCTTTGCGATATCCTTGATTGCTTTCTCGATATTTCTCGGTTCACTCATTGCCGGTATTTTGGAGGAGTACATCGGATATCGTCAGTTCTTTATAATTGTAACTTTGCTCGGTTTACCTGTTCTTGCCGCAGCACATGTATTCTATTCAGGCAAGACTAATAGGTTGTAGAGTAAAACCAAAAGGTTTTGGTCTTGTGGAAGTTCCGCAAATATTAAATCAAATGATTTGGGTATTTCATCTGAATAAAATGCCGAAGCAATAATTTGTAAGTGTATGCGTTAGGAGAATCGATGAAAAGAATACAAATTAAATTCATTTTAGTAATACTAGCCGTTGCTACGCTTTGGACTGCATGTTCCGACAGCGACGAAATATTCACAGTCGATCCTGCTGTCCGGCTCGAGTTCTCTACAGATACTGTTAAATTAGACACCACTTTCTCAACCGTCACAACGCCCACAAAAACCGTCTGGGTGAGAAATAGGGGGGGGAAAGGGTTGAGAATTGCAAGTATAAGACTCGAAAGCGGTAATCAAACAGGCTTTGCTGTGAACGTTGACGGTATTCCGCTCAAACAGGAGAACGGCTTTCAGGCAAGCGGTCTGGAGGTGAGACGCAACGACAGTTTGCAAGTGTTTGTAAAGCTAACCACACCACGAAATAACTTTGCCACTCCACAGAGAGTGAAAGATAATCTTGTTTTCACCCTAGAGAGCGGAGCAGTGCAAAAGATTAATCTCGATGCATGGAGCTGGGATGCTGAACTGATTGATAATCTTGTTGTGAAACGCGACACAATGATTTCATCGGGAAAGCCAATCGTGATTCGTGGCGGAATAAAGGTAGACTCGGCAGTAAGGCTCACGATAGCATCTAACACAACAATATACTTCGCAAACAATGCGGGAATCGACGTATACGGTTCGCTGCGAATCATTGGAACAGCCGATGGTAACGTGATCCTGCGTGGCAACCGGCTCGACCGAATGTTTAGTTATTTGCCATACGACCGGGTGAGCGGACAATGGCGCGGAATCAGATTCCGCCCCTCGAGCTACGACAATTATATCATTTATGCCGATATTCATTCGGCCTACGATGGGGTAGTATGCGATTCGTCGGACGTGAGCCGAATGAAGCTTGAAATGAACTACAGTACAATTCACAACTGCCAGGGCTATGGGTTACGTGCGACGAATTGCGCCGTAAGCGTAAGTAACTCGCAAATTACGAACACACTAGCCGATTGCGTTTATTTTCTGGGCGGGGACGTAGCGATGGTTCATTGCACAATAGCTCAGTTCTATCCATTCGACAGTAGGCGAGGCGTGGCACTGAGGCTATGCAACAGTAATGGCGAGGTTGATTATCCGCTCGTTCGATTTCAAGGCGATAATTTGCTCGTAACGGGTTTAGCTAACGACGTGATAGACATAAAAACGAAAGATGGCGTGGCAGCCGGTTATCGTTTCTTCCGCTGTATTCTCCGAACTCCGCGCCCAGAAACGATAGACTATTCTAAAATGAATTACGTTTGGTGGGAGGAGCCGACTGACACGGTTCGAGGCGGAGCAAAGAACTTCCGGAACATTGATGGCGCGAAACAATTCTACGATTTCAGGCTCGATTCTGTGTCGACCGCAATCGACTCGGCATATTTCTGGAGCGGATTCAGCGAAACCGACCGTCTGGGGCACACACGCGACAACAAGCCTGATGTGGGATGTTTTGAATATATAAAGAACTAAAAAGCGATATGTGCTCATGAAAACTTTAGAATTGAAAATAGAAATAGGATTCTGTAGTGTTGATGAACTCAAGGAAGCCGACCGCGAACTTGTTGAGGCAGCTCGGCAGGCAACGGCAAACAGCTATTCGCCTTACAGTCATTTCAGCGTAGGGGCAGCTCTCAGATTGTCAGATGGCGAGATTATCATCGGTGCAAATCAGGAGAACGCCGCCTTCCCATCCGGTTTGTGTGCCGAACGGACGGCCATGTTTGCGGCCCAAGCCCAATGCCCGTCGCAATCGGTCGTAGCATTGGCCATTGCAGCCAAAAACAACGGAGTGCCTACAGCTCGTCCGGTGGCTCCATGCGGAGCGTGTAGGCAGTCGCTCATCGAAATCGAGGAACGTTATAAACGTCCGATGAAAGTTCTTCTTTGCGGCACTGAGGGGGTCTATATCGTAAACTCAGTGAAAGATTTACTACCGCTTTCGTTCATCGGCGACTCAATGATTGAAACACTCTAAAAAGAACATGAATAAGTAGATGCTCACAATTCATCCGTTTTTTAATGTTTAGTAACCATTGTGTTAAAGCCAGGCGGAAGTAGATGCGGGAGTCGGTAAAACTTTCTGCGCACCAAGTTCAAACTTTCTGCGCATCTAATTTAAACTTTCTGCGCAGAAAGTTTAGTACTCTCCCGAGTCTTTTATTATCAACGAGTTACCAAGTTGATTTTTCTGCCGTTTTGGTCATCTTCTTTTAACAATTCAGTTAGAAAACAGCCTAAGGAAAGAAAAGGCGAAGCTGTGAAAATATTCATCCATGCAGACTATCGAACTTCTGGCTCCGGCCAAGAATATTGAATGCGGCATTGCGGCTATCGACCACGGCGCCGACGCCGTGTATATCGGAGCTACGAAATTCGGTGCCAGACAGGCTGCGGGTAATAGTGTCGACGACATTGCGGAGCTGTGCCGATATGCCCATCGATTCGGCGCGAAAGTGCATGTCACGGTGAACACAATAGTTTACGACAACGAAATGCCGGAGATGCTCCGTCTTATCGAGCAGCTCGAAGAGGCGGGCGCCGATGCACTACTCATTCAGGACATGGGGTTGCTAGCCGAATGCCGTTCCAAACTCGGGCTGAGGATGGCTTTGCATGCCAGTACGCAATGCGACACACGAACGCCAGATAAGGTGCGCTGGCTGAACGGTCTGGGATTCGAACGCGTTGTTCTGGCCCGCGAGTTGTCGGCTCCTGAAATTATGGCAATCCATAAGGCTGTGCCGGATGTGGAACTCGAAGTGTTTGTGCATGGAGCGTTGTGCGTGAGTTACAGCGGCGTGTGCTATGCCTCGCAACATTGTTTCGGAAGGTCGGCCAATCGCGGAACCTGCGCGCAATTCTGCAGGTTAGCGTTCGACTTGAAAGATTCCGACGGAAAGATTATAGAACATGCCCGGCATCTGCTTTCGCTTAAGGATATGAACCAAATAAATAACCTCGAAACATTGATGCGCGCCGGGGCTTGCGCTTTCAAAATAGAGGGGCGGTTGAAGGATGTGGCTTATGTTAAGAATGTAGTTTCGGCCTATAGTAGGCGGTTGAACGAGATTATTGCGCAGCATCCTGACAAATTCAAACGCGCGTCGCTCGGTCGAGTTGATTATTTCTTCGAACCTAATTTGAATCGTACGTTCAATCGCGGATACACGGATTATTTCTTCGATGGCAGGAAACCCGATATCTTTTCTCCTGATACTCCCAAGGCGTTCGGCGAATTTGTTGGGAGGGTCAAGGAAATAGGTCGCGATTCGTTAACCGTAGCTGGCACGGCCGCTTTCAGTAACGGCGACGGAATGTGCTTTGTTTGCGACGGGCCAGATTCTGTGCCGATACTTGAGGGTTTCCGTATTAATCGGGCTATAGGTAATAGGCTCTATCCGTTCAGAATGCCCAAAAGATTACGCCGTGGCATGTCGCTATATCGTAACGAAGACCATGTTTTCGAAAAATTACTCGGCACTCAATCTGCCCGTAGACGTATTCCGCTCAACATGCGCTTATGTTTAGCGGAGAATGGATTCCTACTTAAACTTCGCGTGTCCGGGACTGACATTTATGCTTCAGGCAGAGTTGACTTCGAGCATCAATCGGCACAGCATCCGCAGGTTGATAATATTCGACACCAACTTACTAAACTCGGCACCACCGTCTATGTCTGCAACGATATTACGCTCGAAAGCAGCGTTGAAAAGCTGTTTATTCCGAGCAGTGTTCTGGCTGAGCTACGCCGCAAAGCCGTCGACGAGCTTGACAAGAGGCTTATTGCAGTCAATCGAACAGATACTCGCAAAACAATTAGGCCGCAGTCGTTCGAATCGGTTAATGCTAGCGAATACGACCGCCATCCCTATCTCTATAATATTTCCAATCGTGCAGCTGCCGAATTCTATCGCCGTCAGGGATTATCTTCTCCCGCTCCGGCTTTCGAATGCGCCGTGCCCACAACAAAAGAATCGCTGCTGATGCAATGCCGGCACTGCATAAAATATTCGCTCGGCTATTGTTTGCGACACGGTGGCCGCCGTCCCTCATGGCGCGAACCTCTCTTCCTAGAATTGGCCGACGGACGGCGCTTTAAATTGGATTTCGATTGCGAACATTGTCAAATGAACATCATTGTCACAAATTCATAACTCATTATGCGCAAAACATTCTTCTTCCTCCATTTGGTGCTATTACTCGTGCTCACCAGTTGTTATCATCAAAAAAGTCCGTCACGCTTTCACTTGCCCGACAGTATTCAGGAGGCGCAGATTTCGCGCCATCTGCAAGCTCGTGGAGATTCGCTTTCAAAAACCGATACCGCAGCCAATTGGTACAACACTACCAGTCCGATCGATTCATTTGCCTTTCGCGTGCGGCATCACTATTCACAGGGCTTCAACTTTATTGTCACTTCAGATTCACTCATGCTCTTCAGGCAACAACCAGAGGAGGTTGTCAACGGAATGCCTACAGATTCGTTCGCTGTTAGGAACGGAAAATCGTTAGTTGTAGCCGACATTAGGATTATCCCAGCCGATAAAACTGACTCCGTATGGGTGCAGATTGCAACGGAAAACAATACTTTCGGATGGGTTCACGAAACCAACTTATTGAAGAAGGTAGATCCCGATGATCCTATTTCACAGTTTATTTCTATGTTCTCCAACCGCCACCTGATAATCTTCCTCGTGGTCATATTACTTATCGCTGTGGGCTATCTTGCACGAAAAATTCTGCGCCAAAACGCACACATTGTCCACTTCAACGACATAAACTCGTTCTATCCCACAGCGCTCGCCATACTCGTAGCCATTTCGGCCACTTTCTATGCTAGTATCCAGCTTTTCGCTTCTGAAACCTGGCGTGAATTCTATTTTCATCCGTCGCTCAATCCATTTTCACAACCGCTCCTGCTTAACATTTTCCTTATTCTCGTTTGGTCTATGCTTATAACTGCCCTGGCAACAATCGACGATGTGCGTAGACGCTTAGGTTCGGCCGATACACTGCTCTATCTCTGCGGTTTGACAGCCGTTTGCGCCATCAACTATATTGTATTTTCCATTCTCACGCTTTATTATGTAGGCTATTTCCTTCTTTTAGTCTACATAATATTTGCTCTCCGCACTTTCTTCCGCAACGGCGTAGAAATCTATATCTGCGGCAACTGTTCCGCCCGCCTTCGTCGCAAAGGTCGCTGTCCCAAATGCGGAGTTATGAACGAATAGTCCATTTCAATCCTAAATTGGAAATATTTCCTAAATTCGTGACTCAAAAAGTATTCTGTGAAGCAATAATAAGATGAGAGAACTCTCTGACGCCGAACTGGCGAAACTTCTAGACAAAGACATTTTCCACCGGATTTCCGACGCTGCCGACAGCCTTGGGCTGGAGTGTTATGTTGTAGGAGGATATGTGCGCGACCTTTTTCTTGAAAGGCCTTCGGACGACATTGATGTCGTCGTGGTGGGAAATGGAATCAGTCTGGCAACCGAATTGAAAAAACAACTCGGACGAAAAGCAAATCTTTCTGTGTTCCGGAATTTCGGAACCGCGCAAGTGAAAAGCAAGGACATGGAAATAGAATTCGTGGGAGCACGAAAGGAAAGCTACACTCATGACAGCCGAAAACCTATCGTGGAGAATGGAACTCTAGAAGACGACCAGAATCGACGCGACTTCACCATAAACGCCCTCGCTGTTTGCCTCAACAAAAAACGATTTGGAAAACTCGTCGACCCATTCGACGGCGTGGCCGACCTTTGGGACAGAACAATACGTACACCGCTCGACCCCGACATAACCTTCTCAGACGACCCGCTGCGTATGATCCGCTGCATTAGGTTTGCCGCCCAGCTAAACTTCTACATTGCGGACGAAACCTTCGAGGCTCTTGAGCGAAATGCCGAAAGAATCAAAATAGTCAGTGGAGAAAGAATTGCCGACGAGCTCAACAAGATAATCATGACCCCCACTCCCAGCAAGGGCTTTGTGGAGCTTTATCGCACAAAGTTGCTCCATATAATCATGCCCGAACTCACCGCTATGGACATTGTGGAAACAAAAAACGGAAAAGCCCACAAAAACAATTTTTTCCACTCACTCGAGGTACTCGACAACATCGCACTACACACCCAAAACCCATGGCTCAGATGGAGCGCACTGTTTCATGACATCGGAAAACCCAGAAGCAAGCGATGGGAACCATCGGTCGGATGGACTTTCCACAGCCACAATACAATCGGAGCGAAAATGATTCCACATTTGTTCAGGAGAATGAAATTTCCACTCGATGCTAAGATGCGATATGTCCAGAAGCTGGTCGAATTGCACATGCGACCAATCGCTATTGCCGATGACGAGGTGACCGACTCGGCCGTCAGGCGACTTCTCAACGACTCAGGCGAAGATATCGACGATCTCATGACACTTTGCGAGGCCGACATAACGAGCAAGAATGCCATTAGAAAAAAACAATTCACCGAGAACTTCAGAATAGTTCGCGAAAAGCTGGCCGACCTAAAAAAGCGCGATTACGAACGCGAGTTCCAGCCATGCATAGATGGTAACGAAATAATGAAGATGTTCAACCTCAAGCCCGGTCGTGAGGTCGGCAACTTAAAGAAAATACTAAAAGAAGCTGTGCTCGACAACCGCGTACCCAACGAACGTGAACCGCTTATGCAACTGCTAAAAGAACAAGTTAAACTCATGAACATCGGGCGGTAACCCACATCTTATAATACCATAATCCCTGGAAAATCCGCCCCCGGGCGAAAAATCCGGAATGATTGCTATCAATCCACTCCAAAGACGAAATTCTGCGTAAAATCGCTCTACATCACCCCCAGAATTCCTGATTTTTAGGTATTGCAAGGAGTTACCGGCGCGTTCTATCTTTGCAGAGTGTTGGAAACCAACCACATTTCTTAAACAAAATATTATATGGAAAAAGAAAACCGAAAATCAAATCTGAGACGATTGCTCGAATATGCCGGGCCACTTAGATTTCTCACCTATGCTTCGTGGATTCTCTCAGCTGTGAGCGCACTAATGGCCTTAGCCCCATTCGTTTACATCTGGATGATTCTGCGCGACATAATTAACGTTGCACCGCACTTCGAGCAAGCCGAAAACATCGTACCCTATGGTTGGGCAGCACTCATGTGGGCCATAGGTTCCATCCTTGTATATATAGCAGCTCTGCTTTGCTCGCATAAAGCCGCCTTCAGGGTAGCCACAAATATCCGAACGATACTGATGCATTACATCACAAAGCTGCCGATGGGATTTGTGAGCAGCATCGGAAGTGGTAAGTTGCGCAAGATAGTTAACGAGTCGAGCGAAGAAACCGAAACCTATCTCGCACATCGACTGCCTGACAATGCAGGAGGAATAGCAACGCCCGTAGGACTGCTCTGCATGTTGATGTATTTCGACTGGCGGTTAGGATTGCTCAGCATTGCACCCGCTGTGCTGGCTTACGGAATTATGTATTTTTTCATGACCGGGCGCAGTCTTCGGAAAACTATGGAAGAATATCAGCAAGCGCTTGACACGATGTCCAACGAAGCAGTGGAATATGTGCGCGGCATTCCAGTGGTGAAAACCTTCGGACAAACCGTCTTCTCATTCAAACGATTCAAATGCGCAATCGATCGCTACCAGCAATGGGTTATCGGCTACACCCGCTCGCTGCACTCTCCGATGGTAGCTTTCACTACGATAATCAACAGCGTCTTCGCCATCCTGGTGGCAGCCGCACTCTTTGTGGGCACCAGCAGAGAACGGATGGATGGGCAGTTCCTGTCGAACCTACTCTATTATATCATCATCACACCCGCCATGACTGTGATGCTCATGAGAGTGATGTACATGAGCCAGGACAAAATAATCGTCGAAAGCGCACTCAAACGGATAGACAGCGTGCTAGACGTTGAACCGCTCGAAGAACCACTCGAAACAATCCAACCACGCGATAATTCGGTGGAACTCCGAGGCGTAAGTTTCCGATATAAAGATGCCGACACCGACGCGCTCAACGACATTTCAATGACTATCAAAGCAGGTGAGCACATAGCTCTCGTAGGCCCGTCGGGCAGCGGAAAAACCACCCTCGCTTGCCTGATAGCCCGCTTCTGGGACACAACGAAAGGTAGCGTGAACATCGGTGGAACCGACGTTCGCAACATTCGCAAAGACGACCTCATGCAACAGGTGTCGTTCGTGTTCCAAGACAGTCGACTGCTCAAAGGAAGCATCCTCGACAATGTCCGGCTCGGTCGGCCCAATGCCACCGACGACGAAGTACGGCGTGCACTTTCTGAGGCACAATGTGACGACATAATCGCCAAGCTACCCGAAGGTATCAACACCATCCTCGGTAGTGAGGGAACCTATCTCTCCGGCGGCGAACAACAGCGCATAACCATCGCCCGAGTAATGCTTCAGAACACACCAATCGTTATTCTGGACGAAGCAACGGCCTATGCCGACCCCGATAACGAAACACGTGTACAAGCAGCATTCAACACCCTGTCGATTGGCAAAACGGTCATCATGATAGCCCATCGCCTGTCGGCCGTCACCAAAGCCGACTGCATCTACGTGCTAAAATCCGGAAGAATATGCGAAAAAGGCTCACACGCCGAACTGACCTCGAGCGCAGGCCTGTATGCCAACATGTGGCGAGAATATAATCAATCGATTAACTGGAAACTGGGAGGAACAAAATGAATATCATCAAAACCCTGAAACATCAATATGCGCTCTCCGAACAGGGGGCACACGACATGCTCAAAGCCTGTATAAGCTGCATGTTCTCAAATCTAGTGCTTATTATGCCCGTCGGATTGCTCTATTTCATCGTGGCCGACCTGTTGCAGAACGGCAGAATAGACTCTACACACGCCATGTGGTATGCAGTTCTCACGGCTGCATGTGTGGGGCTCATCATCCTGACAACCCACATTCAATACAATGCCACCTTCTTTGCAACCTATGTAGAAAGTGGCGTGCGACGCGTTTCCATTGCCGAACGCCTACGCCTCCTGCCCCTCTCGTTCTTCGGGAAAAAAGATCTTTCCGACCTTACCAGCACCATCATGACTGATTGTGCTACGCTCGAAAACGCCTCGTCGCATTGGATCCCAGAGTTCTTCGGCTCCATTCTCTCCGTCGTCCCGGTGGGCATCGGATTATTCTTATACGACTGGCGTATGGCTACGGCAGCCCTGTGGGTACTGCCTGTGAGCATGTGCGTAGTACTGCTCTATATCACCGTGCGAAGCCAACTGGGCCGGCGACAGATGAAAGCGAAAATGGCTTGCGCCGACGGCATTCAGGAATGCCTCGAAACCCTACGCGACCTCCATGCTAACAATGCTGAAATGAAATATCTCGACGGGCTCGACGCGAAGATTCTTACAGTTGAAAAACGCTCGTTCACAAACGAGTTAGGCATGTCACTATTCGTAGTTAGCGCTCAGATGATTCTTAAACTCGGTATCGTTACCGTGATTCTCACCGGCGGGACACTGCTTGTTCAGGGACAGCTCAATGTTATTCTGTTTTTCATGTTTTTGCTCGTTGTTGCGCGAATGTACGACCCGCTCGCCGCCGTCCTCATCAACCTTGCCGCAATGCTAAGTCTTAAAGTGCAAACCGATCGCATGAACGAAATCCTCGAACATCCTATTCAGAGCGGAACGTCTCAGCTCACCAATCAGGGTTATGACATCGTATTCGACCATGTTAGCTTCGCCTATGACTCCTCCGAACCGGTGCTCACGGACGTGTCGTTCACCGCTTACCAGGGACAGGTAACTGCGCTTGTCGGCCCGTCGGGTGGTGGTAAAACTACCGTGTCTCGCCTAGCTGCCCGCTTCTGGGATCCGCTCGCCGGGCGAATCACTGTAGGCGGAATGGACATCACTACTATCGACCCCGAAACTCTACTCTCGCTCTACTCAATCGTATTCCAGGACGTGACTCTCTTCAACAACACCGTGATGGAGAATATACGTATCGGTCGTAAAGACGCTAACGACAACGAAGTGCTTCGGGCAGCCCGAATGGCGCATTGCGACGAGTTTGCCGAGCGCTTACCCGACGGATGGAACACAATGATTGGCGAAAACGGTTCAAAGCTCTCCGGTGGCGAGCGTCAGCGCATTTCTCTCGCCCGAGCATTCCTCAAAGACGCCCCAATAATCCTGCTAGACGAAGCTACGGCCTCGCTCGACGTTGAAAACGAAACAATGATACAGGAGTCGCTCTCAAAGCTCATTGAGAATAAAACCGTACTGGTTATTGCTCACCGAATGCGCACGGTGTCGGGCGCCGACAAGATTGTAACTCTCCGCGACGGTAAGGTTCACGTTCAAGATAAAGAAACTGAGTTTTAGACTCGGTAGAGTTCCCCAGAGTTGAAATATTCAAGAAAGATAGCCTCCTGCAAGACATTGCAGGAGGCTATACACTTTTTTGCACGAGGTTTTTATAGTTCCAGTTCTATGTGCGCTACGTCGATATCTTCGGCAAGGAATATTCGGGCGCTTTCTTTGAATTTAGTTTTGTTTTCGGTTGTAAAGTAGCGTGCTGTTCTACCGCGTGTGCATAGTTCGTTCATCGCGGGATGGCGAACCAGATAATTTTGTAGGCTTCGAGCAACGTATTCGCCTTGTGCCACGACGGACACGCTTGCGGGAATGTAGCGGTTAATCTTCGGCAAAAGTATGGGATAGTGCGTGCAGCCGAGGATGATGGTATCGATTGCCGAGTCGAGCTGCATGATGGTGTTGATGCGTTTTTGTACGAAGTAGTCGGCACCCGGGCTATCGGCTTCGTTGTTTTCGATTATCGGAACCCAGAGTGGGCATGCAACCCCGGTTGTTGTAATGTTTGGCCAGAGTTTCTTTATCTCCATAGAATAGCTTTGGCTGCGGATTGTGCCTTCGGTTGCGAGGATTCCCACGTGACCAGAGCGGGTGAGATGGCCGATGATTTCGGCCGTAGGTCTGATTACGCCTAGTACGCGTCGGGCTGGGGCTACGGCCGGCAAGTCGTTCATTTGAATGGTTCGCAGAGCTTTTGCAGAGGCGGTGTTGCAAGCCAGGATAACCAGTTGACAACCCATTCTGAAGAGTCTCATCACTGCTTGCCGGGTGAATTGATAGACAACGTCGAACGACCGTGAGCCATAAGGTGCACGGGCGTTGTCGCCTAGGTAGACATAGTCGTATTCGGGCAACAAGGCGCGTATGGAGTGGAGAATTGTCAGTCCACCATATCCCGAATCGAATATTCCGATTGGGCCAGGGCCGTGTGCTAGGTTTTCTTTCATTTATTTGCTGATTGTTCGGTCTATCTAAGGGCGGCTTTGAGAGATTCGGTTATATTTTCGCCCATGGCCGAGTTCGCATAGGGCAGCGAATTATTGTCAGTATTGATAATGAAAGCGTATCCTGCTTGTCTGCCCATCTCGCGCAGAACAGCGTCGAGTTTGCGTTTAACTGGTGTATAGGCATCGGCTTCGGCCTGTTTTAGGAGTCTGTCGACTTCACGTTTGAAGACGATGTTCTTGTCCATGATGTCCTGCAGTTCAGCTTGTCGTTTACGGAGGATAGAGGGTGCGAAAGAGCGTTGTCCGTCGAGGAAGTCTTCGTATTTGCTATTGAAATCGTCCTCGGCGCGTTTGAGTTCGGCATCGTATTTGGCCCGTAGTTCGGCTACACTTTTTGTAGCCGTGGTGTATTCGGGCATTGCTTTCAGTACTTCTTCGTAGCTGAAATAGGCAAATTTGATTCCTTGCGCGCCCGCAATCAAGGGGAAGACGACGCAGATGATGGTGAGGATAATCTTTTTCATGTTCTTTGTTTGTTATTTGAAGTTGTGTCTATTTCTCTGAATGAGGATTCGGAGTGTAAAGATATTCTTTTGCGACTAAAAGGGCGTCGGAATGGGTATAATTTGGGGAGTCCGTCGCCCTTTCGTGGCTCTCTATTTGATGGTGTGAGTTGCAGGGGTTCTGCTGTCGCTCTACCGCCTGCCTGTGGTCTCGCCACCCCTTCGGGGTTCCGTCAATACTGGCGAAGAGTAGTTATCGACCAACTTAAACGATAAACGCCGATTAACTTAAATGGCAAACGTCGACCAACTTAAACGACAAATGCCGATTAACCTAAACGACAAATGTCGATTAGATTGAGGATGATTGCTGTTTCGTCGAGTCAACACTTGCTGTTTCGTTGAGAGAACGATTACCGTTCCAGGTAGGCTTGGGAGAGGCGATAGATTACAAGCTGGCGGTAAAGTCCGATAAGGCGCAATCTTTGTGTAAATAAACGCGCAACTCATAGAATCTCGAAGGGGGCGACAGGCTGTAGGTGGGCAGGGCAATCCTCAAATTATGAGAACACAATGAGTACGGTAGAGAGTCCGTGTCATCCCTATGAGACTTATGTTATGATGTCCGTTTACCAAGAAGCGATGCTATCGTGATTCTTAAGCCGAACGCACGTCTTTTTAATGATCGTTTGGGGGTAACGGCATCGGAATAGCGAGCATATCCGATCTGGCATTAAAAAGGTGAGGCTTCGCTGAAAGGATTCTCATGCGGTGGCCTCACCCTGGGTTGAATTCTCTGAACTTGAAGTTTACTTTGCTTTTGCTAGTTGAGCCTTAACTTCGGCTGTTACGTCTTTGCTGAGAGTTTCGTTTATGTAGAGCGGCTGACCGGCTGCTTTCTCCATTATGTAGACATAGTTTCCAGCCTTGGCTACTGCTGCGATGGCGTTGCGAACCTTGTCGAGTACTGGGCCTAGCTCGCGCTGCTGCTCTTCGGTGAATGCTTTCTGGTTGTCTTGAGCCGTTTGCTGAATTTTGGTGTACATATCTTGCAGCTCTTTCTCGGTTTCGGCTTGCTTAGTGGCATTCATTGTACTCTTTGTTTTGTCGTATTCCTCGGCCTTACGTTGTAGCTCGTTTTGCATGTCGGTGAGCTGTTTTTCGTATTCCTTGCCCTTGGCTTCGAGTTTACTCTGCACTGCGGTTGCTTCGGGAAGCGATTGTAAAAGGGCTTGTGAGTCGAGGTGTCCGAACTTCTGTGCGAACATCGTCATGGGTGCGCACAACATCAACATTAAAACTAGTTTCTTCATCTTTCTTTTATGTTTAAATGATTTCTATTTCTTGTGAACGTTGAAATGCTCATTGATTGGCATAGCCCAATTTCTGAAGCACTTCGTTGCTTATGTCTATCTTGGGTGATCCGTAGATTATTCCGGAAGAGGCACTCGAGCGGTCGATGATGAGACTGTAACCGCGTTGGTCGGAAATGTCTTTCACGGCATTGTATATTTCGTCCTGAATGGGCGAGATGAGGCTTTGGCGTTTTTTGAAAAGCTCACCCTCGGGGCCGAAATATTTTCGTTTCAGCTCGGAGGCTTCCTTTTCCTTAGCCATTATTTCTTCCTGCTTTTTCTTCTTCTGCTCTTGCGAGAGGAAAACAACCTCGTTTTGGTAGTTTTTATACATTGTGCCTGCTTCGGTGTTAAGGGCTTCGACTTCGGCCTGCCATTTTTTACTCACTTGATTGAGCTGTTCGTTGGCGCGTTCGTAGGCTGGCACCTGACTAAGGATGTATTCCATATCGATCAATGCAAACTTTTGTGCGTTAGTCTTCATAGGCAAAAGAGCCAAGATGCACAGAAGGAACAGGACCTTCGTTAGTTTTACTGCTGTTTTTTTCATAACCTTAATAAATTTGATTTGTTGATTAGAATTCCTGTCCGAGCACGAAGTGGAACTTACTTCCGCCTTTCTCGAATCCGTTTTCTCCTAGAACTTTGTCGAATCCATATGCCCAGTCGAACCCGATCAGGCCTATCATCGGCAGGTAGATGCGAACACCCACACCAGCCGAACGTTTCATGTCGAATGGATTGAAGTCTTTGACACTGCTCCATGCATTACCAGCTTCGACAAATCCCAGTCCGTATACAGTGGTATTGCCGAGTAGGAACGGATAGCGTAACTCAAGTGTGAAGCGATCGTAGGCGTAACCTTCCTGTCCGCGTGGGGTTAGGGAGCCGTTTTCATAACCTCGCAAACCTATAGTTTCGGTGGGATAGTTAGCGGTATAGCCACTCATACCGTCGCCTCCGACATAATAGGTTTCGAAAGGACTCTTCTTGTATTTGTTGTAGTTTCCGAGCAAACCGAGCTCTACGCGAGTCATCAGCACAAAGCATTTCGTTCCGTTTGTGAGCGGGGTGAACATACGAGCTTTGAATTTCCATTTATGGTATTCCACCCATTTGTATTTTTCTTGTTGCTCTCGCGAATAGTTTGGTGAGTTGGGGTCGTTGGCCAGGTTACGGTAGTCTTTTCCATCCCAGCTCGACCATGGTGGGGTGATTGTTAATGATGTTGTGAACTCGGAGCCTCGGCGGGGGAATAACTGGTTGTCTGTCGATGTTCTGTTGAGCGATATGTTGAGGTTCAAGTTGTTTGCAGAACCGTTCGACATTATGAAATAACTCCAGTTTTTGAGCATGTAGCGCTGATAGGAAATCATTAGCGAGAGTGTGAAATAGTCGTCGGGCCAACTGAGCCGTTTACCCCATCCTACATTCGCTCCGAAGAGCTTCACGTAGCTATTCGGGTCAAGATAGTTCTCGTAGTTGTTGTAGTAGTTGCCATAGCTTCCGTAGCCATACTGATAGTTATAATAGTTCTGCATGTAACCTCTGTTATAATAATTGCTGGCTACGTTGGTTTGCTTTGAGAAGTAGATGCCGACCGAGAATTGCACGGGACGCTTGCCCCCGAGCCAGTTTGTAGAATACTGAGCATTGTAGCTTTGGTAGTATCTTGCATTTGTTTGGAGTCCGAGAGAGAGAACTTCTCCATCTCCGACAGGCAGAATTCCGCGTCGGTCACGATTCTTGTTGAAGAGGTTTGCCATGGAGAAGTTGTTGAGCTTAAGGCCGACGCGTCCCAGTAATCCTGTTTGTCCCCATCCAAGTGAGAACTCTACTTGGTCGTTAGACTTTTGTTTGAGATTCCAGTTTATATCGACCGTTCCATTCTCATAATCCGGTCTGATGTCGGGCTCGATGGCTTCTGGGTCGAAGTGTCCCATGGATGCAAGCTCACGCACAGATCTTTGTAATGCTTCTTTTGAGAAAAGGTCACCGGGCTTAGTTCGAATCTCACGACGAACAACATTTTCATAAATGCGGTCGTTTCCGTTGATACGCACGTGGTTTACGTGAGCCTGTTGTCCTTCAAAGATTCGCATTTCCAGATCGATGGAATCGCCTACAATATTAACCTCTGTGGGTTGTAGATTATAGAACATGTAGCCGTTATTCCAATAGGCATTGCCCACTGCATCTTCATCTTCGCGTAGACGTTTGTCAAGGTATTTCTGATTGTAAACATCTCCTTTGTTTATGTTGAGCAACCGTGATAGGTAGTCGGTAGAATAAACTGTGTTACCAACCCATGTTATGTTACGGATATAATATTTTTTCCCCTCGTCGACTTTTATATAAATACTCACATGCTTATCATCAGCATTCCAAATGCTGTCACGGATGATGGTGGCGTCGCGGAAACCATATTCGTTGTATTTGTTGATGAGGTTTTTCTTATCTTCGGCCCAACGCTCAGGAGTGTATTTCTTAGATTTCAAGATGTTAGCCAACTTACCGGCTTCATGCGTTTTTTTGAATGCTCCCTTAGTGAGGAACGTTCCTTTGATTTTTTTGTCACCGAGCTGTTTGTCGCCGTCGATTATGATTTGGCGGATTCTTTTCTTTTGTTTTTTATCGATTTCAATGTCTAGTATAACCTGATTCTTGTTTGTCACATCTTCACATTGACGGATATCTATGTCTGCATCTTTGTAACCTTTATCATCGAAATATTTCTTAGCAATTTTCTTAGCCCTCGCAATCATGTTGGGAGTGATTTGTCCACCTTTAAGTAATCCTAGTTTCTTCTCCATGTCGTTCATTTCGTTTTTCTTCAATCCAATATAGTTGATAGACGACACGCGTGGACGTGTTTTGAGATGTACTTGCAGATATATGTTTTCTCCGATAATCGAATCGATTGTTATAGCTACATCCGAAAAGAGTCCGTGCTTCCAATATCGCTTAACAGCATCGGTTATCGCAGTCCCTGGTATTTCTATTGTTTGCCCAATAACAAGTCCCGAGATTCCAGTTAGAACATAATCTTCATAGCCTTCGACTCCTGATGCTATAAGTCCAGCCAATCTGTATGTCTCCGGATTACTTGCATATGTCACCGAAGGTTTCACTACTGTTTGCTGTGCTTTTAGTTGTTGGCTTGTTCCAACAAAGAATATCAAAAAGATGATGGCTTTATATATATTGTTCATTTATTCAGTGTCTTGTTTCTCGTTTTCAACTTGTTTCTCCGTTCTTCCAAATCTGCGTTGCCTGTTTTGGAAACTTGATATGGCCTTGTGCAAGTCGTTTTCATCGAAATCTGGCCAATAGGTATTGCAGAAATACAATTCCGAATAGGCTAACTGCCAAAGCATATAGTTTGATATGCGAAGTTCGCCGCCGGTACGTATCAGCAAGTCTGGGTCGGGCATAAAAGCTGTTTCTAAATGCCCGTTTATATTTTCTTCTGTAATTAAGTTAGCTAACTCATCTTTCGAGATACTTTTGTTTCCAGATTTAGCCAATATTTCTTTCGTTATAGCCTTACATGCCTTTGTTATTTCCCAACGTGATGAATAGCTAAGTGCAACTACCATTGTCATGGCCGAGTTCCGACTGGTATGTTTCATTGTTTCTCGGAGTTTATCTTGAACTTCCCGAGGAAGTCTTTGTATATCACCGATAACCTGAAATCTAACATTGTTTTTCATGAAGATTTCATCCTCAAGCGATGATAGAACTAATCCCATAAGAGCGGAAATCTCATCGACAGGTCGATTCCAATTCTCCGTAGAGAAAGTGTACAGAGTAAGATATTTTACCCCTAACCTAACGCATTCCGAAGTGATTCGACGTACTGTATCGACACCAGCCTGATGCCCATATGAACGAGGCTTATTGCGTTCTGTCGCCCATCTGCCATTACCATCCATAATGATAGCTATATGCTGTGGGACACGTGTCTTATCCAGTTCTTCCGCCATGTCTTACAAGAATTATCTATTGTGTATGTACTGTTGAGCTATTCATCTTCATTATGACAGGTTATACATTTAGCCATAAAGCTGTAGGTAAGTGTCAAGTGAAGAGTTGAATAGCAATCGGTATTTTTGAATAAACCGCTACTCTGTATTCCGTAAGGGTCTTTTTGTCCGTCTAACTTATCGCTGAACGAAAAGTGTATCAACCACTCCAAGCCGAGGTTCAGACGTTCATTTATCTTGTATTTTACTCCGCCCCCTAACGGAAGGTTGGCCGAGAATATTGTACTTCCACTATTCAATTTTACATAATTTGCTCCAAGCCCTACAGTGAGAAACGGGGTTATTGGTTTTGCGCCTCTGTAATCACGTCCGGTGCCATAAGGCCAGAAGTTGTATTCATAACCCACATCCAAACCTATCATTGTGTTGTTGAATTCATAAGGTTGGAGGGTAAAGTTCGGATAATAGCTTTTGACGCCTCTCGATGTCCCTTTTATTTTTCCATACGAAGCATTTACTCGCATTCCCATATAAGGATTCAATACATAGCGAAATATAATGCTGCCCATCGGCTTAAGCGATTTGAAAGGTGAATTATTGAAATCACCGATATATCCCATAGTTCCAATTCCTACACCAAATTCCATTCTATATTCCGGATCGCTTTGCGCTTTAGTGTGTGCAGACGCTATGAGAAGTAGGATGAAAATAACGAGATGCTTCATACCCCTAATAGTAAAGGTGTAATGTTTATCTCTCAAACGATTTCTGCGGGCTTGTCCATCCTAGGCGGTTAAGCCTACCACGCCAAACCTTACCATTGCCTATAATCCAAATGAAGTTCGAACTGTCTACCGTACTTGTGAATGTGGTAAAATTCGCGGCATCTGCGGGTACTGTGTGTGCTTTAGCTTTTCGCCAGCTGATTCCGCCGTCGCGACTAATCATTGGTTCTATCATCTTGCCGTCTTTCATTCCTAAAGCTATGATTCCATTGTCGTATGTAGCCATTGACAATCCTGTGAGGATAGGGAGAGCATAATGATTATCAGCGATGTCTACGTATGCCCAAGCATAGTTGAAAGCCTTTTTGGAATAATCTGCCAGCTTAGTCCATACAACAAGTTTATCTTGCCCTGTCGCACTTCCAGCTAGCAAAACACGGTCTATAGAATCGTTAGTTGTAATTGGTCGATAGGTATAAGCAATATTGTCCGATGGAATGAGAGTTTTGCTATCGTCCAATTGTTCGTCAGTCCAGGTTGCTCCGTTATCCTTGGAAACCATAAGACCACCATGAGTCGATAGGCCGTAGAGTTCCTTCGTACTTGATGCAACAAGTCGTACTAAATCTGTATTCGTACCTGATGTTTGCCAGGTGTTGCCATCTGAAGAATATTTAACCGTACCGTTATCAGAGATATAAACCGTTTTGCCTTGAACAATCGCACTTTTATAGGCATCCGATGTAAATGTAACGGGTAGAGCCGTCCAGGTACGACCATCAGTTATTGAGGTTTTATAGCCTACAGTCTGACCACCATTCTGACCAAATACAAACACATTGTCACCGCAAACAATGGCCTTTGTCGCCGTCAGCGAGGCCAAGTCTGCATTGCTTCCCAAAGCCATCCACACGAACACTTCGGGTTTTTGCTTGTGGACATTCACTTTGACAGTGTAGTCCCTGTAGCCGGTTCTGTTTTGGGCACGAACTCTTAGTATACGAGATTGACGAAGGTCTACTGAGTCTTTGGACGAATAATATTTCGTTGAATCGCTCTTGAGAGATTTCCACATTATGCTTCCAGCATTCTTTGCTTTTATGATAGTGAGAACATGGTCTGTTTTCGTACCATAAGGCAGTGAATCAGGATTGTATATGATTGAATTGTTTTGGTCAATATAGAATTTGAATTTATCCCCCTTGATTTTAGCTGTGTAGGTACTGTCTGTACCGCGTTTTGATAAGGTATCGCGTTTTTGTTTCAATATGCCTAACGAAAACGAAATAATAGCGCTGTCGCTATAGCCTTCTCCGCCTGTTTCGTCGTAGTCTTTCAGGCATGATGTGAGCAACGCAACAGTGAGAGACATTATGAAAAGGGAACGTATTTCAATCTTCATCGAATTGTTATATATGGAAATTTTGGTTGCAAATGTAAATAGAAAACTTTAGAAACAGGTTTTACAGTTATCGTTGCCGGGCGTACATACATGATGTGCGCCCGGCAAAAGGTGGTTTATAGAATCACTTTGCTGATTGAAGTGCCTTGCTTGCGAATGAAGATTCCGCGGCTGGGGTTAGTTACACGGACGCCGCTAGGAGTGAACCATTCAACGGGAGTGTCGACCGAAGTTGAGGCGGTGGAGATTCCGTTCGGAATGGATTTGGCTCGGAAGATGAACTTCGTTACGGGCTGGTCTACATCCACGCCAGTGTCTTTCGTATCGATAGGCCATTCAGCTGATTCGTGGAAGGCTTCGAACTTGCGATTGTCGCTTGCGAAGGTCATTGCACGGTGGTCGAACTTGTTCTTAACGTCTTTAATCTTGAAGAAACGCACGTCTGAATAGTTGAATGAATCCGAATTGTCGCCACCGGTGACAACAACAGTTACGAGCAGATTTTTCTTGCCGCTATAGAAGAACGGCTCCTCAATTGGGAGTTTGAATTCAACGTTTTGTCCATAAGAATCGGAACCTGAGAAAGTGTAATCGAAAGAGGATTGCGGGAGTGTTGCGTCGAAGTCGAAATACTCGTATTTGTTTTTATCCTCATTCTTCACGAATTTGTTCTCGTCGATTTCTTGCAGATAGGCTTTCACCTTGAAGTTACGTTCAGCGAATCCGCCCTCGTTTATGTAGAGATATTTGATGGCCGTTATTTCTTTTCCGGCCACGGCTTGCAATTCGTCTTTTGTGTAGATGATTTGCGAACCGGTGTATTCGAACGCGAAGCAACCGGGTGCAAAGTTCGGAATGCCGTCGAAATAGGTGCGGTCGTTATTACCGCTGTCGCCCTCGTCCATGAATTTAGTGAAGTCTCCGATTTCAATTGAATCGGGCTTCTGTTCGTTGTTTGTTTGTGCTTGAACTCCTGCGGTTGCGATGGAACCGAAGAGCATGAATGCGAGTAGAATTTTCTTTTGCATGATTTTGAATGTTTATTGATTAATAATTTTCTTTCCGTTTTTGATTATTATACCGCGATAGTTTTCATCTACGCGTTGTCCCGACAGGTTATAGACGCCTTGCATCCGACGGGCCCGACGTACATCGCTTGATATGTGCTCAATGCCGTCGACTATCTCGGATGATTTGTCATCGAGATTAACTTTTACCATTTCCGAGTACGAACTGTAGATGGCTGTGTAGGGAACCTTTCCGTTTGGGCGCGAGTAGTCGTGCCGAGTTGCGTACATATCGTAGAACAGTGTCTTTGCTCCGTAGGCATATGTGAGCTTTGAGATTCGGCATGATTTCACGGAGTCCATCGCTGTATCGTCCCATGCATCGATGGCTTCCTCGGATGTTATCATGGAGTTTATTACCTCGCCAGCTCGCATATTTTGTATCACTTTTACGCCGTCGAGATAGTCGGCCCGACCGGGTGTTGCGGTCATATTTATAACTGAGAAGAAGAGGTCTTTTGAACCGTTATCGAACTCGAGTGTATCGATGCTTGTTCCTTGATTGCCGCCGGGAATGCGGGTTTTATATTCGCGCACCACTTTTTCGCCGCGACCATGACTTTCAACTCTGATGATGTCGCCGTTCGTGCTGAGGGTGGTTAGGATTATCTTATATTTCCCGCCGTTGGCCCGAAGGTCGAGGTAGGGTGAATAAACTAATCCGGCCACCATTCCTTTTACGAATGTGGGCAGGGCGTAGGCGCTCCAGCCATAGGTGTCGCTGTAGCCTTTTGCTGCCAGGTCGACATAATCTTCATCGCCGCCGAGCGGATTGTTCATATTGCCGGAGGTGATGCCCGAGAAGGTTTCTTCGTTGATGACCTGTTCGCCGTCGGCCATCACGGGTGTTTGTGTGTAGACAAACACACAATAGCCGTCGGCTTTTGGCACGGGTTTCCAGTTGGCTGTGAAGCCGTCCGAGCTGATGTTTGTTGCTTTCCCAATCATTGGTTGGGGCAATGTCGACTGGGCTGATGCGCTGAGTGCAAGGAGCAGAGCCGACAGGGATAGATAAAATTTTCTCATATTGTTTTTATGTTATAAAGGTTATTTATTTCACCAATATTTTTCGTCCGCGATGGATATACACGCCCTTGGTTGAAGGCGCGCCCGACAGTTTTATGCCGGTGAGGGTGAACCATGTGTTGTATTCGGATTCTGAGGAAGTCTGAACATCGTTTATTCCCGTTGGTAGGTTGACCTTGATGGGTAGGCGACGCGAATATTTGCCCAAACGGGCTACGAGAGTATCGGTTCCGGCGCTGACGAGCGTAGTTTGTCCGTCGTTTGCGATTCTCACCCGTCCGTTTTCCGACTGCCACGTTACGCCGTTCCTCATTACGACTTTGAACGGGTGGGTTATGTTATCCAATCTATCGGCCTCGTCGAGGATTACGGGTGTGGCATAGAGTTTCACTCTCAGCGACAATTCCATACCGTTCATTTTGGGGCGTGGAAACATTTCTTCTTCGAATAGCCATGCTGAATCGGACAGCTCGCCTTTCAGTGCATAGCCTATTATTCGGGAGGTTGAACGGGCTTGCGACGGAATGGTGAAACACGTGGGTGAATATTGACTGTCGTAGAACAGTTCGCCGAAATCTGTGGGACTGGCGTTGCCGATGCAGCCCGAAATAGAATCGTTAGAAATGGTGCCGAAATTGGCTAGTCCGTGTACCTTGTCTTCGAATAGCGGATTGCCCACCACGCCGCCTACGCGACGTGAACCGAAAGGAGTTATTTGGGTCATGGCGTCCACATGTCCGTAGTTTGCCAGATTATGAAGGATGTTGCCTTGCTGTTGTCCGCTGTAGCCTATAACGCCGCCCACTGTGCTGCCTTCACAGCTAATGGTGCCGAAGTTGGCGCAGTTCTTTACGGTGACGCCCGATTTGTCTTTCTTCAATGCTACGATATTGCCCAGTACGCCTCCTACTCCGGAAAGGACTGATTTGTCGGTGGCTATGACGTCGGCATAATTCACCAGATTTTCGAACACTGCCTCGCCGCTGGGATTGCCTACGATGGCGGCGCCTTTGAAGATGCGCACTTTACCGTCGACGGCAAGATTACGAATTGAACCGTGGGTAACGGTGCCGAACAATCCGGCGGGATATCTGTCCCACGTTCTATCTATATTGAGGGTTATGCAGTGCGCCCCGCCATCGAAATGGCCGTTGAAGCTGGCCTCGGTTCCGATTAGTCCGTCATAGGGTTCGGTTAAATCTTTCGTTAGCAGATAATATCTGTTTATTGTTTGGCCCTTGTTTGTCATCGTATTCAGGGCGTTGAGGTCGGCGTGGTTGCTAATTAAATACGGGTCGAATTCTGTTCCGGAACCTCCCGAGAAAGTGAATGTTTGCGCAGCTATCGTGCCCGAAATGAGTATGGCAGCAAGCGTAAAGATTATTTTCATTGTCTTGGATGTTTATTGAATTAAAATCATTTTGTTTTTCCGTCCCAGAGTGTCTGCGGCCGAAAATCATTTTTGTTTTTCCGTCCCAGAGTGTCTGTGGCCGAAAATCAATTTTGTTTTTCTATCCCAGAGTGTCTGCGGCCGAAAATCATTTTTGTTTTTTCGTCACAGAGTGTCTGCGGCCGAAAATCACTTTTGTTTTTTCGTCACAGAGTGTCTGCGGCCGAAAATCATTTTTGTTTTTTCATCCCAGAGTGTCTGCGGTCGAAAATCATTTTTGTTTTTCTATCCCAGAGTGTCTGTGGTCGAAAATCATTTTTGTTTTTTCATCCCAGAGTGTCTGCGGTCGAAAATCATTTTTGTTTTTCCGTCCCAGAGTGTCTGTGGCCGAATTGCAAAATTGTTTTTGCATCAGCGGGTCTGCGCGACACCACCTTTTATATATATGCTAAAACCGCAAACTCACCGCGGCGGAATATTCATTGCCCGCATCGGCTACATAACCGCGCCGCTCGTAACCCAGACGGAGGGCGAGAATCTTGCCGCCCCAAACGCTGCGTGAATATGATGCGGCAAAGCGAATACCGGTTTCGCCACCAGAATAATATTCGTCAACCCGACGAAGTGCATCGCCGAGCGACATTGTCGACTGCCGCCCCTCGTCGGCCGTCTTGTTGAGCACCAGCTTATGAGTCAAGTTATTTCGTCGGCCCAGTTGAATGTCGGTGGCAAGCATATTTTTGGATATCGTAAAGCGCATCTTGAAACGGAGCGCATATAGAAGGTCGGATGTTTCGAACCGGTTGCCCGAGTCGGCGTGCTTACCACGCAGAGCTGTCCACCACACGGAAGGCATTAATGTGAAGATGAATCTTCCGGCTCGCAACTCGCCGAATCCGGATGCGCCAATGCGAGTTTCACTGCCATGATATTGCAGTCGGCTGCCAATCTGAGGATAAACATTGCCAGTGGCTTCGCCGAACAGATTGTCCTTGCCGCGACGAATATTGTGGCGCGCGTTGAAACCGATGCCATAGGCCGATTGCTGCCAAACAAACTCGGCCGATAGAACGTCGCAGTCGAGACGATTGAGCGGAAGACGGTTGAGGTCGGATAAAATTTTCTCGCGCATCGTGTGGTTATAGCCCAGGCTAACCGAAAGCCCGCGCATCATGTCGGTGGGCAAAAGCTCGAGGGTGAAACCCAGGTTGTGACCTTTATAGAATGCGTTGTTCGATGTGCCCGAAAAACGTACGAAATCGTTGCCTATGCCCGTGAGATGATATTCGCGACTCGCACCGAGCTCGTTCATGAATGTGAGTTCGTTGGTTTGCTTGTATTTCCCCAGCAAAAGGGTCGCACCCAGAACGCTGTTCGGCCCGATGAAGAATCCGTAAGCCAGTCGGCCATGCAGGTCGGCCGTAGTATTGCCGGGTCGCGGGTCGCGGGTGCGATATTCCGATAAAGCGCGATATCCTAGCTCGAATCCGAACTGACTGCGCCGATAATTAACGGAATATCCTCCGCTTAATTCGTATTGCTCATATTGCAGGTCACCGCCTATGGGGTCGCCCATCACGTAGGGATAAAGCTCACGGAAGTCTGACGTTTCATTCCACACCACGTCATATCGCCATCCATTTTTATAGGCCGCTCGCCCCCATACGGCATCTTTCAAGCCGAGACGTTGAAACATATCGGCCTCGACATTGAATCCACGACCACCGCTGCCCAGTTGCGGAACGGGAGCCCAGGCGGCTGGAGCGGAATGGGCCGAAAGCACGACGCGCGACATGGAATAGCGCGGCGCGAGCGTACCCAAAAGCAGATTGTCGGAAGCCTCGGCGCTCAACGTTGTCGGCTCGACTCTGAACAGTGTGTCTTCAGTCGACAGAACAGCGGCGCTGCCAGCCGAAGCCAGCAGCGTTAGCGTTACGAGAAGAATTAGTCGACTGTTCGACATCATAACCTAGAATTGGTGGAACGGATTGGCTCCGGCCTGCGGCTCGAAGTCGTCTGTGGAATTGTTCGTGTCCATGAGAATGGCGCGCGAACCATCGCGACTAACAACTTTTCGGCGCACACTCTTTTTGAATCGATTTCCATCGCGTTCGATTTCCGAACTGTAGGTGAAACCTGCATCCAAATTCGGCGCTACTACACTCCATTGGAATTTGGTCTTTGCACTCATGTTCACTGCATCGAGAATCCAGTTGTTCGGCAGTTTGTACGACTTGCCGGTCATATCGGCCTCGCCGCCCGGCGCTACAATATGATAATTGTAATTGTACACATAGTCGGTGAGGTATTTCTTAATGCTCGTGTGCATTCGACCGAGCGCATACGATTTGAATCCCTGTGTGTGAAGTGACCAAATGGTTTTGGTGTAGCAGTAAATCTTCACCAGATTGGGAACGTTTTCGTTGTCGACATCCGAGAAGTTCGGGTTAGTCGATTCATCATACCATTCATAGTTCGCCGTACTCTCGTCCCACGAATTGGGATTAGCCTTGGTGTGGTCGAGGGCATTGTTCACGATGAGCAGTTTGCCTCCTGGCTGAACAGGTACGTCGTGTCCCGAACCGGGAATCATGTAGAGTGCAGCCACGGCCATATCGGTTGCCATGATGTCGGGTGTGTAGTTCTGTTTTGACACGGTTAGGAAATCCGATTCGGCAATCACGAGCGAATCGGCGTAGAGCACGTGATCTGTGTTATTATAGATGACGAAATATGTGTCGGCGTTATAAAGTCTGCCTTGTGGAGTCGATGTACCGGCACAGAATATTTCGGCCAGCACAAAGCCCTTGTAGTCGTAGTCGGCCGGGTCGGGTTCGGGCTCAGTTGTCGAGAAGAACTGCAAGTTCACGTCGCGCGTTTGCCCGGTTACGGTGAGCGATTCAAGTACGGCCTTCACGTTTATGTGCTTCTCCAGTCCGCGAGCATTCTTGTAGGTGAGCTTGCCTGTGGCTTCGGCACGATATTGTCCAACGGTGAGCAAGGCTGTGACGGGCTTGCCGTTCTCAACGGAAATTTTGGTTTGCTTACCAGTGTTCACCTCGGTGAACGTAATGGTCAAGTCGGAGAATTGTCCGTTGTCTATTCCTTTTGGCAGAACTAATTGTACGCCCACAGTTACCTGTTCAGGAGTATTGGGCTCTTCGCTCGAGCAGGCGGCGAATATCAGAGCCAGCGTGAGCATCATTAAAACTTTAATTGATTTCATAATTACTTAAATTGATATGTTCATTTCCATTCCGAAATACGGTTTCGACGTTCGCCGAATAGTCATTCCGGAGTTTGATTTATAGTCGGGCATATAATCGAGCATTCGGTCAATGAAGAGAGCAATCTTCATCCATCGACCGAAGTTCTTCGTTACTTTCAGATTCACGAGCGCATAGAATGGCACCGTGTGGCGTTCCCACGAGGCGGGATTATAGTGTGTTTCGAGCCATTTGAGATATGGGTCGGTCTTGCTCGCTTCGGTATAGGGGTATATCTTTCCGTCGGTTGCCATATATGCCGTGGGCACTCCGTTTTCGCGCATGGATTGCGATGAGCTGAACCACATACACTCAGCCGAGAACGAGAATGTGAGCCCGAGACGTGGCAGATGTGTGTCGGCCATGAAGTTGGTGTTGAACTGTTCGCGCACCGTGCCCGACGAGTTATCGTAGTAACCGATGTACAGGTCGTTCACCGGAACACCGGCAACGACGGCTGATGTGTTCGAGCGGAACATGGGCTCGCTGTTAGCATATTGCGTACGGAAATATGCGCCGCTAACGGTGAAGCGTGTCTTTATTCCGGAGAATCTACGGGTAGATAGTTGCCACTCGATTCCTTCCTTGACAAGCTTGCTGCCGTTAGTGACCCGACTGTAAAGACCGAGGATGGTCTTGTCGGTATAAGAGAAATCGCTCAGCTCGGGGCGGGCGGTGAGCGTACCAGGGGCGATAGAACGCTCGTCGTAGTCGCGATAGCTGAACGGGCGGACAATCGATGACGAACGGAAGCCCGACGAGCACACCTCTCTGAACCATGTTACGCTAACGGTATTGCCGTTCCATTCACCTCCGAGGCGCACTTCCCATTTGTTATTGCGGGCCGGCTCAAGAGCAAAGTTCGTTGGGTCGATGACGTAGGTCTTCAAGTAAAGTCGGCGATAATCTGGGTTAAGATTGAAATAATTCAGCTCGATGATGTCGTTATAAATCCGGTCGGGATAAATCTGGAGCAGCGTTGGGAATTTCGTTTGCCGTCCCCATCCGCCATTGATGTCGAGCGTTAGCTCGTGTCCGAATAATTCCATGCTCGGTAGTCGCCATTGGAAATTGAATCGCGGGTCGAGATATGGTTTGGCTTGCATGGAGTATTTCCGGTCGAGGTTGAGTAGCCCGCTCGCTCTCAGTCCCATCGACCCCGTCAGTTGATGCTCGCCCAGGACAATAGATACGACGTCCTGAACATAGATGCCCATTTCGTGTCCGGCCGGAATACTACCATAATCCCGCGGCCTGTAGGGCGTCCCTGGACTGAGTGGCCGCGCAGGGTTGTATTGTTGTCCGCGTCCATAGTTCTTGTCCATCTTCCACTCCACGCCTGAATTTATGTCGTGTGTGAAGCTGCCGGTTCTTATTCCGAACAGAGCTTTCAGTTTGGCGTAGGCATTCAGCGGTCTACCGTCGACAGTGACGTGCGAAACGTAGGAATAAGGAAGATAGATTCCGTCGTGCCCGCCTTCTTCGAGTGTAGTCGAAACGCCCACATCGCGCGAAAGACTCACAAAGCGGTCTTGGTCGATGCGACTCTGCTCGTAGGCCAGAGCGGCGTCAAGACTAATCGACTTCAGCGCTCCATCGTGTATCGGAATGGCCAGCAACGATTCGCTTATACTATATCGATTGTACGAGCTGCGGTATCGGTCGTCTTTTTGCTTAAGAATTTCGGCGTCGAACTTTTGATTGTCGAACGACCCGGCATAATCCACATTCTGTCGCCAGCGTATCTGCCATCCACACGTCTTCCAACTGTTTTGTAGGCGGGCCGACAGTGTGAGACGTTTATAATTGTTGAGCGAATTGCGTGGATCGGCCTTTGCATCAAGATAATCCGCGCTAAGGTTGGTAATAAAGTTGCCCAGCTGAACACCCTTTCCTACGTAGAGCAACTTACTGTAGGCGTCGGCCTTGAACCGCGCCTCGAACGGTGTTGGCTTGAGTTTTCGTTTGATGATGACTACTCCGCTCGTGATGTCGCCATATTCCACCGGTGCAATTCCTCGGATAACCTCCACGCTCTCGATATTATCGGTCGAGATGGTACGCATGTCCACGCCCGCTCCCACATGATTGCGCCCTGCGTCGAGGTCGCCGTGCGATGTGTTCGACGCCTGACGCACCTGTTGCATATTCGCGTCGCTGCTCATAGGAACGCCGTCGGTAACGAACATGGTTCCGAGCGACGAGATATCGTAGTTCGAATTACCCGTTCCCGCCTGCCGAAGTGTTATGGTATTGGCATTGGTTAGGTCGGGAAGAGACTTGTGACCGCCGGGGAGCAGCGAAAGTAAATCGGTGAAGCTCGACGGCTGAAGATGCTCAATAGCCTGTCGGTTTATAACCGACGATGAGGTGATGCCTCGCCCTTCGCGAGCCGTGACAACAACCTCGCCTATCTGCTTTTCGTCGGGTACGAGTCGAACCTCGAGCGGTACCACTACACTAAGGAGTATGAATCGTTCAAAAGGTACATATCCCACAAACTCCACCCTTACCCGGCATCGTCCGTCGAGCACGTTGTCGATCGCGAACCATCCATCGGTATCCGTAACCGTATTATATTTCTTGCCTTTGAAGTCGATAACGGTCACGGTGGCATAAGGTAGCGCTTCGTTGTTCGAATGATCAACCACTTTTCCTTTCACTGTTCCGGCCAGCGCGCAGTTAGCCGAAAGAAAGAGGATTATGGAAATCATGGTTAACCTAATCCACCATTTATAAATTCGGGTCATGTTATGAAGCCCAGCTAGTGTTCTTATTATTTAAAAACAGGGTTATGTTTCTTGTTCTTGGTGCGTGCAAAGTTAACTTCAGCTATTAGATGTCGCAATACCAACTTATTGGGATATTGAATGCTCTATGTAGAGAGCTACGTCCCCATTAGAGACGAGTCGTATTTATATGTATATCATTTACCTACGTATATAATGGATATAGAATATGCATTCCTTTAAAGACAGACTCGGTACTTTAAAATCAAACTTATCTTTTCATCATAAGATAGTTCAGTCGATGACTCGGAGGTTTGGAGATTGGCTGGGGGGAAATAAAAAGAGCTCGGCTAATTGTGCCGAGCTCTTTTTTGATTTGTTGCGATTATGTGTGGCTATCGCTTTATGATTTTCTTACCATCTACGATGTATATGCCTTTTTGGAGTTGGTCGAAAGAGGGGTTCATTAATATCCCTCTCAGGTCGTATGTGCGACTGTTTGGAATGGATGACTGTGTTCCGTTGATGTGCTCTATACCGGTAGATTCAAGTTCTTCGATATTAGGAGCGAAATCAGCCCAGGCTTGTACGCTTTCATATTTTTCTTTGCTTCCCTGGGGTACTCTCAGTGTGCACGTCACGGCTCCGGAGCCTCTGAAGAAAGGGATCAATCCTACCTCGATGTCTTCAGGCTCGGTCACTCGTACGGTTAGCGTACCCAAGTTTCTGCACCATCCGAACGCGAAATCACCTACGCGGGTTAAGCCATCCGGTAGATCAATCGAAGTGATATTGGAGTTGCTGAAGAAGGCGTAATTGCCAAGAATCTTTAAAGTGCTTGGGGCAACGTATGTTGCGTCTGTTTTGCCTGTGGGATATTGCATGAGCACGTATTTCGACTTATCGTAGAGCACGCCGTCTATCGATACATAATTGGGATTGTCTTTGTCGATATTTATTGCCGTTAGGCTAATGCAATCGTGGAATGCCGATTCGCCTATGTCTTGAGTCTTGGCAGGAACATTGAAAGTGGATATTCCGTTGCATCTAGCAAAAGAAAAATAACCGATGCTTTCTAACTGGGGGTGTATGGTTACTGAGGTTAGATGCTCGTTTCCGCAGAAGGCGAATTTGTCTATTGCCTCTACATTGGAGGGAATAGTAAAGGTTGCATCTGTTTTGCCGGCGGGATATTGAACTAGGTGCCTTTTGTTGATGTCGTAGAGGATGTCGTTTTCAACTATATAGGATGGGTTTCCTTGGGCTACTTTTATTTGAGTCATGCCCTTGCAATCAGCAAACACACCGCCGCCAAGAGTTGTGGTGCTGGCAGGAATAAGAACGGTGGGGAGTTTCTCGCAGCCGTTGAAAGCAGCTTCGTCTATGGTTTCCAGTCCTTCGGGAAGTTCAAGCGAGACGAGATTAATACAGGTAGAGAATGCATTGTCGCCGATGGTCTTTACGCTTCCGGGAATCTTGAGTGTCTGAATAGTCTCGCATCCGCTGAATGACCATCGCCCGATGTTGGTTACTGTTCTTGGGATTACCAGACTTTCAATACTGTTGCATCCTTTGAAAGCGAACCCCTCGATGCTTTCCAGACCGTTCGAGAGTGTTAGTGTTGTTAGATGCTCACAGTCTTCGAATGCTCCGTAGTCTATTATTCTCACACTTCCGGGGATGACTACCTTTTCGAGTGATATGCAATACGTGAAAGCGCTTTCGCCGATTCGGGTGACTTTGCTGGGAATGTTGATTTCCGTTATCGCAAAACAATTGCAGAAAGCGTTATTGCCTATCGCTGTTACATCGTCTCCAATGGTTATTAGTTCGATTTGTTCTTTGTATTCTTTCCATGGTGAGGTGTCGAAGTCGTAGTTGGGCATATCTCCCTTTCCGGAGATCTTTAGCTCCTTACTGTCTTCGTTGTAACTCCAGGTGAGCGGTCCGGTGTTACCGGTTTTCTGTGCCATTGCACAAACTAGGTTCGTTACTAGAACCATGATTAAAACTAATTTTTTCTTCATAAATTCTTGGTTTTAGTTTCCACCTCCGCCTTTAATAGACGGGAGGTGGAAAAGGTTAGTGAAATGTTACTTGTTAATGAACTTTTTGCCGTGTTGGATGACTATGCCACGATAAGTTGGGCCGACACGCTGACCGGAGAGGTTGTACATCGGTTTGCGTGGGTCGAGAGATATTCCCTCATAATGTGAGATAGGGTGCTCTGTGGCATCGGTCATATAATCCAGAGTGAATAGGTTAGTTGTTGGGGCGATATTGAAAAGCAGATACCCGGAACGACGAAGAATGGTGCTGTCTTTAGCGCATCGGACAAAGCATGTAATGCCATTGTCTGTGCCGAGAGCATAGGCTTTACCGAACTCTGCATCGCCCACCGTGAATGGGGCGTCAACTGTGTTCTGAAGTATATTCACAGCTGGGGCAATGGCTTCCGAAATAGGCTGCAATTCATAGCTGCCTTCTGCTCCGCGGAGCAATACTGCGGTATAGGCAGGAACTATCTCTACGCGTTTTAGGGTAGCTGTGGCGTCATCGGCTTTCGTTACGATATAGGCCTTTAGGGTGGATATTGTAGAGAAGTCAATGGCGCGGGTCGAACTGAATGCAGTCCAGCCTGTAGAGTTGATGCTCACAGTGATGGATGTTTCGGAAAGTTCGATGTTGAGTACGGAATCTTTTTTGAACAAGAGGTTTGCGGAAGAATAGTCGGCATAACCGTCAGCAGAGGTGGAGAGTGAGTAAGAGAGCGCAGTTTGCACTATGTCAACACTGTATCGTCCTGTAGCATTCGTCTTGGAAGAATATTTCACATCACCACTCATAAGAGTTAGCATCGCGTTGGGAACCGGTTTACCTTTGGAAGTAATGGTTCCGCTAATCTGCGCGGGCTTCAGCAATTTACCTAAGACAATTACGGGTAGAGGCTTGGCAACGAAAGAGGCGCCGTCTAGATTGGTGTCGTGCTGTCTACCGTAGCATTGGCCAGTAAGCACGGTACTCTTTTCGAAATTGGCCTGTCTGTATTGAGTGGCGCTAGATTTAACGATGATCCGCAAACTTCCACCGGTGTATTCGAATGGCTCGGTGAGTTTTATGGCGAGTAAGTCGGTGAGGTCAGTATCAGAACCTTTCTTAAGGAAAGTATAATCGGCATCGTAGACTTTCGTCATTCCTTCGCGATTTATTTCGGTAACGGTTGTTAGGTCAACCGGCACGGATGTTTCGGCTGTGTTGCCAATGAGCACTTCAAGGTGTGTGGTGAGATTGTCAGTGGTTTTATATCCTCGCCAAACCATAGAGGTTATTTTATCGCCTGCCGTGAGTCCCAATTGCTCGGCGGTATAGATGGATTCGGTTTCACTCTGCTTGTAGTTCAAGCTAAGCGGTGAGGAGTTTATTGTGCCTTCGGTCTCGCCCACGGTGATTGTTTGCGACCCTGTTTCAGGCGATATGGTCATCTCTACCGTGTCAGTGCGTAGAAAATATCCGTCGCCTTCGTTGCTGAACTCGATACATATGCGATGGGAACCGACTGTTGTGGGCGTATAGAAGAATCTGAATTCGGTTGTTGTACCGGCTGCTAATTCCACAGCTGGAGCTTTGGCGACCGTCTTGCCGTCGACATAGAGTGTTGCTTTATACGAGTCTGTCTCTTCGGCCCGTGCATTGATGTTTCGTAAGGTTGCCGTTGCTGTGTAGGCGTGATTAACGCTACCCGATGTGGGGAGTTTGGCACCTACGAGCATCCAGTCGTGCTTTACTGGTACGGGTTCGAAGCCGTAGATATTGTCGATAGCAGAATAGCCTGCACCGAAGCCGATGTAGTATTGTCCGGCAGGAATGTTGTCGATGATGAATGTGCACAGTTCCGAGTTGTAATAGGGCGCAACAGAGGCTCTCTTTGAGCTGAGCTCCGAGTTGTCAACGGCCCGTGCTAGAGTCCATGTCTTGCGGTCGGGAGAATAATAAATGTTTAAAAATGATTCGTTACTCGAATAGCGCACCTTGGCTACATCTACCGAGAACTTTTCATCCTGTGCTACCTTGAGTAGCGGAGTGATGAACTTGGTTTCCTCGTTGGCAACAGAATTCGATAGAAAGTAAGCATTTGTTGAGCTGGCATAGTCGTGTTGTTCAACTGTCCAGTTTGTTTCGGCGATGGAGCCAGTGGGCAGTTTCTTATCTTCGAAGGTTACAAAGAACTTAGTAGGGTCTATTACTGTTCCCGACAGAGTGGCTGAGACTGGCTGAACGTCTTCTCCGTTGATGGTTATCTGACCTCCGAAGATACCAGGAATATCGGTTTTCAGTGTTATGACTAGCGTAGTGTCTAAATGAGCTGCCATCGTGAATGGGGCTTCGAGTGAAGAGCTGAAATGTTCAGGCAACGAGATGCCCGTAACTTTCAGTGGTGCGGCTCCGGAGTTACGGATTATGAGAGGTAGGTTTTTCGGTTGGTTAATCATTCCGAAAGCGAAGGTCTTACCTCCGGCTTCGATTCCATCTTTATCGCGTAGGCTCATCTTTGGTGCATAGGGTACAGGATCTATCCATGCGCCGAACTTGGTACTGCCTGATATATTTTCTTTCACATCGTATCGTCCTCGTTTTGAAAAATCGGCATAGGGAACCTCACCCGAAACATCTACTGTTACCGTTTGTTCGGCCTGCAAGGTTTCACCAATGGGGACGGTGAATACCACTGTGTCGGCAAGCGAATGGTTGAGTACAGAGATTGAGAATCCTTCGTCGCCCGGATGCAGATCTACATTACCGCTGTTCTTGATTTTTACGGTGAAGGCAATGGGGAATTTCCCGTCGGGTCGACAGTCGGTTGTGCTTTTATTTAGGCATACAGCGCTTTGAATTGTGAGTGCCTTAACCTGCAAACTCTCAATACTTTCAGCTTCGAAGTTGTCGAAGATGACATTGGAGCCATATATTCCCACATAGGCTCCTGTCTGAGCTGGTAGTTCAACCTTCACATAGTCTGTGCACGATAGGGTGGGCAGGATTATGCTAATCTGCGCTCCACGTTTGTATTTGTCGCCCTCGCGGGTCACGGTATAGAATTTAACTGTACCGGAGGATGAGGTTTGTTTCACATAGATGCTAGCTTTGCCAGTTATTTTCGGTGTTACTAGCAGGTCGGTTGTTGGTCCGGTTTCCCATGAACTACCTGACCCCACAGCTGTTTGATCACCTACTTTAAGCGCACCCGAACCGTCGATACCATCGGTTGCAGAGTACGAATATTTCACATAGTAGATTTCACCGTCTTCATAATCAATATATCCATCTACGATGTGTCCCCATCCGTCGGCCACCTTGAAATCGTGGTTGGTAGTGGAGATGACGGTATTGAAGTCGAGTTTATACACATCGGCATTTGCCGTGATGGTACTCCAGAGTATCATTATCGGGAGCACGAATAGTTTCGTTCGATTCTTCATAAGATTTGATGTTTATGTTGTTAAGTAATGTTTGATGTATTCATTCATCGGGGTTGAATGATGATTTTTTTGCATTGCCCACCTTTTCTTATTATATAGACTCCCTGTTTCAGGTTTGATATAGGGATTCTTCGACCGTCGAGCGTGAAATATTCGGCCGCGGTATCAGGTGAATTGGCTTCCGTTCTCTTGATTCCATCGGGAACTATGCCTTTTAGGAAGATACTGTTTGCGTTAGTCACGTCAAGCTCGGGCAGATTGCCAGCATTTGCTTCGGTAGTGAACTTGGTTATTAAGGCTACCGCTTTCAGGTTGTTGACATTCCATTCGGCAGGGATAACGGAGGTGTAACTAACAGAGTATCGACCTGCTGAAACCTGCAACTCGTCGCCCATCGGGGCTGAAAGATAAGCGCGTATAACATTGTCGTGATGATAGTCGGCTTTCACAAACGAAGATGTCCGATCGGAATTGAACACCATCTGGTCGGCCTCGACTTCGTTTTCAGCAATGAGAACGGTGAGGGCTAATCGGTTGAAAATGGGAAGTGCATCGCTAGAAACATCGCCCTCGACAGTGAGAGTGAGTTTTCGAGAGGCTGTATCATAGGCTGGGATGAAGTTTATCGTGGCAAAAGCCGGGTTGAGATTGGCTTCATTGGCAAGTTGGCGCACCGACTGTGAGAGAATATCGGGCATAATGAAAATATAGTCGTTTGCATCGAACGCAATATGCTTCTCGCCGAAAAAGCTGAATCTGTCGATTGTAAAACAAGGTAATGTGTAGGCATAGAGTCCGTGCAGATAATTGGACTGGGGTAGGGAGAGTGAGGTGCCGGGACGATGAATGTTGACTAAACAGATGTTATTGTCGTTTCCGGCAATGTTCATTTGCTGGTTTACGGGTGGAGCCATAGGGTTGCCCTGGTCGGTGTATTGTTCTACGTAATGTTGCTGTCTGGGCAGAGCCGTGGCGTAGGAAATGAACGGGGCGTAGATGGTGTCGCAAATGGTGCTAACTGGTTGCTGACCATCTATCGTGCTCACGAAAAACTTTATGATGTGCCGACCGACGGGAAGATCGGATGGCAAATCGATCATATGGTTCATGCTCTCGAGAGCGTTCTCTTTCAACATCTTCGTTTCATTGAAGAAGATGGGTGAACGGTTGTCTATCTGGCAGCCTATTTTGCAACTGAAAACACTGTCGCGTCCTACGTTGCGATAGGTGAGAAATGCATCGATGTTTTCGCCCAGTTGCTTGTATTTGTTGCCTATGAGAATAGACTCCATGTCGAGGTCTTTATGTGGTTTATTACTGATGTCGACAATTAATTGTACGCATGCATTGCCTTTCTCGGAGAATGAAACGAAGGTGGGCTGCTTGCCCATACCGAAGTTTACATAAATCAGCGAGGCGAGATGATTGTCAGTTTTTGGTTTATATACGGCAATGGCACCTTTGCCGTCTTGAACCATCTGTTGTGTTTCGGTGTAGTTGTAGCCAAAGAAGAGTGAATCATTTTCGCTGATGACGTACTCTTGCGAGTTATTGAATCGTACTTCATTCCATCCGCTGGAGGTTCGTCTTACTGGTCGTGAAACTATTGTGTCGGTTACGTCTTTGTTTTGGATTCGACAAAGAAACACTCTGCTTTTACCTATGGATGAGCCCACGGCAAAGCGGATGCCAACGATTTTACAACCGGCATATGAGCGTAGCATCTGTGGCGTTGCCCATGCGCCGATTGCATATGTGTAGGCCTTGCCGATGCAAATGTCGGAGATGGTTATGCTGTCGCCATCTGTGTAGCTCAATGCACGTTCGGAGGCTGCAAGTACTTTTGCCGATTGTTGTGCGCTGGCATATCCTAAGGGTATACCGAGTACAAGTAGGAGGATTATTATCTTTTTCATCACTTACGAATTTTGTGTATTGTGCTACCTTGTTTAACGATATATATTCCATGTGGTAAGGCGTCGATGCTTTTGTTGAGTTTAACACCTGAGAGGTTGTAAATCTCCTCGACCGTAGAAGATTTGATGGTTGGAGATTCAATAGATGTTACTACAATCTGGTGATTGACCATGGGCGAGCGCCCGCTCTTGTAAACCGACTGCAGGCCTATGGTGTGATTGCCTTCAGATAGGTGCTCGATTGTGAACATGGGCCGGGTGGGCTCGCCAATCTTTACGCCGTCGAGGTATATGTCGTAGTGGTCTACGTTGCCATAGTCAACTATTTCGGTTTCGCCGTTGGCTGGGCCCACGGTGAAGTCGTCAATCTGTGCGAAGAACTTGTCGACTGATACATAGTGCACGGCCAATCGGACTTTCTCGCCCACATATGAAGCGAGCGGTATGGAGTATTGCATCCACTGCGTGCCGGGCATATTCTCGGCTTGGCCAATGACGGTGAAGTCGGCTGGGTCGGTACTGCCTGTGGAAAGGCAGAATTCGATACTTTCGGGATAAGCGTCGTTATACGATTTGGCTGTTACTTTGAGGTCGTAGCCTTGTCTGATAGTTAGCTCGGGCGAGATGAGCCACTTGTTGGCTTGGTATCTCTGGGGCGAGAAGAATATAACTGTTTTGTCGCCTGTCGGTGCTTTAACTGCCGGGTCGGTTGGATACATTGCCGGGGTGGTACTGTTCGGATTGAACACCATTGGGGCCACGGCTGCTGGATTGGTGGGTGTCGATGCGCCCGGGAAGTTTATTATCGAGCCGCTGAGTGATATGGGATACGTTGCTTTCTTGTCGAGGTCAAGGGTTATCCAGTTGCCGAACGTTCCGGTTGAAAAGTCGGCATACTCTTCAAAGCTGTCTTTGAAAAGTAGAATCTGGTTCCATTTCACTGTCGTTTTGCCTCCTTCCATGACGTCGGTCGTGATGTTGTAGGGTTCCAGAATGCGGTCGGTGAGGGTTATGCTGATGGTGGTGTCTTTCTGAACATCGATGAGTTGGCTAACGGCATTGAATGCGCCTTCTTCGGTGCTGACGAAGTATTTCTCTTTCGGGAGCGATTTCATTTCGGCCTCTCCGCCGACAACGGTGACGGGGTATTGCTGGCCGGTTGCGTTGCTGGCGACGGTTATTGTCTGATTGTCGGCCGTGAGTTTACTGTCGGCTGTTACTTTGAGTTTTAGTTGTGCATAGTTTTCGGCCGGTATGGCGATGTCGACCGTTGCCGTGTCGCTCTCTGCAACTTTATATTTGGCTTTCACGCCGAATCGGTAGTTGCCGGGTGTCACATTTTCTACTTCGAATTTGTAGGCTTGGGTTGTTCCCACGAGTGCATCGTTTTTATAAATTTCGAAATATTCGTTTGGGTTTTCGGGTGATTGGTTGTTTATTCGTTTTGCCTGATTGTTTTGGTGGGGTCGGAAGGGTTGTCCTACGAATATGTCGTCGACCATGAGCATGAATGCTCCGCCGTTGTTGTGTTCGCTGATGTAGCGTATTGCGAATTTGATAGGCTGTCCTTCGTATTCGGTTAGGTCGTAGCTGAATTGTTGCCATGTTTTGTGGTCTACGGTTTCGTAGTTGCCTTTGTCGAGTCGCACGAAGTCGTTTGGCATTGGGTTGTTGATTTTGGTTGTTGCGTAGACCATGAATTTCTCTTTATACTTATCGCCGGCCTTGGCTTGGAAGATGAGGCTGTTGCCTTTTCCGGGTGTGATGGTGGGCGAGATGAGCCAGTCGTTATTGGCTGCTCCGCTGCTAGTGCGCACGAATCCGACGTATTGTTTGCCGCTGTGTGGTCGCAGCACTGGATAGTCGTTCCACCAGGATGGTTCAACTGCCATGGGGTTCATTATTTGTGCGTATTGCATTGTTCCTCGGTTGGGATAGTTGCCTTTTAGGGAGATGGTGGCAAGGTGGTCTTCGTCGATTCCGGTCCAATTGCCGAATGTTATTGCGAAGGGTGTGTAGGATTCGAAATCGTCTGTGAAGGCTGGTGTTTCTTTGTTCCAATCTAGGATGACGGAGTTTATGCCGGTGTAGACATTGTGGTTGAAAGCTGCTGTGAGTCCGAACGGGGTTTGTGCGGCTTCGTTGAGCAGTAGTGTTATTTGTTTGTCGTGGTCGATGTTTATGTTATGCTCGACGGTTTTGAATCTCGGGCGTTCGATTTTTATGCTATGATTGCCCGGATAGACTTTCACCGAGCATTGTCCGGCGCTGTTGAGCAGAACGGGTTCGTAGGTCAGTGAGTAGTCGGTTTGCGTTAGCGTTACTTCTTGTCCTTCGAGATTTTCGTGTGTGTTGGCCACCACTTCTATGGTGAGTGTCTTGTCGCGTTGCTGTGCGTTTGCTGTCAGATTGAGCAGCGGGATTAGGATTGCGATGAGGATGTTTTTATTCATAATCAATAGGTGTTTTCAGTTTAATCAAACGGGTGGAATTTTTTGTGATTTCGCTCTTCATTGCTTTTGCGATGCTCGGCAGAGACTATTTTTCGATTTACACTGCATGTAAGTACTCGGCAGAGACTATTTTTTCATTTTACACCGCGTGCGATGCTCGGCAGAGACTATTTTTCGATTTACACTGCGTGTAAGTACTCGGCAGAGACTATTTTTTCATTTTACACTGCGTGCGATGCTCGGCAGAGACTATTTTCTCGACTTACACCGCGTGCAAGTGTTCAGCAGAGACTATTTTTTCGATTTACACTGCGTGTAAGTACTCGGCAGAGACTATTTTTTCATTTTACATCGCGTGCAATGCTCGGCAGAGATTATTTTTTCGACTTACACTGTGTGCAAGTGCTCGGCAGACAATCTGCCGATGTTTTACACGTGATTCAATGCTCGGCAGAATATCTTCCTACAATTGCAAAAGAGATTGGAGCTGGGAATACATCGTATTTTGGCTTATTCTTTATGCTGAAAAGGTCCGAAACCGACTGCTACCGGGCCTGGTAGCAGTCGTTGAGTTTCGGAAGTCCAGAATACAATCATTTTTACCTTTGTGTAATTCGCAAAGTCGTTGTCTTTCCGGCTTGATTCACCTTTATTATATATATGCCCTTGGGGAGCGACTTGAGAGTTGCTCTTCCGGTGCTGCGGCGAATCATGGTTCCGGCAGGAGTATAGACGGTGAGCTCGGCATCGTCGGCAATGGTTTCAACGTTTGTTATTCCGGTGGGCGACGGTATGAAGTGCTCAAGCATGAAGTCGTCGAAGAAGGCTACGTTGCTCGTTTGGTCGGTACTGTGGCGTAGGGCAACATAGATGTTCTTACCGGCATAGGCGGAGAGGTCGACAGTGTAATGTTGCCAGTTGTTTCCGTCGAGGAATGGAATTTCTTGCTTGGGCAACACTTCGGTGAACGTACTCATGTCGGTATTGCTGGTTTCGCTAACCAGTACCGTAACTTGATGCTTCGGAGCGGGAACAACGCTTTGGTTAGACTCCCAGTTGCGAGCATAGAAGCTGAACGAGGCTCCGTTCTGTGCAGTGAGTTGCCGGCTTATAATCCAGTTGTTTGCCTGCGAAACGCCTGTTGCGGCGGCAGGAGATGCTGCTACAAGAGCGGCGTCGCCAGAAACAGGACTCATAATTCCGTTCATCTGCGAGTCATAACCTACGGCGAAGGCGAATGGCTGTCCGCTCTTTTCGAACTTAATCCACCATGTTCCGAAAGCGTAAGAAATGGCCTGGTCGGCATCAATCATTGTGAAATCGCTTTCCCAATTGCGGTCGAGTGGATTTTTCTCGAATGAATAATAGAAAGCATCTCTTGCAAGAGCGTGTCCTTTCACGGGTAGACTCACCTTTAGACCGCTTTCGAACTCGACAACTAGAGCATCAATTACCTCGGCATTGCTTTCATGAGCATTGAATTGTAATGAGAACTGTTTGCCGCTGCCGCTGGGAATCTCGTCACCTGCCAACAATGTCGTAGAGAAGTTCTGAGTGGCGAATGCTGCACTCTTAATCTTGAGATTACTGGTGCCTTTGTTGATGAGCGTGAACTGTTCGCCCGAGTTGAGAGCCATGTTACAGTTCACCTTTCCGGCATTCCATTCAGGCTTATTGAACGTAGCTTTGTCGGCCATCACTTCTTCTATTACAATATTGTCAATCGCACCGCCGTGGTCTTTGTTGGAATTGAAACCATAGTGAGTCCAGCGGAACTTCACGGTTTTACCAGCGTAGGCAGCAAGATTCACCGTCTCGTTTATCCAATATCTCGTTTCACCTTCTTGTGAGATATAGGCCAGTTCGTTCCACTGACCATCAACATAGATATCGAACCCTATCTTGCTTATTCCATTGTTTGGAGAAACATTTTTCTTTTTGGCTATGCCCGTTTCATCTTTGAGAATGCTCGTTGGATGACCATCGCTCCAGTCGAAACTGATTTCCATAGCCTTACCCTCGGGCAGTTTGAATTCCTGTGTGGTAACAGAAGACCGCTCACCCGTTGCGAGCCATGAAGAATAGAGACATGGCTTTGCATTTCCACCAAATTCATTGATGGTCCATTTACGATTGTAGGTTGGCGACGGTTCACTTGACCATCCGTCGGGGAATCTAGCTGATGAGAAATCCTCCGTATAAGGATAGTTACCTGTTGAAGCATCTTTCTGCGTTGTGAAATGCCAAATGGGAACGTTTTGTGCATTACCCATAGTGTTGTATGGAACGATTTTCCAGTAGTAGAATGTTTCATAATCGGTGGTCGGAATGGTGTAGGTGAGTGCATTACCCACATCCTGTGCATTCACTAGCTCGGTGGCCGCTTCGGTCGTGCCAACATACACCTTGTAGCCAGTTGCAAATTGTGCCGGGCTCCATTTTAAGATGATATCCTTGCCGTAAACATCCTTCAAACTGTCGGCAGGCGCAATGAGCCCAGATATACCGGGAAGACCGTTAGCACCATACACATTCGGTAAGAATACGCGGTCTAGATAGAAGTTTGAAAACTCCTCAACACCTGTTTCGCTATCGTATTTCACAGCTGTATTTTTCCATCTCACAAACGAATTATTGGTTCCAGTACCCAAATCAACCGTTACCATCTCACGATGGTCGCCCTTAGTATAATCGAACAGCCATTTTTGCTGCCATGTTACTCCGCCATCTGTCGAAAGTTCTATACTCACATCGTTGTTCTGATATGTTCCTCCGTCATTACTTGTAAACTGGTTGTAGTATTCGAATATAAGCTTTCCGCCGTGCGAAAGATCCAGTCTTGGTGATGTGAGATAAATGTCGGTCATCGACGCCGTGGCATAAGCCGTGTGGTCACCCTCGAGTGCGAATCCATTCCATTCCCAACCCTTGTTTGTCCATCCAGCCGGAGGGAAGAATTGCTCGAAAGTTTCTTCGGTCATACCTTGCGGAACCACCGTTTTGTTGGCAATCAAGGCAATAGTTACATAGCCACCGTTGGTGTGCAGAACAGCCGAACCTGTGCTTGGACTGGTTAATGAAGCCTTATAAGATAATTGAAACTCAACATTTTCATATTTATTTAGGTTCACCGTCGACGGATCGATGGTCATTACTACCCCCTGTGGCAGATCTACGCTTAGGATTTTTAGTCCATTGAGTCCTTTATTGGTTAATTTGATCTTTTCCGAATAGAATTTCTCACCTACATAAACTTGTCCGAAATCATATCGATTGAGTGACACTTCCGGTATTGGTTGTGTTGGAGGAGTATACTGCTTAACCTTCACATTATCCAGGAAAACTACGTTCGCTTCGGTCGTGAGCATTTTATAAACAAATGCAATCTTAATCCGCTTACCCTGCCATTCACTCAAATCGATTTGGCTAGTGAACGGGTCCCAGTTCGTAATTGGATAAACTAAAACTCCACTAGCTCGTAAATCCTCCTCATTATGAATTGAGAAAATAGTTTCAGCGTTTTTAATATCGTTATTTTCAACGATTCTTACCTGCAGATCATAGAGCGTTTTCGATTGAAATGCCATCGGGCTCACTTTCCAATCGAAACTTAATTGATAGGTGTTGTCTAGATTAAGCTCGGGCGAAATAAGAATCTCTTCTCTAGGACCGTGTCCGGCGGCATCGCTTGGAAACATTGCACCATCGCACGACGCAACATGTTTTCCACTCAGAGTACCTTTTTCATTATAATAGTTCGTCCAATTATATTTCATGGTAGAACCATTATAACTATTCACTGTAGTCCACCCGCTCCCATTAGCAATTGGAGTTGAATAGGTATTAGTACTCGCAGTTTCAAAATCTTCGTCTAGAAGAATTTGAGCATTGGCATGAAGGCTCATTAGAGCTATAGCCAAAAGAAAGTATAATTTCTTCATAGATAATAAATTGATATGAGATTGATTATTGTTTGCCAAATGTAAGCAAAATTTTCAATTATGTCTGGTTTTATAATCTGTATTATTAAGTTATTTTAAATCTCCATCGTATCCATCAAGTATTTTTTCTAAGTTAGCAGTGTTTGCGTATTTAGCCTAGCTGTATGTTTAACCGTATGTATACTTACTGGTATGTATTAGAATAAAATATTTCTCTTTTTCAGTTTTTCTTTTTCTTGATTTATATCAATATTCTATTTTGTAATCTTTATCAGGTTCATTTTTTTGTTTTATTTTTTTGTTTATTTCTTTTTGCGTTTTTATCTTTGCACTCGCTTTTCCGCTTAACGGCGGTGTTTTTTTTTGAGACAGAGCAGTGTTCTTTGATTAGTTTTTAAGATATAGACAGAGAAGTAGTACAAGTTACATTTGGCATTATTGCCAGGTGTATAAAAAGAGTCAAACCGTTGATTTATCTATATTTTTATAGATATGAGTTTTTTATACTTCTAATATTTTTGGATATTCGTTCTAAGACAGGCAGATTTTAGGGTACATGATTATATATATATTATGTACTTTATTCATTTAGATATTTTACAATGGAGAGTTTGATCCTGGCTCAGGATGAACGCTAGCTACAGGCTTAACAC
>NZ_JH594524.1:2500-4061 GCF_000243035.1 Prevotella micans F0438
CACTCACCTCATCGGGAAGCTTTTCAACGCTTATCCGTGCGGTCCTCCATCAGGTGTTACCCGGACTTCAACCTGGGCAAGTGTAGATCACTTGGTTTCGCGTCTACCTCATCTGACTTAACGCCCTATTAAGGCTCGCTTTCACTATGGCTACGGAGCTTAACTCCTAAACCTTGCCAGACACGGTAACTCGTAGGTTCATTATGCAAAAGGCACGCCGTCACATATAAAATATGCTCCGACCGCTTGTAGGCGAATGGTTTCAGGAACTATTTCACTCCCCTCATTGGGGTACTTTTCACCTTTCCCTCACGGTACTTGTTCACTATCGGTCTCACAGGAGTATTTAGCCTTACCGGATGGGCCCGGCAGATTCGCGCAGAATTACACGTGTTCCGCGTTACTCAGGATACCGCTATGCCTTTGCGCGATTTCGAATACGGGATTATCACCCTCTATGATTCGTCTTTCCAAAACGATTCTTCTAACGCTTAAAGTGCAATCACGCGGTCCTACAACCCCTAACATGCAATAAATACATGATAGGTTTGGGCTAATCCCCGGTCGCTCGCCACTACTGGGGGAATCATTAAATTATTTTCTTCTCCTCGAGGTACTAAGATGTTTCAGTTCCCTCGGTTTGCCTCGTTATAAATATATAACGATGACCGCTAAAAAACGGCCGGGTTGTCCCATTCGGAAATCCACGGGTCAAAGGATATTTGCACCTTACCGTGGCTTATCGCAGCTTATCACGTCCTTCATCGCCTCTGTGAGCCTAGGCATCCACCATACGCCCTTAATTACTTTCATATATTCCTATACCTAAAAGATATAAAAACGAATACTCAGACTTTCAGAATATAAATAATAACATCGCATCAAAAAATTACCATAAAATGGAACCTTGGATGCAACGAAATATCATTCTGGGAAATCTATCTATTGCTATCTTGCTTGTGTCAATATGTCAAAGAACGAAGAGATAAATAATATCAAACAATAAATAATAAAATTATAAATAGTCAATATCATAACTCAATGTGGAGAATAACGGATTCGAACCGTTGACCTCTTGCATGCCATGCAAGCGCTCTAGCCAACTGAGCTAATCCCCCTAATTCAAATAGAGAACAGGTCTCAGCCTCTTAAAACTCCTAAAGTAAACAGATCGGTAAGTACAAGAAAGAGACATAACCATTAATATCATATCTGAACATATAATTCAAATACAAATAAGCTCTATTACCACCAATATCGAAATAGGATAAACTTTCTCTCCAGAAAGGAGGTGTTCCAGCCGCACCTTCCGGTACGGCTACCTTGTTACGACTTAGCCCCAATCACCGGTTTTGCCCTAGGCCGACCCTTGCGGTCACGGACTTCAGGCACCCCCGGCTTTCATGGCTTGACGGGCGGTGTGTACAAGGCCCGGGAACGTATTCACCGCGCCATGGCTGATGCGCGATTACTAGCGAATCCAGCTTCGTGGGGTCGGGTTGCAGACCCCAGTCCGAACTGAGACGCACTTTCAAGATTGGATTGCATTTACATACAACCG
>NZ_JH594524.1:4170-6417 GCF_000243035.1 Prevotella micans F0438
CCCCCTGCTTGCAAAGCAGGTGCTCTAGCCAACTGAGCTAATCCCCCTTAATAATAGTAGGTAGAATGTAAATATTAGCATTGTCTCTAAAAATGTGTAGTCCCAGGCAGACTTGAACTGCCGACCTCCACATTATCAGTGTGGCGCTCTAACCAACTGAGCTATAGGACTAGAGTCATAAAGTCTGCTAATGGACTTCTATCTATATTCGATTATTTTAAACAGATCGGTAAGTACAAGAAAGAGACATAACCATTAATATCATATCTGAACATATAATTCAAATACAAATAAGCTCTATTACCACCAATATCGAAATAGGATAAACTTTCTCTCCAGAAAGGAGGTGTTCCAGCCGCACCTTCCGGTACGGCTACCTTGTTACGACTTAGCCCCAATCACCGGTTTTGCCCTAGGCCGACCCTTGCGGTCACGGACTTCAGGCACCCCCGGCTTTCATGGCTTGACGGGCGGTGTGTACAAGGCCCGGGAACGTATTCACCGCGCCATGGCTGATGCGCGATTACTAGCGAATCCAGCTTCGTGGGGTCGGGTTGCAGACCCCAGTCCGAACTGAGACGCACTTTCAAGATTGGATTGCATTTACATACAACCGACACTCTGTATGCGCCATTGTAACACGTGTGTAGCCCCGGACGTAAGGGCCGTGCTGATTTGACGTCATCCCAACCTTCCTCACACCTTACGGTGGCAGTATCTCCAGAGTGCCCGGCATTACCCGATGGCAACTAGAAAATGGGGTTGCGCTCGTTATGGCACTTAAGCCGACACCTCACGGCACGAGCTGACGACAACCATGCAGCACCTCCACCGGCGCCCCGAAGGGCCTCAACATCTCTGTATCGTTCACCGGCAGTTCAAGCCCGGGTAAGGTTCCTCGCGTATCATCGAATTAAACCACATGTTCCTCCGCTTGTGCGGGCCCCCGTCAATTCCTTTGAGTTTCACCGTTGCCGGCGTACTCCCCAGGTGGGATGCTTAACGCTTTCGCTTAGCCACTGAACTAAAAGTCCAATAGCGGGCATCCATCGTTTACTGTGCGGACTACCAGGGTATCTAATCCTGTTCGATACCCGCACCTTCGAGCTTAAGCGTCAGTTGTGCTCTCGTAAGCTGCCTTCGCAATCGGAGTTCTTCGTGATATCTAAGCATTTCACCGCTACACCACGAATTCCGCCTACGTCGCGCACACTCAAGAATACCAGTTCGCGCTGCAGTGCAGATGTTGAGCAACTACATTTCACAACACGCTTAATATTCAGCCTACGCTCCCTTTAAACCCAATAAATCCGGATAACGCCCGAACCTTCCGTATTACCGCGGCTGCTGGCACGGAATTAGCCGGTCCTTATTCATGCGGTACATGCAATGATATACACGTAAATCACTTTATTCCCGCATAAAAGCAGTTTACAACCCATAGGGCCGTCATCCTGCACGCTACTTGGCTGGTTCAGACTCGCGTCCATTGACCAATATTCCTCACTGCTGCCTCCCGTAGGAGTTTGGACCGTGTCTCAGTTCCAATGTGGGGGACCTTCCTCGCAGAACCCCTACCGATCGTAGGCTAGGTGGGCTATTACCCCGCCTACTACCTAATCGGACGCATCCCTAACCATAACCGATAAATCTTTCGTCTAAATATGAGGCCATAAATAGACAACATAGAGTATTAGACCGCCTTTCGACGGATTATCCCCTAGTTATGGGAAAGTTGGATACGCGATACTCACCCGTGCGCCGGTCGCCATCAATTATTGCAAGCAATAATTATGCTGCCCCTCGACTTGCATGTGTTAAGCCTGTAGCTAGCGTTCATCCTGAGCCAGGATCAAACTCTCCATTGTAAAATATCTAAATGAATAAAGTACATAATATATATATAATCATGTACCCTAAAATCTGCCTGTCTTAGAACGAATATCCAAAAATATTAGAAGTATAAAAAACTCATATCTATAAAAATATAGATAAATCAACGGTTTGACTCTTTTTATACACCTGGCAATAATGCCAAATGTAACTTGTACTACTTCTCTGTCTATATCTTAAAAACTAATCAAAGAACACTGCTCTGTCTCAAAAAAAAAACACCGCCGTTAAGCGGAAAAGCGAGTGCAAAGATAAAAACGCAAAAAGAAATAAACAAAAAAATAAAACAAAAAAATGAACCTGATAAAGATTACAAAATAGAATATTGATATAAATCAAGAAAAAGAAAAACTG
>NZ_JH594525.1:0-2387 GCF_000243035.1 Prevotella micans F0438
CTCCGCTGTTTGCCCCGCTGTTGGTCTTTTCAATCCATGGGTCATTAATATCGTTGCCTAGATGGTCTTTGAAGTTCTGCAAGATATATGTGCCGGTGTTGGAGGTCTTATAAGAACTCTCGTTCTTGTTTCCGTTCTTTATGGCATTACCGTAAACGAGAGGAATCTTGTAGAATCCGGGGGCAGAGATTACGTAACAGTTGGCGGTGCTGCGGGGAATAACTGTACCGTCGAGCTTGTGGGTCGACAGGTCGTAATAATTACTTGAGGTGCCGCGTGGAGTGGCTTCTTTCATGTCTTTATTACGCTTGGCCAGAAGGTCGGTTACGTCTTTAGTCACCGTTGCAGTACCTGTTTCGGCAACCGTGCCGCCATCGCCATTTTCTTTGCTTAGAGAGGTTACCCAGGCTGGCTTTTCACCCATGGTGAAATTGCCGTCGCCATCGGCATCATAGCCTACAACTTCCCATTTAACGGGTTTCTTCGTTCCGCCTGATTCGCGATAACTAGTGATGCTGTAGGTTATAGTTTGGGTTTGGTCGTAGTTGGCCGTTATTGTAGGAGTTGCGGTAAGAACATAACTCCAGTTGCTGTTTTTATGAGAGAGTTTGTAGGTTTTGGTAGTACCTGCTTTCCATCTGCCGGTGAGGGGTATGGTGAGGGCTGAACCATCTGTGAAATGGAAGTAGGCTTTTATGTTCTTACCTGTGAGTTCCTGGGGTATCATGTAGAATGTAAAGTTGTCGGTTGACTTACCTATGATTAGGGTATTGGGGTCTTCGCTCGTACTTACACCTGGGGCGTTTATTCGAAGTTTGAAGTTTTTAGGAACCGATAGACTCGTAGCATCCCATTGGGCGCCGGTACCGTCGAGCTGGTCGGAGAGAATGTATTTGCCTTTACTCATCGCGCCACGGAGTTCTACACGGTCTATAGCTTTATTCCAGGACAGGTTTTGTCCCACGGCAAACTTTACGGCTGTTAGGGCGTGGCGGAACTCAAGGTTTGTCGTTGGGGCGGTGTTTTTGATTGAATAGTGTACTTCACCGGAGCAGGCGGTCATGAGGTCGTGCTGGTCTTTCACTTCCTCTTCCACTTCAAAGTCGAGGTAGGGGGTGCCTTGATGGGTTGCAGGTGAAAGGGTGATTTTGTTTGCTGCAGTTGCTTCGGGATAGATAGCGTAAAAGCGACCGTAGGGCTTGCCCCAGCTCCAGAAGTGGGTTTCGTAGAGCTCGCCGTTCTTCTTGGTCTTCTTACTGTAGAACCATTCGGGCTTGTCGCTTATTGTGCCGGCAGTTTCGCCGCGATAGCCGAGGGTGGTGAAATCGTGCTCGATGCTCGTTTCTACTTTCGCGCGGGTCGACGGGTCGGGCTTGGTGGGGTTGATGCCCTCAACGGTTGTTTCGATTAAGCAGGCGTCGAGACCGTCGGATGATACAGCTTCCAATCGGCGCGGGGCCAGGTCTTCTTGTGTTAAGCCGGGGGTGTAGAGAAGCGTCGGGGCTATGCCGGCGCGGGTGGCGGCGTCGACCTTGGCGATGTTATCCTGCTGAATGTCTTTAATGTTGAACACTACGGATGCGCCGCGGTCGCCATCAGTTTGGGGGCCGTCGAGGTCGTTGTCGCTGCACGAAATAAAGGCTGCACTGCTCGCAAGGAGGAGCGCTGCGAGATTATAAATGTGTTTCTGTTTCATCTTTTCTTTCAGTCTTTGAGTTGTTTACTTGTTTCTTTGCTCTTTGTGTTTCGGGGGGCTTCGGAGCTCGTCGGATGAGCTAGAACTTCAGAGTTTGCCGAGCTGGGGATTAATCTTCCCATAGGTTGCCCCATTGTGATTGCTTTGCTCCGGAGATTTCGGTGTCGTCGCCGTCTTCCCCTCCGGGAATGACTACAATTCCGCCTCCTCCGCCACCACCGGGCTGAACGGCCGGACTGCCGGCGAGGAAGCCAAGTTCCATTTCTGTTTCGATAGCCTTACACCATGGCGCGGTGTAGGCGCGTTTGAATGTTTTGTTCATAATGAATAAGTGTTGGTGATTAAAAAATCATTGTTATTTCGTTAATCGGTAAAGGGGTCATGAGGTGGATGACAAGGGCGGAAGTGGGCCGGATGAAATTGTAAAATGCCAATGCCAATTCGGCCGAAAGGCCGCACGTGTAGGGACAGACCCCGTGTCTGTCCGCACCCGTCGGGCGAGGATAAAATCTTTCCTTATTTTCTCTTATATCGGTTGCGGAAAGGGTACGAAAAACGGCACGGAGAATCCTTCCGGAATCCCCGTGTATAATGGATTTACGGCACGCTTCGCGCGCGCGTATGAAAAAGCTAATTAATAGGTCTGGCCTGTGTGTGTGTGTGTGTGTGTGTGTGTGTGTGTGTGTGTGTT
>NZ_JH594526.1:0-2142 GCF_000243035.1 Prevotella micans F0438
GTAGCTAACACACACACACACACACACACACACACACACACACAGGCATCTAGCCTCACCTAACTTATTTTTACGCGCGCGAGGAAGTTACGCAAACCTAAGGAAACACAAGGGGTATAGCCATCTCTGGTGTTATGTTTTTCGTACCCTCTCGGCAACCGATATAAGAGAAAATAAGGAAAGATTTTATCTGCAAAACCTGCACGAAAATCGTGCGGCGAATACTCCCATTTCCGTAAACATAAACTCCCGCTCGGCCGATAGGCCGCATGTAGGGACAGACCCCGTGTCTGTCCGCCGGCCCCTAGGCCTAATACATGCACAATCGCTCGAGTCTTACTTGGATAATATGTTTATCCCGTCCGTCAAAAGGACGGGGCGGACAGACACGGGGTCTGTCCCTACATGCGGGCTGGCGCCCGAGCACCCCTCTCTCCTCACCCCTTGCCACGACGATAAATAAAGCGATAACGAAATAACAAGTATCATTATGAACAGAAAGCATTTCTATGAGCCTCCTAAGATTGAGGCAATCGAACTCGAGAACGAATTATTCTTTTGTACATCCGTAAGTCCCAACCCTGGCGGCTCGAACGAGAAAGACTACGACCCGGATGAGGACGTCGACGGCGGCGAATATGAATTCGAGTAAACAACATCCAAAAACAAAACGCAAAATGAAGACAAACTCAAAGATTATGATTCTCGCCGCGCTTGCCGGCTTTCTGGCCTCATCGTGCGGCAACGAGAACAACACGCCCGACCCCTCTCAAGAGCAGGGCATAACATTCAGCTTCGAAGAGCAGAACTACGAAACCGACCAAGACCTAACTCGTGCTGTACCCCATACGGAGACAATAAATCTTGGCGATTGTGAGGCCGAAGTGAGCGTTGAAACCGACCCCGACACAGCCGTGAATAAAACCCGCGCCATCACGAACAAGCACTACACCATCCGCGCCTATCAGGGCAGCGTGAAGAAAGGCGAGATAAAAGGCACGTTCAACGGCACGAAGTTCACTGCCGATTCCAATTCTCCTCAAGACCTAATATTGGAACAAGGTCAAACTTACGATTTCGTTGCTTTCAACGACGATGTAACTCCGTCCTCCTCCGGCGAAGAACTCACCGTTTCAATAGACAATGTCGGCAATGCTTATATCGGTAGAACTACTGCGACAATCACTCAAGCAAAAAAGCAGCAAATCGCTTTCGAAATGAAGCACGTCGGCGCTCGCCTGCGTACACGATTTCTCTGTCAGAAACATATTCCGAATAATATCACTGCTACACTCTCCCTAGTTGCTGCAAGCAGTATTCCCGTGAGCATGACAAATAATCCTGTAACTCAAACTCAAACCTATACACAAGGTACAATGACACCCCAGGTCAGCAACTCGCCGGCAAGTACGGAGGCCCTTTACACCGCTTCGAATGGTGGACAAACATTTGCCTATACCTCAACTTCCAACTATCATTACTTCCTGCCTTCAACCGAAGGTTCCAAGTTAAAGCTCACTTTCAATGCCGGCACCGTGTTTTGGAAGCCCATAACGGGCGATATTCCCAAACTGAATGCAACGCTATCAATGCAGCAGGGAAAATCGTATTTAGTCAAGATTAAGCTAAAACCCAAATTTAGCTATCTGTTCAGTGATGGCACCTGGGGAACATTAAGTGCCAATCCCGGTAAAACACCCATTGGAGTAGTTGTAAAAGAAAACAACGGCACACCAAATTCAGGATTAGCCATGGCATTACATAATGCTAACAATGGGAATGGATGCGCCTGGGGGCCGACAAATATGGCTGGAAACAAATCTGTGAAGAATCATGGTCCATCATCATACGATTCCGGATATAACCTGACATGGAGAGCTGCATCCAGTTACTATAATATTGTAAAAGCAAATTCAGGTTCTTTTCCGGCTTTCTACTATGCAGCACAATACTATCCGGGAGTAACAGTGACTGGTACCAATATTGGCAAATGGTTTTTGCCAGGAGGAAGAGATATCGACCCCGTTATGCGTAATCTTTACTGGGGTGCAGGTACTCCTGGTGAATATGGCACACATGTTTGGGGATATGGAGTTCCTTTAGATGACGCTATAAAGCAAGTAGGTGGAACAGCTATTTGTG
>NZ_JH594527.1:0-1636 GCF_000243035.1 Prevotella micans F0438
TCATTCCGAGACCTCTGCAAAACCTACCATCCTCTCAACTCTCACCCATACACTCTTAGAAGAATAAATATTTTTGATCAAAAGATACCGTTGGAGGTTATTTTTGAGTAGATAACAATCTTTTATCAGTGTTTTTTCATATTATCTGATAGAATTTGACACAATAATCCCAGGTGTTCGGTATAAGTTGTAGGCAATGGATTCCATAATATGCTGCGCATGTGTTTTTGAAAGTCCAACATATCTTGCTATTCCTGCACCAAACCATCTATGCATAGAACCAAAGGTACGTTCTACTTTGTAGCGTGTCTTACTTATCGCAACGTTGATACGCTGCTGCCTTTTGGTAATTTCATGTCCTCTTGTTCTCTTATGCATGATACGACTTTTGAGTTTCATACGTTTGAGGGTTTCTTTGTTCTCCATCGAGTCATATCCTTTATCGGCATAGACAAGTGCCTTTCGTGGCAATTTAGCTTTCTTGAGGGGTGTTTCTAAGTGTTTCATATCACTTTCATTGGCAGCTGTCGTTTCCTCGGCAAGCACCAATCCGTTTTCATCCGTTACCGTGTGACGCTTGTAACCGAAGTGGAGTTTTCCCATCTTCTTTACCCAACGGGCTTCTGTGTCTACGTTAGGCTTGACAACTTCTTTGAGCATGGCTTTCTCCGAAGCCTCTATGTTCTCATCCTCTTTTCTATCCTCAACGACCTCATAGCTCTTACCTCCGCGGGGACGACGGGGCGTATTCGTAATGCTGGCATCAATAATGGCGCCACGCTTTACAATGATTCCTTTAGCTTCCAATTGCCGATTAAACTCCTCAAGAAGCGTATCATACAAATCCGCTTCAACAAGAATGTTGCGAAAACGGCACACGGTAGTACTGTCAGGGACGATATCTTCCATGCCAAGACCTGCAAAGCGACTAAAAGACAGGCGGTCGTTAACCTGTTCTTCAACTTCTCCGTCACTCAGACCATACCAGGTGCGGAGTAATTCAATCTTGAATAAAACAAGGCTGTCATAGCCGGGCCGGCCGGTAGACTTATAGCCTTTTGTATAAGCCACTTCTATTATAGCACGAATAGGTGCCCAATCAATGACTGTGTTTATTTGTGAAAAGAATGTCTGCTTGACCTTTCTTTGCCCAAGGAATAGGTCAGCAAAACTTGGAGAGGATAACTTTTGTTTCATACCATAAAGGTACAAAAAATATTTAAGAAAGACAAATTATAGGAGGAGTTTTGCAGAGGTCTCATTCCGTTGAGCCATGTGCCAATAAGTCCAATCATAACCAGTCCTACGTCGTTGATTGCAAAGGCTGTACAGCAAATGAGACCGCCCGCAATGGCAACCGCCGAACCGAGGTGAAAACCGGTGTATTTATTGATGATTTTAGCCATAATATCCAGTCCGCCAGTAGAGGCATTTATACTGAACAATATGCTTTGCGATGCACTCAAAACAACAACGAAACACAACAAATCGAACCAATGGATTAGCTATCGTTTGTCCTGCTACATGGACGGCAAATATAGATTCCTTGATGGGAATAACTGTTCCCAGGAAGTCAATCATCGGACCGAGAATTAATGCCGTGTAGACCGTCTTTGCTCCGAATTCGTTACCAATG
>NZ_JH594528.1:0-1321 GCF_000243035.1 Prevotella micans F0438
GTGGTGAAATCGTGCTCGATGCTCGTTTCTACTTTCGCGCGGGTCGACGGGTCGGGCTTGGTGGGGTTGATGCCCTCAACGGTTGTTTCGATTAAGCAGGCGTCGAGACCGTCGGATGATACAGCTTCCAATCGGCGCGGGGCCAGGTCTTCTTGTGTTAAGCCGGGGGTGTAGAGAAGCGTCGGGGCTATGCCGGCGCGGGTGGCGGCGTCGACCTTGGCGATGTTATCCTGCTGAATGTCTTTAATGTTGAACACTACGGATGCGCCGCGGTCGCCATCAGTTTGGGGGCCGTCGAGGTCGTTGTCGCTGCACGAAATAAAGGCTGCACTGCTCGTCAGGAGGAGTACTGCGAGATTATAAATATGTTTCTGTTTCATCTTTTCTTTCAGTCTTTGAGTTGTTTACTTGTTTCTTTGCTCTTTGTGTTTCGGGGGGCTTCGGAGCTCGTCGGATGAGCGATAACTTCAGAGTTTGCCGAGCTGGGGATTAATCTTCCCATAGGTTGCCCCATTGTGATTGCTTTGCTCCGGAGATTTCGGTGTCGTCGCCGTCTTCCCCTCCGGGAATGACAACAATTCCGCCTCCTCCGCCTCCGCCGGGTTGAACGGCCGGACTGCCGGCGAGGAAGCCATGTTCCATTTCTGTTTCGATAGCCTTACACCATGGCGCGGTGTAGGCGCGTTTGAATGTTTTGTTCATAATGAATAAGTGTTGGTGATTAAAAAATCATTGTTATTTCGTTAATCGGTAAAGGGGTCATGAGGTGGATGACAAGGGCGGAAGTGGGCCGGATGAAATTGTAAAATGCCAATGCCAATTCGGCCGATAGGGTCCGCCACCCAACCGATGCCAAGGGGTGGTTCGCTGTCCGACACCTGTGCCAATTCGGCCGATAGGCCGCACGTGTAGGGACAGACCCCGTGTCTGTCCGCACCCATCGGGCAAGGCCGGAATAAATACGCAATCGCTCGGACATTTCGACCAATATATTGCTTCGGTTCTGCGAACCGAAGTGAGGCGGACAGACACGGGGTCTGTCCCTACATGCGGCCTATCGGCCGAGCGGGAGTTTTTGTTTACTGAAATGGGAGTATTCGCCGTACGGAAATCGTACGGGTTTTGCCGGTAAAATCTTTCCTTATTTTCTCTTATATCGGTTGCGGAAAGGGTACGAAAAACGGCACGAAGAATCCTTCCGGAATCCCCGTATATAATGGATTTACGGCACCCTTCGCGCGCGCGTATGAAAAAGCTAATTAATAGGTCTGGTGTGTGTGTGTGTGTGTGTGTGTGTGTGTGTGTGTGTGTGTGTGTGTGT
>NZ_JH594529.1:0-1246 GCF_000243035.1 Prevotella micans F0438
AAAAAGGGTGAAAAGCATGCCCGCTCGTATGGCATCGGCATCTTTTCACCCTTTCATAATCGCCCCTGCATGAATAGAACTGTTCGGTTCCTCCGCGCTTTGGGGATGACCGGGGTCGGGGACGTTTAACTACCCTTTTTCTCCTTACGTTTGGGGTTATCCACCTCAACTTCGATTTTCTTCAGAGCATCACTGATGGGCTGCTTCCAGCGCACCAGTATTCGCGGACGTTTCAGCGAGGTGGCACATACGTCTTCCTCTTTCACCTCCATCTTCGAGGGTATCGTGGTGCGAAGCGAAAAGATGTCGCCCAAGTCGAGCGAACCTCCCAGAGTAACCACTTCTTTGATGATGTTCTTCAGCGTGATGAGAACGTTGCGAACATCGCCCTCGCTCAACGACGTTTCGCGAACGATGCGGTCGATGAGCCATTCCTGAGAGAACTTGAGCGGAGCCTTGGGTTCGGCCCCATACGCCTTTTGCCCTTTGCGAGGGCCTACGCCGAGCACGCGCTCGACTACTTTAAATACAATCATGTTCTTAACGGTTTAAATGAATATTGTGGGGCTTCCGACGGCGGACCTTGCCCCGTTAACTGCTTTCTTTTAGTGCTGCATAGCCCACGCCGCCGGGTTGCGTTTCGACCTCCTGTTGACGATGCTTTCCTCTTCTCATTGGCGATGGTTTTGTGTTCCTATTGGGAACCCTTTTGTATTCCCATTGGGAAAGGTCTTGTCTTCCTATTGAGAATCCATCGGTCTTCCTATTGGGAAAGGTCGAGGCTTCTCACTGGGAACACGATTGCCTCTATATTGTGAATGGGAAAGTACGCCTGTCGAACATCCTCAAAGAGCTATACTTAGACTCCTCTTGGATTGATACTTAAGGTATCGTAGGAGTGATACTTAGAGTCCTCGACCTTTCCTTATAGGAGTCCTCGACCTTTCCTTATAGGAGTCCTTGACCTTTCCTTATAGGAGTCCTTGACCTTTCCTTATAGGAATCCTCCGGCACTTCCAATGTCTATTCCTTAGTCCTCCCAAGGCGAGTAATCAGCCATCGTTTGTTCGCCTGCTCCGCCTTCCTCGTCTTCGTCGAAGATGCCGGGCTTGGCCAGTCCTTCGTTCTCGCCTACGGAGTGCGAACTCACAACAAATTGGGCGATATTGTCGTCGGTCAAGAGTTGGATAACCTTAATCTGCGGGGTGATATATCTTTGTTTCATTGTTTACTACTTATTACTTAA
>NZ_JH594530.1:0-1013 GCF_000243035.1 Prevotella micans F0438
CCTGACATGGAGAGCTGCATCCAGTTACTATAATATTGTAAAAGCAAATTCAGGTTCTTTTTCCGGCTTTCTACTATGCAGCACAATACTATCCGGGAGTAACAGTGACTGGTACCAATATTGGCAAATGGTTTTTGCCAGGGGGAAGAGATATCGACCCCGTTATGCGTAATCTTTACTGGGGTGCAGGTACTCCTGGTGAATATGGCACACATGTTTGGGGATATGGAGTTCCTTTAGATGACCGCTATAAAGCAAGTAGGTGGAACAGCTATTTGTGATAACAGCAAAGCACATTGGGTCGCAACAGAAGGAGCGAATGTTCATTGGGATCCAGCGCATCCAAGTGATTTTTGTAATGAGGCTAATTTCAGACAGTTTAGAGTTAACGGTATTTATTTCAGTTATACCACGAAGAATAACTCTGTTCTTGTCCGCCCATTCGTATATTTCTAATAGAAAAACAACGTTTCGGCACCCACCGACGGAGCGAAAATCAGAAAAATAGCTCTTTGGTAGATGCCGAAGACGAGAAAATCCAAAAAACAGAGCTTCGGCACCTGCCGACGGAGTGAAAATCGGGAAAACACGTCTTCGGCAGATGCCGAAAGCCGGAAAAACTCAAAAAGGACGCTTCGGCACCCACCGAAGAGCAAAAAATAAAAAAAGCATGCCATCGGCAGATGCCGAAAGACCAAAAACCAGAAAAATAATCTTTAATCAATCGCAGAGCAATCTGCAAATAAACATTTATCAGTATGGAAATCAAGACAATCCGAAAAGACCGGCTCCAAAACATGGAGCACCTCAACTTCGCCGAACACGTGTTGATAATGAACAAGGAGGCGAATATCGACAAAATCAAACCACTTCTTCCACCACTCGAAAAGGCTATCAAAGACGAGGAAGAAGCACTAAATCAGCCCACAAAACTCGAGGGAACACGGGAACTTATCGCGCTCGACGAGGAACGCGACCGCGCATATCGAGCCATGCAATTCATGCTCAATTCC
>NZ_JH594531.1:0-724 GCF_000243035.1 Prevotella micans F0438
GCCAATAAGTCCAATCATAACCAGTCCTACGTCGTTGATTGCAAAGGCTGTACAGCAAATGAGACCGCCCGCAATGGCAACCGCCGAACCGAGGTGAAAACCGGTGTATTTATTGATGATTTTAGCCATAATATCCAGTCCGCCAGTAGAGGCATTTATACTGAACAATATGCTTTGCGATGCACTCAAAACAACAACGAAACACAACAAATCGAACCATGGATTAGCTATCGTTTGTCCTGCTACATGGACGGCAAATATAGATTCCTTGATGGGAATAACTGTTCCCAGGAAGTCAATCATCGGACCGAGAATTAATGCCGTGTAGACCGTCTTTGCTCCGAATTCGTTACCAATGAGTAAGAATGCCAGAATCAACAAAATAGCATTGATAACAAATATTATAGTTCCTACCGAAATGAACGGAAGTAGTTTAGAAACCACTAGCGATAAGCCGGTGATAGAACCAACAATGAGCTTACTGGGAATCAAGAAAAAATAAACTCCCATAGCGGCAACAAACATGCCCAACGTCATTATGAGAAGTTCTACCCAAAACTTCTTGGTAGCCAGAATGGCCCCTAGTTTACTGACAGTTTTCTTCGCATTTTCTGCTGTGAATACGTGACTGAATCGCTGATTTTGATTCATAATTTCATGATTTTTGATTGTGATATTTAAAGGATTATTCTCATGGTATGCAAAACAGCCCAAAGGCCGATTA
>NZ_JH594532.1:0-517 GCF_000243035.1 Prevotella micans F0438
TCGTGGTATAACTGAAATAAATACCGTTAACTCTAAACTGTCTGAAATTAGCCTCATTACAAAAATCACTTGGATGCGCTGGATCCCAATGAACATTCGCTCCTTCTGTTGCGACCCAATGTGCTTTGCTGTTATCACAAATAGCTGTTCCACCTACTTGCTTTATAGCGGTCATCTAAAGGAACTCCATATCCCCAAACATGTGTGCCATATTCACCAGGAGTACCTGCACCCCAGTAAAGATTACGCATAACGGGGTCGATATCTCTTCCCCCTGGCAAAAACCATTTGCCAATATTGGTACCAGTCACTGTTACTCCCGGATAGTATTGTGCTGCATAGTAGAAAGCCGGAAAAGAACCTGAATTTGCTTTTACAATATTATAGTAACTGGATGCAGCTCTCCATGTCAGGTTGTATCCGGAATCGTATGATGATGGACCATGATTCTTCACAGAATTGTTTCCAGCCATATTTGTCGGCCCCCAGGCGCATCCATTCCCATTGTTAGCATTAT